>JACDOA010000001.1 GCA_017656335.1 Thermosipho sp. (in: thermotogales)
ACCCCAAAAAATTTTTACTATATGTTAAAAAATTGGTAAAATATCAAAAATTTTTTATTGGAATAATAATTGGTGTTTTTGAATTTAGAATTAAAAAAACTTTTTTAAGTTGTTTAACAAAAATATCTTCCAAAAATAAAAAAGTTTTTGCAAAAGCAAAGCACAAAATTTGATATCTTGGAGCAGCTGAAAATGTCTACTTAATTGGTAAGGCATTAAAGGTGGAAAATAAACTTACAAAGAAAAGATTAACACTCTAAATTAGTAATAAAATTTGGTATACTTAAAACAAACTTATTCATTTAAATTCTATTTATTGAAAAATTTATTCTAGAAAAGATAACGAATGATAGAGTATAAACATGCAATAGAAACTAATATACTTTCAAACAAAAGTTGTACCAAAATAGTATTCATGCTGTAGTTGTTGTAACTAGCCTAACAATGGTTTTACTTCCTCTAGCCGCGCTGTATTTATTTCAATAATAGAAGTTGATAAAAGAGAAGAATTTGCAAATGAAGGTTTACAAGTGCTAGATAATCAATTAATTGAACAATGAGTAGATTATTAGTAAGTTTATTAATTGTGGGAAGGAAGGACTTTTTAAAATCACTGACAATCAAAATGTTGAATTTGCGTACAAAAGTTCTACAAATCATATAAAAGCTTTTATAAGCCAACTATCTAGATATAACAAGATGTGAACCAAAATATACTTTATTGAAGAATTCAATAAAATTACTTCAAATTAGTCCAAATGAAAGAATAGCCGTCGACACAAAAAACAGGTAGTTCGTATAACGAAACACCTTTTATTTTCGAAAATAAGGCCCATAATTCTACCTTTTCTGATAAATTATATATCAAAGAAAAACAACGAGGAAAAAAATTGAAAATACAGGGCTAATTTCTAAAAGCTGCATAAATAAAGGATTTCCGGCATCGGATTTTTGCATTATAACTTATATTATGTTGCGTTAAGCTTAGGAGAGGTTTTTGAAAAAGTAAAAAAGGAGAAATTTTAAAAATTTATAAGAAAATTTTTGATTTTTTGCAATAACAAAAATAGAAACTCTAAAATGTCTATATTATTTAGTAAATCAATGTTTTAACCTTATGGATCACTAAAATGGGAATTTCATACTAATGAAGATACTGACTTTTCACCATCAATTGGTTCAAATGGCACCATTTACGTAATAATACGTAATAAGTTGAGATAACTATTTATATGCAATAGATCTTGATGGATTACTAAAATAGAATGCAGATTAACCTAGAATAGTTGAAAAAATTTTATCGATCAGACTAATAGAGGCATGCCCTTTTTCTAGTTAAATTAGAGATTTGTTAGTGTATTACAAAGAAATAATTGAGAATCTCAAGGAATTGAATCAAGAAACAGAAGACTTAGAAGAAATTATATTATACATTTTGCAAGAACTTTCTGTAAAAAGGAAGAAATAATTGAAATTAGGAAAGAAATAGGAATATAATCCATAACATTTATATGACCAAATATATGCCGCTGTGTTGAGCAGATTTTGCCAAATCTCGGAATGCGGAGTTATTTCTTTTGTTTGCACACCAGACAAATATTTTCTAGTTTTTGGTAAGATGCATTGTCGAAAGATAACGGTTTTCTGGTTAGCAATAATTTACCATAAGTGAACAGATAGTAATTAAGTCGCAATTCTGCTTCAACTTTCCATATTTAATTGTGCAAATTCGTTCGAAGTTATCTGAATTGAAAGTGTAAATCTCGTCAGTTGGATGTTTTGAGGGTAAAAATATGCTATAGTTACTGTTTAAGTGGAATTCTATTAAAGTTCCTTCTTTACTTGTCATTCGAATTGTTTTTGAATGTTCTGAAAAAAGGAAGGTTATTGCTAAAAGATATACAAATAAGAGAGAAGCCTCCAAATCAACATCAATGTCAACTAACCAGTGATTTTTTCATCAAGCAATATTCAATATTACCATTTCTGATTTATGTTATAATAATTAATGATGTTAAATATCAAAAAGGGGGTTAGATCATGAAAGTTCTTCTGTTGAATCCACCAAATACTGGGTACTATTATAGACTTGGTGCTTTTTATCCGCCTTTGGGAGTTGCTTATCTGAGTTCGATGTTAAAAAGAGCCGGGCATCAAACAAGAATAGTTGATATGAATGCTGAAAAATTTGATCTTAGGAAAGAGAACTATGAGGATTATGATTTAGTTGGAATATCTGTGGATACAGTTAGATCAAATATAGCATACAAAATTGCAAATTGTATAAAAAAAAGAAGTAAAAACACCATTGTAGTTTTTGGAGGTCCACATGCAAGTGCTGAAGTCAAAGAAATACTTAGAAACAAAATAGCTGACTATGTTGTAATTGGTGAAGGAGAAGAAAGTTTCTTGAACTTGGTTGAAAATATAAATAATAAAGAAATGTATCCAGAAATTCCAGGAGTTGCTTATCTGAAAGACGATGAATTGAAAGTATTCCCAGGAAAATTTATAAACGATCTCGATACGATCCCCTTCCCGGATAGAGAAGGTCTTCCATTGAAAAATTATAAAACAAAGTTTGATGGTAAACCCGCTACAAGTCTCATAACATCGAGAGGATGTCCGTTCAACTGCGAGTTTTGCTCTGCTTCTCAATTTATGGGAATTAAATGGAGGAAAAGGAGTGTTGAAAATGTTATCGAAGAAATAAAACTGTTGGTAAAAAAATTCAATTATAAATCATTGATATTCTTCGATGACAACTTTACAATGGATCCAAATAGAGTAATAAAAATATCAGAAGAAATATTGAGGAATGATTTGAAGATAAGTTGGTGGGCTTTCTCAAGAGCGGATGAAATAATTGGTCATGAAGATATGATAGATGTAATGGCAAAATCTGGTTGCAAGATGCTCTTTGTGGGTTTTGAAAGTGCTGACGATGCTATCTTAAAAGAATACAACAAAAAGCTGACAAGTTCTATCGCAATGAGTGTTTCCAAAATCCTCAAAAAGTACAAGATAGATCTATTCGCTAGTTTTATATTCGGTGCGCTTGGAGAAACCGTTGAGAGTATAAATAAAACCTTAAAGCTTGCTAAGAAGCTCGGGGCAAGCATTGTACAATTTTCAATATTAACGCCTTATCCCGGTACAAGGCTTTTTGAAAAATTGAAAGACAAACTACTGACAAAAAATTATGAACTTTACGATGCAACGAATTTGGTTTTCAAACATCCAAAGTTTTCTCAAGACGAATTGAAAAAAATATTCACAAAAGCATATTTTAAGGTTTATTTAAATCCACGACTTTTATTTAAACGTGGTTTGCCATTTTTCTGGAGGCTTATGACTACCAGACATGTCAATGAAGAACTGTTCAACGAAGCTGAGTGTAGGATATAAAATTCCATTTGTAATACTAACTTTATTGGCTGCTGAAAATTATCTTAGCCGATTCGATAGTATGATGTTTTGTGTTTCCTTGTCATATTCTTAAATTATATTTATAACATGGCAAAATTTGATAAAACACGCCCTTATTCTCCTTTAAATGCTTTTGTTTGCTATTAAAATGCTTTTCCTATGTTTATTGAAGATTAATTCTTATTTGCTCTTACTGAAATTCCCTGTCGTATACAATCACTAGATAAGTAGAATATTTAAGAAAATAAATTAACAACTCCGCTTGATTGTAATTATAATAACAGGCGGGGCTTTGTATTCATATGTGAATAAGTATTCTATATATTTTTGCTGTTTCTTTAAAAGTTCAAAATTTTTCCAGATTCTTTTTTTAAGAAAAGTTAATTTAAAAATGATCGAGCACTTATAAAGAAATTTGTAGATAAGAAAGTTCGTGAAACAAATTACCTTTTATATTCAAAAATAAGCCTCATTAAAGTTAATCAGATGTACAAAAATATATCATATACGAAGAAATGGCCTTAAAAACGAAAATAAAAAGAGCATCCCTAAACCCGCATCAATAAACGATTAAATAGGATAGTTTTTATTATAAGAAAAATTTTTAAATATTTTTGATAAAAAATGTGAGATTTATAAAAAATTTATTTCTGGAATTTCAATTTTCGTTTTCGCCAAAATTTAAAAATTTTCTTGGATAAATTTTTGAAATTTCATCCTTTTTCTTCTAAAAAATTCCTTCTAAGCATAATGCAATATAAGAATGATTATATTGCACAGGGAAAATTAGAAAATTTTCTGTTATTTTTCCTTTTAAAATAAAAATCCCAGGATTGACCCTGGGATTTTTTCTATAATTGAGTTTTATGCATTTAAAATGTTTTCAATGATTTTTTGTAAACTTTCTAGACTATAAAATTTCTTTCCAATCTCAAAATTTTCGTTAACTGTTTTTTTATATAATTCCTTGTTGAAAAGGATATTAAATAATTCTTCTGCTGCTTTCATTTCTACATCTTCTTTTACTCTTACTAAAGAATTTTTTATTTCATAACTATTTCCAAGGCTAATAAATTTTAAGCCAGATTTTTTGATATCTTTTTCAAATACTTTATATTCGAATAATACAATTGGTTTTTTAACAATAACTGCTTCTAAAAGCTGATTTCCCCATCCTTCAAGGATCGATGGGTACGTAATTGCATCTGCTACACTGTACAAATTCCAGAAACTCCATACATTCTTTTCAACATTTGGATAAAGATTTACCGTATGAATCCCATATTGAAATGCCAAATCTAGTAATTTGTATTTATAGTTTTTGCTTTCACACATTCCAGAAAAGGCAAGTACGATATCTCCATTAAATGTTTTTCCATTATATAACTCTTTTCCGATATATTTTTTTGATAATTTTGACATTTGGTGAACTAATTCGATAGCAAGTTCAATGGCTTTTCTTTCTGTTATTCTTGTTGCTTGAAGTAAAACTATAGCATTTTCTGAAATGTTATAAGCACTCCTAATTTGCAAGTTTAATTCTTCACTTATAAAAGGTGGTTCATTGAAGTCCATTACATTTGGTACAATTGTAGAATCTACACCTTTTTTTGAAAAAAGCGCTTCTTTGGCAAGCGAATTTATCACAACATGCTTTATGTTTTCTCCGATTGGTGGGCAATATTGATCTAAAAGATTTTTAATTTTTTCATTTGTATAATTCAAAAAATACTCTCTTTCCCACCAAAAATCATGATGATGTCCAATAAATAATTTTTCTGGATGAGATTTGGCGAATTTATAAAGTGCTATTGCTGATGGTAAAAATGCTCCTAAAGACCATATGTTGTTTGGAATAATAATATCATATTTTTTTAATTGTTTTTTGATATCGTTGTAGATTTTTCCAGATTCATCAATAATTATTTTTAATAATTCATCGATAGTATAGTCTTCCAATTTTTCAAAAGCATTTTTATTTATCAATTTATATTTTGAATTTTCAAAACCAATTGAAGGGATTACAACATCAACACCTTCTTTGTTATTTCCTGCTACAATGTCTACAGAATGTCCCATTTTTGTTAAGACTTTTTTCCATTTCTCCATTTCAAGAGAAACACCATCCATTAATCCAGCTCGATAATGGACTAAAGCAACTTTCATTAAATTCCCTCCAATCATTTTTCTGAGTAAAGGTAAAAAAGAATTATTTTTTTACTACTGGCACTTCATTATAATTTAATCTTTTAAAGTACAAGAATTTACTGATCATTTGAGTTTGAATATATTAATACATTACATTTGTTAAATATATTTTTTCTGCATTAAAGCAAATAAAACCAAAAATCACTTTTCGCTAAAAATGTTTAAACTTACAGAGCATACAATAAAATTACAAACCAAGTATATAAACATTGGATTTTTAAATACTTTCATTTTCTGCATTACACATTTGAACTAAATAATCATATGTTCTTCGTTTCGCTCTAATTTGGTTGTATTTCCAGAATATATTTTTTATTTCATATGGTTTTTTCTTTAGTAATAACAATGATATTTTTAATTCCATATATTTTCTTTCTAGTGAATATAAATTATGTTTAAGTTTTATTTCTTCGCATTTTGTCTTGCTTTCTCTTATTTTAAGTTTTATATTATCGATTTGTGTCTTTATGATTTTCATTGCATCTTTAATTTCTTTTAATTTGTTTCTATCAATATTATTATTATTTTTCTTTTTCGAAAATGGAAATGAAGGAAAATCAAAAATTTCAACTTTAATGTTATTGGAATTGCTATTATTTTCAACACTTGGGAACTTAAATGCGATATCTTTAGGAGGAACAATCTTTATCTTCAGAGGTTTTAGGCCATTATATGAAAAATTGAATGGATTGTAAATTGCAATTTTTTGGTTTGAGAGAATAACCCAGGGGTATTTTATTTCCGCTAATTGAATTTGGTTTAAGTCAGAAGAACTATTTGATTTAACATTAAATAAAATAGGTGGATTGTCAAATAACATAAACCATTTATACAATTCTTCTAAAGAATTGTTAGAGTTAAAATAAAAGCCTAGTTCAAATTCAAAACTTTTATTTTCTAAAGAAGCTTTTGGAGTATATATTAAAGGCCCTGCATCGCCAGAACGTCCAGGGACATTTTCTTTAGCAATCCACTCAATAGATCTTAACAAAGTAATTTCAATTCCCTGATTTTTAAATATTCTATACTCTCTTAATCCCTTTGTAAAAGTGGAAAAAATGTGAGTAGTATCTTTGTATCCTACAAATCCTTGGAAAGGAAAAATGGAGTTTTGATTTGTTTCTCTAGCTGCAAGTAATATTTCAGATAGTTCTTTTGGAACTTTATCAGAAAAGTAATCATTATCGATATTCTTTCTTTCAACAATTTCAAAGGGCATTCGTGCAAAATGATTATTAAACTTGTCTCCAAACGATAAAAATGTTAATACGTAATTTTTCCCTTTTTGAATTGTTTTAATCTTCCATTTAATTATTGGTGTTTGATCAAAAATAATAGTTTCCTTTGTTTCAATAGAAACCTGATCATTATAAATCTTTCTCTTAAAACTAATTACCAAATTATGTTCATTTTTATATTTAATTTTAATATTTCTAATATTAATTGAATAATTTGAATTTTTCCTAAAAGTTGAATAAGTATCACCAAGTTCATCGTATAAGAAATATTTTCCAATAGTAACTTCTTTCTTCGAATTAATATCTTTATAACGAATTCGAAAGGTTCCATTTTTTTGATCCATTTTTGCTTTATAATAATTATTTTCCCAATAGATGTTTTCATCTTTTATTTTTTCAGTTTTCGTAATTTTGTATGCTTTAACTTTATTAATTGAAATTCCATCGGAATTTAATAAATAACAATACTTGTCATTACTATACCAAACATCATATTTGTAATTTGATAAATTCAGAGCATAATCACCACTTGGAAGGGCTAATCTTTTTGCTAAATTATTTAAAGAATTTATGATTAATGATTTGGATTTTCTAGAAATATTATAGAATTGCTTTTCCATGCTTTCATGAATATAGTCTATACCTACTCCACAAATGTTATCATGTATTAAATTTTTTATGTATTTTTTCCATAAGTTTTTTGTTTTAACATTACTTTCGGAAATAATGTTTAAAAATTCTAAAAGATTTAAGAATTTTTCAGTGAAATAAGCTTGTAACTTAAGCTGTACTCTGGTTGATAAAGTACCTGGAAATGTACAAGCATATTTTCCACTAATTTGTTCCCCGTAAATATTTTGGTTTTTGAAAAAGAAGTTATCATTGAATAATTTTTTTGGTTCACTCAAAAAAGCATTACAAGATTTGATAAATCTTTTGGGATTTTCTGGCTTAATATCGAGATCATAACCATCTAAAAGAGGAATATTTTTTGAATATGAAAAGCTTTTTAATTTTTTTATTTCATTCATACATCTTTTATCAGCTATATCTCTGGTTGAGAAAATGTTATAAAAGTTTCTGTAACCACTAATAAGCCATATTGTTTTTAATGTTGTACCATCGCTTCCTACCCAAGTTTTTTCTAAATTTGTTTCTGAATTTACTCCACGCCAAATCACTGATTTATTAATTCCGAATATTTTTAAAATTTGAGGAATTTGCCCAATGAACCCAAAGTTATCAACCATCCAAGCAACAGCATCCTGAGTAGAAACATTCAAGTTTTCTAAACCAAGTAATATATTATTTAATATAGAAGATTCTCCAGAGATTCTAAAATCGATTTGAGCATAAAGAGGACCTACAAGAATTTTTTTGGAATCAATTAGATTAGTAATTTTGTTTTTTAATTTTTTGTTTTTGCATGTTTTTAAAAAATCTTCTAAAATTAGTGTTTGACCATCCAAAACGAATTTAAAATTAGGTTCATTTTCTTTTTCAAACAAATCTAAGAGATTTTCAAAAAATTTGCACAGCCAATCATTAGTAACATCATATGAAGCAAACCATTCTCTATCCCAATGTGTATGACAAATTATATGACCTTTCAAAATAACCTCTCCTCAGTATCAGGATCAAAGAAATGTAAATTGCTAATGTCAACATATAATTTTAATTCTTGTCCTTCAGTTAAAATAACATCATAGTGAAGCTTTGAAACAAGCCTTTGCTTACTTTCAGTTTCTACATGCAAAATAGTTTCAGGCATTAATCTTTCCGAAAAATATAATTTACCGTTGATAATAATATGATCTCCTTCTAAGGGTTCTAAATCTATATTTTCTGGTCTTATTCCTACTATAACTTCTTTTTTATTATATTTAAAAGGCAATTCAAATTTTAGAGATTCAAATTGTGCGAATTGCTTATTACCTTCATTTATTACTTTACATTCAATGAAATTCATTTGAGGGGAACCAATGAAACCAGCCACAAATTTTGTGGAAGGTCTTTTGTAAATTTCCTCAGGGGTTCCATATTGAATAATTTTTCCTTTGTTCATTACTGCTATTTTATCTCCCATTGTCATGGCTTCCACTTGATCGTGAGTCACATATATGGTAGTTACTTTTAATTGCTCCTGAAGTTTCTTTAATTCACTTCTCATTTTGACTCTCAATAAAGCATCCAAATTGGACAAAGGTTCGTCAAGTAACAAAACTTTTGGATTGTGTACAATAGCTCTTGCAACAGCAACACGTTGCCTCTGACCTCCCGATAATTGTGATGGATATCTGTTTACTAACTCAGAAATATTTAATAAATCCACAGCCCATTGAACTTTTTTATGTATTTCTTCTTTTGGAATTTTTTTCAATTTTAATGGATATGCAATGTTGTCATAAACTTTCATATGTGGCCATACAGCGTAACTCTGAAAAACCATTGAAACATTTCTATCTCTAGGTTGTAATTTACTGATTTCAACATTATCAAAGTATATTTTTCCATCGGTAAGTTGTTCTAATCCTGAAATACATCTCATCAAAGTGGTTTTTCCACAGCCAGAAGGACCCAATAATGCAACAAATATTCCATCTTCAATTTCAATATCTATTCCATCCAAAGCTTTTACATTTCCAAAATATTTCTTAACTCCCTTAATTGTAATTTTTGCCAATTTGATCAGCCTCCCAAAGTTTATTTGAGCGAAATACCCCAAATTGCAATCAAGTATTTTCTTATAATAAATATAAATATCAAAGCCGGAATAGTCATAATAGTTGCCATTGCATACTTTAAATAATCAGGTGAAGCCATTGCAGTACTTAGTATATGAGCAGGTAAAGTACGATTTTGTATTGAGAGAATTGATGCTGCAAATACTTCGTTCCAAGACATGATAAAAGCATAAATTGCTGATGCAGCTAAACCTGGCAAAGAAAGAGGTAAAGTAATTCTTATAAATGCACCAAATCTTGTCAATCCAAATACCATAGCAGCTTCTTCATATTCTATATAAACTGATGAAAAAATGCTTGAAGTAATGATAACCGTAAAAGGTAAAATCATTGCAGCGTGTGCAAGCGCGACTCCTAAAGCAGTATCTACTAGATTTAATCTAATATAAGTTGTCACAAGAGCAACTGAAATTACTATCAATGGAATTGATCTAGTAAATAACATAATGAGTTTTACTGTATCTTTCCCAGGAAAATAGTATCTTGCAAGTGCATAACCTGCAGGTATACCTAATAAGAAAGAAACCGCAATAGCTATTAAAGCTACTTGAATACTAGTGAACAATGCTTTAAGTCCACCTAAAGTGAAAAGTAATGTTTTGATATGTTCAAAAGTAAAATGAGATGGAAATATTTTAGTAGAATCGTAAAACTCAGAAGCTGGTGTTAAAGATGCAATAATTGAAAGAACAATAGGTCCTATAAAGAAAAATAAGATTAAAAGAAATAATAAAATATAGATTGCTTTCAATGTTATTCACCTTCCTCCAAATGCTTAGGCTTAAGAGTTTTAAGATAGAACCAACCTACAACGAAAGTAAGTAGTGCAATAATCAAAGAATATGCGCTTGCCACATTTTTGTTGTTTCTAAATACATACCAATAGTATGTTTCTCCTGCTAATACAGTTATATCTCTTCCAGCTAAAATCCAAACCACGCCAAACAATTGAAATGCAAAAAGAGTTCTAATCAATAATGCGGAGAGAATAGCAGGTTTTAATAATGGTAAAGTAATTTTCCAAGTTCTTTGCCATGCACTAAAGCCAAAGATCTCAGCAGCTTCTATATATTCTTTGTTAATTGATTGAAGACCAGCGAGTATCATAATAAAAACCAATGGTGTTGCTCTCCAAATTTCAGTTAAAATAATAACAAAAAGTTCTCTGCTTTTAAACATAAACCCAAAGAAGTAAATTGGTCTATCGATTAAATTAAAAGATATAAGAAATCTATTTAAAAAACCATTTGAAGAAAATATTGAATAACTGATAAGACCTGCAGTAATATCACTTAAAGCTAAAGGAGTAGTAATTAAAAATATCGTTAATTGATGACCTCTAAATTTTTTATTAACGAATAATGCTAATAGAATAGATAGGGATAGTTGAATGGGAATAATAATTGCAGCAAGTAAAAGAGTATTCAAAAAAGCAGTTCTAAAATCTTTAGAAGACAACAACAATTTAAAGTTTCCAAAAGGACCTTCAGGACTCTGCAAAGCTAATTTTGCAGTACCAAAAATTGGGATAACGATAAACACAAAAAGATAAATTAAGGAAGGAGCAATTAATAACCAGTATTTAAGATTTTTGTTTTTTAGAAACACTTTACCCACTCCTTAGTTTCATTTTAAACGAATGCAGGTGTTTAAACACCTGCATTCGAAGAATAATAACTAAATTATTTTTTAATTATTGAATTGGAACTCCAACTTCTTCAAAAATACCTTTTAACTTTTTAGCAAGATCGGGTAATACACTAGCCGGAGATTCTTTGTAAAATACTATTCTAGTAAATGCATTCCTATAAGTTTCGGTGAATTCTCCACCTTTAGAACCTAAACCAGGAATGGTAGCAATAATTGAGTCAGGGGCTGATGATTGATTTAAGACACCCTGAGCAAGAATTTTAAGTGCGCCTTCGGGAATAGCGTTTGAAGCTTCTTTGACAACTGGGAAGAAACCAACATTTTGAAGAATAGCAACTTGTGTCTCAGGAGAAGTTAAGAATTCAATTACTTTAACAACCTCATCTACATTTTGAACACCCTTTGGGATAGCTAATCCTGCCATTACTAAGATATAACCTCTACCTTCTGGACCTCTTGGAACAGGTACTACAACAAAGTCGTTAGGACGTTCAACAATTGCTTGTTTTAATCTTGCAGTATGATCCCATGCAATCATAACTTCGTTTCTCAACAATGGTTGATCCATACTATCCCAAGTAGTACAGGCAGGATGGACGTAATTGAATAAAACTTGGAGATCTCTCCACATAGTGTATGCTTCGTCACTGTCAAATTTTGCGGCTTGGAAACCCGTATAGGATGGATAAATATATCCATGTAAAAATCTATGCCACAATCCTTTTGGCCCAAGCGGAAATCCTAATTGTGGAGTTTTTGTTTCAACCATAAGTTTTTGTGCCCAATTTATTAATGCTTTATAAGTCCATTTTTCTGTACCATTAATGACATCATCCTTACTAAGACCTGCTGGTAAGTATTCAAAAGCTTTTTTGTTGATTGCCATTGCATAAGTTGCTTGTAACCAAGGAATGAAAACTTTTTGATTTTTAAAAGTTGAATATTTTTCGAGTGTACTTAAAAAAGTAACACCTGGAATTTGTATATCTGATAAATCTGCAAGTAAACCTTCAGCAGCGAAATTATACAAATTAGCTTGTAAGTCAGCAACTAAATTAATAGTGATTTTATTAGTTTTATGTTCAGCTTCTAATCGCGAGAGTAAATCGGGATATTCAAAATTAATTAGTCCAACATCAATTCCAGAAGATTTTGAAAAAGCAGCGAGCTGATTAAGCAGAAATTCTCTTTCAGCAGCAGGTGTCATTTGCGTGGAACCAAAATTTACTTTACCGAAAATAGGAACTAATAACATAAGAATTAGAAATAAAACAAAATATTTTCTCATAAAATCCCCTCCTTTTAGTGTAGTAAACACCATTAGAATTGTACCATTAATTAAAAATAAAAATAAATATCATATACATCGATTATATGGAAATAATCTCCATTAGAATGAAAAAAAAGGAAAAAACTTTCTCAGAGGTGAATTTATCTTTTTAAATTATAAAAGTTATGTGAATAAACAAGAAGAAATAAAAACGAATTTCAAAAAAAACTTATTAATAGATCTTATATTAGATAGAGAACAAAATACAAGAAACTTGCTGAAATAAATTTTGAGCAAACAACTTGTTAGTGGTGTTTTTTTTGTATGATATAATTACTGTTGAACAAACATAAATTATAAATATTTTTCTACACAGATTTTTTACTACTAAAAAACTTAACTAATTCTGATATAATAAATTCAGGAGGGATAACATGCCTGTATTTCTTAAGAATGAAACTGTTTTAATTACTGGTGGTTCATCAGGAATAGGTGAAGAATTTGCATATCAATTAGCTGAAAAAGGTCTTAATCTAATTATTGTTGGAAGAAATTCAGAAAGACTTGAGAAAGTATACAAAAATACAAAACGTATTAACGAAAAAATATCAGTTGAAATAATTAATTTTGATCTTTCTCAAGATATTGATTTATTTATCGATACTATTAAATTTTTTGATATTGATCATCTTATAAATAATGCAGGATTTGGATTGTATGGAAAATTTGTTAATGGAAATATTAATTTATACAACAAAATGATTTCAGTAAATATTAAAGCTTTAACATTATTAAGCTATTTCTACTCAAAAAAATTTATCGAAAAAAATAAAGGTGGAATTATTAATGTAGCTTCAGTTGCGGGGTTTTTTCCAATTCCTCATTTTGTTGTATATGGTTCCACAAAATCGTATGTATATAATTTTTCAATGTCTTTATGGGCAGAACTTAGAAAGTTTAATGTTCATATAATGTGCCTTGCACCTGGAAAAACAAAAACAAGATTTTTTGAAAGGGCAAATATGAAAAATAATCAAAAACTAATGAGTGTAAAAGATGTTGTATATGGAGCAATAAAAGCATATGAAAAAAATAAACCTTTGTATATACCTGGGATTTCAAATAAGCTTACATATCACTTAATAAGGAGGATTTTTTCTGATAAGTTTGTTGCAAAGCTATTAGAGAAGACTTTTTAATATAGTGATATTTACATTCATGTTGAACAAACATTATTAATTTTCTGGTTTTTATCCTCTATATAATGTATATCTACGCAAGATTATTTTTTTCTTTTTTATATGCAATATAATAACTATTATATTGTATTTGATTTCATATCATTAAATACTCATTGTAAAACTTATCTATTAGCTGATGCAATCAAGCAAAACTAAAAGTAAAATTTCAATTATTTAACAATCTTATGATTTTCTCTTTTTATTTGAAATGCTTTAGCTTCTTATTTCTTATGTTTTTCATACACCAAATTTTTGCTATATTCTACTTAACTTTCCACTTTTCATTTTTACCACTCAAATAGATTATACTTTGATCACACCATTTCTATTTTTTAATTCCTCATCAATACCATTAAATTTAATATCCCCTTATAAAAAATTTATTAATAAAATTTTCTATAAATGATATTTTAGCTTCAACCTAATTTTTAGTTTTAATTTTAAAAATTTTATATAATTATGATATAATAAGTTGATAAAATTTTACTGAATAAATTTTATAACCATATTATAACGGGGGTGATTATCATGAGAAAAACATTTTTACTATTACTAGTTCTTTTTAGCATGATATTCATTCTTAGCAATTGTTTTAAAAGCGCAAGTCCTCTTAACAGAGAACCTGAATGGAGTAATATTACTGATCAAACTGTTAAAGTAGGAGAAACTCTACAATTAGATTTAACTCAGTTCGTTGCTGATCCTGAAGGTGGGAATATCTGTTTATCTTTAGTGACAACTGGAAAAGGTTCTATTGACAATAACGGTGTTTATACTTGGACACCTGGAACAAGTGATATAGGAGTACATCAAATTACTGTAAAAGCACAAGATAATTTCGGAAATTTTGCTTCAACTACATTTAAGATAACAGTATACGGAAATATTATTGTTGCCGCTGGTGGGATGGATGGAATTATATTAATTGATGTTACTAATCCTGCAAGCCCTATAATGATTGGAAATTTTGATACAGATGGGTATGTAGAAGATGTTTATGTATCTGGCATTTTTTCTTATGTTGCTGATGGGGATAATGGATTATTAATAGTTGACATTACCGATTCAACTAATCCTCAATTGATTGGTCATTTAGATTCTTTATACCATAACAATAATGCAACATTGGGTTATGTATATTGTATTTATGCTTCTGATAATTTTGTTTATCTCACAGATGATTATAATGGATTTGCAATAATTGATGTTTCTGATCCATCTAATCCTCAATTGATTGGATATTTGGATGTTATAGGCTCTGTTAAAGACTTCCAAGTTTCTGGTAATTATGCATATGTTTCAGATGAAGATTACGGATTTACTATAATTGATATTTCTGATCCAACTAATCCTAAATTGATTGGATATTTATACGATTTATCTGATGTTTATGGTGTTTACCTTTCTGAGAATTATGCTTATGTAGCTGAAGGTGTAAATGGTTTAGAAATTATTGATATATCTGTTCCAACTAACACTCAACTTGTGCTTAACGTTGATACCTATGGACATGCTGAAGATGTCTATATTTTGGACAATTATGCTTACATTGCTGATGGTGAATATGGGTTAGTAATCATTGATATATCTGAAGCAACAAATTCTCATATATCTGGATATTTGGAAATAGATGGTTATTTAAATAATATATTTGTTTCTGATAATTATGCATATGCTATCGACATTGAAAATGGATTACAAATAATTGACATTTCTGATTCAACTAATCCTCAACTTGTTGGTTTTTTGAATTCGAATAGTGATGCTTATAAAATTTACATTTCTGGAAATTATGCTTATGTTGCAGATTATTACAATGGCTTAGTCATAATTGATATTTCTAATCCATCTAATCCACAAAAAATTGGGCATTTTGATACTCAAGGTTATGCATTAGGAGTATATGTTTCAGGAGATTATGCGTATATTGCCGATGCACTAAATGGAATAGTAATCGTAGATATTTCTGTTCCAGAAAATCCACAGTTTATAAGTGAATTTGATACTTACGGATTTTCTTGGGATGTTTCTGTTGCAAATGATTATGCGTATGTAGCCGATTGGACTAATGACTTAGTAACTTTAAATATTTCTGATCCTTCAAGCCCCCAACTATATTGGAAGATTGATGTACAAGGATACTTAAACAGTGTACATATTTTAGATGATTATTTATATGTTACCTGTTATACAAGTGGATTAGGAATTATAGATATATCTAACCCTTTAAATCCAAATGAAGTTGGGCATTTTTATCCTGATGGTATTTCAAATGATGTCCACATTTCAGGAAATTATGCTTATCTTGCTGAACATAATGAAGGTTTATTATGTGTAAATATAACTGATCCTGTGCATCCTATAATAGCTGATAGTTTTAAAACTGGTTTTGCTGCATATGGATTAGACATTTCAGGAAATCATGCTTACGTTGCTGATGGAGCAGATGTTGTAATCATTAATATTTCTAATCCTTTTAATTTAGAAGAAATTGGAAAGTTAGAAATGGGCTATTATAATTTCTCCGGTTCTATAAAAGCAAGAGATATAAAAATTTCAGGAAATTATGCATATATTGCTGATGAAGAAAATGGTATAGTTGTTATTGATGTTTCAGATCCTACAAATCCAGTTATAATAAAAGATATATTTTGGTTAAATTTAAATAAATTAAGTGGAATGTAATTTTAACTAATAAAATGTTGAAGTTTTGAAATATCGTTTTTAAAGAACTTCCATAATGAAAAAATGGCTTTGGTAATTTATCATTTACCAAAGCCATTTTTAAAGTATTATTATATAATTTTTTCAGTTAATTTTTTGTGAGTTCCAAAAAGCGGTTAATAAAATTTGTTATTTCAGATATACTAAAATTTCGTGAAAATCTTGCTAATTCTTGATTATTTTCATCAATTATCAATACCGTTGGAACTGTCAAAACTAAATGTTGACCGGCAATTTCGGGTTTCTCCAGAACATCAATCACTTCAAATTCCAATGAATACTTCTCAGCGATATTTTTTACTTTAGGATAAACAGCTCCGCAAACTGAGCATTTGTCATTTTTAAAATACAAAATCTTCATTTTTTAACTCCTTTTTTCTTTTTTTCATACTCTTCAATAATTTTATCAGTTTTACTTTAATAGTCAATTTCTTGATTTTTAAATTTTAAATGTTATAATCTTATTGAGAATTATTTTCAAAAGGGAGGATTTCAATGACTCTAGATAAGGCTCCGGTTGGATCAAAAGTTAGAGTAGTTAATATTTCAGATTCACCAATTAAACATAGATTGCTTGGAATTGGTATAATTCCTAATTCTATTATTGAAGTGGTTCATTCATCCCCAATGGGCGATCCAAGAGTATATCGAATCTTTAATAAATTAATTTCTTTACGACATTCTGAAGCTTCAAACATTGAAGTTGAATTACTTGACGATTATATTCCACTTTCCCATGCTCCAGATGGAGAATATATTATCACATCATTTTTGGGTGGTTTTAATTTTAAGAAAAAAATGTTTTCATTTGGTCTTCAAATTGGTTCGAAATTAACTGTTAAAAATGGTGAAGTTTTTCATAACAATAATAAAATTTTTCTAGGCCAAGGAATGAAGAAAAAAATTCTCCTCAGGAGGGCATAAAATGGTAATCACTGTTGGACTTGTTGGTAATCCTAATGTAGGTAAAACTAGCATTTTCAATAGATTGGTTGGTGCCAGACAATATGTTGCAAATTGGCCTGGTGTAACCGTTTCAAAAATTGAAGGTGCAACTACTTGGTTAAATGATACTATTCATGTTATTGACCTTCCGGGTACTTATTCTTTAACATCACAAAGTACAGATGAGAAAGTTACTAGAGATTTTCTTTTTTATACTCCTCCTAATGTAACTGTTTTAATTGCTGACTCAATTAATCCTGAACAAAGTTTTTATTTACTTATTGAATTGTTAGAGTTAAATTCGAATGTTATTTTAGTTATGAATTCTATAGATGAAGCTAGAAAACTCGGAATTAAAATTAATAAATTCGAATTACAAAAGCATTTTGGAATACCAGTTGTCTTTACTTCAGCTAAAACTGGTGAAGGAATAGAAGAATTAAAAAACTTGATTGTGGAAGTTGCTAGAGGAAAACATAGTAAAAAAGTTATTTTTAACTATGGGAATCTTGAAAATCTTATTTTACAAATTGAAAAAGATATTCCTGATAATCTTTTTTCTAACAAAAGATTTGCTGCTTTAAAATTTTTAGAAGGTGATAAAGAAATTAAAGATGACCTTTCTTCTCATATTAACATTGAGAATTCAATCATTGAAAATGCCTCAACTTTAATCCCTACTATTCGTTATTCTCATGTTGAAAATATCATTAAAGAAGCATACTCTGGAAAATCTTTAAATTATCAAAGAACTATCAACGATAGAATTGATCATGTTCTTACTCATAAATATTTTGGTATTCCAATTCTTTTGTTAATTATGTATCTTGTTTTTAAGTTTACTTTTGACATTGTTCAACCACTATCAGATTATCTTAATTTTTTAATTTCTAATCTCAGTATTTTTATTAAGTCCTTTGGAGATAACTCTTTTATTTCCTTATTAGCTGATGGTGTAGTAAGTGGTGTAGGAGGAGTGTTGGTTTTTATTCCAAATATTTTTGCTTTATTCTTTGCACTTGGTATTTTAGAAGAAACTGGATATTTACCTCGTGCAGCTTTCGTTGTAGATAGGATAATGTATAAAATGAAATTATCTGGAAGATCTTTTATGTCTTTATTATTAGGATTTGGATGCAATGTTTCTTCAATAATGAGTACTCGAGGGTTACCTGATGAAAAAGAAAGAATTGGTACAATTCTTGCTTCACCGTTTATATCTTGTAGTGCGAGATTGCCTGTTTATTTAATGATCACAAGCATCTTTTTCAATAAATACAAAGGAGAAGTTTTGTTTTCTATTTATATATTTAGTATTGTAATTACTGCATTTACTGCATATTTTGTAAATAAATTATTCTTTAAAGGCGAAGACGTTCCATTAGTTATGGAACTTCCACGATATCGAATTCCAACATTGAGAAATATTTTAATTTATATGTGGAATAAAGGAAGTCATTTTATTGAAAAAGCTGGAACTATAATTTTTGCTGCTAGTATAGTTGTTTGGTTTCTTTCTTATTTTCCATCAAATGGACAAATTGAAACTAGTTTTGCCGCATATCTGGGAAAATTAATTGAACCTATTCTCAAACCTCTTGGCTTTAATTGGCAAATAGCCACTTCTCTACTATTTGGAGCAAGTGCTAAAGAAGTAATTGTTTCTTCACTTTCAATGCTATATGGCTTTGCTGAAAATGACCTTTCAACAGCCAAATTACTTATATCACAATCAATGTCTGGTGTTTCAGCATATGCATTTTTAATTTTTGTCCTTTTATATTTTCCCTGCTTTGCAACTTTATCTTCCATAAAATCCGAAACCGGTTCTTGGAAATGGGTCTTTTTTTCAGTCATTTACAGTTTTATAGTTGCATATATTTTTTCATACTTAATTGTGCTTATTGGAAACATTATTTTTTAATAATTTCAGTTTCTTGAAATTACATATTTTTATGATAAAATATACATTGTAGTTTAAGTAATTCAACAAGGAGGGGAAAGAATGAAAAAATATACTAAAACTCATGAATGGATTGATACTGATAGTGGTTTAGTTGGTATCACAAATCATGCTCAAGAAGAACTTGGAGATATCGTATATGTTGATTTGCCAGAAGTTGGTAAAGAAGTAAAAAAAGGTGAGGTTTTATTGTCAATTGAAAGTGTTAAAGCAGCTTCTGATATTTACGCTCCTGTTTCCGGAAAAATTGTTGAAGTAAATTCTGAACTTGATGCCTCCCCAGAATTGGTAAACGAAGATGCCGAAGGAAAAGGATGGCTAGTAAAAATTGAAATTTCAAATTCAGATGAACTTAACGAATTATTAACTGAAGAAGAATATAAAAATTTTTTAGAAAGTGAAGGTGCATAAAAATGTTTTCAGTAACAGCATATTCAACTTTAATGTTTATAGTTAATATTGTTCTTGGGGCAGTTTTGGCTTTGGGAATTATTCAACAAGGGAAATCTACATTTGGAATCGCAAGTGTAGCATCTTGGGTTTTCTTTCTTGTTTCATTGGCTTTCTTTATTTCTGGTGGGTTTATTAACTTTTTATCACAGCTTGGCTTTTCTCTCTCCCCATTTTTATTTGGTTTGATAGGTATTTATTCTATCATAGAAATGAGATTATTTTCCAACTTAAAAGTTCGTGAAGGAATGAGAGTTTCTATTGTATTTTCTCTTATTTTCATAATACTTTTAATTATTGATTTTTTCTATGTTAAAAATTCTGTTTTAATTCCTCTTTTTTCAATTGGGTGGGCTTATGTAATTATGCTTATTGTCGGAATAAAAAACCGAAATATTAAATAAGTTTACTGAAAATAATTTTTTGTGGGGGGATATTCCCCACATTTTTATTTTATAAAGGTGAAAATATGTTAGATAAAAACATTATTGAAAAAATTTCCAATAAACCAGGAGTTTATTTATTTAAAAAGGAAAATGAATATATTTATATTGGAAAAGCTAAAAATTTAAAAAAACGTTTATCCACTCATTTTACTTTAAAAGAAGAAAAAAGCAAATTAATCATTAATGAAGCTGACAATTTAGAAACAATTGTAGTCACAAATGAAAAAGAAGCATTATTACTTGAAGCTACATTAATCAATAAATATATGCCAAAATATAATGTTATGTTAAAAGGCAATGAGTTTTATCCTTATATTAGAATCTCCAATGACAAATTTCCCTATGTTGAAGTTGTTAGAAATAAAAGAAAAAATGGCATTTATTTTGGCCCATATACTAATATAAGGTATACAAAAGTTTTAGTTGAAATATTACAAAAAATTCTTAAATTTAGAACGTGCAAAAAAGAAATATCAAAAATCAAAAAACCTTGTATGTACCATTATCTAAATGTATGTTCTGCACCATGTATAGGTAATATAAATGAAGAATTATATAAAAAAAATATTTCGAAACTTTTATCTATTTTAAAAGGTGATTTCGATTTTGTTAGAAATTTTATTAAAGAAAAAATGGAACATCATGCTAGAATGCTTGATTTTGAAAATGCAATTAAATATAGGGATCTACTATTCTCCTTTGAAAATTTATTAAATTCTCAGGGAGTTATTTTAAACGATAAAAGAAATATTGATTATATTGAATTCAGCAATGATTTATTTATTATTTTAAGAGTTAGAGGTGGTGCATTAGTTTCTAAACTTGTTTATGAAGCAAATTTAAGCTTTGAAGAATTTTTATATCATTTTTACTATGGCATATCCAGCGAGTTTCCAGAAAAAATAATTATAAGTCATAATATTATAATCGATTTTGATATTCCAATTTCACAACCTTTTCATGACAATGACGAAAAACTTTTAAACATAGCTAAAGAAAATTTAGAAGAAAAACTGTTTGAAAAAACTATCACGTTAGAAAGTTTAAAAAAATTAAAGCAATATTTAAAATTAAAAAAAATTCCACGTCTTATAGAAGGAACTGACATTTCTCATAGAAGTGGAAAATATACTGTTGCATCTTTAGTAGTTTTTGAAAATGGGAAACCCATTACCAATCTTTATCGAAAATATAAATTAGGAAATATTTTGAATGATTACGAAAGTATAAAATTATTGATAAAGAAAAGATATACCAAACACAAATTACCAGATCTTTTTTTTGTTGATGGTGGACTAGGACAAGTTAATGCTGCAATTGAAGCTTTTAAAGAGTTAGGTTTGAATTTTACAAATGTTGTTGGAATCGCTAAACAAAATGAAATAATTGTTACAAAAGACAAAACTTTAACTCTTCCATTAAATAATCCCGTACTAAGAGCTTTAATAAAAATAAGAGATGAAACTCATCGAGTTGCTAACACTTTTAGCGGAAAACTTAAATTAAAAAACTACAAAACAAAAATTTTAGACGAAATTCCAGGAATAGGTCCTAAAAGAAAAAAACTACTTTTGAAAACTTATGGTTCAATAAATAACATTAAAAATGCTCCTTTGGAAGAACTTGAAAAATTAATAGGTAAAAAACTTGCAAAACGCCTAAAAGATGAATTATAATCAATTAAAATCATTAAGAAACAATCATCTAACAAATATTTATAATTTACTATATTGAAACATTTTTAATAGCTGATATAATTTAATTGAATATTTGTAAAATATGTTTAGGAGGTGTTACAGTTGACAGCATATATTATACGTAGACTTTTGTTGCTTCCACTGATTCTTTTTGGTGTCACGTTAATCATTTTCAGTTTTACGCAGATACTAGGTCCTGAGAAGCTTTTATCAGCTTATGTAAATCCTAATGTTTTTGATAAACTTTCAAATGAAGAATTGGACAAATTAATTGAAAAATATGGTTTAAATGAACCTATGTGGACAAGATATTTTAAATGGTTAGGTGGAGTATTAAGGGGAGATTTGGGTTGGTCTGTTACAGCCAAACAACCTGTAGCTCAAGCTATTAAAGAAAGAATTCCTTATACTATTGAATTAGCATTGTACGCAATTATTCCAGTAATAGGTGTTGGTATTTGGCTCGGTGTAGCTGCTGCAGTCAACCGTGATAAGTTCTTAGATCATTTTATAAGAATTTTTGCAATTATTGGTTGGTCTTTGCCAGATTTTGTATTCGGATTGATTGTTTTAATGATTTTTTACTCAGCACTTGGATGGTTCCCCCCAGGTACTATGAGTGCCTGGGCTGAAGAAATTGTGAAATCTCCGGAATTTAAACGTTTTACTCATATTTTATCAATTGATGCACTTTTGAATGGAAGGTTAGATATTTTCTGGGATGCTTTAAGGCATTTAATTGGACCAATTCTAACAATTTCATGGTTATGGTGGGCTTATCTTTTGAGAATTACAAGATCTAGCATGTTAGAAGTTCTCGGAAAAGAATATGTTAGAACTGCTAGAGCAAAAGGCGTTCCTGAAAAAGACGTTATTCATAAGCACGCTCGTAAAAATGCTATGATTCCTGTTGTTACAGTAGCAGGAGCTATGGTTATTGGTCTTTTAGCAGGAACAGTAATTGTCGAAGTAATTTTTAATAGAATTGGTATGGGTAGATTCACCGCTCAAGCCGCCACACAGTTAGATTATGCTGCGGTTCTTGGTAGTGTTCTGTTTTATTCGACTGTTTTGATAATTGGTAATCTTATCATAGATATTTTATATGCCGCATTAGATCCTAGAATAAGACTCGGTTAGGAGGTGTATTGAATGAATACTGAGTTAAAAAGAACGTTGAGAAAACTATTTAAAAATCCTTCTGCAATTTTAGGTTTTTCCTTATTAACTTTTTTTATTATAGTAGCAATTTTTGCTCCTTTAATATCACCACCTATTAATCCTATGTTTCCAGATGAAAATGGAAATCCAATGAAACTTGATAATCCTTATATTATGCCAATTTTGTCTTGGAGTTCTGACCCTGTGCCACCAAGTAAAGATCACCCTTTTGGAATGATTGCTGGTAGAGATATTTTATATGGTGTAGTTTGGGGAACTAGAACAGCTTTTAAGATTGGACTTATTGTTGTAACTGCTTCCACATTTTTTGGGATAATAATTGGTTCAATTGCCGGATATTTTGGTGGTTGGGTTGATGAAGTACTAATGAGAATTACTGACGTTTTTCTTTCTATCCCATTTTTGCTTGCTGCCATGGTACTAACAACAATTTTAGGAAGTGGTTTAGATAAAGTTATGATTGCTATGATCATTTTCGGTTGGATGGCAACTGCAAGATTAATAAGGGCAAATATTCTTCAGGTAAAAGAAGAACAATTTGTTCTAGCTGCTAAAGCTCTTGGAATTAAAAACTATATAATTATTTTGAGACATATTCTTCCAAATACAATTTTTCCAGTACTTGTTCAAGCAACAATGAGATTAGGTTCTCTGGTTATTACTGCAGCAGCATTATCATTTTTAGGTTTGGGTGCTCCAATAGGTTATGCTGATTGGGGGTCTATGCTTAATTATACTAGAAACTATATACTTGGTGCCAGCGGTCAAGCACTAGCCTATTGGTATACAGTCTTTTATCCTGGTATTGCTATGGTACTATTTGTTCTAGCATGGAATCTTGTTGGTGATGCTCTTAGAGACGTCTTTGATCCGAAATTGAAATAAAGGAGTGATAAAGTTGGAGAAAAAGCCATTATTAGAAGTTAAAAATCTTAAAACTTATTTTTATACAGAGGACGGAATTGTAAAAGCTGTTGATGGTGTAGATTTTGAAGTTTATCCTGGTGAAACTCTTGGAATTGTTGGTGAATCTGGAAGTGGTAAAAGTGTAACTTCCCTTTCAATAATGCGATTGTTAGATCCTAATGGTGAAATTATTGAAGGTTCACAAATAATTTTTGAAGGGAAAAATTTACTTGAGCTTTCTGATGATGAAATGAGAAAAATTAGAGGAAATGATATAGCCATGATATTTCAAGAACCTATGGTAGCATTAAATCCTGTTTTTACAATTGGTGAACAAATCATGGAAGCAATTTTATTACATCAGGATGTAAGCAAAACAGAAGCAAGAAAAATGGCTATTGAAATGCTTCAAAAAGTTGGGATTCCTGAACCCGAAAAGCGTATCGATGAATATCCACATGAATTATCTGGTGGAATGAGGCAAAGAGCGATGATTGCTATGGCTTTATCATGTAGGCCAAAATTACTTATAGCGGACGAACCAACAACAGCACTAGATGTTACAATTCAAGCTCAAATTTTAGAATTAATGAAAGAATTACAAAAAGAATATGGAATGGCTATTATTCTGATTACACATGACGTTGGAGTTATTGCTGAAAATGCTGATAGAGTTGTTGTTATGTATGGTGGAATGGTTATGGAAACAGCAAATGTTAGAGAATTATTTAAAGAAATGAGACATCCATATACTTGGGGATTATTAAATTCATTACCTAGACTAGATATTGAACAAGAAAGGTTATACAATATTCCAGGTATTGTACCTGATCCCTTACATTTTCCTCCAGGATGTAGATTTAATACAAGATGTGAGTTTGCTGATGAAAAGTGCCGGAAAGAAATTCCTCCATTATATGAAGTTAATAAAGAACATTTTTCTAGATGTTTCTATTATCAGAAAGTAGAAGAAGCTCAGAAACTTAAAAAGGCTGGTGAAAGTGCATGAGCGAAAAAAAGGTTCTTCTCAAAATAGAAAATCTTGTAAAGTATTTTCCAATTAGAGCTGGTGTTTTTAAAAGAATAATTGCATGGGTAAAAGCTGTTGATGATGTAAGTTTCGAGATTTATGAAGGTGAAACTGTTGGTTTGGTTGGAGAATCAGGTTGTGGTAAAACAACAATTGGAATGACTCTTTTAAGATTATATGAACCAACTTCTGGTAGAATAATAGTTGGTAATGAAGATACAACCTACTATTTTATGCCATATTTTAAAGCAAAAAAATATATTAAGAAAACTTACATTAAAAAGTTTGAAAATGAGGATCCTGAAAAATTTACTGGAATTGATAAAAAATATTACGAGCTTTATAAACAATTGGGAGAAAGTGGTTTCTACAGCAAATTATTATCAAACATAAAAGAAAAAAGGTCTGAGTTCAGAAAAACAATGCAAATTGTTTTCCAAGATCCTTACAGTTCCTTAAATCCAAGAATAAGAATCAAAACTATTGTTTCTGAAGGTCCTGTAATGCACAAAGTTATTAAAAAATCAGAAATCATTGATAAAGTTAAAGCTGCTCTTGAAGAAGTAGGAATTCATGGAGATCATATGTATAGATTTCCACACCAATTTTCAGGTGGACAAAGGCAAAGAATTGGAATGGCACGTGCCCTTTTAATGAACCCAAAATTGATAGTTGCTGATGAAGCTGTTGCTGCTCTTGACGTTTCAATAAGATCCCAAGTAATTAATTTAATGCTTGATTTACAAAAAAAGCATAATTTAACTTATCTCTTTATATCACACGATTTATCAGTTATTAAGTACATTTCAGATAGAGTTGTAGTAATGTATTTGGGAAAAATTGTTGAAAATGCTCCTAAAAAAGTTTTATTCGAAGATCCATTACATCCTTATACTAAAGCTTTAATGAGTGCTATTCCAGTTCCAAATCCAGATTATAAAAAGAAAAGGATTATTCTTACAGGTGATGTTCCAAGTCCCGTTAATCCACCTTCTGGATGTAGATTCCACCCTAGGTGTCCGGTTGCAAAAGAAATTTGTTCTAAGGAAGAGCCTCCATTAAAAGAAATCCAACCTGGACATTTTGTAGCTTGTCATTTCCCAGGTTCTCTTAAATAAGATGTTGATATCTAAGGACCCTTTAAAGGGTCCTTAATTTTTCCTTAATCCTTTATTAAATCTCATTTTTGAGATTTTTTTTTCAATAATTATGAATATGTTCAAAATCCTCCCTTTTTTGCTTTCTTTATTTTCATATATAATTTCTACCAAGGAGGATGAAAATATGAAAATTTACGAAATTGTCCCTGTTGCTCTTGGTAAAAAGATTCCAGATGTTTTAATTAAAAACGCTAATATTGTTAATGTTTTTTCTGGGAAAGTAGAAAACTCAAATATTGCACTTTTCAAAAAAAGAATTGCCGGAATTGGCAATGAATACAAAAACGGTAAAAAAATTATTGATTTAAAGGGAGCTTTTATTCTTCCAGGTTTAATTGATGCACACGTTCATATAGAAAGTTCTATGTTATCACCAATTGAATTTGCTAAATCGATTTTACCTTTTGGAACTACAACAATTATTGCTGACCCACACGAAATTGCTAATGTATTAGGTGTTGATGGAATTGAATACATGATTAAATCTACCGAAGGTATACCTCTAAATGTTTATTTTGCAATTCCCTCAGCAGTACCTGCTACAAATTTTGAGACATCTGGTGCCCTTCTCGGACCTGAAGATATGGTCAGCTTGGTTGACAAATATCCATTTAGAATCATTGCCTTAGGCGAAGTAATGAATTTCCCAGGAGTTTTGAATTGTGAACGCGAACTTATTACAAAAATTGAAATTTTAAGACATAAATACAAAAAAATTGACGGTCATGCACCTGGGCTTACTGGTAAAGAATTAAATGCTTATATCGATGCGTTTGTAAAATCAGATCATGAATGTGAGACACCAACTGAGGCTTTGGAAAAATTATCTAAAGGTATGCAAATTTTCATTAGAGAAGGTACAGCTGCTAGAAATTTAGAAGCTTTATTACCTGCAGTTAATATATTGAATCATCATTTCTTTTCTTTTTGTACTGATGATAGAGATCCATTAGATATTAACTTAAGAGGACACATCAATGGAATTGTAAAAACAGCAATTAAAAATGGTTTAGAACCAATCATTGCAATTCGAATGGCTACGATTAATACAGCTAGGTATTTTAATCTTAGAAGTATGGGAGCAATCGCTCCGGGATATAAAGCAGATTTTGTCGTTGTTGATGATTTATACAATTTCAATATTTTATATGTAATTAAAGATTCTAAAATCGTTGCTCAAAATGGTGAACTTACAGTAGAAATTTCAAGTGTATTTAAAAATGTTCCTGATACTATAGGATGTATTAATATAATTCCTTTTGAAAAAATTAATTTAAAAATTAAAAATATTGGTAAAAAAATAAGAGTTATTTCTTTAAAAAAAGGAACTTTAATTACAGATGAAACACACATTGAACCTAAAGTTATTAATGGTGTCATAGTTTGCGATCCTGATAATGATATTGCTAAAATTATCGTTTTAGATCGACATAAGGCAAGTGGTTATAGTATAGGCTTTGTTAAAGGATTAAATTTAAAAAATGGCGCCATTGGAACTACGATTGGACATGACTCACATAATTTAGCTGTGGTTGGGACAAATGATGAAGATATTATGTTAGCAATTAAACAAATTCAAAAGATTAATGGTGGTATTGTAGTAATTCAAAATGGAGAAGTTGTTTCAAAATTAGCATTACCTATTGCTGGTTTAATGTCAGATAAAAATTTAAATGATGTAAATTCGAATTTAAATCAGCTAAAAAAATCAATCGAACTACTGGGATGTAGTGAAGATATTTTAATGCACATTCATTTTTTACAATTAGCAGTAATTCCAAAGCTTAAAATTACAGATAAAGGTCTTGTGGATATTACAAAACAAAAAATTTTAGACATTTATGTTGATTAAGGAGGGATATTATGAAAATAATAGGAAAAAAAGTGAAAAGAATAGATGGATTTCAAAAAGCCGAGGGAAGCGCTAAATATGCTTCTGATTATTATTTTCATAATATGCTTTATGCAAGTGTAGTTTATGCAAATGTTCCACACGGGATTCTTAAAAACATTGATGTTTCTAAAGCGTATGAATTGCCCGGAGTTGTTTATGTTGCTACTTATAAGGATGTACCCGGAATAAATAAATTTGGACATGTTATTAAGGATATGAACTTTTTAGTTCCCATTGGCGATAAAGTTCGCTTTGAAGGGGATGTCATTGCCTTAATTGCTGCGGAATCTAAGGAAATCGCTGAAAAAGCAGCAAAGTTAGTTAGTTGTGAAATTGAAGAACTTCCTCCAGTACTGACAATTGATGAAGCACTAAAAGATGAAATTATTGTAAATGGAGATTCTAATATAGGTTTTCATCGGAAAATTAGAAAGGGGCACATTGAAGATGCATTTAAAGATGCTGATTTAGTATTAGAAATGAATTTTGAAACTGGATATCAGGAACATGCTTATCTTGAACCACAAGGTGCAGTTGCATATTATACACCAGACAATGTGATGGAAATTTATGTGAGTGCTCAATGTCCTTTTTATGTTCACGAGGATGTTGCAAATATACTCGGACTTCCTTTAAACAAAATTAACGTTATCCAAACTGAAACCGGAGGAGGTTTTGGCGGAAAAGAAGATGTTCCATCTTATGTTGCTGCAAAACCTGCTTTACTTTCTTATTTAACAAAACGACCTGTTAAATTAATATACACCAGAGAAATGGATATAAAAGAAACAAGTAAAAGACATCCCAGCAAATCATATTTTAAAGTTGCTTTCAAAAAAGATGGAACTATCTTAGGAGTTAAATCAAAAACTTATCTTGATATGGGGGCTTATTCTACTCTTTCCCCTATTGTTATGTACAGAACAACTGTTCATTCATGCGGAACTTATAAAGTTCCACATGTCTTCGTTGATGTTTATGGTG
The DNA here is from genome assembly GCA_017656335.1 of Thermosipho sp. (in: thermotogales). Taxonomy (GTDB): domain Bacteria; phylum Thermotogota; class Thermotogae; order Thermotogales; family Fervidobacteriaceae; genus Thermosipho_A. Next base: position 29,162 of record JACDOA010000001.1, read on the forward strand.
TTTATACAAATAAAGTTCCATGTGGAGCCTTTAGAGGTTTCGGATCGCCACAGGTACTTTTTGCAATTGAATCTGTAATGGATGAAGCAGCAAAAAGGTTAAATATTGATCCATATGAAATTAGGTTGAAGAATACTTTAGATGTTGGTGATGAAACAGCTACTGGTCATAAACTAACTAGTTCAGTAGGAGCAAAGAAAACCTTAAAAAAAGTGTATGAAATATCTAATTACCCAAAATTGAAAGACTATGTTAAAAAGTATAATGAAACAAACAAATTTAAAAAACTTGGCTTAGGTTGGTCCCACATTTTTTATGGAGTTAGCCTAGGTTCTGGGGGGCAACACTTAGATGGTGCAAGTGCAGAAGTTTTAATACAACCAGATGGAACAATAAACATTATGATAGGAAATACTGAAATGGGACAGGGTGCTAAAACAACCATGGCTATTATAGCTTCAGAGATATTAGGACAGAAATTAGATAAAATTTCTGTACTTCAACCCCAAACTTTAGTTTTACAAGATAGTGGTCCAACTGTTGCTTCAAGAACCACTATTTTTAGTGGAAATGCTGTAAGAATTGCCGCAAAAAAAATCAAAGAAAATATTATTGGGTTTTTGTCAAATTATTTTGGTGTGGGGAAAAATGAAATTAGCTTTTCTGATGGAAATGTTTTAGTTAGAGACAAAATTTTTACCTTTGAAGAAATTACAGAACTTTGCAATAAAAATAATGTAAAATTATCAGAGATTGGATGGTATAAAACTCCTAAACTTCATTTTGATCATGAAAAGGGAATTGGTGAAGCTTATATTACCTATACATTTAGTACCCAACTTTCATTGGTTGAAGTTGACATTTTAACTGGTAAGATCTCACTAAAAGAAGCCTGGGTTTGTCATGATATTGGAAAAGTCATAAATTATGATGGGGCAATTGGGCAAGTACACGGTGGTGTTGTTCAAGGAATGGGATATGCAATAATGGAAGAAATAAAACAAGACAATGGAAAAATTTTAACTGATAATTTTAATAATTATATTATTCCTACAATAAAAGATGCACCTCAAAATATCCATGTTGAATTTGTAGAAGAAGAATTTAGTGAAGGACCATTTGGAGCAAAAGGTCTGGGAGAACCTTCGTTAATGTCTTCTCCACCTTCTATTGCAAATGCTGTTTCCAATGCAATTAATAAAAGAATATCAAAAATACCAATTTCAATGGAAGATATTATTTAATTTAAGGAGGTAAAATTATGGGAAAAAAAGTACCCGTTATTGGTCCAACTTTTGAGGAAATGCTTCATCCAGAAAAGATTGATCCAAAAATTAGAAAACGTGCTATTGAAATGAAAAAAAAGGATCCACTTCACCCTGTTAATTTATTTAATATATCATGGAAAAATGAAAATGATGAATTTTACTACTTTGTTATGCCAAAAGAGTTAACCGGTGTTAAAGCAAACATTATAGTTTTATATGCAAAAGAATTTCCGTCAGGAAGTCACAAAGTTGGAGCAACGTACTCAGTTCTTGCTGAAAAAACTGTATTTGGTGAAGTAGACCCCACTAAACATACACTTGTTTGGCCATCTACTGGGAATTATGGTATTGGTGGTGCTTGGGTTTCTTCAAGAATGAATTATAAATCAATTGTTTTACTCCCAGAACTGATGAGTAAAGAAAGATTTGAAATAATCAGAAAATATGGTGCTGATGTTATAGCAACTCCAGGTTGTGAATCCAACGTAAAAGAAATATATGATAAAGCAAAAGAATTATACAATAATGATCCTGAACACGTAAGAATACTTAATCAATTTGATGAATTTGGAAATTATAGATTTCATTATTATGTTACAGGAAATTCTATGATTGAGCTTGTAAAAAATAAAAAAATTGGAAATCAAAGAATTTCTGCTGTAGTACTTGGGGTTGGCTCTGCTGGTACAATTGCAAGTGGTGACCGGGTAAAACAAGAATTCCCAGAAGCAAAAGTAGTTGCAGTTGAGCCCCTTCAATGTCCAACAATTTCTCTAAATGGATATGGAGGACATGATATTCAAGGTATCGGAGATAAACATGTAACCTGGATACACAATGTAATGAATAATGATGCTGTTGTATTGATCGATGATATGGATTCTAAAAAAATGCTTCAAGTTTTAACTGATCCAGAAGGAATTAAATTTCTAAAAGAATTTGTTCCAAGTGATGCTGTAGATTTCATTTCTGACAAATTTGGAATCTCTGGTGTTGCAAATTTAATAGCTGCTATTAAAATGGCTAAATTTTATAACTTTGAAAGTGATGATAACATTTTTATAGTTGCAACTGATTCAATTGAACGTTATAGATCAGTTATGGATAATCTTACAAAACAATTTGGAAAATTAGATAGAGCCGAAGCAAAATCAAGAACAGAAAGAATTTTACTTTATCAGGAACCTTCGTGGATCTTTGAAGGTGATAAATATAGTAGAGAAAGATGGCATAATTTAAAATATTACACTTGGATAGAACAGCAAGGTAAAACATTAGAAGAATTAAACGCTCAAAAATCTCAGGAATACTGGGTAAACCAGCAAGAAAAAACTAAAATTACTGATGAAAAGATTTTGGAATACCGCCAAAAACATTATGACGAATTAATGAAAATTTATTTCTCAGATTGAGGTGGAAATATGAAACTTTTATTTAAAAATATATCATTTTTATATACATTTGACGAAAAAATAGGAGATATTCAAAATGGTTATATACTAGTTGAAGATAATGTAATAAAAGATGTTGGAAGAAATTGGGAAAATATTCATGCAGACAAAGTCTACGACATGAGTGGCTATATTATAATCCCTGGATTTGTCAACACCCATCACCATTTATATCAATCGCTTACAAGAGGATTAGCACCAAATAAAAAACTTTTTGACTGGCTTGTTTACTTGTATGAAATTTGGAAATTTATTGATGAAGAAGCAATTTATGTTAGTACTATTGTCGCTACTGCAGAAATGATTAAAACAGGTGTTACTACAACAACTGATCATCTTTACTTGTACCCTTATGGAAATAATAAAATTTTTTACTCTGAAATCGAAGCTGCAAAAGAAATAGGTATAAGATTTCATCCTACTCGTGGAAGTATGTCCTTAAGTAAAAAAGATGGAGGATTACCACCCGATAGTGTTGTCCAAAACGATGATGAAATTTTATCAGAAAGTGAAAATGTTATTAAAAAATATCATGATCCTTCTAAATATTCAATGCTTAGAATTGCTCTTGCTCCTTGCTCTCCTTTTTCTGTTACTCCAAATTTAATGAAAGAAACTGTTCACCTTGCTGAAAAATACAATGTTCTACTTCATACACACCTTGCCGAAACTAAAGACGAAGAAGAATATTGCCTGGAAAAATTTGGAAAAAGGCCTGTAGATTATATGGAAGAATTAGGATGGCTAAATCCAAATGTTTGGTTTGCACATATGGTTTGGCTAAACGAGGAGGATATAGAAAAACTATCGAAAAATGACGTTGGAATGGCTCATTGCCCTTCTTCAAATATGAGACTAGGTTCAGGAATAGCTCCAGTAACAAAATTAAAAGATAAGATTAGAATAGGAATTGCTGTAGATGGTAGTGCTAGTAATGATACCAACAATATGATACTTGAAATTAGAAATGCTATGCTTTTACAAAGAGTTAAGTATGGGTCAAATGCGATAAGTGTTAGAGAAGCACTTAAGTTTGGAACAATTGGAGGTGCAAGGGTTCTTAGAATGGACGATTATATTGGAAAGATAGCACCTAACATGGCAGCTGATTTTATTGGTTTTAAACTTGACAAATTAGAGTTTGCTGGTGCGCTACATGATCCAATAAATGCTATTTTACTGTGTGATTCAAAACATGTTGACTTTTCTATAATAAATGGAAAAATAAAAATATTTAATGGAGAATTTATTAATTTTGACATTTATAAATACATAAAAATTCATAATGAAATTTCACAAAAAATTATTAACAAAGCTTTAAGTTAAAAATATTTTTCTTAACAATTTAATATACTTTTGTTTATAAATTTCAAAGGAGGGCAAAATGTTTTAAATAAAGGATTTTCGGCCCTCTTTTTTTCTTCTAGAAAAATTTTTTTAATTATTCATATTTGATAAAATTTACTTGTATTAGTCTAGCGGAGCGGAGAGAAAAAAGTGAGAAAATATGATGATAAGCATATTTCAGTAATGCCTTTTGAAGTTGTGGAATATTTAGTTTGGAATAAAAAAGGTGTATATGTTGATTGTACAGTAGGTGAAGGTGGGCATGCTTCTTTGATAGCTCAATCTTCATCTGATGTTTTTGTTATAGGATTAGATATTGATTCTGAAGTTCTTCAAATTGCCGAAAAAAACCTTTCTTCCTACAAAAATGTTGCCTTATTTAAATCTTCTTATACTGACCTACCTGTTGTATTAAAACTTCTTGGCATTGAAAAAGTTTCAGGAATACTAATTGATCTTGGAATTTCAACCTTCCAGTTAAAAGGTGAAGGTAGAGGCTTTACTTTTAATAAAGATGAGCCTCTTGACATGAGAATGAATTTAGAACAAAGCAAAACTGCACATGATGTTGTTAATAAATATTCCGAAAAAGATTTAGCAGATATAATATTTCAATATGGTGAAGAAAGGTTTGCTAGGAGAATAGCAAAAAAAATAGTTCAACTTAGGCCTCTTAATACTACAAAAGAACTTGTTAATGCAATTAAGCAAGCTTTACCATATGCTGAAATTCGAAGACGCAAAAGGCACTTTGCAACAAAAACATTTCAAGCTATTAGAATTGAAGTCAATTCAGAATTAAAAAACATTAAAAAGTTTTTGGAGTTTGCACCTGATTTTTTAGAAATTGGTGGCAGATTAGTTGTAATTTCTTTTCATTCTCTTGAAGATCGTATTATAAAACATTTTTTTAAGAACGATCCAAGAATTAAAGAAATTGCTGGTCCCATTAGACCAAGCGAAAGTGAAATCAAATCAAATCCGAGATCTAGAAGTGCAAAATTAAGAATAGCGGAGCGAATTTAAAGGGGGGAAATTGAATGGCTGTTAGCATGCAAGCGAAGCGGAAACAAACACTAACTTACAAACTGTCTCATATAGGCTTTTTAGTTTTGAAAATTTCTATTCCTATTGTTTTATTTGTTTCAATATTTTTGATATCAGCCTATTATTCAAAACAAAATTTACAACTTTTAAATCAAAAAAGTTTCTTTGAAAATCAAGTTGTAGAATTGCAAACCAAAATAACCAATCTTAACAAAATGATTGAAGGACTTATGGTAGGTTCAAAAGTTATTAAATGATGGTTGAAAAAAACCCAAGAGTATATCTGTTTGTATTCTTGCTTGCTTTCACTCTTTTGATTGTTTTATTGAAGTTGATTTCCTTAAATGAAATTCAAAACAATAAAATATTCACCAAAGAACTGCCTGCATTAAGAGGTAATATTTTGGATTGCAATAATGAAATTTTAGCAATGAGCTATCCTTATTATGTAGCTTATTTAGATGTCAACTTTTTAAAAAGTTATTTTAAACCTTCCTTTGACGTCGATCTTAAAATTATAGAAAAAAATTTCAATATAGATATAAACTTAAATCAACCATTCATAAAAATTGGTGAATCATTTGATAGAGACTATTTGCAAAATAAGATTCCAACAGACCTTTTACCATTTGTTAATATCGAAATTGTGGAAAAAAGAACTTCTATAAAAGATTTTGGATTTAATAATATAATAGGAACTTATAGAGATGGAAAAGGAATTTCAGGAATTGAAAAATATTTTGACAGTTATTTAAATAATAAAAATAATGGTAAACTTCAAATAAAATATTCAGGTTATTTTTCTTCCACAGCTTCAATTACCGCTTATATCCCGCCAAAAAACGGAAATTCCTTAAAATTAACAATTGATTCACGTCTTCAAACATCTTTATACGAGCTCGCAATTAGAGAAAAAGAGAAATATTCCGCTGATTCCATAGGCATAATTTTAATGGAAACAAATACTGGTAAAATAAAAAGCTTGGTAACCACACGAAATTGGCCAGACTATATTATGGGATACATCGAACCTGGTTCAGCTATTAAACCTATTTTTTATTCTGCTGCTCTTGATTTAGGTGTGATTACAGATAAAGCTACTTTTGTTTGCAATGGTTATATAAAACCAGATCCTTCGCTTGATATTAAAATCAACGATATACATTCTCATGGTTTAATCGATTTTTACAAAGCCATCTCTGAATCATGCAATGTTGCAGCAGTTGAAACTTCAAAGATGTTAGTTGAAAAATACGATTTAGAAAAATTGTATAATATTTTTAAAACCTTTGGTTTCGGAAAAAAAACGGGTATTGAAATATCAGGCGAAATCAATGGAATTTTAAAAAAACCAGATGATTGGTCAAAGATTGAATGGGCTTATTTACCTATCGGATACTCAATTGGTGTTACACCTATTCAATTAATAACGGCATTTAATTCAATCGTTAATAATGGAATTTATATATCTCCAACATTAGTAGAAAATTCAAATAAAAAAACTTTTAGAATTATGACAACTGAAACCTCTAAAAAAATTAAAAAAGCTTTAAAAGAAGTAATTGATGAAGGAACAGGATTTCTTGCAAAAATTCCTGGTTTAGATCTCTATGGAAAAACAGGAACTGCAGAAAAAAAACCTGGCTCAAAAGAATATTTAATGACTTTTGAAGGATATTTTGAATATAAAAATAAGAAATTTACTATTCTAATCTGGGTAGACAATCCAAAAGGTTATGAATTATCAAGTTTTGTTTCTGCCCCTATTTTTAAAGACGTAGTTAAAACTATTATAGATATTCTAAATTTTAAAGATGATAAATCAATTGAAATTGTTTCAGGGGTTGTTCCTAACCTAATAGGTTGGAATTTATTTCAACTGGAAAGCATTAAAAATATTTTTAATTTAAAAATAAAAGGCACAGGTCTTTATGTGGTTGATCAAGAACCTGCACCCAATACTATTTCAGATAATATTATTGTTACACTGGGTTTTTAAAATTCAATATAAGGTTTAATTTTTTCAAGTGTTTTTGGACCAATTCCCTTCACATTTAATAATTCATCATAGGTAGAAAAATTTCCAAAATTCTCTCGGTAATCAATTATTTCCTTGGCTTTTGTAGGTCCTATCCCTGGTAAACTGTCTAATTCGTTTATATCGGACTTATTGATATTAATCTTTTTAATCGAATTTTCCTTGTCAATTTTAACCTCTTCATCAACTTTTATTCTATCTTTAATTTTGGAAAATATTGATTCACCTATTCCATTCACATTTATTAATTCTTCTATAGAGCTAAAATAACCATTTTGTTCACGATAGTCAATTATCGCTTTTGCCTTAGTTGGTCCTATTCCAGGCAATGTCAAAAATTCTTCGTAACTTGCAGAATTGATATTTATAATCTGAACCCCATATTTTCGTGAATTTATTTCATCATGCTTTGTTTTATTGATGAAATATTTTTCCTGAAAAATTGTACCACTAACAAAAATGAAAATTAAAATTACAAGTATTAATGGAAATCTATACTTTATTTTTCCAAAAAATTTTTCCATATAATCACCTTAATAAAAAGCTAGCGTATCCAACTGTATAAGAATAATCATTCGATACTTCTGCACTAGTAGTGTGATCAACAAGTTCTATTTTTTCAAACATTCCAACTAGAACGGACATTGGACCTATCCCACAAGCTGAAACTTTGTGCTTCTTAGCTACCTCAAACATTCCTATTAAATCTTTATTCAAAATTCTTTCAATCAAAATTTCGTCTTTTTTTCGAGTTGTTGAATCATCATCATAATGATTAAAATCAGAAGAAGCCACAAAAAGCAAATTATAAATATTCAATTTTCTAAAAACTTTAATTATTTCATAAGTATTTTCAATGTTTTGAACGTTATAAACAATAGGAACAATTTTAAAATCATTAAAGAAATACTTTAGTAATGGTAATTGTACTTCAATTGAATGTTCATATAAATGTGCAGAATAATCACTTCTAAATTTTGTAGAATTTTCAATTAGCATTTTTGAAATTTCTGAATCTACCTCAATGGCTCCTAAAGGGGTTTCCCATTGGCCACTGTCCCAAACTGAACACACTGCATTACCTAATCCTGTGTGATTGGTTCCTAAGATTATAATAGTTGTAGGAAAAATAAGAGGAAATGCCTTTACTATTGCTTTTATTGCCGTTTTTGCACTAAAAACATAACCAGCATGAGGCAAAATTAATCCTAATTTATTTAAATTTCCAAGGTTATTTTTTTGTTTAATATTTTCTAATTGTCCTTCAATAAAATTTGTTAATTCTCGTGCATTATCTGGATAAAATTTGCCAGAAAAAACAGCCTTTCTAATCATACCTTATTCAACAACCTTAGCAGTAATGAAAATAATTAGATTTCTCTTTGTATATTTTTCAACTTGTTTGCTAAAGAATTTACCTATAATTGGTAAGTCGCCTAAAATAGGTAATTTGTTTGTAGAAGTAATTTTTTCGTCTCTCGTTAAACCACCAATAATAAGCGTCTGACCATTTTTCAACGTTAAGCTAGAATTAAACTCTCTAGTTTTTTCAACTGGTAATTTTGACAACGAACCTGCTCCCAATTCCCAATCAAAAGTACTAACTTCTATTTTTAATTTCAAATCTATTGTATTGTCTGCATTAACATATGGAGTAATTTCTAAAATTACACCAGATTGCAAATACTGAATAGATTCGTTTCCTTCAGCGTCCTTTAGAATAATTGGTAATTTATCACCTATAATTATGTTTGCTGTTTCACCACTTTTTGCCACTACATTTGGATTTGCAACAATATTAGAATTACTTAAAGATTTTGAGATACTACTATTAGACATATCAATCATCGAATTACCAGAATCTAAAATCTTCTCTGCAATTTTCTCAAATGATAAATCACTCAAAGCAAGACTTATACTTAATCCATTACTAGAAATTTCCCCTAAGGATGTACTCAATTTTCCCAAATCAAGCTCTGCATTATCATTCATATCTTCATCGAGAACCTTTACTTCAATAGATGCAAGTTTAACTTCTAATAAACTTTCTATATAATCTCTTATTTCAGCCGCACTTTTAGCACTTATACCAGTAGCTATTACCATTCCACTTTCTGTATCGACAAAAGATTGACCTCCATAAAATGCAACCAGTTGTTTCACTTTTTCAGAACCTCTTGGAACACTGAAAATGAATTTATTAATATTTTCGGTAGCTTCAGTTGTAGTTTCATTAAAGAAGTAAATATTATCCTTTTTATCAACAGAAATATTGTAATTATTTAAAATATTTATAAAGTTATCAAAAGTAATATCTTTTGCAAAAATATTCGATCTGACATTAATATCCTTAGAAATTATCGCAGAATATCCTATTTCTTTCATCACTTGTCTAATTAATTCATCAAGTGGGACATCTTCTGCATCAATTGAGAACAAACCATTTTCAAATTTTACTAAATCGTTTGATACAGTCATTACTTCTTCTGATTCTTTAGGCTTTACTACAATAAAATTATTTTCTTTTTCAATTTTAACCTTGTCACTGATTATTTTTTCAAAATCTTCAAGTCCAACATTTTCTAGTTTTAAAGTAATTTTTTCATCTATTCCATCAATAACAATTGAATATCCCAATTCACCATATACTGTTTTAATAACATCAGTTAAAGGCATATCGGTCACATTTATGAAAATTCTTTCGTTTTCTACATAAATATCTTTTGCTTCTTTTGAAGATACGTAGTACACATTTTCTTCTTTTGATACATTTACTTCAAAATTAGTAATAACTTTAATAAATTCCTCAAAAGAAACTCCGCTTAGTTTTAAAGTAACTTTTTTAACTATATAATTATTAAATACTATTGTCTTATTCAATTGGCCAAAAATTTCTTTGATCAAATCATCTATTGGATAATCTTTAACGTCAACAAAAATCAATCCATCTTTTATATAGATATTTCTATTTTGTTCATTTTCGATATTTTCATTTTGATTTATTAAACTTATCTGTTTTATAATTTCATCAACATAAATCTTAGGACCTTTGAAATACACACTATTTCCTATATTTATTACTTTAACCTCATCTCCATAAAGGAATGAAACAAATTTTTGAATTTTATCAAAATCTAAATTTGTATCAATTTTTGTTACAATGGTTTCAGAAATTAGATTATTAATAATCTCTTCAGCTTTTGCAATTGATTCTTCAGTACCATATAATATCGTTTTTTCTTGGTATGTGAAAACTTGCAAATTCGTTATTTCAGATAATATATTTTTAAGTTGGTCAGTTGCAAATAAATCAAGCACCTTTAATTTTGCTTCTTTAACTGGTTGTTTTTCTTTGAAAGATTCTACAAATTTTACAGCACTTTCTACTGACTCTTTTTTTCCTTTCAAATATAATATTTTAAGACCTGAAAAATATGTTGAATCAACATTGTAAATGTTTTTAATCATTTCTGTAATTTCGTTCGAACTTTCTAAATCTATTTCTATCGATTTAGAAACGATCTCAATGTTTTCCTTCTCTGTTGCATATTTTTTTACAAATTCTACAGCTTGTTCAACCTTCAATCCACTTAATAAATAACCGTTATTCAGTGGAATAACATCTACATCATATAATTCTTTAATCAAATTCTTTAATGTTTCATCAACAAGATAGCCGTCTAAATATTTAGTTTTTTTGCCAAATTCATTTCTTATATTATTTATTTTCTCTTTAAAACTTTCTAATTCATCATTTTTAACATCAAAAATTGCATATTCTTTTGTATAGTATGAAGGAGTTGCATTTAGAAGAACTTCAAAAATTTCTAAACTTGGATCTGTAGGGAATAATTCAAGAGTATATTTAACTTTATTTGATTTTTCTTCTTTTTCTTTTTCAGCTTTTTGTTTTAATGTATACTCTTCAGCAACTTTTATTATCTGATCTACTATTTTTTCTTTACCTTCAATTAAAATACCACTATCATCTTTACTTAAAACCTTTATTTGATAGTTTTCTAGCAATTTTTCATCTAAATTTACTTTTGCAGTTTTAGTTGATGCTATTTCTATAAATTGCTGAAATCTCTTATATTTTTCTTCAGTAACAAATAAAGTAACAAAAATCTTTCCATTTTTTTCGGTTACATTACTATCCTCAGGAGAAATATTCAAATATGATATTGCATTATTTACAGTATCCAAATAAACATCTTCCAAAATCATCCTAAATGGATTTCCAACTACTCTATCTTTATTTAAATTCATTACAAGCGGAACGTACCTTTTAGGTACCTCAACATATTCTCCTATTAAATTATTTTTTACACCAATTTTATCTAAAAGGCTTTTTATTCTTTCAGGGTAATTAACTTTAACTTTTTCCATATTAGATTCATCATAAAAATCTTCAGATTTAAGAATAGAAATAAAATAACCTATTGTATTCGCAACATCATTATTGGAATAAATAGCTATTTGTTTCAAACCTTTTAAAATGACAAATTTAAACTCAAATATTGTAGATAAATTGTTTAAAAAATCAGACAGAGTATTTTCATCAGTTTCATATGTAAAATAATGCCAACTTTCAGATGGAGTAATAGAGATGGCATCGGCAATCATTCTGTGTTCTCTAATACCACCATATACAAATATTTTAGACTTATCTTTCAGATAACTTATAAAAGTTCCCGAACCAAGTAACTGCTTAATTTTTTCAGCATTAACCTGACCTTCATATATATACCAATATCTTGCAAAATTTTTACTTATTTCCTCTGGAGTACCTATGTATAAAGTTTTATTTGGATCAAAAGCATAGCTTATGTCAGGATTATTTAAAAGGAATTTCCTGAAAGCTTCTTCAATAGTTGCATTAGAAACAACCAAATTTATTCTTTTGTTTCTAACACTTTCGTACAATGAAACATCTATTCCTATCGTATCAGCTAATTCACGAATAACAATATCAATAGGTGCATTCATAAAAGAATAATCAACTTTTTCATCAGAAATACTTTTAGGAATAAGAACAAAAATTTTATTATTTAAGACATACCAGTTAATTTCGGTAGGCAGAAGTGTAAATAGAAATACATTAACACCTTTAGTGGTGTTAATAATCTGAATTCCTTCTAACGGTCCTTTAGAAACTGGTATAAATGAATTTTCCAAGTAATTCTCTTCTAATTCTAAATAATAAACTGTTTGAGATTCATTCCATCCAAAATTTACATTTTTCGGCTGTACTTGGTGATCAAGCTCAAGTAAGACTACTATATTTTCATCATTGTCATAATAATTTATTGACTTAATCTCCGTAAATGCTAAAAGGGATAAAGATATTAATATCAAAACTAAAATACTTTTTCTCATAATTCATTCCCCCCATAACTATTTGATATTATTAATTTTATTGTTCCTTCTGATGTATCCAAAACAATCAACTGATATTTTGAAGCCTTTAAAATATAATATCTTTGTGAAATCAATTCTTTGATATCATATTTCTTTACTGTATTGTTTTCTAGCACGTATACGACTTTTTCTTCATTTTCAAAATAAAATCCTAAAAATTTAATTTCTTCTACGATTGGATAACCTCCTCCACTAATATCAGAAAAATTAACATTTAAAAGATACGGCTCAAAAAACGAAACATCATTAATTTCAATAAAATTCTTTGTTAAATCTCTATAATTAGTTTTTGGAATATTTTTAGAAATCGAAGTAGAAACAGTAGAAGTAGAACTTCTGTTAATTAAAACATAAATTATTATCACAAATATTATTATAAACAAAATAATAAGTAAAAGCTTCTTATTCAATTAAATCACCTACCTTTAAGTAGAAATCTATATTTGCTTCTTCAAGTCTATCAAAAACGAATGGAAATTTAGTATTAACTCTTATTTCCAATTGTTCTATTAAAGTTGTTCTAGAATTCAATAAACCTTTAAACAAACCCAAAAATTCTGATTTTTCAAAACTACGATTAATTATATTTTTGCTATCAAAATACTTGGGGAGTTCTTTTCTAAAAGTATCAGATTGAAAATCTTTTTTTAAAAGATTCAATTCATTCTCTTTTTGTTCATAAAGTAAAATTAATTCATTCAATTGCTTTGTTTCCTTATCCAAATGTTCAATAAAAGATCTTTGAATTATCAAAAAATAATACAGTGCAAAAAAAATCGATGTTATTAATATTATTATTATAAATATTATTGAAAACCTTCTATTTAAATTCATAAAGATCCCTCCAAAATATACTCAAACATTTTAAAAGTACCAAACAAAGTTTTTGTTGAATTCAAATAAATACTGGGATCCTTATATATAACCTTTAAATTTTTAATTATATCTTCTATTTTTAATTGTGGTGATTCGGAAAATTCGTAAAACCTAACAAAGTACTTGTTTGAATTTAATTGTATGAAATCTATAAAAAACTCGGTATTATTATTCTCACTAGTAATATTGTTAAATTCATTAAGTAAAACCTGTAAAAAATACTTAGACCTTAATGTTTCATTGTAATAGTCATGATAACTTTCAATTTTTTTTGTTATACCAAGAATTTTATTGTTATAATTCACAATTTCGCTTTTTATAATTTGTGGAGCATTTTTAATATCATTAACACTAACAATATTAAAAACTTTAGGGTATTTTATAGCAATTTCATTGATTTTCCATTGACTCCAAACAAATGAATAAAACATAATTGATATAAATGGTATTAAAGCAATGGCTAAATAAACTAAAAATTTTTGTAATGATATTTTTGGAATTTTTTTAGTGTATAAATTTAACTTTTCCAATTTCATTCCCCCCTCTCACTAATAGACCCATGCAACCAAGATAAGAGTAATTTTCAATAGAAAAATTTAATTGTGGTCCAACAAACTTTTTACTAAGTATTTCACCTAACGTATAATTTTCTTCAATTGAGTCATTAACTAGCTTTGAATCAGTTATTATAGTTATTCCATTTAAAATGTCACTAGATACTTCTCCATTAGTGGAATTTATTGAAATTAAAATTTCTCTCTCAATTTCGGATATAAAATCAACAATTAAAGATTTTAAAAATTGTTTTGTTCTATCTATTAATTCCGGATCATTTGAATTTTCAATATCATAAATACTTTCTCCAAATTCATCATGAATTATTCTATTTAAATACTCTAGATTAAGATATGAAAATCTCATAAATTTCAAATTATTGTCCATTAATATCATCGTTCCTGAATAATCATTAGAGATAACAAAATACAAATTCAATCCAACAAATCTTTTTAACATTAACATTTCTTTAAGAATATCAGGGTAAAGTATATCAGGTTCTGGAATACCAAATGAAGTAATATTGTCTAAATATTGATTTAATTCATATTTTTTTACTACAAATACATTAATTTTGTCAACAAATGGCTTGACGTAATCAAAATACAATTCTTCAGGTTCCATACCCAAGTTCTGTGAAACTTCAATTTGTAAATATTCTTTTAATTCTTTTTCCTTTGTTATGCCTGGTACATCAATTGATAAGTGAAGAAGTAAATCCCAAGGAAGGTTTACAACAATTAAATCATCGGATTGAAATTTCAGATTGGAGTTAAATTCATTCATTTCCTTAATCTTAACTTTATTAAACATATAATTACCAATACCATAAAAGACATTTTTATTACGAATATCAAACGAAATTATTCTTCTCCCAAATATATTTATCAATTTTTATCCCCCCTTATTTCGCGTTAACTTCAAATGTAATTGGTTCAATAGAGATCCCATCGAAAGTACCTCCACTCACCCATTTAAAAGGAACTATATTAAGTTCAGAATTATAAAATAAATCATTATCGATTCTTTTAAGAATATTCGAATCACTCATAGAAAAATAGATTTTAAAAATGCCATCATGATATTTCAAATAATCTCCTTTAGATTTCCATAAACCGCAATAAACATATGTTGAAAGAAATTCTTCTTTCAACAAATTTTTATCTAAGATTCTAAAAACTCCAAAAATTGAAATTGAAAACACTAAAATGGAAATAGTAATTATTACCAAAACTTCTAAATAACTCATTTAACTTATCCTCCAATTGTAGATTGCATGGAGAAAATAGTGGAGTACATTGTGTAAGCTAAAAAAGCTATAAATAAACCAACAAAAGCAATCATCATTGGTTCTATTAATGATAATAATTTCTTTGTGTCTTGTTGAATTTGATCTTCAAAAAAACTAGCAACTTTATCCATCACAATATCAAGTTGACCAGTTTCTTCGCCAGTACCAACCATTTCATAAATTATTTGAGGAAATACTTTTTCTGATTTCAGAGCATTTTTTAAAGTACTTCCCGATTTTACCTTATCCTGAACATTTTTTATTTTATTTATAAATTTTTTATTATTTGAAGCTTTAGCTGCCATTTCCAAAGCATCTATAACAGAAACTCCACTACCTATTAAGACTCCGAAAGTCCTACAAAATCTTTCTTGAGTAATTTTTTCCCTCAATTTTCTAACAGGTGGAATTAAATTCCCAAAAAATTCTTTAGTCATTTCTCCATATTTAGTCCTAAAAAACACAATAAGTCCAATAAAAACTCCAAAAACAACTAATATTGAGGCTAGCCAATTATTTGTTAAAATATGATTTAATTTCATTAAAAATCCAATCATACCAGAATTTGGAATTCGATTTCCAAAAGCACTAAACAATTTAGGCAATATAAATACACTTATAACTACTACAACTACAACGGCAAAACTTAAAATGAAAGTAGGATAAACCATTGCAGATTTCACCTGTTGCTGCATCTTATTAACATTTTCATAATAATTTGCCAGTTTTTTTAAAGTAACATCTAAAACTCCACCTTCTTCACCGGCTTTAATCATATTTATCAATACTTCATCAAATACACCTTGTTTTTCAATTGCTTCTGAAAATGAACTACCCCCATCAAGCTCATTAATTACGTTTTTCAAAACATTTCTAAATCTTTTAGTAAACATCTGTTGCTCTTGTAATACCGCAAGAGCATCTCTTATTCTTATTCCAGCACTGATCATTGTTTCCAATTGTCTTGCAAACAAAACAATATCATTTAATGGTATAGTAAAAAGGTTTTTGAAGGGATTCAGATTCAAAGCACGTACTTCTTTTATCTCTAAAACCGCAAAACCATTAGATCTCAGCCTAAAAATAGCTTCCTTTAAATTATCTGCTTCAATTGTACCAGTAACTCTCTTTCTCTCCTTATTAATTGCTGTATATTTAAAAACCAATATATCCCCCCCTCAAAACTTCACCATTATTCACTGTATAAATTTCGCCAGGAATCTTTTCAAATTTTTCAATATCATGCGTTACTATTAAAAGGCTTTTTTTATCCAATTTGCTCCATTCAATTAAGAATTTAATGATTTTTTCCTCTGAAATAAAATCAAGACTAGCTGTAGGTTCGTCCAAAATTAACAGTTCAGGATCATGAGCAATTGCAGATGCTATAGCAACTCTCCTTTGTTCCCCTCCCGATAAACTAAAGGGATTTTTTTCAAGCATTTCGTCATCTATATCTAATATATCTTTTATTAAACTTATTCTTTCGTCAATATTAATAATATTAAAATTTTTCATCGAAAACATTAATTCATCCTTAACTGTTTCAGAAAAAAATTGCCTTTCTGGAAATTGAAAAGCAAATCCTATTTTCCTCCGGTATTTGTATGGGTTTTTGTATGGATTTTGATAATCTACATATATTATACCAGAAGTTGGTTTAATTAAAAAATCAATTAAATATAAAAGGGTTGTTTTACCAGAACCTGTTTTTCCGAGCAAATATATTACATCATTTTGTTTAATCTTTAAATTTACATTTTTCAATACAACTTTTTCTAATGGTGTTCCTTTATTATAAATAAACGATACATTTTTAAGCTCGATTGTCATAATTTTGTGGATTGATAAACTCTTATACCTCCTTGTTTAATTAATTCCCTAACATTTCCAAAAATTCTCTTCATAAAATCTCTTATTCTTTTTCCACCTTTATTGTGATAGGCTACAATTGTCAATGTACCATTTTTTTCTAAATGTTCAGGAGCTTCAGATACCAATTTCATCCAAACATCCTTTCCTGCAACAATGGGAGGGTTAGAAACAATATGGTCAAATTTCACATCTTTCCAAATTTCATACAAGTTTCCTTGTTTTATCTTTGCATCTATATTGTTAAGATTTAAATTAATCTTTGCAAATTCAACTGCTCTTTTATTAATATCACTCATGAACAATTTAATATTTGGATATTCTTTTTTTAAGGTTATTCCAACTAATCCATAGCCACAACCAATATCCAAAACTTTTCCATTATTAATTGAATCAGTTTTTAATAATGTTTCTAATAGTACTTTAGAAGCTTTATCAATTTTTCCAAAAGAATAGACTCCAGAAGGAGTTTTAAATTTATATTTATGTTCATTTGGCAAAACCAATTCAATTTCTTTGACTTTCAATTTGCTTGATGGATTTTCTGTGTAATAATGCTCAAACATCATTTTTAACCTCCAAAATCTTATGCTCACCAAAAATCAATGGTTTATCATTACGAAACAATTTTTCAGATATAACTTTTCCAATAAACAAAGTATGATCACCTGCATCATATTTATTGACTATTTCACATTCAATAAATGCGAGAGAATCTTTAATTACAGGTAAATTTTTTTCAGAAAAAGAAAATTCAACATCTTTAAATTTATCGTAATTTCCTCCTGAATAAGTTCCAAATAATTCTGCAATTTGTTTCTGTTTATTTGACAAAATACAAATACCAAAATAACGAGAATTCATCAATAATTCATGACTGAATCTAGATTTTCCGATTGATATTGCAATTAATTTTGGATTAATAGAAACCCTTGTAATCCATGCTACTGTAATTCCATTGATCTTGTTTTTATAGTTCATTGTTACAACCACAATAGATGAATATAATTTGCCTATTACAGCCATTAAATCACCTCAAAAATATTATAACATATTCAAATAAAAAAGTTTTAAAGAAAAAAATTAATGATATAATAAAGAAGAAGCTTAAAATTTTCATTATCTATCAAATTAATTTTTAGGGAGGTGTATATTTTGAATGTTGAACAACTTAAAGAAACAGCAAGACAATGTAGAGGTGATATTTTAAAAATGACTTCTGTTGCCCAATCAGGACATCCTGGTGGTTCTTTGTCTTCTATAGATTTATTAGTTTCTCTTTATTCTTTTGCAAATGTATATCCTGAAAATCCCTGGAATGAAAATAGGGATAGAATTATCATCAGCCATGGACATATTTCTCCAGCCGTCTACAGTACCTTAGCAGCTTATGGATTTGTTGATAGAGAAAAAGTTATATCTGGTTTCAGACATCCTTCAAGCATTTTTGAAGGACATATAACCAGAGGTATTCCAGGTGTCGAATGGACAACAGGTAATTTAGGACAAGGATTGTCTGCAGGTGTAGGAATGGCTTTAGCCGCAAAATTAAAAAATGCCAAATATCACGTATTTGTTTTAATGAGTGATGGTGAAAGTGCAAAAGGTCAGGTTACAGAAGCAAGAAGAACTGCTACAAAATATAAATTAGATAATTTGACAGTTTTGATTGATTATAATGATATTCAGATAAGTGGTAGAGCAAGTGAAATTATGTATGTAAATATTTTAGATGAGTACAAAGCTGCTGGTTGGAAAGTTATTGAAATAAATGGTCATGATTATGAACAAATTTTATCTGCTTTAAAAATCGCTAAGAATGATGGAAGTCCAACAGTGGTAATTGCACATACTATAATTGGTAAAGGTATATCTTTTATGGAAGATAAACCAGATTATCATGGAAAACCACTTAATAATGAAGAATTAGAAAAAGCATTAAAAGAACTAAATATAGAAAATGATATCGAAAAATTTCTTAAAATCAGAAATGAATTACCAATTGTCGAACATGAAAAAACAAAACTTGAATATGAAATTAATTTGGTTCCTGGTAAACCAAGAACTTATGCCGAAAAAAACGACAACAGAACAGCTTTAGGAAGAGCTATAGCTGATTTGGCACTTGCAAATAATAATGTTGTTGCTGTTGATTGCGACTTAAAAGGTTCAGTTAAATTAAATATCTTAGAACACGAAAGAGCTGACAGATTAATCGAAATAGGTGTTCAAGAACATAATGCTGCAACTCTTGCTGGGGCACTAAGTGTTGAAGGATTTATCACATTTTTTGCTGATTTTGGTGTTTTTGGAATTGACGAAACTTTTAATCAACATAGGCTTAATGCAATAAATAATACTAACTTAAAAGTTGTTGTCACACATTGTGGAATTGATGTGGGAGAAGATGGAAAAACTCATCATGCACTAAATTATATTTCAGCGCCAACAGCGTGGTACGATTATAAAGTAATTGTTCCTGCTGATCCAAATCAAACTGACAAAGCTGTTAGATATGTCGCAACCAAATATGGAAACTTTGTTATTGCAGTGGGAAGAAGTAAAGTTGATCCAATCAAAAAAGAAGATGGAACACTTTTCTTCGATGAAAATTATGGTTTTGAATATGGAAAGATAGATGTTTTGAGAGATGGAAACGACTTGGTTGTAATAACGATGGGTTCAGTTATTCCAAATGCTATTGAAGCTGTTGACGAATTAAGAAAACGCGGAAAAGATATAGCATTATTAAATATTTCTTGTCCTTTAGATCTTGATGAAGAAACTTTGGCCAGATATTCAAGAACAAAAATATTAGTTCTTGAAGATCATAATGTTTTTAACGGTCTTGGAAGTATTATAGAATCAAAATTGTTTGAAATGAAAATTTTACCCGAAAAATTTCTTAAAGTAGGTATTGACAGATTTCCAGTTTCTGGAAATTATAAATATCTCTTTAAGATATTTGGACTTGATAAGGATGGAATCATTAAAAGCATCAATTTATTACTTGAAGACAATTAAAAAAGGGAGCAAAGCTCCCTTTTTTGTTTAGTTAACTTACTTAAATTATGGTAACGTATTAAATAATACAAACGCCGAAACTCCAGCGGCTAGTACTGAAAGTATTAGTGAAACTATAGACAATGCATTGGGTTTAGACGTTACTTCTTCAAGATTTTGTAGTTTAGTATTTATTTCATTTAAATTTTCCTCGGTATTAGTTTTAAAGGACGAATAATCATTTTTTAGACCTTCAAGATCAGTTATTTTTGTTTCATAAGTATTTAATTTATCTTCAAGTTGATTTAATGATGTGGTTAAATTGTTTATTGTTTTGTTCATATTTGCAGCATATGACTGATAATCAACTTTTAACTGTGAAAAATCACCAGATAACGCTGCTATACGTGAGTCTAATGTTTTATAGTTAGATGATACATATTCTTCTAAAGATGTTAATTTTGTATTGGTATCGTTTATTGATTGTAGAATTGTTGCAATTGATTCATTTGTCTTAGTAATTTGATCATCAAAATTTTTATTGACTGTTTGAAGATCAGTTCTTAAAACACTTACATCTCCACTCAAAGAATCAACTTTTGTTGCTAATTCACTAAAACTTTTATTTAAATTTTCTATACTTACCTTATCTGCTTTTGCATTTAAATTATCACTTAAAGTAGCAATATCAGTTTTAATTTTCTCTATTTCTGCATTGCTTGATAAATTATTTATCTTTTCCTCTAAATTTGAAATTTTTTCCAAATTGTCATTTGTTAAATTTTTAACTTGAGCAAATTCAAATGTGAAGTTTTTCATATCATCCTTAATATTAACTAAAGAAGTTTTTAACTCACTTACATCATTTGATAAAACTTGAACAGTATCTTTTAATGAACTCAAAGAATCAATTTTATTCAAAGCTGTACTCACTAAATCAGAAAGAGTTAAAACTTGTTCCCGAATCTTTTCGACATTAGCTGATCCTGATATTGCCTCATCTATCCTATCTTGAATATTCTGCAATAATCTGTACAATGCAACAGCAACCTGATACCTCGTCATCGATTGATTACCTTGAAATGTACCGTCAGGCATACCACTTACAATACCCAATTTTGAGAGTTCATTAACCGCATCATAAGCCCAATGATTAACTGGAACATCTTTAAAAGATGCAAAAGATAAAATTGAGACAATCAATAACACAACTAAAATAACTTTTTTCATATTCACACCTCCTTAATAATTTTTTAAATAAAATTATTTGTTATTTTTGTTATTATTTTCAAGCAATTTTTTCCACCTTTTATAACCCAAAAAAATTGTAATTAGTGGAAAAAAAGATAAAACGATAACTCCAATGAACTTTGCATAGGTTACATTCCAAGAAAACAAATAGTGTCCAAAAATTGCTATTCCAACAACTACTGAAAAAAGAGAAGACCATAATACAATTCCTGAACTGATATCTTTTATTATTTTTACTACAGGGTGATATTCGTAAATGAAGAAATCCAATAAATTTTCTATCAATGTGTTTATTAATTCAGATAAAATTACAAAAAATACTGAGAAAAAAAGCCATATAAAATCATTTTTATCAATAGGTAAAAAAATAGAAAGTAAAAGAACAAAAAAACCAATTAAAAAATGAATTCTTAAATTTCTTTCTTGAATAATTGAAAAAATAATTCCATCAATTGCATGTGTAAATGATTCTTTTAAATTACTCGAACCCAATTGTTCTTTTGGGTTTCCTTTCGATTCTTGGTTTATAAACTTTCTTCGTGAGCGTTGTTCCATACTTCACCGCCTCAATGTTGTTTTTTAAATGTCGAGGATTCACATTCTCTTCTAAAGATTTAATAACGTTTTCTAAACTAACTAGTGAAGTAGCTTTTATCATTACCCCAAGCATGATCATATTAGCATAAATTTCAGAATTAAATTTTTCATAAGAAATTTTAGATGCAGGAATATGAATCACCCTTTTAGTCATTCTAAAAATATTATAAGGTAAATCTTTAATATAGGTATCATCGATTATAATTATACCATTATTTTTCACATATTTACACTGTTGAATCATTGAGGGATGTAATATCATTAATATATCAAAAATTGTGGCTTTGGGAAAATCAATAGGAGACTCTGAAACTAAAAGGTCACAATAACTTGGCCCACCTCTAACTTGAGCTGTATAATTTTGGGTTTGTATAACGTATTTACCAGAATCAACTAAAGCTTTTGCAAGAACAAGTCCAGTTATAATATTACCCTGCCCTCCTATTCCAGCTATTCTTATTGAAAATGGTCTTGAAATATTCATTAATTACACCTCCGATGACTTAGAAAAAATTGTTTTATATCTTTGATAAAAATCTGGGTCATTCACATTTTTAAATTCACCAATTATAATTTTATTTTTTAAATCCTCTGAACTCATCTGTTGAGCTTTTTCCTTAAAAACAGTATTCTTTTTAAAAAATTCTAAAATATCCCATGAATTTTTCATACCATTATATCTTCCATAATATGTGTGGCAATTCGTAAGAACTTCAATCACACTAAATCCTCTATGTTGTATACCATTCTTAATAAATTTTACAGTCAATGGATAATGATAAATAGTCGACCTTGCAACATAAGTTGCACCTGCAGATGTTGCTAGTTTAACCACATCAAATGAATTTTCTATGTTTCCGTAAGGCATTGTACTGGTAATGCTTTCTGTTGGAGTGGTTGGTGAATGTTGACCACCAGTCATTCCATAAATCATATTATTGAATAAAATAACAGTTAAATCCATGTTTCGTCTAGCTGCATGAACAAAATGATTTCCACCAATTGCAGTTAAATCACCATCTCCACCTAAAACAATTACTTTAAAATCAGGCCGCGCTAATTTAACCCCCGTTGCAAATGCAATTGCTCTACCATGCAAAGTATGCATTGTATTAAAATCAAGGTATCCAGTTGCTCTTGAAGAACATCCTATACCTGAGACTACTGCAACCCTATCTTTTTCAAGCTTTAATTGATCTACTGCATCAATAAATGATTTTAATATAATACCATTACCACACCCTGGGCACCAAACTGTTGGCCATCTATCAATTCTCAAGTAACTTAATAATTTATCCCTTCTCAATCAATCCACCTCCAATTAATTTTGTTTCAACATTAGTAACTTTAAACAAAAAATCCGTTAAAGGATCTGGATAATCTTGTAAATAAACAACCTTTTTTATTCCAGCATTTATTATTAATCTTGCGCAAACTGAGCATGGTTTATGAGTAACATATATTGTAGAACCATCAGTAGAAATACCAAACCTTGCTGCTTGCATCAAGGCATTTTGTTCAGCATGTAAAGCATAACAAATTTCTTGATTTTTTCCCGATTCGATATTCAAATCATCTCTAATACATCCTATAGAATCGCAATGTGGAAAATTCGAGGGAGGTTGATTATAACCAGTAGCTAAAATTCTTTTATCTTTAACAATAACTGCACCAACTTTTCTATGAAAACAAGTTGATCTTGAAGCAATTAATAATGCTATTTTCGCAAAGTATTCATCCCATGTTTCTCTATTATCTTCATGAAAATTAATATTTAAATTTTCTAAATATGCTTTAAGGTTCATAATATCACCTCTTATTGTCTTCAATTTGAATTTTAATATATATTTAAATAAATGCAAATCATCTTATTTTTAGTTTACCACAATAAAAGAAGTTTTAGAGAAAAAAAAGCAAAAATACACTTTTATTCTTAATATGTTATGATAAAATTATAATAAAAAGGAGGTATAAAATGAAAAGTGGAAAAAACAAAATAGAATGGGTTTCAAATTTTATGCCATTGCTCAATTTTTTATCACAAAAATACAAAAATGCTTTAAAAAATTTTAAGGTTGGGATGTCAATTCATCTTGAAGCCAAAACCGCTTATTTGGCCATAACTTTAAAAAAATTAGGGGCTGATGTTATTTTAACCGGCTGTAACCCTCTTTCTACTCAAGATGATGTTGCAGAAGCTCTAAAGGATTATGGTATTAAAGTTTATGCAAAAAGAACTCATAACGAAAGAGAATATTTCTCATTTTTGAATAAGGTTCTTGATCACAAACCAGACTTAATTTTGGATGATGGTGCTGATCTTACCGTTTTAGCCCATACCGGAAGGCAAGATGCAATTGAAAATCTTAAAGGGGTTTCAGAAGAAACTACTACCGGTGTAAGAAGAATGAAAAATTTAGAAAGAAAGGGAATCTTAAAGGTTCCAGTAATTGCCGTTAACAATGCAAAAATGAAACATATGTTTGATAACAGATATGGAACTGGTCAATCTACTTGGGATTCAATTATGAGAAACACAAATTTGTTAATTGCAGGTAAAAACGTCGTTGTTGCCGGATATGGCTGGTGTGGTAGAGGAATTGCACTTCGAGCAAAAGGATTAGGTGCAAATGTTATTGTAACAGAAGTTGATCCCATAAAAGCATTAGAAGCATATATGGATGGTTTTAAAGTAATGAAAATGAGTAAAGCTTCTAAGATTGCAGATATCTTAGTTTCTTCAACTGGTTCGAAAAACATTATTACTTTAAAAGATATTCTAAATATGAAAGATGGTGTTGTTCTTGCAAATGCTGGACATTTCAACGTAGAAATTCCCATTGATGAAATTGAAAAACATTCTACTAAAAAGTTCGAAATAAGAAAAAATATAACCTGTTATGTTATAAACAATAAAAAAATTTTTATTATTGCAGAGGGAAGGCTTGTTAATCTAGCAGCAGCAGATGGACATCCCATTGAAATAATGGATATTTCTTTTGCTCTTCAAGTTTTATCTTTAATTTATCTTTCTAAAAATTATTCCAAATTGAAAAACATGGTATATGATTATCCTGAATTACTTGATTATAAGGTGGCAGAGTTAAAATTAAAATCTCTTGGAATAAAAATCGATAAATTAACATCTGATCAAAAGGAATATTTGAAAGGATTTTGAAATTATGGAAAAAATGATAATTTTAAAAAGTGCTAAAAACGATAATCTTCATTGCGCTATTGTTGAAAACAATAAACTTGTAGAAATGTTTTCTGACGAAGTCGAAAAGCTTACCGGTAATATTTATTTAGGAAGAGTTGATAGAGTTGTAAATGCTTTAGATGCTGTTTTTGTAAATATTGGTGAAAGTAAAAATGGATTTTTACGAAAAAAAGACATCCCTCAAAAATTTTTAGAATCATTGAATTACGATGTATTTAAACCTAAAGCTAAAATTTTAGTACAAGTTAAAAAGGACCCAGTTGGAAACAAAGGCCCCCAATTAACCACGAATATTAGTTTGGCAGGACGGTTTCTTGTAATTTTCCCTTTTGCTGATGTTACTGGTGTTTCAAAGAAAATAGAAAGTTCTAGCGAAAAAGAAAGATTATATAAAATTGCTTCTCAAATTTCACAAGAATTCAATGCCGGAGTTGTTATGAGAACAGCAGCCGAAGGAGTAGATGAAAATTATCTTTTTGAAGAGATTAAAGAATTAATAGAAAAGTGGAATTTGATTTATAATAAATTTAAACGTGGAAAAAAACCTAAATTGTTGCACCAAGAAGAAAGTTCAATAGATTATATTTTAAGAGAAAAATTAACAAAAGATGTATCATTAATTGTTACTAATAATACTGGTCATGTTAAGTATATTAGTAAGTATTTCAAAAACTTTTCTAAAAAACCCAAAATAGAAATTATAGATTCAGATCCATTTGAGTATAAAAACATTTATAATATGTATAAAGAATTATTTAGAAGAAAAATTAGCTTACCTTCAGGCGGGGAAATAATTATTGATAAAACTGAGGCTTTGACTGTAATTGATGTAAATTCCAAGCATTTGACTTCTACTCAGAACCAGCAAGAAACAGCTTTAATTACTAAC
Source organism: Thermosipho sp. (in: thermotogales) (assembly GCA_017656335.1). Lineage (GTDB taxonomy): Bacteria > Thermotogota > Thermotogae > Thermotogales > Fervidobacteriaceae > Thermosipho_A. The sequence continues at coordinate 55,288 of JACDOA010000001.1, forward strand.
TTAGAAGCAGTTGAGGAAATTTTTAGACAACTAAGATTAAGAAATATTGGAGGAATTATTATCATTGATTTTATAGACATGAACGATGAAACTGATAAACAAAAAGTTCTTGACAATGTAAAAGAAGAAACCAAAAAAGATAAGAGTAAAATAGAAATTTTTGGGTTTACTAGACTTGGACTTTTAGAATTATCAAGAAAAAGAACAGTAAAATCATTCTTTGATATATCAACAACTAGATGTCCAGTGTGTAATGGCACAGGTTTAATTTTATCTCCCAAAACACTTATTAAAGATATTTATAATGAATTAAACAATAAACCAACTGAAGCAAAAGAAGTAATAATTAAAGTTCATCCCAGCCTTAAAGGATTAATCAAAAAAGATGAAATAAAAAAATTATATAACGTTGAAGTTCACATACATTATACTTATCACGATCCAAAAACATTTGAAATTTCTTGGAAAATATAACAGGGAGGAATTTACATGAAAAAATTAGAATTAATATTTAAAAAAACTAATGAAAAAATCGTAATTAATTATGGAGAAAATTTACTTAAAATTGTTGATCAATTTTCTAAATATTACGCTTCTCCTATAGTAGCAGCGAAGATTAACAATACGATTATAGAATTATTTCGACCTATTGAGCGTTCGGGAATCATTGAATTTTTAGATATAAATTCAACTGATGGCTTTAGGATATATCAACGTGGTTTATTATTTGTTCTTAAAATTACACTAAAAAAACTATTTCCCAATTATTGTTTGAAAGTTTCTCACAGTATTGGAAAAGCAATTTATTGCGAATTAAAAAATAATGATTCTAAATTATCATTATCAAACGAAGACATTATAAAAATCAAAACTGAAATGAATAAAATAATCAAAGAAAATTTACCTTTCAAAAAACATGAATTTTTAAAGACTGAAGCAATTGAACTTTTTAAAAAATTTGGATACTACGATAAAGTCAATCTTTTAAAATATAGAAAGAAAAAAACTGTTAAAGTTTATCAATTAGGCGAATATTATGATTACTTTTATGGATACATGCCACCTAGTACAGGAACTCTTAAATTTTTTGATTTAAAAAAATATTCTGAAGGTTTTGTTTTGGTATTACCTGAATTTAAAAATAAAAAACCTATATTAGAATTTAAACCTTTACCTAAACTATCCGCTGTATTTTTAGAGTATCAAAAATGGCTTGAAATAATGAATATTGACAGTGTTGGTGATCTTAATGATTTAATAGCAAAAGGTGAAAGAAATGTAACTGATTTAATTATTATTTCTGAAGCATTACATGAAAAACGGATTGCTTTTATAGCTGAAGAAATTAAAAAACGGAAAAATGTTAGACTTATTTTAATTGCTGGACCATCTTCTAGTGGCAAAACTACTTTTTCAAAACGTTTAATGGTTCAGCTTAGAGCAAGTGGATTAAGACCTATAACAATATCATTAGATGATTACTTTGTTGACAGAGAAAAAACTCCTAAAAATGAAAAAGGAGAATACGATTTTGAAGCTTTAGAAGCTATTGATATTGAATTATTCAACAAAACTCTTCTTGAACTTTTCAATGGTAAAGAAGTTGAAATTCCAAAGTTTGATTTTACTATAGGAAAAAGAAAATCAAAAGGAACTTTATTAAAAATTGATAAAGATCAACCAATAATAGTTGAAGGTATTCACGGTTTAAATCCAAAGCTGACAACTTTGATTCCAGAAGAATTAAAATTTAAAATTTATGCTAGTGCACTTACACAAATAAATTTAGATAATACTAACAGGATTCATACAACAGACACAAGATTACTTAGAAGAATAGTTAGAGATAGTAAGTTTAGAAATCATAATGCATATCAAACACTTAAAATGTGGCCCAATGTCAGATTTGGTGAAGAAAAAAATATTTTCCCCTATCAAGAAAACGCCGATATTATGTTTAATAGTGCTTTGGTTTACGAAATCCCTGTTCTTAAAATTTTTGCTGAACAACTTTTAATAACTGTTCCAGATAATACTCCTGAAACATCCGAGGCCACAAGACTACTTAAAATACTTGATTATTTTTTACCAATAACAAATTTAGAAGATATTCCTAGAACTTCAATAATCAGAGAATTTATCGGAAGGAGTGTGTTTAAATATTGATTATTAAAAAGTTTTTACTTTTAATTTTATTAATACCTTTCTCTTTATTTTCATTCAATATTATCATTGATGATATAACAATCAACTCTTCTGAAGTGAATTTTTTAACTGTTGAGAAAATTTTAGACACATATTCTTCTTATCTAAATGATGATGAAAAAATTACAATTGGTTCCATAGGTTCTTTTGATTATATAGAATGGCATAATAAACTTATCGCATTTTCTAATGAAATTGTTGTTCTTAACAATGACGCTAAAAAAAATATTTCAATTGAAGATGTCTTGGATTTTTTTGATATTAAATATTTTAAAGATGAAAAGGAAAATTATTTTTTAGCAACAATGATAATCAATGATCTACAAGACTTTGGTACTTATTTTCAAATTGATTATTTAGGTAAAAATTCAATTTTTACATTAATTGAAAACGGAAACTTTTATTTGATTTCTTCAAAATATGTATATTTTGATAAACTGTATTCTCCAAATGAAATTATCCTTTCAAAGAAAATTTCCAATACAAATGATATTGTAGTTAATGAACTACATAAAAAAATTATTATTCAACTTATTCAAACATATAAAATAACAAACATTAAATTTTTTTCATTTGAAGAAAAAGTTTCAGAATATGACTCAAATACATTTATAGTAGTGTTTAAAAATTCAAATTCCAATTTAATTTTTATCAGAAATTATTCTCCAGATTTTAATGGAAACGATTGGCAGAGATTTTCAATATCAAATGATATTGCAAAAAAAATCAGTTCAACTTATAACTTTAAAATCTATTACATACCATTTATTCAATTGCCATTAGATGCTCCAGGAATAGTTATATTTACTTCTTTTGAAAATTGGGAAAAAATTAAAAATTTCCTAGAAGGTGAAATTAAATGAAAAAATTTCTAATCCTTTTGTTTATTTTAATAAATCTGGTAATATTCAGCCAGAAAATTGCATTAGTTGAAAATAATGATATAATTTTCAAGGAAATAAAAATCGAAGAATTGTCAGTTGATAATTTATTTGAAGTTTTAAGTTCATATAAAAATTCTTTAGTACCACAGAACATTTTGAATGCATATTATTTTGTTGATACAGCTCTTATTTTAGATTTTAATTCTTCACTCATACAAAATTTTACTGTAGAAGAAGAATTTTTGTTTTTATTACAAGTTTTATATACTTTGTTTGAAAACATCCAAGGTATTGACAGAATATATATTTTGGAGGATGGAAAACAAACAAACCTTTTAGTTAAATACGTAAATATTTATTTTTCATTTCCAAAGGAATTATATAAAATTCCAAATTAGGGGGGAAGTTTATGGCAGAGAAATTTAACTTACAAGATAGGTTTTTAAATATTCTCAGGACAAATAAAATTCCTGTAAAGGTATATCTAGTTAATGGTTTTCAAACCAAAGGTATAATTCGTTCATTTGACAGTTTTACAATGCTACTTGAAAATGGCAATCAACAAAATCTTATTTATAAACATGCTATTAGTACTATTATGCCTGAAAGCTTTGTAAAATTAATAAAAACTCAAACGGAAGAAAAGGAAAATAATGAAAATAATGAATTTAAAAATTCAAATGAAAATGAAACTTAGATGTTTACTTTTAAGCATTTCTGGCCCATCAAATAAATTTTTAGAAACTTTCGATGAATTAGAACAATTATGTAAAACTCTAAATTTTGAAATTGTTGATAGAATCTTTCAAAAAAAACTTAAACCTGATCCAAAGTTCTATTTAGGGAAAGGTAAATTAGAAAAAATTAAAACTCTTATAAAAAATGTTTCAATAGATTGCGTAGTTTTTAACGATAATTTGAATCCAATTCAAAGAAAAAACATTGAAAATTTTTTAGATATAAAAGTTTTTGATCGTACAGAAATTATTCTAGAAATTTTCTCAAAACATGCTCATACAAATGAAGGAAAATTACAGGTTGAAATTGCAAAATTAAATTACATGCTACCTAACATTCAAGGGAAAGGAAAGGAATTATCCAGGCTTGGTGGAGGTACTGGAACTAGAGGTCCTGGAGAAAAGGAATTGGAATATTCTAAAAGATATATCAAAAACAGGATTAAAATTTTGAAAAATAACTTGAAAAAGTTAGAAAATGAAAGACAAATTAATAGAAAAAAGAGAATAAAAAGCAAAATAACAAAAATTTCAATTGTAGGTTATACTAACGCTGGCAAAACAACATTGCTTTCCATTTTAACAAAGGAAAAATTAAAATCAAAAAATGAAATGTTTACAACACTAACAACTCTATCTAGAAAAGTCAAATTACCTTCTGGAAGAAGTGTTATTTTCAGTGATACGGTTGGATTTATAAGAAATTTGCATCCTATGATTATCGAAGCATTTCATTCAACTTTAGAGGAAATTAAATTTTCAGATATTATTTTGATTTTAAATGATGCTTCAGATTTTGAATTTGAAAAAAAATTAAACACCGTATTTAAAACTCTAGAATCTTTAAAAGTATATGATAAGCCTTATTTACTAGTTTTTAATAAAATTGATTTAATTCCTTTTGAACACTTGGATTACCTAAAAAAGAGGTTTTCAAATTCTGCATTTATTTCTAGTACAAAAAATATAAATATTGATAAATTACTCTTGAAAATTGATAAACTTATTGATAAAATATCAAAACAGAAGATTATTAGACTAAAAAATGTTGATTTTTATATTCTATACAAATATAGAGATTTAATTAATTTCAATATTTTAGATGTTCAAGGTGATAATTTTATTGTTAAATTAAATGGTCCAGAAGATTTAATTTCCAAAATAACAAAGGAGGCAAATTGATGAAAAAATTACTGAATTTATTCTTGATATTCTTTTTACTTATTTTAACTCTTTCAACCTTTTCCAATTTTATTTCCCCTATAGAAGATAGTTATGTTACATCTTCATTTTTGGAATTCAGAAGTACTGGTGATACACCCCATTTTCATGGAGGGGTTGATTTCAGCACATTTTTAAAAGAGGGAATACCTATTAAAGCTATTTATGAGGGTTATTTGGCTCGAATTGAAATTAATGATAAAATTTACGGTAATGTAGTTGTAATCCAACATCCGAATGGCTATAGATCTTTATACGCCCATCTAAGTCTATTTTCTAGTAAAGTGCAATCTATAATCGATGATTTAGTGAGCGAATTTGGTAATAATAAAATTGTCATTAACTTTCCTGCCGATGAGTTTAAATTTTCTCAGGGTGAGGTTATTGGATACAGTGGAAAAACAGGCGAAGCAATTAAACCTCATATTCATATTGAAATAAGAAACTCAAAAGAAAGTATGTTGTTTGATCCTCTTAACTTTATTAATGCCGAGCCTTTAAATGGCGATTTAGTAATAAAAGAAATAATAATTGATGGTAAAAAATTTGATTTTGTTAACGGTCAAACTTATGAATTTCATAATAATTATCCTCAAATTGCTATAAATGCTTTTCTTCAAGTTAACAAAAATATAATAGGATTGAAAGAAATAAAGCTTTATTTTTCAAATAAATTAGTGTATCATATATTGTTCGATGAGCTACCAATCGAAGAAATGAACAAACCATTTACTGTTTACACAGAAGATTCTATCGCTGCAGGCTATATTTACAAAACTTATTATAAGTTATATCCAGAAATTATTGGTTATGCAGTTAAAGAAAATAATTTTCCGAATCTCAATCAAATTCTTGATTTCTTTCCGGTAACTATTGAATTAATTGATTCTTGGGGAAGAGAAAAAACTTTTAACTTTAATTTAAAAAGGGGTAATTAAAATGTTTTTTTTCAAAAAGCGTAAAAAAGATGTTAGCAAAAATCCATTTTATAAAGAAGGAAATTGTCTTGTTATTTATATTAAGTGCGATAAATGTGGAGAAGTTTTTAGAAGTCATTTAAGGAAGGGTTATGATTTTGTGGTTAATTATGATAACCCTAATGTTCCTTATATGATTGAAAAAATATATGTTGGTTCAAAATGTCCCAACAAAATAGAAGTTAAAGCTCAATTTACTGGTTCATATAAACCAGTAAGTTTTGAAATACAAGGTGGTAAATTTATCACCAGAGAAGATTTTGAAAAGGAGGGTAAAGGATGAAAAAATTATTCACAAGTGAAAGTGTCACTGAAGGACATCCTGACAAGGTGGCAGATCAAATCAGTGATGCCATCTTGGACGCGATTTTAGAGCAGGATCCAAAATCAAGAGTAGCAGTTGAAACATTAGTTACGACAGGTCTAGCTTTTGTATCTGGTGAGGTTACAACACGTGCATATGTAGATGTTCAAGATATTGTTAGAAAAACTATTCTTGAAATTGGATATACTCGTGCTAAATTTGGTTTCGATGGAGAATCTTGTTCAGTTATATCCTCAATTCATAGTCAATCCCCTGATATTGCTTTAGGCGTTGATAATGCCTATGAAGCCAAAGAAGGAGAGTTAAAATCTGAAGATGATATTGAAAAAGTTGGAGCTGGCGATCAGGGAATGATGTTTGGATATGCAACAAGTGAAACTGAGGAATATATGCCACTTCCTATTATGTTAGCTCATAAACTTGCTATTAAATTAAGTGAAGTAAGAAAAAACAAAGCTCTTCCATTTCTAAGACCTGATGGAAAAACTCAAGTAACTGTTGAATATGATGAAAATAACAACCCTATAAGAGTTGATACTGTTCTTATTTCAACGCAACATGAACCAAATGTTACTATTCCAGAAATTAAAGAAGCCTTAATTAAATATGTGATTGACCCAGTTATACCCGAAAATTTAAGAGATGAAAAAATGAAGATTATAGTTAATCCAACAGGTAGATTTGTACTTGGTGGTCCTTCAGCTGATACTGGACTTACTGGAAGAAAAATTATTGTTGATACTTACGGTGGAGCAATACCACATGGCGGTGGCGCCTTTAGTGGTAAAGATCCTACAAAAGTTGATAGATCAGCTCATTATTTTGCTCGTTATGTTGCTAAAAATGTTGTAGCAGCAGGTCTTGCCGATAAATTTATGATTCAACTCGCATATGCTATTGGAATGGCTAAACCAGTTTCAGTAATGATTAATACTTTTGGTACTGAAAAAGTGGACGAAGAAAAAATTCAAAAAGCTATATTAGAATTATTTGATTTTAGACCAGGTGCTATAATCAAAAAGCTTAATTTATTAAAACCAATTTATAAGAAAACTGCTGCATATGGACATTTTGGTAGAAATGAACCTGAATTTACTTGGGAAAAACTAGATATGGTGGATGAATTGAAAAAAATATTATAAGAGGAGGTTGAATAGTTATGCCAAATATAAAATCTGCAAAGAAAAGAGTTAAGGTATCAGAAAGAAATAGAATAATTAATAAAGCATATAAAACAAGAATGAAAAATTCTATTAAAAAAGTAATAAAAGCTATTGAAGAGAAAAAACCTATTGATGAAATTAACAGTTTGATTAAAGAAGCTCAAAGTTTTATCGATAAAGCTGCTAAAATCGGAGCAATTCACAAAAATGAAGCTTCAAGAAGGAAATCGCGTTTAATGAAATTTATTAACAAGCATTTATCTAAGGAGAATCAGCCGGAGGTGCAATAATGGCATTTCATTACACCATAGAAATTTATGTGGATAAGTCAAAAGCAAAGAATATCCTCCAAAACTCAAGTATTATAGAATTAGCATCTAAAAATAATACTAGTATTGATTATTCAGATAACAAATTGAACTTATCCTGTGCTGAAAATCAAGATTTAGATGAAGAACTTGTCAAAAAAATTTTATCAACACTTAAAGGACCAGTAAAAGCGAAAGCTTATTTAATTGATGGAAAATCAAAAATTGAGATCTTTAGCGGCACCTTAGATCCAAAAAATCCTTTTGGATATTCTAAAGATGATATAAAAGAAAGAACTATTGATAGTTTAGATGAGGAGGAAGAAGAAATTCCTATAGATGATGACCTAGAAGACTTTTTAAATTACAATGATGACGAAGAATAATATATAAAATGGCTCCTAATAGGAGCCATTTTATTTTAAAATTTCTGATTTTAAAAATTCTTTTATATTTTCAAAATCGTCCCCAAAATATCTATCTCCAGATAGTTCAATATTAAATTTTGAATAAAAATCCTCAATTTTTGATGAAGATCTTAGTGGCCTGCGAAATTCTAATGCTACTTTTGATAACATTGCTTCTATTGCAACTAAAGAGAGAATGTTATCAAAAATATTTAACAATTTTCTTGCTGCTGTAGCTCCCATGCTCACATGATCTTCTTGATAAGCTGAGGTAGGAATTGTATCAACAGAAGCTGGATGAGATAAAACTTTATTTTCATTGCATAATGCTGCAGCTGTGTATTGCCAAATCATATATCCTGAATTTAGACCTTCCATTCCTGAGGACAAAAATGGCGGCAATTTTTCATTAATTAATGGATTAACCAGTCTATCTATTCTTCTTTCAATCATATTTCCTAAATCAGTTAAAGCTATTGCCAAAAAATCAGCTACTAAAGCAACTGGTTCACCATGAAAATTTCCACCACTAATTATTTCGTCGACAAAAACTAATGGATTATCTGTTGATGCATTTATTTCGTTTTCTATAACTTTAGAAGCATATGTCAATGTATCATAGACTGCACCATAAACTTGTGGAATTGCTCTAATAGAATATGCATCCTGGACTCTTTGACAATTTTTATGAGATTCTCTTATTTGACTTCCTTCGAGATATTCTAACAAAATTTCAGAAATAATTTTTTGACCTTTGTGATTTCTCACTTCTTGCAATCTAATATCATACGCTTTGGGTGTGCCAAATAAAGCATCTACGCTTGCTGCAGCAACTTTTGTAGATAATTCTAATAAATTCAAAGAATCGTGTACTACTAAAGACAATATAGACGTCATGTACTGAGTACCATTTAATAAACTCAATCCTTCTTTTTCTTTTAATTTTAAAGGAGTGAGACCCTTTTTTCTTAAAACATCAATAGTTTTTACTTTTTCTCCATTTTCAATTACATAACCTTCACCAATAAGAGACATTGCTATATGGGAAAGAGGGGCCAAATCACCACTTGCACCAACACTACCTTTTTCTGGAACATATGGATAAATATCATTATTTAAAAATTCAATTAATTTTTCAACTACAATTGGCCTTACTCCAGAATATCCTTTTGCTAAAGAATTAGCTCTTAATAACATCATAGCTCGAACGATATCTTTTTTTAACGGCTTACCCACTCCAGCTGAATGCGACAATACAATATTTCGTTGTAATTTTTCCAATTGTTCTTCTGAAATTCTAACTTTTACTAAAGCACCAAAACCTGTATTAACTCCATATACAGGTTTATCCAGTCCTAAAATTTTTTCAATATGTTTTCTTGATTTCTCCATTTTTCTTCTTGCTTCATCTGCAAGTGCAACTTTTTCCTTCTTTCGAGCTATTCTATGAACTTCTTCTAGACTTAAATTTTCTCCATTTATATAAATCACCTAAAGATCACTCCTTTTTAAAGTCTATTAATTTTACACCATCTTTTTCAACTATTCTTGCAAGTAAAAATAAAAAATCTGATAGTCGATTAATATATGCTATTACTTCTTTTCTTATATTTTCTTTTTTTGACAAAGAAACAATTCTTCTTTCTGCTCTCCTAGCAACGGTTCTAGCAATATCCAAAATTGCACTAATAGAGTTTGAACCCGGCAAAACGAAATTTTTCAAATTAACCATTTTTTCAAATTTGTTCACTAGTTGAGTTAATTCATCAACTTCTTCTTTTTCAACCAGTTTAATAAATTTTTCTGCTTTTGCTAATTCTGCTGAAATTCTAAATATCGTTTTCTGAATTTTTTCCAGAATATTTTTCTCATCTGCAGGCAAGTAATTTTTAACAAGTCCCAAATATGAATTTAATTCATCTAAAGTTCCATATGCCTCCACTCGCAGATCATCTTTAAACACTCTTTCTCCATTCGCTAAAAACGTTTTCCCGTCATCACCCTTTTTTGTTGAAATCATTACTTATCCCCCTTTTTTGAACTCTTAATTTTTTCAAAAATTCCAAATTCAAATAAAAATAAAACACCCAAAGGAACAAAAAGAAAATATAAAAGCAAATGTTGAGTTGGAACATTTACAAATACTATAGCACTTAATCCATTATCAAATGAAACTTTCTCAAAATATACCTTTTTTCCCATATAAAAAGTAATATTGTTGTTTTTAACATTAGGAAAAATACTTTCTATTTCCTTAGAAAAATTATTTTCTGTAATTATTTTTTTATTTGAATCATACAAGATAAAATTAGATTTTATTTTTGGAATTTTGTAAATTTTCGAATTATTTATATAAAATAATTCATACTCATCGCTCAATAATTTAATTACTGCATAACCATTGTTAATTTTATTAACTTCAACAATATTTCCTTTATAATATAATTTATTATTTTCAACTACATAACCATCTGGATCTTTAAATTTGATAAGCTCACTAATTAACGCATCATAACTTTTAATATTATCTTCTAATATCATCTTAAAATCTTTAAATTCATTTACAGCCTGATACTTATCAATTAGATAAAAAATTAGCGGAAACAAAAATAAAATTATTGAAATTAAAATAATTACTAATTTTTTCATATAATCCCTTCCTTAAACATTAATATCCAACTTCAAAACTATCTATAATATTTTTATTGATGTCAAAACTTTTTACATAAACAATATTATTTTTAATAGTTAAAATAACATAATTATATGTTTTATAAAACTTAATCAGATAATTATTATCACATTTTTTACTATATAAAGAGGCACCGCCACCACCTGAAATAACATAATTTATACCTTCAACAAAAAATCTTTGATAATTATGATCGTGAGCTGAAAAAACTAATTTTATTTCTAAATTTTTAAAAAGTTCATGTAAAGTGCTAAGTGATTTTATATAAGAGTTGTTACAGTATGCTCCAACAGTAAAAATAGGATAATGTAAAAATACAATTGTTTTTTTTGTAGTATTTTTAAGTAAGAATTCTTTAATATTTTCAAGTCCAATATCTAGATCTAAATAAATAAACCTAAAATCCAAAAAATCAGAATAATAATTATCGATTCCAAAAAAATGTCTAAAATAATCATCAGGGTTTTCATGATTTCCTTTTACAACTTGAAAATATGCTTCTTGTCTCAAAGGAAGTGTTATATCGAAAAACAAATTCCAGTCATTTAAATTATTCCCTTTGTTAACCATATCCCCTAAGTGGACAATAACATCAGGAGTAAAATTTGAGATTTCATTTACTATTATTTTATGTATTTTATCTCCCCATCTACTATCACCATATATAGCAACTACTAGGTCATCAGTTAAATCTGGAAAAGAAAATCTAAAATTTTCAGATAATCCTTTAATTACTAATTTTTCACCAATTTTCATGTATACTGTTTGTGAAAAAAATAAACTAAAAACAAAAAAAAAGAAGCAAACTACAAAAAAGCTTTTCATTAATCTGCACTTCCAGAATTTTCTTTAATTTCTAAAATTTCAAATCCAATTTTATTTTCTAAATCTTCTAAAAAAATCAAAAGTTTCTTAATCAAGTCATTCGGTACAATTAATCGTAAAATTCCATTTTCATATTTTCTAACATTAACGAGATTATCTTCGGATTCCAAAATATAGCTTAAAATATGAACTTTTTCTTTATCTATTTTTATTAATATATCTTTTTCCAATTCAATTTCCTCCTTTTTCTGTTTTATGCAAAAAAGGACATTCTGATTTAATTGAACCATTTTTTAAAAACTCTTTAAAATGATTAATAAATACAGGCTTTTCAATAGGACATTGATCCATAAATTTAGCAAACAAAACAAATTTCTCAACTACTTCATCAGACATTTCAAAATAAATTTTCCAACACGCTTCATTAACTTTTTCAGGATTAATTAACATAATTTCAGAGAAAAATTTTTTAACTGCTTGAATATTTTCGTTTTCTTTAATTGCTATTTCTTTGCCACGTTTAGTCAATGTAATGGCACCTCTTCGTTCATAATAAATCAGACCTTTTTTAGCTAAAGAATCCAAAGATTGTTTAGCAGAAGGCATCTTTACTTTTGCAAAATCGGAAATCTTTTTTAATCTAGTCCAACCCATTTCATTTAATGTTAAAAAAACAACTAAAAGATACTTCCTTTCAGCAGAAGTCAAATAACCTACATCAGACATTTCCAAACCTCCTATAAATAAGGCTACTCTAATTAAATTATAACACAGCAAAGAAAAATTTATTAATCTAATTCAACATATACCTGTAATAACTTTAAAGTAGCTTCGATTGCATCAATATGCGTTCTTTCGTATCCATGAGAAGCATAAACACCAGGGCCTATTAAACCATGTTTAACATCATATCCTGCTCTTAAACTACTTTCTACGTCTGAACCATAATAAGGATAAATATCAATAGTATAATCGACTTCTGCAATATTTGCCGCTTTAATAAGTTTGGAAACTACCTCATAATTATAAGGGCCACCGGAATCTTTTGCACAAATAGATACAGAATAAACATTTGAATTTAATCCTTCACCAATAGCTCCCATATCTACAGAGATAACTTCAGTAACTTCCACGGGTATCGAACTTGCAGCACCATGACCAACCTCTTCATAACTAGTAAACATCATAAATATTTTCCTCTTTGGTTCAGTAGCATAATCTCGTATGGCTTTTGCAAGTCCCAATAATATTCCAACACCTGCTTTGTCATCTAAATGTCTACTTTTTATAAAACCTGTTTTAGTCAAAATTGTCCTAGGATCAAATGATATATAATCACCAGGCATTATACCTAAATTTCTTACTTCTTCTTCATTAAATACTTTTTGGTCCAAAACAATTTCCATGTTTTCATCGTTTCTTTCCAAAGTACCTACTTCTTTATATACATGAACTGATGGTTTAGTTAAATATATTGTTCCAGTATATTCTTTACCTTCCCTTGTGTGGATTATACAATTTTCATTTTCAATATGGTTGAACGGAAAAGAACCTATTTTACTTATGCTCAGTCTACCATTGCTTTTTATATATTTCACCATTGCTCCTAATGTATCCACATGTGCAACAAACATTAAAGCATCATTTTCTCCGTGTCCTAAATCAACCAATAAGTTATTTTTATTTGTTAAAGTATAACTAAACCCTAATCTTTTAAATTCTTCAATTAAATATTTAATAACTTTATGTGTAAAACCAGTAGGACTTGGTATTGAACATAAATCAAGAATTTTTTCAATACTATACTGTACATATGACATAGCTAAAACCCCCTTATGTGTTTTGTTAAAACTCTTTTTAAAGAAAATTTTGAATAGAAATCCATAAATTCTTCATATAAAATTGAATTTTTATCAGAAAAACAAAAAGACAAAATTTTATGTTCAGTTTTTACCAAAACGTCTAAATTATTTTCTTTTTTTAAAAGTTCTTGTATTTCAAAAAAATTTTTCTCGTTTCCATTATAATCATATATTGGAAGTTCTAAAATATTAAAATCGCCGTTGTAGCAAATCCCAATATCAACTTGAGAATCGCTCAATAATTTTGAAATTTCATCAAAATCATTCGCTTCTAAAAATTTTAATTTGTAATTGTATCTTTTTGAAAATTCTTCCAAGATTTCAGGAACTATCCCCTTGTAATATTCCTGATATTTTTCACATAAAACTGGTAAAATTATCACACCTACTTTAATCTCAGAATGAATTTTAAAAGCCAGTAAATAAATGAAAGTTGTCAAAAGCGCCCCAAGCATTGCTTCAGCAAGAGCAACATCAGGAGATAAATAGCTAACATACAAACCAACAACTATGACACTTAAAATTGTCCTAAAAATAAATGAATTAAAAGGTTTTTTAGAAAATACCGCAAATCCAGAAACAAACACAGCTAAAAGCATCAAAATACACCTAATTATCTCCAATATTTTCCCCTCTCTTCAAAATTGCATGAGCTGTAAAATAAGCTACAGAAGGTGACCCTATTAAAATTATTAATAAAGCAATTAAAGATTTTAAAAAATAGACTTTTGAAAGCATCAAAGAAATTAAAATTAAAATTCCAGCAGCAGTATCTCCAGCACTAAGATAATGGATCTTTTTCAAAATTTTTTTTGTTTTAAATGCTAAAAAATTATTCAAAATCATTATAATTATACCTAAATGAATTAATATCAACTGTATAACTGACATCATATATCACTCCTTGAAACAAACGAAGCAATAATAAAAGAACCCCCTATTGACAACAGCAAATAAAAAATACCTACTTCAAAAATATATGGTAAATTATAAAAGAAAGATACGAGAATTATCAATAATGATATTTTTGTAGATATAGACAATAAGGGGATCAGTTTTTCATAAATATTTTTGCTCTTTAAAATCATTAAAAAAGATAATAAAACAGACAAGATTATTCCAACAACATCTATTAACATTTTATCTACCTCAATCCATTTTGTGAATAAATATATAATCATCATCATGATCAAAAACTAGTGTTTTAGGAGTTATTGTAATTTTTATGATTTTTCTTAACATTTCAAAATCATCAGTATATTTTAAATCTTCAATAGATTCATCTTTTAAAAAAAATAATACAAAACTTTCATAAATTATTTTTGGAATAAGTTTAAAGACATCAAAAATCAATTTTATAAAATTATATTTTCCTGGAAAAATAAAAACACTAACTACAATAGAAATAAAAAAGCTTAACCAAAATTTTTCAATACCGAAAAATACTAACATGAATAAAAGACCCATCAAAAAATTCATAATCATATAAATCATATATACCACTCACTTTTTAAAGGTCTTCTCATTAATTCAATCATTGATTTTTTTGGATCTTTACCATTAAACAAAATTTCATAAACTTCATTTGAAATAGGCATATCAATATTTTTGTTGATGGAAAAATTTTTTACAGCTTGAACTGTAAACATTCCTTCAGCAACCATATTTGTTGATGAAAGAATTTCATTTAAACTTTTACCTTTTGCTATTAATTCACCTAATTTTCTGTTTCTACTATGTTTGCTATTACAAGTAACCATTAAATCGCCTACACCTGCCAATCCAAAAAAAGTTTCTTCTTTTGCACCAAATTCTTTCCCAAATTTAATCATTTCAAACAATGCTCTTGTCATCAACGCAGCTTTGGAATTATCCCAATCGCCAAATCCATCCAAAATTCCAGCAGCTATTGCCATAACATTTTTTAATGCCCCTGCAATTTCTACACCAGTAACATCTTCAGAAGAATACACTCTAAAATAATCGTTACTCAAAATCTTTTGAAAAAAATTATAATTATTCCCAGCTACTGTTACAGCGGTTGGAATTTTTTTTGCAACTTCTTCTGCATGTGAAGGACCAGATAAAACTGTATATGGTGCTTTGAAGTATTCTTTTACTATTTCGGATACTCTTTTTAAAGTTTCTATTTCTATTCCTTTGGATAAATTTAAAATTAAAGAAAATTTATAATCATATTTTATGATTTCTTGAAAAATATTTCTAATAAATTGTACAGGAACAGCAATAACAAGAATTTCAGTAAATTCTAGAAATTCTTTTAAATCATTTGTTAAAGTAGCTTTTACTTCAATATTCTTTAAATAAGGAGTTTTTTTTGTATAATTAACTTCCTCCACATATTTCTTCCTTCTTGCCCAAATTAAAACTTCCTGTGAATTATCAATTAACAAATTACCAAAAGCTATTCCCCAACTTCCAGCACCCAAAATACCTATTTTCAACTCAATACCTCCATTAATTTTTTTACTGACCATTTCACAGCGGGAGTACGATAAGGATTTGATTCACTATCCAATTTTAAAGTCCATTCATTGCCTTTGTTATAAAGAATGAGAAAATAATGCTGAACAAAATCTCTATCAGAAGAAATTACTTTAATTATGTATTCATCTTTTTCTAATTTTTTATAAACTCCTTTTACAACAAATGTTTTTTCATAGTCTTTAAATACCATCTCATTTATATAATTTATTTTTTCTATAGTAATTTTCCCTTTTGCATGTGGCATTTCTTTGACACCTCCAATTAATCTCTCAATGTTTCCAGATGACTTTTTCTGAATTGTTAATCTATAGATATTTCTACCAAAATTTATCCATTTTCTTTCATATCTTGTAATAAATTCTCTTAGAGGATTTTTTTCAACTGGAAACACTTTAAAAAAACCAGTTGTTTCTGCGTTATTTCTGGATTCAATTATATACCATTCTTGATCACTCAATAATTCAAAATAACCATCTTTTTTCAAAACAACGGACAAAACTTCAAAAAATTCTTTTAAAACTATTCTTCTATTGGCATGAGAATTCTTATACCATGGAATTGGAAAATTCATAATAACTTTTTCGATTGTTTCATTATCAAAAAACTCTCTTAAACCAAATTTACCATCTACTAAAATCAATTTCGCATTTTTTATATTTTTACTTTTCAATTTTTTCTGTGCTTTTATCATTGAAGTTATTGATAATTCCAATCCCACATAGTTAATTTGGGGATTTTTATTACAATAATATGATGCAAATTCCCCATTTCCGAAACCTATTTCTACATGAATAGGTTTTTGATTACCAAATATTTCTGACCAATCTAGTGGAAATTCACTAAATAATTGGGGCTTTAACTCATATTCAGGATAAAATTCCATTTAGTTCCTCCTTCTCTTTTATAATCTTTTTTATAGCTTTTGGTATTAAACCAACAATTTCAGAAATCATATTTCTTCCTTCTGGTTCAAAAAGTTCAGAAGAAACCCCAAGTATATACACAGAAGATATCGCACTTTGAAATAATTCTAACCCTTGAGCAACAAAACCACCAATTAAACCAGATAAAATATCTCCGCTTCCGCCTTTTGAAAGGGAAGAATTTCCAGAAACGTTAAAATAAAGTAATTGACCATCAGATATCATAGTTGTTGAATCCTTTAAAACTATTATATTTCCATTTTCTTTTGCTTTGTTTTTTAACAAATCAAAATTATATTTTACTTCATTCAAAGATAGCTTAAAGAGCTTTGCAAATTCACCAGGATGAGGAGTTAAAATCAGATTATTTTTATTTTTAAGTGTTCCTAAATTTTCAGAAAGATTTATAATAGCATCAGCATCTACTATAATTGGTTGTTTCGTGTTTTCAACAAATGCTTTAGTAAATTCAATTGTTTTGGGCTCATTTCCAATTCCTGGACCTAAAATATAAACTGTTTTGTTATCTTCAACAGATAATATCTTATTTATATGTTTACACGTAAAAAATTCACCTTCTAAAACCAAAGGAATAATTCCAGGTTCATAATTGATAGCATTTAAAACAACATCTTTAAATGAAGAAATATAAATTTTTCCAGCCCCAGATATTGAAGCAGCCAAGGCACTTAAAAGTGGGGCTCCAAAGAATTTTTTAGAACCCCCTATAATTACAACCTTACCATATGTACCTTTGTTAGAATCTCTCAATCTCTTAGGAATTTTAACTAAACTAGACGTAATTAAAAATTTATCAAATCCATGTTCTTTAATTAACTTTTTCGGAAAACCTATTTTAACAATTTCCAATTTTCCAGTTAATTCTCTCCCTGGAAATAATAAATGTCCTACTTTTGGAAATTCAAATGTTACTGTTAGATTAGCTTTAACAGATATGTCCATTTCTCTGCCATTATCAGCGGATAACCCTGAAGGAATATCAATAGAAACTACAAAATTAGAATAATTATTTATTATTTCAATTATCTCGTAATACTTATCTTTAACTGGCTTTGTTAAGCCTACACCAAATATTGCATCAATAACAATATCGCTATTTTTTACAATATTTATAACTTCTTTTTTATTTTCAAAATTAAAATATATTAAATCTCCACCTGAATTTATGTAAGCATTAAAATTCGCCCTACATTCCTTAGTTTGAGGATCGTCTATCATAATTACATTAACTGTACTCGTGATATTTAATAACTCTCTTGCAACTACTAATCCATCTCCTCCATTATTTCCTTTCCCGCATACAACTACAACCTTTTTGTTTTTTAAATTAGATTTATACTTTTTTAATGTTTCTACTACTGCCAAACCAGCTCTCTCCATTAAGACCAAAGAATCAATCCCAAATTTTTCGATAGCCTTGTGATCTAAAGTTTTAATTTCACTAGAAAATACTACTTCCATATTAATCACTCCGATACAAAAATTTATATATAAAATATGTTCTTTTGACTTTTTTTAAATATCTATTACCTGAATCCCTTTTGACCTCGTTTGTAGCATTTGGACCGGTATTATAAAAAACCAAGGTATCTTCAATATCATTTGTTAGCTCATACAAATAATCCAAATATAGAATTCCAAGTTTTATATTGTCTTCAGAATCTTTATAATTATAATTAAGACTATATTTCTGATTTAACCACTTAGCTGTTGAAGGCAAAACTTGCATTAAACCATAGGCACCAGTATATGATTCAGCTTTCGGATTAAAATTGCTTTCTACTTTAATAACACTTAATATCAGGAATTTATCAAAATTTTTTGAAACTAATTTATCAAAAAACTTCACAGGATAAAACTGTGATGCAAGGAACAAAACTAATAACAAAAAACTGTTTAAAAAAATTAAAAATATTCTCAATTTTGCACCTCGATAATTCTCTAATTTTTAGTTATTTTAGAAAATACAAAACATTTAATATGTACAAAATATAACCAGATAGCGAAATAAAAGGGCCAAAAGGAATAATCTTTGATCTTTTCACAATCGCAAAAAGAATTCCTAATACTGAAGAAATAATCATCATATAAAAAGCAAGTGGTAAAGACAAAAGAAAAGAAAAAGCAGTCATTAAAAATATATCGCCAGAACCTAAACTATCTCTATATAAAAACTTTAAAATTAAAAGAACAAGCAATACAATAGAAAATGCTAGTATTCTAAAAAGAAAATCACCATTTAAAAAAACATCCAAAAAACCTGCCAAGCCAACAACAATCCAAGCAAAATCAGGAATCATCATAATTTTTAAATCAATGAAAATTACAGCTAAAGTAACAAAAAGTAGAGAATCTAATATCAATGCTATTGGAAAAGCAAAAGCTATATAATGGATTAAAAAGCCAAAAGAAAGTATAAGTTCAATAAATAAATATCGTGGCGAAATTTTCGTTCCGCAATACCTACATTTTCCTTTTAAGATTAAAAAACTCAGTATTGGAATATTATCATACCATTTAAGTCTTGTTTTACAATTAGGGCAAAAAGAGCGTGGAGGATTTTTGATACTTAAACCCTCCACGCCTCTATAAATTATTACATTCAGAAAACTACCAAATATTGCGCCAATTATGAAATTTAAGATATACCACAAAGCTCCTTCTCCCTTTCTGTCAAAAATTGATCAAAAATCTCTTTTTTACTGTAAGCATACCAAAAATCATTTTGTTTGATCTCTTCAAATAATTTTCTTGCCTTTTCAATTTCACCTAATTTCATATAAGGAACTATTAATAAAGTTTTTAAATCAATAGCATTGAAGTTACTTTCTAACATCGGTTCAATAACTTTAATAATTTCATTGTATCTTCCATATTTCATTTGAATTTTTGCCCAAATTTCAATACCGTTTGACTCAATCGGTTTAGTTTGCAATATTTCTTCTTCAACAGTTCGTGCTTCAGCTTCTTTTCCAATTTTTCGATATAATTCTGCCAATTCATACATAGCTATAATATTATTACCGTCATATTCCAATAATTTGTTTAATGTTTCGATTGCTTTCTGATAGTTTTCCATACGAGTATAAGCATCAGCCAGCATGAAATATGTAAATAAATCATTTGGAGCATATTCTATTTCTTTTTCCCAATATTGAACAGCTAAATTGTATTTTCCTAAATTATAATATATTTCACCTAAAGTAGAATATCCTTGAACAAGCCAAGGATCTATTTCAATCGCCCTTTTCAAAAATTTTAATGCTTCCTCAGTTTGACCTTGCTCAACAAGCAAACTTCCTAAAAATTCATAAGCGGGCGCATAATTTTTGTCGACTTTAATTGCAAATTCCAAAATATTTTTTGCATCCCCTATTAAAGACTTATCAGCATATTCTAAAGCCAAATCATAAAGTCCATCTACAGTTGCATGTTCAAACCTTTCAGGAGTAATTTGATTTTCATTTAAAAACGCATTAAATTCTGACCAAATAATTGGATCATAAAAATTCTCATCTAAGATAACTACATTTTTTTCCAAAAATTCCAAAGAATTAACATGTTTCATGAATCTTTCCTCAGTAAAGTCTTTTTTTAATTTTTCCCAGTCACCACCATAAAATAAATCTCTTAAGATAATAAAAAAAGGAGTTTCATCTGTAATTGTTATCGGCGTATTTCTTACTATCATTTCAACCTTCATGGTTATCACCCCCAAAAATCAATGTTACTTTTCATTTACATTATAACATAATATGTAAAATTTGAAAACTTTATTTTAGAACTTATAAAGCCTGTTTATAGTCAATAAAGAGGAAGAAGTAAATTTATTTTACCTTACAGTTAATTTTACAAGGAGGTGTGGAAATGAGAAAATGGATTATTCTACCAATTATTTTGTTTAGTCTTGTGATCTTTGGTTATGTTAATCCTGATTATGTAAGTCCAGTGGTTAATGTTGTAAATGAAGCTGCACCAGCAGTTGTAAAAATTGAGGCAACAGTTTATTCTTCAACCTATATTGATCCTTTTATTCAAGATTTCTTTAAAAAATGGTTTGGTGATATTCCAAAACAATACCAGCAAAAAGGTACAAGTCTAGGTTCTGGATTTATTTTTGACAAAAAAGGATACATTTTAACCAACTATCATGTTGTTGAAAAAGCAGAAGATATAAAGATTTCATTGCTTGATGGTAGTGAATATAATGCTGAATACATTGGTGGTGATGAAGAATTAGATATTGCAATCTTAAAAATTGATCCAAAAGATAAAGATCTACCTATTGTTGAATTCGGTGATTCAGAGAATCTGAAAATTGGTGAATGGGCAATTGCAATTGGAAATCCTCTTGGTTTTCAGCACACGGTTACTCTTGGAGTAATTTCTGCAACTGGAAGAAAAATTCCCAAACCTGATGGTTCTGGATATTATACAAACTTAATACAAACAGATGCTGCAATTAATCCGGGAAATAGTGGCGGACCACTTTTAAATATTCATGGTCAAGTAATTGGAATAAACACCGCTATAATTGCACCTTCAGAAGCAATGAATATAGGATTTGCAATCCCTATAAATACGGCAAAAAGATTCATTGAAAGTATAATAACTACTGGAAAAGCAGTAAAAGCATTTTTAGGTGTTTATATGCAAACTGTTACTCCTGAACTTCAAAAAGCTTTAGGATTGAAAGTAAATAAAGGAGTTTACATTGCGCAGATTATTGAAAATTCTCCCGCTGAAAAGGCTGGATTAAGAGAAGGAGATGTAATATTAGAAGTTGAAGGCCTTTCAGTAACTTCAGCAAGTGAACTGGCATCTATAATTCACAATTATACACCCGGTTCAAAAGTAAAAATAAAATTTGATAGAAAAGGTAAAATTCATGAAATTGAAGTAACTTTAGGTGAATCATCTGAAAAAAACGAAGACAATATTCAAGCTAGGGAATTTATTGGAATTAAAGTCGATGAGATTTCAGAAAGCGATAGGGAAACTTACCAAATACCTCAAAAGATTACTGGTGTAATAGTAAAAGAAAGCACAAATAATTATATTTCAAAAGGATTCGTTATATTTAGAATTGCAATTAACGGAAAGACTTATGATATAAAAGATTTAAATGATTGGAATGATGTGATTAGTAAAGTAAAAAAAGGTGATTATGTAGCTATATTCTATTACTACAAAGGAGCTACAGGTATATTCTCATTTGGATATTAAAAAAATTTTATGTTAAAATATTAATGTAATTTATTACTAGAAGGGTGGGGATAATATGAAGTACAGATGTACAGTATGTGGATACATATATGATCCTGAAGAAGGGGATCCAGATAATGGAATAGAACCTGGAACTCAATTTGAAGATCTACCAGAAGATTGGATATGTCCTGTTTGTGGAGTAGATAAAAGTATGTTCGAACCAGTAGAATAAAAATTTTTACATCTTTTAAAGCCCGGCAAAGCCGGGCTTTAATTTTACTTAAATAATATATTTTTATTCATCTATCTTCACTAAAGATAAATATTCGCAAAATTCTTAAAATTTCTTTTGTTTTCTTGACATTTCACTTTAAAAAATGTAAAATATTTTTGGGTTTTTAAACAATATATGGAATCGTTTCCGAATGGAGGTAATTATATGTTCCAATTTAAACCAGAAAATCAAAGTGGAAGATTTAGAACTTCTTTAAAACCTTTAATTATAAAACAAAATTTCTTCGATCACCTTAACTTGACAATTGGTAAAGATATTAAAAATGCTTCCATATGGGACAAATTTTATGCTCTATCTTTGTCGGTTAAAGATAGAATAATGGAAAAATGGTTGGAAACCCAAAAAAATTATTATAGAAACCACAATATCAAAAGAGTTTATTATTTATCAATTGAATTTTTAATAGGTAGACTTCTTTACAATAATATTTTAAATTTGCAAATCGAAGATACTATAAAAAAAACAATGGAGGACATTGGTTTATCTCTTGAAGATTTATCAAACATTGAACCTGATGCCGGTTTGGGCAACGGAGGTCTCGGGAGACTCGCTGCTTGTTTCCTTGATTCTATTGCTACATTAGGTTTTCCAGGGTATGGATATGGAATAAGATATGATTTTGGAATTTTTAAACAAATTTTTGAAAATGGTTTTCAAAAAGAGCTACCTGATGATTGGCTTAAGGATGGTTATCCTTGGGAAATAGAAAGGAAAGATAGAACAGTAAAAGTTAAATTTTTTGGTAGATCTGAATCTTATAAAGATGAAAATGGAAATTTAAGATTTAGATGGACAGATACTTATGATGTTTTAGCAGTACCTTATGATATTCCAATAGTCGGTTATGGTAATAAAGTTGTTAATACATTAAGATTATGGTCTGCAAAACCAATAACTGAATTTGATTTTGATAATTTCCAAAAAGGAAATTATTTAAAAGCATCTGAATCAAAAATTCTATCTGAAAGTATTTCTAAAATTTTATATCCTAATGATGCATTTTACGCTGGAAGAGAATTAAGATTAAAACAAGAATATTTCTTTGTTTCAGCATCTCTTCAAGATATAGTTCGAAGATATAAATCTCAATTTGGAAATAACTTTGAGTATTTTTCTGAAAAAAATGTTATTCAATTAAACGATACACATCCTTCTCTTGCAATCCCTGAATTAATGAGAATATTATTAGATGAAGAATTTTTAGGCTGGGAAGAAGCCTGGAATATAACTAAAAAAACTTTTGCTTATACAAACCACACGGTAATGCCAGAAGCTTTGGAAAAATGGGAAGTTCATTTATTTGAAAAGCTATTGCCAAGACACCTTGAAATATTATACGAAATTAACTCTAGATTTTTAGGAACTGTTTCAAAAAGTTTCCCTAAAGATATTCAAAAAATTAGAAATGTTTCTATATTTGAAGAAGGTAGTACTAAACAGATAAGAATGGCTAATCTTTCAATTGTTGGTTCTTTTTCCGTAAACGGTGTTTCAAAACTTCATACTGAAATTTTGAAAAACAAAGTTTTCAAAGATTTTTACGACATCTGGCCTGAGAAATTCAACAATAAAACTAACGGAATAACACAAAGAAGATGGTTACTGCAATCCAATCCTGAACTTTCTAAATTAATTACAGAATCAATTGGCGACAAATGGATTTTAGATCTAGAACGACTTAGAAACTTGGAAAAATTCTTAAACGATCCAATCTTCTTGGATAAATTTTACGAAGTAAAACAAAAAAACAAATTAAGGTTATCTAACTATATTTTCAAAAATTTAGGGATTAAAGTAGATCCGGAATCAATTTTTGATATTCAAGTAAAAAGGATTCATGAATATAAAAGACAACTTTTAAATGCGATGCATATCATTCATCTTTACTTTAAATTAAAAGAAAATCCAGATTACGATATGGTACCAAGAACCTTTATTTTTGGTGGAAAAGCTGCTCCTGGTTATAGAATGGCAAAATTGATTATTAAACTTATAAATAGTATCGCTGATGTTATTAACAACGACAGTAAAATTAACAATAAATTAAAGGTTATTTTCATCCCTAATTATAATGTTTCTTTAGCTGAAATTATTATACCCGCGGCTAATATTAGTGAACAAATATCAACAGCAGGAAAAGAAGCTTCTGGTACTGGAAATATGAAATTTGCTCTAAATGGTGCTCTTACAATTGGTACACTTGATGGTGCAAATATCGAAATCAAAGAATGCGTTGGTGAAGATAATATTTTTATTTTTGGTTTGAATGCTGAACAGGTTGTTAGACTTAAAGAATCAAGATTGTATAATCCGTATGAAATATATCTAAAAAATGAAAACATCAGAAAAATCCTAGATTCGATAAATTCAGGATTTTTTAATAAAGATAATCCACATTTATTTAGCGATATTTTTCATTCACTATTATTCGGAATTAATGGAAGTGAACCTGATGAATACATGCTTTTGGCTGATTTTGACAGTTATAAAACAAAACACAAAGAAATTGATGAATTATATAGGAATAAAAATGAATGGAATAAAAAGACATTATTAAACGTTGCAAGAGTTGGGATATTTTCAAGTGATAGAGCAATTAAGGAATATGCTAAAGAAATTTGGAAATTATAATAAAAGCGGAGAATTATCTCCGCTTATTATTTTTGTTTCTTAAATATTCAATAAGTCCAAATAGCACAAAAACTATCAAATTGTAAATAGTATTTAATGCTCTTGCTTCGGAAATTTTTCTTGAACTTAACAATCTATAAATTGCAATTGAAAAAGTCGATATTGGAGGTTCTGAAATAGTAATGGTTGCTGACATTTCTCCTAGTGAAATTGTGAACGCATAAACAATTGCTGTAAGCAAATGATATTTTATTAAAGGAAATCTAATTTTTGTATTTAAAATCCAAAAATTTGCCCCATCCAATAAAGCAGCTTCTTCTACCTCAAAATTTATAGTTTGCCAGCCACTTTCTATTAAACCATATACTATTGGCAATGAAATTAACGAGTAAACCAAAATTAAAGAATTAAAAGGTGAAATCCTTAGCAAAATATACGAAAAGGCTATTGTTACAGGAGAAACTGCTGCTGGAATCATAAGAAGATAATCTAATTTTTTTCCTTTAACTGAATAGTATGAAGCAATTGATGCAATTGAAATTACAATCAATGTTGATAATAAAGGCAAAAGTAAAGAATATAGAATTAAAGATTTAATATCTGTTCCTATAAACTGAGCTAATTTTAATGAAAACAATCTTCTAAAATTTTCAATTCCAAAGCCTCCACCATAAGTTAAAAAGCCTGAAAAGAAAGAATAAAATAAAGGGACAAATAAAAATAAAAATATTAAAATTAAATAAAGATATCCCCATTTAGGAAATTTTTCTTTTTTAACTTTTCCACTTTGAAAACTTTCTTTTTTTAAATTTACAAAATAAGCAAAAATAGAAATAAATATCATTTGAAATGTCGCTAAAGTAAATGCACTCTTAAAATCAAACAATATTCTTGTATACATGTATATCGAGACTTCTATTGTAGAAAATTTTATTCCTCCCAAAATTAATACAATTGAAAAACTAGTAAATGTGTACACATATGTAAGAAAAAATGCTTTTAAAATTGAAGATAATAAAATTGGAAATTCAATAAAAAAAAGTGCTTTAAAATTATTAGCTCCATCAATTTTACTTGCTTCAATTAATGCTCCATCAATTTTTTCCCAAGTTTCTCCGACAATTCGAATAAACAACGGAAAATTATAGAAAATATGGCCTAAAATTACGGCTGTAAAAGTAAATAAAATTCTTTCTTTATAACCAAGAAAATTTAAAAGCTTTGTTAACAAACCTTCTTTTCCAAAGGCAAGTAAAAACCCCATGCTTACAGTAATACCTGGTAAAACAAAGGGTACAGAGGATAAAACCCTAAACAATGATTTCAAAAATCCATTCATTTTAGTTCGAGCAACTAAATATGCTCCTGGCAAGCCTAATAACATTGTAAAAAATGATGAAATAAATGCTTGTTTAATTGTGAAAAAAATTATGTTAGCATTTTCTTTGATTACATTAAATTCAAATCCTCCAGAAAAAGTAAATAGATTGAATAGTGGGCATAAAACTCCAAAAACAATAAATAATACCGGAATTATCCACCAATAACTACTTTTGACCATTCTTTAAGAATCTCCTCTAATTTTCCATAAATTGAATTATCTATTTCAAGAATTTTATCAATTTTAGGCACATATTGAAATGCCTCTGGAAGTTTTACATCCGTTACTGGAAACATCCACTGATTTAATGGTATTTCCTTTTGAAATTCCTCCATTAGAATAAATTCTAAAAAACGTTTTGCCAATTCTTTATTTTTTGAATTTTTTACTAATGAAGCATATTCAACCTGAACAAATGCACCTTCAGATAAAATTATAGGGACAAATTTGACAGAATTATAATAATAATAACTATACGCACCATCAGTAGCATAACTAACCATTATATCTGCTTCACCAGACTCTAACATTTCAAAAGCTTCATCCCAACCAGGAGTAATACTTAAAATGTTTTTCTTAAAGTTATTCCAAAAATCAAGGTACTTATCCTTATAAACTGCAATAGTCCAAAGTAAAAAACTTAGTCCAGTACTAGATGTTCTAGGATCTTCGACTACTATTTTACCTTTATACTCTGACTTTAATAAATCTTGAAAAGATTTTGGAGGATTTTTAACTTTTTCTTTGTTGTAAACTAATGCAATAGAACCAAAATCATAAGGAACGGCAAATTCATTTAAAAACTCAGGATATTTTAATAAATTGATATTTATTGGAGTATACTTTTCAATAAGACCATTATCAACAGCTTTTTTTAATAAAGCTTGATCTAAACCTATAATTATATCAGCTCTAGGATTTTGTTTTTCAAAAATTAATCTGGATAAAACTGCTCCAGCATCTCCAAAGGACAATAAATTAACTTTACATCCATACATTTTTTCAAAAACTGGAATAACTTTCTGGCCAATACCAGAAACAAAACTGTCATACGTATATATAGTTAAACCATTTGAAAAAAGCACTAAACTAAAAATAACAAAAACTAAAATAATCATCTTCCTCATGCTATCTCCCCCTCCTTAAAAATTAATCCCTCCAAAAGGAGGGATAGATTTTTCTCCCAATCCCTCCGCCGGAATTACCCGGTTCAGGTTCAAAGGGTCGAAGGTTTCCACCTTCCTCTCAGCCCCGGATTCAGGAGCTCCCCTTGGGAAGTAATATTTATTTTCAACTAAATTATACAACATTTAACAAAAAAAATCAACTTAAGATATAATAAAAATATGAATATTTTTAAAATACCGTTTACTCACAAAGGTAAATTTTTAGAAAGAATAAATAAATATGTTGGTTTAGTAGAACTTTCCAACAAAGAATTGGCCCTAGTACATATTCATGATCCTGGTAGATTAATTGAACTTATCTTTCCAGGGAACGAGGTTTTATTAAAATATATCTCAAATCCTAATCGTAAAACATCGTATGATTTAATCGCAGCTAAAAAACAAAATGAATGGGTATTAGTAAATTCTATATATCACAGAAAGATTGCTGAAAAGCTTTTAAATTCAGGAATGATTATTAATGATAAAATTCTCTCAATAAAACCAGAAATAATTTTTAAAAATAGTAGACTTGATTTTTATGTTAAAACAAAAAATTTTTCATTTTTAATTGAAGTTAAGGGATGTACCCTTTCCAAAAATAAAATTGCCCTATTTCCTGATGCACCTACCAAAAGAGGTTTAAAACATTTAAATGAATTAATCGAAGCACAAAAATTAGGATTTAAAACCACATTATTAATACTTGTATTTGCAAGATCTAAGTGTTTCAGCCCAAATTTTGAAATAGATCCTAAATTTTCTAAAACTCTCTTAGATGCAATACAACATAAAATTGAGATGATACCAGTACAGCTTTTTTATTCCCTCGAAGACCAGTATATTAAATTTATTAAAATCCTTCCATTCTGTAATTATTAAATATTGGTTACATTAGTTCTATTAATTAAGTTAACACACTCTAAAAATGTAATGTTTTTGTTACGTTTAATTATCTTGATGTTATCAATTGTGAATTTAATTTAATTGAAAAAAAGCTGAACTATATTATACTTAAACATAGAGATTCAAAGGTGGTGGTATTTTTGTTTGAAAGTTTGCAAGAGAAACTTACAAGAGCACTAAAAACTATATCTGGAAAAGGAAAAATCACCGAGAAAAATATTCAAGAAGCTATTAAAATTGTTAAGCTTTCTCTTTTAGAAGCTGATGTTAATTATAAAGTTGTTAAAAATTTTATTGAAGATGTTAAAAGCAAAGCATTGGGCGAAAGTGTTCTTAAATCATTGACTCCGGATCAAATGTTTATTAAGATTTTAAAAGATGAATTAGTAAAGATAATGGGTGAAAAATCTCCATTGAATATTGTTCATACTCCATCTTTTCTTATGTTAGTAGGTCTTCAAGGAAGTGGTAAAACAACTACCGCAGCTAAACTTGCAAATTTTCTTAAAAAGAAAGGCAAAAATCCAATTCTTATAGCAGCCGATACATATAGACCCGCTGCGATTGACCAATTAGTTACCCTTGGTAAAAAAATAGATGTTCCTGTTATAACAGGTGATAGGAAAAATCCTATTAAAATAGTAGAAACTGCTTTGAATGAAATTAAAGATAGCGGTTATAATGTTGCAATTTTAGATACTGCTGGAAGATTACATATAGATGATGAAATGATGTCTGAACTTGAACAAATAAAAGAAAGAATCAATCCTGATGAAATTTTAATGGTAGTTGATGCAATGGCTGGACAAGATGCAGTAAATTCAGCCAAAACATTTAATGATAGACTTGATGTCACTGGCTTTATAGTTTCAAAAATGGATGGCGATGCACGTGGTGGTGTAGTATTATCCATACGCTACATTACAAACAAACCTATTAAATTTATTGGAGTAGGAGAAAAAATAGAAGATTTTGAAGATTTCTATCCAGATAGAATTGCAAATAGAATTTTAGGATTAGGCGATGTTTTAAGTTTGATAGAAAAAGCAGAACAAGAATTAGACAAGGAAAAAATGCAGAAATTAAGCAAAAAAATGATTCAAGCTGAATTTACTTTAGAAGATTTCCAAGAACAACTTAAAGAAATTAAAAAACTAGGCTCATTATCCAAAATTGTTGAAATGCTTCCCGGGGCTCCTAAAGTAGATACAAATGCTGGCGAGAAGGAACTAAAAACTATCGAAGCAATCATTAATTCAATGACACCTGAGGAAAGAAAAAACCCAAAAATTTTAAATGCAAGTAGAAAAAAAAGAATTGCAAAAGGTAGCGGGACTTCAGTTCAAGATATTAACAAGCTTTTAAAAAATTACGAAGAAATGAAAAAACTAATGAAAATGTTTAAAAAAGGAAAAATGCCTTTTGGTTTAAAAGGACTTAAATTTTAATCAATCTAAAATAAAAACGGAGGTGTTAGCGTGGTAAGGATTAGGCTTACTCGTATGGGAAAGAAAAAACAACCATTCTACAGAATCGTAGTTGTTGATCAAAGAAAAAGAAGAGATGGCGCTTATATTGAGAGTTTAGGTTATTATGATCCAGTTAAAGACCCATACATTTTAAATGTTGATGTTGACAAAGCTGTTGAATGGATATTAAAAGGTGCTCAACCAAGTGAAACAGTTCGCAATCTGTTAAGCAAAGTAGGTGTATTTAAGAAAGTTAATGAAATAAAATCACAAAAAAAGGAGGTTAATCAATGAAGAACCTCCTTGAGTACATACTCAAGGGAATTGTTAAAAATCCCAATGAGGTTGTAGTTCTAGAATTTGAAGAAGATGATAAAAAAATATTCGAAATTTCTGTAAATCCTGAAGATGTAGGACAAGTTATTGGAAAAGATGGAAGAACGATTAAATCAATAAAAATCCTACTTTCATCGATTACGGATGAAAGCGATTTTATTTTGAAGGTGGTAAGATGATAAAAACTCTCCAAGAGCTCTTAAATGATAAAATTGCTATAGGTATTATTGGAAAAACTCATGGGCTTGATGGAGAGTTAAAATTGCATCCTTTCACCAATGTACCTGAAATAATTGAATCTTTAACAGAAGTAGTTTTATATAATGAGAAAAATAAAGTATTTCTATTAGCAAAAATTGTTGATATGAGATTAGGAAATGGAGTTTATCTCATAAAAATACAAGGTATTGAAAATATTGAGAATGCTAAAAAACTCTCTGGAAGCAAAGTTTACATTGATAAATCTGAATTACCACCCATAGATAAGAATGAATATTATTTTTATGAAATTCTTGACTCTCAGGTTTTTGATGAAAAAGGAAATTATTTGGGAAAAGTTGATGAAATTTTACAAACTGGAAGCAACGATGTCTTAGTTATAAACAAAAATGCTGAAAATGAAATTTTAATACCTGTTATAAAAGATTATATAATAACAATCGACAAAACTAATAAAACTATAGTTGTTAAAATCCCGGAGTGGTTAGATTGATAATAAGCATTGTAACTATTTTCCCTGAAATGGTCGAGGTAGTCAAAAATTACGGTGTTCTTTCAAGAGCCGTCAAGCTGGGGAAAATTGATATTAAAATTTTCAATTTAAGAGATTTTACAAGTGACAAACATAAAACGGTTGATGATTATCCATATGGTGGCGGGCCAGGAATGGTAATGAAACCAGAACCATTTTTTAAATTCTTTGATTTTTATAAAAAAAATTTTGGTCAACCATTTGTTGTACTAACTTCACCACAAGGAAAAACTTTAAATAATAATTTAGTAAAGAAATTAAGTCAAAAAGAAAATTTAGTAATAATATGTGGAAGATACGAAGGAATTGATGAAAGAATAATGAATTTTGTAAACATGGAAATTTCTATAGGTGATTATGTTTTAACAGGTGGAGAATTGCCAGCTATGGTAATCGCAGATGCAGTTTCTAGATTTGTTCCCGGTGTTATTGAAGAAAAATCAGTAAAAAATGATTCATTTAATACTGGTTTATTAGATTTTCCTCATTATACTAGGCCAAGAGAAATTAATGGTTTTAAAGTTCCTGAAGTTCTATTTTCTGGAAATCATAACAAAGTAGAAATTTGGAGAAGAAAAATGGCTTTGAAAAAAACTATGGAAAAACGTCCTGATTTATTTTTAAAAAAAGAACTTGATATTACTGATAAAAAGGCTCTCTTAGAACTCTTTAAGGAGTTGAATAAGAATGCTTAATAAAATCTATGTAGCATTGATTCATTATCCAATTCTTGGAAGAGATGGCAAAATAATTTCTACAGCAGTTACTAATCTAGATATACATGATATTGCTAGAACCAGTAGAACATATAAAATAAAGAAGTATTATATTGCTACTAATCTTCCTGCACAACAAGATATAGTAAAAAAAGTACTACATTATTGGAGAGAAGACTTTGGCAAAACGTATAATCCTAATCGCTCTGAAGCTTTATCTCTTGTTTCTTTAAAATCGTATTTCGAAGATATTATCGAAGAAATAGAGAAAATTGAAAACGAAAAACCTATAATAATGTTTACATCTGCCAAATGGCGAAATAACACTATTTCATTTAAAGAAGGGCAAAAAATTATTTTAGAAACCAAAAAACCTATCCTAATTTTGTTTGGAACTGGTTGGGGAATGCCAGATGAGATTTTAAATCAATGCGACTACGCTCTTGAACCAGTAAGAGGAGAAAGTGATTTTAATCATTTATCGGTAAGAGCCGCTGTAGCTATAATACTTGATAGATTAATAGGAGAAAATATATAAAGGAGGGATTTACATGAGTATGGATAATCTCATCAGAATCATCGAAAAGGATCAAATTAAAGAAGTGCCAGATTTTAGACCTGGAGATACTGTTAGAGTTTTTGTTAAATTTAAGGAAGGAAATAAAGAAAGAACACAAGCTTTTGAGGGAATTGTAATTTCCATTAGAGGTTCTGGAATTAACAAAACTTTTACTGTTAGAAGAATCGGTGCAAACGGCGTTGGAGTTGAAAGAATTTTTCCTCTTTATGCTCCAGTTATTCAAAAGATTGAAGTTGTACGTAAAGGTAAAGTAAGAAGAGCTAAACTCTATTATCTTAGAGATATTCGAGGAAAGGTGAAAATCAAGGAGAGAAGGTAATTTTATGAAAAAAACTCCATCCCAGATTTTCAAAGAAATAGTTATTACCCTTTTGTACGCAATTGTTGCTGCAACAATTATTAGATTATTTGTTTTTGAAACAATGTTGGTCCCCACAGGTTCGATGATACCAACAATTAATGTTGGGGACCGGCTTTTCATTGAAAAAATTACTTATCAATCTAGAGAGCCAGAAATTGGTGAGATTGTTGTTTTTTGGACACCCTTTCGAGACGAACGAGCAGAAAAAATGTTGAGGACTTTTGATAAACTAATGGATATGTTCTCTCCAAAAGAATTTAAAGGACACGTTAAATATGTAAAACGCCTTGTTGGTAAAGAAGGAGATATATTAACTTTAAAAAAGGTTGAGGGAAATTGGAAATTATTTGTTAACGGGAAAATACCTGATAATCTTAAAAACATTAACTATGAACCAGATGGAATATTTAAATATCCAAATCTATGGAAATATCTTGATGAAGCAAGTAGGTTGAGGGAAAATCAACAAAAATATAGAGATTATCTTTATACAATAGCTCTAAAATATGGTTCAGAACTTGCAAATATTATTTTTAGTATCGTTGGTGGAATGGATCCGGTACCTTATGGAATTCCATATTATGAATATGTTGACAAATATATTACTCCAAATAATATAAAATTTGAAGATTATATCTGGTCTGAAGATGGGCAGGTTTATATTCAGATTCCTCAAGGTTTTTACTTTTTCATGGGTGATAACTCACCCGAAAGTCTTGATAGTAGGTACTTTGGCTTTGTTCCAAAAAATGCTGTAATAGGTAGACCTATTCTAAGAATTTGGCCATTAAATAATTTTGGACCTGTTCAACCGTTACCTAAAACTCAATGATTTCTATCATTAAAAAAAAGAGCGCTTAGTCTATGAAACAAACTAAGCGCTCTTTTTTTGTCAACAAATTAATCTTGTAATAAAACAACTTTCTGGACAGCTTTTTCAGCAATAATCTTTTTTGTCCCAGCGCCTTTTGAAATTAAATTGAAAAGTTTTTCACTGTCGAGAACTTTCACGCCTGCTAAAACTTTTACATTAAAAACATCAGGTATTAGTGGTGTTGAAGGACCAATTATTGCTATTCTGTCTGTATTTATATATTTTAATATCCAATCAATTGTTCCATTAACTACAGATGAGCCAGTAATAGCAACTACTGAACATTTTGAAAGAAAATCAACTATTGCCCAATCTGGAAAGATTTTTTCATTCCTCCTTTTCCGATCAAAAATTAATATATCCCAAACCAAAGGTTTCCATAAATTTATTAAAGGATTTATTTCTCCAATCATTCCAACAACATCTTCAAAATCAACTTCTAAATATTCACTTATATCCCCATATTTGTATCTTTCTTCTATTTCAGGAACAACAAATACTGCGTTAAGAGCAGCATAAGCAACAGATCTAAGCAGAGGATCACCAGAAAACAAACCAATTTTTAGTAATTCATCAGTATTCATTCCCAATTCTATTTTACTTTGAGGATTTCCTTCATCGCCTGTACATGTATAAAATTCTTCACAACGTCCCAATGTATCTTCTTTATTTGTATAACAAATACCTGTTCTTCCATCATTTAATCTAACACCAGTTAAACCAATTCCAATAACAAAATCCTCAATTCTTGAATTATTTGTATATTTTAAAGCTCTTTCATATAGTTTTTCTGAAACTGTTTTCAAAAACATCTCCCCCCATTTTTCTATTTTTCTACAACTCCTTTTAAATAATACCAAACATACAAATCAAATTTTCCAGGACAAATATCAAATTCTTTGGAAACTATTTTAAAAATATTTTCAATTGTTAAATATCTTTTTTTATTCCAAAATTTTGGTATTTCCTCTATTAATTTATAATCTCTTAAAATTTTTAAAATGTGCTTATCCAAAATAGCTATATCACACTTCCCAACATTTCTTAAAAAATGAGATGATTCTTTCCAACCTATTCCTTTAATATTTTTAACCAAAAATTCTCTTGCTTCACGGTTATTCAAAGAAATGATCTTTTTAAGATTTCCTATTATCCACCTATTTTGGTAAATATATTTTGCTCTAGTTTTTGGGAAACGATGGCCAACTTTTCTTAGTGCAATTTCCAATTCCTCCAAAGAAAAAGTAATAAATCCATTTCCAATTTCCTTTTGAGCCTTAATCCCACCTTTAGCTGACCAATTAGCTGTTAATACACAAAAAGAAAGTTCAGAAAACAAAGATTCTTCATCTCCAATTTTTCCTAATTGTTCAAATTCATTCCATCTTTCTTCAACTTTAGGTTTTGCTTTATCGTAAATTTTATAAATTTCATCTACTAACTTTTGAACATTTTTAATTTTGAACCACTCCCAATTTTTACCAAACTTTTTTAAATCTTCAGAGATTCAATTTTATCTTTTCCACTTTTTAACTTTAGGATCTTTTCATATACTTTTTCAACTTGTCAATAACTTTTACATTTTTTCAAACATAATTTATAATATCATCAGGAACAATTATAAAAGGTTATGAATAGTTCGAAATATTCTTTTTCATAGCTTTTCTTTTTGCCCCAAATACCATAAATTTATTTATTTCTTGGCTTCATCACTTAAAACAAAATAGATATTCCATGTTTTGACGTGAGCAACCTCGAGACATTATCTTTTGAGTAAAAGTATAAAACAATCCATTTAATTCCTTAAACAAACTTCTTTTTCATCAAAACACTTTATACAAAAATTCGGTACTTTATTGCTTATCATATTCTTTTCACTTTTTACACAAATTTATATCATATCTGCTCATAAAATATTTAACATTTGAATTTGAGTATATCATTTATCATTCAAAATTAATAACAAATCATCCATAATATAAGGATCAGTATTTTTACCTCCACCAAAAACATAAGCTTTAGGTTGTTCTTCTATAGGTCTAAATCTTGATTCAACTCCGTCATAATCCCAGGATGTAATATAAATTTTCCAACCATCGAAACTTTCAGGATTATTCAAAACAAAACCTTTTAAAATTATTTTAATCCAACCATTTTCAATTAAAATATCCGGAGATGAAATTTGATTTCCAAAATTATTTTCATTTGCTCCTTGATTTGTAAAAAGTGCTGAAGACCATCCAGTTATAAATATCTCATAATTCCAATCTTCTATTTCGTAATTTTGAAAGGGTAACTTTCTAGATCCTACTTTTCTAGGATCATCAATAAAGATTTGATACGTTACATGATCAAATCCATTTGGAGGATTCCAACTAGTTGTTAAATCTCTTGGTTTAATATAAATTATTAACGTTGATCCTATCTTTTCAACTTTTGCTCCTACAATATCCATTTGTCTTTTAAACGATGGATCAGTTGGATACAAGTATTTACCATATGGACCTATATCATCATCTAATGGATCTAGTGAAAATGCTAACTCCTTCTTTTGAATATCTACTACAAAGCACATTTCATCTAAATACTGAATTTCTTTGATGCTATTTCCTCTTAATTTAAATAATATTTTGTGTTCACCAGGATCAAATTTATAAGGATCAATTATAAAAGAAAACTCTCCATTTTCAACTTTAATTTTCTTTTCAGAACCATAAATTCCATCTAAGTAAAAATAAACGTATTTTGCATTTGTTTGCCCACTTACTTCAAATTCTTCCTTAATTATTTCTCCTTCTTTTAAATTTATTGAAAAATCGAATTTATTAATTCTAACTTCTTTTTTTCTATCTGTAATTTTATATACAACCAAACTTCTTTCTGGCACACTAACAACAATATTTTTTGATTCTTTCACAACCAAATCGTATGATTGACCTCTAAAATTATAAATTGGTTCTAAAATTGAACCGGGAACAAGATCTAATTTTATATTTGCTACTTTCTTTATATCAGATGTATTCATCACTACGAAAAGTTCCTCAGATTCAGATTTTAAGAAGTAAGCCAAAATACCAGATGAATTCTCAGAATATACTGGTACTACTTTTCCATATCTGGTTGCAGGATGCTGCTTTCTAAAAGCAATGATATTTCTAATAAATTCATATAAATCATTATTTTTGTCAAAATGATCCACATTGTTAGAACCCCAACCTGTTTTAAACATAGAAGCTCTTGTTTCAATAAAATATTGTTCAGTACCGTAATAAATTACAGGCATTCCTGGAATAGTCATAATAAAAAGCAAAGCTTGCTTTAAAACATTAGGTTGTGTGCCTTTTAAAAATCTTTCCATGTCATGGTTATCAATAAATGTAACTAATAATCCTTTATTTAATAATTGATTTCTTCTTTCTAATCGGTAAGCTAAATATTTTGTTGGTTGTCCACCTTTTATAACTCTTTTTATTTCTTCATTTAATGGAAAGTCAAGCATTGCATTAAAGCCATAATCAAAATAAGTTTCAATCTCCTTTTCTGCTTCATCACTTAAAGGTTTAGAAGTAAGCCACACTTCGCCAAAAGAAATAAAATTTTCTTTTTGTGTTCTTATCCCATCTTCATTTAAAAAGAAATCTTTCCAAAAATTTTTAGGAACATACATGGCAGTATCTACTCTAAAACCATCAACATCAACTTCTTTGATCCAATACTTATAAGAATCTTTTAAAATTTTCTGTACTAAAGGATTTTCTGTATTTAAATCATCTAATCCTGAAAGTTGAAAATTCAATTTTTGATTTTTATCTTTATAATCTTTTATATCCTCTGTCCAATGATAAATATTCATTTCACGCTGAGATAAATCATTATAATTATTCATATTAAAAGGATATTGAGTTGGTGCACTTGTTGGAATACTTTTTTCATTAATCTCAAATTTTCCATTTTTAAATCTAAAGTAATTTCCAACATGATTAACTACAATATCTTGAATTAAAAACATGTCATTCTCATGTAAAATTTTTGATAATTTTTTATAATCTTCAAGACTTCCAAAATGTTCATCCACTTTTTTAAAATCCCTAGCCCAGTAACCATGGTACCCACTATAATTCACCCATGGATCCCACCATTGATTGGCAACAGGAGGGGTAATCCAAATACCATCTACACCTAAAGCTTTTATATAATCAATTTTATCAATTATTCCCTGTAAATCTCCACCACTGTATTTTCTATAATCTTTAGGATTAAATTCTCCAAACCCTTGATCGTTATTCGACAAATCGCCATCATTGAAACGATCTATCATTAAAAAATAAATTACTTTATCATTCCAATTTGAAAATATTAAAACCGAAAAAAATAAGATATACAAAAAAATTAAGACTTTTTTCATTGTTCACCCCTCCAATTTAAAGGTCTAAAAAACTCTCCTTTTTTTCTTATAAGTTCAATTTGAATAATCTTTATAAATAACTCAACCGTATTGCAAACTTTTGCTTTAAACAAATGACCTCCAATTACATTTTTATCAGAACCTGCTAAAGCAACATGTAAATGAGGGGAAATTTTATCATCTTTTAGAGATATATTACCAGTCAATGACAATAATTCGTAAGGTTCTTCAAAAAATGCTATCTCATATTGTTTTTTGTCAATATTAAAATACCCAATTTCGAAATCTTTTAGCATTCCAATTCCAGACAATATTATTGCAGAAGTAATATTTTCTTTTTCAGAAACTTTCAAAAGAATATCAAAAAAATCCTCATTATTATCAATTCTTAAAAATAACAAGTTATCTTGAATTTTATAAATGATTTTCTCACCTCCCTTTAATGAATATTCATAAAATGTTTATTAAAAACTTTTTTCATACAAATCTGAATATTGAAAAAGATTTGATAAAATTTCAGAAAGCATTTTTGAAAAATACTTGATTATTCTATTATCAAACGCATCTTCCCTTTCCCAACTATCCAAGGTTAAAAAACCAATACATTCATTATCCTTAAAAATTGGAATTGATATTAATGATTTAATACGAGCTAAATTACCACACTTAATTAAAATTTCTGTGATTTCTTTTTTTCTTTTTGTCGAAAAATGATATTGCTCTAAAACTTCATCAAGTTTAATAACAGTTACATTTTCAAATCTCTTTGGATGAAAATCAGATTTTCTTAATTTTAATTTTTTTAAACCTTTAATATCATGGTTATAAACACTTATAAAACTAAAAAAACCGTCTTTATCTTTTAAAATTAAACTTGCTGAATCAACATTTGGAAAAATCTTTACAAATTTTTCTGAAAATCCTTTCCAATCTTTTTTAGAAAAAGCACCTGTAAAAATCTTTTTTATATATTTCTTTTGAATTTGATTCAAAAATTCCAAAGTATATTTATACAATTCAATCTCTTTTAGTTTTGAAATTTCTTGAAAAGAATAAAGTTTGCAATCATCATCAGTGGTTATAGCAACAACTTTAAAAATTTTATCCTTATATTCAAACTCAACTTCAATATCATAATTGTCAATTATTTTTTTCTCATTTTCTGCCAAAAATAATTTAAAAATAGTTTCCGCAATCTCATTTTTATACTTCGTATGTACAATCTCGTATCCGTTAATTTTGCTTAAAACAACTATATCAGAAAGTTTATTAAGTAATTTTTCAAAGATAATATCTCCTCCCTTCAAGAAAATTATACTACAAAAAATAAAAAGTTAATTAAAATTTAACTTATGCTATAATAAAATAAAAAGTCAGAGGTGATATTTATGATTCTCAACCTAGCCAAAAGGCGTAAAACAGTTCGAAATTTCAAACCCGAAATACCTCCTTTAGATGATATTCTTTATGCAATTAAAACTGCAAAAGAAGCTCCATCTGGTATGAATTCTCAACCTTGGCATTTTTTAATAATTACTGATAATTTAATGAAAGAAAAAATTAAAAAAATTGCAGAAAGTGCTGAAAAAATCTTTTATGAAAATTCTAAAGGTAAGTTAAAAGATTTTCTGATAAAAAACAAAATCACTTGGGAAAAAAATTTTTTAAATAGTGCCCCTTATTTAATTTTAGTATTTTCAGATATTCGCTTTCCTTTTTCAAAAGAATCTACATGGCTTTCCATCGGGTATTTTCTACTTGCTTTAGAAGAAAAGAAACTTTCAACTGTTACTTACACTCCTCCAAAACCTTCTGAAATTGGTAAAATCGTAAATGCTCCAAAATTTTATAAATTGGAAGTTATTCTTCCCGTAGGATATTCAAATGATTCTAAAAAAAAGCAAAATAGAAAAAAAGTCGATGAAATAGTTTCATATAATATTCTTTAAAAAGGAGGGCTCAAAGTGTATATTTTTCTAGATTACGATGGTACATTAGTTGAAGAAAGATCAGAAGAATTTTACAAACTTTACTTCAAACTTTTAAGCAAAAAATCAAAATTACCATTTGAAAAAATCTATAACCTAGTTATGGAATCCGTAAATGAAACATTAGAAAATGATGATGAAAACATAACTCTGTTTGAAAAATTTCTTGAAATAATTTCTCACAAAAGTTCAATTGGCAAAAATTACTGGCTTGAGTTTTTTATAGATTTTTATCAAAACGAGTTTAATCAAATTAAAAAGGTTACTATTCCAAAAGATAACATAATTAAAAAAATTAAAAAAACCGATCATCAACTTATTTTTGCATCAAATCCTTTATTCCCAAAAATTGCTGTTGAAAAAAGGATTTCTTTTGCAGGGTTATCACCAAACAATTTTATATATATTTCTCACATGGAAAATTCACATTTTGCAAAACCAAATCCTAAGTTTTTTAAAGAAATTTTAAATTCTCTCAATTTAGATCCTAAAAATTGTGTAATGATTGGAGACTCAGATTTTGATAAAGCATCAGAACTAGTAAATATTAAATTTATTCACATTAATGAAACAGAAGAGTGGGAAAAATATTTTAATGATTAAAATTCTTATCGAAAACTTAAGTTTCAATGCAAAACCTGCTTCTAGTAGTAATTATGAACAGACTAAAAGTAGTTTTTAATGTTTAAAAAGAATAATAAAATTAATCTATTTTTCTCTTTTAGTGATTTTTCAACATATTCTCTATTTTCTACTTAAAAAATATACTATTTTTTTATAATAAATTGTCAGCATTTTTTCTGTTAAAATTGCATGAAAAACCTGAGTTACTATATACTCGTTTTCTAGCTTTATAAACATCAAGAATAGAAATTAAACAGGATTTTTAGACTTTAAAATAGGTAATTTATCTTAAAAGAGCAACCAATTATTGAGTCACAAAAAGTTTGAGATATTTTTTTATCGTTATATATGTAATTGAAAATTTATATATAATTTAATCTCTTACATTTAAAATATTGAAAATGCTTTATTTTATCTTCTTTCCTTACTTTAAAAGCCCGCTTCTAGTATTAACTTTAGAAGCGGGCTTTGTTAAAATCTAAATACTCAAACGAACCTTTAATAAAAACTATGTGATATCAAATTGTCGCCAGCATTAAAGCTTTAATTGTATGTTTCCTATTTTCTGCTTCATCCCAAACTTTACTTTGTGGTCCCTCAATAACTTCAAATGTTACTTCTTGTCCCTTTACTGCCGGTAAACAGTGCATGAAAATTGTTTCTGATTTTCCAGTCTTTTTCATTACTTCTTCAGTAACTTGATATGGACTTAGTAATTTTCTCCTTTCCTCAGCTTTGCTCTCTTCGCCCATCGAAGCCCAAACATCAGTATATATAACATCAGCTCCTTTTACAGCTTCATCAACGTTATCAGTAAATTCTATTTTAGCTCCTGAAACCTTTGAAATTTCCAAGCATTTTTTCACTAAATCTTCATTCGGCCTCAATTCTTTTGGCGAACAAATTACATAATGAAGTCCCATTTTGGCAGAACCTATCATTAATGAATTGGCCATATTGTTTCTTCCATCTCCCATAAATACCATTTTAATCCCCTTTAATTTTCCAAAATTTTCCTCAATAGTCATTAAATCAGCTAAAACTTGAGTAGGATGATATAAATCAGTCAAGGCATTATAAACAGGTACACCTGAATATTTAGCAAGAATTTCAACTGTTTTTTGTTTAAAACCTCTAAACATTATCGCATCTACCATTCTACCTAACACTCTGGCAGTATCTTCTATTGATTCCTTGGCACCAAGTTGAATATCTTGTGTTGATAAAAACAATGGATGACCTCCTTCTTCACCAAAAGCTGTTTCAAAAGCAACTCTTGTTCTTGTGGATCTTTTTTCGAATATCATAGCAAGAGTTTTTCCTTTAAACCTTTGATGAATTATTCCAGATCTACTATCAGCTTTACATGTTTTAGATATTTCAAGTAAATACCTAATTTCATCTGGCGTATAATCTAATAATGTTAATAGGGATCTACCTTTTAAATTCATTCCCATAAAACCCCTCCTGTTTAATTGTCAGCGGGGTTATACCCCGCTGACAATTTATTATAATAATCCTTTCTTTTGTAAAAAGTCTTTTAAAATATCTTTGAGATTTGGTTTACCAATTTCTTGCAATTCGTAAGTAACTCTTACAGCAGGTTTGTTTAACTTGGCAACTCTTCTCAAATCAATTGGTGTACCAATAATAACCAAAT
Organism: Thermosipho sp. (in: thermotogales); assembly: GCA_017656335.1. Lineage (GTDB taxonomy): Bacteria > Thermotogota > Thermotogae > Thermotogales > Fervidobacteriaceae > Thermosipho_A. The sequence continues at coordinate 97,697 of JACDOA010000001.1, forward strand.
CAGCATCTGAATTATTAATAGTTTCTTCTAATTCTTTCGTTTGTTTTTCACCATATCCCATTGCTGGAAGAATTGAATCTAAGTGAGAATATTTTTTATATGTATCAATTATTGAACCTACTGCAAATGGCCTTGGGTCTATAATTTCAGCTGCACCAAATTTCTTAGCTGCTACATATCCTGCACCGTATCTCATTTCACCATGTGTTAGGGTTGGACCATCTTCTACAACCAATACTCTTTTTCCTTTTATCATTTCAGAATTTTCAACAAAAATTGGTGAGGTAGCATCAACTACAATTGCATTTGGATTCCATTTTTCTATATTCTTTCTAACAATTTCGACGCCTTCTAAATCAGCTGTTTCTTCTTTATTGATTACTATTACATCTGCCATCAAAAGATTAGACATTCCTGGATAATAAGAAATTTCATGTCCAGGCCTATGAGGATCAACAACTGTTATCAAAAGATCTGTTTTATAGAATGGAAAATCGTTATTTCCACCATCCCAAAGAATTATATCTGGATCTTCAGCTTCTGCCGACCTTAAAATTGCATCATAATCTACACCTGCATAGATTATGCTTTTTCTATCAATATGTGGTTCATATTCTTCCCTTTCTTCAATTGTACATTTATGTTTATCAAGATCAGAATAGTCAGCAAATCTTTGAACCTTTTGAGCAACCAAATCACCATATGGCATTGGATGTCTAATTGATATTACCTTTTTTCCAAAACTTCTTAAAATGTCAAGTACTCTTCTTGTTGTTTGACTTTTACCACATCCGGTTCTGATTGCACAAATCGATATTACTGGTTTTGTTGACTCAATCATTGTATTATTTGGACCCATTAATTTGAAATCTGCTCCAGCTGAAAGAACTATTTCAGCCTTTTCCATAACATACTGATGAGGAAGATCACTATATGCAAGTACTACTTCATCAACGTTGTGTTTTTTAATCAATTCAACTAATTTCTCTTCTGGTTCAATAGGAATTCCATTGGGATATAATTCTCCAGTTAACTCTGGAGGATAAACCCTACCTTCAATATCAGGAATTTGAGTAGCTGTAAAAGCAACAACTTCATAATCAGGATTGTTCCTGAAATAAGTATTAAAATTGTGAAAATCCCTACCAGCTGCTCCCATAATAATAACTTTTTTCTTTGCCATAAATACACCTCCTATGTTATTTCTAAATCTACCAATTAAAGTATAACTAAAAAAAAAAGAATTATCAACCAATTTTTTTAGAAATTAAACTATTTTATGTTATATATACTTGTTAATGCTATTTTTTACATTAGTATGCATAAGTATGCTTTTAAAAAAAAGCAGGGGGTTAACCCTGCTTTTATTGAAATTTATTATTTTATTATTTCTCCGATTTTATTATAAATTTCTTTAAGTAAGTTTTTTAATTTTTTATTTTCTGATCTCAACTTTGTATTTTCCTCAAGCATTATATTCAAATCAATCTGTGCTTCATCAAGTTTACCTTGTTTTATCAAATCATAAGTTTCTCTAACTAACTGACCTGCCTTACTTTCACCCTTTAAATGTTTTCTAATCGTTTGTTCGGTTCTACCAAGTTCTTCTGCAATTTCTGAAACTCTCATACCAGCTTTTTCCCTAGCAATAGCACCGGAAGCAACTGCTAAACTATCCACCCATGTCAACCTTTCAGAAGGATCCTTAATTAAATCCAAAACTTCCTTTCTAAAAAGTGTTGAATATAAAAGAATACTTTCAAGTTTATGAATCTCTTGTCTTCCAACTGGATTGAGTGGTATCATATAACCACCTCCTTTATTTCAATAATTTTATTCCATTATCTGTAATTTCAAAATAATGTCTTTTTAATGAATGACTAGTTCCTCTCATTTTCCAAATTATTAATGATCTTTTTAATTCTTCATTTATTTCATCTAAATCAAGTCTAATAATACCATCTACTCCATGTTCAACTCCAGGACCTCCAAAACCCCTTTCATCAATACTTACTTGACTTACAAACAATGAAGTACACCCTGTACCAGCCAAGACTCTTTTAAGTTGCAAAATTATACTCCTTGCAAAAGCCGGTTTATTTAAATAAAGAGTCGTAACAGAATCTATCACTACTCTCTTTGCATTTATATCCTTTATTGCTTGCCTTAATACATCTATAAAATCTCTTAAGTCTGTAAGATCAAGCACTATATATTTTTCAAATTCTTTTGATTTACCAACGCCAGCTGTAAAGGCATCAACTAATGCAAACATTCCTTTTTCTTCGTACGGTTTAACATTCCAACCAAACTGAAGCATATTTTGTCTTACTTGAATAGGATGTTCTTCTAAAGCAACATAAATACCCGGTTCATTATTTTGCAAACCATTCCACAAAAACTGCTGTGAAAATATTGATTTTCCTGTGCCTGGTCCACCACTTAATAAAACAACATTCTTTTCAGGTATTCCACCATTCAAAATTTTATCCAAACCAGGTATACCAGTCTTTACTTTTTTCATTATCTCACCCCCCTAACTTCTTCATATAATTCATTCAAAACATTTAAATAATCCTTTTCTCCTTTTTCAATCGCATCCATTAATTTTTCTAAATTTCTAGTAGTTTCTTCGTCAATAAATTTTTTGTAACTTTTAGATAAAAAGTTATATACAATCTTTCCTAATTTAGTTGGAATTAATCTATTGAATCTGTCTTCTATAATATATTGCCTTTCAAACAAAATTGAAATTATTTTTGCATATGTTGAAGGTCTGCCAATATTTTTTAATTTCATTTCTTCTATTAAACTAGCTTGAGTAAATAACGGTATAGTATGTTTATTATAAATTTTTTTATCTACAATTTCATCGTTTTCCATTATAGATATGACCTTGACAGGTAAAAATAAGTTCCATCCATCTTCTAAAATTTCTGATATTATTTCTTCTTCTTTTTCAACATTTTCAGATAAAATTTTAATTTTAGCTTTTTTTACTTTTATTTCCTTTGTTTGACTTGCTAAAAATCTATTAAAAATTTCTCTGTAAATCATTAGATGTTTTTTATCAATTCTTACAATTTTATCTTTTAACATTTCTTTAAGTTCATCAGGATCAACAGGTTTAACCGGTCTAATTCCTTCATGAGCTCCACCTTCGCTCCAACTTCTTCCTTTAAAAATATGTTCTAATCCTTTATTTTTAAGATATTTTTCAGCAACAGCTTGTCCAAAAGGAGAAATTCTAATTGAATCTGTTCTGTGATATGTGATAAAACCATTTTCAAATAAATCTTGCAAAATATTCATTATTTCATTTATTGACATTTTATATTTTCTGGAAATTTCAGAAAGTAATGTAGATGTATTGAATGGAGCTGGAGGATTTATATATTCTTCAAATTCTTTACCAAGAACTACTTCAATTTTATCGTGTATTCCTTCTAACTCTACTTTTAACCCACTTTTAAAAGTGAAATTTGTAAATTTTTTAACACTTTTCTTGTACTCTTTTTCTCTTTCAACTATCCACCCTAAAACAGTACTTTGGACTCTCCCAGCAGAAAGCAATTTTTTAAATTTTTTCTGCAATCTTTGGCTTAACTCAAAACCAATCCATCTATCTTCAATACGCCTAACAATCTGAGATTTAACTAAATTTTCATTTAAACTTCTCTTTTCAGACATTCCTCTATTTAAGCCGTTCCTAGTTATTTCATGTAACTCAATTCTTTTGATATTATTGTTTAATGGATATATATATTGAGTGATATCATAGGCAATTTTTTCACCTTCAACATCCGGATCAGACGCAACCAAAATTTCATCCACTTCTAAAGCTAGTTCCCTTAAACCTTTTAATACATCAAGTTTGTTATCAATATCATTAGAACCACATTTAGGGCATTTTCCATATTCATCTACAAACTGATATCCACAAGATTTACATCTTTTTATTGTACTGTAAATAGGAATAAAATTGCTATTATCAATTTCAACACCGTGATAACCTGATTTTGTAACTAGATCATAAGTATGTCCACGAGATGCGGTTAAAATTGTTAAACCTTCTTTTGTAATTGTTTCAAAAACAAATAAGCCTTTTAGTTGTCTAACAGAAGATATTCCAAGGAATTTTGCCAAAGTCTCAGCTTTTGTTGGCGATTCAACAATTATCATTTTAGAAACAAATTTTAATTCCTCGTTTTTTATATTTTTCCTGGACTCAACCACCTCATTAATTAAATTCTTAATATTTACTTCTGAAGATTCCAAAAATTCTTCATCAGATATCCATAAAAGTCTTGAAGAAAGTCTTTCAAACAATTGATCATCTTCTTCAAAAACTAAACTTAAGCCTTTTAATAAATTACCTTTCAAGAGTCTAGAGATTCGCCCTGTCGCCTGAATATAAGTATAAAAATCAGGAATTTCTAAATTCTCTTCTTCCAATTTAAACTTAGGTAATCCCCAAAAGATTACATACTTTATTCTTTCTGGTAAATCTATTCCTCTCACAAGCTTTCCATAATACGAAGAAATACCAATTAAAATTTTTAACTCACCATTTTTAAACTTTTCAAAAGATTCTTCAAAATTTTCCCAGCTTGCGCCAACATTAATTCCCTTTTTTTCTAGTTTTCCTTTTAAATCCTTTCCTTCTTTTTCATTAGGAACATAAATTATAATTCCATCATCTAGAATTTTTAAAATATTGACCAATTTTTCAAAATTTTTATTTTTATACCTTACATGAACAATATTTCTTAAGAGGAAAGTTGCTTTTCCTAAATTAAAATTAAAGAGATATCTAAATAACAATGGCCTAATTCCTTTAGGTTTAGCAGTGGCTGAGGAGACTACTAAAATCCCATGCTTAACATTTTCAATACTTGGTATTTGACCTTTCCTTATACTTTGTAAAGTTTTTTTAATAATACTTTCCGAAATACCAGTAATCATAATTATAGTTTCAATATTTTTTGATGCTTTTAAAATTGAATCAACATCGTCTACAAAAACAAAATCGAACTTTTTATTTTTAAATTCTTCTCTGTGTTTAGATAGAAATTGAGTTGAAATTACTAAAATTTCATAATTATTATTTTTAAAATCCTCTTCAAAAGCTTCTTTTTCAAATTTCTTCATTTTGGAATTATAAAATAAAACTTTTACTTTCTCATCAATATTCTGAATTTTCTCAACTACTTGTTTAACTATAGATAAGGTTGGAAAAATTAAAATTGATTTTTTGTTCTTCTTTGATAACCAAATTGACATTAAAATTCCAAAAGTTGTTTTTCCAACTCCAGTAGGTGCTATCATGGTAAAACTTTTTGATAATAATACTCTTTTGGCCCAAACTTTTTGAAACCCATTAATGGAAGAATTAACTTTTTTTTCAAAAAAGTCAATAAAACTTTTCAATTTAACGTTAAAATCATGATACTCTCTTAATTTGTAAAGTTTATTTTCTTTTTCTAAAATTTCATAAAAATTATCATCAATATTTGGTAAGCATTTTTCACAAGGAATGCCCTTTAAATTTCTATAATCAGTATTTACATCTTCACAATTAACACATGAAAAAGCATATTTAGAATTTAAAGGCATAATTTTCCCCCTTTCTTATTTATATAACAAGTTTAGCATAAATAAAAAAATTGCTCCAAAAGGAGCAATTTTAAAAAAGCAAAAAATTTTAGTCTATATCGGGAAGCATTCTTTCTGGGAATCTTTTTTCAAAAAGGTATGCTAAAGAAAATAATTTATTTTCTTCAAATTCCAATGCGGAAAAAGTTATTCCAAATGGTCCCCTGTTAGTGTATCCGGCGGGAACTGTAATAGAAGGGCAAAGAGCCTTTGCAGTAATATGTGCACCATAATTAGCTGGAAATAAAAAGGCTGTTAAATTATATTTTAAGAAAATTTTGTTAAGTTCCTCTTTTGCATATTTTTTATCATTTAAAAGTGCCTCAATGTATTTATTATCATTTATATCAGTAGCATCTGAATGTAATAAAATACTTTGACCATAAGGTATAGCATCTGGATTTTTAAAGTTGTATCTTATGATATCAGTTAAGGTTTTAATATGCAAATTTTTATTTTTAAGATAATTGTTGATTCCTAATTTAAATTCATAAAACAAAACTTCTATATTGTTTAATTTTTCTAGACTCTCAAACTCAATTTTTTTAAGTTTTCCTCCTAATTGTTCTACTTTTTTTAATGAGTTTAGAAATAGTTCTAATTGTTCTTTGTCCAACCATTCCATTATTTGCTCACTATAACCAAAATTCATTCCATAATAATCATGAAGTTCTTCTATTTTGTTTTCGAATTTTAAATTTTTCAATACATACGTCGCTGGATCATCAGGATCATAACCATAAATAACTTTAAATAATTCAAACGCATCGGAAACAGTTCTTGTAATAGGACCAGCTGTATCTTGAGTAAAAGATATAGGAATTATACCAGTTCTACTTACAGTTCCAACAGTTGGTTTTAAACCTACACAAGAATTACTACTAGCAGGAGATAAAATAGAACCAGAAGTTTCAGTTCCAATAGAAAGCAAAGAAAAATCTGCAGCAATTGCAACAGCTGAACCAGAACTTGAACCACCAGTATCAAAATTACCATAAGGATTTTTTGTCTGGCCACCTAATCTACTAAAACCATTTGGCATTTTATATGAAACAAAATTTGCAAATTCTGTTAAATTAGCTTTACCTAGTATTATACAGCCAGCTTCTCTTAATTTTTTAACCAAAAACGCATCTTCAGATGCAAAGTTTCCTTTTAGAACTTTTGCACCTGCAGTTGTTTGCATTTTATCATAAGTATCAATATTCCCTTTAATTACAATTGGAATTCCATGCAAATTACTTCTTTTTATTCCATTTTTTCGCTCTTTATCCAAAGCTCTTGCTAAAAATAATACATCTGGATTAATTTCTAGAATAGCATTTAAACTTATTTTTGAAATTCGTTCAAGATAAAATTCAACCAATTTTTCAGAAGTAATTTTACCTTCTTCATATAATTTGTTGAATTTTTCTACAGTTAAATTTTTCAAAATTATCACCCTTTAACTGATCCAGCTGAAAGACCGGCAATAATCTTTTTTTGGAAAATTAAAACCAAAATAACTAATGGTGTAGTTACTATTACCGCTGCCGCCATTATTTGCCCCCAAGGTATTTCGTATTGCGAAGCTCCTTTAAAAAGTGCTATTGCTACAGGTACAGTATATTTTTCAGGTCTTTGCATAAAAGTTAAAGCAAACAAAAACTCATTCCATGCTGAAATAAAAGTTAATAATCCAGTAGCTACTAAACCGGGAGCAGCCATAGGAAGGACAATTGACCAAAGTGTTCTTAATCGTGAACATCCATCAATTGCAGCTGATTCTTCAACTTCTATTGGTAATTCTCTAAAGAAATTTTGCAAAATCCAAGTCGTTAACGGTAAAGTAATTGAAATATAAGGCAATATCAACCCTAAATAAGTATTTATTAATTTCATATTTCTCAAAAGAACAAATAAAGAACCTAAAATTGAAACTTGAGGAAACATACTAACTGCCAATATTAATGACATTACTACAACTTTTCCTCTAAATTTTAATCTTGCTATTGCATATGCGGCTAAAGAACCAATCAAAAGAGAAACAATTGTAGTAGAACCTGCGACAACAATACTATTCCAGATATTTATATGAAATGGACGTTCAGTAAATACTCTTATATAATTTTCAAAAGTAATTCTTTTTGGAAAAAGCGAGGGATGAATTTCAAATAAATCTTTATCAGGCTTTAAAGATGAAACAACCGCCCAGTAAAATGGGAAAATACACCATATTAAGATAATTGCTACTAAAAAATATAAAACAAATCTATAAATTATCTTTTTTGCCTGCATTATTTTCACACTCCTCAGTCAAATTGGAGTTTTAAAGCCTTAATATAAATTAAAGCAAAAATGGAAATCAAGAGAAAAATTATAACTGATAATGCCGAACCATATCCAAATGAAGCACTTGTAAAAGCCCTATCCATTAATAAAACTCTATTATAAACGGATAGAGTTTCAGTACCTACACTTCCACGCGTCATCACATAAACTACATCAAAAACTCTCAATGCATCCAAAGTTCTAAAAATTAATGCAACAGCTATAGTAGGAGTAAGTTGTGGTAAAGTAATCCTGAAAAATCTTTGAAAAATATTTGCACCATCAATTTTAGCCGCTTCATACAATTGTTCAGGAATCAATTGCAAACCAGCTAAAATTAACAAAGCCATAAAAGGGGTTGTTTTCCATACATCTACTTGGATTATGGCCCAAAGTGCTAAACTAGGCCTTCCAAGAATAGGTGTTCCAGGCTCAATCAAATGTAAAGTCTCGTAAAATCTTGACATTATTCCAAATTGATCGTTAAACATCCATCTCCACATTTGTGATGAAATAGCAGTTGGAATAGCCCAGGGAATAAGCATTGCAGCTCTCACAGCACCACGAAATTTGAAATCCTGATGAACTACTAAAGCAATCATTAAACCAAAAACAGTTTCCAATGATACTGAAACAATTGTAAAAATCACAGTAGTTTTCAATGCATCCCAAAATCTAGAATCTTGAAAAAGTTTTATATAATTACCAAATCCAACAAATTCACGTGGAAATCTTGGATTTAGACTAAGCGAAAAAAAGCTATCATAAAAAGTTTTAAAAAGCGGAAAAAATGCAATTACAGAAATAACCAATACAGCTGGAAATATCATCCAAAATGCTATTTTAGGCTCCTTCTTTTGCATAATCTCACCTCTTCATAAATTAAATATATGGGGGGTAAACAGAACCCCCCCATATTATTTTTTATTTTCCAAGTAGCATTTTAAGTTCTTTTTCGAGCTTTGAAATTGCTTCTTCAGGAGTTAATTCCCTCGTCAAAGCAGCATGTATATACCTTTGAATTGCATCAGAAACTTCTGCATAATTTGCTGTTCTTGGTCTTGGTAAAGCATTAATAAAGACATCAAATAATTCCACCATAAACGGATTTGCTTCTTCTAGTTTTGGGTCGTTATAAACTTCTTTTATTGTTGGGTTTTGACCAGCGTTCACAGCTTTATATAATTGTTGTTCAGGACTGGTTAAGAATTTAATAAGTTTTTTGGCAGCTTCTTTTTCTTTTGGTGAAGAGAAAATATTGATTCCAAGATTCCAACCACCTAAAGTTGCTGCATGTTTACCATCTGGTCCGGGGCCTTTTGGAAGAGGAGCAACTCCAACTTTTCCTTTTATTGGAGAATCTTCACTATTAGCTAATGACCAAGCATATGGCCAGTTTCTCATAAATACAGCATTCCCACCCTGGAATATCCTTCTTGCATCTTCTTCCATATATGTTGTTACACCTTCTGGCGAAATTTTGTACTTATAAATCAAATCAACCATAAAATTCAAAGCTTCTACAGTTTTAGGATTATTGATAATTACATTTCCTTCATCATCAAGGACATCAGTTCCAAAAGACCAAACATATTCCATAAAGTCACAGACAAGACCTTCGTATCTTGCTCCTTGCCAAACAAATCCTTCAATACCTTCAGCCTTTGAAATTTTCTGGGCCATTTCTACAAGTTCATCCCATGTTTTAGGTGGATGATCATACCCATATTTTTCCAATAAATCTTTTCTATAGTATAAAAGTCCTGCATCAGTAAACCATGGAATTGCTACAATTCTTCCATCAACTGTTACTGATTTAACTGTACCAGGCAAAAATTTGTTGAGATTAAAATAATCATAATCTTTCGTCAAATCTTCCAAAAATGGCGCAAATTCAGGTGGCCAAATAACATCTAACATTAATACGTCAGGGTCGCTTTCGCCAGCTGCTAAATAAGTTACATATAAATCATGCCTTTCCGTTGAAGAATCAGGCATTGGAATAACAGTTACAACAATATCAGGGTTTTGTTTCATAAATTCTTTCAACTGTGCATATAACACCTCAAGTTCTTTACCGACACCTCCAGAAGTCATGGTAATAGTTGTTATAGAAAATGACAATGCAACAACTAATAATAAAGAAAACAATACAAACAACCTTTTCATGCTTACACCTCCTCATTTAAAAATACTTATTTTTTTCGAATTTCGAATTTATCATATCACATATAAATTAATTTAAAAAAACATTATTTTTTAAAGCATTCTAAAGATTTTCACAAATAACCTGATTTAATTTACTATATTCACAAAAAATAGACTTCTGTAAATTTTTACAGATTTAGATTTTTTATTGTTTTTTTAATGATTTTTTTGCTAATATTCTATGTTTTCAAGATATATAGTTTAAAAAAAATAAAAAACATTAAAATACTCATTAATGTTTTTAATTACTTATTTTTTCTTTTTCTTATATTATGTTATAATTTTTTCGAAATTCGAATTAACGGAGGCGAAAACATGAGAGTAGAAATACCTTTAAAAAAGATTAGTGATTATAATACTGTAGCTAAAGATGAAGTTGATGAGCTCATTGAATTTTCAAGAGAGCTAAAAGGTTTAAAAGTTGTCCATGTTAATGCTACATCATATGGTGGTGGTGTTGCAGAGCTTTTATACACTTTGGTTCCTTTGATGAACGATTTAGGACTGAATGCCAGTTGGGAAGTCTTAGAAGCCCCTAATGAATTTTTTAACGTCACTAAGAAACTTCACAATGCTTTTCAAGGTGCAAATATTGACATTTCAGAAGAAGAGCTTGAACTTTTCGAAAAAGTTAACAAACAAAATGCAAATAAACTTGATTTAGACGCTGATATTGTAATAATACATGATCCTCAACCATTTTTTATACCTCTATTTAAAGATGGAAAATATATTTGGAGATGTCATATTGATACATCAAAACCTAATTCTAAAATTTGGGATCAAATTACATCAAAAGCAGCTGATAAATATTTAAAAGCTCTATTCCATTTGAAAGAATATGTACAAAAACCATTTGAAGAAATTGCTGTTGAATTCCCCCCGAGTATTGACCCTCTTAGTGATAAAAACAAAGAACTTCCCAGTGAAGTTCTGAAAGAAATAGCTTTAAAATATAATATTGACCTTAATAGACCAATCATTACAGTTGTTGCTAGATTTGATCCTTGGAAAGATTTAAAAAGTGCTATAGATGTATACCGTATTTTAAAAGAAAAAATTGATGTTCAACTTTTGATTGTGTCAGCTATGGCAAAAGATGACCCAGAAGGATGGATTTTATTTGAAGATATTCTAAGATATGCTGGAGTAGATCCTGATATTCACTTTCTAACTGACCTAAAAGGTGTAGGACACTTAGAAGTAAATGCCTTTCAATCCATATCTACTATTGGTCTACACACTGCAATTAAAGAGGGATTTGGTTTAGTTATTTCTGAAATGCTTTGGAAAATGAATCCCGTAGTAGCAAGACCTGTTGGAGGTGTGAAAGTACAAATCATTGATGGATTTAATGGTTATCTTAGAAATGACGTAAATGAACTATCAGATGCAATATACGAATTAATACTTGATGAAAATCTAAGAAAACAATTTGGAGTAAATGCCAAAAAACTTGTTAAAGAAAAATTTTTAACAACATCTCATTTAAGAAGATATCTTAAAGTTATTAAGGAGGTAATTCATTGAAATTAAATAATTACAAAAAAATTTTATTAAACTTACTTTTTAATGAAAAAATATATAGAAGCCAATTGGAAGATATTTTGAAAATAACACCTTCTACACTTTCATATCTTTTAAGTAATTTATATAAAAAAGGTTATATTACTATATTTAAAGATAAAAAAATCAAAGCAGGCAGACCTAAACATTTAATAAATTTGAATAAAAATTACTGGAAAAGTATTGGAATTAGAATAGGACGAGAATACATAAGTCTAACAGTTTTCAACGGAAAATTTGAAGAAGAGGAAAAAATCTCAATAAAACTAACTAAAAAAGATATGGGAAATAAAAGTATTTCAAATCTTTTGGAAAAAGTAATTAAAAAGGTCTCATCTTTAGAAGAAATAAAAGCTGTTGGTATTGCTTTTTCAGGGAATGTAAATAAAAATAAAGTTAACTCAAAAATTTTAAAACTTGAAGATTTCACACCAAAAATAATTATAAAATCATTAATGCCCCACGTAACTATATCCGTTCTTAATGATGTTGAAGCAATTGCTACAGAAGAATTTGTAAAACATGGTGGCAAAAAAATTGTCGTCATAAATTATGGAACTGGAATTGGTGCCTGTTTTTATGAATCCCATGGCATTTACGAAAGAAACGAAAGAAAGGTTATTGAACTTGGGCATTTTTACGCCGGAAACAATGAAAAATGTTACTGTGGCGCTACAGGATGTCTTGAAACTGTTGCTTCAGATTATGCGAATTTAAAAAGATACAAATATCAAAATTTAAATATTGAAGATTTTATTACTAATGAAGAAATGTATTATAATGAATTAAAAGAACTTAGAAATATTTATAAAAAAAATGAAAAAAAAGCAAAAGAAATTTATAGTGAAACATTCAATTATCTAGCAATCTTTCTTTTCAATATTATGAGATTACTCGATCCAGAAAAAATTATCCTATCAGGAGAAGGAGTATCGAAATGGTTTTCACAAAATTTGGAAAGAAAAATCTTATCAATTTCTTCAGTTTCAATTCCAATTACTTATAGAGGATTAAAAAACAACATTGAATTAGGAGCAGCAATAGATGCAACAAGAGAATATATTTTAAAATCTGAAATCTGAAAAATCAAACAAAAATTGGGGCTAAGCCCCAATTTTTTTCATCTTTAAATTACTAACCCACCATCTATACCAATAACCTGACCAGTAATGTATGAAGAATCATCTGAAGCCAAGAATAAGTATAATTTTGCCACTTCTTCAGGTTCACCCATTCTTCTTAAAGGTATCTTTTCATTTAAAGCTTGTAAAATTTTTTCAGGGACTTTCTCAGTCATAGGAGTTTTTATAAAACCAGGAGCAACTGCATTAACTCTTATTTGTGCCCCTTTTCTTGCTAATTCTTTTGCCCAGGTTTTCGTCATTCCAATTACCCCTGCTTTAGTAGCTGAATAATTGGTTTGACCAATATTCCCATATACCCCGACAATAGAAGAAGTGTTTACAATACTTCCCTTTCCTTGTTTCATCATTATCTTAGCAACTGCTTGAGTCATATTAAATACTCCTTTTAAATTTACATCTATAACCGCATTCCAATCTTCTTCTTTCATTCTAACAAGTAAAGCATCTCTAGTTATACCAGCATTATTAATTAACACATCAATTTTCCCATGTTTTTCATAGACTTTATCTACAATCTCAAAAACCTTCTCTCTGTCTGAAACATTTAAAACAAAAGTTTCTATGATTCCAGGTCCTGGATTTTCTTCTTTCAATAAATTCAAATTTTCTTCTGATAAATCACATGCTATTACTACCGCACCCTCTCTAGCAAATAATAATACTGCAGCTTTTCCAATTCCACTTGCTGCACCAGTAATAATACAAATTTTACCATCTAATTTCATCTTTTTACCTCCTTAAGTTAGTTTTAATTAATTTTATTATACAACTTTTAAAATCATTTTTCAATTATTTTCATAACTTCATCGGGTGCTTCTAAGATCGGCCTATGCCCTATTCCATCTAAAATAATAAGATGCCCATTAATAAAACTATTTGCTGTTTCTTCCATTTGTTCTTTACTTAAAATAATATCTTTATCCCCCCAAATAACATATACAGGTATATTAATTTTTTTATATCTTCTTTAAAATCTTATTTTTCAAGTACTCTTGCATTTTCTGTAAAACATTTTGGATGCATTTTTAAAGCTTCTGAAACAGCTAATTTAAAGAATTTTTCATTTTCATATGTTGGAGCTATTGCTTTAAGAGATTTTTCTAAATGTTCAGGATTATTTTTATAAAGTTCTAATATCGGATTACTTTCTTCAGGAGTTTTCAAAGCATTAATTGGAACAGGATCTACCAAAACGAGTTTCGATAACTTTTCAGTATGTTCAATTGCATATTTAATAACAACAGCTCCTCCAAATGAATGCCCAAGTAAAATAAAATTATCGAGTTTTAAAGCATTAACAAATTCATGTAAAGCATCTGAATATGTTTTTATGTCTACCATTTCAATATGTTCTGAAAATCCAAAATTTGGCAAATTTAAAGCATAAGCCTTATAATTATCAGGAAGAATTTTAAACATTTCTTTAAACCATATTGCACTTGCAAGGTTTCCATGAACGAAAATTATAGTATTTTCTCCACTACCATGTTCCAAAGGTCTAATTTTACCGAATTTTGTATCCACAAATTTTCCTTCCATTTTTCTTGCCCTCCTAAAAAATGATTCTATTCTTGATAAATATTTCAAATCAAAAAGATATAAATAATAACCAATTCCTCTTGGCATAAACAAAACAACTATTATAAGTAAAAGACCAAAAATCATAGACATTGAAAACTTTAATCTACCAAACATAAATGGCAATCCTACGTAAATAATAGAACCAATAATGGGGCCAAAAAATATATAGCTAATCCACCAATCACAACAATAGCCAACAAATCAAGGGATTTTGAAAGACCAAAATCTGCTGGTGAAATATAGCCTATAACATGAGCATACAAAGCTCCAGATAATCCAGCAAAAGCAAAACCAATAGCAAACCAATTACTTTAAATTTTGAAACATTTATTCCAATCACAGCCACAGCTTTTTCATTTTCTCTTATTGTTTTTCAAGCTCTTCCGTATTTTCCATTAATTAAAGAATTAAAAATATAATAACTAATCACAAGAAAAAGTAAAACAAAATAATACTTTAAAATGTCATCATTAAAAAACTTATAAAATGGTATATTTCTTATTCCTGTATGTCCCCCAGTCATGTTTTCCCATGCACCTACAATTTGTTCAATTGCTACTCCAAATCCCATTGTTGCAATAGCAAGATAAAAAGCTTTAAGCCTTAATGTTGAAAATCCTAAAATTAATCCTAAAATAAATGAAAAAAATACAGCTAAAAATATACCTATTGGAATAGGAAGCGAATATTTTACTACTGAGATAGCTGAAACATATGCTCCAATACTCATAAAAGCAGCATGACCAATTGAAATTTGTCCTAAATATCCAATCATTTTTAAAGAAGTTATGGTAAGTAAAAAAGTATTTTTGATAACCATAAAAGGGAAAATTAAAAGAAATATAATTAACATAGTCTTTTCCGTAGTTTTTCACTCTTCCTAATCCCAAATATTCCATTTGGAAAAAATAAAAGAACAATAATGATTAAGAGCAATGAAAATGTTGACTTTAAATCATTAGAAATATATTTTCCCACCATATTTTCAATAACACCTAATAATAGACCACCTAAAACCGCTCCTTTAAAACTTTCAAATCCACCAAGCACTACCGCTGTAAATCCTTCCAGCTGATAAAAAACAAGCATTGATGGAGATACAAAAGTATTAAGAGCAACCAAAACCCCGACAATTACTGCCATTAAAGTCCTAAAAATCCAGGAAAAAGAAAAAATTCCCCCAACATTTATTCCCATATAACTTGCTACTTCCTCATTTTCAGAAACTGCTTTAATAGCAATTCCTAATTTTGTTTTATTTAACAAAAGTATTAAAAAAACTATTGTAAATAGTGAAACAATATATATTAGAACATCCTGCCTTCTTAAAACTAAAATCCCAAAATCTCCTCTAAACACATATGGTCTACCGGAAATTAATTTTGGAAATTTCTTATAATCAGTTCCCCATAATTGAATTGAAAGATCTTCCAAAATCATCAAAAAACCAAAAGTTACAATTAACATTGACGCATGAGAAAGATGCCTTATAGGCCGTAAAGCAAATCTTTCTAACAAATATCCTGTCGTTGCTGCTAAAACAAAAGAAAGAAAAATTCCAAGATATATATTTAAATTCATTGTGATGAACCAAAAGGCAACATACACAAAAAACATTCCTATATTTCCAAATGCAAAATTCATAACACCAGTAACCTTATAAATCATAACTAAACCTAATGCAACTAATGAATAAGTAGCTCCGGTAGATAAACCTAGCAGAATCTGATATATCATTTTTTAACTCCCAAATACCTATTCTTGACTTCCTCTTTACTAATTAAATCTTTGGAAGAATCACTAAAAACAACTTTTCCAGTTTCCATTACATAACCTCTATTAGAAATTTTTAATGCCATCGATGCATTTTGTTCGACTAATAAAAAGTGATACCAGTTTTATTTGAATTTTGAATTATTTCAAAAATTTAGTTCTTAAAATTGAAAGTAAATTTTCAAACAAAGAAATTGAAATTATTAATGGAGGATTTGAAATTTTCCTAAAGAAAATAGGAGTGAAATTATGATTTTAGAACTGGAGGAACTGGCCATTTAGGTAATGTATTAGTAAGAAAGCTCCTCAATTTAGGTGAAAAGGTAGTTGTTGTTACTCATCCGTTAGATAATTGTATAAGCTTAAAAGATGTAAATGTTGAAATTAAAAAGATAGATATTAGAGATTATAATAACCTCGAAAAACTAGCAAAAAACGCAGATGCTATTTTCCATTTAGCTGCTATAATTTCAATTCTACCTTGGAAAAAGAAATTAATTGAAGAAGTTAATGTTGGTGGAGTCAAAAATATAATAAATATTTTTCAAAAATACACCAAAAGGCTTATATATGTTAGTTCGGTACACGCATTTTCCGAACCGCAGGTTGGTAGTACAATTTACGAAAACACACCAATTAATCCTAAGTTAACAAGTGGAATTTATGGAAAATCAAAAGCCAAAGCTGCGTTAGAAATTCTAAATGCCTCAACGGCTGGTTTAAATGTCTTAACGATTTGCCCAACTGGAATTATTCGTCCATTTGACTTTAAACCTTCTGAAATGGGCAAATTTTTTCTAAATTATCTTAAAAACAAAATTAAAATAATAATTGAAGGTAAATTTGATTTTGTTGATGTAAGGGATGCTGCTGACATTTTGATTAAAACATTGGATAAAGAGGAAAAAGGAAAATTTTATATTATCTGCAATAAATCAATAAAGATTTCTGAACTTATAGGTTTATTAGATTTGATTACTGGGAGGAAAACAAATTTAAAGATTATTGATAATAATACTGCTCTTTTTGTTTCTTTTTTTAATCTAATTGGCTCATTATTAACAGGAAAAATTCCATTATTTACTCCTTATTCCATACATCCCCTTTCAAGAAAGTATAAATTTCCTCATTTAAAGGCTAAAAGTAAATTAAATTACAAGCCCAGAAACTTTGAATCAACGCTTTTTGATACTCTTAAATGGTTTAAAGAATATTATGTTTATAAACATATTCCAAAAAAATTACTTATTAACTGATTCTTTTAACATTAATTTTTCCCAATAAGTCTAATACATCATTTTTACGACATAACTCAGTTCCAGGGGTCATTACCGCAGCATTGCCTGCGGCATTTGCCCATTTGAATGCTTCTAAAACACTCTTATTTTCGCTTCTTTTTAAGACATAAGCCGCCAAAAATGAATCACCAGCTCCTACAGCACTATTAACTGGAACATTAAGAGGTGAAGAAAAGAAAGCTTCTTCATTTGTTATTAGTAGTGAACCTTTAGAACCTAAGGTTAATAAAATTTCTTTTAATCCATATCTTTTAATAATCTCACGCCCATCTTTTACTAATGTCTTTAAATTACTTTCATCTACTTCTTTTTCAATTAACCTTGAAAATTCATATTTATTTGGCTTTATTACATCAGGGCCAGCCTTTATTCCTGATTTTAACTTTTCACCGTCAGAATCAAAATAAACGAAACTTTTTTTGTTATTTAATAATTTTATAATCTCAAAATATGTTTCTGGTTTTATTCCCTTTGGCAAACTACCTGAAATGACAACTATATCCCCCACTCTAACAAGTGCATCTAACATTTCAAAAACGACATTTAACTTCTTTTTTCTAATTCTTGCTCCAGGCATACTTATTCTATACTGTCCTTTATCAGATTCTAAGATTATATTCATTCTGGTTTCATTTTCAACTCTAATTGAACTATATATAACACCTTCTTTATCCAGCATTCTTTCGATTCTATCTCCCGTTTCACCACCTAAAATAGCAATCGCTATTGAAATTCCATCAAGTTCTTTTATCACTCTTGAAACATCTATTCCTTTTCCTGCTGGATAATCTTTTACTTTTTTCGCTCTAATAGTATCATCTAATATCAATTTATCAATATAAATATATCGATCCAAACAGGGATTCATCGTCAGAGTAAAAATCACATCTTCACCTCCACAAAAGTAATAAAATTGGGACGATTGAAATAATTAAAAATAATGTATCTTTTTTACCCCAAATTAATTCATAATAGCTTGTTCTTGGACCTATGCCATATTTCCTTGCTTGCAATGCAATTGAAATTTCCTCAGCTTTTCTTATCGCTGAAACCAAAAGTGGAACAATGATTATTATTAACCCTTTAATCTTGTATTTTATTCCTGGTTGATCAAATTTGGCTCCTCGAGCTATTTGAGCCTTTATTATTCTATCTATTTCATCAAATAAAATAGGTATAAACCTCATAGAAATAATCATTATCATACTAAAATCTTCCCTATGTTTTTCTTTAATTCCAAACCATTTCATTAATGACGATAATCCTTTTGAAATCAACAATGGAGGAGTAGTGAAAGTCAAAAAAGTTGCAAAAAGTACAACAAAGGAGAGTCTTAATGCTATAAAAAATGACATTTCTAATCCACTCACAAAAAATTGAATTATAGCAGCAAACAGTATCAGAAACCACATATTTTTAATTGATCTTAAATAAGTAAATATACTTATCTTTGATAAATAAACAAGCAAAATCAAGAAAAAAAGGGGGACAATATATCCCCAAAGATTTTGTACTAGTAAAACTGAAGCTATAAAAAGAAATGTACTAATTATTTTTACTCTTGGATCTAATGAATGCAAGAAAGAATCAGTAGGAACATATTTACCTATTGTAAAACGCATTTAAACCTCCTGAGATTTTCACATTAAAACAAATGATAAATAATAAACAAAGGAGCTAAAATTAAAGAAATTACAGACATAATTTTGATTAAAATATCTAAACTCGGTCCAACAGTATCTTTAAGTGGATCACCAACGGTATCGCCAATTACTAAAGCACTGTGCTCTGGAGATCCTTTCGAAAGTCCTTCTATTTTACCCTGCTCAAGATGTTTTTTTGCATTATCCCAGGCACCACCAGCATTTGCAGTGTATAGAGCTAACATTATACCACTCAACGTTGTACCAACAAGTAATCCTCCAACAAATTCAGTTCCAAAAAGAAATCCTGAAATTATTGGCGCTGCAACTGCAATAAATATCGGTTTGCTCATTTCTTTTATAGCACCAGAGGCACTAATCCTAACACAGCTTTCATAATCAGGTTTTTGCTCACCTGTTAAAATCCCGGGAAAAACCTTGACTTGTCTTCTGATTTCATCAACCATCAAAGCAGCAGTTTTAACAACAGATTCAATTAAAATTCCACTAAACATATATGGTAAAGCAGCTCCAATTATAGCCCCCGAAAGAGTACGCGCATTAACAATATTCAAAATTAAAAAATCAAAAACGTTCTTTATTGTTTGACCGGGTGAAGCTTGAGAAAATATAAATGAAGCAAACAATGAAAGAGCAGCTAAAGCAGCAGAACCAATTGCAAAACCTTTTCCTATAGCTGCCGTTGTATTTCCTACCATATCCAATTGATCAGTTATTTCTCTTACCTCCGGTTCAAGTTCAGACATTTCACTGATTCCACCTGCATTATCAGCAATTGGGCCATAAGAATCAACAGAAACGGAAGTTGCAACAAACGAAAGCATTCCTATTGAAGCCATAGCTACTCCATAAAGGCCTGAAAAATAATCAGCTAAAATAATTGCTAAAAACAAAAGTAATGAAGGTAAAAAAACACTTTTCATTCCCAAAGCCATTCCACCACTTATCACAATCGCTGTACCTTGTTTGGATTTTTCACTTAAAAGCTTTGTTGGTTTAAATTCATCTGATGTATAGTATTCCGCTAATAGTCCAATTAATATACCAGCAAAAACACCCAGAATAGATGAAAAGAATGGAGAAAATGCACCAAATTTGAATCCAAATGTTTCTAAATTAGATACATTTCTAAAATAAAAATAAGTAAATACAAAATTACCAACAATACTCAAAGTAGCTGAAGTAAGTAATGCTGTATTTAAATCTTTATGAGGTTTTCCTACACCTTTTTTTAATATTACAAAATATATTCCTATAATACTGGACAAAAGTCCTATCATGGTATATGAAAGAGGATAGAAAATTAATTTTTTTGCAGTCTCATAATATAAATTTCCAGTTAAAGTAAAAATGTATGAAGCAAGAACAATTGCAGATAAAATTGAACCAACATAACTTTCCAATAAATCTGCTCCTAATCCTGCAACATCACCAACATTGTCTCCAACATTATCGGCAATAGTAGCAGGATTCCTTGGATCATCTTCTGGAAGTTTTAATTCAGTTTTACCAACAAGGTCAGCAGCCATATCTGCTGCTTTGGTATAAACACCACCACCTACTCTATCAAACATAGCAATGATTGAGCATCCCAAAGAATAACCAGAAACCGTCATGGCAAAAGGAATGAAATTTATTCCTAAATAATTTTTAACAATTACAAGATTCTCGGGTCTAAGCTGATAATTAAAAATTGTAAAAACAATTACAAGTCCTAAAAGTGCAAATCCACCTACAGAAAGTCCCATTACTGAACCGCCTTGAAAAGCTATCTTTAAAGTATAATCAATATTTTTTGTTTCTCTAGCAGCATTTGAAACTCTAACATTAGCTCTAGTAGCTATTTTCATTCCTATATAGCCAGCAAGTGAACTCATAACAGCACCAATAAGAAAAGATACACCAACATACCATGCAGTCAAAAATCCTAAAATTATTGAAGTTGGAATGGCTAATTTAAATACCACCTTATATTCATGATTAATAAAAGCATCAGCACCTTCTCTGATGGCAAGAGATATTTCCCTCATTTTATCAGTACCTTCAGGTTTTTTTACCACAAAATAAAAATTCACAAATGCAAATAAAATTGCTAATAATGGTGGAATAAAGTAGATTATCATATATCTCCCTCCTAAATCACAAATTTTATTACGAATATTTTTTACCATTAGATATATTATATCTCTTTGTTATTTATTTTACAAAATGATTGTTCCGAATTCATGAATAACTATTTCCATTTTGTTAAAAAATATGATATAATGTTTCAGGAATATATCATTTAACATTTTACAAAATGGGAGGAGGCCTTTTTATGGCAAAAAGGAGAATTATGGTTATTGATGATCAGCCTGAAATTCTTGAGCTTATCAGCTTTACCCTGGAAAAGGAAGGTTATGAGGTAATACCTGTTGAAGATGCTGAAAAAGCTTTAGAAGAAATCAAAGATAAAGATGTCGATATGTTTTTAGTTGATATTATGCTTCCTGGAATGGATGGCTTTGATTTTGTTAGAAACATTAGAAGTCAAGAAAAATATAAACTAACACCTGTAATCTTTTTGAGTGCTAAGGGAGAAGAATTTGATAAAGTCTTAGGGCTAGAACTTGGTGCGGATGATTACATTACTAAACCATTTAGCATTAGAGAACTTCTTGCGAGAATTAAGGCTGTTTTTAGAAGAATGCAAATGTCGGCACAAGTCAAAGAGGAAAAACCAAAAAGAATTGTAGCTAAGGATCTGGAAATCGATGTTGATAAATATGAAGTAAAAATCAAAGGCAAAAAAGTTAATTTAACACCCTTGGAATTTGATCTTTTAAGATTTTTAGCAGAAAATGAAGGAAAAGTTTTCTCCAGAAATGTATTGCTTGACAAACTCTGGGGCTACGATTACTTTGGTGATACAAGAACAGTTGACGTTCATATAAGAAGACTTAGAACAAAAATCGAAGAAGATCCATCAAATCCAAAATATATTGTCACGGTTAGAGGAAAAGGATATAAATTTAGAGATCCTGGAAAGGAAGAATAATTAATGCTTCTAGTTCTTGTTTTTATTCTTCTTTCAGTTTCGATTCTACTCTATGCATTTTTAAAAAAAATTAAAAATGAAAAATTCATACTAAAAAAATCTTTAATGAGAATCGCGGAAATTATAGAGGAGGACCCTGAATCACCTCCTCTATATATTTCAGAAAAGGTAAAAAAGAAAATCGAGCAGCTTCTTGAAAAAAACTATGAACTAGAACTTTCAATGAGAAATCAATTGACTATTTTAAATAATATAATAGAACCAATTATTATTGTTAAAAAAGATGGCGTTATTACTTTTGCGAATATTGCCGCACGTGAAATCACGCGCCCAGGAGTCGAAGGCAGAAAAATTTATGAAGTTTTTGAAGAATACTATGTAAATCAAATGTTTGAAGAAGTTACTAAAACTAAAAAAATTCACTCTGGTGAAATTACTATTTTTATTGAAGGTGAAAAAAGATATTATGATGTTAAAATTGTTCCAGTTACACTTGAAGAAAATAATGAAAGATTTATAATTATTTTGCATGATGTCACAAATGAAAGAACTCTTGAAAAAATGCGAAAAGAATTTATTTCAAATGTTTCCCATGAATTGAGAACACCTCTTACTTCCATTCATGGATATGCTGAAGCTCTTTTAGAAGATGATTTATCAAATAAAGAACTTGTAAAAAAGTTTCTTAAAATTATTGAAACAGAAGCTGCTAGAATGACACGTTTAATTAATGATCTTTTAGATCTTGAAAAATTAGAATCAGGAAATTCTCAATTTTTATTTGAAAAAATTAATCTTACCGAAGTTTTAGAACATGTTAGGCACATTATCGAACCACTTGCTGAAGATTATGGCGTTGAAGTTGAATTTTCATACCCTGATGAATTGACAATTATTGGTGATAAAGATCGATTGATACAGATGACTTTAAATTTAGTTGATAACGCAGTAAAATATACTTCATTAAAGGAAAGGGGCCAAAAAAAGGTTATAGTAGAAGCTTACAATGAAAATGATAAGATTATCTTAATTGTAAAAGATTCTGGTGTTGGAATTCCTGAAGATGCACAAAAAAGATTGTTCGAAAGATTCTACAGAGTTGATAAAGCAAGAAGTAGAAAAATGGGGGGAACTGGCTTAGGTTTGTCAATTGTTAAAACAATAGTCGAAAAACATAAAGGAACCATTGAATTTACAAGTAAAGAAGGTGTAGGCACAACTTTTAAAGTAATTTTACCTGTTAATAAGGAGGAATTTCTAAATGAGACCATATGATATCATATTGAAAAAACGCAATGGTGGCAAATTAACAAAAGAAGAAATAGAATATATGGTTATGGGTTATGTAAATGGTGAAATACCTGATTATCAGATTGCTGCATTATTAATGACCATTTATTTCAAACATTTGGACAAAGATGAAAGAGCTATTTTGACTGAGGTAATGGCAAATTCTGGGGACAGAATTGATCTTACCCCAATTAAAGGAACAAAAGTTGACAAACATTCAACCGGTGGCGTTGGAGATAAAACTACCTTAGTCGTTGCTCCATTAGTTGCTTCGTTGGGTATTCGCGTTGCTAAAATGTCTGGAAGGGCTTTGGGACATACAGGAGGTACAATTGATAAACTAGAATCTATTCCTGGCTTTAAAACTACTTTATCGTTAGATAAATTTTTCGAAAATGTCAATAATTTCGGAATAGCGGTAGTAGGTCAAACGGCAAATTTGGCACCTGCCGACAAAAAAATTTATGCTTTAAGGGATTCTACTGCAACAGTAGATGAAATCTCATTAATTTCAGCAAGCATTATGAGTAAAAAATTGGCTGGTGGAGCTGACGCTTTTGTTTTAGATGTTAAAGTCGGTAGTGGAGCCTTTATGAAAACTTTAAATGATGCAAAAGAGCTTGCTGAAGCTATGGTTGGTATTGCTAAATCTCATAATAAAAATGCTGTTGCAGTTTTAACGGATATGGATGAACCTTTAGGAACATACGTAGGAAACTCTTTAGAAGTTTTGGAAGCAATCAATACTCTTAAAGGAAATGGTGAACCTAGATTTGTAGAGCTATGTTTAACATTATCAGCTTGGATGTGCTATTTGGCTGGAAAAGGAGATATTGAACAATGTAAATCTTTAGTTAAAGATTCTCTTGAATCTGGTAAAGCCCTTGAAAAGTTTAGAGATTTAATTATTGCCCAAGAAGGAAATCCAAAAGTTGTAGATTTTCCAGAAGAAATTTTACCTATTTCTAAAAATATTATTACTTTTAAAGCCAATAAAGAAGGTTATATTTCAAAAATTGATACTGAAAAAGTTGGTATTGCTTGTAATTATCTTGGTGCGGGTAGGACAAAGAAAGATGATAATATTGATCATTCTGTAGGTATGAAAATATTAAAAAAACACGGTGATTCTGTCTTAAAAGATGAACCAATAATTCAGTTATATGTCAGCAAGAATAGTAATATTGAAGAAGCTTTAAAATTGCTTAATGAAGCATACCAAATTTCAAATGAAAAACCTGTTATTTCAAACATAATAATTGATGTTATTAAGTGAGGTGTTCAATTGAAAAAATTAGCTATTTTATTCTTTCTTTTTATTTTCGTAATTACATTTTCAAATACGATTATTTACGAATTTAAAGCGTATTTTTTCAACAATAACTGGGTTGACGAGAAAACTCTAAAAGACCTTTCTTTTAGTTTTGTAAAGAATGATAAAATTTTTATGGCTCATGGTAATGATTTGTTAATCGGAAAAAATGGAAATATAACAATAAATTTCAATCAAACATATGAAAATGCTTATAAAATTGAAGATGGAATTCTTTTTCTGGATGCTGCTTTTTTAGCCAAATACCTTAAATTAAAAAAATTAGAACTTGAAAATGGTTCAAGCATTTATTATGATTTTCTTCCAGAATTAATTCGTGTTGATTTCCAAAACAACCATCTAAAACTTTATTTTACAAGTGAAATCACTTCAGATTTCATTGAGTTTAAAATTATTGATAAAGATTTATTAATTTATGTTTCACCTGTCAAAGGTACACCTATAGTTTTTGGTAAGATAGATTTTGAAAGAACAACAAATGGTTTTATTTTTTATGTTTTAAGTAATAATTTAAAACCTACACCCATTTTAACATTTCAAAATAGTATGGCTAATATAGAAATAAAGTATAGTGCTTCTGAATCTAAAGAAATTAAAGATGGTATTGTTTGGGAAAGAAAAATAGAAAATTTTGATAACCAAAAATTCCTTGTTAACTATCTTCATATTGACCCTGAAAAAGCTGAAATAATCCCAATAATTTCAACCAAGGGAATTGGAACAAGAGAGGATTTAAGGACAATGATTAAAAATTCTAACTGTATAGCTGGCATAAATGCAAATTATTTTGATCCTTCTACAAACATTCCTATTGATTTGGTTATAAAAGACGGGAAAATACTTTCTGATAAATTTGGGTTAAGACCAGCTTTCATAATAACATACAATAATGATGTTTTTATTAAAAGAATTTTAGTTGAACTAGATGTTTTTTTAGATGATCTTTTATTTTTAGTAAAGGGAGTAAACACTAACGCAAAAGGAGAAGTCCTACTCTACTCTGAAGAGTATGCTTTATCTATACCTTATGATTCTGATAAAAATTATTTTTTGATTCAAAATAATCAAATAGTTGATAAAAACTATTACAAAACAGTCCCTGAAAACTCATTCATTTTGGCAATTTCTAAGAAATATGATAAATATTTGCAAAACATTGAAATTGGTTCAAAAGTTTCTTTTAGCTTAAACACAAATTTCTCATATCCTATAAAACATGCAGTTGCTGCCGGACCATTATTAATTGAAAATGGTAATCCTATTGAAGATGCTGACACCGAAAAACTAAGCTATGGAAATGGAATTGCATTTTCTAAAACTTCTAGAACAATCGTTGCAATAACAAAAGATAATAAAGTTGATTTTTTAATTATTGAAGGTTATAATAATACTCCTGGTATGAATTATGATATGGCTGTTGATTTCTTATTACAAAAAGGATATTATGCTGCTATGATGCTTGATGGTGGTGGATCAAGCGCAATGGTTGTTGGCCAAAATGTCGTAAACCAAGATGGAGAAATTCAAAGAGGTATTCCAGTAGGGATTGGAATAAAATAACTTTGGAGGTGTATGAAGTGAACTTAAGAGAATATATTAGAGATATTCCCGATTTTCCACAAAAAGGTATAATTTTTCGTGATATTACTCCACTTTTAAGAAATCCAGAAGCATTTAAAAAAGCTATCGATGATTTATGTGAAAAACTTCAAAATTTAGATTTTGATTTGATTGTTGCACCTGAAGCAAGAGGATTCATTTTTGGCGGAGCTATTTCATATAAGCTCAAAAAAGGATTTGTACCTGTTAGAAAACCAGGAAAATTACCCTTCAATATTATTAGTGAAAAATATTCTTTAGAATATGGAACCGCCGAGCTTCAAATGCATGCTGATGCCATTGAAAAAGGCCAAAAAGCAATAATTTTTGATGATGTTTTGGCTACTGGAGGTACTGCAAAAGCTTTGAAAAATTTGGTTGAAAAATCTGGTGGAGAGGTAGTCGCAATGGTCTTTTTAATTGAACTTACATATTTAAATCCTAGAGACTTTTTACAAGGAGAAGAAATTATTTCTCTTATAAAGTTATAAGGAGGGCTAAAAATGTTGAAATTTGACTTTGCAAACATCTTTAACAATAAAATACCAAATGGTATTAATAAAGATACTATAAATGATAATAAAAAAATTATTGAAGAATCTATTAACAATATAAAAAATAATAATCCAGGATTTGTAGAACTTGTCTTAAGTCGAAAATGGATAGATTCAGTTTTAGATATTAACAATTTTGTAAAAAGTTTTGACAATTTAGTAGTTATTGGAATTGGTGGATCAGCTCTTGGAAATATTGCTCTCCAAAATACATTGAGACCTTTAAATTGGAATAACTTTTCTAAAAACGAGAGAAAGGGTAATTTGAGAATTTTTATCATCGATAATGTGGATCCTGATTATGTCTCATCAATTCTAGACTCTATTGATCTTAAAAAAACCTTATTTAACGTAATATCAAAATCTGGTAGCACTGCGGAAGCAATGTCAAATTATTTAGTTGCAAGAGGATTAATTGAAACATGTGGTCTATCACCCAGAAAGCACCTAATTTTTACTACTGATCCCAAAAAAGGTGTATTAAGAAAAATTGCTAAAGAAGAGAACATTTTAACATTAGAAATACCTGAAAATGTTGGTGGAAGATTCAGTGTTCTTTCACCAGTAGGATTGTTATCAGCTATGGCTGCAGGCATAAACATTGAAGAACTCTACGACGGTGCAAAAAGTGCTTATTATCGAACAATTAATGAAAATATTTGGAACAACCCAGCTGCTCTTATAGCTCTAATTCATTTCTTGTATTATCAAAAAGGAAGAAACATTTCTGTTATGATGGCTTATTCAAATAAATTATATTATCTTGCAGATTGGTATAGGCAACTCTGGGCAGAAAGTTTAGGAAAGGCTTACTCAAAAGACGGCAAAAAAATTCATATTGGACAAACTCCTGTAAAAGCTCTTGGTGCCGTTGATCAACATTCACAGATTCAATTATATAATGAGGGACCAAATGATAAAATAATAACATTTTTAAAAACAGAATCTTTTGATAGAGATATTAAAATTCCTTATATTCACATAGATGAAAACTCTTTAAATTATTTACATGGAAAATCTTTATCTCAGCTTTTAAATAATGAGTTACTAGGGACTGAAACCGCTTTAGCTCAAAACGGCAAACCTTCTTTAAGAATTACATTTCCAAAAATCAACGAATTTAATGTTGGTGAATTTATAATGTATTATGAACTTGCCACTACTATTGCAGGAGATTTATTCAATGTAAATCCTTTCGATCAGCCTGGCGTAGAATTAGGTAAAAAGATAACATATGCCTTAATGGGGAGAAATGGTTTTGAAGAATATCGTCCTTCAATTTCTGACGAAGGGATTGAAATTTAATGGAAAATTTGATTAATATCTTAATAGAAATTTTTAATCCCACTGAAATCTTTAAACAAAATGAAATAATAACTATTATTGTAGATTCTGAACAAAAGATGGAAGAAAAAATTTCAAAATTTTCTTCATTAATTTCAGACTTAGACGAAGAATACAGTTTTAGGTTCCTAACAAAAGATGAAACCAAAAATTTCAATTTTAAAGATTTAGGAGTGAAAATCTTTTGAAATTTATTCTTTGTGTTTCAGGTAAAATTGGAACTGGCAAAACTACTGTTTCTAAATTTTTTAAAGAAAAAGGTTTTACTTATATAAACATGGATGAAGTAGGTAATGAAGTTTTTGAAAAAAAACAACATGAAATATTGAATGTTTTTGGCACTTCAAATAGAAGTGAAATTTCAGAGATTGTTTTTAATGATTTTGAAAAACTAAAAATTCTTGAATCTATTTTGCATCCTGAAATGTTGAAAATTCTAGCTGAAAAAACCCAAAGAAATCTTAACTATGTTATAGAAGCGGCTATTAAAAGACGTTTAAATTTAAACTGTGACATCAATTTAACTATAACATCCGAAAAAAAAATCATTTTCGAACGATTAATTCAAAGAGGTTTAACTGTAGATAAAATAGAAAAAATTTTGAGGGCTCAAGAAGATATAATTCCTGAAGGTATAGTTATCGACAATAGTTTTTCATTAAAAATCTTAAATAGAAAATTGGAGTATATTTATTTATTTCTCAAAAGATCCTTTAAATTTTAAAAATAGTGCTATGTACATAGCACTATTTTTTTCTTGAAGAATTTAATTTTTCTTTAATATTAAACAATTCATCTCTTAATTTTGCAGCATCTTCGTATCGTAATTCAGCAGCAGCTTTATACATTTCTTCCTCAAGAATCGCAATATATTCTTCCAATGATAATGATTCTTTTAATGATAAAACATTTTGAATCTCTTCTTTGTATTCTTCCTCTTCTTCCATAAAAGGTTTAAATATTTCAACGTTTAATGGTTTTATAATAGATTTTGGTTTTATACTGTGTTTTTTGTTATATTCTATTTGTAATTTTCTTCTTCTTTTAGTTTCTTCAATTGCTCTCTTCATAGCTGGAGTAATTCTATCAGCATACATTAAAACCTTCCCATTTTCATTACGTGCAACTCTTCCGATTATTTGTATTAATGTAGTTTCACTTCTTAAAAATCCTTCTGTATCTGAATCCAAAATAGCTACTAATGAAACTTCTGGAAGATCTAATCCTTCTCTTAAAAGATTTATTCCAACTACCACATCCACGTCTCCTCTTCTAAGTTTTTTTAATACCTCCACTCTTTCAATTGTGTCAAGCTCAGAATGAATATAAAGAGCATTAATGCCTATTTCAACCAAATGTTCGGCTAGTTTTTCTGCCACTTTTTTTGTTAATACTGTTATAATTGCCCTTTCACCTCTTTTCTTGACTTTTGTAATCTCGTTGACAATATCATCTATTTGATTTTGAGTAGGTCTTACCTCTACTTCCGGGTCAATTAAACCTGTAGGCCTAATTATTTGTTCCACAACCTGCTCGGAATTTTTAAGCTCAAACTCGGCTGGTGTGGCTGATACAAAAATTACCTGGGGAATTTTATGCCAAAATTCTTCAAATTTTAATGGTCTATTATCAAAGGCACATGGTAATCTGAATCCATACTCAACTAAATTCTTTTTTCTTGAATAATCGCCGTTGTACATTGCCCTAAGTTGAGGAATTGCAATATGAGATTCGTCAATAAAAAGTAAATAATCATCTTTAAAATAATCTAATAATGTATAAGGTGGTTCTCCTGGCTTTCTACCATCAAAATGACGTGAGTAATTTTCAATACCAGTACAATAACCCAAAGCTGTGAGCATTTCAACATCATTTAAAGTTCTTTGTTTAATTCTTTCAGCTTCTAGAACTTTTCCCAATCTTTTGAAATATCTTACCTGTTCATCTAATTCTTTTAAAATTTCGTTTATAGCTCTTTTTATTTTTTCATCAGTGGTTATAAACTCTTTAGAAGGATAAATAACTACTTTATCTAACTTTTCTATAATATTCCTATTTAATGTATCTATACTATAAATTGCTTCAACTTCATCACCAAATAATTCTATTCGAATTCCTTCATCTTGATAAGTAGGAAAAATTTCAATAATATCTCCTCGGACCCTAAAACTTCCTGTAATTGATACATCTTCTTTTCTTTCATATCCTATTTTTGCTAGATAACTAGTAATCTTGCTGATTTTTATCCGTTCACCAACACTTATAGAGAAATTTAATTCATCAAAATCTTTTGGATCACCACAATTGTAAATTGCAGATACACTTGCCACAACTATTACATCTTTTCTTGTCATAATCGATTTTATAGCACTCATTCTCATTCTAGCAATTACATCATTAATATCGGCATTTTTTTCAATATATAGATCTTTAGTAGGAATATATGCTTCAGGTTGATAATAGTCATAATAACTAACAAAAAATTCAACTTTATTTTCTGGAAAAAAACTTTTAAATTCAGCATAAAGCTGTGCAGCAAGAGTTTTGTTAGGAGAAATTATCAAAGTAGGTTTTTGAACTTTTTCAATTACTTTTGCCATTGTAAAAGTTTTTCCACTTCCAGTGACCCCTAGCAAAGTTTGTACTCTATAATTTTTTCTTATTCCTTCCACCAATTTTTCAATAGCTTTAGGCTGGTCTCCTGAAGGCTTGTATTCAGAAACAACTTTGAACATCTTCTAGCCTCCTAGGATTTACATAAATAGTCTTATAATTATCATATAAAACCATACCTGGTTTTAAATCTTTTGTTTTTCTTACATGTTTAATTTTTGTGTAATCAACAGGAACATTCGTAGAATTTTTACCTTTACTATACCCTGCTGCTAACTGAGCAGCAAATTTTAAAGTTTCCATATCAATGTCTTTCCCTTCACTTTTTATTACAACGTGAGCCCCTGGCATTCCATGTGAATGGAGCCATATATCTTCTTTTGAAGATTTCTTTACAAGCTCGTCATTTTGTCTATTGTTCTTTCCAATATATATTGTAAATCCATTATATATTGTTTTCCTTGGTAAAGACTTTTCTATTTTCTTTTTTCGTTTTCCCTTTTTTTCCTTTATTAACCCATATTCAATTAATTCTTTTTTTATCTCTTCTACATCTTTGGTATTCTCTATTTCATTAATTGAATACCAAAGTTGATACAAATAGTCTAATTCTTTTTCAAGATATTCTTTTCTTTCTAATAAACCTTTTAATTTGGTTTTTTTCCTATTATAAATTCTAAAATAATTATTAGCATTTTCAATTGGGTTTTTATCTTTCTCCAGTGGAATATTTATCTTTTCCCCAGTATTCCAATCTTCAAGTTCAACTTCTTTTTGAAAATCATTAATTCGATAAAAATATGCTTTTAAAAGCTCTCCCCATTTTTTATATTTTTCATAATCTGAGTTTTTTCTTATTTCTTTTTCAATTTTTGTAAGAATATTTTCTAGTTTTTCTATTTTTTTGATTACTATATTTTCCAAATTTTTTTTAACTTGAAATAGATAACTTTTTTGCTCAATCCATTCAAAAAAGAATGATATTGCTTTTGAAATATCATCCAAATTCTTATATTCCATTCCTAAATGATTCAACTTAAATGCACTAATTTCAAAAGGTTGATTATTTTCAAAATAAATATATAATTTATTCTCTTCAAATTCTCTCATCAATTCTTCAACAGTTTTTACTATAATTTCTAAATCATCACAGGAGAATTTCTTATCCTCCAAATTTGCTCTATATAGAACCTCATTTGCTGTAATTTTAGAAAAACCTTGTATGTTTTTAAAAATAAACTCTGATTTTTTACCATCGAAAGCCTTTGCAAAGGAAAACAATTTATCTAAATCTGTTTTAGGATTTATTTTTGAACCTTCAAATAATTTAAATTTTTCACCTGGAATTATATTTCTGTATCTTGTAGTAATTCTTCTATAAGCATCTAAAATTTTATTATTCTCTACTATTATTATATTGGAATGCTTTCCCATTATATCAGTATAAATTTCATATTTATGTGTCACTCCAATTTCATCATTTTTTTCTAAAACTAATTTAGCGGTTCTTTCAAAACCAAATTGTTCAAAAGATAATATTTTAGAATTTTTTATTCTACTTCTTAAAAAATCTACAAAATAATGTTTTTTCATATCTTGTGAAAGCATTCTTCTTTCAAAAGTCATATATGAAAAATTTGGATTTAATGATATTTTAAGATCAACATTTGAAAAGCTGAAATACATAGTATTTTTTTTGTAATAAATATTTTTTAAAAAACTTCCAACTATAAATTGAGCTTGATTGATAAACTTGTTCATTACAAAACCATCATAAGGCACAAAAAAACCTCCTTTCATTTAAATAAGTATAACATAAATAAAGCGGCCCTTTAAGGGCCGCTAAACAAACAGGATTAATATCAATTATTCTTTACCTTCAAAGTAATATGCGTAATAGTCATCACCTGGTCTCATTGGATTTGGATACCATCCTTTGAGCCATGCTCTGTGTACACGTACACCTACTGGTTGATAAAGTGGTACACTAATTGCATATTTTACCACAAATTCCTGTGCTTTCTTGTAAAGCTCTTCACGAACAACTGGATCAGTTTCTGCAGCTGCAGCTTCAATTATTTCATCCAAACTCTTTCCACCAAGTTCATCCATTGGAGTGCTAACAAATTCTTGGAATTTTTTACCCTGTCTTGTGCTGTAATCACCTTTAGAGTCATAGTATGTGAATATAAAGTTGTCTGGGTCTGGGAAGTCAGCAAGCCATCCAAGAATAAATATTGGAAGCTCACCACGTTTAGTAGCATCAAGGAATGTTGGCCATTGTAATCCTACAACTTCAATTTTAAATTTTGGATTAAGCATTTCAAGATATGCTTTGACCATTTCAGCTGTTCTTTGTCTTGCTTCGTTTCCAAGGTTGTATGCAACAGAGAATTTAACTCCTTTTTCCCATACTTCACCATTCCATGCTTGCATTAACTCCTGTCTTGCTTTAAAGAGGTTGAAATCATAAAGTGGTAATGTTGGATCATAACCTAACAATGAATCTGGTAATGCTGTTGGTACTCTTTTACCGAAGCCTTTTAATACGTCATTTATTAGTGCATCATAATTTATTACGTGTGCAATTGCTCTTCTTGCATGTACATCTGAGAAGAAATCTGGTGGAATTCCATTTCCATCAAGTTTACCACTGCCTATGTATTTACTGTCTTCTTTAATCGACCAGTTGAATCCAAGTACTGTAACTGATAACGTTGGTAATCCCTCAATTATTTCTATATCTGGATTTCCTCTTACTTGATCAAGATATTGTGTTGGAATATATGCAATATCTGCGTCTCCTTTTTCAAGCATTGCTTTTCTGGTAGAAAATTCATCTACTCCCCAAATAATTACTTTCTTTATCTTTGCTGGTTCTCTCCAATAATTTTCATTTGCTTCAAGTATTACTTTTTGTTGTGCTCTGTCCCATTCTACAAATTTGTATGGCCCTGTTCCCATTGCTGTTTGGAAAAGTGGTGATTCTTCTTTTCCTTGATCATGCCATTTCCACCATGTGGTTGGTTGTCCATCCCAAAGTCCTACTTCTATACACCATTCTTTGTCAAGTATTGCTCCCCAACTCGAACCTTGGGCAATAACATTCAAGAATGGAGCATATGGTCGTTTAAGATGAAATACTACATTATCTCCATCAACTTCAATTGCTTTGTCAACTACATCATATACTTGTTTGAATACTTCCTCTGCTCCTGGTACTGGATTTCCATTTTCATCAAACAATTCATCCCAGGACTTTCCTGAAACTTCTTCTGCCATTTGAGTTACATCCCAGATGCCAAATATTGCATACCAAAGCATCCAAACAGGTCCACCAGCTGGATTGTAAAGTAACCCTCTTTCAAAACTGTATTCAACATCTTCTGGAGTTAAGTCATTACCATTGTGGAACTTTACCCCTTTTCTAATTGGGAAAATATATGTTGTTCCACCATCTTTAACTAAGCCGTTTTCAACAGATGGAACTTCTGTAGCAAGTCTAGGTTCAAATTCACTAACACTGGAACCTTTGTATTGAATAAGGTTCTCGTATACTTGATAAATAACTTCTCCACTAGCTGTGTCATACGCAAGATGTGGATCAAGAGTATCTGGTTCACCGATGGTAGCATCAACTAATACGTTTGGATCTGCTGCATATAAAACCACTGCTAGTAAAACTGCCAAAAACACTAACAACTTCTTCACAAAAATCCCCCCTTTTCTGGAGTAATATAGTAGCACACCGATATTATACCATAATTTTTACAATTAAATCAAGTATATTAACAATACCAAAAAGAAATTATATGACTGTTACAAAACTTAAAAATAATTAACTACATATTTTACATAATCTCCTGAAAAAAATATATCAGGCGCAATATAATCATTTGAATAATTTTTATAGAACCTGGTGGGAATAAAAACTCTAATATTTGTCCAATGTGTTGAAAATTCTTTCATTGAGCCATAAAAATTTGCTGGATAAGACGGGAAATCTCCTATTATTTTTCCAACCTCCCATTTTTTAACAAAAGATATCACAAACATTGGCAAAGGATGAATTATGTATCTATCTGAAATAAAGATCAAATTTTTATTTGAAAAATTTCTTTCATTTGGATGAATATATCCATATTTTTCATATTTTAAAACTTTATTTCCAAATGAATAGAATACTTCATCTGATATGTAATGATTTTCATCAGTTATAAAAGATAATAACATATAAACTCCACTTAAATCATTTATATCACCATAACTACTTCTCATATCTATTAATAATGTCGTTATGCTTTCATTTGAAATAGATTCAAGCAAGGTTAACATTTTATAAAAATCCTTTCCTTCTACATCAAAATGATTTACCTTTAAAAGACCAATTTCTGAATTTAATTTTTCATATTCAAAAGGTTCTAATTTAATTCTTTTACAATACTCCTCAAAAGTTATAGCTTCAATAATTTTTTTATAAGTATAACCCTCATATTGATATTCAATTTTAAACTTATTTTCTCTTTCAAAATCAGGCAAAAGTGGAAAAATTGTCAAAGTAAAATTATGTTTCTTAACATAATCATTGACTCCATTAACGCAATTTTTATATTTTAAATACACATTTTCTATATCTTCATCATTAATTTTTAGAATTATTGCATTTTTAGGAATTTCACAACCACTAATTACAACTTTAAATGTTTCATCTAAATAACATATTTTTAAAGGAAGTAATTTAGATGTCTTGTTTTGATAAGGAATACTAAAATGAACTTCGGGTAGTACATTAAAATGTTCTCCTAAAAATTGAAAAAATTCATATCTATTCATCATTTTTGAAATATTAACTTCACTTAATTCAAAAGAATTTTCCAAAAATCTTCCAATATGAAATGTTTCAATCTTATTTTTTATATAATCATATTCCTTCTGAAGTGTTTGTTTAGAAAATTTTTGATATTTAAAAATAAACGGTGAAATTAAGAAGAATATAAAAACTGCGATGACAAAAATAAAAGTCAAATTTAGTATCTTTTTCACAAAATCCCCCCTTAAATTATATTATACACTAAATACTGAAAAATAACTTGATTTTAAAACTTTTTTATGCTAATATCTAATTTGAATGGGTGCGTAGCTCAGTGGGAGAGCGCTTCCTTCACACGGAAGAGGCCGCAGGTTCAATCCCTGCCGCACCCACCAGTAAATTTATTTAAGGGGCCTTAAAGGCCCCTTTTATGTTAAAATATATTTAAGAAATAATTTGGAAAAACGGGGTGAAAAAATGAAAAATTTTCAATTGTATTTATCATACATTTTTGGAACGTTATTATTCCTGATAGGTCTCTTTTTTGCTTCATTTTATTTTTCTTTTTCCTATGTAGCTCCTTTATTACAAGATTTGTTTTCTTTAACTATTAATCTTTCATTTTCCCTTTTATTTATTGCTCTATTCTTTACTTTTTCCGGCTTTTTTATGGGTATTTATTCAATTTCAAAAATAAATTCTGGAAAATCAAAAATTTGGATTTTATTATCAGCACTGTTTTCTTTGCTTTCATTTGCATTTCAATTATACAAATTAGCAACTTTAGGTCCAACATGGGTTGGATTAGAATTTTTTGGAATTAGTGGAAATAGAATTGAAGCAATGTATATATCTGCCTTAATTTTTCTTTTGAATTTCCTTTCTCTTGTACTTTCTTTTTCAATATTTTGGATTGAATTGAAAGGTGAAGAATAATGAAAGTTTTGGGTTTAATAGTTGAATATAACCCAATGCACAATGGACATTTATATCATTTAAAAGAAGCAAAAAAGATTGTAAACCCTGATTTTACTGTTGCTGTAATGAGTGGAAATTTTTGTCAACGCGGCGAACCCGCTATTGTCAATAAATTTGCAAGAACTTTAATGGCATTAAAAAATGGTATAGATATCGTCTTTGAATTACCAACTGTATTTGCTTTGCAAGATGCAGGTGGTTTTGCATTTGGTGCAATTTCTATATTAAATAATTTAAAAATCATTACTGATTTAGTTTTTGGGAGCGAAAGTAATGACATTAAGTTTTTAAAAAAAATAGCGGAAATACTCTATACCCAACCTAAAGATTTCGACCATTATTTTAAAAAAGAATTAAAAAAGGGATATTCATATCCAAATGCTAGAAAATTTGCCCTACAAAACTTTTTAAAACTAGATAAAGATACTTTACAAAAAATTGAAAAGTCAAATGATATTTTGGGAATTGAATATATTTTCTCTTTACTAAAAATAAATAGCAAAATTAGATTTCATACAATAAAAAGAATTGGAAGCAATTATAACGATCCAAATCTTAAAAGCACTATTTCTTCTGCTACTGCAATTAGAAATGCAATCAAAAATAATATTAATTTTTCTCAATCTTTACCAAAAAACAGTTTTGAAATTTTATCCAAGGAAATTGAAGAAGGAAGAGGACCTATATTTCTTGAAGCATTTGAACCTTTTGTTTTGCCATACTTAAGGAAACTAAAAAGAAATGATTTAGAAAAAATTTATGGATTTAAAGAAGGACTAGACGTAAGATTTATCGAAGCTGCCAACAAAGCAGGAGATATCAATGAATTTCTTGAATTAGTTAAAGCAAAAAGATTTACATATTCAAGAATAAGAAGATTAATTTTTTACTCAATTTTTAACTTCAATAAAGATATCATTGAAGCTTCCAACGAGTACGGTCCTCAGTATTTCAGAATTTTAGGATTTACAAAAAAAGGTCAAGAATTATTATCTATTATCAAAAAATACGTAGATCGTCCATTAATTAGTACTGCTTCAAATTATAAAAAGGTGCTCGAAAAAATTCTAAAAGATACTGAAAAAGAATGGAATGTAATTCCTAAATTATATTTGCAGCAGTTTGAAATGGATATCAATGCAAGCAACATTTATACATTTTTTTACCCAAATAAAAATCAAAGAAAAGCTGGTATGGATTTTAGAAAACCAGTGATTATAGAGTGAGAAATATGGAAAATACAATTATAATTGTTCCCAAAGAAAAGGATTGCGAAAATACTGAATATTTTCATATTCCATCACATGATATTTTTCCTTTTGAAAACATTTCAAATTCTTGGTATGTAAGATCACATAGAATTTATGCTCTTTACTTGGCTTTAAATAATAAATTAAAAGGAATTGCTACTCTCCATGCTTTAACAAGATACATTATGTCTCCAGAAGAATTTAAAAAATTCATATTCGAATTCAAAGTAGGTGATGAATTTAAATCGCCAGAAACTTTATTTATTGAACTTGGTTATGAAAGGGTTTTTAATGTAAGAGAAGGTGGACAATTTGCAATAAGAGGAGAAATAATAGATTTTATTGGCCCATCTGAAATCCCTACTAGAATTGAATTGTTTGGCACAAAAATTGAAGATATAAGGCAATTTGAACCTTCAACACAAAAATCCATCAAAAAACTTGATTTTGCTTTGATTTTACCTGCTAAAGAATACGTTGGAATTATTGAACATGAAACAATGCTGGGTGAAAAGTATAAAGGTACGATACTGGATTATAACGTTAAATTACTACTAACAGATAAAAATGAAGTTATAAAAAATTATGTAAGAAAAGAACGGGAAATTAGAGAATTGATTATTGATCCTCAACTTAGGCATAAGTACGTTTCATTATCTGGCGTTGATTATCAGATAATTTTAAAAAATATCTCTGGAAAAGTAGAACTAAAAAAATTTGAAAAAAGCAAGAAGCAAAAAAAAGAACAAGAAGAACTTCAAGCAATTCCAGTAATATCTGAAGAAGAATTTCAAATTAGTGATATTGTTGTACATAAACACTATGGTATAGCAAAATTTTCAGGTATAAGAAAAATATCTAAAGAAAATCTAGATAGAGAATATTTAATTTTAGAATATCAAGATTCAAAACTTTATGTACCTATTGACAGATTGGACTTAGTTCAAAAATATGTTGGCACAAAGGAAACTGTAAAATTAGACAAATTAAGAAAGAGTACATGGAAAAAACGAGTAAAAAAAGCAAAAAAAGAAATTGAAAGAGTAGTAAAAGAACTTCTTAGATTAAATGCCATAAGGAAAAACACTAAAGGATTGTCTATCGATGGTGATCCCGAACTTGAAAAAAATTTTGCCAATACTTTTCCACATATAGAAACAGAAGATCAATTAAAAGCAATTGAAGATGTTCTCTTAGATCTAGAATCAGAAAAAAATATGGATAGATTAGTAGCTGGAGATGCTGGATACGGTAAAACCGAAGTTGCAATGAGAGCAGCTTTCAAAACCGCTGTTTCTGGAAAACAAGTAGCAGTATTAGTTCCAACTACAGTTCTTGCTAGACAGCATTATGAAAATTTTAAAGAAAGATTCGAAAAATTTGGAATAAATGTTGAACTGTATGATAGTTCACTTACTCCAAAGCAAAAACAATCTGTTATTTCAAATGTAAAAAAAGGTATCACTGATATTGTAATTGGAACTCATGGTATTTTTAAATCATTAAAATTTTCCGACTTAGGACTTTTAATTATTGATGAAGAACAAAAATTTGGAGTAGAACAAAAGGAATCTCTCAAAAAAATTAGAGTGAATATTAATATCTTATCAATGAGTGCTACTCCTATTCCTAGGACTCTTCACATGGCATTAAGTGGTCTAAAAGATATGTCTGTAATTAAAACCCCACCTTTTGGAAGAAAACAAATTCAAGTTATTGTTAGCAAATTTGACTCTAAGCTTGTTAGACAAGCAATTTTAAGAGAGATAAACCGTGGAGGTCAAGTACTCTACGTTCATAATAGAGTGAATGATATTGAAGAAATATCAAAAAAATTAGGTGAAATTGTTCCTGAAGTTACAATAGGTATTGCTCATGGACAAATGTCAAAAAGAGTCATGGAAAGAACTATTCACGATTTTTATCATGGCAAAATAGATGTATTAGTTGCTACTACAATTATAGAAAATGGAATAGATATACCTAATGCTAACACCTTAATTGTAGATGATGCTCACAGATACGGTTTATCTCAACTTTATCAACTTAGGGGAAGAGTAGGAAGAAGTAATAAAAGAGCCTTTGCCTATTTCTTATATCCCATTAAACTCAACAAAATTGCAGAGCAAAGGCTAAAAGCTATTAAGGAACTCATAGGCCCAGGAAGTGGATTTCAAATCGCATTAAGAGATATGGAAATTCGAGGAATTGGGAATATATTAGGCTTAGAGCAACATGGATTTATTAATGATATAGGATTGTATTATTATTTTGAAATTTTAGATGAAATATTAAACGAAAGCCAAGGAAAGATAATCTCAAAAATAGAAACTGAGATTTTTGGTATGAAAGGGTCAATAGTGATACCAGAAGACTATGTATACGATCCCATAGAAAGAATTAGATTATATAGAAGAATTGCTTCAATAACAAATATTAAAGAAATAGAAGATTTAGAATACGAATTGACTGATAGATTTGGAGACATTCCTGAAAGTGTTATAAATTTGCTAAAATACACAAAATTAAGAATCTTGGCTTCAAACAAAAAAATCACCAAAATTTCCATTGAAGACAATAGCATAATTTTACATACAGAAAATAATTTAGATTTAAATTTACCTCAC
The DNA here is from genome assembly GCA_017656335.1 of Thermosipho sp. (in: thermotogales). Taxonomy (GTDB): domain Bacteria; phylum Thermotogota; class Thermotogae; order Thermotogales; family Fervidobacteriaceae; genus Thermosipho_A. Next base: position 138,332 of record JACDOA010000001.1, read on the forward strand.
ATATATAATGAAAAAAAGAAAGCTTATATAGTTTTTGCAGATGAAACCGATCTCATTAATGAACTTTCAAAATAGTTATAAAATTTACAAATAGGAGGGGGATAATGTATAAAAATCGATGGTTAATTCTAATTTTTATCACTATTCTTCTTATTTTTCTTAATGCAGATCAAATGGTTATGTCTCCTAATATTGGACAAATAGAAAAAGAATTTAATATTAACGATTCACAAATAGGTCTTGTCGCCTCTACTTTTACAATTTTAGGAGCAGTAATAAGCTTAATTTGGGGATATCTCTCAGATAAATACAACAGAAAACTCTTATTAATATTTTCAATATTGGTTGGTGAAATTCCCTGTTTTATGTCAGCATTTTCTAAGAATTATTCACAGTTATTTTTTTGGAGAACTCTTACGGGAATAGGAGTTGGAGCTTCTTTTCCAATAGTTTTTTCATTGATAGGTGACATGTTTTCTCACAAAGAACGCGGTAAAGTTATGGCATTAGTCGCTTTATCTATTACTCTTGGAAATATTCTTGGAATGGCAATTGGTGGTTTTCTTGGTGAAACCTTAGGTTGGAGAATTCCTTTTATTTTAGTTTCTGTACCAAATTTCCTTTTTGCATTAGCATCTATTTTTATTTTAAAAGAACCTAAAAGAGGCTCTTCAGAAGAAGGTTTTATTAATTCAAACAAAGAATTTATTAAAAAAATTTCACTAAAAGATTATTTAAAACTTTTCAAAATAAAAACTAATCTTTTATTATTCTTACAGGGTATAGCCGGTACAATTCCTTGGGGTGCTATTCCTTATTTCCTTGTTGAATTCTTTAAAAGAGAAAGAGGATTATCTGCATCTAAAGCAACTTTAGTTTTTTTAATTTTTGGATTTGGAAGTATTTTTGGAAATTTAATTGGTGGTTTCGTTGGTGAATTTTTATATAATAAAAACAAAAAATTAGTACCAATTACTTCTGCAATAACAACTTTTACTGGAGTTATTTTTACTTTGCTAACATTTTCATTCAAAAATATCTATACCAATTCTGGCTTTTTTATTCTTCTAACTTTAGGGTTTACTGCAGCTGTTTTTGACTCATTTACTGGACCAAATGTTAAAATGATGCTTTTAAATGTTAATGAACCTCAAGATAGAGGAAGAATTTTTTCAATTTTTAATCTTACAGATTCCTTGGGAACTGGTATAGGAAAATATTTTGGAGGTTTGATATCTGTTACATTTGGCTCGCTGGCTTCTTCAATGAATTTATCTACTTATTTTTGGATAATTTGTGGAATTTTCTTATTATTAGCGTATTTTACTTTTGAAAATGACGTGATTTCCTTAAACACAAAAATGAAAAAGCTGTCAAAATTATTGAACAATAATTAAAAACAAAATAACTTCCTTAAATATCGAAAATCATTTAAGAGGGGTATTATTTTATTTTTTACTTATTATCTCTGCCCTAATTCTCTATCAAGCAAATAAATCCCATTTGGAGAAGAAGATAGCATTTTAATTTTTTGCACAATTTCTTCAGTTTGAGCTTCTTCTTCAACTTGTTCATCAATAAACCATTTGAGCATACTTGATGTAGCGTACTCTTTTTCTTCTAATGAAAGTTCATATAGTTTATAAATTGAGTCAGTAATAAATTTTTCATGTGAATAAGCTTCTTCAAATACTGCAAGTGGAGAATCCCATTTACACTTTGGTTTTTCAATTGCTTGAAGTTCTACTTTTCCGCTTTTTTCATAAATGTAATTATAAATTTTCATTGCATGTTCAAATTCTTCCTTTGCTTGTTTTTTCATCCAGTTAGCAAAACCTTTTAAATTCTCAGCATCAAAAAATGCTGCCATAGAAAAATAAAGATAAGCTGAATAAATTTCCTTTTTTATTTGTTCATTTAAAGCTTTCTCAATCTTTTCATTTAACATTCTTTCAACCTGCCTTTTAAATTATTTTTGAATAACCCTATTTCTCATTGAATTAATACTATCAATTATAGCTGCTGCACGTTTTTCACCAATACCTTCGACTTCTTTAAGAGCTGAAAAATCAGCGTTACTTAGAGAAAAAACATTACCAAAAGCTTTAACAACATTGTGAGTAATGGTCATAGGTATTTTTGCAACACTTCTTAAAAGTCTATAACCTCTCGATTGAACAGCATAGTCGTTCAATTGACTAATATTAGCTACATCATCATAACCTAATAAACGTGCAGTAGATATAGGCCTTCTTTCTTTATAACCTTTTAAAGTTTCTATTATTTGAATCGCTTTCTCTTCATCCTCTAAATCAGTTTTATAGTAATCAAGAACTAAATTTTGTAGTATTTCCTCAACATCAACTACTATTTCTTCAAGTTGCATAGATGCCAATCTTCCTTCAACACCGAGTTCAATTACATATGGTTCTATTTCATCTCTAATTTTTAAAATTTCAATTCCCTTATTGATTATCTCTACAACGTCAACTAATGTGACACGATTTTCAAGTTCAAGCAAATCAATATTTAATAACATTTTATCAAAATTTTGTCTGTATTTTTCCAAAGTATTAAGTGCTTGATTAACTCTTGTAATAAGAAAATTTATATCGTTAATAATATACTTGTAATTATTAAAATACAAAGAAATAACATTTCGTCTTTTGGAAACAGCTATAACAAGTTGACCCGTTTGTTTAGCAACTCTTTCAGCAGTTCTATGCCTTGTACCGGTTTCACTAGTTGGAATACTTGCATCTGGTACAAGATGAACATTAGCAGCTAAAATTTTTGTAACACTATCATCAATAATTATAGCTCCATCCATTTTCGCCAATTCATAAAGTTTCTCAGGCGAAAATGGTATATCTAATTTGAAACCTGCTTGTATTATATCAGAATATTTCTCCATATCTTCTTCAGAAATAAAAACAATAAGTGCTCCAAAATTGGCGAGAACTATATCATCCAAAGCTTTTCTTAATTTTGTACCTGGAGCTAATAATTTAATTTTTGTAAGCAATTCTTGTGTTATAATCATTTTAATCCCCACCGTTTTATCAAATTTCAATATAATTATAACATAAATTAAAAATAAAAAACATGGCCTTTTATATTAAAGGCCATGTTTTTCCAAAAAGAATTGAAATTTTTTATCTAACCATATCAACAAAGTATTTATGAATTCTTATATCATCTGTTAATTCAGGATGAAAAGATGCAACTAGAATTTTCCCTTGTCTCAATAAAATAGGCGAATTTTCATATTCGGATAAAACTTCGACATCATTGCCACATTCAACAACTTTTGGAGCTCTTATAAATATTGCTCTAAAAGGGGCTTGAGAAAATTTAAGCTTTACATCAGTTTCAAAACTATCAACCTGTCTTCCATAAGCATTTCTTTCAACCTTTATATCTATCACTTTCAAAGAATCTTGTGGGAAATTAACTACCTCTTTTGATAAAACTATCATACCAGCACATGTTCCAAACACAGGAAAACCTTTCTCTATTTTACTTCTTAAAGTTTCATAAAATCCTGTCATCTTCATAATTCTTATCATAGTTGTTGATTCGCCACCAGGTATGATTAATGCATCAACCATATCCAACTCATTAGGTTTTCGTACTACAAGTGTTTCCACACCTAATTTTTCCAAAATCAATTTGTGTTCTCTAAAATCTCCTTGTATTCCAGAGACTCCTATTTTCAACTCACCAACCCCTTTCTTGCAATCTGACGTCTAACTCTTCAATTTCAAGACCTTCCATAGGGGTACCAATATCTTCAGAAATTTTCAAAAGCATTTCCGGATCGTTCCAGTATGTGACTGCCATTACAATCGCTTTTGCCATTTTCGCAGGATCTTTCGATTTAAATACTCCACTACCTACAAAAACTCCATCTGCACCCAATATCATCATTAAAGCTGCGTCAGCTGGAGTAGCAACACCACCTGCAGCAAAATTTACAACTGGTAATCTTCCTAATTTTTTAACTTCTGCAACCAAGTTTACTGGGGCACCAATTTCTTTTGCAAAACTTACCAATTCTTCATCAGGCATATTCTGAACTTTTCTAATTTCATCCATAACAGTTCTCATATGTTTGACAGCTTCAACAATATTCCCAGTCCCGGCTTCTCCTTTTGTTCTGATCATTGCTGCACCTTCAGCTATTCTTCTTAAAGCTTCACCAAGATTTCTTGCACCACATACAAAAGGAACTTTGAAATCCCATTTATTAATGTGATATTTATCATCAGCTGGTGTTAATACTTCTGACTCATCAATAAAATCTACTCCCAATGCTTCCAAAATTCTTGCCTCAGCTACATGACCTATTCTTACTTTAGCCATTACTGGAATTGAAACAGCATCCATAATCTCTTTTATCTTTTTAATACTTGCCATTCTTGCAACTCCACCAGCTTTTCTAATATCAGCCGGGACTCTTTCCAATGCCATTACTGCAACTGCCCCAGCTTGTTCAGCAATTTTAGCTTGTTCAGCAGTTGTAACATCCATTATTACTCCACCTTTAAACATTTCAGCAAAACCTTCTTTAACCATCCATGTACCTTTATCGGTCATATTAACACCTCCTCGTTAAATAATTACTGTTTCACTATATTCTCCATAAACTTCTCTCAAAGCATTGCTAATCTCTCCAACTGTAGCGTAAACCTTTACAGCTTCTATAATATAAGGCATAAGATTTTCATCATTTGTTGCAGCATTTTTTATATTCTTCAATGCCTTTTTAACCCTTTCATTGTCTCTGCTTTCTTTCAATCTTTTTAAATTACTTTTTTGCTTAACTTCAAGTTCTGGGTTTACCTTTAAAATTTCCTTATGTTCTAAATCTTCGTTAATTTGAAATTTATTAACACCCACAATAACTTCTTCACCATTCTCAACAGCAAGCTGCAGTTTGTAAGCACTTTCATGTATTTCTCTTTGGACATATCCAGACTCTATTGCTTTAACCATTCCACCTAAAGAATCAATCTTTTCAATATATTCCACAGCTCTTTTTTCAATTTCATTTGTCATATGTTCAATTACAAAAGAACCTGCAAGAGGATCTATTGTATCAGCAACACCAGATTCATAAGCAATTATTTGTTGAGTTCTTAAAGCTATCATTGCCGATTCTTCAGTTGGTAAACCTAAAGCTTCGTCATAGCTATTGGTGTGCAATGATTGGGTTCCTCCTAAAACTGCTGCTAATGCTTGTATAGTTACTCTTACAATATTGTTCAAGGGTTGTTGAGCAGTTAATGTGGAACCACCTGTTTGAGTATGAAATCTTAGTCTCATTGCTTTTTCATTCGAAACTTTAAATCTATCTTTCATAATCTTTGCCCAAAGTCTTCTGGCAGCTCTGAATTTTGAAATTTCCTCAAGAAAATTATTATGTGAAGCAAAAAAGAAAGATAACCTTTGTCCAAAAACATTTGGATCTAAGCCAACTTTAATCGCTGACTCTACATATGCAATAGCATCAGCTAATGTAAAAGCAACTTCTTGGACAGCTGTAGCGCCAGCTTCTCTTATGTGATAACCACTAATACTTATTGGATTCCATTTGGGCATATTTTTAGAACAATATTCAAAAATATCAGTAATAATTTTCATTGATGGTTGTGGAGGAAAAATGTAAGTTCCTCTTGCAATATATTCTTTTAATATATCATTTTGTATTGTACCAGAAAGTTTATCAAGCGGAACCCCCTGTTTCTCAGCAACAACAATATACATTGCAAGTAAAATAGCAGCTGTACTATTAATTGTCATTGAAGTGCTGACTTTATCCAACGGAATTCCATCAAATAAAATTTCCATGTCTTTAAGAGAATCAATAGCTACACCAACTTTTCCCACTTCACCTTCAGCCATTGGATCATCTGAATCATATCCAATTTGAGTTGGCAAATCAAAAGCAACAGATAAACCTGTTTGTCCTTGTGATAATAAATATTTATATCTTTTATTAGATTCTTCAGCAGTGCCAAAGCCAGCATATTGCCTCATTGTCCATAATTTTCCTCTGTACATTGTTGGTTGAACTCCCCGTGTAAAAGGAAACATTCCGGGAAAACCTAAATCTTCCTGATAATTCAAATTAGAAATATCTAAAGGAGTGTACAATCTTTTTATTTCATACCCAGAAGTTGACTTAAATTTCTTTTTTCTTTCAGGAAATTTTTGAGTTGTTTTTTCAACTAATGAATTGTATTTTTCTGACTCAATTTTTATTTTTTTTAATTCATTATCATCAAACATTTTTTTACCTCCTTTACCAATCTTAAGATAATTATCTAATATCTTTTGAATTCTGTCTATAACTGTTTAAGTATTTATTCCTAAGTATAACAGCATCTTCTTCATTAATTAAATTAAAATTGCCAATATTCATAGCATACAGAAATATTTCAGCTGTTTTTTCACAAACAAGACTGGCTGTCAATGCTTCATTAATATCTTGACCAACTGTAATTAAACCATGATTTTTTAAAATTACCGCATGATTGTTTTCTAAAGCCTCAATTACGTTTTGAGCTAGCTTTAATGTTCCTGGTAAAGCATATTCGGCTACATTTATTTTTGGACCTAAAATCATTACAGCATCTTCTACTAAAGGTGGTATAAAATTACTCACTAAAGAAATTGTTGTAGAAAAAACAGGGTGAGTATGAACTATTGCATTAACATCTTTTCTAACTCTGTATATTTCTAAATGTGTTGGTAATTCCGAAGATGGTTTTAATCCGGACACATGGGTCCCGTTCATTTCTACTACAGATATATCATCTTCTGTTAAAACATCGTACGGAATTCCAGATGGAGTAATATATATAAAATTTCCATCTTTTATTGAAATATTTCCCCAAGTGCCTTTTACCAGCCCATTATCAACAATAAATTTAACAGCCTCTAAAATTTTATTTTTCACATTGTCCCTCCTATCACAACTTCTTATATTCCCAATCAATTTTTTCCCAATTTTTCTTTAATTTGAATGAATATTCACTGATTTTTTTCGCATGAATTGGATGACAAAAATCTGATGAAATTTCTGCCATTGGTACAATAAAAAAATCTCTATTTTCAAAATCATAATGAGGAATTTTTAGTTCAGGTAAATCAACAACTAAATTTCCATAAAATAAAATATCAATATCTATATTTCTAGGACCCCACTTAATTTTTCGTACTCTTCCCATCTTTTTTTCAATTTCCAAAACTGTTTCTAACAATTGATAAGGAGACAAATCAGTATCTATTTCAATTACTATATTTAAAAAATCTTCTTGATTAGATAAACCATAAGGTTTCGTTTTATATAAACTAGAAACTTTTAAAATTTTGATTCCTTTTAAGTCCAATTCGCATAAAGCATCAGTCAGATTTTTAACTTTATCGCCCATATTACTTCCTAATCCTAAAAATACTTTTCCTTCAACTTTTTCCAAAATCACAGATGAAATAGCAAATAAATCATGACTTAAAGAGACATGACAGAAGTTAAATCCTAAAAAATCCTTATGAAATACACAAAAAGGTTTTCCTTTAATGTTGTTGATAAATGAAACATCTTTAAATGAATTTTCACCAATTCCCGTCCCTAGTGCCTTAAAAAATGCTTCTTTAAGTGAAAAACGCCCAGCTAAATATTGGGCGTCAATTTTTTTATCTTTTTTTTCAAATTCTGTAAGAACTTTCTTTTCTAATTTCAAATTAATCCTTTTAATCTCAACAATATCATTTCCTATTCCTATAATCAAACAGGATAACCTCCTCCAAATTCCTCAGCCAGATCCAAGTCAATCAAAATTTTTTCTTCATATTTTTCTTTTAAATACTTTCTACCAATTTCACCAAGTATGGTATATATCAATAACTCTTCATCATTAGAAGCAAGAATTCCTATTGATTTTCTGGCTTTTTCGATTTCTGGTTCCAATAAATCAGCGGGTCTACATTCAATAGGTTTTTCTTTACCTAAAATTTTCTCTAAAAGTTCTTTATCAACAGGTGCTGGTGGTTTTCCATACATACCCTTTAAATAATTTTTCACCTCATTGGTAACTTTTGAATATCTTTCACCTGTCAATACGTTTAAAACCGCCTGAACACCGACAATTTGACTGGTAGGAGTCACCAATGGAGGATATCCCAAATCTTTTCTAACTCTAGGGATTTCCTTCAATACTTCGGGTAGTTTATGTAACATCTTCTGTTCAGAAAGTTGTTTTACCAAATTTGAATACATTCCTCCCGGAACTTGTGAAACCAAAACCCTATAATCTATACTTAACATTGATACATCATATTCTTTGTATTTTTCACGGACTTTTTTAAAGTGTTCTACTAAATATTCTACTTTTTCCCAATCAATATCTTCAAGCTTTCTATATTCTTTAGCGGAATAGTACAGAGATTCAAATGGAGGTTGAGAAGTTCCCAAAGCAAAAGGTGATAGAGCAGTATCTACATAATCTACTCCTGCTTCAATTGCTGCAATGTAATTCATATCTCCCAATCCAGCAGTCGAATGAGTATGAACTTCCACAGGAATATCAAAATTCTTTTTTAATTGTAAAACAAGTTCATAGCTTTTTTTAGGTGTTAAAAGTCCAGCCATATCTTTTATACACAAAGAATGTACGCCTCTTTCTACAAGTTGTCTAGCAAATTCTATAAAATATTCTATTGTATGAACTGGACTTATTGTATACGAAATAGCTCCTTGAACATGGGCACCGTTTTTGAGTGCAACTTCAATGCTTTTTTCTAGGTTCCGAATATCATTTAAAGCATCAAAAATTCTTATTTTTTCAACACCATTTTCAATTGCTTTCTTGATAAATAACTCAACTACATCATCGGCATAATGTCTATATCCAACCAAATTTTGACCTCTTAATAACATCTGAGTTTTTGTTCTTTTTAAATTTTTCTTAATTATTCTAATTCTTTCCCAGGGATCTTCTTTTAAAAAACGAACACAAACATCAAATGTAGCACCACCCCAAACTTCCATGGCTTCAAAATTTAACTCATCCATATATGGAAGAGTAGGTATCATATCAATTGTTCTCATTCGAGTAGCAATAAGTGATTGATGACCATCTCTCAAAGTTGTATCCACAAACATATTACTTACTCCTTTTTAATTATTTTTTTGTTCATTTCCTTCGTCGAAAGTTAATTTTTTATTTACTTTTTTAATAACTGCAAATTCCAATTCATCGCCTTCTCTAATATCATCAAAGTTTTCTAGTTTAATACCACATTCTTGAGGAGCATCAACTCTTTTAACATCTTGTTGATAATGCTTTAGTGATTCAATTTTCCCTTCAAATATTAGTTTACCATTTCTATAAAGCCTAGCTATTCCAGTTTTTTCAACATAACCCTCATACATTTGAACTCCAGCTACAGAACCAAGCTTTTTTATTTTAAATACCTTTTTAATTTCTCCTCTACCAGTAATTTCTTCAACTTCTTCAGGTTCTAACATTCCTTCAAGAGCAGCACGTAAGTCGTCAATTAATTTGTAAATAATCGTATAAGTTTTGATTTGGATCCCTTCAGCTTCGGCCATTTTCCTTGATTGACTATCCGCTTTTACTCTAAAACCTAAAATTATCGCATCAGAAGCTGAAGCTAACATAACATCACTCGTTGTAATTGCTCCTACAGCAGAATGGATAATATTAATCCTAACTTCTTCACTTTGAAGTTTTTGTATAGCAGTATTTAATGCCATAACTGAACCCAAAGTATCTGCTTTTATAATCAATCTTAATTCTTTTTGTTCAGATTGTTCCATCATTTTCAAAATTTCTTCTAATTTCAAATGTCTTTTCCTTCTAAGTTCTTTCTGTTCCATTTCTTTAATCTTTTCAGTAATTTCACGTGCTTTGTCAAGATTTTCAACAGAATAAATCACACTATGAGCATCCGGTAAGTCCTCAAAACCAACTATCATAACCGGAGTTGATGGTCCAGCTTCCTTGATTCGCTTTCCTTGATCATTTACCAACGCTTTTACCTTTCCCATTACTTTGCCCGCTACAACATAATCACCAATTTTTAATTTACCATCTTTAACAATTGCATTTGCAACAGGGCCAAAACCTTTATCAAGTCTTGTTTCTATTGTTACAGCTCTAACAGGACCATCAGAAATTGCCTTAATTTCCTGCATTTCAGCAACTAATAAAATCATTTCCAATAATGTATCGACATTTTGACCTTTTTTCGCAGAGATTGGAACCATAATTGTATCTCCGCCCCATTCTTCTGGAATTAAGGAAAGTTTATTAACCAATTCTTGTTTAGTTAATTCAACATTGGCATTTGGCTTATCTATTTTATTGATTGCAACTATTATTGGAACATTTGCAGATTTTGCATGATTATAGGCCTCAATAGTTTGTGGCATAACACCATCGTCAGCAGCAACGACAAGAACCACTATATCAGTAGCCTGCGCTCCTCTAGCTCTCATTTCTGTAAAAACTTCGTGTCCCGGAGTGTCAATAAAAGTAATTTTTTTACCATTAACTTCAACTTGATAAGCACCAATACTTTGAGTAATTCCTCCTTCTTCTCTTTCGGCAACTCTTGTTCTTCTGATATAATCTAACAAAGTAGTCTTTCCATGGTCTACGTGCCCCATAACCGTAACTATTGGAGGCCTTTCAACAAGATTTTCTTTATTTTTATATTTTTCTTCGAAATATTTTTCAATTTCTTCAAGTGGATTTTCTTTTACTTCTTCTTTAGTTTCTTCAATATCAAATCCAATTCTAACATCATATAATTTAGCTATTTTTTTAGCAAGTTGCAAATTTAATGTTTGACCAGGTTTTAAAATTTCACCTTTCATGAAAAAATCTTGTATAATTCTATTTTGTGGTATTCCTATTTTCTCTGAAAATTTATCTAATTTTAAATCCTCTTCAGAGATTTTTACTAAAGACTTTTTCTTCTCAGGCTTTTCTTTTTCTACTTCACCTTTTTTAGAAATTCGCTTCTTATCATAGATTTCTTCTTCAAGTTCCAATAATTCTTCATATTCATCAAATTCTTCTTCATCTTCAGATTTGCTATACATTTCAAGCAAAATATTTACTGTTTCTTCATCAATAAAACTCATATGGCTTTTTATCTCAATTCCAAGATCTGCCAATTCTTTCATGAGTTCTTTAGTATCCATTTCAAGCTGTCTAGCTAATTCATATACTCTTAAACGGCCCAAATAAACCACCTCCTACGTTGCTCATACATTATAACATATCATTTATTTCTTTTAAGTTTTTTCATTTCTTCATGTTCTTTCTCTAATTCATTTAACAAGTCTTCTAAAGACCAGCTTAGATTTGCTGGAGTTGAAGTAGCAAAAATTAATTCTTTCTCAGGAAAATTTTCCTTCAAAATTTTGATTGCTTTCTTAATTTCTGAATTTTCAAAACCATGTAAAATCACAAAAGATTTTCCCATTCCCATGATATCATCCCTTAAAATATTCTTTCACTATGTTTATTTTAACATCTTTTTTAATCTATTTCTAAGTTTTTTACTTAATAATCCTTTACAAAAGTTAAAAATTTTTAACATTTTAAATTTCTAATACCAAATTCACAAAATAATAATAATTTCAAATTATTTGTTACTTGAAAAAATTCATTAAAACATTAAAATTTAAAACCGGAAGAAATGAATTAATTTAAATTTTGACAGGAGGTATTACATGAAAAATTTAAATGTGGAACTTATGACACTATCTTCACTCTTTACATCAATAATCATTATTTCAAATATAATTGCAGGAAAACTTATTAATATTGGACCATTCATTTTAACTCTTTCAATTTTAATTTACCCTCTAAGCTATGCTATTGCAAATATTATTTCAGAAATTTATGGTACAAAAATTTCAAAAAAAGTAATTAAAGCAGGCTTTATCTCTTCTATTTTATTAGTAATTATTTCTTTTATTACTTTTTATTTTCCTCCTTCTCCTGTGTTTGAATATAACGAAGCATATAAAATTGTTTTTGGTTCAACGCCAAGAATAATATTGGCAAGCTTTTTGTCATATTTCGCTGCACAAAATGTAAATATTTGGATTTTCAATTCATTGAAATCTTTTTTTAAAATTGAGAATTTGTTTTTCAGGAATATTATTTCTATGATAATTACACAATTTATTGATTCTGTTGTTTTTGTTGGAATTTCGTTTTATGGAAAATACGATTTGCAACTATTAACAAATATGATTCTCTCACAATATTTAATCAAATTGTTAATTTCTATTCTAAATAGCCCTATAATTGCAATTAGCGTTAGACAATTAAAAAAACGTTTAATTCTAGAACATTAATGTTATAATTTTCTTAACACCTAAATTAACTGGAGTGATACTTATTTCTATTTTATTGATTTTTCTTTCAATTTTTTTGGGTTTAATTTTAGGAAATATCAAATTTTATAAGTTCAAATTGGGAGTTTCTGGTACAATTTTTACTAGTCTAATCATAAGTTGGGTTTCAAAAAAATTTTTAAATGTTTCGGTTGATTCTTTAAAGGTTGAATTTGATGTTTTTTTCAATTTTTCTTTAATTCTTTTTATTTCATCCGTAGCTCTAATAGCTTCAAAGAAAATTAAAGGAATTTTTAAAAATTTTGGAATAAAATTCGCTTTATTAGGTTTTTTTACAACTTTTACAGGATTTATTTCAACATACCTTCTTTCTTTTGTCCCAAACATCAACAAGGAGCAGCTTATCGGCCTCTTCTCTGGTTCCCTTACTAGTTCACCTGGTTTAGCCACTGCTTTAGAAAATTCTTCCGCTGATCCTGAGATTGTTTATGGATATTCAATAGGGTATATACCTGGAGTATTTGGAGTCATTTTTATCCTATCTTTAATTGTACAACTTTTTAAAAATCACAAAAACAACAATTTTGGTTTACACACTACTTTTAAGATTGATACAAATTTTAATAAAATCAAAGATTTTAATTTTTTATCTTATTCCTTAATAATCATTATTGGCATTATCCTCGGAAAATTCAAAATAAACTTCGGTATAATTAATTTCTCTCTTGGAATGACTGGTGGTATTTTAATTTCATCGTTATTATTAGGTACTGTAAGAAAATTTTGGATATTTTCATTTCATTTTGATGATTCTATTTTAAAAGGATTCCAAAATTTAGGTTTACTTATTTTTCTTGCTTCTATAGGTTTGAAATCAGGTTATCTTATAATTGATTCTCTGAATTTTTCAAGTTTTTATTTAATGGTTTTATCTCTTTTAATCGCATTAATTTCTATATCTGCAGCTTTTATTATCGGTAAATATATTTTAAAAATAGATAATCTACTATTGATTGGTGCTATTACTGGCGGAATGACTAGCACACCTGGATTAGCAACAGCAATAGACTTAACAAATTCAGATAACGTCATATTAGGATATGGTGCCACCTATCCTTTCGCTCTTTTGGGTATGGTAATCTTCAACAAAATTTTAATTTATGTTTTAACATAATCGTAACACAAATAACTTTTCAAAAATGTACAATTGTTATAATAACATTGGCAATCGGAGGCGCGTCCGAGATGAGTAGGATTTCCTTTAGTGGGAGAGTTGGGGAAATCTGAAAGGCGAGGACGCCGAAGATATGACAGGGGTTCTCCCACCCTGCATATCTGGGGGTACAGGGAATACCTGTACCACTGTCACGGAAATTCCGTGGAGAGCCGATTGCTGCGAGAAATTTAATAGATTTTTCGCAGTGATCGCCTCTCATTGAGGCGTTTTTTTTTTTTAGGAGGTGAAAAAGTGAAAATTGGAATTGTTGGTGCGACTGGAGAAGTTGGAAGAACTATGATTAAAGTTCTTGAAGAATTCAAAATACCCGTTAAAAAATTAAGACTTTTTGCTTCAAAAAAGTCTTCTGGAAAAACCTTGATTTTTAATAATACAAAAATCATAATCGAAGAATTAACCGAAAATACAATGAAAGAAAAATATGACTTTTTATTATTTTCAGCTGGTTCAAATATTTCAAAAACATTTGCTCCAATTGCCGCAAAGTATGGAAATATAGTAATAGATAATTCATCAGCTTTTAGAATGGAAGAGGATATTCCATTAGTTGTTCCTGAAATAAATGGAAATATAGTAAAAAATTACCAAGGAATAATCGCAAATCCTAATTGTTCAACCATTCAAATGGTCTTGTCATTATACAAAGTTCACGAACAATTTGGAATTGATGAAATTTTCGTTTCAACATATCAAGCCGTTTCTGGAGCAGGTCATAAAGCAATTGCTGAACTTCAAAAGCAAATAAATGGGGAAAATATTACTTCTGTTTTTCCTAAACCTATTGCTCATAATGTTATACCACTTATAGGAGACACAACTACAGATGGATTTACCACTGAAGAACACAAAATGATTAATGAAACTCGAAAAATTTTAAATGACTATTCAATAAATGTTTATCCTACAACAGTAAGAGTTCCGGTTTTTTATGGACATTCCGAATCAATCGTAGTTAAAACAAAAATTCCTTTTAATGAGATTTCAAACGTCGAAAAAGCTATAAGAAAATCTAAAGATGTAATTCTTAAAAACGAAGTTATAACTCCTATAGAAATTGCTGGAAGTGATTATGTTTATGTATCAAGACTAAGAAAAATAGACGAAACTCGATTTGCACTTTGGAATGTTGCAGACAATATTCGTGTTGGAGCTGCAACAAATGCAATTAGGATTTTAATGTTAAAGGTGGGATTGCTATGAAAATAGAAAAATTTACTGCTACAGGAAATTCCTTTATAGTTTGTGATATAACAAACACTTATTTAAGTGATAAAGAAAAAAGCGAATTTGTGATTAAGAATTCACAGAATAGAGATGGAGTTATTTTTGTTGAAAAGAAAAATAAAGGATTCTTTATGGATTATTTTAATAAAGATGGAAAAAGGGCCGCATTTTGTGGAAACGGAGCTAGAACATTTTTGTTTTATTTAAAAATTAAAGGATATGTTCAAGAGAAAATAGTGAAATTTAACACTTACGTAGGTGAAATTTTTGGAAGATTAACTGAAAACGGTGTAATGATAAAAATGCCTAAACCTACTTACCCAAAAAAAATATCTTTTGACTACTATGAAGGATTTTATCTTACTGTAGGAGTACCTCATTTTGTAATTTTTGTTGATAACATTGATTCTATAAATGTCAACAGAATTGGTAAAAATTTAAGAAATAAGTTAGATAGCAATGTTAATTTTGTTCAAATCCTAAATGCAAAAACTTTAAAAATTAGAACTTTTGAAAGAGGGGTTGAATCTGAAACGCTTGCTTGTGGAAGTGGTACTACGGCAAGTGCATATGTTTTCAATAAAAATCAGAACGAAAAAATTGAAGTTAGAGCGCGCGGCGGAATTTTGTTCGTTCATTTTTTAAATGATGGAATTTATTTAGAAGGAGGGGTTCAAAATGTTTGAAGGGATAGGAACTGCTATTGTCACACCATTTAGAAATGGAGAATTAGATATAGAATCATATGAAAAGCTATTAAAATTTCAAGTAGATAATCATATTAATGCTATTATTGTTTTGGGCACAACTGGTGAAGCTCCAAATGTATCTATAGAAGAAAGAAGTTTATTAATAACAAAGGCAAAGGAAATTTGTGGTGAAAAAGTTCAAATTATAGTAGGAGCAGGTTCCAATGGTTTAAGCCATACAATGGAATTAGTTAAAAATGCTGAACAAAATGGTGCTGATGGACTATTAATTGTTACACCTTACTATAACAAACCGACTCAGAAAGGTTTATACGAATATTACAAATACATTTCTGAACACACAAATTTAGAAATAATAGTTTATAATGTACCGAGTAGAACAGGTGTAAATATCCTACCTGAAACTGTTTATAAAATTGCTAGTGATTGCAAGAACGTAAAGGCTTTAAAAGAAGCAAATTCTTCTTTTGAACAGATTAATAAAGACTTATTATTACTTAAAACAATAAAGGATTTTAAAGTTTTTTCAGGAAATGATGATACTGCATTTCAACTTCTTGTTAGTGGTGGTGATGGCGTAATATCAGTAGCTTCTAATGTTATTCCTTGGCAAATGGTTCAAATGTTCAAAGCAATTAAAAATGGAAAGATTGAGGAAGCAAGAAAAATCCACTTCTCGTATTACCAACTTTTCAAGAATTTATTCGTTGAAACAAATCCTATCCCTGTAAAGGCAGCTTTATATTTGATGGGATTTATCAATAATGACTTAAGACTTCCATTGATCCCTGCTTCAGAATCAACTCTTAAAATTCTTAATGAAACACTTAAAGGATGTGGAATTATATGAAATTTGGTGTGGTTGGATATAAAGGAAGAATAGGTAAATTAATTTTAGATGTTTTCACCACTGATAATCATGTTCCTGTCTTGTTAGTTGACAAAGATGAAATAATTGAAAAAGACTCACCAGATGTGATTGTTGATTTTTCTACTCCAGATGCTTTAAAGATAACAAAAACCTTATGTGAAAAGCATCAAAGTAAACTCGTGATTGGAACCACTGCGCTTAACAAAGAACATTTTAAATTACTAGAAAATCTATCTAAAAATTTTGCAATAGTACAATCATTTAATTTTTCAATTGGAATTAATATACTTCTGGATGTCTTAGAAAAAATAAACAATATTTTTAAAGATTGGGACTGTGAAATAACTGAAATACATCACTCAAAGAAAAAAGATAAACCTTCTGGAACCGCCATATTATTAAAAGAAGCAATAAATAGAGATTTAGAAATTCATTCTTTAAGATTAGGTGGAATTCCGGGAGATCATTCAATCCTTTTTTCTAATGAAGGAGAACTTATAGAAATAAAACATAGAGCTATATCTAGAAAGGTTTTCGCTATTGGAGCATTAAAAGCTGCTAAGTTCATATTAAAAAAACAAAATGGATTCTTTACTTTTAAAGATATTATTAAGGAGGAATTACAATGAATACACAAGAGATAATTGATTTAATAGCCACCTCAAAAAAGAAAACTTTAACAGTAGCATATGTACAAGGAAAACTTAAAAAGTTAGATTTTAAACTCTTGGAATTTTTTGGAAATGATACTTTTGGAATTATATTTGGTGAATATAATGAAATAGTCGAATTTCTTAAAAAAAATACAGAAAACATTGAAAAATATAAACTTGAAATCAAAGCTAGAAACTCTGCAATTTCATTAGCAGATTTAAGCAAATACAACGCAAGAATTGAACCTGGTGCAATAATAAGAGATTTAGTTGAAATAGGTGATGGTGCTGTAATAATGATGGGAGCTGTTATTAATATTGGTGCCAAAATAGGGGAAGGAACTATGATTGATATGAATGCTGTAATTGGAGGTCGAGCAATAATTGGAAAAAACTGTCATATTGGTGCAGGAGCAGTTGTAGCAGGAGTAATAGAACCACCAAGTGCTCAACCAGTAGTTATTGAAGATAACGTAATGGTTGGTGCAAATGCAGTTATCCTGGAAGGCGTTCGTGTTGGAAAAAATAGTGTAATAGCTGCAGGTGCAGTCGTTATTGATGATGTTCCTACACATTCTGTAGTTGCCGGAGTTCCGGGAAAAATTATAAAACAAGTTGATGAAAAAACAAAACAAAAAACTCAAATTGTAGAAGGATTACGAAAATTGAGGTGATTAAATGATCGTAGTTCAAAAATATGGTGGTTCATCTATTGCTGATAAAGAGCGAATCCTCAATGTTGCAAATAAAATAAAAAAAAGAATAGAAAAAGGTGATAAAGTAGTTGTAATAGTTTCTGCAATGGGAAACACTACAGATAATCTCATTCGACTAGCAAAATCACTTAGTAAAAATCCTCATCCAAGAGAAATGGATATGCTTTTGACAACAGGAGAGCAAATATCAATTGCGCTGTTATCAATTGCTCTTATTGATTTAGGAATAAAAGCAAAATCTTTTAATGCTTTTCAATTAAATATTAAAACAACTCATGATTTCACAAAGGCAAGAATAAAAGATATAGATTCTAATAAAATTTTAAAAGAGCTGGAGTTAAATTCGGTTGTAATTGTTGCAGGGTTTCAAGGTGTAACTGAAAATGGAGATTTAACAACTCTTGGTCGCGGAGGATCAGATACAACTGCTGTAGCAATTGCAGCAAAATTAGGTTCACACTGTGAAATTTACAGTGATGTTGATGGAATTTACACCAGTGATCCCAGAATTATTCCAAATGCTAAAAAACTAAAATATATTACATACGATGACGCTCTTGAACTTTCTTCACTTGGTGCAAAAGTTCTTCATTCGCGTTCTGTTGAACTAGCAAAAAAATACAATGTAAAACTATACTGTGCTTCTAGTTTTTCTGAAAAGGAGGGAACCTGGGTGATTGATAAATTACCTGAATGGTTGGAACAACCTGTCGTTTCTGGCGCAACAATTGAAAAAGATCAGGTGAAAATTACTTTAAATAATCTTCCAAAAGATAATAAAGTAATTGAAAAAATATTTGAAATACTTAGTGATAAAAAAATAAACATAGATATGATTTCGATGATTACAAGCAACAAAAATATTCATCTATCATTTTCAGTATTGAATGATCTAAGAAAAACAATTGAAGAATCAATAAAAACAATAGATTCTTCAATTGATATCTCTTATGAGGGTATGTTTGATAAAGTTTCAATAGTTGGAGTAGGCATGAAATCAAGTCCTGGAGTTGCTGCAAGATTTTTTAAAGTTCTTACTGATAATGGTATAATTCCAGAACTGGTTACAACATCTGAAATAAAAATTTCTGTTTTGGTTTCCAAAAAAAATTCAGAAAAACTATTGAAAAAATTAGTAGATGAATTTTCTTTAGGAGGATGAAAATATGTCTTTATCGAACACTTATAAAAGGATACCATTAAAAATTAAAAGAGCAAAAGGTGTTTGGATAATCGATGAAAATGACGAGAAATACTTAGATACTTTTTCGGGTATTGGAGTACTTTCATTTGGACATTGTGATGAGAAAATCAATGAGGCGATCTCAGAACAAATTAAAAAATACACTCATATTTCTAATTTTTTTGTGGATCAAAATGCCATAGAGGTTGCCAAAAGACTAATTGAGGAAACTGGAAAAGATGGATCTGTTTTTTTTGCAAATTCTGGAACTGAAGCTAATGAAGCCGTTTTAAAAGCAATAAAGAAAATTAAAAAAGGGTATATTGTATCTTTTGAAAACAATTTTCATGGAAGAACCTTGGGTTCACTTTCTATAACAGGCTTTTCAAATTTAAAAAAAGAATTTGAACCATTACTTCCAAATGTTGTCTTTCTACCTTTTAATGACCCTAAAAAACTTAAAAGCTTTATAGAGTCTGAAAGAGAAAATATTTCTACAATTTTTGTAGAATGTGTTCATGGAAGTGGTGGATTAGATATAGTAAGTAAAGAATTTATAGAAATAATAAATCATTACAAAAATGTATATAACTATATTGTTGTTGCAGATGAGGTTCAAGCAGGATTAGGAAGAACAGGGAAATTCTATTCTTATCTTAATTTTGATTTGGATGTTGATATAGTAACTGTCGCAAAATCCCTTGGAGGAGGTCTTCCATTATCTGCAGCAGTTTTCACTGGAAAACACAAAAATGTTTTTACAATTGGTGAACATGGCTCCACATTTGCTCCAAATCCTGTTTCACTTGCTGCTAGTAAAACTGTTCTCGATAGATTAAATAAATACTTTTTGAATAGTGTTAAAGAAAAAGGAAATTATTTAAGAAATGAATTATCAAAATTAAAAGAAAAATATTCAATTGTAAAACAGATTAAAGGGCTTGGATTAATGGTTGGAATTGAATTGGATATAAAACAATCAGATAAAATAATAGAATTTGGCTTACATGAAAGAATTTTATTAAATATAGTTAAAGGAAATATCATCAGATTACTTCCAGCGCTCAATATTAAATTTGAAGAAATCAATGAACTTCTCAATAGGCTTGAAAAGGTTATTAAAAAAATTTAATATTTTTGTGATTTTTATGATAAAATAAAGTTATACAAAATGTATTCGGGTGAAAAAATGTATTATTGTTTTGGTGATAGTATTACTGAAGGCAAACCAGGAGTATCTTACGTTAAATATTTAGGAAAAATTTTTTATAATTTAGGGAGAGGTGGAGATACTGTAATTAATCTTACATCTAGACTGAAAAAAATCATGTTAAATCATCCTATTGAAAGGTTAGTTATCCAAATTGGTACAAATGACATACTTTTACCATTTTTATTTAACTACTCACCGGCATGGCAAAAAACTATTAAAAAAATTATTTCTACCGGAAGAATCCCTTCCAAAAATAAAGAAAAGTTTGAAAAAAATTATAATACCCTACTAGAGCTTTTAAATGGAAGAAAAGTTATAATTGTTAATATACCTTGTATTGGCGAAAACAAAAATAGTAAACTTAATAAGAAAGTTGATGAATATAACGCTATTATCAAAAAATTGTGTGAAGAACACTCATTAAAATTAGTAGATTTTAATTCTTGGCAAAAAAGTCAAATAAAAAACAGAAACAATAAATATTTTATTTCAAAAAATCCTTTTAAAATGATTTTAGATTCTTTTTTTGTTAGAACACCCCATATTTCAATTTCAGTAAGCAAAAAAAGAAATCTCATTACAACAATCGATGGGGTTCACCTAAATGATTTTGGTGCCAAAAAATTAGCCGAATTAGTTAAAGAAAAAATATACGCCAACTGAAATACGAACTTTTTCGATTATTTGTTATACAATAAAGAGATTATTTTCACTGAATTATTAAATTACTTAACCATTATTTTCTTTACCTTTCTATTTTCGATAGTATTAGGCGTCAGGTTAGATTTTTAGTTTCAAATATACTAAAATGGAAAACATTATTTTAAACTTAGCTAATACCTTTAAGACTTTTCCAAACCCTACCTTTTTTGAAATTATAGTTATAATTCTTGCTTCTTTCCAAATGGGTTGAGGTAAACCTCCTGTTATTATTACGTAAAATTTTTCTGCTGCTAATTCTGCTAAACTGATTTATCTATTTTGTTTATTTGATAGATGCAAAACAATAGCGTTTATAATGAAGAAAAAAACTTCTCTTCAATATATAATCCTGCTATACTAGTTAGAGGAGTAATTAAAAAAAATCCTGAAATTCAGAGATACTAAACTTCAAATTTTTTACTTAAATAAAATTATCATCATTAGATTGAGTCATCTTGTAGACATTAAGGCCCTAAATGGAAATAGTAGCTAAAATTTATTTTTAATTAATAAAAACAAACTTATACTTATTTAGTATTCGATTTTAAATCATGCATTTTTAGAGCTTTTTCTGTGATATACTTATTATTGAATAATAAACTTAATTAAGGAGGAATAAAAAATGAAAATTCCCCTTTCTGATTCATATATCGATAAAGATGATATTAATGAAGTAATAAAAGTATTAAAAAATAAAAGATTAGCTTTAGGACCTTATTTAGAAAAATTTGAAAACATTGTGGCTAATTACATTGGTACTAAATATGCAATAGCAGTTAATAGCGGAACTTCTGCTTTGCATTTGATACTAAAATCCTTATCTTTTCAAGAAAATGATATTTTACTTGTTCCTTCTTTTACTTTTATTGCATCAGCTAATGTAGCGCTTTTTGAAAGAGGAATTCCGGTATTTATTGATATTGAAGATGATACATGTAATATGGATCCTGATGCCTTGGATTATTTTTTAGAAAAAGTATTTTCAGGCAAAACCGCATACAATCCTAAAAAGGTAAAATTCTTAATGGCGGTAGATATTTTTGGACATCCTTTAAATTGGGAAAGATTTTTAAAAATTTCAGAAAAGTATAATTTAAAAATCATAGAAGACTCATGTGAAGCTTTAGGTAGCGAATATAAGGACAAAAAATGTGGTTCTTTTGGTGTAGCTGGTGCTTTTGCATTCTATCCTAATAAACAAATAACTACTGGAGAGGGTGGAATAATAGTTACAAACGATGAAAAAATAGCTAATCTTTCAAAAGCAATGCGAAACCAAGGAAGAACAGGAAGTGGTTGGCTTTCACATGAAGTGATTGGCTTTAATTATAGATTAGATGAAATATCAGCTGCTCTTGGATTTTCGCAAATGAAAAAAATTGACTTAATAATAGAAAAAAGAAATAATGTTGCAAAATATTACAATAAAATACTCAATTTTGTTGAAACACCTGTTGTAAAAAAGTATGTTTCAAAAATGTCCTGGTTTATATACGTAATAAAACTACCAGAGAATGCCAATAGAGGAAAAATAATTAAATTTTTACATGAAAATTCAATTGAAACCAGGGATTATTTTGCTCCAGTTCATTTGCAACCATTATATAAAGAACTAGGTTGGAAAGAGGGAATGCTACCTAAAACAGAAAAAATTTCTAAAAGAACTTTAGCACTTCCCTTCTTTACTGATTTAAAGCCCGAACAACAAGATTATATAGCCTTTTACTTAAAAAAGGCATTAGAATTATTCACCGCTTGAGAGGCGATAATATGATATTTATAATATTTTCATCAATTTTAACCGCATTATCAATGCCTGGATTTTTATGGGGAGGTTTTATTTGGTTTTCTTTAATCCTTTTATTCAAAGGACTTGAAAAGAAAAAATTTTGGGTTTCAGCTTTATATTCTTTTGTCTTTTATTACGTATTTTCCTTTATTTCTCTGTTTTGGGTTATTCCAGTTTTAACAAAAAATCTTCCAGATTTTTTTGGAAAATTTAGTAGTTTTACCGGTTTTGGAGTTTTTTTACTTCTTTGTTTTATAGAGGCGCTTCCTTTCTTGATTTTTGGATCTTTATATGGCTATTTTGTTCCAAAAATACGAGGAAAATTTACTAAAGCTTTATTTGTTGCTTCAATTTACAGTATTTCTGAATATATCAGGGGAATTGGCGACTTAGGATTTACTGGTGGAAGACTTTCAGATGCTTTATTTAAAGATATTGGTATTATACAAACTGTTTCAATTTTTGGAACAATAGGCTTGACATTTTTGATTGTTTTTTTAAACTTTATGTTTTATCTCAATCTTAAGAGCCCAAATAAATTTCTTACAAAAACTGCAATTTCTATTTCTCTTATTTATCTATTAAACTCGATTGTTTTATCTTTTCTTCCATTAAATACGGCTAATATTCCTGTTGTTGCTGTTCAGACAAATTATGATCAACTGGTTAAATATTCAAAACCAAGTAGTGAAATACTAAAAGATATTGAAAATCTTATTAAAAATACCCCAAATCACCTACATATTTTCCCCGAAGCTACCTTCCCATCAGAAGATATTAGATTTACAAAAGTCGAAGCTGAATTAAAAGGAATAAGCATCAATAAACCTTTAATCATTGGTTTTCCGATTTCTGAAGAATCCAAAGATTACAATAGTGCTGTAGTATACGTTAACAGAGAAAACGTTGGTCACTACGATAAAATTAAATTATTTCCTTTTGTAGAATTTTTACCTTACAACAAAATTTTCAAAAAATTCTCTTTTTTAAAAGGGGTTCTTTATTTTACTCCTGGAAACGAAGAAAAAATTTTTGAAATTCCTAATTATCCTAAATTAGGTATTCAAATATGTTTTGAATCGTATTTTCCAGAAATTTCCAGAAAACTATCCTTAAAAGGAGCTGAATCATTAATTACTATTACAAATGATGGATGGTATGACTATGATACAGCCCTTTGGCAACATTTTTCAAAAAGTGTATTTAGAGCAATAGAAAATAGAAGATATATGATTCAAGTTTCTAACAAAGGAATAACTGGTGTAATTGACAAATTTGGTAGAATAACTCAAATCCTTCCAACCAGAAAAGAAGGTTTTGCTATTTTTAATATTGAGCCTAATAACAAAAAAACAATATATACTACTTTTGGAGACTGGTTTATTATTGTTTCATTAATACTTGCATTAGTAATACCAATATTTTTTAAAACTTCTTTGAGGAAGTTTTAAAAAATTAAAATGAAAAGCAAGGAGGTATAATTTCATGAAAAGACTTCACCCAAAGGTTTTCAAATTACCAATAGATAAAATTAGAATGGGATATTATTCTGACAAATATTTTACTCGATATGTTGAAATTTTAAAAAAAGACAATCATCATCCAAGAGTTTACTATCAATTTTTCCCACGACAAGATGCTGTAGTTTGTGGAATTGATGAAGCTTTGGCTATTTTAAAATATTGTACAGGTTATTATAAAGATGAAGAAAAAGCTAATGAGCTATTTTCTGAAATGATTAAAATTGACAAACAAATCCAAAATTGTTCGGTAGAAGGGAAAGTTCAAGAAATTATCGACCTAACAAAGAAAAAATGGGATTTAAGATTAAAATTAAATAGCATATGGGTTGACAAATGGAATTCAATTGAAGTAAAAGCTGTATTTGATGGAGATAAAGTTAGTAAAGGGCAACCTATCTTAACTATTGAAGGTGACCCAACTTATTTTGGCTATTTGGAAACAGTTTTGTTGGGAGTAATTGCTAGAGCAAGTAGTACTGCTACAGCCGTTCACAAAGTAGTAAAAGCTGCAAATGGCAAACCTATACTATTCTTTAGTGCAAGATTTGATCATTTTTGGGTTCAAGCTACTGATGGTTATGCCGCTTTAAAGGCTGGGGCATTTGGAGTTTCTACTGATGCAAATGCCGATTATTGGGGAATTGAATCAATGGGAACAATTCCACATGCTTTAATTGCAGCTTATTATGGGAACACTGAAGATGCTTCGATTGCATTTAATAAATATATGCCCGAACATGTGAATAGAATTTTTTTAGTAGATTGGGATAACGATGTAATTAATACAACTATTAGAGTAGTTAAAAAATTTTATGAACATATTATTGGCAAAAAATTTATTCCTGGAAAAACGGATCCATCTCAAATAATCGGACCTGGAAAAGATAAAATTTGGGGAGTTAGATTTGACACTTCTGGCAATCTCCGAGATAAATCAGTTGTGCCAAAAGATGAAAGTTCCTTTGGTGTTTGTCCTGAACTTGTTTGGAGAGCAAGGCAAGAATTTGATAAATTAGGATTAAATAATTTGAAAATTGTCGTCTCTGGTGGTTTTGATGAAAAAAAGATAGAGTTGTTCGAAAAGCTACAAGTTCCTGCAGACGTTTATGGAGTTGGTTCAAAATTACTAAGAAAAAAAATAGATATTACTGCAGATATTGTTGAAGTTAACGGAAAACCTTGTGCAAAAGTTGGAAGATGCAAAAAAGATGCTTCTCATCTTACAAAAGTTCCTTACAAATATTGGAACAATGAATAAATTAGTAAAAAATTGTTTTTTATTATTTTAAGACTTAAATTGATAATAATCATATTTGATTGTTTTAAATTAATCTTTCTTTAAAAATCCTTAAATGCTAAAATTAAAATGGAGATGATATTATGTGGAAAAAATTAAGAGAAGTTGAAGGTGAAATTCAAGCTAAAATGCTTGAAGATTTTTTAAAAGCTAATGAGATCCCGGCTGTTACAAAAATTATTGATGGCCCTTTACCTAAGGCTTATTTTGGTTCTTCATCGTACTTTGCAATTTATGTTATGAATAAAGATTTTGAAAGAGCAAATAATTTATTAAATTCTATTAAAAAGGAGGAATCTAAAGTGAAATATACTGTTTTACATGAAGAACATTTAAAACTTGGCGCTAAAATGGTAGAATTTGCTGGTTTTCATATGCCTGTGCAATACAAGGGAATTAAAAATGAAGTTTTAGCTATAAGAAACAATGTTGGGATGTTTGATGTTTCACATATGGGAGAAATTTTTGTTAATGGAAAAGATTCTACAAATTTTGTTGATTTTCTTATAACTAATGATTTTGGTAATTTAACTTCTGGACAAATTGTTTACACTGCAATGTGTAATGAAAATGGAGGATTTGTCGACGATCTTCTTGCATACAAAATTTCAGAAAATCAAGCTATGCTAGTTGTTAATGCGTCAAACATTGAAAAAGATTTTAATTGGATGATAAATATTGCTGAAAAATTTGACGTAAAACTTGAAAATAAATCTGATGAATATGCTCTTATTGCTGTTCAAGGTCCTAAAGCTCAAGAAACCTTACAAAATTTAACTGATTTAAATCTTGAAAACATTGAATATTACTGTTTTGAATTTGGTAAAATTAATGGAATTGAAGCCATTATTTCAAGAACCGGTTATACTGGTGAAGATGGGTTTGAAATATACACCACTGATAAAGATGGAATCGTAAAATTATGGAAAAAACTTTTAGAAATGGGGATTGAACCAGCTGGATTAGGAGCTAGAGACACCCTTAGATTAGAAGCTTCTCTTTTATTGTATGGCAATGACATGGATGAAACTGTAACTCCTCTTGAAGCTGGAATAAAATGGGCTGTGAAATTTAATAAAGATTTTATGGGGAAAAGTGCTTTAGAAAAACAGTTAGAAGAAGGGCTTCAAAGAAGATTGAAAGGTTTTATTCTTGTTGATAAGGGAATAGCAAGACATGGTTATAAAATTTACAAAGATGGTGAAGAAATTGGCTATGTAACTAGTGGGACTTTTTCTCCAACATTAAATAAATCTATAGGTATGGCAATGTTAAGAAAAGGTTTTAAAACAGGTGATGCTATTGAAATAGAAATAAGAAACAAATTAGTAAATGCTGAAATTGTGAAAATGCCTTTCTATCGTGGAAGTGTAAGAAGTAAGAAAAAGAAAAAGTAAAATTTTTAAAATATACGAAAGGATGGTGAGTATGCACAGATATATTCCACATACACAAGAAGAAATAAATGAAATGCTTAAAGAAATAGGTGTTAATTCAATAGAAGATTTATATGTAAGCGTACCTAAAACTATTGAAGATTATAACCTAGAAAATGGAAAAGACGAATTCTCAGTAAAAAAAGAATTATTAAGTTTAAATAAAAAGAATAAAGTATTTGAACCAGAGAATATTTTTGCAGGCGCCGGTATTTACTTTCATTACATCCCTTCTGTTGTTGAAACTCTAGCTAATAACCAGAGATTTGTAACCGCATATACACCCTACCAAGCTGAAGTTTCTCAAGGAACATTACAAGCCTTGTTCGAATATCAAACAATGATGTGTGAATTAACTGCAATGGAAGTAGCAAATTCTTCTATGTATGATGGTGCAACTGCACTTGCAGAAGCTATGTTAATGGCAG
Source organism: Thermosipho sp. (in: thermotogales) (assembly GCA_017656335.1). Lineage (GTDB taxonomy): Bacteria > Thermotogota > Thermotogae > Thermotogales > Fervidobacteriaceae > Thermosipho_A. The sequence goes on from JACDOA010000001.1 coordinate 165,720, forward strand.
CAAGAATCAATGGCAAATCTAAAATGCTAATTGCAAGTTCTATTAATCCTGAATATTTGCAAACAAGTAAAACATATTGTACACCTCAAAATATTGAAATTCAAAAAATAAAATGGACTGAGAACGGTACTTTAGATGTAAATGACTTAAAAAATAAAATTGATGATAACACATCAGCTGTTGTAGTTGGATACCCAAACTTTTTTGGAATAATTGAAGATTTAAAATCAATAAAAGAAACATTACCGGAAAATGTTATTTTCATTGTGGTGAGTGAACCTATTTCCTTGTCTATATTAGAAGCTCCTGGAAAACTAGGAGCCGATATTGTAGTTGGTGAAGGACAAGCACTTGGAATTACTCCAAACTTTGGTGGCCCCGGTATTGGATTTTTTACAACTCTCCAAAAATTTGTCAGAAAAATGCCTGGGAGGATAATTGGGGAAACAAAAGATATAGAAGGTAAAAAGGGATATGTTATGATACTTCAAACAAGAGAACAACATATTAGGCGAGCAAAAGCGACTTCAAATATCTGTTCTAATCATGCTCTTATGGCTTTAATAAACGCAATTTATATGTCAGCCATGGGACCAAAAGGACTTAAAAAAGTTGCAAAAATGTCTTACAACGCTTCACATTATCTTGCCAAAAAACTGGAAGAAAAAGGTTATCATCTAATATTTAATGGTCCTTTCTTCAATGAATTTTTGTTCAATGCTGGTGAAAATTATTATGAAAAATGGAAAAAAATGTCTGAAAATGGAATCTTAGGACCATTACCTCTTGGAAAATCGATGCCATTCTTTAAAAATGTCGCTCTTGCTTGTTGCACTGAAGTTAATACAAAAGAAAGCATTGATAACCTTTTAAAACACTTTTAATTGTTAGGAGGGATTTAAATGACAATTTTTGAAATATCCAAACCCAATAGAATTGGTTTTGAACTTCCTGAAAATAATATAGAGGATTTTGAATTAAATATCCCTGAACATTTAATCAGAAAAGAACAGCCAAATCTTCCACAAGTTAGTGAATTGGATATTGTAAGACATTATACAAACTTGGCTGCAAAAAATTATGCTGTGGATGTTGGGTTTTATCCATTGGGATCTTGTACAATGAAATATAATCCAAAAATTAATGAAAAGATTGCTAATTTTGAAGGATTTTCAATGATTCATCCGTTTCAACCCCATGAAACTACTCAGGGAGCATTGAAATTAATGTTTGAATTAAAGGAAATGCTCTGTGAAATTACGGGAATGGAAGATATGACATTAATCCCTTCTGCTGGAGCTCATGGAGAACTTACTGGAATGTTGATAGCTAGAGCCTATCATTTAAGTAAAGGGGATACAAAACGAACAAAAGCAATTGTTCCTGATAGTGCTCATGGAACCAATCCTGCTTCAGCAAGAATGGCTGGATTTGAAGTAATTGAAATTAAATCTGGTCCTGATGGAAGAGTTGATCTCGAAGAGCTTAACAAAGCCTTAGATGAAAATGTTGCAGTTTTAATGCTTACAAATCCTAATACCCTTGGACTTTTTGAAAAAGATATATTAAAAATTTCAGAAATGGTTCATGAAAAAGGAGCTCTTTTATACTATGATGGAGCAAATTTAAATGCACTTCTTGGTAGAACTCGACCTGGTGATATGGGATTTGACATTGTTCATCTTAATTTGCACAAAACTTTTAGTACTCCTCATGGTATGGGAGGGCCCGGTAGTGGACCAGTTGGAGTTAAAAAACATTTAGCTAAATTTTTACCTATTCCCGAAGTCATTAAAGAAGACGATAAATATAAATTAAATTATAATAAACCAGATAGTATCGGTTTTATAAGAAGTTATTACGGAAACTTTTCCGTTTTGGTTAAAGCTTATGCATACATAAAAACAATGGGAAATGATGGATTGAAAAAAGTCGGACAAATGGCCATTTTAAATGCAAATTATTTAAGAAAGAAAGTTGAAAAGATCATGGATATTGCTTATCCTGGATTCTGTATGCATGAATTTGTTTCTACTTGCGAAAAATTCACCAAAGAAACCGGTGTTAAAGCTTTAGATATAGCAAAAAGATTACTTGACTATGGAGTCCATGCTCCTACTATGTATTTCCCATTAATTGTCCATGAAGATTTCATGATTGAGCCAACTGAAACTGAAAGTAAAGATTCTTTAGATAAATTTGCCGAAATTCTTGCTAAAATATTCGATGAAGCTAGAGAAAATCCTGATTTTGTAAAAAATGCTCCTTATAATACACCAGTTAAAAGATTAGATGATGTATTAGCTTCAAGAAAACCTGTTTTTAAATTTGATTTTGGAAAGTGAGGTAAAACAATGGAATTTTATTTACCTACAAAATTGTTTTACAATATTGAAGCGTTTTCAGCAGAATTAGATAAATTAGGCGAAAAATTTCTAATCATTACTGGGAAAAGTTCGAAGTATAACGGGAGTCTTGATGAATTAACTAGAATATTAAATAAAACATCTAAAAAATATGAAATTTTTGATGAAACAAAAGAAAATCCTCCTAAAGAATTAATAGAAAAGATTATTGAAAAACACGGAAAAGACTGGGATGTAGTTGTAGGCCTTGGCGGTGGTAGTCCAATGGACACCGCCAAAGCTGCTGCAGTTCTTTGTAAAAATAATATTTCAGTGGAAGAACTTTATAAATCACAAAAGTATGATTCTGCCGCTAATATTGTTTGCATACCCACTACTGCTGGCACTGGAAGTGAAGTTACACAATATTCAGTTTTAACAATTAACGGAATTAAAAAAGGATTTAAACACGAAAGAATTTTTCCGAAACTTTCTTTATTAGAACCAAAATTTTCTTTAACACTACCGAGAGATTTAACTATTTCTACTGGCCTTGACGCACTTTCTCATGCCATTGAATCTGCTTTATCACTTAAGACGAATAGTTTTTCTGAATTATTTGCATTTAAAGCAATAGAAATTATTAAAGAAACCTTGCCTAAATTAGTCAATGATTTAAAAAACTATGAACTCAGGAAGAACATGTTATTAGCTTCGACTTATGCTGGAATTGCAATAAGCATAACAGGAACAACGATAGCTCACTCTCTTGGGTATTCACTTACAACTGATAAAGGAATACGACATGGAATTGCTACAGCAGTATTTTTACCCTTTGAAATTGAAAATGCAGATAATAAAAATTCCAAAAAAGTTAGATATATTTTAGGCGATATGCTAAACTTCTTAAAAAAATTGGATGTTCAAATTTCATTTGTAGTTAATGATCAAGAAATTAGCAAATGGGCTGAAAATGTTGCTAATTCCTCACATGTAAAGACTACACCAGGTAATTATAATTATGAAAAAATTAAACAAGCATACTATTGGCTTATAGAAAAATCCGGGATTTATAGGGGATAATAAATATGAGAGTACAATTGAAAAAAGATATCAAAAATCGAATTAAAAATGGTCATCCTTGGATATATGAAAACGAGATAGAAAAAATTGAAGGAACTATAGATAATGGTGATATTGTTGAAGTATTTAACCATGAAAGTTATTTTATTGGAAAAGGTTATATAAACTTTAATTCAAAAATTCGGGTAAGATTATTAACAAGAAAAAATGAAAAAATAGATAGAGAATTTTTCAAAAAAAGAATTTTAGAAGCATTAAAAAGAAGAAATTCAAAAGAAGAAAGTTTTAGAGTTGTTTTTTCTGAAGCTGATAATTTACCTGGTTTAATAGTTGATAAATTTGAAAAATTTTTAGTCATAGAAATAAATACTTTAGGAATAGAAAAATTCAAATCTCAAATTATTGATGTTCTTATAGAAATATTTAATCCTAATGGTATTTATGAAAAATCAGATAGTTCTTCACGCCTCAAGGAAGGCCTGCCAACAAACACTGGATGGATATATGGTAATGGTCCTGAACTTATACCTTATAGTATTAATGGGATTAGATTTTTTGCCGATACTCGAGGACAAAAAACCGGTGCTTTTTTAGACCAAAGATTCAATGCACTTTCTTTAAAAAACTATGTAGATAATAATAAAATTTGTCTTGATTGTTTTTCTTATACTGGAAATTTTGGGCTTCACATGTTGAAATTTGGTGCAAAACACGTTATATTTGTGGATTATTCACAAAGAGCTATTGAAATAGCAAAACTTACACTCAAAGAAAATGGCTTTGAAAATTTTGATTTAATTGTAGGAAATGCCTTTGATATTTTAAAAAATTTTGATAAAAATTCAAAATATTTTGATGTTATATCAATTGATCCTCCTTCGTTTGCTAAAAGTGCTTCTAACAAAAAATCAGCCCTGAGAGGTTACAAAGAAATCAATCTTAGAGCAATGAAAATTTTAAAAAACCATGGAATTTTGGCGACTTCTTCGTGCACACAGGTAATATCTGAAAATGATTTTTTAAACACTATTTTTTCTTCAGCAAGCGATTTAAATAAGCTTGTACGAGTATTGCATAAAGGTGGACAACCATTTGATCATCCCCAAGTACTCAATATTCTAGAAACTCAATATCTTAAATTTCTACTTTTGGAAATTGAAAATATTAAGTAGGTGAAGGTATGAAAAGATCTTTTTTACTAGTTTTATTTTTGATTTTTTCTTCAATTTTAAATTCACAAGTTTTCTATTTAACTAATGATGGTGTATACAAATCTCTGGAAAAAGTTACTTCTGGAATTTTTAATGATATAGTTACAATTGATAATTTTGTTTATCTGGTAAAAAATAATTCTATTGTTAATCTCAACACTAATGAGGAAATAAAAATAGAATCCCCAATTTATATTGGTGAAAGGTATTTTTTATCTAATAACAAAATTTATAAGCTTGAAAATAACAAAATTATATTTTATAAGATAATTCCTAGTGATATTAAAAATGTAATTATATATAAAAACTTTATTATTGGAATTCAATTAGGAAAAATAGTTGCTCTAAACAACGGAAAAATTATTTGGACAATCGAGCCAACAAGTGAAAATATCATCAAAATCAAACTTAGTAATGGTTATCTGGCCGTTTTCACAAATAAAGAACTTACAATTTTTGATTTAAATGAACCAATGTACCCTAAGTTCGTAGAAAATTTTTCAAATGTAGATGACTATGAGTATGTTGGATATCATGTATTATTATTTAAAAATGAAGTTCTAATTTACGATGAAAGTAAAAAACTTCTTTTTTCAAGAAAAGTTAATGGAAACAAATTAATCTCTGATGATGAAAATGTCTACATTGGAAATTACATTATAACAAAAGACTTAAAAATAACTACTTATCCATATATAATTAAAGATGTAGCGGTATTAAAAAATGAAAACATCCCAAAAGGTGAAATAAAAATCCTTTGGTCATATAACTTGAATCTTGAAATTAAATCAAAACCAGTTGCTTTCAACAATAATTTATATATTGCATCCACGAATGGAAAGATAATCTCATTAAACAACGGTAATTTAATTTGGGATTATCGATTACCTTTTATTATTACTGGACATTTAACCATTACAAATGATTCAATTATTGCAACTTGCTGGGATAATAATATTTATTCATTTAGTTTTGATGGTAAACTTTTATGGAAAGTTCCACTTGATTCCGATGTTACTCTTGGTGTCGCGTGGGATGGAATAGAAATTTATGCTCTTTCTGATGATGGTTATTTATATGAATTAAAAGATGGAAAAATTATAAATCAATTTAAGGTTGGAAAATGGCCTATTGCAGGACCTTTTATTTCTTTATCCGGAAAAGTTTATTCAATCGACGCTATGGGGTACTTATGGATTAACAATAATAAATCTAATTTTATAGGAAAAGTCAAAAATTTAGCATTTTTTTCTGAAAACCCTGTAATACCTCCTGAAAATTCTTTTGTACTCTTAGATGACTTTGGTAATGAATTCATATTTGAAAAATTCTCAATTATAAAAAATGGGAAAATAGTGTTTAATTCAAATGATGAAATAATAGACGCTGTTCTTGGAAAAAATAATATATATCTATTAACATCTAATGGTATGATTTATTTTATTGATAGAAAAGATTATAAAATAGTTTATTCTAACATATTTGAAGATTCGAAATTTCTTGTTTATGACAATGGTATTCTTTATGTAATTGGAAAAAACATTTTTGCAATTTCTACAAACGACATTAATCCTGATTCCTGGTATAGTATCTACAAAGATAGTAAAAACACTTCTTCAATTAACAATTAGGTGATAATATGTACTTTGTAGACGATGGTTTTCTGACTTCAATTTCTGAATATTCAGTAATTATACCATTGATAGAAGGTAAGTATTTTTTGTTTGAAATGCGCTCTAAAAATTTGAAAATACAACCACAAGAAATTTGTTTTCCCGGTGGAAAAATTGAAGAAAATGAAACACCAATTGAAGCTGCTGTTAGAGAATTATACGAAGAATTAGGAATAAAACCAATAGAAATATTGGGAAAATTAAAAGATTTGATCACCCCATTTAATTTAGTTATACATCCTTTTTTAGCTAAAATTGATCTTTCAAACCTAAAATTAAATACAAAAGAAGTAGAATCAATTTTCAAAGTTCCAATTGAAAAATTTGAAAAACCTTTTTTGAAATTTAATACTGAAATCAAGATTGTCCCACCTGATAATTTCCCATATCATCTAATCCCAAATGGAAAATATTATAATTGGCGTAAAGGAAATTATGAAATTTTATTTTTTAAATATCGTAAAAAAGTTATCTGGGGAATTACTGCTAGATTAGCTTTTGAAACATGCAGAAAAATAAAAGGAGGTTTTATAAATGAATATCAAAGAACAAATTGAGAAAAAAGTTACTGAATTAAAACCAGAAATCATTGAATCCATGAAAAAATTTATTTCAATTGATTCCGTAAATCCACGCGCTGGTGGGCCTGGTGAAAAAGAAATTGCTGAATTTTTAGGAAATCTGATTAAAAATTGGGGATTTGATGAAATTAAAAGATACGATGCCCCCGATAATGCAGTTCCATATGGTTTCAGACCCAATATAATAGCAATTTACAAAGGATTAGAAGGTAAAAGAACTATTTGGATTGTTACACACATGGATAAGGTACCAGCTGGAGATTTATCACTTTGGGATAATGATCCCTTTACACCTGTAGAAAAAGATGGGAAAATATACGGAAGAGGTTCTGAAGATAATGGAGCGTCATTGATTGCTTCTCTTTATGGAGTAAAAACAATAATTGGATTAGGAATTACACCAAAAGATAATATTGGTATAGCTTTGGTATCAGATGAAGAGACAGGATCTGATTACGGAATTAAATATCTTATCAAACAAGGAATTTTTGGAAAAAATGATCTTTTTATTGTACCAGATTCTGGAGAACCTGATGGAAGTTTTATTGAAATTGCAGAAAAATCAATTATGTGGCTAAAAATTACTACAAAAGGAAAACAAGCACACGCATCAAGACCTGATATTGCTTTGAATGCTCATCGTTATGGAATGAAATTTGCAATTTTTCTTGATGAATACTTACATAATAAATATAATGCTGAAAATAATATCTTTGATTATCCAAAAAGTTCTTTTGAACCCACCAAAAAACTTTCTAATGTTGAAAACATTAATACTATACCAGGTACAGATATTCTTTTCTTTGACTGTAGAATTTTACCTGAATATAATATTGAAGAAATCTTTGAAAACATCAAAAAGTTAGCAGATGATTTTTCAAAAAAACATAACATTAAAATTGATATTGAAAGGCTACAATTTGAACAAGCTGCTCCACCAACTAATGAAAATTCTGAAATTGTAATAAAATTAAAAAATGCAATTAAAGAAATGCGAAACATCGAGCCTCGAGTAGGTGGAATTGGCGGGGGCACTTGTGCAGCTTTGATTAGAAAAGAAGGATTACCTGCTGCTGTGTGGGCAACAATCGATGAAACTGCGCATCAACCAAATGAATATGTGAAAATTGAAAATTTAATCAATGATACCAAGGTTTATGCATATTTAATCGCTAATTCATAAGGAGGGATACTATGAACAGAATAATTAAAGCACCCAGAGGAACGAAATTAAGTTGTAAGTCCTGGCAAACTGAAGCTCCTATGAGAATGTTAATGAATAACTTAGATCCAGAAGTTGCTAGAGATCCAGCAAACCTAATTGTTTATGGTGGTACCGGAAAAGCTGCAAGAAACTGGGAGTCTTTTGATAAGATAGTTGAAACACTGAAAAATCTTGAAATGGATGAAACCTTACTTGTCCAAAGTGGGAAACCTGTTGCCGTTTTTAAAACCAATGAGTGGGCTCCAAGAGTTCTAATTGCCAATTCAAATTTGGTCCCTAAATGGGCAAATTGGGAATACTTTAGAGAACTTGAAAAAAGAGGATTGATTATGTATGGCCAAATGACAGCTGGGAGCTGGATTTATATTGGAACTCAAGGAATTTTACAGGGAACATATGAAACATTTTTTGCAGTAGCCAAAAAGTATTTTAATGGTTCATTAAAAGGCAAATGGGTTTTAACAGCTGGTTTGGGTGAAATGGGTGGTGCACAACCACTTGCAGTTACTTTAAATGATGGAGTTGTTTTAGCAGTAGAAATCGATAAACGTATGATTGAAAGAAGGATTAAAACAGGATATCTTGATACCTGGACCGATAATCTTGATGAAGCAATTAAGTTAGTCCAAGAGGCTGTAAAAAATGAAAAACCACTATCCATTGGATTACTTGCTAATGCTGCTGATGTACATCCAGAATTAGCGAAGAGAAACATAATCCCTGACATTGTTACTGACCAGACTGCCGCTCATGATCCACTCAATGGTTACATTCCTGGTGGTATGACTTATGAAGAAGCAATTAAACTAAGAAATGAAAATCCTCAAAAATACATGGAATTAGTTTATGAAAGTGTTGCAAAACATATAAATGCAATACTTGAAATGCAAAAACATGGCGCAAAAGTTTTTGAATACGGAAACAACATTAGACGTCTTGCATATGATCATGGGGTAAAAGATGCATTCAATATACCTGGTTATGTTCCAGAATATATTCGAGATCTTTTCTCAGAGGGAAAAGGACCCTTTAGATGGGTTGCTTTATCTGGAAATCCTGAAGATATTTATAAAACCGATAAAAGGGTTCTTGAACTTTTCCCATATGATGAACATTTAAAAAAATGGATTGAACTTGCTCAAAAAAAGGTGAATTGGCAAGGATTACCATCAAGAATCTGCTGGCTTGGTCAAGGTGAAAGGGCAGAATTTGGCCTTGCAATAAACGAAATGGTTAAAAAAGGTGAACTAGAAGCTCCTATAGTAATTGGTAGAGATCACCATGATACAGGCTCAGTTGCTAGTCCATATAGAGAAACTGAAGCCATGAAAGACGGAAGTGATGCAATTGCAGATTGGCCAATTTTAAACGCTATGCTAAATGTGGCAAGTGGTGCCACATGGGTATCATTCCATCATGGTGGTGGAGTTGGAATTGGATATTCCTTGCATGCTGGTATGGTAATAGTTGCAGATGGTACTTCTCTTGCTCAGAAAAAACTTGAAAGAGTCCTTACAAACGATGTTGGACTTGGAGTTGTAAGGCATGCAGATGCAGGATATGAAATAGCCATTCATACTGCTAAAAAACACAATTTAAAAATTCCATGGCTTAATAAGTAGACAAGAAATATTTCTTGAGTATTTTATAATTAATACAAAACTCCAGCTTAAAGCTGGAGTTTTGTTATATAGAAAATCTTTAAATTATTAAACTATGCTTCTTTTTCATAAGGCACACCATCAGCTTTAGGGACGTGCGATTTTCCAACAAATCCAGCAACAACTATTATAGTTAATATAAATGGTATCATATCAAATAATGGTTTTACTGTGGCTGAAACATGTATCAATGAACTACTTTGCATTTGATTTGCAAAAGCACTTGAAGCTCCAAAAAGTAAACTAGCTAACATTGCACCAACAGGATTGTAATTTCCCAAAATCATTGCTGCTAATGCAATGAATCCTCTTCCACCTGACATTAACTCTCTAAAATGACCTACTTCTCCCACACTTAAATATGCTCCAGCAAGACCAGCCCAAACACCACTCATTAATACTCCAAAATATCTGATTCCATAAACGTTTATACCAAGTGTATCAGCTGCTTCTGGATTTTCACCAACTGACCTCATCCTAAGACCTAGTTTTGTTTTGTAAATTAACCACCAAGAAAAAGCAACTGCTGCAAATGCCATATATACAAAAGGACTCGTTTCACCTATTATTTTACCTAAAAACGGAATATCAGCAAGTCCAGGAATTCTAAGTTCTTCAACTTTTCCAACAAAGTCAGTCTGGCCAGGTTTACCAAATATAGGTTCCATCAAAAAACCAGTAATACCTTGTGCAATTAAAATCAATGCTGTGCCCAAAACAACTTGATTTCCAGCCCATTTAATACTCCCCCAAGCATGAAACCAAGCAAGAGCTACTCCAGAAACAACTGCCATGAAAACACCTATCCAAACATTACCAGTCAACCATGTGAAAACTACCGAAGTAAAAGCCCCAAGAAGCATTATACCTTCCAAAGCAATATTAACAACACCAGTAATTTCACTATAAACACCACCTAATGAAGCAAAAATTAATGGAGTAGCTGCAGTTAAGGTAATTTTGTAAAAAAGAGGATTAATAAAAACAAGAAAAATAGCTTCTAAAACTCTCATTTCTCCACCCTCTTTCTGATCATAATAGTGCGGACAATTCTATCTGCTGCTACAAGAAATATAACAATACCTTGAATAATCATAACCATATGTTTTGGAACACCAATAAATTGCATTTCATTACTCCCAGTTCTTAATGCTCCTATAAGAAACGCTGCAAATATGATTCCTATGGGATTATTCTGACCAATCAAAGCAATACTAATTCCGTCAAATCCCTTACCACCTGATAGTTCGCCTAGAAATCTATGATGAACACCCATCAATTCAGTTGCACCAGCAAGACCAGCTAAAGCACCGCTAATAGCCATTGCTAGAACAATATTTTTCCCAACTGAAATTCCTCCATATTCTGCTGCATAAGGATTAAAACCAACTGCTTTAACTTCATAACCTGTAGTAGTTTTATTTAATAAAATATACATAAAAATAGCAGCAATTATTGCAATTATTATTCCTGCACTCATCTCAATTGCTCCTACTTTCATTAATACCGGTAATTGACAAGAATCAGATATTTCAGGACTTTTGGGAGTTCCTGAACCAACTTTTAAAGGTCCAGTTACCATATACGATGCAAAATAAGTAGCTATCCAGTTAAGCATGATCGTGGTAACAACTTCATGAGCACCGGTTTTAGCTTTCAAAAATCCTGCTATAGCAGCGTATCCTGCTCCTACAGACATCGCAATCAAAATAGTCAAAGGAATTGCAAGTAAAGGGGGAAGTGACCCAAAGTTACTTGCAAAAGTAGCTGCAATTAAAGCTCCCATTACCATCTGACCTTCAGCACCAATATTAAAAACTCCTGCTCTAAAACCAAAACCAACAGCTAAACCTGTAAGAATTAAAGGAGTTGTTTTTATAACAGTATCAGCTATTGCTTGCTTTGAACCAAAAGAACCTTTTATTAGAGCTCCATAAGCATCTATTGGATTTTTCCCTATTAGTAAAATAATAACAGTAGAAATTGCAAGTGCAATCAAAACAGATACTACCGGAACGAGTATAGCCATAACTTTTTTATTCATTCTTATCCCCTCCGTGCTTCTTCAATTCTATGTCCTGTCATCATTAAACCAACTTCTTCAATAGTAGTTTCTTCTGGCTTCACTTCTCCCATAATCTCGCCTTCATACATTACAAGTATTCTATCGCTTAAAGAAAAAATTTCTTCTAATTCCATTGAAATTAATAATATACCTACATCAAGGCTTCTCATCTTTAATATTTGTTTATGAATAAATTCAATTGCTCCTACATCCAAACCACGAGTGGGTTGAGCAACAACTAAAAATTTTGGATTTGTTCTTATCTCTCTTCCAACAACCAGTTTTTGTTGATTTCCACCCGAAAAATTGCCACCTAAATGATCAATTTTTCTTGGCCTAACATCAAATTCTTCCATTAAATCTTCACTATATTTAAATATATTATTATGATTTAAAAACGCCCCATTAGCAAAAGGATTTCTATAATGTTGCCCTAAAATAATATTATAATAAGCTTCAAATTCTTCAATTAAACCATGTTTTAACCTATCTTCAGGTATATGAGACATTCCAAGTTCCCTTAATTGTCTAGGAGTAAAACCAGCAACCTCTTTACCTTCAAAATAAATGTGTCCACTTTCAATTTTTCTTAACCCAGTAATTGCCTCAACTAATTCAGTTTGGCCATTGCCAGCAACTCCGGCAATACCTACTATCTCTCCCTTTCTTACGTTAAAAGAAACATCATTTACTGCAGTTAATCCTCTATTATCTTTTACTACTAAATCTTTTATCTCAAAAATAACATCTTTAGGTTCATGAGGCTCTTTACTGACCCTTAATACAACATCTCTTCCAACCATATGCCTTGCAATTTCTTTTGGATTGGTTTTCGAAGTTTCAAGTTCACCTGTAACCTTTCCTAATCTCATTACTGTAATCCTGTTACTAATTTCCATAACCTCGTGCAATTTATGAGAAATAAACAAAATTGTTTTTCCATCATTTTTAAGCTTTCTCATTATTTCAAATAATTCCTCAACTTCTTGAGGAGTTAAAACTGCTGTTGGCTCATCCAAGATTATTATATTAGCACCCCTATATAATGTTTTTATAATTTCCACCCTTTGTTGCATTCCAACGGGAATATCTTCAATTTTTGCATCAACATCAACAAATAAACCGTATTTTTCTGAAAGTTCTTTGACTTCCTGTCTAGCCTTTTTCATATCAAAATTCAAACCCTTAACTGGTTCGGAACCCAAAACCACATTTTCAGCTACTGTTAAAGTATCAACCAACATAAAATGCTGGTGTACCATTCCAATTCCAAGCTTTATAGCATCTTTGGGGCCTCTGATTACCACCTTTTCTCCATTTATAAAAATTTCACCTTCATCGGGGTGATACAAACCGTAAAGTTGATTCATTAATGTAGATTTTCCTGCACCATTTTCTCCAACTATAGCATGAATTTCACCTTTTTTCACACGTACTGTTACATGATCATTTGCTAATACTCCGGGAAATCTTTTTACAATATTTACCATCTCCACGGCATACACAATATAACTCCTCCCTTCAAACATTTTGTCACTTTACTAAAGTTAAAACCTTAGTAAAATGACAAAATATGGGGGCAAAATGCCCCCCAAAATAATCAATCATTAAAATGGAAATTCAATTTTTGGTGTTCTAAATGAATTCAAACTTTCTTCTGTATCTGGAACAACAAGAGTGCCTCCTTTGATCATTGTAACTAAATATTCTAATTCTGCCAATGTTCTGTTTGAAACTAAACCTTTTGTATATTTCATTGGACTCATTCTTACACCATTTTCAGCCAATCCAAGTGTGTGAACACCTGGTGTCCATTCACCATTATATGCCCACATCACACCCATATAAGATGCAGTATCGACACCCTTCATCGCACTTGCAAGAACAACACCAGGAGCCATATAATCTTGATCTACGTCAACACCCATAGCAAAATATCCGCCTTTTTCAAATGCATATTCAATTACCTTTGATAAATCTTCACTTCCAACTAATGCAATCATTTTTTCCTTTGCTGCTTCTATAACACCATTTCCGCAAGCACCACTAGCATGGAAAATAATGTCAACACCTTCTGCAAATTGTGAAAGGGCTAGGTCTTTACCTTTCTTTGGATCACTAAAATGATTTGTATAACCTTTAATAATTGTTACATTAGTTCCATGTAAATCGTTATAAACTTTAACACCAGTTTCAAAACCATATCTGAATCTTTCAACTGGTGGAATTGGAATACCTCCAATAAAACCAACTTTTCCAACCCTTGTAGTAGCTGCTGCTAGATAACCAACTAAAAATGCAGACTCTTGTTCTTTAAATAAAAATGTTATTACATTTGGTGGGACAGCTTCTGATGGAGGAGCAATATCAATTCCAGCGAAATATACATCTGGATATTGTTGAGCAACTTGGAATAATGCATCAGTCATCATAAATCCAACTGCATAGACAATTCCACCATCTGGTTCTTTTTGAACTTCCTCTGCAGCTTTTGAGAGGTTTGAAATATAATCAGCTTGTTCATATGATTGAATAACCTTGGCTTCAACTCCCAATTCTTTTACAGCTCTTTGAATACCGGCCCAGGTTCCATCATTAAATGACTTGTCACCTAAACCACCAGTATCTGTTACCATAATAGCTTTAAACGAAAATGCTGAAACAACAAACAACACAGCCAACAAAACAATAAGTACTTTTTTCATAAACTTCCCTCCTTTTGAAAAGTTTAACAATCTATCCCTTTTGGGGAATTATTCTCCTTATAAGCATTACTATAGCAGGAATAGAAATTAAAGGAATTACAAGATTATAGGATACAAAAATTGTAGGAACGCCATATTGCACAATAAATTCTATAGGATTTATAAACATTAAAATTGATGAGAACAAAGCTGCAATATACCAAATAAAGTCATATTTAAATTTTACAGCAGTTAAAAATAATGCAATTGAAACAAAAATAAACGTCAAAAGACCATAGTTAGTTCTATAAAATTTGATAGGTGCTCTTTTCATGTCGTTTGTCTCATCAAGAGTTTTTTTAATTTTATTTAATGTTGGTTTTACTTCATCATAATTCAATTTTTTATTTATTTCTTCTAAAAAGAGATTTTCAAATTTGCTTGACGATATTTTAGCTATCTCCTTTGAAAAAGTTAAAATTTCACCTTCAAAAGAACGATATTTTCTTTTCCGAATATTTTCCTCGATACGATAATTTTCAAATTCCAATGCAACCTTTTTGAAATCATCTATTCTTCGATCAAAATTCTCCACATTCATATATTTGGAATCCTGAATTTTTTCTTCAAAGTTTTTTGCGTTAGTTTTCAATCTTTGTACAATATCTTCTGTTTCTATTATACTTGAATTTGATTGTGTAAGTAAACCTTTAATAATATTGGAAAATTTTGAATAATTATCTTTTAAAACATCGTTTGCAAGTTCATCGAAGTATATCGAATTTTCAAAATCAACATTGTTTTTCATCACTAAATCTTGAGAATAATATGTCGGAACCAAAAAAGAAATTAGGACAATTAAACTCATCAAAGAAGCTAAAATTCTTTTTTGTTTTATAAAAATCAAACCAGCTACGATAAAACCAAAGAATGAAATTAAACCATAAATTGTCGAAGCTGAATTTGATAAAATATCAAATCCTAAAAACAAATAAACAATTTCAACTAAAGAAATTAGAATAATTGTAACATTCCAAGATTTGTGCTTAAATACAAAAACTGTTAACACTATTAAAAGAGCATAAACTACCCACCTTAACCACCAAAAACTATAAGAATTTGGAGCAATTTTTGCAAAAATTTCAGCATAAGTGTTTTTTAAACCAGCAATCACTTTAATAATACTCCTCTGTAAAAGTCCACCATATCTCAGTATCTTTTTTTCAGTTGTAGAGGAATTTTCCGATAGGATTTGAAGGTATTGATTGAAAGTTTTTACAAACTCTGGATTACTGGCAAGGGCTTGTATTTCAAATTCATAACCGCTTTCTTTGTACCGTGGCGTATAATCAAATTTAAAATCATAATAGGGAGCTTCAATATCAATTGGAAGGTCAATTTTAGCTCCTAAATGTTTAGCAAGCAAGTCAGTATAATAATTTCTAGCAATTAAAATAACTTTATTTTGATAACTATTAAAAAACTGATTAAAATTCGGAGAAGCTTTAATAAAACTTGATTCAAATCCCTTTCTTTCAAGTTTTGCTTCTAAGTAAGCCATAAATGCCGCTCTGGCTAACTTCTCCTCATCTTCCGTTCCTTGAAATTCTCTATAAATTACATTTAAATAATCACCGACTTTTTTAGTTACATCAGACTTTTCTACACTTCCTACTAGCCATATTTTATAAAAACGATACAAAGGTAATTCTTTATTAATTAAAGGTTTAATTACAGAAATAAATCCATCAGCAGAAGAGTTATCATAGTCATCAACATATTGTAAAAAAAGTTCCTGAGATTTCTCAATATTCAACGAAAAAGCAGCTAAAACAAACAAAAGAAGTACGATTATTAAGGAAAATCGTTTCATTAACTAAGCACCTCCGCTAATTGTTTTGATTCTTATTAATTTTATCATAACTTTAAATATTTGCTATTTTTAATTATAGCATAAAAATAAAGATTTTTTTTAAATTCTTTTACTAATTCTCTTTATTTCATTGTTTTTATTTAATCAACATTTTTAGTATAATCTTGATGACATATCAAAAATAAGGAGGGGGATATCATGGAAGCTACAGATTTTTTAATCTTAAAACCTTTTAAAAATCTGCCAATTTCAGACTTTTCTAATCCTGAAATTGAGAAAAAAATGAAAGAAGCCTTAGCTAAAGTTGAATCGGAGTTTGAAAAAGAATATGAAATAGTAATTGGTGGTAAAAGGTATAAATCGGAAAGAAAAATTAAATCCATAAATCCAAGTAAAATTACTGAAATTGTAGGAATAACAAATTCTGCTAATGAAGATTTAGCAGAAATGGCAGTACAAACTGCTTTAAAGGCATTTGATAAATGGAGTAAAACACCAGCTTGGAAAAGGGCAGAATATTTACTTAAAACAGCAGAAATTTTGAGACAAAAAAGATTTGATTTTGTTGCAACAATGGTTTTTGAAGTTGGAAAAAATTGGGTAGAAGCTGATGCTGATTTTGCTGAAGCAGTTGATTTTCTTGAATTTTACGCAAGAGAAATGCTGAGATATGCTTCTGAACAACCATTAGTAAGAATTCCAACTGAAAAAAATGAGCTAAGATACATTCCACTTGGAGTTGGAGCAATTATTCCTCCGTGGAACTTTCCTCTTGCAATACTAGTTGGTATGACAAGTGCTGCCGTTGTTACTGGTAACACTGTTGTTCTTAAGCCGGCAAGTGATAGCACAGTTATTGCTGCAAAATTTTATGAAGCTCTTGAAGAAGCTGGACTCCCTGAAGGTGTTGTTAATTTTCTTCCTGGAAGTGGTGCTCTTGCTGGTGAATATCTAGTAAAACACCCAAAAATTAGATTTATAAGTTTTACTGGTTCAAAAGAAGTGGGCCTGAGGATTCATGAACTAGCTTCAAAAACACAACCCGGGCAAATTTGGATTAAAAGAACAGTTTTAGAAATGGGCGGAAAAGATGCCGTTGTTGTTGATGAAACAGCCGATTTGGATGCAGCAGCCGAAGGAATTGTAGCAAGCGCATTTGGTTTCCAAGGGCAAAAATGTAGTGCTGGAAGCAGAGCTATTATTGTTGATGAAGTTTACGACAAAGTAATTGAAAAAGTTATTGATAAGGCTTCTAAAATAAAAATCGGTGATGTTAGATATAAAGAAAATTGGTTGGGGCCTGTTATTAATAGAGGAGCCTTTGAAAAAATTAAAGGATACATCGAAATAGGAAAAAAAGAAGGCACGCTTATTTTTGGTGGTAAAACTCTAGAAAATTGGGGAGGATTTTTCATAGAACCAACAATTTTTAAAGATGTTCCTTGGAACGCGAGAATTGCACAAGAAGAAATCTTTGGACCAGTATTAGCAATTATTAAAGCTAAAGATTTTGAAGAAGCACTGAAAATTGCAAATTCAACTGAATATGGATTAACAGGATCTTTATATTCAAAATCGCGAGAAAGAATAGAAAAAGCAAAAAATGAATTCCACGTTGGAAATCTTTACTTTAATAGAAAATGTACTGGTGCTTTAGTAGGTGTTCATCCATTTGGTGGGTTTAATATGTCCGGTACAGATAGTAAAGCAGGTGGTAGAGATTACCTTGGCTTGTTCCTTCAAGCAAAATCAATTTCAGAAAAAATTCTTTAAAAACAAATTTTAAATCAAAAAGGTCGGCAAACGCCGACCTTTTAATTAAATAATAATATTTTAAAATTATTCTTCTACTGTAATTGCAGCTGTTGGACAGCTGTCGGCTGCATCTTTTGCACATTCAAGATCAGTCTCAGGTTGTAGAACTTTAGCTTTCATATCATCACCAAGTTTGAAAACATCTGGGCATAAATTTTCACATACTCCACAACCAATACAGGATGCTTCATCAACTCTTACTTTCACCTTAGACACCTCCTATAGTTATGATCAAAGCCTATCAATCTCATTATATCATACACTTTTTCCCTCTGCAAATCTTTTTGTCTTTTTATCTAGATCTTTTAAATAATTTTTTATTGCTAAGTTATTATCTTTTATTGAATTTTCAATTTGTTTTAAATTTTGCACAACGGAAGAATGACTTTTATTAAAAATTTTTCCAATTTCCCTTGTTGATAATCCCAAATACTTACTCAAATAATACATTCCGATTTTTCTAGCAAAAGAAACATTTTTAGTTCTTTTTGAGGATAACATTTCTTCTGGAGAGCATTCAAAAATTTCAGATAAAATCACAATTATATTTTCTGTCAATGTCTTTGAATCAGTTCTATAATTAGGAATTAATGATTGAGCTATTGATAAGTTCATTTCTCCAAAAAGATTTTTATATGCAATTAACTTTAACAAAGCGCCGTGTAAAACTCGTGGAGTATCATAAACTTGAACCAAGTACTCAATAATTTTATCATCAAGCTCGGCTTCTTTTAATTCTAAAATTTTCTTACCAATTTTAAACAGATCAA
This sequence comes from Thermosipho sp. (in: thermotogales), assembly GCA_017656335.1. Lineage (GTDB taxonomy): Bacteria > Thermotogota > Thermotogae > Thermotogales > Fervidobacteriaceae > Thermosipho_A. Next base: position 184,706 of record JACDOA010000001.1, read on the forward strand.
ACTTAGAAGGTTTTTCTATCTTAACAACCAATCCCATTTGAAATCTTGATATCATCCTAGAGTGAAAATCTTTCAACTCATTGGGGGTTCTATCAGAACATATTATGATCTGCTTACCAGCTTCGTGTATTGCATTAAAAGTATGAAATAATTCAATTTGAGCCGCCTTTTTTCCAATCAAAAATTGTATATCATCAATAATCAAAATATCAGCTTTTTTTCTATATTTCTCTCTAAATTCCTCAGTTGTTCCTTTTTTTATAGAAATTATCATTTCATTCATAAACTCTTCGCTTGTTAAATAAGCTACTTTCATATCTGGATCAGTTTCCAATACATAATTTCCCAATGCTTGTGCAAGATGAGTTTTTCCTAGACCAACTCCACTGTACAAAAATATAGGGTTATAATAACCTGGATTTTTACTTGCCTCTAAAAAAGCATTGTAAGCAAATCTATTGAATTCGCCCACAATTAAATTCTGAAAAGTATATCTTGGATTCAAAGGTGTAATTAAAAGAGGTTTTTTCTTTACTAATGGTCCTTCTTGTTTATCTCTACTATCATTAGTTTTAATTTCTCTATAGGTGAATTCATAAGAGTATTCTTTTCCAAAAAAATCACGTAAAACTTTTGAAATGGTTTTACCAAATTTTTGCTCAAGTCTGTCTTTTATAAAGATATTTCCAACTTCAAAAACAACATGATTATTTTCAATTTTTTTAATGTCAAAATCAAGAAACCAACTTTCCCAATTCTGTCTGCTAATTCGTTCTTTCAAGGCATTAAGTATTTCTTTTTTCATATAGGGTACACCTCATAATCGGAATTTTATTTTTGGAGGGAGCAAAAAATATTATCTCATATCCGAATGTAAAAAATCAAGAAACAATTGTATCAAAGTTCTAAATAACTTCCCAATAATTTGAAACAAAACCTTATAATTGCTTAATCAATTCTTTTAAAGTGATAAAAATTAAGTAAAATAAGCTATTTTAAAAATTCTGCCATTTTCTATAACTTACTAAATTTAGAAAAAATGAGCTTTTAGGTTAAAATAAAATTGTAACATTTTAAAAAAATGGTGAGAGGTGAAATTATGAAAATTTATATTTCTGTCGATTTAGAAGGTCTTGGAGGAATTGTTCAATGGTCTGATGTTTCTCAAGGCGGTAGTTTTAAACAATATTATTTGATGGAACAACTAAGAGCTTTATTAAGAGGGCTTGGAAATAACTACGTTTTAATTTCTGATTCTCATGCTTACGGAGACAATATTTTATGGGAAATTACCAAAGAATTTCCTAATGTAGAAATAATTAGTGGTGGGCTTAGAAAAAATTATATGATGACTGGTTTAGATGAAAGTTTCGATAGGGTAATATTTTTTGGTTATCACTCATCAATTGGAACAAAATATTCTACAATGGATCATACTTATTCATCATCTTCAATATACAACATATGGATTAATGGCACAATAGTTAATGAAGCGCTTATTAATGCAGCGTTTGCTGGTCTTTTCAATGTTCCAATAAGTATGGTAATTGGAGATGACAAACTTAAAAATGAATTAAAAGTATTCAAAAATCTTTTTTATGTAGAAACTAAAACATCACTTGGTAGATATTCAGCAAAATTAAAACCTATGAAAACTCTGCTTGAAGAAATTGAATTAAAAGCAAAAGAAATGATTTCAAAACCCAAAAATATCTTTACAGTATTTAAATTTGAGTCACCTATTGAACTTATTGTTGAACTTTCAGATACAAGTAGGGCGGATTTAGTTGAAATCTTACCCTTGACAGAAAGAATAGATGGAAGAAAAATAAAAGTTGTTCATTCTGAATATCAAGTAATATTTGATACAATATTATCGATTGCATTTTTATGTCAGGTAGCAAAAACTATAGGGAGGTGAACTAATGCTGCAATCTTTTCAACAAATCATTGATATTGCCAAAGGAAAAAACGCAACAATCGCCTTAGCAGGTGCCGAAGATATAGAAGCAATTAAAGCTATAAAAAGTGCTCTAGATTTTGGAATTAGAGGTATACTTGTTGGAAATAAAGATATAATCAAGAAGCATCTAGAAACTTTACAAATCGATCTTCCAATAGTTCATTCAGAAAATGAAACTGAATCTTCCGAAAAAGCTGTAAAGTTAATTAATGAAGGAAAAGCAAATATTTTAATGAAAGGTTTAGTAAAAACAGCTACACTTTTAAAAGCTGTTTTAAATAAAGAATGGGGGCTACGAACTGGAAATCTTTTATCACATGTAGCTATACTTGAAACACCTGGACTTGATAGATTAATCTTTGTTACTGATGGTGGTATGATTATAAAACCAGATCTCAATCAAAAAGTTGGAATAATACAAAATGCTGCTAATTTGGCCCATGATCTTGGATATGAAAAACCCAATGTAGCTTTAATTGCTGCTGTCGAAGTTGTAAATCCTGACATGCCAGAAACTATGGAAGCTGCTATAATTTCAAAAATGGCAGATAGAAAGCAAATTAAAGGATGCAATATAGATGGGCCGTTAGGTTTGGATAACGCTTTGAATCTTATGGCTGCTCAAATAAAAAAAGTAGAAAGTGAAGTTGCAGGAAAAGCTGATATTTTGGTCGTTCCCGACATTCATAGTGGAAACTTCTTAGGAAAATCTGCAGTATATCTTGCAAAAGGTAAAATTGCAGGGTTAGTTATTGGAGCTAAAGTTCCAATTATAATAGTATCTAGAGCTGATTCAAGTGAATCAAAAAGAAATTCAATTGCTTTAGCTGCAGCTATAAGTAAATAAAAAGGAGGGGAATTATGAAAAAGTTAGCAGTAGTTGCTATTGGTGGAAATGCGGTAAATAGACCTGGAGAAAAGGCAACAGCAGAAAATATGTTTAAAAATTTAAGTGAAACTGCTAAGTTCATTTCAAAGATGTTGGATGAATACGATATTGCAATAACTCACGGGAACGGTCCCCAAGTAGGAAATCTTTTAGTGCAACAAGAAATTGCAAAAGATAAAATTCCACCTTTCCCTATTGATGTAAATGATGCACAAACTCAAGGTAGCTTGGGGTATATGATTGCTCAGACTTTATATAATGAATTAAAAGAAGAAGGGAAAGAATATCAAATTGCTGCTGTTGTAACTCAAATTGTTGTAGACAAAAATGATCCAGCCTTTCAAAATCCAACTAAACCTGTTGGACCTTTTTATTATGAAAAAGAAGCTAAAAAACTAATTGAAGAAAAAGGATGGATTATCAAAGAAGATGCAGGTAGAGGTTGGAGAAGAGTAGTACCTTCTCCAAAACCGTTAGATATAATTGAAAAAGATGTGATAAAATTATTAATGTCTAATGATGTCATTGTTATCGCAGCAGGTGGCGGAGGAATTCCTGTAGTTCTAGAAGATGGTAAAATTAAAGGAGTAGAAGCAGTAATTGATAAAGATAGAGCAAGCGCTCTTTTGGCAAAAGAAATAAATGCCGATGTTTTGATAATACTTACAGGTGTTGAAAAAGTTTATCTAAATTATGGCAAAGAAAATCAAATAGAATTAAATACATTAACTACTTCTGAAGCAAAAAAATACCTCGCTGAAGGACATTTTCCAAAGGGGAGTATGGGACCGAAAATTGAAGCTGCAATAGATTTTGTCGAATCTACTGGTAAAGAATGTATAATTACTGATATGACTGTTCTTGATAAAGCTCTGAGGGGAGAAACGGGAACAAAAATCATTAAGGGGTGAAATTTTGATTAAAGTATTGATCCCTCAGGCTCTTTTAGAGGACCTGAGGGAATTTTTATACAACCATCAAAATGTGATTTTTGAAATTTATAATTTAAATTTTTTTGAAAAGTTGAAAGAAGAAAACTGGGATATTGTTTATTTTGAAAACCAGCAAATTTCTATTCCAGGGAAAATTGTTGTTAATACTATAAAAGAATTGGAACTTGCTGTATTGATGTTAGAAGAAAAGTTCAAATTTGAAGATTTAAAAAGAAAGTTTGATATGCTTTTTTCATCACCTGAACTTCAAGGACCTGTAATAAGAAATTTTCTTGAACAATTTTTAGCAAAGAACAAAAATGCCTTAGAGGTTTCTTTGAAGTATGAACAAGGAATAGTAATTGAAGAATACAAAAAATTTCTTTCCCAATCCATGCCTTTTACAAAAATAAAATTTTCAACAAATAAAGGTGTTGCCATTCCTCCTCTTAGAAAAAGAAAAGAAGATATTCCTTATATGGTTGATAAGATTTTATCGTCGATCTATTCAAAACACAAGAATTTAATTAAAAGAATCCCCGATGAATTAGAATTAACATTACTAAAAGAATACAACTGGCCTGGAAATACTAAAGAATTAATAAAAGTGATACACAATTATGCCTCAACTGGTTTAATCAACATTCCCGGCAAAAACATCACAAAATTTGAAAAAATTAATCTTCCCAAATTAACAAATAGTTTAGTAAAACATATTGAAAAAAAATACATCAAACTTGCCTTAAAAAATTCTAAATCACGTAAAGAAGCTTGTAAATTATTAAACATGAATTACAAAACCCTCTCTTATAAGATAAAATTGTATAGATTGGATGATAAATAAATGGTGGTTGCAGTTTTACTTTTCGGAGGTAAAGGCGAAAGATTTAATAAAAATATACCCAAGCAATTCTATAAACTATTTGGAAAAACAATTCTTGAACATACTATTGAAAAGTTTATACTTCCCTACATAGATAACATAATAATTGTAACTAATCCAAAATATCTCACTGAAACGCTTGAAATTACAAAAAAATATAATTGTTCTAAAAAAATTCAAGTAATTAAAGGGGGAAAATGTAGAGAAGAATCGACATTAAATGCTATAAATTTTTTAAAAAAATATTTAGATAAAGAAGATATAGTGTTGATACACGATGGAGTACGACCATTTGTTTTTCCAGAAATTATTATCGAAAATATTAAAACTACAGAGAAATTTGGAAGTGCAGTTACAGCAATTCCTTCTGAAAACACTATTGGTATAGTTAGAAATAATATAATAGTGGAATTTCCGGATCGAAAAAATACTTATACTATTCAAACTCCTCAAACTTTCAAATTTGAAATTCTAGAAAATTCCTTTATGAAAAATCTTGAAAAAATATGTTCATTTACTGATGATTCCTCTGTAGTAAAAAGCGCAGGTTACCCTGTTTATATTGTCCCAGGAAGTAAAATGAATATTAAAATAACTACCAAAGAAGATATTCTGTTTTCTGAATTTATTATTCGGAGTGAGAAAAATGAAAGGAATTTATAAAAAGGTTTTTTTATCAATTTTGATAAGTTTTTCTATAATCACAATCTTTCAAATGCTATATTCAAAAAACTTCAATATTTTTTCGGTTCTAAAATTTCCCTTAAATGTACTTCTCATTAATTTTTTCATTTTATTTTTAGTTTATTTCATTAATGCTCTAAGATTACAAATGTTATTAAAATTCTTTGGCTATAAATTTCCTTTTAAGGAATCATTCAAAAATATATTCTTCGGAGCTTTTTTCACTTTTATAACACCAATGTCAATAGGAGGACAACCATATCAAATTTATCATTTAGTAAAAAATAATATTAAAGGAACTGACGCAACAAACATAGTTATATCCAAAACACTCGAAATTTCTTTTGTAATTCTTTTTCTAGATTTGATTTTCATAAAAAACGTTTTAAAATTTATGCCAAAAAGCTTTGGATTATCAATAATATTAATTGGCTTTTTTGTTGGTTTATCAATTTCATTTGCTATCTTTCTAAGCTTTGTAAATCGGAAAATTCTCAAGAAATTTCTTTTATTTTTAATTAAAATTTTTAAGTTAAACCATACTGAAGAAGAAGTTGACAACTGGATAGATAATTTACAAAAAAGTATTAAAACTTTGTGGTTAAAAAATCCATGGCTACTAATATTGGATATGTTTCTTTATTTTATAACCCTTCTTCTTTATAATTCTATTCTTTTCCTGATTGTTAAAACCTTTTTTGGAGGAGAAATCTCATTTTTCTCTTTATTAGCCATTCTTGTAATGATGAACACTGTAGCTTATTATGTCCCAACCCCTGGTTCAAGCGGAGGAATTGAAGGAACTTATCAAGTAGTATTTTCAGATTTATTTGGCCCTGCAAATGCTATTAATATAATTACTATTTACAGATTCGTAACATTTTATGTACCTTTAATTTTAGGAACTATTTTCTTTACAATTTCTAGTAAAAAAGATAAAATGAAAGTGGTAAATGGAGGTGACAAATTTGTTAATAACAAAGGACACTGATTTTGAAACAATTGCCACAAAATTTCCTTATTTGATAACTCCGTTATTAGAAATGGGTATAAAAGTAATAGAATGTGGGGATGTTAAATGGGGCACTCTTGGTGAAGAAATAGAAAAACTTGGGTTGAATGTAAGTGAAATTCTAACAAAATTAAATAAAATTGTTGATGAACACGGTGGACCTGAAAAAGAACTAAATTTAAATATTTAAGGAGGGAAAATATGAAAAGATTTATTGACCGATTATTTCCTGAAATATCACCGACAAAATTATTAAGTGAACATGCTGAATTTTGTTTTAAATCCGGAAAATTAATTCCTGAAATTTTAAATTCATATTTTGAAGGAAAAGATGTTCTAAAATATTCAGAAGAAATCGATAAATATGAATCTCAAGCGGATGGAATAAAAACAAAACTTCGTGAAATTTATACAAAACTGAAATGGAGCTATTTTGATAGAATTGATGCTCTTGAAATTATACACAACCAAGATACAATAATTGATGCCGTAGACGATTTTGTCAAAGTTCTTACTATGAATAAAGTGGAAGATTGTCCTGAAGAAATTATATTAAAAATTAAAGATTTAGGAAACCTTGTCTATGGTTCCATAAAACTAATGAAAATGTCAGTTGATGAACTTAAATTAGTGGTTGAATCTGACTTTTCGCCTGAGGAAATTTTAAAGGAAGACAATATCACTTTCGATGTTGAATTCGATGAAAGTTCAACTGACAAACTAGGTATTGAAATTGGAAGGTTGATCTTTAAGCAAAAAAATAATTTGAACCCAGTAGATCTAATTTTCCTAAATAACATTGTAATTTTGTTAATGAAAATTTCAGACAAAGCAGAAAATGTTGTTGAAAGAATAAGAATGATCATAAGATAAGGAGGTTCAAAAATGATACTAATTATTCTGGCATTCATTGTAGGCTTTGGAATGGCCTTTTCAATTGGAGCTAACGATGTTGCAAATAGTATGTCAACTGCTGTAGGCGCTAAGGCAATTACTCCCAAACAGGCAGTTTTGATAGCATCTATTTTAGAATTTTCAGGTGCTGTATTATTTGGAACACACGTTACTAAAACTATTGCAAAAGGAATTGTAAATTTAGAACTGATTAATAATTCAAATTATATTCTTATTGGAGCTTTTTCGGCTTTAATCGCTTCTATTATATGGGTTTTACTTGCAACATACTGGGGAATGCCCGTTTCCACTACGCACTCGATAGTTGGTGGAATGGTCGGTTTTGGCCTAGCTGCTGGTGGTTTTAATGTTATAAATTGGATTGTACTTTTAAAAATAGTTTTAACTTGGGTTATATCACCCTTAATTGGTGGAGCACTCGCATTTGTAATATTCAAATTTATTTCCTGGTCTATTCTTCATAGAAAACACCCTGCAAAAGCTGCAAAATTAGTTGCCCCAATTCTTCTAGGATTAACCTTTTATATTATCGGTACACTCTTTGTTATAAAAACTTTAAAAGAAAATATGGGTTTGGGAAATTTAATTGGAATAATCACCGCTTTTATTGTTTTTGTTTTATCTTTTATCTTTCTTCATAAAATGTCCTCAGATAAAAATGAATATTCAATCGTAGAAAAAGTATTTAAAAATGCCCAGATAGTTACATCTTGTTATGTTAGTTTTTCACACGGTGCAAATGATGTAGCAAATGCCGTAGGACCTTTGGCATTAATTTATATTATATTAACCACACAAAATTTTTCTAGTGAAATTACAATACCCACTTATATTTTAGCACTCGGTGGTTTAGGGATTTCACTTGGAGTTGCAACTTTAGGCCATAAAGTTATGAAGACTGTTGGAGAAGATATAACAGAGTTGAATAATTCTAGAGGTTTTTCTATTGACTTTGCAGCTGCAACAACAGTACTATTGGCGTCAACATTTGGAATGCCAATATCAACAACTCACACTGTTGTTGGTGCTGTATCTGGTGTTGGGTTTGCGAGAGGTATAGAAGTTGTAAACGTTGGAATTTTAAAAAATATTATCATTTCCTGGTTTGTAACTGTCCCATTTGCTGCAATTGTAAGTGCCATTTTATTTCTGATTTTAACCTAATATATGATATAATCTCTTTAGATTTTACGTGAGGAGAAAATAAATGGAAATAAGTAAATTCATTGACTGGGATTTAATATTTGAAAAAATCCGGAAATTGGTTTTTTCAGAATATGGAAAGGAACATCTTGAATTTCTAATCAACAATCAACCAAATGAAATTGAATATGATTACTTACAAGAAATATTTGAAATTCTTGTTTCTTTTGGCCTACCTTCTTTTCAAAAAATACCAGATATTAGACCCATCTTAAACAAAATTGAAAACAATTTAATTCTTGAACCGGAAGAAATTTTTGAAATTAAAAATTTTCTTGTAATTGTTGAAGAAATTAAAAAGATCTTTCAAAGTACTCGATATAAATTATCTTTTTATTTTTCTAATCTTTCAAATTATTCACTTTTAATTAGCGAAATTGATAGAATCTTTGATGAAAACGGAGAAATCAAAGATAACGCTTCTCCTAATCTTCAAAGTATACGAAAAAATATTAAAAATCTATACTCTGAAACTAAAAGAAAAATTGATTCTTTTATAAACAATAACTCTAATTATTTACAAGATCAAATCTATACAGTCAGAAATGGAAGATATGTCTTTCTTTTAAAACCCAATGCAAGATCAAAATTTCAAGGTATTGTTCATGGAACTTCCTCATCAGGAGCTACTTTATATTTTGAACCTCAAGAGTTTATAAAATTAAACGATGAAATTCAAATCTTAAAAAGTGAAGAAAAAATTGAAATAAATAAAATTTTAAGAAACATTACTATGAAAATATTTGAAAAACAAAATAATATAATTAAAGACATAAAATTAGTTGGTCATTATGACTCTTTAAGTGCTCGTGCTAAATTTGCAAAAGAAAACAACGCAATAGTTGTGAAACCTCAAGGAAGATATTTGAAATTAGTTAACGCACGACATCCATTAATTGAAAAAGATAATGTAGTTCCAATTACAATTGATTTACCTGAAGATAAAAAAGGTCTGATAATAACTGGTCCCAATACAGGTGGAAAAACGGTAACTTTAAAAACAATTGCGCTTTTTATTTTCATGTCCCAAAAAGCTTTTCCAATTCTCGCAGATACCGGTACACGTATTCCAGACTTGAAATTGTTTGTTGATATAGGGGACGCTCAAAACGTTGTTGAAAATCTTAGTACTTTTTCTTCCCATATAATAAGAATAATTTATGCACTCAAAAACGCTGATGAAAATTCTCTGGTAATTATTGATGAATTAGGCTCTGGTACGGATCCTTTTGAAGGAAGTGCTTTAGCATTAAGTATTATTGAAGAGTTAATCGAAAAAAATATAAAATTTATTATTACTACACATTTAACCAATGTAAAATTGTATGCAATGGAACACCAAGACATTTTAACTGCTTCTATGGAATTTGATATGGAAACATTAAAACCTACTTACAAGGTTTTACTAAATATCCCTGGAGCATCGCATGCGTTTGAAATTTCTATGAAGCTTGGCCTATCTGAAAATATTATTAAACGTGCTGAAACTTTTATGTCGAAAGATCATTTGAAAATAGAAAATCTAATTAAAGACCTTAATTCTAAAATCAGTGAGCTTGAAAGAAAAAAAGAAAATTTAGAAAAGCTCTTAAAAGAATATGAATTACTCAAAGAAAATTACGAAAAAAAATATAACATTTTAAAAGTTAAGAAGATTGAAGAACTTGATAATGAAATTAAAAATCTATATAAGGAAATTCGTTCAGCTAAAAAAAATTTACAACTTGCGATGCATAGTGTAAAAATTAGAAGTGAATCTCTTTTAAAGAAAAGACTCCATGAATTAGAAAAAACACAAAAAAATTTCGAGAAAATGGAAGAAGTTATAGATACAATGAAGAATCCAATTGTAGATAACAAATTAGAAATTGGTTCTTATGTAAAAATCAAAGAAGGAACAGCAATTGGAAAAATTATTGACAAAAGAAGTGATGATAAGTACTTGGTTGATTTTAATGGATTAAAAGTTGAAATTAAAAAGAACAAATTAGTCCCTGCCAACCCTCCTCAAGATGTTGATAGCTCATCTTCAATTTCTTTTCCAACATCAAAAATTTTAGAAAAAAATGAAATTGATTTACGAGGAAAAACAGTTGAAGAAGCTTTAGAATTACTTGACAAATTTATTGATGACCTTATTCTATCTGATTATAATTCAGCTTACATTATTCATGGAAAAGGTACGGGTAGTTTGGCTTCTAATATTTGGAATTTTCTTCGTAAAGATACTCGAATAAAAAAATATAGGTTTGGTCGTCCAAGCGAAGGTGGTATTGGAGTCACCTACATTGAAGTTTAAATCATTCCTAATTTTTCCATCATCCATCTGGTGTTATAATATTTATTTAGGAGGGGACATAAAATGAGTCTTGATTCATTCAAAAAATTCAGAGAAAAGATGAACGAACTTATATTGGAAAAAGGAACTTTAAATACAAGAAGATTTTTTAACTTAGACAGTAATGTTTATAAAAAAGGGGCACTAGATGAAAAATCAAAAGAATTAATGGGATTAGTTGCATCAATGGTTCTTAAATGTGATGATTGTATTACATATCACATTATTAGATGTGTTCAATTGGGAGTTTCAGATGATGAATTTTTTGAAACTTTTGATGTAGCTTTAATTGTAGGGGGATCAATTATTATTCCCCATTTAAGAAAAGCTGTTAATTTACTTGAAGAAATTAGGGAGATGCAAAAAAGTGGCAAAGATGTTTCTATTTGATGGAACAGGCTTGGTTTATAGAGCATATTTTGCTCTTGATCAATCTTTAAAAACTTCAACAGGATATCATACAAATGCTGTATATGGTGTCACAAAAATGATAATAAAATTTTTAAAAGAACATATTCAAACTGAAAAAGACGCTTGTGCATTTGTTTTAGATTCAAAAGGCGGAAGTACTTTTAGAAAACAAGTTTTAGAAACTTACAAAGCCAATCGTCCAGAAACTCCAGAAATTTTACTTGAACAGATTCCTTACATTGTTGAAGTAATTGAAGCACTTGGCATGAAAGTATTAAAAATCCCAGGTTATGAAGCAGATGATATTATTGCTACCTCAGTTCAAAAATTTTCAAATAAATTTGGCGAAATTGATATTGTTACTGGCGACAAAGATTTACTACAGCTAGTGAAAAATAATGTATTTGTGTGGCGTGTGGAAAAAGGAATTTCAAATATCGTTTTGTATACAAGGGAAAAAGTTATAGAAAAATACGGGATTTATCCAGAACAATTTGTAGATTATTTGGCGCTTGTAGGAGATCCTATTGATAACATCCCCGGAGTAAGAGGAATTGGGAAGAAAACAGCTGTCTCTCTTCTAAAAAAGTATGGTAATGTTGAAAATATTTTAAAAAATATTAATAAACTAACACCAAAAGTTAAAAACGCTATTGAGAATTATAAAGAAGACCTTGAAAAAAGCCTAGAACTTGCAAAACTTTTATATGATGCACCTATAGAATTTAAATTCGACGAATTTGTTTATCGAGGTTATAATCCAAATAAATTACTTGAAGTTCTTAAAAAATATGAATTTTCGAGTATTATTCGCGAGTTAAATCTTTATTCAACAGAACTTTCTTCAACTTACATTGTTGTTGATAACAATGATAAACTTTCTAGTTTAAAAAAAGAAATTGATGAAATTCGCTCATTCTCTATTGATACTGAAACAACTTCATTGGATCCATTTGACTCTAAACTTGTTGGAATCTCAATAGCCACTGCCGAAGGAAAAGCATATTATATTCCTATTTCACATCAAAATGGTAAAAATATAGAAAAAAATGAAATAATTGATTTTTTGAAAGATTTGCTCGAATCAAATAAATACAATATAATTGGTCAAAATTTGAAATACGATTATAAAATATTTAAAATGAACAATATTGATCCTCAAGTCCCCCATTTTGATACGATGATTGCTGCTTACCTTTTAAATCCAGATGAAAAACGCTTTAATTTGGACGAATTGGCTTTGAAATATTTAGGTTATAAAATGACTTCATTTGATGAAGTTGTAGATACATCTACACCTCTATTTGCAAATGATTTTTCATTCGTGCCAATTGACAAAGCAGCAAAATACTCATGTGAAGATGCAGATGTAACTTACAGATTATTTAGAAAATTAAGTAGAAAAATATACGAAAAAAATCTTGATAAACTTTTCCACGAAATTGAATTACCTTTAATTAATGTGTTAGCACAAATGGAGCTCAATGGTGTTTATTTTGATAAAGAATATTTAGAAAAACTCTCAAAAGATTATGGTAAAAAAATGGATGAACTCCAAGAAAAAATATTTGAAATTGCTGGTGAAAAATTCAATTTAAATTCTTCTAAACAGGTCGCTTATATCTTATTTGAAAAATTAAATATACCCACTGTTAAAAAAACCTCTAAAGGGAGTTTTTCAACTGATGCAGAAGTATTAGAAATATTATCTCAAGAATACGAAATAGCAAGATTGATTCTTGAATATCGTAAACTTCAAAAACTAAAAAGCACTTATTTAGATTCCTTACCAATGGAAATAAATCCAAAAACAGGACGAATTCATTCTAGTTTTCATCAAACCGGAACTTCAACGGGACGTTTGAGTAGCTCAGAACCAAATTTGCAAAACCTCCCCACAAGAAGTGACGAAGGAAAAGAAATTAGAAAAGCTATTAAACCTCAAGATAATAATTGGTGGATTGTTGGAGCGGATTATTCTCAAATTGAACTCAGAATACTTGCTCACGTAAGTGAAGATAAAAATTTAATCGAAGCTTTCAAAAATAATTTAGATATCCATACAATAACGGCAGCAAATATTTTTGGAATTTCAGAAAAATTCGTAACAGAAGAAATGAGAAGGGTTGGAAAAATGGTTAATTTTGCCATTATTTACGGTGTTTCACCGTATGGTTTAGCAAAAAGAATTGGTTTAAATGTTTCTGAAACGAAAAAAATAATCGATAATTACTTCAAATTCTACTCCGATGTTTTTGAATATATAAAAAAAACAAAAGAATTTGCCAGAAAAAATGGCTATGTTGAAACTCTTTTTGGAAGAAAAAGAGAAATTCCTCAATTAAAATCCTCAAACGCTAATAAACGTAGCGAAGGAGAAAGAATTGCCATTAATACTCCTATTCAAGGTACAGCTGCTGATATTATTAAAATAGCTATGATAAGAATTCACAAGAAAATTAAAGAAAGAAAATTAAAAAGCAAAATGATTCTCCAAGTTCACGACGAGTTGGTATTTGAAGTTCCCGAAGAGGAATTAGAGACAATGAAAAAAATAATTAAAAACGAAATGGAAAATGCTGCAAAATTAAAGGTTCCTCTTTTTGTTGAATTATATCAAGGAAAAGAGTGGGAATAATGGATAGAATTATTGAATTCAACGATCTTATAGATTTGTATGAATATATAAACCGAAAAATTGAATTGTCAGGATTAACAAGTGAAAAGTTTAGATTTTATGCTGACGTTGTCAGAGCAAAAAGTCATAAAACAGGTTTGTTTATTAGTGTTTCCCAACCATATTCAACGCGATATGGCTCTAGAAATATAGAAATTACAGTTTATGTACCTGCAAAACTTGGAAATGTGATTTTATCAAGGTTGGGTTTAAAATCTTCTAATGAGCTTGTTGGTAAAAAATGGATATTCCAGGGACGTTTATCATTTTACAAAGATAGAATGAGTTTTACTTTTTATGCTGATACAATTGCTCCTGTTGGAGATTCTGAAATTGAAAAACGTCGAAAAGAGATTTTAAATGAATTAAAGATTCAAAATCTTTTGATGACTGAAATTCATGATTTATCTGAACTTGAACCTATTAAAAAAATAGCAATAATTTCTTCAAAAACAGCTGCAGGATATGAAGATTTCTTGAAAAACTTAACTGTTCCCTTGCTTTATAGACCTATTGTTCATTTATATGAATCTCCGATGCAAGGTGCTGAAACAGCCACTGGTATTATTTCAGCTTTGAATAAAATTCGAGCTTCACAAATTGATTATGATGTTGTTGTAATTGCGCGTGGTGGTGGAGCAAGTAGTGATTTAATGTATTTTGATGATTTAAAACTTGGTATAGAAATTGCTAATTTCAATAATTACTGTCCTGTTCTTTCTGGAATAGGTCATGAACGAGATTTCACTATTCCAGATTATGTTGCTTGGAAAAGATTTGCAACGCCAACTGAGGTCGCTAGAGCAATCTCTAAACAGATCGAAGATAACATTAAAAAATTAGACAATAACTGGAGAGAATTTGAAATAGTTATGATAAACTTCTTAGATAAATACGACAGGAAAACAGATGAATCTATCTTACAAATCATCAATAATTCAATAAACTCTAATTTAAAAACTCTAACTAAAAATTCCATTGATAACTTAAAAAATATAAAACAATTTATCAATTTTACATTTTCTTCTCTTCAAAAGACTATTTCGGCTGATTTTATTTCATATCTTTCTGATTCAATTAATAATGAGTTAAGAAATAACATTAAATTTCTTGAAAATTTTAAAACAATTATCTCACAAAATCTTAATTCTAAAATTTCACATAAAGATGAACAATTAAATGAAATTTTCGATTCTCTTTTGGCAAAAAGAGAATATGCTGCTATTCTCTTTGGTGGAGCCGTACTAAGAAAAGAAGAAAACTTTGTAAAAAGCGTTAAACAAGTAAAACTTGGTGACTATCTCAAAGCTTTCCTAAAAGATGGAACTTTAAATTTAAAAGTTGTCAAGGAAAAAAATACTGACAAAAAGAAGGAGGAAATTGATGCATATGGAGGAAATACTCTCTTTAAATTCTGAAGAGATGGAAAAATTAAGTTTTAATGATTTAGTAGAAAAAATCGAAGAAATCAAAGACTATTTTCATCAAAATGAGGTCGATATTGAATTGGCATTAAAGTTATATGGTAAAGCAGTTGAACTTCTAGCTATTGCTAGAGCAAAATTAATTAATTTTAAGAAAGAAAAAGAAGAAATAGATGAAAAATATAGGGAATTTCTAGAAAGACTTGAAAGGGAAGAAAATGGAGGAGAAGAAGAAAATCTTTTCTAACATCTTTGAAATATTCTATATATTTTTTACCACCTCTTTGTTTGCACTAGGAGGTGGTTATGCTATGGTACCTGTCTTTCAAAAAAGACTTTCTAAGTATATAGACGAAGATGAATTTCTAAAAATTTTGGCTGTTGCTCAATCTATCCCTGGACCAATTGCTATTAATATTGCCGTGTTGTTGGGAGAAGCAATATTGGGTTTTTGGGGTGCTATTATTGCTGTAATTGGAGTAATTATTCCACCAGTAGGTGCTATTGTGTTATTTGGAAGTTTAGTTAATGCTTATTCTGACAATATATATTTAAAAGGTTTTTTCAAAGGTGTCTATGGTTCCATAATTGGCCTGATACTTGGAGTATTGTATTCATTAATTAAAACACAAAAATGGAATTTTGCAAAGATTTTTATTCTTATTGTTTCAATTTTTATTTCAATTATTTTTAAAAATCTAGTTATTTTGTTCTTTTTATTTATTGTATGGTGGTGTTATCATGATAAAAAAAATTGCTGATTTAATTCTAAATCTCCCTACTGTTGCCTTTACAGGAGCAGGAATCAGTACAGAAAGTGGTATACCAGATTTTAGAAGCGAAAACGGAATTTATTCAAAATATGGAAAAGAAGTTTTTGACATAAATTATTTTTACAATAATCCCAAAAAATTTTATGAATTTGCTAAGGAAGCTTTTTTACCGATGTACAATGCTTCACCAAATTCGGCTCATAGATTACTGGCAATGTTGGAAGAAAAAGGTTATTTACTTG
Organism: Thermosipho sp. (in: thermotogales); assembly: GCA_017656335.1. Classification (GTDB taxonomy): domain Bacteria; phylum Thermotogota; class Thermotogae; order Thermotogales; family Fervidobacteriaceae; genus Thermosipho_A. Next base: position 201,052 of record JACDOA010000001.1, read on the forward strand.
GAGTAATCACACAAAATATAGATAATTTACACTTCAAAGCAGGTTCTAAATATGTTGCTGAACTTCATGGGAATGCAACAAAATTTTATTGTACAAAATGCAAAAAAAGATATTCAATAAAAAAAGTTTTAGAATCACATTACTGTAGTTGTGGTAGTTTGATTAGACCTGATATTGTTTTTTTTGGTGAAAATTTGCCTGATGAAGATTGGGAAATGTCATTGAATTTTATTGAAAAAGCAGAGGTAATGATTGTTATTGGTTCATCTCTTGTAGTTTACCCTGCTGCTTATTTACCTATTTTGTTCAAAAGAAAATCAGGCAAACTTGTAATAATCAACAAAACAATAACAGCGTTAGATGATATTGCTGATATTAAAGTCAATTCTTCCGCAACTGAATTCGCTGAAAATCTTTTAAACTATTTAAAAGAAAAAGGAGTTTTTTAAATTGAAAAAAGTAATATTGCTCACTTTTATCATTTTATCTATTATTTTATCTATCACTTTTAGTTATGGTATTAATTTATATGAATATAAATATCATGGAATAACCATTTATAAATCACTTGGAACCCCTGTAGATCCTTTTTTTGATTATGATGAATTGACAATTTCAAATTGGGAACCTTTTGAGCCTGAACTGATAACTATTAGAGAAGGAACACCAGTAATAATAATAATTCATGGCATTTCTCCAAAAGAAATAAACAAAAAAATCGATGATTATAAACTATCAATGATTGAAGCATTTGAAAATTATGCTTCTAAAAATGCTGGTTTATATTTTTTTCTTTATCCAACCCTTTCTGTAAAGCTGGAATATTCCGCAAATAAACTCATAGAATATACTGAAAAATTTAATTCATTTTACGTATTTGCTCATAGTATGGGTGGAATATTATTGAGATATGCACTTCAAAATGAAAAATTCCAAAACAAAATTAAAAAGATTGTTTTTTCTGGAACTCCCCACCTAGGTTCACCGTTAGCAAACTTTATAATTTTAAAAAAACAATTTTTTAAATATTTTTATGGAAGTAAAATAGAACTTTTAAAATATGCTATTATAACATCAAATATTTTTGATGGATCAATTGATGCACCAAATTATAGATACCTGATATTTGGAAAGAGATTTCCTAATATACCTAAAAACATAGAAAGTTACAACTTCGTTGGAATTTTAGATTTTAATTTGAAAAATTCTAATATATTAAATATCATGAATTCAAAAATTTCATATTTTATTGGATTAACAATGCTTAAATATGTTGTGGAAAATGTTTATCCTGAAAACTCTATTTTTCAAATTAATGATGGAATGGTTCCTTACTACAGCGCAATTCAAGATGCAAAATATACTTTGGTCTTCCATTCCACAAGTCATGCAGACCTTGCTATGAGACGTGATATAATAGAAAAGGCATTAGAAATATTTGAAATTAAAAAGGAGGAAAAATAATGAAAAATAAACTTATTGTTCTAATTTTCATATTTATATTTCTGATTTCCTCTTGTTCAATATTTTTCAAAACTCCAGTTCCTAATGGTAGTTTTTCATTAAGGAATGCACTCTTTATTTTAGATGGAAAATATAAGTTGGAAGAATATGGTTATATTGATTCTGTATTTAATGTTGAATTGGGTCAAGGAATATATGGTTTATTCTCAGGATTCGATGGGATGCTTAACATATTTAAATTCGACTCCCCTGAATTAACAAAGGAAAATTGGAAAAAACTGACTAAAATTTTCGGCAATCCTTTAAAGATAAATTATTTAAACATAAATCTTTTTGATAGGGGATATTTAAAAACCAATTTTGAAGGAATTAAGGTAATTTGTTGGTGGAAAGATAAATGGATATTTATTCTTTCTGGCAAAAACCCTGAAGACTTTTTTAACTATATCAATACTGTATATGAAATGGTGAGTATATGATCATAGCAGGGGTAGATGAAGCAGGGCGTGGTCCTCTCTTTGGCCCAGTTGTTGCTGCAGCTGTGGTTTTAAATAATGACAAAATAAGCGGATTAAATGATTCTAAACTACTTTCACTAAAAACAAGAGAAAAACTTTTTGAGCTAATCATCCAAAATTCTTATTATGGAATTGGAATCGCATCTGCTTCAGAAATTGACAAATTAAACATTTTACATGCAACTGAATTAGCTATGAATAGAGCCCTTGAAAATTTACAAAACAAAATAAAATTTGATTTTGTGCTCATCGATGGTAAAAATCTGACTTTAAATTTTCCAAGCAAATGTATTGTTAAAGGTGATTTATTAGTTAAAGAAATTTCCGCAGCTTCTATAATAGCAAAAGTTGTTAGAGACAAAATAATGGTGGGCTTTTCCAAAATCTATAAAGAATACAAACTTGATGTTCATAAAGGATATCCAACAAAATTACACATGGAATTAATTAAAAAATATGGTATCACCCCTTTGCATAGGCTAACTTTTAAACCAGTTGTTAAAAATATTACTTTCGAAAAACTTGAAGATTGGCTTAAACGTGGTATTATAGATGAAGAAAGATATTTCAAAATTATTAAAAAAATGGGGGTGCCTCTTTTTGGAATTTAAAGTATTAGATAAAGGTTTTGTAAAATTGGTTGATATGTTAGGTAATGATTTTTCTGCAGTAAGAGCTGCAAGGGTTTCTTATGGAAAAGGATTAAAAACACCTGAAAAAGACAAAAATTTGATTTTTTACCTTATGAAACACAGGCATGAAACTCCTTTTGAACATATTGTTTTCACTTTTCATGCTAAAACTCCTATATTTGTAGCAAGGCAATGGTTTAGACATAGAATAGGTTCTTTCAATGAAGCAAGTCTACGATATACGGAATTAAAAGATGAGTTTTATATTCCAAATCATATTCGTGTTAATGATCTTGAAGACAAACAAAAAGGGATAATTATCGAAGATGAAAATCTTAAAAATAGGGCATTAGAAATAATTGAAAAATCTCTGGAAGATTCATATAAAACTTATAAAGAATTACTCGAAATGGGAATTGCTAGAGAAATGGCTAGAATAGTTTTACCAATGTCATCTTATACACAATTTTATTGGACCGTTAATGCCCGAAGTCTTATGAATTTTCTTGATTTAAGAGCTGACTCACATGCTCAATGGGAAATTCAGCAATATGCCATTCATATTGCGGAAATCTTCAAAGAAAAATGTCCTTGGACTTATGAAGCATTTCTCAAATTTAGATATAAAGGTGACTTATTGAAAAATAGGGAGTGAAAAAATGAAACTTAAAGAAATTATTGAACTTTTAAATGCAAAAGTTATTGTTGATGGAAATATTGAGAACGTTGAAATTGAAAAAGTTACCGCTTCTGATTTAATGAGTGATGTTTTAGCCCTGGGGGAAGAAGGTTCTCTATTAGTAACTGGTTTATCAAGCCCTCAGTGCATTCGAACTGCAGGAGTTGTTGGCATTCCAGCTGTATTAATTGTAAGAAATAGAGATACCATGCCCGAAACAATTGAAGCTGCTAAACTTTCTGGTATCATACTTTTAAGTACTAAATACAGTATGTTTGAAACTTGCGGCATTTTATATGCTAAAGGATTAAAACCTGTAAAAGTTTAGGAGGGAACGTTATGCTAATTGATGTTAAACCTTTAGCTAACACTTTAACAGAAAAAATAAATGAAAAAATAAATTCTTTAGGTATAACACCAAAGCTTGCAGCTGTTACTTATAAACCTGACAATTCAACTGTAAGTTATTTAAAAAGTCAGCAGAAAATTGCAAAAAAATTTAATATTGATTATGAAATATTAGAATTGAATTCTCCAGAAAGTATCTTCAATGTTTTAAATGAATTATCAAACGATATGCATACTCATGGTATTTTTTTAACACATCCTCTTCCTGAAATTGATGAAATGGAAGCTTTAAATTCTATTAGTCCCAGCAAAGATGTTGAAGGAAGACATCCTTACAACCTTGGTATGTTAATATATGGAAAAGAAATTTTTGCGCCCTGTACCGCTGAAGCAGTTGTAAAAATTTTAGAGGAAATAATTGAAATAACAGGCAAAAATGTTGTTATAATTGGAAGAAGTTCTACTGTTGGAAAACCTTTATCAATAATGCTTTTAAGAAAAGATAGAAGCGCTACCGTAACTGTTTGCCATACTAGGACAAAAAATCTTGAAGTTCTTACAAAAAATGCTGATATCGTGGTCGCTGCTGCTGGAAAAGCAAATTTGGTTACTAAAGATATGATTAAAGAAAACAGTATTGTAATAGATGTTGGCATAAATGTTATTGATAATAAAATTGTTGGTGATGTTTCAAATGACGTGTCTGAAATTGCAAGTGTAACACCTGTACCAGGTGGAGTAGGAAAAATTACAACTCTTCTCTTAATGGGACACGTCGTAAAGGCAGCGGAAATAATTCATAAAAACTTAAATAAATAGGAGGTGTTCATATGAACAATATTGTTTACTCAGGAGTACCAGAAGGTACAACAAGTCAGCCAGTTACAACAGCTGCGCCAAGTGCGTCAAGTGGTCTTTTTCAAATGTTATTTTTGTTACTCATTTTCTTTGTCATGATGTACTTTTTAGTAATTTTGCCACAAAGAAAAAGAGAAAAAAAGTTTAAAGAAATGATTTCATCTATTAAACGTGGAGATACAATAGTTACATCTGGTGGTGTGGTAGGAAAAGTAATAGATGTAAAAAAGGATACTTTAAAAATCAAAACAGCGAATACGACCGAACTCGAAATTTCTAAAGCATTTGTTGCTAGAGTAATCAAAAACAAAACGGAGGAAAACTCAGAGGAAAAATAAGGGGGTATATAAATGCGCGCTGATAAGACAAGAGGCATTATTTCGCTTATAGTAATTGCCCTTGCATTCATAGCTCTTCTATGGCCGACAGCTAACGGTAAATATACAGGTTTAGCCAGTTTATTCAACAGAATAAAACTTGGACTTGATATTAGTGGTGGTGCAAGGATAGAGTATAAAGTAGATATCGATCAATCTGTGGAAAATCCATCGGCTGTTGTTGAAGATGTTTGGACAGTACTTAGAAATAGACTTGATATGGCAAATTACACAGAAGCAGTTGTTAAACAAACTTTTAGAGAAAACAATTCATTTATTATTGTTGAAATTCCTGGAGCAACTGACACAGCAAAGGCAGAACAGTTAATTGGTTCTACTGGTGTCCTCTGGTTTGGACAAGTTATCGATGAAACAACTTCTAATCCAAACATAGATCCGAATTTAATCAATAAAGCTAAAAGAGAAAATGCCCAATGGCTCCTTGGTAAAGACGGGAAAAAATGGTATCTTGTAAGGCAAGAAATTGATAAGATTTCAAATCTTAAACTCGTTTCACCAAAAATTGTTGAAGCTTTACCGCAAGTAGACAGAAACAACGTTGCTGGATATGTTGTTTCTTTCACCATGGCCAAGGAATATGCTGATATCTTTGCAAGAATTACTGAAAAACTTTACGTTCCAGAAGACATTTTAAATCAAGGCGGAATTGCGTATGAACAAGCTCTTAAGAAAAGATTAGCAATCGTCCTTGACAATAGAGTACTGTTTGCTGGATTTGTCGTTTCAAAAATAACAGATGGTAAAGCACAAATAAGGGGAAATTTCAATCTTGATCAAGCCAAGCAGCTTGCAGCCATTTTAAAAAGTGGTGCCTTACCTGCAAGGCTTGAAAAGGTTTCATCGGGATGGATCGCCCCTCTTTTAGGTGCTGATATAGTTTCTGCTTCTTTAAAGGCAGGATTACTTGGTGTAAGTATAGTTTTAATTTACATGATTATTGTATATGGTGTAATGGGTGTTGTTGCTGATATTGCCCTTTTATACAATACTTTCCTTTTGCTTGGTATATTAGCTGCTACTGGATCAATACTTACTTTACCTGGTATAGCTGGTATCATTCTAACAATCGGTACAACGGTAGATGGAAATATTATTATATATGAAAGAATTAAAGAAGAAATAAGAAGAGGAAGCTCAATAAAAGCTGCAATTAATACTTCATTCTCTAAATCTTTCTTAACTCTTTTTGATGCTAACCTAACAACTATAATTGCTGGTTTGTTCCTTTATTATTTTGGTACAGGTACAGTTAAAGGATTTGCAATTACCTTAATTATTGGTGTTTTAGGTAGTTTATTTGTTAATCTGGTTGTTACCAGAGTATTAATTGATCTTTTCGCTGGAGCAATAAAAGTTAGAGGTGTTAAGGGAGGTGCCAGGGCATGAGAGATTTCGTTGGAAAAAAGAATATATTTATTATAATTTCACTGATACTTATTGTGGCATCTCTTGTTAGTATTTTTACAAAAGGCTTTAACTTAGGTGTTGAGTTTTTAGGTGGTTCTGAGATTATACTTAGAGTTGAAGCTAATATTGATGAAGCAACAGTCAGAAATACAATTAAGGACCTGGCACCTGAATTTGAAAATGCACGTATTGCTAAAATCAAAAGTATTAATGATCCAGAAAATATTTCGAAATTCTCTATCTTAGTTTCACCAAAAGATGAAAATGGAAATCTTAAAGTCTATACTGGCGCAGAAAAAGAAGAAATTTCTAACAAAATAGTTCAAAAATTTGAAGAAAATAATTTAAAATCAGCTATTGTAGGATTCAATGAAACAAGTGGTTATGCCGCTCAAGAAATCAAAAACCTTACCTGGAAAGCTATTGTCTTTACACTAATTGCAATTTTATTGTACATTACTGTTAGATTCCAATTTGTATTTGGAGTTGGTGCAATACTTGCTCTTATTCATGATGTTATTATTACTTTAGGATTTTTCTCATTTTTCCACTACGAATTAAACGTTGCAGCAATTGCAGCAGTACTCACATTAATCGGTTATTCTTTAAATGATACCATTGTTGTATATGATAGAATCAGAGAAAACTTAAAAAGGCTTCGTGGAAGAAAAATTTCAGATGTTGTGAATGAAAGTATTAATCAGGTAATTAAAAGAACTATAAACACGTCTCTTACAACTTTCATAGTAGTATTTCTTCTTCTTTTATTCTCAGGAAATAGTATTAAGCCATTTGCTTTTGGAATGTCAATTGGTGTTATAATCGGTACTTATTCATCCCTTTACATAGCTAGTCCAGTTGTAATTAAATGGATCAAAAGATAAAATCACAAAAAAATACTTTTTATTGAGGGCTTTTTAAAGCCCTCAATAATTTTAGAGGAGGGAAAATTTTGGAATATTTTATTATTTCCGGAATAATTTCTCTTATTATCATTGTTTTTTTAACTTTTAGAATTCTTGATTATCCTACTGGTAATGAAAAGACTACTGAACTTTCTTTAATTATTCAAAAAGGCGCAAAATCTTTTTTGTTTCAAGAATACAAGGTGTTTTTTCCTGTTGTCTTAATCATTGCAGCTATCCTAGGATTTCTTTTTAGCCTAAAAGCTGCTATAGCTTTAATTTTTGGTTCTTTTCTTTCAATACTTGCTGGATATATAGGAATGAGTATTGCAACAAAAGCAAACGCAAGAACAGCTTGGGCAGCAACTAAAAATTTAGGAGAAGCTTTAAAAGTTTCATTTTCAGGTGGAGCGATAATGGGTTTAACTGTTTCAACTCTGGGTATTCTTGGTTTAAGTGTTACTTATTTTTTAACAAAAGATATAAGTCTTATAAGCTTTTACTCTTTAGGTGCATCATTAGTCGCTTTGTTTGCTAGAGTTGGTGGAGGTATTTATACAAAAGCTGCAGACGTTGGAGCCGACATAGTTGGTAAAACAGAAGCAAACTTGCCAGAAGATGACCCAAGAAATCCTGCAGTTATAGCAGATAATGTTGGAGATAATGTTGGGGATGTTGCAGGTATGGGAGCAGATTTATATGAATCATATGTAGGTTCTATTTTTTCAGCTCTTGCACTCGGAAGCTATTATTTTAAGGAAACTGGTTTTTTTGCAGTAATTTGTGTTGTTGTTTTTGGTTTAATATCTTCTATAATTGGAATTATATACACTATAATAAATTCTAAAAAATCGTCTGACCCTTCGAAAACTTTAAGAAAAGGTACCATTATGGCGAGTATATTGACTTTAATTTTCACTTTATTATATAGCATTTACATTTCTTGGCTCCAAATCTTTTTTATTGTTTTGTTTGGTATTATTGTTGGTGTTTTTATTGGTCTTATTACTGAATGGTACACATCTGGTAAGAAAGTTAAAAACCTTGCAAAAAGTGCCATGATGGGGCCAGCAAATGTTATCATAAGTGGAACGGCTCTAGGAATGGAATCAACTTTTGTAATTACTATTTTAATTTCAATAGCAGTTATCTTATCTTATGAACTTCTTGGATTATTTGGGGTAGCTCTATCAGGTGTTGGAATGCTATCTACTTTAGGTATTAGTTTGTCAGTTGATGCTTATGGTCCAATTGCTGATAATGCTGGTGGAATTGCTCAAATGGCTGAATTAGACCCCAAAGTAAGAAAAATCACCGACACTTTAGATGCTGTTGGTAATACTACTGCAGCAATGGGAAAGGGGTTTGCAATTGGTTCTGCAGCCCTGACAGCATTAGCTTTATTTTCAAATTTTAGCAATTTATCTGATTCTAAGACCATTTTATTGACAAATCCATATTTATTTTTAGGCAGTTTAATTGGAGCAATGCTACCCTTTTTCTTTTCTGCTCTAACAATGCATGCAGTTGGTGAAACAGCAGACGAGATGGTAAATGAGATAAGAAGACAACTAAAAGAAATTCCAGGAATTTTAGTTGGTGAAAATAAACCTGATTATCAGAGATGTATTCAAATTGCAACAAAAGGAGCTTTAAAAAAGATGGTCATCCCATCGATTCTGGCTATCCTTTCCCCTATTACTATTTATTTATTTTTTGGAACAACTGGAGTAGCTGGCTTATTAATTGGAGCTACTGTTTCTGGAGTAATGTTGGCAATATTTATGGCAAATTCTGGGGGCGCATGGGATAATGCAAAAAAATATATTGAAGAAGGTCATTTTGGAGGAAAAGGTTCATTTGCTCATAAGGCAACAGTAGTTGGAGATACAGTTGGTGATCCTTATAAAGATACATCAGGCCCTTCAATAAATATTCTTATTAAACTTATGGCAATAACTTCAATTGTCTTACTTACTGTTATAAGGGGGTTATAAAATGAAAAGAGTAGGAATTTTATGTGTTGGTAATGATTCACCAGGTATAAATGCCGCAATACGTTCTGCAGTAGTAAAAGGATTAGATTTAAATATAGAGGTAATGGGAATAAAAGATGGTTTCGAAGGTTTAATAAACGATAATCTTGATGTACTTTTAAGACCTAATGTTTCCAATATACTGCACCAAGGTGGAACTATACTTGGAACTTCTCTTTTTGTGCCTGAAGAAAAGGATTTAAAAGTCATAAAGAAAAAAATAGAACAGTATGGAATTTCATCTCTTATAATACTTGGTGGCAGAATTGCGGCAAAAGCAGCTTTAAATTTAATGAAAGAAAGTATTCCTTCTGTTCTTATTCCTGCAACAATAGATAATGATCTATCTTTTTCGGATTTTTCCATCGGATTTTTCACTGCTGTTGAACATGTAACTAATGCTCTTGATATACTTCACTCTACTGCTGAAGCACATCATAGGGTAATGATTGTCGAAACTATGGGTAAACCTAACGGGTGGATTGCAATAGTTGGAGGTTTAGCTGGAGGAGCTGATTATATAATTACTTCTGTTGAAAAAGTCAATTTTGAGGAAATGCTTGAAATAATCAGAAAAAGATATGAAGGTAAAAAAAGATTCTCTTTAATTGTAGTTGAAAGTGGTGTTCCCATTCCTGATGAAATAAAAAAAGAATGTGGTTGTGATAATTTTAGTAATTCTTCAGAAATTATTGGAAAATATATTGAAAAAAATTTAAAGGAAAAATTAGGAATAGAGTGGAGATATACAAATCTCGGATACTTACAAAGAGGCGGTTCTCCAACAGCAATGGATAGAATTATAGCTACTCAAATGGCTGCTCATTCAATTGAAATGGTAAAAGCTGGAAAAAATTACCATGCAATTGGAATTACTGGATTTTCAATTTCCGAGGTTCCATATTCTGAAACTATAATAAACTACAAACCTGTTGAATTTTATTTAAAGAATCTCACAAAACTCTTTTATTAAGGTGATATCATGATTGTATTTTTAACGGATTGGGGTAATTCTCATTATGTTGGAATTTGCAAAGGTGTAATAAGACAGATAAGTGATGCTGAAATAATTGATTTAACTCATGAAATTTCTTCATTCAATGTAAGAGAGGCCATGTATATTCTTTCTAGATCTTTTTATCATTTCCCAAAAAACACTGTCTTTCTTGCGGTTGTTGATTATGGAGTAGGCAGTAGTCGCAAGGCAATTGCAGCAAAAACCCGAAATTATTATTTTGTTGGCCCTGATAATGGGCTATTTACATTAGTCTTTGAAGAAGAACCCCCACTGGAAATTAGAGAATTAAATAATAAAAAATTTCATTACCTAAACTCAAATACTTTTCATGGTAGAGATATATTTGCCCCTGCAGCTGCGTATATTTCAAACGGGGATTTTAAAAAACTAGGTGATTTATTACCAAATTACGCTACTATGCCCTATTTAAAACCTAAAAAGAACAAAAATTTAATTACAGGGGAAGTTGCTTACATAGATAAATTTGGAAATATTGAAACAAACATTCCTTTTGAATGGTTTGCTGAGATAGAAACACTTAAAATAAGAAGGAAAAGAAAGTTCTTTGAAATTCCTATAGTTGATTTTTATTCTGAAATTGAAACTGGTCAATTAATAGCTCATAACGATAGTACAGGATATTTAGAGATAGCAGTTAATCAAGGAAATGCTGCAAATATATTGAATTTAGATTCTGGAGATCCCTTGGAGTTGATATTATAGAATTATTTGCTAAAAATTTAACTGTTTTTTTAGGAAATAAAGTGATAATTGATAGAATTTCTATAAGTTTCAAAACTAATGAAATAGTTTTACTACTTGGCCGTAATGGAAGCGGTAAATCCACTTTTTTAAAAGCTTTGGCAAGTTTACAAAAATACAGTGGCAAGATTTATACCTCTGAAGGCAAAGACCCATATTTAGTAACCGGTTATGTATTTCAAAATCCTGAAACTCAAATAATTGGAAGTACTGTTTGGGAAGATGTTATTTTTGGTCTTGAAAACATTGGCTTACCTAGAGATGAAATTAAAAAAAGAGCAGAAAAAGCTCTAAAAATTGTTGGACTATATAAATTGAAAGATATTGATCCACTAAATCTTTCGGGAGGTCAAAAGCAAAAACTAGCAATTGCATCGATTTTATCAATGGAACCTTCATTTTTACTTCTGGATGAACCTACAGCAATGCTTGACAAACATGATAGAAAAATTATAAAAAATCTTATAGAAGAACTTAAAAAACTTAATATTGGTATTATTATTGCTACTCATCATGCAGATTTATTTTTAGATATTTCAGATAGAATTTTATTTTTAAGTAATGGGAAAATCATTTTTGATGGGAAAATAAATAATTATTTTGATCTTGTCAACAGGTTTTATCACAAAGAAGGTGACGTTTATGGAACAAATAAAACATATTAAAAATATCTTATCAAACTCTTCAGGTATTTCTATTGCAATAACAGGAGATAATAAAAGATTTCTAAAAAATACCATTCAAAATCTTATTTATGAAATTGCTTCGTATGAAATTGATAAATATTTGTTTATTGATACAGATGAGTCTCCTAATATTAAGATTGATGATATTAGAAATATTCAAGAATTTTTATCCTTTCGACCAGAAAAAGGCACAAAATTTGCCGTTCTATTCAGCGCAGAAAAACTTTTACCTGAAGCTGAAAATGCCCTTTTAAAAACTTTAGAAGAACCACCAAATTATGCTATTATTGTCCTTGTAACAACCAATTGGAATGCTCTTTTTTCTACTATTAAAAGCAGAGTTTTTAGGTATAACTTAAATACACCGCAAGATATATTTAAAAATGTAGATGATTTCTTTTTAAAAAAACTTATTTGGACCTTTCCAGATAAAGCAGATGAAATTAAAAACAAAGATTTTGAAATACTAAGTTTGAATAAACTTTCCAAAGAAAATGACCAATTTAATATTTTTTACACTTTGTACACTTCAATTAAAGAAAGCATTGGTGATTTAAAGAAAATTAATAATTTAGCTAAATCATTTTCTAAAATAAAAAGTTTTGACTTTTTAAAGACAGTAGCGAAAGTTTCTGTCTGGATTGCAGAAGAATATTCACATTCAAAAAGTATCGATTATTACTTTATAAAAGAAATTGAGCGAATTTTATCATCAAAAATATCTAATTTTAACTATGAATTGACGTATTACTTTATTTTGATTAGTTTAAATGACTCAATTAGAAAAAATGGACATTAATGTTTGTTAAATCTTTTTTTCCTTCCTTTATTTATTCTAATAAGTAATGTATAATTAAATTTGAAAATAAACAAAGGAGGAAAAACATTGATTGACGCATTAGCTGCATTTTTTGAAAATACAGCTTTTTTACATTTAACTTTTGGTAATATATTGATGTTTATTATTGCTGGATTATTGATCTATATTGCTATTGAAAAAGACGCTGAACCCTTATTGTTAATTCCTATAGCATTTGGTATAATTTTAGCAAATATTCCTCCCGACATCACTGGAATACTTAATCCTCCAACTAACGGTTCTCCTGGCGGCCTCTTGTGGTACATTCAACAAGGTTTAAATCTTGGAATTTATCCTCCTTTAATTTTTCTTGGTTTGGGTGCTTTAACAGATTTTTCTTTTATGTTATCTTACCCTATTACAATTTTTCTTGGTGGTGCTGCTCAATTAGGAATTTTTCTTACTTTTCTTTTTGCAAGATTCTTTGGTTTTTCTCTTAGACAAGCTGCTTCTATCGGAATAATTGGTGGAGCTGATGGTCCAACTTCAATTTTTATTTCATCTAAATTTGCTCCTGAACTATTATCTATAATTGCTATATCTGCTTACTCATATATTGCTCTTATTCCTGTCTTACAACCAGTTGTTTCTAAACTTTTAACAACTAAAGAGGAAAGAAAAATTAAAATGAAACCACCCAGAAAGGTTTCTAAAAAAGAAAAAATTTTATTTCCTATTATTACAACAATAGTTGTTGCTTTTATTGTTCCAAAAGCACTTCCATTGATTGGAATGTTAATGTTCGGAAATTTATTAAAAGAATCTGGAGTTGTAAAAAGATTGGTTGAAGCTGCAAGTAGGTATATTCTTGATACCGTAACAATTCTACTTTGTGTCTCTGTTGGTTCTACGGCTAGAGCTGATCTTTTCTTAAAACCTAAATCCCTATTAATTTTTGGCATGGGAGCACTTGCATTTGTTTCAGCTATAACCTCAGGAATACTTTTTGCAAAGTTTTTAAACTTGTTTCTAAAAGATAAAATAAATCCTCTTATTGGAGCCGCTGGAGTTTCTGCAGTGCCTGATTCATCAAGAGTTGCCCAAAGAATTGCTCAGGAAGAAGATCCCAGCAACTTTATTCTTATGCATGCAATGAGTCCAAATGTTGCCGGAGTGATTGGCTCAGCAGTCGTTGCAGGAATTTTCTTATCTTTAATCAAGTGAGGTGAATTTATGCCTAAGAAAAGCTATATTGTGAAAATAAATTATGAATGGTGTAAAAATTGTGGAAATTGTTACCACGTATGTCCAACTTTAACTATTAAACAAGGAGAATTGAATAAACCAATTGTTGAAGACCATTCTGCTTGTATTGGATGTCTTATGTGTGAAAATTTGTGCCCAGATTTTGCAATTGATGTTGTAGAAAACGTAAGCATTAAAGAAGGTGAAAAAAATGGATAACAAAAAGATTGTTTTTTGGCAAGGAAATGAGGCAGCAGCATATGGCGCTATCAAAGCTGGATGTAGATTTTATGCTGGCTATCCAATTACTCCTTCTTCGGAAATTGCCGAAACTATGGCACGTGAACTCCCCAAACATGGTGGTGTATTTATTCAAATGGAGGATGAAATTGCAAGTGCTGCTGCAATTATTGGAGCTTCACTAGCAGGAGTAAAATCAATGACCGCAACAAGTGGCCCGGGATTCAGTTTAATGCAAGAAGCACTCGGTTATGCTATTATGACTGAAACCCCATGCGTATTTGTAAATGTTATGAGGGGTGGTCCCTCTACAGGACTTCCAACAAAACCTTCTCAAGGTGATATAATGCAGGCCAGATGGGGAACACATGGGGACCATGCAATTATAGCTTTATATCCATCGACTGTTGAAGAAGTCTATAAATATATTATTCATGCTTTCAACCTCTCTGAAATTTATCGTACTCCTGTTATCTTTTTGATGGATGAAACTCTAGGACACATGAGGGAAACTTTTGAATTACCTTCAGATAAAGAAATAGAGATTATCAAAAGAATTTCTGAAAAAGATCTTGAAGAGGAAGAAATTTTTGTACCATATGCTGAAAGTGAATATGCTGAACCAACTCCTAATGCATTAATTGAAATGGGTAAAACTCGTTTCCATGTTTCTGGACTTGTTCATGATGAATCAGGTTTTCCAAATGCCACTTATGAAACAGCCGAAAAATTAATTAAAAGATTAACCAATAAAGTAAAGCTTCATATTGATGAAATAACTTTATACGATGAATATTTAACTGAAGATGCAGAAGTATTAGTTATAGCATACGGTGTTGTTGCCAGAAGTGCAAAAGAAGCCGTTAAGATTGCAAGACAAGACAGAATGAGAGTTGGTTTATTTAAACCTATTACAATATGGCCTATACCTGTTCACGAACTGAAAAAAAGATTGTCAAAAGTAGAAGCTGTAGTAATTCCAGAAATGAACCTTGGACAATATGGAAGAGAAATATTAAAATTAATAAAACCTAGTACAAAAGTTAAATTCATTAACAAAGTTGGAGGAGAGTTAATCACTCCTGAAGAAATACTTGATGGAATAAATGAAGTATTAACTGAGGGATTTGATTTTTAATGGATTGAGTCGAAATTTTAGACAAATTACAAGACAACTTAGAAACTATCTGTCCAAAATATGTACAGTGTGGATATTGCTGTAAACATACCCCTTGTTATTACGGTAAATGGGATAATGAAAAACAGCAATGTATTTATTTAACTGAAAACAATTTATGTGGAATATATGATAAAATTATCGAACTTGAAAAAGATATACCAAAATCCGAAAGAATGTTTGGTTCAGGATGTTGCTTAAATTTTATGAACCCAGAAAGACTTCAAAAACTTCAAAATTAATAAAAAAGATAGAAGATAAATAAAAAGAGGAGCAATTTAGCTCCTCTTTTTTGTGGCGGGGACGACGGGATTTGAACCCGCGGCCACCGGTGTGACAGACCGGCGTGATAACCAGGCTTCACCACGTCCCCGACTCTTCATCAGCAACCGATATATATTTTGCCATAAATTCTATAACTTGTCAACACTTTAAAAGTTTAAAAATTTACTTTTTTTATTTATCTATACTTACTAATTCGTTAACTTTTCCTTTATCATATAAATTTTTAGCTATATACAAAAAAGGAGTATCTGCTGCAGCCACAATCCATTTAAAAATATATGTTGTCCAGAGAATACTCCAAAATACATTTAATTCAAATACTCCCCAAAATGCTATAAAACAAAATACAACACTATCTATTAACTGAGAAATCATTGTAGAAAAATTATTTCTCATCCAAAGAAATTTTTTCTGAGGAAATTTATTTTTCCACATATGATAAGCCCATATATCATGAAGTTGAGAAAGCCAATATGCAGAAAGAGAAGCTATTACAATTCTTGGCATAAAAGAAAAAATAGTGGTTAAAGCTTCCTGTGAAAAATCCGATGTATCTGGCTTAAATATAATTGCAATTTGCATTAAAACAGTCATAGTAATCAAACTTGCAAATCCAACAATCACTGCCTTACGTGCTTCTTTTTTCCCATGATTTTCCGAAAGAATATCTGTTACCAAAAAGGTAGTTCCATATACTATATTTCCTAAAGTTGCAACAAAACCAAAAAGCTCCACTGTTTTTACTACCTGAATATTTGCTATAATCGCCGCTATTGCAGTCCATATATACAAACCAGTTTTTCCTAAAAACCTGTAAAATATCAAAATGCCAACAAAATTAACAATCATCATGATAATCCACAAAAGTTCATTTGACAAAGCTCCCACCTCCGAATGTTATTGATTTGGATTGTTGGTAAAAAATAAAAAAAGCTACTGCTATTATAGCAGTAGCTTAATCAATTTTCAACAATTTTTATTCTAAAACTTCAATTCCAAATCCAGCCATTCCAATTCCAACATGGGTGGATATTACTTTTCCAGTATTTGAATAATCAAAAAACTCAACATCATATCTTTCCTTAATTAATCTAAGCATTTCATCAATGTCCTCTTTTGCATTACAATGAATACCTATTAAACCTATCTTTTGCCCTATTTTTACACCTTCCTCTTCCATTTTTCGCAAAATCATACTGTATGCCTTTTTAGAGCCCCTAGCTTTATCAAAAGGAATCATTTCTCCTTCTTCATTAATATAAACTCCAACTTTTAACTTTAAAAGATTTCCAACAAATCCTGAAACTTTATTAATTCTGCCACCCTTGACTAAAAAATTAAAATCAGAAACAAAGAAAATGGCGTGAAATTTTTTATTTTTCCTGGCTTCTTGTATTTTACCCACAACTTCATCTAAAGATAAACCTTTATCCAAAAGTTCTCTAGCATACCTTGCAACTAATGGAATAACAGCGGAAGCTAATTTTGTATCAACCACTCTTATAGGAATATCAAATTCTGAAGCAGCAAGATTTGCGGAATTAAAAGTACCAGACATCTTTGTCGAAATTGTAAGAACTAAAATGCTCTCATAACCTTCATTAATCGCTTTTGTATAAGCATTTTTAAAATCAGCTACTGAAGGTTGAGAAGTAGTTGGTAATTTTTCCGCTTTAACGAGTCTGTCATAATAATCCATTAATTGTTTAACATCCCTTGTATCAGGTTCTGTTTTATCATCCTCCCATACAATATATAAAGGAACAATATCAATATCATACTTTTCTAGCCAGGAAACTGGAATATCAGAAGTACTATCCACTATGATCTTAGTTTTTTCCATTGTACCCCTCCTAATCTTCTATTATAAAATTGTATAAATCTTTCAGAGTTTTTATTTTAATTATTCCTTCACTGTTAATATTATCATATGGAATAATTATTTTTTCATAACCTGCTTTTTTAGCATTTTCTATTCTTTTTTTTAAGTTTGGAACCTTTCTTACACTACCGTCAAGTCCAACTTCACCAATTAAAACCATTTCCCCTAAAAACCTATTAAAAAGAGAGGATAAAATTGAAGATGCAATTGCTAAATCACAAGCAGGATCAGTAATTTTTAAACCACCAGATACATTAACATATATATCATGAGAATCAATAGGTAAATTCAGATGTTTGGAAATAACTGCGGCAAGAATAATTATTTTTCTTACATCTATACCGTGACTAATTCTTCTAGCAGTTGCTATTCTATCTCTGGAAACCAAACTCTGCACCTGAATTAAAATTGGACGTGTTCCTTCAAACAATGAAGCAACAACATTACCAGGCATATTGCTATCCTCAACAAAGATCATATCTTTTAGTTCTTTTAACCCTGAGCTCAACATTTGAAATACAGCTATTTCACCGCTTGGGCCAAATCTATTTTTTAATACTCTTAAAATCCTTAAATCAGTCGTTTTCTCTCCCTCAAAATATATCACAGTATCGACAATATGTTCTACTAATTTAGGACCAGCAATATTTCCTTCTTTGTTAACGTGTGCAATTAATAAGGTAGGAATACCAGAATCTTTAGAAAATCTTCTAATTTTTTCAACTACTGTTCGTATTTGTAGAACTCCTCCAGGAACTCCATCCACTGAATTAGAATAAATGGTTTGCACAGAATCAAAAATAACAAAAACTGGATTATGCTTTCTAACTGTCATAAGCAAACTTCCAATTTCATTTTCTGTAGTTACATAAATGTTTTTTTTACTAATATTCAAGCGATTGGAACGCAGACCAATCTGGGCAACACTTTCTTCGCCACTTACATATAGAACACTTCCAAATGAGGATAACTTTTCACTCAATTGTAATGCAAGAGTACTTTTACCAACACCAGGTTCTCCACCCAATAAAATTACCTGGCCAGATACAATTCCTCCACCTAATAATGTATCAAGTTCTTCATATTGAGTTGATAGTCGCTTATTATTTTCTATCTTTGAAGCATCATCTAGCAAAAGAACAGCGGAATGCTGTTCATTTGCTTTTCTATTACTTTCGTCAATTTTAATTTCTTTTGCTGTGTTCCATTCAGAACAAACAGGACATTTTCCAAACCATTTAGGAGATTCATATCCACAGTTATCACATACGTAAAAAGTTTTCTTTTTAGTCATTCTTCACCTTTACTTTTTTATTTTTTTTCTTTTTAAAAACAATTTTCCCGCTTTGGTAAGTACATAAAATTGTATCTCCACTTTCAAATTTACCTTTTAATAACTCTTCCGCCAATGGATCTTCAATGTATCTTTGAATTGTACGTTTTAAAGGTCTTGCACCAAATGATGGATCATATCCTTCTTGAACTAAAAAGCTCTTCGCTGATTTTGAAAGTTCTAATTTAATTTCTTTTTCAGCTAATCTTTCTCTTATATCTTTTAGAAGTATGTCAATAATCTTTTTGATGTGTTCTTCATTTAACTTGTGGAATACTACAACCTCATCTATTCTATTCAAAAATTCTGGTCTGAAAATCTTTTTAACTTCCTCTAAAACTTTTTCTTTCATTTCTTTAAAATCAATTTCTTCAGAGGAATCTTCAACAAAGCCCAAGGTCTTTTTACCGGATACAATTTGCGCTCCTCCAATGTTGCTTGTCATAATAATTATCGTATTCCTAAAATCAACAACGTGTCCCTGAGAATCTGTTAATCTTCCATCATCCATTATTTGAAGCAACAAGTTAAAAACATCAGGATGTGCTTTTTCTATTTCATCAAACAATATAACAGAAAATGGTCTTCTTCTTACCTTTTCAGTTAATGTTCCTCCTTCTTCATATCCAACATAACCGGGAGGTGCACCTATTAACCTTGAAACTGAAAATTTCTCCATATATTCGCTCATATCGAATCTAATTAATGCCTTATCGTCTCCAAATAAATATTCTGCAAGTGTTTTAGCAAGCTCAGTCTTACCAACACCTGTTGGTCCAAGGAACAAAAATACACCAACTGGTCTTTTTGGATCTTTCAAACCACTCCTTGCTCTTCTAATTGATCTTGCTATGGCTCTTACTGCCTCATCTTGACCAACTATTCTATTATGTAATGCACTTTCAAGTTTCAATAACTTTTCACTTTCTCCTTCTTCAAGTTTTTTCAATGGTATTCCTGTCCAATTTGAAACTACCTCTTCAATTTCAGGAACATCAACAACAACTATACTAGACTCAACATTTTCGCGCCACCTATTGTATCTTTTCGCATATTCTTCTTTCAATTTGGTTTCTTTTTCTTTCAGTAAGGCTGCTTTTTCATAGTTCTGATCAGCAACAGCTAATTCTTTTTCAATTTTTATATTTTCTATTTCCATTTTAAACAACTGTAAGTCAGATGGCATCACAAAAGCCTTTAACCTTGATCGTGCACCGGCTTCATCAATTACATCAATTGCTTTATCTGGTAAGAAATGATCAGTAATATATCTCTGTGAGAGATAAACTGCAGCTTCTAAAGCCTTTTCAGAATATTTAACCCTATGATGAACTTCATATTTATGTTTTAAGCCTTTTAAAATATCCAAAGTCATTTCAGTAGATGGCTCTTGAATATATATTTTTTGAAATCTTCTTTCAAGAGCTGCATCTTTTTCAATATATTGTCTGTACTCATCTGGTGTAGTTGAACCAATACATTTAATTTCACCACGAGCAAGTGATGGTTTTAAAATATTAGCAGCATCAACTGCTCCTTCAGCTGAACCAGCACCAACAATCATGTGGATTTCATCTATAAAGAGAATAATATCCTTTTCTTTTCTGAGAATTTGAAGAAGTTTTTTCATTCTCTTTTCAAATTCACCGCGATATTTTGTTCCTGCAACTAAAGCTGCAACATCCAGAGAAAAAATTATCTTTCCTTTTAATGGTTCAGGCACTTCACCAGCAACAATTTTTTGGGCTAATCCTTCAACAATTGCAGTTTTTCCAACACCCGGATCCCCAATTAACACGGGGTTATTTTTCTTTCTTCTAACTAGAACTTGCATAACCCTTTCAATTTCAGCTTCTCGACCAATAACGGGGTCTAAATCCCCTTTTAAGGCTAATTCTGTTAAATTTATTCCAAAACCTTCTAATTGCCTTGTTCTTTTTGAAATTTCATTTGTTGTATCTTCAAAAATTCCTTCCTCGGGCATTGTTCCTGCCAGCTCCCTTCTTAAATGCTGCAAGTCCACACCTATTTTCTTGAGTATGTGAACCGCAATCCCTTCACCTTCTCTTAAAATCCCCAATAACAAATGCTCAGGTTCTATCTTTTCTTCTCCCAATCTCTTTGCTTCTTCATATGCTAATTCAGTCACCCTTTTAGCACGAGGAGTCATTTGCGGTGACATTATAAATCCCCGCATTCCCATGCCAACTATTGAAATGATTTCATTTCGAATTCTTGAATAATTTATACCATGATTTTCTAAAATTGCCTTCAAACTACTTTCATTTAATTTCAAGATTGCTAGAAGAATGTGCTCAGTTCCAACATAAGAATGTCCCAATTCTTTTGCTTCTTCCTGAGCATTAACAAAAACTTTTGCGGACCTCTCAGAAAATTTATCAAACATTATTTCACCGCCCTTTCTGTCCGCTGCTCAGCTTTATTTCTATTATACCTTATAAACCTCAAAATATCAATTTTAATTAATTTAAAATAATTTTTTCAATAAAATCCTTATTGAAATCAAAATCATAATCTGAAAAGATTGATTTACCGAGAATAATAACTTCTCCATTTCCAACCTTAACACTAACTCCTAAAATTACTTTATCAACAGGTATAGCATCGTTATTTCTGTCTCTATCCTCGGTTGTTGCAGTATTGGATTCCAGTAAGATTTGAACATCTTTCTCGTTTACAATTAATGAACAAGGGCTGTACAACCTTACTCCATCAACCAAAATTTTGTAATAGGCGCCATAGTTATTAATATTATCAATTACTTGATCGTCATTAAATCTTACATTAACCCCCAAATGTTCTAAGACCTCGTTCATGTCTTTTGTATTTCCACCATCAGAATAATCACTTTTGCTTGTTAAAATAAGTTCTCCTCCATCCTTAACAAAGTCAACAATATTTTTAATCTCACCTTTTGAAAAACCTTTTCCATTTTGTATTACTAAAACTCTACAATTTAGGTTACCTAACTTGTTCACATACTCAACAGTTAGACCTTTTGATTTTAAAAACTGTTCAAATTTTGTTAGTTTATCTGAGCCATAATCATTAAGATGTCCAATATCGACAAACACCTTATTTGTTATTAATTTTGAATTTTCTTTTAAATTAAAGTAATTCTTTATATCTTCAATATTTAGGTTTTTGCCTTTGATTTTTTGCTTATAAATTTCTAAATATTTTTCATCGCTACCTGGAATTATTATAATTTCTCCTGAAAATTCCTTTAATGCATTAATTTCCTGAGGCAACAAATCTTTAGAAAAGTCAAAACCACCTTCCTTTGGAGTTGGAATTATTAGAATATCAACATTTTCAAAATTATCTAACATTCTTTTAGAAAACATAATTTTATAACCTTCTTTTTCAAAAAGTGGGATCAACAATTTTAAATAATCAATATGATCATTTTCATGAAGAACATCAATAAGAATTGTCTTTCCAGATTTTTTCTCAACATTGAAAACGAATGATTGAATAAGTATATTATTAACAAAGAACTTTATAACATGAACTCCCTCTTTTAGATTTGAAATTTCGACATTATCATTCTTTTCTTCATATGGTTCAAAAACCATCTCTTTTACCACCAATTCATTATCATTATCCAAAACTTTAAAATTAATTTTTACCCCCTTGTTTGAAGTATTATAGATATCATAGAAAACCCTTACACTTTCTCCAGAAAACAATTCCATCTTATTTTTTCTAATATTATTTACAAATACTTTTGAGTTTGCTTGAAACCAAATGGGAGATGTAACTATCTCATTTGCATCCTGCTGTTTGGCGTATATAAAATACCATTCATATCCATCGGGAATAGTGATTTCAATGTTTGTTGAATATTTACTTAAATTTGGTCTAAACTCAACAACAGTACCACTTTGTGAAATTAATGCAAAATAAGAAAGAATATCACTATCTTCATATTCAAAATACAACGTTGCAGTTGATGGAATACTATTCACAATGTCGCCCATTATATAATCATCATATGAAAAGTCAATTTTTACATTTTTATCTTCACTACCAAATGTATGTCTCTTCCAAAGGGCATCCATAATATCTTCGTATGTTAAATTATCAGCTATTATACCTGTCCGGGCTTCATTAGCACTTCCCCAATTAGGTTTGTGATTGTCTTGCCCTACAGTTGCCCCTAAATGCCATCCTTTATTTAATGCAACAAAATAATTCCCAAACATTTCTTCACTTATGACATCACCTAAAGCCCAATTACCATTACCTACTTCTATTAAATTCATATATAAATCAGCTTCTGGAAAATATTCGAAATCATTAAAAGTTCCAAATGTATTAATTGGATGATTGAATTGCCCAAGCTTTTTATGTTCAATCAACCATTTATAAAATCCTTCAATTGAACTATCCATATTTCTTGAAATCCAATCAGTTGTCTCATATACGTTTATATGACCTATCCCAGATGTCCATTCAAAACCCTGTAATGCTACAAATTTTTCAGGAATTGTAGCTTTCTCTGCAGCAAGTTTAGTTAAAACGGGCTTTTCTTTTCCCTCGATTAATTGTGTAAAATAATAAGCGTGATCGGTAATTGCCTGGACATCCACATAGTTTTTAGCATGTTTATACGCATCTTCTGGACACAAACTTCCATCTGAATACGATGTGTGAGCGTGAAGATTTCCATAATAAATATTCGAAAATACTGTAAGTGAGATAAATATAAAAATTAAAACAAATAAAAACCTTTTCATGCTATTCCTCCTTATTTTGCCGATTTATAATTATTATACTATATAAAATCAATTATTTTATGTTAAAATAAATAAGGTGATTGTCATGAAATGGATTCAACTAAGTATCTATGGTGTAGTTCAAGGTATCGGTTTTAGAAACTTTATTAAAAATAAAGCCAAACTTCTTGGAATTAAAGGTTATGTAAAAAATGAATTTGATGGTTCAGTAACAGTAGTTGCTGGTGGTAATGATAGCCAATTAGAATCTCTAAAAGAATACATTAAAACTGGCAATGGTTATAGTGTGGTATATAAAATGTTTGAAAAAGAAATTCCTCCTCAAACATTTGTTGATTTTTTCATCCTCTACTGATTTGAGGTGAAAGTTATGTGGTTAATTTTAAGTGATTCTCACGATAACATGAACAAAGCAAAAGAAATCGAAAAAATTATTGAAAAATATTCTGTTGAAGTTGTCTTTCATTGCGGCGATTTTGTAGCGCCATTTATTCTTCCATACTTTATAAAAGATAATATTGAATTTTTTGGAGTTTTTGGAAACAACGATGGTGAAAAACTTCTTTTAACTCAAAGATCAAACAGTAAAATAAAAGTTGGCCCACGTGATCTAACAATAAATAATTACAGAATTTTAATGATGCATGAGCCTTTTATATTAGAAGCTGCAAAAATGAGTAATTTATATGATTTCATATTTTTTGGCCATACACACGAAATCTATACTGAGAAAGCAGAAAAATCATTAATAATTAATCCTGGTGAATCTTCAGGATGGCTTACTGGAAAAGCAAGTATTGCACTTTTAGAACCTGAAAACAAAACCTGGGAAATTTTATTTTTGTGAGGAATTTTCATGTGCAGAATGATTGGTTTTTCTTTTAAAAATGATACTTTAATTAATGATCTGTTTAAATCACTTCAAGATATGTCAAAAAATGGACTAAAAAGCCCACATCTTCATGGCTTTGGAATTTACGCAATCAATGAATACAACGAGGTTTTATTTCATAAATTTGAAGAGCCTATCTATGAAAAAGAAGTGTCTTTTCCAAGTTTAAAAATTGGAATAATTCACGCAAGAAAGGCTTCTCCAGATTTTCACATAGGTTTTCTACAAATACATCCTTTTATTGATCGTAATGGAACTGCTTTTTGCCATAATGGTACAATTCATACTTTAAAAAGAGAAAATATTTTTAAAAGTGACAGTTATGAATATTTTTTGAAGATTAAAAATTTTACTGATACAAATGATCTCTCAAAAAAATTAAAAACATTTATTCAAGAAAATGAATTTACTGGACTAAACTTTTTGATGATAAAAGATGATAAACTATATGCTTTTTGCTATTTTAATAAAGATCCAGAATACTATACCATGTGGCATTCTGAAAATGTTATTTCTTCTGAAAGTTTAGGCTCAAATTTTAAAATGGTAAAAAAAGGTGAGCTTTTAATTTTTGAAAACGGAAAATTAATTTTTAAAGACATTGTTATATAAATTATTATTAAGTGGTATAATTAAAAAAAGTCAAAATAGGAGGTGAAAAAGGGATGAGTAGCGAGAGTTATACTAGTAGTTATTCAGATGAACCTTTACCACGACCACCGTAGTAAAAAAGAAAAGGAGGTAAAATTATGGTAAAATTCTACACCACAAAAGATAACAAAATTGTGGAAATTGAGAAATTCGTTCCAAATTCTTTGATCAAAGTAGTCGATCCTTCCGCTGATGAGATTCATATGCTTTCCAGCCTTTTACAATTCGACCCTGACTTTATATACGACTCATTAGATGATGACGAAAGAGCGCGTATAGAAATTGATGATGACGTTATTTTGATAATTTTAAAGATTCCCAAAAAATTTAATGGCAATTCAAAAATTCCATATAAAACTGTTTCAATGGGTATTATTATTGGTAAAAACTACACAATATTCTCGACTCGAGGACCTATCGAATTTATTGATCATATGATAGAAAACAACAAATTTGAAATTACAAAAACAAGTAGAATGATTTTTCAACTTTTTTTATTAAACGCTAAAATTTTCTTAGGATATTTAAAAGAGGTTAATAAAACAATAAGTATAATTGAGGAAGAATTACATAAATCAATGAAAAACAAAGAATTAGAAGAAATGATGTACCTTGAAAAAAGTCTGGTTTACTTTACTACTTCATTGAGATCAAATGAAATTATGATGGAAAAACTTTTGAGAGGAAATATTTTAAAGATACAAGAAGAAGATCGAGATATATTAGAAGATGCTATTATTGAAAATAGGCAGGCAATAGAAGTTTCAAATATATTTAGTGATATCTTAGCCGGTATGATGGATTCATACGCTTCAGTTATTTCTAATAATTTGAATATTGTCATGAAAATTCTAACTGTTGTTACTATATTAATGCAAATTCCTACTATTATTACAAGTTTCTATGGAATGAATGTTTCATTACCACTTCAGAATAATCCTTTTGCTTATGTTCATGTAATTATTTGGTCTGTAGGTACAATAATTTTGGCTTTAGTATGGTTTAAAAGAAAAAAATGGTTGTAAAATTAAATCCCCCAGTTGGGGGATTTTTAATTGGCTCAGACATTGCTGTAAAATTAACGTTAAAAATAAAAGTAATCAACTTTTTGTATTACATAACTATCAAAGATAATTTGACAAGTTTTTAATAAAAATCCTAATTTATTTCCAACAATATTTTTAGTATCTTTACTTACCACATAATTAATATAAAACCTCAAAATATCACATTATTAAAGTTCAAAGTATTTAATCCATTTTTCAAAAATAAGATACTATTCAAATTTTCTTTTTTGCATTAAAGTCAAATTTCTGAAATCGCTTTTCTCATCAAATCCCACAAAATTACATTATTAATCAATAAATTTTCATACTTTTCAATAATTCACTTTAATGCATTTTACAAAACAAAGGCTTCAAAATTCTTTTTTACACCAACAATAACCTTTTCAAAATTCTTTAAATTTGCTATCTTGTAAATATAAATTGAATCTCCTTTTGCATTTATTATTTTCTTAATTTCGCTTAAACATTTCAACAAACGACTTTCGGTTATCTCACCTTCAAAAACTGAATTTTGAGACCAAAATAAATACTGCTTTAATTTTTTTTTCACTTTATTTACTCGTTTTTCTTTTACATCATATGAATTTATAACAAACATCCTACCACCACGCCTTAAAAGGTCTATAGTTCTTATCTTTTAATAAATGCTTTATACAAAATTCTCAATCACTTATTTTTAAAATATTCATGTGTTTTTTCAACCACAAAATCAATATCTCTTTTCTTTATCCAATAGTGAGTTACAAATCTAAAAATTCCATCTTCTGGTGGATTTATTTTAATTCCATTTTTAAGAAGGTAGTCAATAAATTCATTTTCATAAAATACTTTATTAATCTTAAAAAACACCATATTTATTTGAACTTCCTCAACTACCTTAATATAACCCAATTCCTCAAGTTTCATTGCTAAATACTTTGCATTTTCGTGATCCTCATATAATCTGAATCTCATTTTTTCCAGTGCTATAATACCGGCTGCTGCCAATATGCCAGCCTGCCTCATACCTCCACCCATTATTTTCCTTTTTTTTCTAGCTATTTGGATAAATTCTTTGGAACCTACTAACAATGAACCAACTGGAGCACATAGACCTTTAGAAAGACAAAAACTTACTGAATCAGTGTATTTAGCTATTTCCTTTGGATCAATATTTAATGCCGTAGCAGCATTAAATATTCTTGCACCATCTAGATGAATTGGAACATTATATTTATCTGCAATTTCTCTTATTCTTTTGAAATTTTCAATTGGAATAACTCTTCCATTAGAATGTGCATTCTCTAAACAAATTAATCCCGTTTCTGGAAAATGAATATCTTCTACTTTCCTTATCTTTTCCTCAACTTTTTCAGGAGGAAGTGCCCCTTTGTCTGTTTCTATTGTTCTTAATTGAACTCCCGCAATTATTGAAGCTGCACCTGCTTCATGTTGTACAATATGAACATCATCTCCAAGTATTACTTCATTTCCTCTTTCACAATGGGTAAACAAAGATAACTGATTGGCAAATGTTCCACTTGGAACGAAAATTGCATCTTCTTTTCCCAAAATATCTGCAGCTAATCTTTCCAATCTATTAACCGTAGGATCATCACCGTATACATCGTCTCCAACCTCTGCATTTGCCATTGCTTTTCTCATTTCTTCAGTTGGTTTTGTAACTGTATCACTTCTTAAATCAATGTATTCCATTCTATCCCCCCTTGCAGATGAATTAAAACATTTTTTCTTTTCTTTACTTTAGAAAATTTCTTGCAATTTTTTCTAAATTTTCTGAATAAATAAAATGATTGTATGGTTCATCTCCGGGATTTTCATTGTAAAAAGGTCTTGTACAAAAAGTACATCCAGAAGTCATAAATGCTTTTCCGAGCCCAATAAAATACTCAACTTCTATGTTTTTCAAATTCCCATTTTCATCAAAAACAAATCTATCTTCAGATATTTCCTTTTCGAATATCAAATACCTAGCAAGTTGAATTTTTCTATATCTTTCTTTAGATGGTGGTGTTAAATTTTCAAATCTTGTTCCCTTAATTGGAGTAAAAGCAAAAAGAGCTACATTAACATTTAAACTTTTCATTTTAATGAAAAATTCAATTAATTCTTTGTCCGTTTCTCCCATTCCGACAATTACATGTGTCGTTATTCTTCCTGGATATTTCTCAGAAGATTCTCTAATTAAATTTAATGTTTTAAAATATTCCCCACCTCTAATTTTTCTAAACAGTTCTGGGTTAACCACATCTACCGAGATTCCAACAGTATCGGCTCCATTGTCAAAGTACATTTTTACCTCACTAAAATTTAAAGCCCTTACAGATACTGAAACCTTGTAATTTTTTAAATATTTCAAAAGTTCAATTAAATCTTTTCGGTAGTCTGGATAACTAACTACCTGAATACAAATTCTTTTCAATTCATTTATTTTTGATAACCTTTCTAATTCATCAATTGAAATTTCTTTCCAAATGATTCTAGAAAGAAATTTATTTTCTACTTTAGCGCTCTTTGCATGACTGCAAAAATGACAATCAAAAACACACTTTCCATCCAGCATAAAATACGCTGTTTCCATTTTTATTTTATTTTTTACTTTTCCTAGCATTCCCAATGTCCCATATGATGCTCTTAAAATCAATGAAATCACCTCAATAACTTATCCTATTTCTAGAAGTTTCAACCTTTCTCTGTAAATTTCTTTCACTTTATTTAATAGAAATTCGTATTGTTCTGCATTTTTAATGATATATTCTGCATCTTCTCTTGCAACAGCCATGATTTCAACATCATTTACTATATCTGCAACCTTAAATTCTGGCAATCCATGTTGCCTTACTCCAAGAAATTCTCCTGGCCCTCGTAATTTAAGATCAAACTCAGAAATTTTAAATCCATCATTTGTTGAGGCAAAAAATTGTAGTCTTTCCCAGGTCTCTCTAGAAACATCACCTACTGTTAAATAGCAGTAAGATTGCCTTGAACTTCTTCCAACTCTACCTCTTAATTGATGAAGTTGTGCAAGTCCAAATCTTTCAGCATTCTCAATAACCATTACCGTTGCGTTGGGAACGTCAATACCAACTTCAATAACAGTTGTAGAAACCAAAATTTTAATTTCACCCTTTGAAAATTTATACATAACTTCATCTTTCTCCGAATCACTCATTTTCCCATGAATTAACCCCATTGGAATTTCTGGAAAATAATTTTTTGTCAAAGATTCGTACATTGTAGTTGCAGCTTTAACAGCCAATTTATCAGAATCATCAATTAAAGGATATACAATATATGCTTGACCACCTTCTTCAATTTCACTTCTTACAAACTTATATACTTCTTCAATTTTTGATTGATGAACTAAAAAAGTTTTTACAGGTTTTCTACCTTTCGGCATTTCATCTATAATTGAAACATCTAAGTCACCGTAAACGGCAAGAGAGAGAGTTCTTGGAATCGGTGTCGCCGTCATGACAAGCGTATCTACAACTTTTCCTTTGCTTATAAGCTCTTTTCTCTGTTCAACTCCAAATCTATGCTGCTCATCGATAATTACAAATCCTAAATTTTTAAATTTTACATCCTCTTGAATTAATGCATGGGTTCCTATAACAACATCAATATCTCCATCTTTTAATGCATTTTTTATTCTTACTTTTTCAGAATTTGATGTAGCACCTATAAGAAGAGCAACCTTAATTCCAAATTTAACTAAATCATTATACATTTTTTTAAAATGCTGAATAGCAAGGATAGAAGTAGGAGCCATAACTGCTGATTGAAAACCTGCTTCGTAATTATCTAAAATTGCAAGTTCTGCAACAATTGTTTTCCCCGAACCCACATCTCCTTGAAGCAGTCTATTCATTGGTTTTTCAGATTGAAGATCATTTTTTATTTCTTCATACACCCTTTTTTGCGCATTTGTTAACTCAAATGGTAATTCACCGATTAACTTCTTAGAATATTTGCCTGTAAATTCTTTTGGAATCCCACCTATTTTCTCAGTGTTTTTTCTAGAATATAAAAATGCTAGTTGAAGGTATAAAATTTCTTCATATGCGAGTCGAAAACGTGATTTTCTTTGATGATACATGCTTTTTGGAAAATGCATTCCGGTATATGATTCGTATATATCCAATAAATCTCTTTTATCTCTTAAATCATCTGGCAAATTTTCTGAATAGTTATAAATTTCATACAAATTTTCTTTCAAAAGATTTCTTATTACATTTTGATTTAATCCTTCAGTTAAAGGATAAATCGGAAAAATCTCACGTGCATTATCTTTTAAAATCTCTATTTCCGGATTCTGTACTTCAAGTGCTCCATAAAAACCTTTTTTTACTGTTCCATACACATACACTTCTTTTCTCAAAAATGTCTTTAAAATATTCTCCATGTAATCTTGATTAAACCATTTTAAAAGAAGTTGGTAGATTCCATCTGATAAAACAGCACTTATTATTGTCAAATTCCCTCGTTTTGTTTTTTCAATATTAGTTATTACTCCTTTTGTTACAACTTTTTCTCCCTCTTTTAAAAGCGAGATAGGAATCAATTTTCTTCTATCTTCATAATCTCGAGGAAAAAATTCAAGAAGATCTTCTAGTGTGCTTATTCCAAGTTTACCAAGCTTTTGAGACCTTTTAGGTCCAACTCCTTTAATATATTTTACGGGTGTATCAAGTGGTTTAAGACCTTCTTTTTTTTCAACAGTATATACCAAATGCATTCGCTTAAATCTTTTAATCATTCCTGGTATGTACTTCATTCTTTTCGTTATTCTTTCTTCTGAAATTTTTCGCATTTCCACAATATAATTATAAAAATCCTGAAGTTTCGCTTTTACTTCAGGATCGTTTAACAAAGGATCATCAATTCTTTCATAATTATCTTCAACATATTCTATAAGCGCATTTGGATTATCTAAATAACGTGGTATTTCATCAAAAAAATCCTCAATTAAAAGTGGAATGTACATATCTCACCTCAAAACTTTTTCTTCAACAATCTTTCCACTATCCATTCTAATTATCCTATGTGCCTTTTCAGCAACATTTGGATCGTGGGTAACAATGACAAAAGTTGTTCCAAATTCCTTGTTCATTTCCAGAATTATGTTCATTATTTCTTCACTATTTTTTGTGTCCAAAGCTCCCGTGGGCTCATCAGCCCACACAATTTTAGGATTATTAATTAGTGCCCTTGCAATTGCTACTCTCTGCTGCTCACCTCCGGACATTTCATTGGGATATGCCTTTGCTCTGTGCTCAATATGTAATCTTTCAAGCCATTCATTTGCTTTTTTTCTCACTTCTCCAACAGGATAAGTTTTAGATACCAAAAGCGGAATTTCAACATTTTCAACAGCGGTTAATACCGGTATTAAATTAAAAAACTGAAAAATAAAGCCCATATTTTGAGCTCTAAATTTTGTTTTTTCTTCTTCTTTCATCTTGGTTATATCTTTTCCTAAAACTAAAACTTCACCTTCTGTTGGCGTATCAAGACCTGAAAGACAATTTAAAAGGGTTGTTTTTCCACAACCAGAAGGACCCAAAATTGCAAGAATTTCACCTTCTTCAATCTCAAGTGAAATTCCCTTTAAAGCGGGAAAAGGATTCTTTTTTCCATAAAATTTTTTGAGATTTTTCGCTTTAACTATCATATTATCATCTCCGTGTTATAATCTAATTGTATTATATCACGATAACTGGAGGTACAAAAGTGAAAGTTTCAATTGTTTTAAACGGAAATTTAGAAAAATTAAACCTCAATCAAACTGATTACATTATTGCAGTTGATGGGGGCGCAAATCTACTCTTTAAAAATAATATTTTCCCCAACACCATTATTGGAGATTTAGATTCAATTGATAATAAGAAACTTAATTTCTTCAAAAAAAATGGAGTAGAAATTTTAAAGTTTCCTCAAGAAAAAGATGAGACAGATTGTGAACTTGCAATAAAATATGCAATTTCAAAAAACGCATCAGAAATCGAAATTTTAAATTTCTACGGTGAAAGACTTGACATGGTTTTAGCTTTATTTGGCCTAATGAAAAAATACAATGTAAAAATTATCGCTAAAACTGAAAAAGTTGATATAGGTATTTTAAGAGAAACTTATGAAATGGAAACCAAAAAGGGCGAAATGTGGTCTTTTATTGCACTTTGCAAAGCAAGACTTTCTTTAAGTGGCTTTAAATATGAATTCAATGGATATATGGAATTTAATAATCCAATCGGAATTAGTAATATTACAATTTCAAACAAGATCAAAATTGAAGTTTTTGAAGGTGAGGTGATTTATTTTAGATGGAAAATAAATCCATTGTAATTCTAGGCGCAACCGGTTCTATTGGAACCCAAACCTTGAAAGTTATTAAAAAGCTTCAAGGTTTTGAAATTGCAGGTATCGTATTTGGTAAAAATTTAAATCTTGCAAGAAATATCATAAAAGAGTATAAAATTGAAAATTATTATTCTCCTTTTTATCCTAACTACAAATTTTCATCTTTAGAAGAATTTTTAGAAGCACTTCATCCTGACATAGTTGTTTCTGCAATTCCTGGATTTGATGGCATGATTTCATCTTTAAAAGCCATTAAATATACAAAAAGACTTGCTCTAGCTACTAAGGAGGCTCTGGTATGTGCAGGTCCATTTATTAAGAAAGAGTGTAAAAATAACAATGTAGAACTGATACCTATTGATAGTGAACATTCTGCTATTTTTCAACTCTTTGATAATTTTGTAGAAAGAATAATTATTACTGCTTCTGGAGGAGCAGTAAGAGATAAAAAAGTAAGCAAGCTCTCTAAATTAACTCCAAAGGACATTTTAAAGCATCCTGTTTGGAACATGGGTAAAAGAATAACTGTTGATTCTTCCACTATGGTCAACAAAGCATTTGAAGTGATGGAAGCATATGAATTGTTTGAAACAAATAATATTGACGTTTACATTCATCCAACAGGTACTGTGCATGGAGCAGTACTTTTAAAAGATGGTACTGTAAAGATTCACTTTGGATTTCCAGATATGAAAATCCCAATTGCATATTCACTAACATATCCAGAAAGAAAGTATATAAATCCTAATTGGCCAGAATTTTCTTCAAAAAATTTTGATTTTTGTGAAGTAAGTTCTGAAAAATATCCCGTTTTCTTTTATGGTAAATCAATCATTAACAATCTTTCAAAAAGAATTGCATTTAATGCTGCTGATGAAGTTGCGGTAGAACGTTTCTTAAAAGAAGAAATAAAATTCACAAAAATTTCTGAAATTATAATTGAAACATGTGAAAGGATTAATGAAAAAGTTAATTCAATCGAAGATATTATTGAAATTGATAAATTTTCAAGAGAATATGCTAGAAACATTTAAAATATGATATAATAATTTTGAAACTGAATAAACTCCACCCTTTCGCAAAAGGGAAGTCGGTGAAAATCCGACACGGGGACGCCACCGTAACCGGGGACGAAATCCACAAATGCCACTGGGCTTTGCCTGGGAAGGCGTGGAAAGTAGGATGATCCGGAAGTCGGGATACCTTTTGCGGAAGGGACGGAAACCACCTTTACGGTCCCTAAAGGTG
Source organism: Thermosipho sp. (in: thermotogales) (assembly GCA_017656335.1). Lineage (GTDB taxonomy): Bacteria > Thermotogota > Thermotogae > Thermotogales > Fervidobacteriaceae > Thermosipho_A. The sequence goes on from JACDOA010000001.1 coordinate 234,705, forward strand.
GGCGTTTTTCTTTAAAAAATATGGAGGTGAAAACATGAAAAAAGTGCTGAGTTTGGTAATTTTATTTGTTTTAATTTTAAATGCGTATCCATTAACCGTGGTTGATGATGCTGGAAGGATAGTAAATATTGAAAACGTTCCTCAAAGAGTTGTTTCAGCTGCTCCAAATGCTACCAGATTTTTAATTTCACTTGATCTTCAAGACAAAATAGTTGGTGTGACCGATTGGGATAGTTTTAATGCTGAAAAAATAGGAAATCTTGTTCCTTTAAACGTTGAAAAAATTCTTTCACTTAAACCTGATCTTGTTATAACTTTTGGTGGTTTTCAACTACCTGATGCAAAAAAACTTGAAAAGTTTGGCTTAAATGTTCTTGTTTTAAACCCTGTTTCATTAAATGATATTTCAAAAGATATTGCACTTCTTGGGGCTGTTTTTGAAAAAACTAATGAAGCAAAAAAGATTGTTGAGGAAATTCAAAGCACCATTACAAATTTTGGAATTAAAACTTCAAAAATTCCATTTGAAAATAGACCAACAGTTTTCTTTACTATTACAACTCCAAATGATGAAACAAAAGAATTATGGACAGCGGGTACTGGTTCATATATTAATGAATTGATTACAATTGCTGGTGGTGTTAATATTACTGCTCCTTACTCTGGTAATAATGGCTGGCTTCCTATTAATTGGGAATTTTTGATATATAATAATCCTGATATAATTATAATTGCAACTTATGATGAACCCAATAAAACAATTAAAACGATTAAAAACAGTGAAATTTTTGGAAGTTTAAAAGCAATAAAAAACAACAAAATTCTTATTGTTGATGGAAATGAAATCAGCCAAATATCTCCTGATATAATAAAATATCTTGATATATTCTACAATTTCTTTTATGGAGGAAATTAATGAACAAAGATCTTTTCTTTAAGTATGGAAGAATAATTATACCTTTGTTATTTATTTTTACTTTAATAATTAACCTTTCTCTTGGAAGTGTAAAAATTCCATTAATTGAAATTTTTAAATCATTATTTAGTGATAGTCAGACTCATTTTTTAATTTGGAATTTACGTTTTCCAAGAATTTTAATGGGAATTATCTCAGGAGCCGGACTTGCTGTTGTCGGCTCCGTTTTTCAAACAATAATGAAAAATCCATTGGTTGATCCTTACTTGATAGGAACTTCTGCTGGCGCCGGATTTGGTGCGGTTTTAGCAATTTATATAGCTGCATCGTTTTATAAATATTTTAGCATTACTCTTTTTTCCTTTTTCTTTTCTTTTTTAGCTTCATTTTTGACTATTCTTTTAGCTAGAAGGAAGGGGATTATTCCAATAACTCATTTGATTTTATCCGGTGTTCTTATAAGTACTACATTTTCTTCGGGAACTATTCTTCTGATAAACTTTTCAAGAAGAAATATAACAAATGCATATGTATGGCTTTTCGGTAGTTTATCTGGAATTACTTTTAATGATTTAATCATTCCCTCAATATCAGTTATAGCCTTTTTTGTATTTTCTCTACTCAAATCAAAAGAGCTAGACACGATAGCAATTGGGGAGGAAGAAGCCAAAATATTAGGAGTTGAAGTTGAAAGAGAAAAATGGATTTTTTATCTTTTTGGTGCATTTGTAATTTCTACAATTGTCTCAAAAGTAGGAATAATTGGTTTTGTTGGATTAATTATTCCACATGCTGCACGAATATTAACTGGAAGCAAACATAAATATAGTTTAATTGGAAGTTTTCTATTGGGTGGAGTCTTTTTATCGTTTTCAGATACAATTGCCAGAACAATTGTTTCACCTATTGAAATACCAATTGGAGTAATTACTTCATTTATTGGGGCTCCATTAATGTTTGTTTTACTTAAAAGAGGTGTTTCGAAATGATATTTTTAAATGACAATTCTAGAAATAAATTAAAAAAAATTAAACTTTTTGTACTTGATATTGATGGCACTTTTTCTTTAAGTGGAAAACCTCTTCCAGGTGCAAAAGAATTTATTTCAACAATCAAAAATCAAAATAAACATTTTGTTTTTTTAACAAACAACTCTAATAAATCTTTGGAAGAATATGTTTTTGAATTTAAAAAACATAATATTGACGTTTCAAAAAAACAAATCTTTACTGCTGGGATTGAAACAGCTGAATATATTTATCAAAAATTTGGGAGAAGAAAAATTTATATTGTTGGCACAAATGCTATTAAAGAAATTTTTTCAAAATATGGTCATGAAGTTGTTGAAAACGAAGAACCAGATATAGTTGTAATTTCTTTTGATAAATCTTTAACATACGAAAAACTTGCAAAAGCATCTGTATATGTATCAAAGGGTAAACTATTTGTACTTACAAACCCCGATCTAAATTGTCCCTCAAAAGATGGACCAATTCCAGATACTGGTTCAATTGCATCAGTTATTGAAAAAGCATCTGATAAAAAACCCAATATAGTATTTGGAAAACCTGACCCATTAATATTAGAAATGATAATTAAAAAATTTAATGTAAAAAAAGAAGAAACATGTGTAATAGGAGACAGGTTATATACAGATATTTTACTGGGAATAAGAGCTGAAGTAACAACAATTTTAGTTTTAACAGGAGAAGCAAAAGGGGAAGATATTAAGAACTCTAATATTAAACCAGATATTATCGCTAAAGATTTAGGTGAAATCGCCAAATTTATATAAAAAAATGGGAGCTTAAGCTCCCATTTTTTCTGGTGGAGGCGGCGGGAATCGAACCCGCGTCCGAAAGTAGATACCCTCGAGCTTCTCCGAGCGCAGTCCGTGTTTTAGATTTCGGGTTTGAAGCGCCCACGGACAGGCTCTTCAAACCCTATCCTTCCTAGTTTTTCACGACTTTGGGCGGAAGGAAAACCCAAGTCGCTAGGCTGGTTATGTCACGCCCTGACCAGAACCCCAGCCAAGTTCTGGTAGGACGGCAGCTTTTTTAATTAAGCTGCAAGAGCAAGTTCTTCGTTGGCACTTATCTTTTTCCTGGACTTTTGATAACGAGGAGCCCAGGAAACCTCGGCTCGCTTCTCGAGGGTATCTACCCCCGTCGAGACCAGTTCGCCCCCATATTGTTATGACTTTGAAATGCTTATAAAAGTTCCAAAAAAAATGGCCCCTTCAGGGACCTTGTTGGTGCCGAGGGCGGGACTTGAACCCGCACGGGCCATAATGCCCACATGGCCCTCAACCATGCGTGTCTGCCTATTCCACCACCTCGGCATCACTAATAGTATTATACCATATTTACTAAGTTTCGTCAATCACCTTTTTTACTTGACTTACGCCGCTTATACCGCTTTTATTATATCATTTACCAAAATTTTTTCAAGTGTTTTTCTTAATAAGTAGCTGTAGAGTCTTCCATGCAAGTAGAAAACATTTTATTCTCATTGGATAATTTTTTATTTCAGATAACTCGGATATTAAGCCTAACTTTTCCTTGTCATATTCGCTACCATTTACCATCAAATTAACATTTTCTATTAACTCTTTAACTTCTTCTAAGGATTTACCTATTATATTTTCGATCATTAAATTAGCAGAGGCCTGGCTAATAGCACAACCAATCCCTTCAAATTTTGCATCAATCACTTTATTATCTTCAAGTTTTACATAAAGGATAATTTCATCACCACAGGAAATATTTTTTCCTTCTTGAACTATTGCATTGTCTATTTTTCCTTTATACTTTTTCAATCTCGAGTAATCCATAACTAGTTCATTGTACATTAAACCACTCCTTAATTTTTTTTATTCCTTCAACTAGAATATCTATATCTTCATTAGTGTTATAAACATAAAAACTTACCCTGCATGTTCCATTTGGAAAGACGGAAAGTTTGCTTTCATTTTTTAAAATACCCATTAGAGGTTGCGCACAATGATGACCACTTCTTACAGCAACTCCAAATTTTTCATCCAAAAGATGTGCTAAATCATGTGGATGAACTCCATCTAAATTGAAACTAATAATACCTAAGTGTCTTTCATCTAAAGGACCATAAATTTCAAGGCCATCAATTTCTTTTAACTTTTCTAAAGCATAAAATGTAAGATCATAAATATGATTTTTGATCTCTATAAAACCAATATTCTCTAAATATTTTATAGTTTTACCAAATCCTACTATTCCAGCTATATTTGGAGTTCCTGCTTCAAATTTATACGGTATGTCATTAAAGGTAACATCAGAAAAACTCACTCTATCAATCATTTCTCCACCGTACAAAAAAGGTTCCATTACTTCTAAATATTTTTCTTTTCCATACAAAACTCCAACCCCAGTTGGTCCAAGCATTTTATGCCCAGAAAAAACCAGAAAATCTACATTCAATTTTTTAACATCAATTTTTTTATGTGGAATTAATTGAGCTCCATCGACTATCAAAATTGCTTCTGGAAAAATGCTTTTTATATATTCAATATTAATTTCTTGTCCAGTTACATTCGAATGCCCAGTTATACTAACAACTTTTGGTTTAAGTTCTTTAAATTTTAAAAAATCCTGCTCTTCAAGAGTACCAAGTCTACCTGATGGTTTTACAAATTCAACATTAAAACCATGAAATTTAGATAATCTAACCCAGGGAACAAAATTTGCATGATGTTCCACAGCTGAAATTAAAACAACATCATTTTCTTTTAAAAAGCAGTTTCTGATCAAACTTTCAACAATTAAATTTATAGACATTGTTGTACCACTTGTAAATATAATTTCTTCCTTTTTAGCATTCAAAAAAGAAGCAAGGATATTTCTTGATTCTTCCATCATTTCTGTAGATTCTGAAGAGAGAGTATGAACAGCTCTATGAACATTTGAATAATGTTTTAAGTAAAAGTCTGAAATTTTTTCAATTATAGGCTTAGGTTTTAATGTGCTTGCGGCATTATCCAAATATACCAATCTATTCCCATTGATAGTTCTGAAAAGTACCGGGAAATCATTTCGAATACTGGATAAGAGCATTTTTAACCAGCTCCTCTAAATTAAATTGCGAAAGTTCTAAAATTAAAGATTCAAATATTCCCTTAATTATACTGTTTTTTGCTTCCTCTTCTGAAAACCCCCTAGTCATTAAATAAAAGATAGAATTTTCATCAATTGGAGCAGAACTTGCAGCGTGTGAAGCAACAACTTCATTTTCATCAACCAGTAGACTTGGAATAGCCTCCATTTTTGACTCTTTTGAAAGTAAAATACACTTTTCTTCTTCGACTGCTTCGATGTTTTTTGCCCCTCTTTTTATATCAAGTATACCACGAAATACTATTTTTGAATTTCCGGATAATGCACCATTTGCTTTAACTTTTCCAACATTTCCTTTTCCAATAAACTTCAAAAGATATAATATATCAAAAATTGCATTTTTATTGCCAAGAAAATAAGGTTTAATATCAACGTTAGAATTTTCTCCGAGCATTTTAACACCTAAATAACTTGCAACTTTTCCATTTCCGGTAACAAAATCTCTAATTTTGATATTTGAACTATTTTTAGCCCAAATAAACATATTATTTGTACCAAATGAATTTTCATTTGAAAAATATAGGTTATAAATATTTAAAGTTGCCCCATCTTCTACAATAAATCTATCAGTATTATTTGAAAAGATTTTATTTGTTATTATTCTTATTAATGTCAAGTCACCTGAAACTTTATAAAAATTGTTTGTTATCTTATCTGAATACTTTTTAATGATAACTTCTTTTTTATCAATTTCATAAAATTCTCCCTTAAAAGAAAAAACATCGGATAACAAAACAAATTTTCTATGACTTCCTTCAAAATCATATTTAGAAATAATTTCTAAATCTTTTTCTTTTAAAGATTCAAGATAATTTTCATATTTATAGTCCGGTAATTTTATTTTATTAAAATTCAATCTTTTCCAAAGCGGAAAACCAATTTTGATATACTCTCCATATTTTTCCACTACATATTTTTTTGCAAATTCATTTTTCAAAGAATTAATTACATTTACAAAAACTTTTTCATCATAATCTTCTTCAAAAAATTCTTTAGGTTTTAATACTACTGCTTTTTCATTATTTAAAACTAATTCAAGAGTTTTTTCCATATTCACACCTCACCCTATTGACGATTCAATTTCCATTTCAATCAATCTGTTTAATTCAACAGCATATTCAAATGGAAGACTATTTACAATTGGTTCTATAAACCCTTTAACTATTAAACTTTTTGCTTCAACTTCTGATAACCCACGAGTCATGAGATAAAAAATTTGTTCATCCTTAATTCTTCCGATTCTTGCTTCATGTCCAATATCAGAATCACTGTTATAAACTTCTATTATAGGTACTGTATCACTTTTTGAGTTATTGTCTAACATTAAAGCAGAACATTGAACATGCGATTTGCTTTTTTTTGCTTCATTACCAATTCTTAATAGCCCCCTATAAAATGCCCAACCACCGCCAGCACTTATACTTCTAGCATCAATTGTTGAACTTGTATAAGGAGCAAGATGTACAACTTTCGAACCCGTATCCAAATGTTGACCAGGACCAGCGTAAGTAATTCCTAAACTTTCAGATTTTGAACCTTTTCCTTTCAAAATTGTCATAGGATAGAGCATTGTTTTCATGCTTCCTAGCGATCCTGAAACCCAAGACATAACACCATTTTCTTCCACAATAGCTCTTTTAGTATTTAAATTATAGGTATTTTTGCTCCAATTTTGAATTGTCATATATTTTACTTTTGCATTCTTTTTTACATAAATTTCAACCATTCCAGTGTGAAGATTAATTACATTGTATCTTGGCGCAGAACAACCTTCAATAAAGGTAACTTCAGAACCTTCATCAGCAACTATAATAGTGTGTTCAAGTTGACTCATACCAGGATTACTCATAAGAAAATATGCTTGAAGAGGCAGAGGAACTTTTACACCTTTGGGAACATATAAAAAGGTACCACCACTCCAAACTGCACCATGAAGAGCTGCAAATTTATGGTCGTGTGGTGGAACAAGCTTCATAAAATACTCTTTAACAAGATCAGGATATTGTTTTACAGCTGTTTCCATATCAAGGAATATAATTCCAAGTTTTTGAAGCTCATTTTTTATATTTTGATAAACTATTTCAGAATCAAATTGCGCTCCAACACCTGCAAAATATTTTCTTTCAGCCTCAGGGATTCCTAATCTATCAAAAGCATTTTTAATTTCATCAGGAACCTCATCCCAAGTTGTTGTCTTTTTTGCTTTAGGTTTGATATATGGAATAATTTTATTTAAATCTACCTCTGAAATATCAACACCAAATCTTGGATCATGCCAAGTTTGAAATATTTTCAAAGATTTAATTCTTAGTTCCTTCATCCAATTTGGTTCATTTTTTACTTCAGAAATTTCCTCAATAATTTTCTTTGTTAATCCAGGAAGCGCTTTATATTCAATTTCGATATCAGCCACATAATTAAATTTGTCTTCATTAAAGTCAATATTTTGCATAATGTCACTCCTTTACTATTGCATATCCTTTTTCTTCAACAGCGTTTGCAATTTCAATTCCGCCACTTTTTACTATCTTTCCATCAATGTATACATGTACATTATCAACATCAAGATAATCTAAGATTCTCTTATAATGAGTAATAATCAAAACAGAAGTTCCTCTTTTTCTTATTTCCATTATTTGATTAGCTACAATTCTCAAAGCATCAACATCAAGTCCTGAGTCAATTTCATCCAAAATTAATAATTTCGGTTTTAAAAAATAGGCTTGTAAAATTTCAGATTTTTTCTTTTCTCCACCTGAAAAACCAACGTTCAAAAACCTATCAAGAAAATCATTGGAAACGTTAAGTCTTTGAATTCTTTCTTTTAAAATGTTATTGAGTTGACTAAAAGTGTCCTGATCTCCATGAAGTTTCCGATAAGCAGTGATTAAAAAAGAGCTGAATTTTATTCCTTCAATTTCAAAAGGATTTTGAAAGGTCATAAAAATACCTTTCATAGCTCTTTCATTTGGGGATAAATTAACAATACTTTCTTCTTCAAATAAAATATTTCCTTTGGTAATTTTATATTTTGGATTTCCCATAATTACATTTGCCAGCGTAGATTTACCAGAACCATTAGGCCCCATTATTGCATGAAGTTCATTAGTATTAATTTCCAAGTTAACCCCTTTTAAAATTTCTGTGCCATCTTCAGCTAAACTAGCATGTAAATCTCTAATTTGAAGCAATTTATTCATTCTATCTCCTCCTTAATTAGTTATACCTAATTAAAGTATACCATAATTATTTAAATTGTAAACCTTCATTAGATTATTACTACATAAGAATATAAAATATTAAAAAGAGGGCTGGTTTTTAAAAACCAGCCCTCACTTATTGTTGAACTTCTTTATTACTCAATTAATATTCTGGCATTTCTGGAGTTGGAGCATTATTCTTTGGTTCAGGTTTTTCAACAACCAAAACTTCGGTTGTCAATAACATACCTGCAATTGATGCTGCATTTTGAATAGCACTTCTTGTTACTTTTGCGGGATCAATAATACCACGTTCAAACATGTTGCAATATTCGCCTTTTAATGCATCAAATCCATATGCTGGATCGTCTTTTTCAAGAACTTTGTGTACAACAATTGAACCTTCATAACCCGCGTTCTTTGTAATTTGATTAATTGGAGCAATTAATGCTTCATATACAATCTTTGCACCTATTTTCTCGTCTTCATCAAGTTCATTAACAACTTTTTCAACAGCTTTTCTTGCACGCAGTAATGTAATTCCTCCACCAGGTACAATTCCTTCTTCAACAGCTGCTCTTGTTGCACTGAGAGCATCTTCTATTCTGTGTTTCTTTTCTTTTAATTCTGTTTCTGTTGCAGCTCCAACTTTAATTACTGCAACACCACCAGCAAGTTTAGCCATTCTTTCTTGTAATGTTTCCTTTTCGTATTCAGAAGTTGTTTGTTCAATTTGTGCTTTAATTTGTGCAATTCTCTTTTTAATTTCTTCTTGAGCACCATGACCACCAACAATAATTGTTTCATCTTTCTTTACTCTTACGACATCTGCTCTTCCAAGATCATTGAGAGTTAAATCTTCAAGCTTAATTCCTACTTCTTCACTTGCAACGATACCACCAGTTAAGATTGCAATATCTTGAAGCATTGCTTTTCTTCTGTCACCAAATCCAGGAGCTTTAACAGCTACTGTGTTAAGTGTGCCTTTAAGTTTGTTAAGAACAAGTGTGGTCAATGCTTCTCCTTCAACATCTTCAGCAATAATTACTAATGGCTTCCCAGTTTGAGCTACTTTTTCAAGAATAGGAATTAATGGTTTAATATTTGAAAGTTTTCTATCTGTAATGAGGATGAATGGTTCATTGTATACAACTTCCATTTTTTCAGGATCAGTTACAAAGTATGGAGAAATGTATCCTCTATCAAATTGCATACCTTCTGTAAATTCAACATAGGTTTCCATGGATTTACTGTCTTCAACAGTAATAACGCCATCTTCACCAACTTTTTCCATTGCTTCGGCAATTAATTTCCCAATTTCCTCACTATTTGCACTTATTGAAGCAACATGAGCAATATCTTCAGTGCTTGAAAGCTTCTTAGACATTTTTTTAATTTCCTCTACTGCCACAATTACTGCTTTTTCAATTCCTCTTTTTACTAATATTGGATTTGCACCAGCAGTTACATTTTTAATTCCTTCTTTAATCATAGCTTGTGCGAGTACTGTTGCTGTGGTAGTACCATCACCTGCAACATCATTTGTTTTACTTGCAACTTCTTTGACAAGTTGTGCACCAAGATTTTCAAATTTATCTTCGAGTTCTATTTCTTTTGCAATTGAAACACCATCATTAGTAATAGTAGGGCTACCCCATGATTTTTCAATAACAACATTTCTACCTTTTGGTCCTAATGTTATTTTTACAGCATCAGCTACTGCATCAACACCTCTTTCAAGTGCTCTCCTTGCTTCTTCACTGAATCTTAACATCTTTGCCATACCGTGTCACCTCCTTAATTTATTAGTCTTCAATTTTTGCTAAGATATCGTCCAAATCAATAATGATATAATCTTCATCTTCAATTTTTATTTCCGTACCAGAATATTTTGAAAAGATTACCTTATCGCCAACATGAATATCAACATCAGAATCTTCGATATTTCCAACTGCGATAACCTCAGCTTTCATGGGTTTTTCTTTTGCAGTATCAGGAAGAACAATTCCGCCTTCTGTTCTTTTTTCCTCTGTAATTGGCTTTATCAAGAGTCTTGAACCAAGTGGTAATACTTTCATGATCATACCCCCTTTCAAAATTTTTGTGTTATCACTCTAAACCATTGACTGCTAATTTAAGTTTACCAAATTTCTCTGAAATGTGAAATCTGATTTAGAATGATTATGGATATTTATTGACAATTAAACGAAAATATATATCATTTTCTTGTTTTTTTGCATCAATTTACTAAAACATTATAAAAAAAGGAAGGGAGGTCAACCTCCCTTCCAATTGGTGGAGCCGATGGGATTCGAACCCACTGCCTCTACCGTGCCATGGTAGCGCTCTCCCAATTGAGCTACGGCCCCATTACATTGATTAATTTATCATATTTTGACAAATTAGTCAATATTTGTAAATGGTAAAATACGAAAGGTTCTTTCCAAAGATACTTGATACTTAAATTAATTGCAGTTATGTTCTTATACTGCTCCCCTGAAGAATTGGACAGAAGAAAAGATGGCAATAATTCTGGAAGGGCTTCGTCAAGAAAAGAGTGTTTCTCAAATCTGTAGGGAACATGGAATTTCTCAAGCTCAGTATTACAAATGGCAAGACAAGTTTCTTGAAGGTGCAAAAGAAGGATTGGAAAACGGAAAGAAATCCAGAGTTCAACAACTTGAAGAAAAAATTGAAGAACTTGAAAAGGTAATTGGTAAACAAACCATAGTCATTGAGACATTAAAAAAAACAGTAATACATCCAGGAAACGGGAAATAGTATTATTGCTTGTTAATAAAGGATTTAGTATATCAGAAGCGTTGAAATATTTGAAAATCAGTCGAAGTACATATTACTACAAACCTTGAAAATACAATAGAAGGACAAAAGAAGAAAAAACACTCAAGGAAATAGAAGAACTAAAAAAAGAGCATCCATACTGGGGATATCGTTGAATCTGTGCTATGTTAAAGAAAAAAGGCAATAATATCATCAATCACAAGAAGGTATATCGAATAATGAAAGAAAATGGATTACTCATTAAAGTAAAACATAAAAAAGCAAGTAGAACCATTCAAAAGAAAATAAAACCAAATAGACCTAGAGAGGTACTTGGAATAGATATGATAAAGGTATACACAAGAGATGGTGGTTTTGCATATTATGTAGCAGTAATAGATTGGTATACAAGAGAAATACTTGGATCGGAAATAAGTCTAAGGTGTAGAACAGAAGAATGGTTAAAAGCTTTGAACAAAGCTTTAAATAATGGATATCCTAAAGGAGTACGAGGAAAAGAAGTAAAACTGGTAAGTGATAATGGAAGTCAACCGACAAGCAGGAAGTTTTTGGAAGAATGTAATGTGTTGGGGATAAAGCAGATATTCACAAGCTACAACAATCCAAAAGGAAATGCAAATACAGAAAGATATTTTAGAACATACAAAGAAGAAGTTGCATGGGTAATGGATAATCCAGGATATGAAGAGCTAATTGAAAAAACGAAGATGTTTGAGAGATTTTACAATGAAGAATATCCACATAGTGCGCTAGGATACAAGAGTCCAAAAGAGGTATTTGAAAAAAACTTAAGCTTACACAAAATTACTTGAGTTTTTGTCCAGTTTTTTGGGTGAATTACAATACCTAGTATATATAAGAGTAAGAAAGTTGCAATCACAGGAAATGATAAACAGCTAAGACCAAGCTCTCAGTTTATGGCAAGATGGGATTCATCCGATGAGGAAGAAGAATTGAAAACAGCAGCCGCAGTTGAAAAGGAAAGTTTATTAGATCTTGCAAAAGTAAATTTTGATAGTACTCATCTTTTATTTCATTATAGATCTCAGTATGAGGAATTGATAAATTTTTCAAATCATGCATTTTATGAAGGTAAATTATATATTGCACCAAATATTGAGAAAAACGAAAATTATAAACCTATTGAAAGAATAAAAGTAAATGGAGTTTGGAAAAATAGGCAAAATTTAGAAGAAGCGAATGAAGTAGTTAAGCTTGTTAAAAACATTTTGATGGAAAGAAAAGAAAATGAAACTATTGAAATAATTACATTCAATATTAATCAAAAAGATTTAATAGAGGATTTATTAGATGAAGAGGCAAGAAATGATGCAGTTTTTGAAGAGTTGTATAATAAAGAATTATATAGAAGAGAAAATGAAGAGGATAAGAGTATTTTTGTTAAAAACATAGAAAATGCCCAGGGAGATGAAAGAGATATAATAATTTTTTCAATAGGATATGCACCTGATGAAAATGGGCGTTTAAGATTTAATTTTGGTGATTTGCCAAAGGAAGATGGGGAAAATAAGTTAAATGTTACTGCCTCAAGGGCAAAAAAGAAAACATATTTAATAACTTCAATTGAACTGGAAGATTTAAGGGTTGAAAACTCAAAAAACAAAGGTCCAAAATTGCTTAAGGAATACTTAAAATATGTAGGAGCAATATCTAATGGGAACGAAAATGAAGCACGTGAAATTCTTTATGCTTTGTCCGGAATATCTTCAAATAGCAAAAGTAAATGCGAATCGTTGTTTGACAGTATATTTGAAGAGGAGGTTTCTGAAAAACTTGAAAGCAGTTCTGTAATAGTTGAAAACAGCTTAGAATTATGAACTCAAATAGAAACCTCAGGATATAGAATAGATCTTGGAGTATATAATCAAGTAAAATCAAAATATATTCTTGGTATAGAATGTGATGGTGCTACTTATCATTCTTCAAAATCTGCACGCGAAAGGGATATTCATAGACAAATTTTTAGAATCAAAAGGTTGAAAAATTATGAGAACTTGGAGTAAAAATTGGTGGGAAAATCCCAATAAAAAGATTGAAAGAATAGAAAATAAGATAAAATTACTTATTCAAAATGATGTAGAAGATAGCTTAGTAGTTTAAAAAATAATTGCTGAACTTTTGAATGAAACATTATCGAAGTTCAAGTTCATTGTATGCTTTACTAGCCAGTTTTCTTTTGCTTGACTTGAAGTTTTTAATGTTGTAATGTATTAGGTTATAACTATTTTGTAAGAAAGTTAAAAATAATAAAATGTATTTTTAACTTGGATTCCTATTTTTCTTTATCTGTTTATGTTAGAATTGCTTTGAAATGCACTTATTTATTGTTAATGAATTATTTTTTGTAAGCCTAAAGGATTTTGAATGATCTAAATATTTGCTAATTTCAAAATTGAAAGTTATCTTGTGTAAGTTTGTCAGAGTATTTTGTGTTTAGAATTGTAGATAGTCACGAAGATGTTGGTCAGATTTGAGATAATATAATGGGGGTAAATGTAATTGAGGATAAAATACTTGTGAAACATCAAAGAAAAGTGAGGATTTGACAGATATGGTAACACTACCCAAAAACTTTTTTTGAGAATACTTTGGGCGTGTTGGTTGAAGAAAAATATCAAAAGTATTAAGTGTTTTCTTCCAATATTTCTGGCACTATCGGTAATATTGTCTGTTACATTTTCATTTTTGGAAGTAAAAAGAGTTAAAAGCCATCTGTTGCACGTTTATCTTAGAAACGAATAAAAGCTGCTTGAAACTACAAAAACATGGAAAGATGGTACTAAGCCTGTTCTTCCTTCAAGCAACATTGAGGAACTTGAAAAAACGGTAATACAACTTAGAAGAGTCATGAAACGGGTTAACGAAACTTACGAAGAAACAATGAGATTGGAAGATATATTCGAAAAAATCATTCAGGCGGCTACTAATCCGATACTGTTTGTAAACAATAAGTTATATATTGGTGTGTTACGGGTATGATATGTCAGATATTCCTGTTTTCCAAAAAAAGAATACCAAGTAAGGACTATATGATACCACGAATGAACAGGTTGAAATTTGCCAGCCTCCTGAGTCCAAAAAGGGGGAAAAGTTATAATAATCGAAGATTACGCAGACAAAAAGCTGAAACACAAGAAAATAAACTACGTGTACCAGATTATTTCGAAATCCTTCGAATTGAATGAGTTGTTGAAAATCATAGCAGAACTTGGAAATGAGAGAACGTCTCAGGAGGTGCTCCAATGAAAAAAAGAAAGGTGTGTAATTGCTGGTGGGTTGGACACTAAGCTGTATCCCTCCCTGGATATTTTTATAGGTAAAAGACAAAGGAGAAGGAGGGATACATGTGAGGATTGTCAGGGATTTTTCGCCATCTTGGTTTGCAGTAGTTATGGGAACAGGAATACTAGCAAACACAAGCCTCATATACTCGGAAAAAGTCCATATCCTGCTTCCATTTTCAAAATTTCTTTTCTACCTTAATGTAACGTTGTTTTTTATAATCCTTATACCATGGATTCTAAGGTGGATCCTTTACCCGAAAAACGCAATGGAGGATCTTGTTCATCCCATATTTTCTAATTTTTATCCAACATTTTCGGTCGCCATGCTAGTACTTTCGGGAAACTTTTATGTGTTTATAAAAAGCGTTTCCGTTTCTTTCACATTCTGGCTTCTTGGAACGGTGTTTACAATGTTTTTCTCTGTCTTCATTCCTTACCTCGTATTCAAGGGTGAACATGTGAAGATTGATCATATATGCCCTGCATGGTTTATTCCTCCAGTGGGGCTTATTGTCGTTCCTATTATGGGTTCTGTTTTTGTAAAAATATTTTCAGGCACACTAAATCTTACGATTGAGCTTATCAACTATGTGTGTTGGAGTTCTGGCTTCTTCCTGTACATATCGCTCTTTGCTATAGTAATGTACAGGTTCATTCTCCATACACCTCTTCCCAATACTCTGGCACCAACGATCTGGATAAACCTCGGTCCTATTGGTGCAGGAACCGCCGCACTCTTAAATATGATGAGTTCAACAACCGTACTGCAAAACAATGCGTCATTTAAAGCATTCGGATACATATTTTGGGGGTTTGGAATCTGGTGGGTTGCAATGGCTATTGTTATGACACTACATTATCTGAGAAAACTGAAGCTTCCATTTACCACATCATGGTGGGCCTTTACATTCCCACTTGGAGCATACGTACTTGCAAGCCATGTCGTTTCAAAAGCAGTCGGGGTTACGCTTCCAGACTACATCGGACTTATTTTATATTTCCTGTTGCTATTCATATGGTTGATTACGATGTTCAACACATTAAAAGGAGCGATCACAGGTAAAGTTTTCAAAAGATAGAGATTACTCAAATTACAAGCATAAAAAATACGAGAAAACAAAAAAACCGAGAAATTTGCACTGAATCCAAAAATGAAACAAAATAAAAAACACCCCCTTGATGACTATATTTTACCACTTCGGGGGTGTTTTTTTATCGTATTTCATTCCTTAGGTTTAGTGCAAAGCTTGTTTTTTATCTTCATGATTTAAAAGATAAAGAAAGTAGACTACAAAAAATTGACAAAGTTTTTACAAAAAATTTAACCATTAAACTCTCGTGTTTTTTACCTCTCAATACAGGAATAACATTACCTACAAACACGTAAAGCACAGCCATCCATAGACGTACACCTAAAATGTACATTTCAACAAACGCTGCTAAATCAACACATAATACTATAAATTTTTCTTTCTTTTCATTTATCTTAAAAGCTAAACCAGAAAAGAAAAATGGTAGAAATAAGTCAAAACCTCCACCATGTTATAACTTTCAGTTGAAGAAAAATCCATACAAAAGTTATAACATATTCTGCCGTATATGTAATATAAATATTTTTGACAAAAACAATGATTAAAAGAAACGAAATTAACAGCATATCTGCAATAATATCATTTAAATTTGAAGTATAAACATCATAAGTCAATAAAAATCTTTTCCCTTAAACTTAATTCTTTCCAAAGTAATCTCCACCTTTTCCCACATTTTTCAATCATTTAAAATTTTTTGTTTCACTCAAATAAACACAAACTATGTTAAATGCTAATTTGAAACTTTTTTAAAGTATACATTCTCCTTTTTACTTTATCAAAATATACAAAATCTCACAAAACACGACAACAAGTTATATATTTTTTTATTTCTTATCTACTTTATAATTTCCACTTACTTCAGCATTAAAGTATTTTTTTCTCAAAAAATTATAAAATTTTTGAAAAAGTTCTTCTGCTTTTTCACGAGCTTTTTTCCAACTTAATGCTAAAAGCTCATCAAAAAATTCAAACAATTTCGTTTCAACATTATTAAACAAATAATCTTTTACAACAAATGTTGTCGCCATAGTAAATGCGGCACCTATACCGTTTCCTCCGCCATTTCCAGGAGTTAATTTTTGTTCGTCTAAACCAAGAATTGCAATTTCTCCTTTAACATCACTATTTACACTTATGGTTTTGGATACAAACTCTTCTGAAAATACGTTAACAGCTATAACTAGCAATAAAATCACTGCCAAAATCAACCTTACATTTTTCATAAAAACCCATCCCAGCTTGAATTTTAGTTTTCAAATGGTTTATTTTTGAATATTTTGTTCTTACCGGAAGTAAATTTTACGCTACTCATCAAGTAAATTTTACGCTACTCATCAATATATCACTTATTATATTAAATATTAAAAAAAGATCATCAGTATACTTTACATCTCTTTCTATTAGTTTTTTATATCACACCCCCTTCTTCATCTTTCAACCTTTCATATGCCGCTCTAATTGTGAATCCTTTAATTGAAATTAACGTTGCTATTTTTTCAAAATACTTATCCAGTTTACTGGGTTTGTTTCTAGTTTTAGGTTTTCCCTGATAACCGTTCCAATATTTCTTTACTGTCCTTCTATCAATTCCATATATTCTGGCTAGTTCAGAAAAGTTAGGTTTCAAATCCATCTCTCTTAACATTTGCAAATGTTGTTTGATTTTTTCCACTTTTGGTATCCCTCCTTCCAAAAGAAGGATACCTTTGATGTACAATTTTGTGCATCTTTATTTTCCTCTTTTGGCTGTTTGTATGCTTCTTTCCAAAGATACTTGTAATAAAATATGAAGATGGTAAAATCAAGAAAAAAACGAAGGGAATGAATTATGTGGACGAAATTGTTAATTTACTCGATAAGAATTTAAAGTATATTAAGCATGAAATTACAAAAGATACTATCTATAACTATGTAGTTTCAAATAGAAAAAAGGTTAAATGTCCAACTTGTGGCGTAGAAACAGATAAGGTACATTCGAAATATAAAAGAAGTTACCAACTGGTTGAAAGAATATTTGAATCTTGAAATAGTATCAAGAGATGGGTCATTGAGTTTTAAAAATGCTATTGAAAAAGCAAATAAAAAAATAATACAAGTAGGTGATAGATTTCATATATTCAAAAATTTAATAGATTATTGCAAAGAATATATACTTAATATACTGTTAAAACGAAAATAAAAATAGATGAAGAAGAAATAATACCTGATGAAGATAATAAATTAAAATCGAAAAAAAAATACAGTAAAAAAATTAACTAAGGCAGAAAAATACAAAAATGCGCGAATATTAAAAGCAAAACAACTAAGAAATAAGGGATCAAGTTATTCAGAGATAGGTAGAATAATGGGTTTGGATAGAAGAACCGTGAAAAAATATGTTGAATTTACCAAAGAATGGTCTCATAAATTGCGTAAAAAGGGAGTATATTAGATAAATATCGAAAAATAATTTTAGATTTACTAAATGGTGGATATTCAAATAAAATGATACATAAGGAAATAACAAATTTAGGATATAGAGGAATTGTTGAGAAAATATATAAAGAAGGTAAAAGAAAATAACCTAGCGTCAAATAAAAATGAAAAAATAATAAGTCGTAGTAAAATAATTAAGCTTCTTTATATGCTAATAGAGAAGATAAAAGGATTAAGTAAAGAAGATTTGAGAAAAATAATGGAAAAATATAAGTTTTTAAAAGAAATATATAGAACATTGAAAGAGTTTAAAGAAATATTTTCAATGAAAAGCATTAAAAAACTTCATGGGTGGATAAAAAAATATGAAAAGAGCAAGATAAGAGAAATAAGAAAATTTATAGTCGGATTGAAAAGAGATATAGTAGCGGTAGAAAATGCAATAAAATATGATTATAGCAATGGATTAGCAGAAGGAAAAATAAATAAAATAAAATTAATAAAAAGGAAAATGTATGGAAGGAATAATTTTGAAACATTGAGAAATAGGGTACTTATGTTAGAACATAACTGCAATTAATTAAGTATCAAGTATCTTTGGAAAGAACCTTTCGTATTTTATCATTTACAATATTTAACATTCAAACGAAATTTTATTGTATAATATATTTAAACGGGGGCGAAAGTTTGAATATCTTTGAAAAAATTAAATTAGATATTGATATTAGAGAAATCCCCACTGATTCTTTGGCATATATTGGAGATGCAGTTTTTAATCTGTACATAAAACTGTATTATTTCAAAAAAACTTCCGCTTATAGCCTACACAAAAAATCGCAAAATTTTATTAATAGAAAATACCAAGCGGAAATCCTTAATTTACTTCTTCCTCTCCTTAACGAAGAAGAATTTTCTTATGTAAAAAGAGGCATAAACAGCAAAGGAGCCGGAAAATATGGTAATGATCCAAGTTACAGAAAAAGCACCGGCTTCGAAGTTCTTATTGGATATCTTTACCTGACCAACCAAGAAAGACTTTACGAGTTACTTAAGGAGGTTATAAAATGAAGCGCACAGTTATTATTGATGGTTCAGTGATATACACAAATTTTAGTCAAATAATGGGGCACAGAAAATTTGAAGAATTATTATATGAATTTATAAATGTTTTAAAAACTAAAAACAGCCCTCTTTTGAAATCTTTAAATCCTTTTAAGATAGGCGAAGAAATTGATGTGAAAAGACTGGTTGAATATTTGCATCTTTTATCTATGAGAAAAATAAAAGAAATTACTAATATTATGAATTATATAAACCCAAAAGATTTGGAAAAATTCATTGAAAGTTTTTATTCATTTTGGAGAAATAAACATAGGTTTATGATAAGACAAGAAAAGTACGCAGATGATTATAATAGGCGAACGAGTCTGGAGTATACTATGACAATGGTTGGAGATCAGTTTAAAGCTGTAATTAAAAATATGTATAGACAACTTATTTCTAATACAACAAACGAGTTTCCAACTATTATGAGGCAGCTCCCAAGTGGAGCCCAGGTTATGTTTTTATATGATTTTATCAAATGTGAAAATTTTGATACAAAATGGATAGAAAAAATACCCACTATTTGGGGCGCAATATTTGATCCCCCTGCTATTTTTTATACGAAATCTAACAAAAGAAAAGGTATTATTCCTTTGGAAAAGAGTAATTCAATTTTGGATAAAATTGAATTATCACCAAAAGAATGGTTTAGAATACCTATTTTTGTAGGAGATTTATTACTTTTTAATTTTGTACATAAAGAATATTTAGCTCATGGTGCGGGACTTGCAAATTTATTTGAAATTGCTTCTCCAAAAGTTATCAAAAATAAAAAACCTGATGGAATAATTATTTTTGGTTTAGATCCAAAAATGATTCCAAATTACAATGAAAAATGGAAAAATGCAGTTGTTTTTAAAGATGATACATATAAGACTTATATTGGAATAATCCCAGACTTAAATGAAAACGACTATTTTGGTTATATGAAAAAAACGACTCTTACAGTACACAACCTTATAAAAATTGATAATGAAAAGTTGCCTATTCATGGCTCAATGGCAAAAATAACTTTAAAATCTGGAAAAAGTGCTGTTGCCATGTTTGTAGGAGATAGTGGTGCAGGTAAAAGTGAAACTTTAGATGCATTAAATAGATTGGATGAAGTGGCTGAAGTAAACATAATTATCGATGATATGGGAAGTTTAGATATAATAGATGGCAAAGTTGTTGCATTTGGAACAGAAACAGGTGCATTTGTGCGTTTGGATGATCTTCCACCAGGATACGCATATCATACTATGGATAGAAGTATCTTTATGAATCCAGATAAAATTAATGCAAGAGTTATCGTTCCATTTAATAATTATAAAGAAATTATTCAACCTACACCAATAGACTTTTTCTTCTATGCAAATAACTACACTGAAGTCAAAAATGACAATGAAAGAATAGTATTCTTCAAAAGTTTTGAAGAAGCATTAAATGTTTTTTCCGAAGGTAAAAGAAAAGCTAAAGGTACTACTGCTGAAGTTGGACTTACAACATCATACTTTGCCAATCCTTTTGGTGCAATTCAAACTAAAGAAAAACATCATAAAATTGCTGAAAAATACATTAAAAAAATGTTTGAAACAGGTGTTAAAGTGGGAGAAATTCGAACTATGCTCGGTATTGAAGGATATGAAAAAGAGGGAACTTTATTAGCTGCTAAAGCTTTATTAAAGTTAATTGAACAAATTTGAAAGGGGTGATCTCGTGCTAAGTAAAGCTATTATTCAAGATATTATTGGAACGGTTTTAAAACATGGTGGGGATTTTGCTGAAGTTTTTGTTGAAAAAAAATATCAAAACAGATTCGAACTTAAAGATGGAAAATTAGAAAAGGCAAATACTGGAACTATAGTTGGTGTTGGTATTAGAGGCTTTCTTGGAACCAAAGCAATATACGCTTATACTAATGTTCTTGAAAGAGAAAATTTGATTTCTGTTGCCAAACGTGTTGGAGAAGCTCTTGGAGAAGCAAAACTAAGTGATTTAGTTTTAAATTTCGACGATAAAAATCTTAAAAACAGACATATTGTATATTTTAATCCAAAAGATATAGAAAAAGATAAGAAAGTTGATGTAATGAAAAGGGCTTATCATTCTGCCAAGAATTTTTCCGAACTAATTAAACAAGTTGCTGTTATGTATTGGGATTATGACCAGGAAGTTTTAATTGCCAATTCAGAAGGAACCTGGGCTGAAGATAGAAGAATTAGAACAAGATTAATGATAAGTGCTGTAGCTGAACATAACGGTAATATGGAAAGAGGATTTTACGGACCTGGTGCAGGAATGGGATTTGAATTTTTTGATAGGATTAATGTTGAAGAAGCTGCAAAAAGAGCTGCAAGAATTGCTGTTCGCATGGTCGATGCTGAACCTGCTCCAGCAGGTAAAATGCCAGTTATAATTTCTAATGAATTTGGAGGAGTTATTTTTCACGAAGCAGTTGGGCATGCTCTCGAAGCTACATCTGTAGCAAAAGGTGCTTCAGTCTTTGCAGGAAAATTAGGGCAAAAGGTTGCCGCAGAATGTGTTTCAGCCGTAGATGATGCTACAATCCCAAATGCATGGGGATCTGCTAACATAGATGATGAAGGTGTTCCAACAAGAAGGAATCTATTGATTGATAAAGGTGTGTTAGTAAGCTACTTAATTGATAAACTTGGAGGAAGAAGAATGAATATGGAAAGTACAGGTAGTGGAAGAAGACAAGATTACACTTTTGCTCCAACTTCAAGAATGAGTAACACTTTCATCCTACCGGGAAATTATTATCCAGAAGAAATTATCGCTGCTACTGAATATGGTTTATATGCAAAAACTATGGGAGGCGGTTCTGTTATTCCCGGAACTGGCGAATTCAATTTTGCAGTAATGGAAGCATACCTCATTGAAAATGGAAAAATAACAAAACCTGTTAAAGGTGCAACATTAATTGGTAAAGGTTATGAAATAATTCAAAAAATTGATATGGTCGGTAATGATCTTGATAGAGGTCAAGGTATGTGTGGCTCACTTTCAGGTTCAATTCCAGCTGATGTAGGTCAACCTACTTTAAGAGTTTCTGAAATAACAGTTGGGGGGCGAAACAAATGACATTTAATGAATTCAAGGAAAAAATATTTTCCCTTGCAAAAAAGGATGGATTTGAAGCACAAGTTGAATTTAGTGAAGAAAGCGAATTCTCAATTAGGTATGCTAATGATGATATAGACCAGTACACAGATGCTTCAAAATTTTCAGTAATAGTAAAAGTTCTAAAAGATGGAAAAATTGGTAATTCTTTTACTGAAACTTTAGAAAATCCTGAAGAAACTTATAATGAAGCTCTTTCCAGCTGGAAAATTGTTGATAGTGATGAAGAAAATTTCTTTTATGATGGTAAAGGAAAATATCTAAATATGGAAACATACTATGGAGAATTTGAAAAAGTTCCAGTTAAAGAAAAAATAAAT
The DNA here is from genome assembly GCA_017656335.1 of Thermosipho sp. (in: thermotogales). GTDB lineage: Bacteria > Thermotogota > Thermotogae > Thermotogales > Fervidobacteriaceae > Thermosipho_A. The sequence goes on from JACDOA010000001.1 coordinate 257,132, forward strand.
TTTGTAAAAGAACTTTACCAATCTGCTAAATGTAACGAAAAGATTGTCATGGTTCCATATGCCCTATTCCAAAATTTTGCAATCAATAAAAAACTTTCTAATACTCTTGGATTAGATCTTGAATTTAAATCTGATGGCGCCTATTCGTTTGCAATGGCAATTTCACAAGATACTTCAAATCACTCTGGAGTCTGGTTAAAAGTTGGGAAAAAACCTAAAGATTTAGATCCTAAAGAAATTGGGAAAAAAGTTTGTGATGAAGCACTTTCACTTTTAGGTGCTCAAACTGTAAATAGTGGAAAATATCGGGTAATTTTGAGAAATACTGCTTTTGATGACATGTTAGGTTTATTACGTTCAATGATTTCGGCAGAAAATGTTCAAAAGAATATGTCTCCATTAAAAGGTAAACTCAATGAAAAAGTAGGTAGTGATGTATTAAATATCTTAGATGTTCCTTATCATCCACTTAGCATTTCAAACAGACCGTTTGACGATGAAGGTGTTCCAACCAAAGAAAAATCAATTATTGAAAATGGAATTCTTAAAACTTATCTTCATAATTTAAAAACGGCAAAGAAGGATAACGTAGAACCAACCGGTAATGCAATCCGTTCTGAGATTTCTCCTATCAATTTGTTTGTTAAGCCTGGTGAATTATCTTTTAAAGAATTAGTTGAAAAATTGGAAAATGGATTGATTATCATAGGAGTTGATGGAATGCACTCTGGAGCTAATCCAATTTCTGGAAATTTCTCTTTAGGTGCAAGAGGATACAAAGTGGAAAATGGCCAAATCGTAGGAGCAGTTGAACAAATAACCATTTCTGGAAATTTCTTGGAATTACTTAAAAATATTGAAGATGTTGGAAATGATTTGTTTGTAACCTTTGGAACTTTAACTCCGAGTGTGCTTGTAAAAGAATTAGATGTTGCTGGAAAATAAAGAAGTGGGGATTAATCCCCACTTTATTTTTTAGGGGGATCAAAATATGATAATTGTTGATGGTCATTTTGACTTACTTCCATTAGTTTATGAACATAGAAGAAAAAATGAAAAAAATGTTATACAAAATCAATTTTTTAAAGATTTTACTGAGGGCAAAATCAATATAATTGTCTCTTCCCTGTATATTATGGATAACTATCTTCCAGAAATGGCACTTAGGGTAGCTCTTGATCAGATAAGCTCATTATATTACGAAATTGAAGAAAGTGGTGGAAAATACTTGCTCTGCAAAAATTATAATGACATTGAATTGGCAATTAACAATAAATTAATTGGGATTCTATTATCTTTTGAAGGAGTCGAACCTATTTATAATGACATTTATCTTTTAAGAATATTTTATAACCTTGGTGTTCGATTTGTTGGTTTAACCTGGAATAGAAGAACATATGCCGCCGATGGAATTGGAATACAAAATTCTAATGGTGGGCTTACCGATTTTGGCCTTAACGTTCTTAAGGAATCTCAAAAATTGGGAATGTTAATTGATGTAAGTCATTTAAACGAAAAAGGATTTTGGGATGTTATTAAAAACACAACAAACCCCGTAATTGCCTCTCATTCAAATGCAAGAAAAATTTTTGATTCTCCACGAAATCTTACAGATGAACAAATTAAGGCTATAGCAAACACTGATGGTATTATTGGTATAAATGCAAATGGAATGTTTGTTTCTGAAAAAAAAGAAGAAAATAACGAATTAGGACTTTTAAAACATATTGCTCACATAGCTAATTTAGCAGGTGTCCAACATGTAGCTTTGGGTCTCGATCTTTGCGATGGTTTTAGAAATCAGTCAATGGATTCACTTAATGGCTATAAATCTTTAGAAAAACTTTACCATATTTTAGATAAAAACGGATTTTCAAAAAAAGAAATTGAAATGATTTTTGGTAAAAATTACCTGAATCTTTACAAAAAATATCTAAAATAATAAAAAATAATTTACAAAAAATTGTTTTTATTTTAAAATAAAAGTAGATAATAAAAAGGAGGAGTTTTTGTGCCATACCCTCGATTAATAATAAATCTCAACGAAATATACCTGAATGCTTTAAAACTTCAAAAAATGTGTGAAGAAAATAATATTGAACTAGTTGGAGTTACGAAGTTAACTTTAGGCGATCCAAAAATTGCCTTAGTACTAAAAAAAGCAGGAATTAAGAAACTAGGAGATTCAAGACTCAAAAATATCAAAAAATTGGTTGAAAATAATATACCTGGTCCCTTCCAATTGCTTAGAATTCCAATGATTTCTGAACTTGAAGAAGCTGTAATTTATGCCGACGAAATACTAGTTTCAGAAGAAAAAACTGCTTTAATAATTGACAAAATTGCTCAAAAATATGATAAAAACGTTCAATTAATATTAATGATTGACGTTGGGGATTTAAGGGAGGGTATCTGGTACGAAGAGGCTCCACAAAAAATTTTAAAGTTACACCAAAAATTAAAATTTGCTAATATTAGAGGAATAGGTACTAATTTAGGATGTTTTGGAGGGGTATTACCAACTGTAAAAAATATGAATTTAATGATTGAAATTAAAGATTATCTTGAAGAAAAATTAGATAAACAGTTAATTGTTTCTGGTGGTAATACTGCTGCTTTAAATTTACTTGAAGAAAAGAAGCTTCCAAAAGGTATCTATCAATATAGGATTGGAGAAGCTCTTTTGTTAGGAACAGATGCAACTGGGCACAGGGATATTCCTTACCTTTCTCAAAATACTCTTTTACTGGAAGCTGAAATCATTGAAGTTGATTATAAATCTTCTGTACCTATTGGAGAAATTGGAAGAGATGCAATGGGAAGAATACCTCATTTTGAAGATAAAGGATGGCGAAAAAGAGTTATACTTGCTATCGGTGAACAGGACATTCTTCCAAATGGGTTAAAGTCACTTGATCCAACTTTGGAAGTACTACATGCCTCAAGTGACCATACTATTGTAGATATAACTGATTCAACTACTAATTATGATGTTGGCGACGTCATAAAATTTAGAATATCTTATGGATGTGCTTTGAGAGCTTTTACTAGCCCTTTTGTTGAGAAAATCTATATATGAAAAACTCCCGCGGTTGCGGGAGTTTGTTTGTTAACCATTATTTTAAACCTCTGAAGAATCTATAAATGCTACTCTTAATTTTCCAACTAACAATATGAAGTAATTTTCTTTTGGTTTCCTCTTAATTTCATATCCAAGTTTTTCTAAGAAATTTTGCCATTCGTCCAAATTTCTAACAACAAATAATGTATTAAGTCTTGAAAATTTTTCACCTTTCTTTATATACGCTGTTCTAGAAACAATATAGGTGTGATCAATTTTTCTAATAGGAATTGATAATTTATTGAAAAATTCAAGAACGGATGTAAGATCATCTACTACCTCTACTGATAAAATTGTTCTTAAATCACCTTTTTCAGCAATATACCTCGCTATATCCTCTATTGTTTTCGTTGAGTTATATTTAAATAAATCCATAACATATGGAAGTGATGGTTGGGCTATAACTTGTCTTCCAACTGCAACATTTCTCAATATTTCCACAGATAATGGTCTTGATAGTTTAAGATCAATTTTTTTCTGTAACCCTCTCAACATTAAAGCTAAATAAGAAGGTTTAACAGGCTGTCCTTCAGAAGTAGCAATAAGATACATATTCTTACCTTCATACTTTTTCAACCATTTGTCTACAGGGGGTGTAATATTATATGTAGTGTTTTCAGCTTTTATGTGAATTTTTCCATCTTTAATATCAGTACCTTTTAAATTAACTATTTCGCCAGATTTTAAGCCAATAATTCCTGCTAATCCAACAAGCAAAACATACTTTTCATTTCCTTTTTCGGCCATTTTTTCTGCTTCTTCGTATAATTTCCAAAAATCCAAATAAGATATCATCTCATAATCTGCTTTTTTGTATGGAACCTTTAATTCTTCTACAACAGCTGAAAAAATCAATGGGTAAAACCTTTGTAAGAATGAACGCAAAGGTACAAAATATTGTCTCCAAGCAGTGTGTTTATAATTGCTCCTGATAAAATCTAGCCATTTCCTTACACTTTCTAAATTTACCTTTCCATTAACAAAATTTAAAAAAGATTCTAACATTGTTATATAATTTTTTCTTGTATTTTCAGAAATATTCTGCGTTTTTAGATATTCAATAAATTTTTTCAAATCCTTACTTTCAATCTTTTTCATTTCAGCACCTCCATTAAAAATAATCAATATCATTATAACATATTAAATGTTTGGAATTATTTGTAAGATTGTTTCAAAAATTACAATTAGCATGACGAACTTTTCTAAATTGTAACAATATGTAATAAGTTTTTTAACTCACTTTAGTTCTTTCATTTTAGTACTTTTATTAATTGCTTAGATTATCGAACTTTTCTAAACTGTAAAACCATTAATATATAAAACAAGCATCCCCAAACGAAAAGAAGCGGTATTTTTCTTTTACAGCAATTCGATATGCATTTAATATAAATTCATATCCAGCAAAAGCAGAAACTAACATTAATAGTGTAGACCTTGGCAGATGAAAATTTGTTATAAGAGCATCAGTAAATTTAAATTCAAAGGGAGGATATATAAAAATATCAGTTTTTCCATGATAATGATCTTTTTCTGGCAATCTAGCAATTGTTTCAAGAGTTCTAACACTTGTTGTACCAACTGCAATAATTCTCCCTTTATTTTTTCTATATTCCCTAATTTTTTCAACAGTTTCTTTTGGAACATAATAAGTTTCAGAATGCATTTTATGTTCTTCAATTTTCTCAACTTTTACGGGTCTAAAAGTGCCAAGTCCAACATGCAAAATTACATCCGCAAATTCTACACCTTTTTCTTTTAATTTCTTTAATAAAGATTCTGTAAAATGTAGCCCTGCAGTGGGAGCTGCAACTGAACCCATTTCCCTTGAGTAAACTGTTTGATATCTATCAATAGAAATTTTACGATTTTTAACATACGGTGGTAACGGAGCTCTTCCATATTTAAAAATTTCTTCATCATTCACAGAATTAAATTCCAATATTCTTGAACCTTCTTCAGCCCAATCTTTACAAACAGCTTTTAAATTGTCATTAAAAAGTATTTCTGTGCCTTTTTTTACTTTACTTCCTGGCTTGACTAATGCTTTCCAAATCCCTTTATCAACTTTTTCAAGCAATAAAATTTCTATATTTGCACCTGTAGTCTTTTTCCCATATAATCTTGCAGGAATAACTTTTGTAATGTTTCTTACCAATAAATCTCCTTCCCCCAGATAATTTATAATATCTCTAAAAATTCTGTGTTCAATTGTTTTTTCTTTCTTATTCAAAACCATCAACCTAGAAGAATCTCTAGGTTCAACTGGTTTTTGAGCAATTAATTCCTCGGGTAAGAAATAATCAAAATCTTTTACTTCCAACTAAAGCCCCTCCTTAAAAATATGGGGAGGTTTTATAACCTCCCCTTCTATTATTTCCTTAATCCCAATTTTTGAATTACTTCTTTGTAAGATTCTGGATTTTTACTTCTAAGATACTTTAAAATTTTTCTCCTTCTACCAACCAACTTCATGAGACCTCTTCGTGAGTGAAAATCTTTAGGGTGCTTTTTTAAGTGTTCAGTTAAATGTTTAATTCTAGCAGTTAAAAGAGCTATCTGAACCTCTGCACTTCCTGTGTCTCCCTCATGAATCTGAAATTCTCTAATAATTTCCTCTTTATTCATCCACAACACCTCCATAATATATTCCCACTACCAAGTAGGGGCATTGCCCACAACCGAGTAGGGGTCATTAATATATTAAACCATAAAATCTGAAAAGTCAATACCATTGACAAAATTTTACCTTTTGCTACAATTGAAATTGAAACTCAGTCTCAATAACGAAAGGAGTGTGAATATGGCAACATTATTGATAACTTTCAGAGAAAGTTTAGAAGCTGCGCTCATTGTTGGAATTCTTTTAGCATTTCTTAAAAAAAACGATCTTTCTAGCTTCAAAAAGCAAATTTGGATTGGAGTAATTTTTGGTATTGTGCTAAGTATAATTGTTGGGATTATTTTTGTTGTAGCTGGAAATGCTTTTGAAGAAACTGCCGAAAAACTGTTTGAAGGTATTGTATCACTTATAGGAGCATTTCTTATTTCAACACTTATTCTTTGGTTAAATAAGAATAAATCTTTAAAAACTCACTTAGAAGGCAAATTGAATAATTTGATTATATCTCGTAATTTTGGCAAAGTTTTGTTATTTGTTACTCTTTTAAATATTCTCCGCGAAGGTTTTGAAACCGTTATATTCCTATATTCAATACCCGGTGAAAATTATTCTTTCTTTTTTACAGGTATTCTTGGAATAGCTATTGCCATTATTCTTGCTTATCTTCTATTTAAAGGTTTTGTAAAACTGAAACTTTCTAATCTTTTTAAAATTACTAATTTCCTGCTTATCTTATTTGCGGGCGGTTTAGTCGCATATGGAATTCATGAACTTCAGGAGGCAAATGTTATACCTACAATAATTGAACACGTGTATGATATCAATTGGCTAATTAACGAAAAAGGAACTCTTGGCAGTATTCTGAAAGGATTACTTGGATATAATGGAAATCCATCATTAATCGAAATAATAGCATACTGGACATATATAATTCCTTCTTTGTTTCTTTTATTCTTAAAAAAAGAACATTAAAAAGATAAGCCACCTTAAGAAAAAGGTGGCTTTTTTATCATTATTTAAATTAGTTTTAAAGTTTACAAAAACATATAATAAAAAATTTGATTTCGACCACTTTACATGCTTTATATAGTTAAGCAGATTTTTATCTTAAATATTCACTTTTCATTTCATTTAACGAAGCTAGAATTTCATTTAAATCTGCACTAACTACTCTCTTTTTCCCAGTTCTATCTTTTAACTCAACTTGTCCATTTTTGTATAATTTACCAATAGTTATTCTTATTGGAAAACCAATTAAATCTGCATCTTTAAATTTGACACCAGGTGAAACCTCCCTATCATCAATAATAACGTCAATATTATTTTTGATCAGAAAATCATAAAGCTTTTCAGAAAATTCCTTTTCCAACTGCTTTCCAACAATTGTTATAACGACTTCAAAAGGAGCCACTGAAATTGGCCAGATTATTCCATTTTCATCATGTAACTGTTCTACAACTGCTCCTAAAGTTCTAGAAATACCCCATCCGTAACATCCCATGATAAATGGCTTCATCTTACCATCTTTGTCCATATATTTTACATCCATTGTTTCAGAATATTTTGTTCCTAACTTGAAAATATGTCCTAGTTCAATACCTTTTTCTCCCTTTAAAGGTTTGCCGCACACAGGGCAAGGATCGCCAGGTTGAACAACTATTAAATCAGTCCATTCTTTTATTTCAAAATCTCTACCATAATTTACATTTATATAATGATGGTCTTTCTTCATTCCGCCTACTACAAAATTTTTCATGTATTTAACTCCATTGTCAGCAATTATCCTTACCTTTTTCAAATCAACAGGGCCAAGAAAACCAATTGGAACCCCAAATTCTGCTAAAATTTCATCTGGTAGAGCCATTTGAAGAGACTGATCATTTAAATATGCTTTCAATTTCTCAAAATTTAATTCTTTATCTCCAGGAACAAGTGCCATAACAAAACCTTCTCTACCTTTGAAAATCAAAGATTTTACAATTCTTCTAACGTCAACATTTAGGAAGTCAGCCACCTGTTCAACTGTTCTAACATTTGGAGTATAAACCAGTTCAATTTCTTTCTCGTCTTCGTCGTACTTTGGATAATCCCCCTTGTATGGTACCCTCTCATCACTTCCAGCATATCCACATTCACAATACAAAATGTTGCTTTCACCAGAATTTGCAAAAGCAACAAATTCATGAGACTCACTTCCACCAATAGCACCAGATGAAGCTTCAATAATTGTGTATCTTAAGCCCACACGTTCCATTATTTTTGAATAAGCTTCTTTAAATTTTAAATAAGTATCGTTCAAAGATTCCCATGAATCATGAAAGCTATATGCATCTTTCATAATAAATTCTCTAGCCCTTAAAACTCCAAATCTTGGTCTTATTTCATCTCTATATTTATTTGCTATTTGATATAAAGATAAGGGTAATTGTTTATAAGATGTAAGCTCATTTTTAATTAATTCTGTAACAAGTTCTTCATGGGTGGGACCCAACGTAAAATCTCTGTTATGCCTATCTTTCAATTTCATCATTTCAGGTCCATAATCATCCCATCTTCCACTTTTTTGCCAAAGTTCTGCAGGTTGAACTATTGGCATCAAAATTTCTTGCGCACCAATTCTATTCATTTCTTCTCTTACAATATTTTCTATTTTTAAAAGTGTTTTCCTAGCAAGTGGTAAATAAGTATAAATTCCTGCAGCAATTTTTCTGACAAATCCAGCTCTTTGCAATAAAGCTTGACTGGGAATTTCTGCGTCAGCAGGATTTTCTCTCAAGGTTGGTGCATAAAGTTGAGAAAACCTCATTCGTTCACCTCCGTATTTTTCTCCCACTTTGTTCCTTCAGGGGTATCCAGTATTTTAACATTTGAACGTACAAGCGCATCACGAATTTTATCTGCAGCTGTATAATTTTTCTCTTTTCTAAATTCTTGACGAACTTTTAAAATTTCTTCAATTATTTTATCTTCATTTGTTTCTTCTTTTAATTTAGATCCACCTTCAAAAATTCCAAGAACATTACCAAATACTCTGGCTATTAAATGATATCTTTTTAATGCTTCTTCATCTTTTCCCTCATCCATTGATTTGTTTAATTCCTTAGCAAGGTCAAAAATTAAAGCAATTGCTTTTGGAGTATTAAAATCATCCTCAAGTGCTTCTATAAATTTCTGTTCCATTTCTACCATATAGTGATCTCTTTTAGGTACCAACGGATATGGATATTTTTCTTCAAATCTATTCAAAGATTTAATAACTTTTGTTGCTGCTTTTTTATTATCCAAAAGAATATTATCAGAAAATTCAATAGGAGTTCTATAATGTTTTGATAATAAAAATAATTTTAAAGCTTCTTTTCCATATCTTTTAACTGCCTCTCTAACCAAAAAAACATTTCCTATGGATTTACTCATCTTATCACCACGAGTTATTATCATTCCATTATGCATCCAATATTTAGCAAAAGGTTTATCAGTTAAGGCTTCGCTTTGGGCTTTTTCATCCTCATGATGGGGAAAAATTAAATCTTCTCCACCAGCATGAATGTCAAAGGTATCACCCAGTAATTTTTGAGACATAACTGAACATTCAATATGCCATCCCGGCCTTCCACAACCCCACGGACTTTCCCAGCTAGGTTCACCTGGTTTTACAGCCTTCCACAAAGCAAAATCAAGTTGGTCTTTTTTTAAAGAACTTACTTCTACTCTTGCTCCTGAAATCAACTCTTCTATTTTTTTTCCTGAAAGTTCGCCATATTTTTCAAATTTTCTAACACTAAAATACACATCACCGTTATCTGCAACATATGCATATCCTTTTGATATAAGTTTATTCACAGCTTCAATTATCTCATTAACATAATCTGTTGTTCTTGGGTGAAAGTTTGCTGCTCTTATTCCAAGATTTTGAGCATCTCTCCAATATTCTGCAATAAACGTATCAGCAACATCTTTAAAATCGACTCCCCATTCATTTGCTTCATTGATTATCTTATCATCTATATCAGTAAAATTTTGAACCATTATCACTTTATAACCTCTATATTCTAGAAATCTTCTAAATGCATCAAATACAACTGCTGGTCTAGCATTACCAACATGAATGTAATTATAAACAGTAGGTCCACAAACATACATCTTAACAACACCAGGTTCAATTGTTTTTAATTCCTCTTTTTTACCAGTAGCGGTATTCGTGATATAAATAGCCATATCATCACCTCAAATGTTTTTGTAACCTGCTTATAAGTTTTTGTTTCCCTAACAAATAAACTATATCAATAAGCTCAGGACCTTCCTCTCTACCAGTAAGAGCAATTCTAAGATTCATATAAAATTCTTTGCCCTTTACTTTGCTACCTTTCATCGCATTTTTAAAAGCTTGATAAATTTTTTGTTCATTCCATTCTTCAATTTTGTTTATTTCTTCAATAAGTTTTTTATAAACCTCTTTTACTTCCTCAGATAAACTTATATTTACTTCAGGTTCTATAAAGAAAAATTCAATCAAATGTGGAATATCAATTAATTCTTCCACCCTATCTTTTATAGCATTTAAAAGTCTTACAAACCACTTTTTATCTTTATCTATTTCTTCTTCTGAAACAAATTTCATAAGGTATGGTTTTGACACTTTTAATATTCCTTCTTCATCTAAATTTCTGAAGTGTTCTGCGTTCATCCATTTCAACTTTTTAGGATCAAAAATTGCAGGATTTTTACCAAGTCTATCCAGAGAAAATACACTTATCATTTCTTCCATGGTCATTATTTCTTTACCTTCAGGATGAGACCAACCAAGTAATGCTAAGAAATTAACAACAGCTTGAGGTAAATAACCTCTTTCTCTAAATTCTTCAACTGAAGTAGCTCCGTGTCTTTTACTTAATTTTTTTGCATCAGGTCCTAAAATCATTGAAACATGTCCAAATTGAGGAATTTCCCAGCCAAGAGCCTCATACAATGCTATTTGCTTAACAGTATTAGATAAATGATCGTCTCCACGAATTACATGAGTAATTTTCATTAAATAATCATCAATAACACAAGCAAAATTGTAAATAGGAACTCCATTACTTCTTATTATTGCAAAATCTCCAACAGTTCCTTCTTTAAAAGTAACCTCACCTTTGACAATATCATTTAATACATACTCTTTTCTCGGCATAGAAAAATAAATTGCAGGCTTTAATCCTTTTTCCTCGTATTCTTTTTTTCTTTCTGGAGTTGTAAATTTTTCAAGCATTTCTCTTGTATAGTGTGGAGCTTTTCTTTTTGCCAAAAGTTCTTCTCTTAATTTTTCAATTTCTTCAGGATAAGCATAAACCTCATAAGCTTTACCTTCTTCAATCAATCTATTTGCATATTTATGATATATTTCAAGCCTCTCACTTTGTCTATAAGGCCCATATTCTCCTCCCACATCTGGACCTTCGTCCCATTCAAGTCCCAGCCATTTTAGGGCATTTATTAATCCTTCTTCGAATTCTTTTTCAGACCTTTCAATATCTGTATCTTCAATTCTTAAAATAAATTTTCCTTTCATCCTTCGTGCGTATAAAAAATTAAATAAAGCAGTTCTTGCACCTCCCACATGTAAATATCCTGTAGGACTAGGTGCAAACCTCAATCTAACCATTGATACACCTCCATTTTATCTTAATTTATCTTTGCTAAATTATACCACATATTACTAAAAGTATATTTTTCCTCTCTTTAAAATAATATCACAATTAATGTTACAAATATATGTAAAATGCAGAGAGTATATACTCTCTGCGTGAAAAATGAGATAAGTAAACTAAAGGTTTTCAAAACATAATTTTAATTTTTATCATTTAGTAACCACAAAATACATTTAATTTTCTATTGCTCAATAAGTTTTTTTCTTCTAAGATACTCTTCTTCACTAATTTCATCGTTAGCAAACTTCTCATTTAGAATTTTTAATGCTTTACTTTTTGCATCATCTCCATCATTCTGAAAAATTCTTAATTTTTTTAATATATTTTCATCTTTCAGTAAATACCAAACTATAAAAATGAATCCTAACATAAAGAAAAACATCATTTTATCCTCTCCTTTTCTTTTTATTAATTTCTCATTTAAAGTTTACAAAAGAGTACTTATAATAGCTTTCATCAACTTTAATTAACAATTCTTTAGCTAATCTTTCATTATAATCTCTTTTTTTCTTAAATATTCTTTCTCATTAATCTCACCTTTGGCTAGTTTTTCATTTAAAATTTTTAATATTTCTTTTTGAGTATTTTTAGTTTTATTTTCTTTTGAAGTTACTTTATGAACACTTTTATAAATGATGTACACCACAAATATAAACAGTAAAGTTATAAATACAACACCAATAAAATAACCAAACATTCCATATCCAAAAAAACCATAAGGTCCAAAACCACACCAACCTAAACCATGAAACATAATTTTTCCTCCTTTTCCTTATTATTCATTCTCTAAAATTATTTTCTCAATATAATTTATTTCTTCAACTTTCTCATTTAATTTGTTTAGAACTTCTTGAGTATCCAATCCTTTATCTAAACAGCTATCCTTTAAGGTTTTCATCTTTGAACAACAAATATCAAAACCTAACTTTGAAATTTCATTAAATAATCTTTCATCCATTTCCATTATTTCTTTCAGTGTCATATTTTCATTTATCTTGTTAATCATAAAATCACCTCCCATATAAAATTTAATCTTTCTTAATTAAACATTTAAATTCATCCAAAGTATCTGCAACAATTATTTTCCCATCTTTGACAACAAAAAGCTCTCTGGTACCACAACATATTTCGCATTTATCCACGCAATCTTCAATTTGAAGTTCTTCATTTTCAAATATTTTTACTAACTCCTCAAAATTCTTTACGTGTTTGCAAATTCTTATCATATTCTCACTCCCTACTTTTCGTATTCAACTCATTTTTCACCTGCAATTATTTATCATATTTTTTTAAATTAATTTTAGAAGAATTCAATATTACAGTTATAGAACTAAATGCCATAGCTGCCTCAGCAATCGCTGGATGAAGAAACCCCATCATTGCCATTGGTATAGCAATTATGTTATAGAAAAATGCCCAGAATAAATTTTGCTTTATCACACTAAATGTAAGCTTAGAAATCTTTATAGCATCGACTATTTTTGAAATCCCACTTTTTGTAATCACAATATCTGCATTATCAATTGCCAAATCTGTACCTGTTCCAATAGCTATCCCAACGTCCGCTCCTTTCAAAGCAGCCGCATCGTTCATTCCGTCCCCAACCATTAACACCTTATAACCTTCCAACTGGTACTTTCCAACAATATTTAACTTTTCGTGAGGTTTTACTTCTGCATAAAATCTTTCTATTCCAACTTGCTTTGCAACTATTTCTGCCGTCTTTTTATTATCACCAGTTATCATAACAGGGACTATCCCCATTTCTTTCAGTACATTTATCGCTTGTTTTGAATCTTCCCTTATAGGATCTGTAATACCTAAATAACCAATGCATTTTCCATTCTTCCTGATTTCAACTACTGTATAACCCCTACTTAGTAATTCATAGTACTTTGTGTAATCAACAGGTTTACCAATAAAGTATTCATTACCGTTGATCGTTGCTTTTACACCCTCTCCACTTATCTCCTTAATTTCTTTAACTTCAATAAATTCTTCTGATAACTCCGCAATAGCTTTTGCAAGTGGATGATTTGAATGCTTTTCAATTGAAGCAACAATATTTAACATTCGTTGATCAAGATTATGCTTAACTACCTTAGGATTTCCTTCAGTTATAGTACCTGTTTTGTCCATAAGGACTGTCTTAATTTCTTTCATTGTTTGAATTGCTTCTGCATTTCTAATTAATAATCCTTTTTTAGCTGCCAAGCCCGTTCCAGTGACCAAAGCCATAGGAGTTGCCAAACCTAATGCACATGGACATGCAATCACAACAGTCGCTACAAATACAAAGATTGCAAATGAGAGAGGATCATTTGTTCTTAAAATCCATGGTAGAAATTCTCTTGCTTTTTCCACAAGTGGATAGAACCTTTCAAATCCAAAATACCAAAAAACACCACTAAAAACCGCTAAAGAAATTATTCCAGGAACAAACCAGTTAGTAATCTTATCTGCTAGAGCTTGAATAGGAACTTTTGCACCTTGCGCTTCTTGAATTAACCCAATCATTTTTGACAAAAATGTATCCTTTCCAACTTTTGTTGTTTTAATTTTTAATGTTCCCGTCAAATTTAAAGAACCACCAATTACTTCTTCACCAATTGTCTTTTCTCCAGGCATTGATTCACCACTTACAACAGATTCATCTATCCCGGACATTCCTTCTATTATTTCTCCATCTATTGGTATCCTTTCTCCAGGTTTTACCAGTACTATCATTCCCTCTTTTACTGCTTCAATAGGCATTAAAACTTCCTTTTCACCCAAAATTACTCTGGCTTCTTTTGCTTGTAATTTAAGAAGATTTTTAATTTCTTTCGAAGCTTTATCTCTCAAATAGGATTCAATAAATCTTCCCAAAAGATGGAAAGATACTATCATGGTTCCAATAGCACCAAAAGAAACTATTTCAAAACCTATTAAAGCTAGAATTGATGTGAACCACGACGTTACAGCTCCAAAAAATATCAATGTATCCATATTTGTATGTTTGTGTGTCAATGCAATCCAGGCACCTCTAATAGTATCTCGACCGGCATAAAATGTGACAATTGCTCCACCAAATACTTCCATAATTGTAAAATACGGAATTTTAGTGATAAACATATCAATGATCATTAATATTGAAATAGGAATAGTAAAAAACAATGCGATAATTAAATTTTTCTTACTTCTTCTATATCTCTTTTCTTCGATCATCTCTGGGGACTCCTCCGAAACTCTATAACCTACACTTTCAACAATATCTTTAATTTCCTCTATATCAACTTCATCTCCAATCACAAAACCTGTGTTTGTAGCAAGATTTACTGCGGCAAATTTAACTTTTTCGTTTTTTTGAAGTGCTTTTTCAATAGTTTTTGCACAATTAGCACATGTCATCCCTGATATGGTGAAGGTTTTCTTTTCTTTAGGCATTCTCTATCACCCCAAATCATACAACTTTGTTTAAATACTTGATTACTTCTTCAAGTTCTTTTATTTTTGTTTCAACTTCATCTGGATCTTTTGAATTTATAGCATTTTTTACACAAGATTCAAGATGAACATTTAAAACTTGAACATTAGCCTTTTTTAAAAGAGAAATTGCCGCCAAAATTTGTTTTGAAATATCAATACAGTATCTTTCATTCTCAATCATTCTTATAACAGCATCTATTTGGCCTCTTGCGGTTTTTAAAATATCCAGACTGTCTTTGTGTTTCATTTTCTCACCCCTTAATTAGTTATTTACTAAACTTTCAACTTTAAAATCTTGTTTTTTGATGCCTCCCCCCGTCGGGGGGGTTAACATAATTATATAATATATTTTTTATCTTGTCAAATAAGTAATTAAATAACTTTTTAAGCCAAAATAAAACTAATTTTTAAAAACTATTGACAAAATTGGATAAAAATGTTATTTTTATTTCGAGTGTACCTTTAAATTGGTCCAGCGAGGCCAGAAAGGAGGAATAGTATGGTTGAATTTCAGGAAACACTTGGTGTTTACACAAGTGTAGGTGGTTGGAAAAAAGCTATTCTCGGTCTTCAACATTTTGTAGCTATGTTTGGTGCCACCGTTCTAGTCCCCCTTCTTACAGGTCTAGATCCCCTCGTTTCCCTTTTCACAGCCGGTCTTGGAACCTTGATATTCCATTTTATCACCAAAAAAGAAGTGCCAGTTTTCCTTGGTTCTAGTTTTGCATTTATAGGACCTATTTTAATAGTAAAATCACAAACTGGAGATCTAAGATATGCAACTGGCGGAATTGTAGCTGCAGGTTCGGTATATATTTTACTTGCCTTCTTAGTAAAATTCATCGGTGTAGAAAGAATTAAAAAATTATTTCCACCTGTTGTAACTGGTCCTATGATCATGGTAATCGGATTAAGTTTAAGCCCAGTTGCCATTGGATGGGCATCACAGAATTGGGGAATTTCAATAACAGTTATTGTATCTGTAATATTGGCATCAACAGTATTTAGAGGATTCTTTAATTTAATTCCAGTTCTTATTGGTGTAAGTGTAGGATACTTTGCTTCAATTATAACTGGAAACATCGATTTCACACCCATAACTAATAGCAGTTGGATCTCCGTGCCAAAATTCATGTTTCCAAAATTTGATCTCTCATCTATTTTATTAGTTGCCCCAGTTGCTCTAGCAACTTTTATGGAACATATTGGTGATATAACAACCAATGGAGCTGTAGTAGGAAAAAACTTCTTAGTAAAGCCAGGATTACACAAAACTTTAATAGGTGATGGAATTGCTACAATGGTTGCAGGATTTTTAGGTGGTCCAGCGAATACAACTTACAGTGAAAATACAGGTGTTCTTGCATTAACAAAAGTATATGATCCCTCAGTTCTAAGAATGGCTGCTATTTTTGCAATCTTTATGTCATTTTTATCAAAATTTGGTAGTATTCTGCAAACCATTCCTCAACCAGTTATCGGTGGAGTAAGCCTGATTCTGTTCGGTATGATAGCTTCGGTAGGTATTAGAACTATTGTTAATGAAAAGGTCGATTTTTCAAAACCCAAAAATTTAATTGTAGCATCACTTATTTTAACAATAGGAATTGGTGGCGCGAGCGTAAAAATTGGTACAGTTGAATTAAAAGGCCTTGCTTTAGCAGCATTAGTTGGAATAATTGCAAATTTGTTAATACCTGAAAAAAATTAAAAAAAACTCATATATCTAATTAAATTGGCTCCAGTTCTAGCTGGAGCCTTCTTTATTGCTAAAAAAACAAAATTTTCTTATAAGCTTTCAATTCATTATTCATTTTTATTATAACTAATAACTAAATATTCTAATATAAAATCTATTAAAAATTTGTTGAATGCTTTAGAATTTGCCACTACAACAAATAATATTGCACATGTAAATGCAACTTCTCAAGGAAATGAATGGTATCACATTTAGCTATCATAATGAATCGATCTAGTTGATGAAAAAACCTGTACATTTAACTTTGACACTTCAGTCTCTTTAAAAACTTTTATTCCTGTAAAATAACTTATTGTTCAAACGAACCTGATTTCTGGAATTATGAATGGTGGAAACCTGTAAAAACTTTAACTCCAAAAGCAACAACTTTTACATTTGAATTTAACTCACATAAAACTGATGACCCATCTTTACGGAAAGTTGTGTAGTTAGACTTACTTTTAAGTTGGAAAAATCTTCTACAGGAACTAAAATCCATATAGATAATGTTTCAATATTCGAAAAATAACTTTAATTTAGAAGTGATAAAATAACAATAAATCAAATTTTATCCTATGTAACAATCGGTCTTTTAGCAGTATTTTTAGTTGGTGGTTTTGTATTTAATAATATAACTGTTCAACCACCGGAAGTACAACAACCTGCAGTTGAAGAACAAGTTGAAACTGCTTCTACAACAAGCAAAACTGGACAAATAGTTAAAAACGGAACTTTTGATAAAGTTGAAGATCTTAACGACCAAGCTGAAAATCCAAATAGTTGGTGGCTTTGGCAGGCTTCTGATTATGATATAAGTCCAGCAAAAGCTGTTGCAAAAATCGAAAATGGAAATGCATTAATTAAGGTAATTAATCCTGGTGGAGAAACATGGCATATTCAATTTGATCAATGGATAAATTTAGAAAGAAAAGCAAAATATGAAATATCTTTCAAGGTAAAAGCTGATATTTCAAGAATTATCTTTGTAAAAGTCCTTCAAAACCATGATCCGTATACAATTTATTTTGAGCAAAAAATTAATTTAACTCAAGAATGGCAGACTTTTACATTTGAATTTACTCTACCACCTGATGCAGATGAAGTAGTAAACTTAAGCTTTGAACTTGGACTTGATAAACCTACCACAATATATTTAGATGATGTAAATATTATCAAAGAATAAGCATGTGTTTTTTTAAAGAGCCTTCCAGTTTAAGCTGGAAGGCTTTTTCTTTTTTTTATTAAATGAAATTGTCCAGAAAGAAAATATATAATATTTTTTGGAACAAACTTTAAAAAGAAATATAAAATGAAAAGTGCAATAATATAATAAAGCCACCATAATTTTTCAAGAAGCGAAATAGGGTCATTAAAAAATGGTGCTATTAATCCAGGTAGAACAATATGATACCCTAAAACAAATATTGTATATTTTCCAAACAATTCAAAAAAACTTTTGATTCTTTCATTCGTAATTAAATTAGAAAGAGAAATAATAATTAAAATAAATGCTAATTCTCCTAAATATGAAAGAAAAGGATAATTACCATAGTTGTTTTCACGCCAATCATTAAGTCCGTTTACCTTTCCTATTAATATCAATCCCAAAAGAGAAATTAAAAAAATTGAAAATGGTTTTTTAATTTTATAAGTAAAACCCTTTTTTCTAAAAATATATCCAAAATAAAACCATATTAATCCATGAAATGCAACATCTAATTTAAAGAAACGATTTTGGCTATGAAAAAAAGCGGTAGATATGAATGACAAAACTGGAATAAAATGAATCAATCTTAATTTTGTTAAAACCAAAAAAGTAATTTCAGCTATTACAAACATATATAAATACCATAATGGAACTACATTAACGGGAATTGTAAGAGGACTATATCCAAAAATTATAAAATCAAAAAGTGTTGTAAATACACTATTATTATACTGCACAAATTTATTGATAAAATAATAAATTGTATATCCCACAAAACTTAAAAAAATAAAAGGGACCCATAGATTTAATAAAACCTTTTTAAGCTTTATTGTAAAATTTTCATCTTTGAAAAGATATCCGGAAATAAACATAAAAGCAGACAAAAGGTACGAAAAATAAACAACTAAAGAATATGGAACATAAGAATGAGCAAGAACAACCAGTAAAATCAAAATCCCTTTTGAAACATCAATTTCCCTTATTCTCATTTCATCCCTCCTTGTTAAGATTTTAACACATTTAACACTTCTGTTAAATTTAATTTGTGCAAAATTACTGTTAAAATGATAGAATTATCTTGATAATTTAATTGGGAGGGAAAAGATGAAAGTATTCATTAAAACTTACGGCTGTCAAATGAATGAAAATGACAGCGAGGTTGCACAATATTATTTAGAGCAAGACGGCTTTGATATAGTTGATAATGAAAATGATGCCGATATAGTAATATTGAATACCTGTGTAGTTAGAAAAAAAGCAGAAGATAAGTTTTTCAGTACTATTGGCGAGTTAAGAAAAAAGAACAAAAAAATAGGAGTTATGGGATGTGGGGCTGAAAAAGAAAGAGAAAACCTCTTTAAAAGAGGAGTTAATTTTGTTATAGGAACAAGAGCAATTCCAAGAATATCCGAAGCTGTAGAACTTTCACTAAAAAATAAAAAAGTAGCATTTTTTGATGATTTGCTTGATCAAATTGATTACAAAAATGTATTAAAAAGAAATTCTAAGTATCATGCCTGGATTACTATTATATATGGATGCAACAGATTTTGCACTTATTGTATTGTTCCTTATACCCGAGGTAGAGAAAAATCGCGTAAAATGACAGATATATTAGAAGAAGTTGAAAACCTGACAAAAAAAGGCATAAAAGAAGTTACTTTTTTAGGTCAAAATGTTGATGCATATGGAAAAGATTTAAATGATGGAACAAGTTTGGCAAAATTACTTCACGAAACATCTAAAATTAATGAAATAGAAAGAATTTGGTTTTTGACATCATATCCAACCGATTTTTCTCCAAATATTGCTTACGAAATTGCTAATAGTCCAAAAATTGGTAAAAATATCCATTTGCCTGTTCAACATGGTAGCAATAAAATCTTAAAAAAAATGAACAGGAGATATACTAGAGAAGAATATATTGAATTAATCAAAAAAATCAGAGAAATTGTTCCAGACGCATCAATCTCCAGTGATATTATTGTTGGGTTTCCAGATGAAACTGAAGAAGATTTTAAAGCTACCGTTGATTTAGTAAAAGAAATTGAATTTGAAAGATTAAACTTAGCAATTTATTCGCCAAGGGAAGGGACAATTGCTTGGAAATTTTTTGATGATAATGTTCCAAGATTAATAAAAACAAAAAGAATGGCATACCTTCTCAATCTACAAAAGGAAATAAATCGGAAGTTAAACGAAAAATATTTAGAAAAAAAAGTAGAAATAATTGTTGAATCAGAAGGAAAAAATGGGTATTTTTATGGAAGAGACATAAGAAATAAAATTATAGCTTTTAAAGGAAATCCTGATCTTATTGGAAAAAAAGCAATTGTTAAAGTTAAAAAAATTACTGCAGGACCATTATACGGAGAAATAATAAAAATATACTGAGTTAGGGGGGATTTAACAATGACTCATATATCCAAAAAACAAGTCATTAAAGAGTATATTTTCTCAACTATAGGTGTAGCTTTAACAGCTTTAGGATTAGTTATGTTTTTAGTTCCAAACAATATTGCAGCTGGTGGAGCTTCAGGTCTTGCAATTATTCTTCATTCGCTAATTTCTTTGCCCGTTGGTATTTGGATGTACATTATTAATATAGTCTTATTTTTAATAGCTTTTCTAACAATTGGTTTTGATTTTAGTTACAAAACAATATATTGTACATTTATGTTAAACTTTTTAATTGATTTTTTTGATAGAATTGTGAAAGTTCCTAAATACACAACAAATGATCTTATGCTAGCAGTCTTTTTTGGCGACATCCTTACAGCAGTTGGAATGGCAATTACTTTTGCCCAGAACTCTTCTACTGGTGGAACTGATATTATTGCCAAAATAATGAATAAATTTTTCAGCCTTCCAATTGGTACAAGCCTATTGATCATAGACTTTACAATAGGATTCTTTGCAGGTGTTGCTTTCAATCCTCAAATTGGTATGTACTCAATTCTTGCAATTATTATAAATGGTTTAACAATTGATTTTGTGTTAAAAGGTTTAGAACTTGCAATTACCGTTACAATTATTACTGATAAAAACAAACCAATAGCCGATTTTATTCTAAACGATATGGGAAGAGGGTTTACTTATCTTAAAGGAAAAGGTGGATACACTGGAAAAGATAGAGAAATAATCTTTGTTTCAATAAGAAGAAGAGAATTGAATGAATTAATAAATTATGTAAAAAAGATTGATCCTAATGCCTTTGTAATAGTTAATGAATCTAGATATGTTCTTGGAGAAGGATTTAAAAAGACAATTTAGGGAGGAGAAAAATATGAAAGCCCTTTTTGTTATTGATATGCAAAATGATTTCGCCAAAAAAGATGGGGCTTTATATTTTGAAGGAGCTGATAAAATAATCCCTTATGTATTAAATTTAATTGAAGATTATAAAAAACAAAATCTTCCAATTATTTTTACTCAAGATTGGCACGAAGAAAATGATAAAGAATTTAAGATTTGGCCTAAACACTGTATAAAAAATTCCTATGGTGCAGAAATAATTGATGAAATAAAAGAATCAATAAAAAACTACAAAAAAGTTTTTTCCATTAAAAAAAGTAGATATTCTGCTTTCTATAAAACAAATATTGATGAAACTATAAAATCTCTAAATATTACTGAAGCTGATGTGGTTGGACTAGTAACAAATATTTGCGTTTTATTCACCGTCGAAGAACTGAGAAATAGAGATATCATAGTAAACGTATTTAAAAATGCTACTATCACTTATGACACTGATATGTATAAGTTTTCTTTAAAACTGATGTCCGATGTTTTAAACGCTAATATCATATAGAGGTGATTTAATTGGAAAAATCGCTAAAAAGAATTACAACTCTTGCAGTTTTTACTAATGCAATTTTAGCTGGCTTAAAAATTTTAACAGGTTTAATCTTCAATAGCATGTCCATACTTGCAGATGGTATTGATTCTTCTACTGATATTTTAACTTCAACTATAGTTTATTTTGCAACTAGGCTTTCTTCTAAACCTCCAGATAAATTGCATCCTTATGGACATCATAAAATTGAAAATATTGCTGCAAAAATTATTTCTTTTATAATGTTTTATGCAGGAATTTCACTTTCCATAGAAAGTATAAAAAGACTTATAAATGGGGAATATTTTACAATTATTGGCTTTGTTCCATTAATCATTACTTTAATTTCCATAGCCGGTAAATTGACATTATTTTTGATTGAATATCGTGCAGGAAAAAAGTACAACAGACAATCTATAATAGCCGAAGCATTAAATATGAGAAATGATATTATGCTTTCTTCAATTGTATTTATTGGCATATTTCTAAACAAAATAGGATTACCATGGATGGATCCTTTAGTAGGTTTGATTATTTCTATTTTCATTATAAAAGTTTCTTTTGAAATTTTTAGCGAAAATTTTTACTCCTTAATGGATGGAATTCATCCAGGTGAAGAATGGCTTTATGATGTGGTATTTGAATCATGCAAGCAATGTGAAGGCGTGCACAATCCTCACAAAGTTAGAATCAGAAAAATTGGAAATAAATATGATATAGATATGGATATAGAGGTTGATCCAAATCTTACAGTAAAAAAGGCTCATGAAATAACGAATTGTTTAAAATCAAAGATTTCTCACTCACTTGATGAAAAATTATTTGATTTAGTAATACATGTGGAGCCCATTTCAAATGTTGAATCAGAACCATATGGATTAAGCGAAAAAAATAAGAGGCGATGAACATCGCCTCTTATTTATAATTCTGCTTCTTTAAGATATTTTGCTGCATCTTCAGGAGGAACAGGATTAATATAAAAACCAGATCCCCATTCAAATCCCGCAATTCTCGTCAACCTTGGCATGATCTCCACATGCCAATGATAATAAATTTTTCCTTCTTCGTATGTTGGAGAAGTATGAATAACAAAATTATATGGTGGATTATCTAAAACTTTATAAATTCTGTACAAAGTATTTCTCAAAATTTTAGAAAATTCTTTTACTTCTATCTCACTTATATCTCCAAAATTATGCAAATGTTTTTTAGGGACAACCCAAACTTCAAAAGGAAATCTGGAAGCAAATGGAGCAAATGCAATGAATTTGTCATTTTCTTCAATTACCCTTTTATTTTCAATTTTTTCTTGTGATACCATATCACAAAATACACATCTTTCTTTATATTCAAAATAATCTTTTGCACCATTCATTTCTTCTAAAACTCTTTTAGGCACACTAGGAATCGCAATAATCTGACTATGAGGATGTGAAAGTGAAGCTCCTCCTAAAATTCCATGGTTTCTAAAAATAAGTATGTATTTTATTCTTTTATCTTTTGAAATTTCATTATATCTTTTAACATATGCCCAAACCACTTCTTCAGCTTGTTTATCGTCAAAAAGTGCAAAAGTGCTATCATGATCTGGAGTTTCAATAATTACTTCGTGATACCCAAAACCAGTCATAGCATCATACATCCCATGACCATACTTTCTAACCTCAAGCTCTGGACTAACTGCTGGAAATTTATTGGGAACCACACGAACCCACCAACCTGGAGAATTTGGTTCTGTATCTTCAGGCCTAAAAGCCAAAATTTCGGGTGGAGTAGTATGTTCATTGCCGTAATCAAACGGGCAAAAACCACTTTTGCTTTCTTCTTTTAAAACTGTAAAATCATGTGGCCTTTTTGCTCTATCAGTTGCAATAATTACCCATCTTTTTACAACTGGATCTTTCCTATATTCAGGCATTTCATTACCTCCTTAAACTTTCTTATTAACTGCAATTTTGTACAAGTTTAAATACTCTTTTGCAGATTTTTCCCATGAAAGATCTGTTTTCATAGCATTTTCAATAATCTTTTTCCAGTGTACTTTTTTATTCCTGTAAAAATCCACTGCTCTAGCAACAGATTTCAAAAGAAAAGCAGAATTGTATTCTTTAAATCCAAAACCATTACCGCTGAAAGTCTTTTCATAATATTCTTTAACCGTATCAGCTAAACCACCAGTATATCTAACTATAGGAATAGTTCCATATCTCAAGCTATACATTTGCCCCAAACCACACGGTTCGTATCTGGAAGGCATCAAAAACATATCGGAACCCGCATAAATTTTTTGAGCTAAATTAATATCAAATTTTATATTAGCAGATACTTTATCAGAAAATTCTTTTTCAAATTCTTTAAAAAGTGTTTCATATTTTCTATCTCCAGTGCCAAGTAAAACAAATTGAACATCCAAAAGTGTAATATACCTGAAAACATCAGCTAAAATATCAAGTCCTTTTTGATCAACTAACCTAGTTATCATACCTATTACCGGAACTTCTCTAACAGGAAGACCTAATTCTTCCTGCAATTTTCTTTTATTTTCGTATTTTTTTCCAATTTCTTTCAAAGAATAGTTTGCATAAATTCTCGAATCAGTTTCAGGATTGTATACATCATAATCAATTCCGTTTAAAATCCCATATAAATCTTCGCTCCTAAGTCTTAAAACACCATCCAGTTTTTCTCCATACTCTTTTGTTTGTATTTCCTGTGCATACGTAGGACTTACTGTATTAATAACGTCTGAGAATAAGATTCCACCTTTTAAAAAGTTTATTTTTCCATAAAATTCTAAACCATTAATATTGTAAAGTGAATCCGGCAACCCCGTAAATTTTAAATATTTACTTTCGAAAACTCCTTGATATCCAAGATTATGGATGGTTAAAACTGAAACTTTTTTTGAGAAGTAGGGATCTTCAGCATACAATGTTTTTAAATAAACCGGAATCAACGAAGTTTGCCAATCATTTACATGAATAACATCAACATCTAATTCTAATGCCTTTAAGGCTTCCAACACTGCTGCAGAAAAATAAATTGCTTGTTCTGCAAGATCAGGTCCGTTATAAACATCCTCTGCAGAAAAATAATATTGGTTTGAAATAAAATAAACCGGCACATTGCTACCAGGAATTTTAGAAATGTAAATATCAAATTTTTCGTCTGTTTTTAGATATGGTATTTCTAAATTTTCTTTAACTTTTTCTAATGTGTATGAAAATTTTTTAGCATTATCTTCTACAATTTTATGTTTTGGCATAAAGACAAAAGGAGCTACTGACAACTTTTCTAAGTATTTCGGGAGAGCACCTACAACATCAGCAAGCCCTCCAACCTTTGCAAAAGGATACACTTCATATGAAATTAATGCAATTTTCATTAATTTCACCTCCATTTTTCCAAACTCATGGTACTATCATGCGTAAAAACCAAATAATCACAATTAGAGACAATTTCGCGAACAAATCTTGCGCATTCATCATTTCTCAACATTCTTATTATATCATAAAACTCAACTCGAGTCATTACAATATCACCCGGGAAAAAAACTTTTCCATAATTTTCTGTTTGAACTACAAAAGAAGAATGCTCTCTTGCATGCCAAGGGGTATGGAAAACCTGTATAGAATCAAACAATACTTCACCATTACTAAAGGTTTTAACATCTTTCCAGCTATTTAGAATCATTTTGTATTGTTTCCCGATAATCATACCAAAAGATTCATAATTTTTCTTTAAGTAATTTTCGTGAATATGTACAATCGCATTAGGAAAAAAGATAGAATTGTAAGCGTGATCTAGATGAAAATGTGTAAGTACTATATCGCTAATCATTTCCACAGAAATTCCGATTTCTTTTAACTTTTGTTCCAAAAAACTGTGAGTTGTATAATCTCCAGGTTCCAATAAAATTTTCCTATCACCGTGTTCTAAAAGTGTAATAGTTGAAAAGGTAGCCTTTACTATATTTGAAACATTAATTATTCCACCCTCAAGTAATATTTTCAATTTCATTTAAAATCCTCCCTTATAACAAACCATATCTTTCCATTTTGTAGTATAAAGTTCTTAAGCTTATTCCTAATTTTTTTGCAGTTTTTGTTCTATCTCCATTGTTTTCCTTTAATACTGTTTCTATAATCTTTCTTTCAAAATCTTCAATTAGAGATTTTAATGAACCTTCATATTTATAATTCTCAGTGGTTTTTTCAAGAAACAATGTTGGAAAATGTCTTTTTTCAAGCACTGTCTCATTAATATTCATGTTTATAATTGCCCTTCCTATAACATTTTCTAATTCTCGCACATTTCCCGGCCATTCATAACTCATTAAATATTTAATTGCAACTGAAGACACATCATCAACTTTTCTACCAAATTGTTGTGCAATTTTTTTTGATATGCATTTTACTAAAATTGGAATGTCTTCTTTTATCTCTCTTAAAGGGGGAAGATAAATAGGGAAAACATTTAACCTAAAATATAAATCAGCTAGAAATTTCTCTTTTTTTACAAGACCCTCTAAATCCATATTTGTAGCAGCAATTATTCTCACATCAACTTTTTTTACTTTAGTTGAACCTACTGGTAAAAACTCTTTTGTTTCAATAAATCTTAAAATTTTTGCTTGAATGCTTAAAGGCATCTTACCTATTTCATCTAAAAACAAAGTTCCACCATCAGCTTCCTCAATTAATCCGGTTTTACCTTCAGATTTTGCTCCAAAAAAGGCACCTTCAGAATAACCAAAAAGTTCCAATTCTAATGTATTCTCGGGAATTGCTGCACAATTAACACTTACAAATGGTCCATCTTTTCTTTTGCTCTCATTGTGAATTGCATGTGCAAATAATTCCTTGCCAGTACCACTTTCACCCCTTAATAAAACAGTTGCCGGAGTTTTGGCAACTTTTTTGGCTTGTTCTTTCGCTATTACTATCTTTTCACTATTACCAATAATATCCTCAAAAGTATATTGAGCTTTTACCTGTCTCATAATCCTTCTCATTTCCTCAAGTTCTCTCGTTAACGCTAATATTCTAGAAACGTCGTGTACAACTGCAACACTTCCACTAAATTTACCCTTTATGAAAAGTGGTTGAGCATTAACAATAACTTCTTTTTTAGTTGGTCCAACTTTTAATCTAGCATTGTAAATTGGTTTCTTTGTTTTTGCTATTGTCATGTGTATACTTTCTCCTTCTGCTACATCAACTGTTGCTGGCTTGCCAATTACCTCTTCTGGTTTAAATCCTGTTAATTCCGTATATGCCTTATTAACAAGTACAACATTTCCATATTCATCAGCTACTGAAATAGCATCATATGTTGAATCAATAATCGCTTTTAATCTTGCCTCAATTTCATGTAAATTTGTAATTTCTTCTGCTAGTTTTCTAACACTTGTTATATCTCTGAAAACTGCAACTGCACCAACTATGTTGTCATTTTTGTCTTTCAAAGGAATTCTAGAAGTTACTATAATATTTTCACCAACATGCTGAACTTCATCAATTTCTGGAATACCTGTTCTCACTACAATATGCAATCTTGTGTTGGGAATTACTTTTGTAACCGGCTTCCCGATAAAATCACCAGATAAATTTAAAAGACGCACGGCTGTCTTGTTAATATACAAGATCCGTGCGTCTTTATCAATTATTATCACTCCCTCAACTATTGATCCCAATACAGTTTTGTAAAATTGTGAAAGTTCCATATTATTCACCTATCACTTTAACAACTACCCTTTTTCTTCTCTGACCATCATATTCAGCATAAAAAATTTGTTCCCAAGGTCCTAAATCAAGTTTTCCATTTGTTACCGGTAAAACAACCTGGTGATGAGTTAAAATCCTTTTTAAATGAGCATCTCCATTATCTTCGCCAGTCCAATGGTGATTATAATTAGAAACAGGAGCTAATTTCTCTAACCATTCCCAGATATCTTTGTGAAGTCCAAGTTCATCATCATTTACAATTATACCAGCTGTAATATGCATAGCAGATACTAAGCATAATCCTTCTTTAATCCCACTTTCACTAACAATTTCTTCTATTGTATCAGTAATTCTAATAAGTTCTTTTCTTTTTTTGGTATTAAACCAGAGGTATTTAGTATAACTTTTCATTTTTCTTCCTCCTTGTATCTTTTGATTGCACTTTCAAGAATTTTCAGAATCAAATCATCATATTCCATGCCAGCAGCTTTTGCCATTTTTGTTATATCAGAATAAACTGGGACAAGCTGTGGGAGTGAATTAACCTCAATAAAATAAATTTCATCTCCACGAATTCTAACATCCATTCTTGCGTAATCTTTCAATGAAAGCACTTTAAATATTTTTTTTGCATAAAATTCTAATTTTTCCTTGATTTCATAAGAAATTCTAGCAGGGCAGACATAATTTGTTAATTCTCCATAATTATGTTTCACCTCAAATGAATAAAATCTTTCAAGACCTTTAGGAAGATTAGAAAAATCTATTTCTAAAATTGGCAAAACTTCCAAGTTATCAGCATTTCCAATCAATCCAACACTAACTTCTATACCATCAATAAACTCTTCCACAAGTGCTGGCTGTTTAAATTCTTTATGTATTTTTTTTATTTGCTTTTTCATATCTTCCAAATTGTTAACAACTGATTTTCGAGTAATTCCCCTTGCACTTCCTTCTCTAGGAGGTTTAACGATATATACTTTATTTTCATCAATTTTATCTGGAAATTCTCCAATATCAAAATATATAAAGGAAGGAGTTGGAATATTATGGAATTTCATTATTATTTTTGTTGTAATTTTGTCCAAACACAGGGCATGAGAATATGCATTTGAAGCTGTATATGGAATTCCTAATTTATCTAAAATTGAAGGAACGTGTAATTGCTTAGTTTCTCTTCCACCTTTATTTGAAAGATTAAAAACAAAATCATAATTTTTTATTTTACTAACAAAATTATCATCAAAAGGAACTAATTCACAATTATATTTTTTTGAAATTGCATTATTTACACTTTCAACCATTTTACTTTCTTCATTGTTTATATTTAAATCATGCACAATTGCAATTTTCATATTCCAGCCTCCTTTTTAATAAGTTTAATTCTCTCTTCTTCATCTAATATTTTTCCTTGATCATCTACAGCAAAACACGCTCCGTTAATAATTCTCGTATCAAATCTTGCTTTTGCCACGGACATTCCTTTCAGCCCCGGAGCATCTAAAATTCCCAACTTAATGGCATTAAAAATTACTTCTGGTTCAATAAGCGGGTCTTTGAAACTTTTCCCTAATTCTTTAATCGCTTGAATTATAATCATAGCTTCATTTTTTAATTTTTCTACTCTATTTTTAATTTCTTTATCACTTAAAAGATCTGGTAACCCAAACATAGCATTCCTCATGGCTTGTTTTACCATTTTCACACTTTCGATTATTTCTTTACTTGTGGCACGTCTAATAGCTTCAGAATAAGAAACAATGTGCAATATATCTGGCTTTAAATACATTCCATAAAACATTGTACTTACTAATTGTCCCATGGCTGCATTTTCATCTGCAGGAAAGGAAAGGAGGCCAGTTCTTATCATTGTATAGGATACAAAACTATCATCATGTAAGGTTTCAATCAATTCTTTTTTAGCAATTTGCTTTGCTAAATCAAATTTTGGTGAAAGACCAGGAGGAGTTGTTAGCATATATTGAGCAACATAGTATCTTACACCAAGTTTTTTGGCGTTGTAAGCTGATAAATAAAATGTAGCAACTTCCATTGCATCGTGAGCATACCTAAGAGCCCATTGGTGTGCTTCATTTATTTCCACAGGTACGTTATTTTCCGCATTCCATCTAATTGCCTGCTGGTTTTCTCTAATTGCACTTAAAAGATCCCTATCTGATCTTCTATCAAGATCAGAATACCAGCTTAAAGGAATAGCAGCCCAAGCGTTATTGATTGTTTCTTTTAAAATCTTAGAAAACTCAACTAAATTCCTTGTTCCAGAGTAACTTCTCATTAAAGGATAATTTCCTCTACGCGTAGCGTTATATAATTTTTTAAAATCCTCAATTGATCTTATTGGTGCACCACCAGCACCATCTTGTTTTTTATCCATTTTCTCTGGTTCAAAAAAATACTGTTGACAATTTTGATCGGGTGCAAGAGAAATTATATCTAACAAGCCTGAATCCGCCAAAGTTTTAATATGCTCTTCAGTTTCTTCAAGTGTTGGAAGTCCAATATGATGTCTAATTAATGGGAAAGGACTTTTATATTTTACCCTTTCTGGAAGACTTTGTGGTGGTAATTTTGACTTTTTCTTTTTTACTTCAGCATTCCTTAGCCATAAAATAACATCTTCAATTTCCTGAGTGCCATCAAATACTTTGGAAATAAATTTAAATTTTTTTGCAACTGAACCTGTTTCAACAGTACCACCAAACACATAAATTCTATTTAGTAGACCGTTATCTTTTAACCTTTTTTCTAGCTCTTTTAATAGTTTTTCTAATGCTTTAGGATCCAATCTATAGCTAATAGCTACAATATCTGGATCCGATTCAATAATTGCACCAACTAATTTATCTAAATCAACAGCACCACCAAGATAAATTGTCTTATATCCTTCATTTTCCGCCAATTTTAAAAAATTAAAAAGTCCTGCTACATGAACACAACTTCCAATTGCAGCTCCTAAAATTTTTCTCAAATTTACACCCCCTCAAAAAGTAAATTCTTTATTTCATCAATAGTCCTATCTTTAATATCTAATCTTTCCAAAGTTCTTCCTTCTCTATAAAAATCTCTGTTCATCATTATAGAAGCTAAATAAATTATAGAATCTATGGCTGGTGTATCAAGTCCTAATTTTTTACCCATAGATGAAATTGGCACCAAACTCATAGGAACATCCTCGAAAATATACCTGTTTTGAAGACTCGGTGGTGCTATAATTCCCTGATAACCACTGTTGTTATGAATGGCGTCATACAAATTACTACCTTGAACATCATAAGCATAATTTAACCATTCAACTGCAGTCATCGGTTCAATTCCCAGAGTCCTTGCAACATGGCATCTTTCTTGATCAATTTTTTCTAAAACTTTAGCAACAGAAAAAGTTATACCTTCAAGATAAAATTCAAATTTTCCATAGGTGCTCTCCACACGACCAGAATTCAAAATTAAAGTTGCCGGGTGAAATACTGCACCTATATTGTTAAAACTTGTATATAAAGTTGAATCAACAACCTGAAATTCAGGTAGTACTTCCTCTAAAATTTCTTTTAAAAGAGTATTTTTCTTAGAAGGTAAGGCAGAAACTGGTACTGCATTTTTTATTCTAAAAATGTGAGAGACTCCAGGATTTGAGGTTCTAGAAGCAAAAAGAAAAGTTTGAGCTTCTGCTACAATAATTTCTTTTTTTACATCTAAACTTTTTAAAACACTCCAAAATTCAAGTGCTCCAAAAGTTCTTCCAGGATTTAAAACAAAAACCTGCCCATCTTTTACATACTCTGCAACTTTTTTCGCTATATCCGCATGAGCAAAAGCAGGAACAACTATCATTATAAGCTGGGCATTTTCCAAAGCTTCTTTAAGATCAGTTGTAATATTCTCAATGGTAACTTTTCCATTAACCTCTCCTTCAAGTTTAATGGTTTTCGATTTCATAAAGGGCAAAATTCTTTTAAGAGACCTGTTATATAATGTAACCTTATAACCCCTCATTCCCAAAAATCCAGCAAGAGCAAGTCCACCATTTCCAGCTCCAACTACAGTAATATTCATATTATCACTCCTTTTTTGAAAACTTATCAATACATTTTCTCTGGATCTACAATATTTTTTGGTTTTCCTGTTGTCAAATATTGAATAATATTTTCAAAAAGCTCGTCAATTCGTCCGTTTTGTCCTTCAATGGTATATCCACCAACATGAGGAGAAATGACAACATTTTTAAATAAGTGGAAAGGATAATGAAATGGTAAAGCAACTTCTCTATTTTTGTCAGGATACTCATACCAAACGTCACTCGCAAATCCAGCAATTTTTCCTTTCAACAAAGCATTATATAAAGCTCTTTCATCAATTAATTCTCCACGTCCAACATTTATTAAATACTTTCCTTTCATTTTGTTTAAAATTTTTTCATTTATAATATGATAAGTTTCATTTGTAAGTGGCAAAGTTAAAAAAACAACATCAACATCTTTTATTGCTTCAAAAATTGAATCTGTAATTTTGTCAAATCCTTCTACCTTTTCAACATGTCTTTTAAATCCCTTTATGGTACATTCAAATCCCTTTAATAATTTTGCCAAATGTTTTCCAATAACTCCCGTCCCCAAGATAGCTACTGGCTTTTTTTGTAAAGAAATCCAAAGGTCTTCAACTTTAAAACCCTTTACAAAACCATGCCAAATTCCCTTTTCCAAATCCTTATGAAATTCAACAACTCTTCCAAGCAAAGCCAAAGCAAGGCTTAATGCTCTTTCAGCAACAATTTTTCCATTACCATGAGAATTAGACACCAAAATCTTTCTTTTTTTAATTATTTCCCAGGGAAGCTTTTCTGCTCCAGCCCAGGGAATAAATATCAATTTTAAATTTTTTGCTTTTTCTATTTGTCGTGTTGTTAAAGATGCCCCTATTACTGCATCAATTTTTGGAAGAACTCTTTCGATATCCTTGGTTGTATACCAGGTCAGATCATAAGTTTCAGAATATTTTTTCATCATTTTTTCAAAATAATCGGTTATTTTTGTTAAAACCAAAATTTCCATATTTTATCTCCCAATAAGTAGAAAACCAAAATCATTAACATTCGTACCAGTTGGTCCAGTTTTTAGTAGATCACCCGAAATCAAAAGACCATTATACGTATCGTTATTTTCTAAATATTCATATGGATTTTTTCCTAATCTCTTTATTTTTACTATTGTTTCACCATCTACAATCCCCCCAGCTGCATCTGTAGGACCATCTGTACCATCGCTACCTACTGAGACAATCACAATATTTTTCATACCCTCAATTTCCAAAGCTGCAGAAAATACAAGTTCTTGATTTCTTCCACCTTTTCCATTTCCTCTAACTTTTACAACAGTTTCTCCTCCATAAATAATACATGCAGGGATTTTAAAACTTGTTTGATTTATACTCTTTGCTATACTTGCAACAAACCTTCCAGCTTCTCTTGCTTCACAATTAAGTTGAGTTGTAAGAATATAAGTATTAAATCCCTCTTTCTTGGCATGTTTTTCAACAGTTTTACAAGCCATATCAACGCTTCCTATAACATAATGAACAGCATTTTTGATTTCTTTTGGAGTCTCTTTTTTTAGAACTTTTAAAACATTGTCAGTTATTCTTAAATTATACTTTTTAACAATTTTCAATGCATTATCTTTGGTTGTTATATCTGGATATGCAGGGCCAGAAGCTATAGATTCAAGCCTGTCTCCCAAAACATCAGATAATACTAAAGCCGTAATTTTTGCTGGGTAAACAATTTTAGCAAATTTACCACCTTTTACCCGCGAAAGTCTTTTTCTAATGGTATTTATTTCAACAATATCTGCACCTGAATTTAAAAGTTGTTTTGTAATATCTTGAATTTCTCCAAAGCTAATGCCTTCCTCAGGAAGCTCAAAAAGAGCTGAGCCCCCTCCTGAAACTAGAAAAATCAAATGGTCATCTTTACCTAACTTTTCAAAATTTTTAATTACGAACTCAGTAGCCTTTAAAGAATTATCATCAGGAATTGGATGACCTGCTTCAAAGATATCAAAACCATCAATATTACCCAACGAATGACCATATTTTGTAATCACAATTCCTTTTTTTACTTTTAAAACTTCAGAAGCAGCTTTTGCCATTCTCCACGCAGCCTTTCCTATAGAAAGAACATAAACTTCCTCATTAATATTTAATTCTTTCAATTTGGATTTAACAAGATTTTCAGGCAAAATTTCTTCAATAGTTTCTTTTACAATTGATTCTGCTATATTCTTCAAACTCATTTTTTTACCCCTCTTTTATGCTTAATAAATTAATATTTCTAACTTTATTCCTTCTCTCTCCTAAATCGTATAATCTTTTAACCACAGCTACCTTTCGAGGATCTTCATCGTCTAAATTATTTCCTTCAATAATTTTTTTAAGGATTCTATCAATGTCAACATAACTTAATCCTAGGGCTTCTTCATCAGTTAATCCTGGAATCAAATCAGGTGAAGCAGGTTTTTTAATAATTTTTTCAGGTACATCTAGCTCTTTTGCAAGTTCAAAAACTTCAGTTTTATAAAGATGAAGAATAGGTTCAATGTCTGAAGAATCGTCTCCCCATTTAACATACAAACCAGTTAAAAACTCTGTTCTGTTCGTGGTTCCAATAACTGCATAATTTCTGAGCTCAGCTTCTTTGTATAAATAAACCATTCTAATACGATGTTTTGCTCTATAATAAGAAATTCCTTTAAGAAATTCAGGGTCATTGGTTCCAAGCACATCCATTTCGTAAGGATTCGTATCTTTATTGAAATTTTTCCACTTTTCTTTTGCATATTTTGCTTTTATTTTCCATGGAATTAGAGCCGCTGGAGGAAAATAGCCATATATACCCAGACTTTTTAAAATTTTAGTAATATTTTTGATCTTATACTTTACTTTATAATGTTCGCAGACTAATTTCGCATCTTCTACACTACCAGGAGGACTATCTCTTTCAGGAAGCATAAAGCACATTATTTTATCTCTTTCAATTGCTCTTACAAGTAATCCTAAAACAACGGCAGAATCAATTCCACCACTTATTCCTAAAACAGCTCCTGAAAAATTGTTTTCTTTAATTGATTTCTTCAAAAATTCAACAATTTTTTCAACTTCATTCATTTTTTCCTCCTTATCTTTGCAATTTCCTCAAGCAACTTCTTTTCAGCTCTTGAAACTCTTTTAGGAATTTCAACTTTGATCCTCAAGATCAAATTTCCTCTTTTTCCTGTTCTCATATCAGGCAAACCTTCCCCATATACACGAATTTCTTCACCGTTTTGAACACCTGAAGGTATTTTAATCTTCTTCACAGCTCCATCTGGCATTTTTAGCTGTATTTCTGTACCTAAAATAGCATCAATATAATCTATTTTAATATCTCTAATTAAATTATTACCTTGTCTAATAAAATTACTTGTACCAACTATTCTAACGTGTACATAGAGATCTCCATATTCTCCGCCGTTATAACCTGCATTACCTGCACGAGCAATTCTCAAAACTGTCCCGTCTTCAACTCCAGCAGGAATTTTCACTTCTATTCTGCGTCTTTTTTTAACTCTTCCTGTTCCACCGCAAACATGGCAGGTTTCTCCAGGGATTTTTCCAGTCCCACCACATTGATTACAGGTATATTGATTGACTATAACTCCTAAAAAAGTCCTTCTTTCTTCTCTAACAGTTCCAGTTCCATGACATTTTGGACAAGTCACCCATCCACTTCCGGGTTCAACTCCCTCTCCGTTACAATGATAACATATTTCATATCTTTCATATTCCAAAGGAATTGTTACCCCTTTAAATAATTCCTCAAATGTAATATCCACATTAATATTAATATCTTCACCTCTTCTTGAAGTTCTTTGACGACGCCTTGAAGAAGTTCTCTGATCTCCAAAGAAGATATTAAAGATATCATTGTTAATAAAATCCCCAAAATCTTTGAAAATATCTTCAAAACCTCCAAATCCTCCAAAACCGCCATAACCACCAGCATTTGGAGGGACATCTCCTACATAACCATATCTATCATACATAGCGCGTTTTTCAGGATCTGATAAAACTTCATAGGCTTCCTGTATCTCTTTAAATTTTTGCTCTGCCTCTTTTTTATTTTCATGATGTTTATCTGGATGCCATTTTTTGATTAATTGCTTGTATGCTTTTCTTATTTCTTCTTCTGTCGCATTTCTGGAAACACCTAATATTTCATAATAATCTTTTTTTGTCATTAAAATCACCTCCTGGGTTTGACAGTTACCTTAACTTTTGCAGGTTTTATTACTCGATCTTTAAATTTATAACCATCTTCTACTACTTCAACTACTGTGTATTCTTCTTTTTGTTCATCTTCAATTCTTTCAACTGCTTCTTGTTCAAATGGATCAAATCTTTCTCCAACTTTTAATTCACTTAATCCCAAATTTTCAAGTGTTTTTAGTAAATTTTTGTAAATTAATTCGATTCCTTTGTAAAATTTTGTGTTTTTTAACTCATCTTCTGCATTAAAGAATGCTCTTTTAAAATCATCTACAATTGGTATAAACTTTTCAACAATTCTTCCAGTAGTACTTACCACTAATTGTTCTTTTTCTTTCATTACATCCTTTTTATAATTTTCAAATTGAGATTTTAAAAGTCTTGCATAATTTTCAAATTCTTTTAGCTGTTCTTCAAGTTCTTTTATTCTTTCTTTTAACTCTTCTTTTTCTTTCTTTTGTTTTTCCTCTTTATTGACATTTTTTTCATTACTTTTTCCTTTTTGGATTTCTTTTTCATTTATTTTTTCTTTCATTTCTTTTTTCCTTTCTTCCATAATCTCACCTCCATTATTGAATATTTCTTGAAACAACTGTAAAGTATTCCGTTAATCTATTTACAACATATTCTATACTTTCAAAAACTTTATCATAATCACTAAATTTATCAAAGATTACTGCGATTCTTCCTACTTCCCTTGTACCAACAAAATAAGGTACTATTACTATTGTATACTGTTCGAAATTTCTAAAATTGTGTTCTCTACCAATATATACTCCCTCATCAAGATTGAAAATCTGTGAATAAAAATCTGTTGAAGTTGAAAACCTGATAATCTCTTTCAATTTATTTTCATCAAATCTTTTTGCATTTATGAGGTTGAAAACACCGTCAATTATGTAATCTTCGTATTTTTCAGAGGCTATCCGTTCAGAAAGTTCAATAAATTCTTTTAATCTCCCTTCTGCCCATGAAAATCTTTCTATTAATTCTTTTAATTTTTGCTTAAAATCACTCAAAAATGCAGATTGCAAACTTTTATTCATGAAATGTTCTATATCTTCTATATTAAATATTTCAGAATGTTGAATAGGAAGTACAGTGGTTAAACCAAGCTCAGTTATGATGTTCACAATGGAAAAATTGCTTGTAACTGGTGTTAAAACTATTCTTTTAATTCTTAGGTTCATAGGACTAGGTTTTTCGATTATTACAAACCCTTTCACGGTTGTCGCAAGTAATTTAGCAGCACCCTGAATAACTTTATCTAAATCACCAATAGGGAAGTTTATAGCAGTATCAACAGTTAAACTTTTCTTTTTTGTTTCATTCCTTATCTTCAGTATTTCATTTACATAGAACCGAAGCCCTTTATCAGTTGGTATCCTTCCCGCAGAAGTATGAGGTTGAAAAATATATCCTAAATAATCCAATTTTCTTAAATCATTCCTTACAGTTGCACCACTCCATTCTAAATTGGTAGATTCAAGAACTTTTTTTGAACTAACGGGAACACCAGTTTTTACATATTCTCTAACAACACAGTAAAGGATCTTTTCTTGCCTGTCTGTAAGATCCTTCATTTTACCACCTCACTTATCACTTGCCTTATCACTCTTATGCTAAGTCTGCTAATAGTATAACATAAAAAAATGTTCTAGTCAAATTACAGCTTTAGAAAAATTAGTGCCCAAGTGGACACTAATTTATAAAATTATCTTTGGTTTCTTTTCCTATTAACATTACAACTATTCCTGAAATCACCGATAGAATAGATATAATAACCAAAGCACCAAAAATTGAACGATTAACAAAATATCCAGTAAAATATGGTGCAATAATTCCAGCTATTCTTGCAGTTGCACCTGCAAGTCCATTCGCTGTTCCTCTTAAGCTTGTTGGAAAAAGTTCAGGTGTATATGCATAAACCATTCCCCAAACTCCAAGTGTAAAAAATGAGATTATAAGCATAATTAGTAAAAATGAGATATTTCCAGAAACAAACGGAAGTAAAAGTGCACTTAACCCCATTCCCATAAAATAGATGCTTAGAGTGCGCTTTCTTCCCCATTTTTCAATTAAATATGCCACAGATAGATAACCAGGCAATTGAGCTAAATATATATAAAAAGTATACCATTTCGCTTTTGTAATGGTTATTCCAAGCTCTGAAACGAAAATTTTGGGAGCCCAAGAAAATAAAGCATAATATACAAAACTTACTACAAACCAATTAACAATTATTAAAATAGTTTCTTTTATATGAGTTTTTTCAAATAATTTTGCATATGTAATTTTTGCTTCTTCAACTTTTTCTATTTCACCATCAATTTTTCCATAGATTTTTTCAAGTTTTTCTTTTCCATATTTCTTAAATATAAATTTTGGTGTTTCTTTTTCTTTAAGCAAAGGTATTAAAGAAAGAAGCCCAAGTAAAAAGATATAAAAGTTCCATCTCCAACCATACTTTTGAGCAAATGTAACTGCAAAAAATGCTATTAAAATACTTCCAATTGCCCAACTTGATTCCAAAAGAACTAAATATCTTCCTCTAAGTTTAATTGAAGTATATTCTGATAAATATGTATTAACAGATGGTAAAAGTCCTCCATAACCAATTCCAGATAACAATCTAAAAATTAAAGCTAGATTGTATGATTTCGAAAAGCCAAAAAGAAATGTAGAAAAAACGGATATTAATAAATAAATTATTGTCCCGGTTTTTCTACCAAAATAATCAAGAATCAACCCAGAAGATAATGCACCAATTAACATTCCTAAAAACACCGAACTTATAAGTGAACTTACTAATGAAACACTTAAAGACCATTCCTTAGAAATATCCGGTATAGCAAAAGGCATAACCATTACACCAGCAGCACCTATAATCCATAATAAGGAAGTAATTAATAGAAGTCTTTTTTGATCTTTTTTGGAAATGAGTTTTTGAACCACTTCATCAATTTTCATAATCTATACCTCCTTGATAATGTA
Source organism: Thermosipho sp. (in: thermotogales) (assembly GCA_017656335.1). GTDB lineage: Bacteria > Thermotogota > Thermotogae > Thermotogales > Fervidobacteriaceae > Thermosipho_A. The sequence continues at coordinate 295,844 of JACDOA010000001.1, forward strand.
CTCTTGAATAGCATTTAAAACTTTTTGCATAGTTTCCTTGTCAGGAGTTTCAATTGTATGAATATGAATTCCTCCCGAAAGTTCTAATAAGGGAGTTGCATGTGTCGATTCCATCAAGGCAATAAATTTTGAAACATCATCAATTGTAGCAATATCAAGTCTTCCTGTTATTTCTCCATAAACTGGATGCTCAACTATTACATTTATAACTTTTCCACCAGCTTTGACGATTTTTAACAGTTCATTATAAATTTCTTTAGAAGAATGTTTTACTGCAACCATTTTACGTACCTTATCTTTAGAATTTTCCAGAATATATCCGTCTCTTGTGGAAAAAATCTTATAACCTTTTGTTTTTAAAACTGAAATATATTGAACAATAGCTTGTCTACTAACTCCAATAATTTCTGCAAGATCCTTTCCTTTAACTGGCTCTTTAGAATTCGACAAAATTTCCAAAATTTTTTTCATTTTTTCTCTCATTTTATCAACCTCCTAAAAAAATTTTACTTTATTTTACAGCAGCTGTCAATATGGCAAATTTAAAAAGCACTTTTTTAGTGTATAATAATCTTAGAATATCCATAGAGGTGATGATTTTGAAAAATAACTCAACAGGTATTATTGAAAAAGAATTATATGGTTATACAACAGAAAAAATTCCTGTATATCAATATACATTATTAAATAAAAATGGTCTTATGATAAAAATATTAAATTACGGAGGAATTATAACTAACTTCTGGGTCCCTGATAATTCAGGAATATTCCACGATATTGTTCTCGGGTTTGATTCATTAGAAGAGTATGAAAAATTTAATTCAAACTACTTTTTCGGGGCTATTATTGGACGATATGCGAATAGAATAGCAAATGGCAGATTTACAATCGATGGAATCTCCTATCAATTAGCTTTAAATGACGGAAATTTTCCTAATTCTTTGCATGGTGGAATTAAAGGTTTTCATACCAGAGTTTTTAAGTCAATACCTCTTAGTACTCCCATTGGTCCTTCGTTGATTTTGAAATATTTAAGCCACGATGGTGAAGAAGGCTATCCTGGAAACCTGGATGTTTCTATAAAATATACTTTGAATAATGAAAATGAGCTAATCGTTGAATTTTTTGCAATTACGGATAAACCAACTATTGTAAATCTTACACAACACAGTTATTTTAATTTATCAGGAGATGGAGATATTTATAACCACAGGCTTCAAATCAATTCTGATTATATTACCCCTGTTAATAACTTCCTAGTTCCAACAGGAGAAATTAAACAAACTGAAGGAACTATATATGATTTTAGAGCACCAAAGATTTTAGGTGAACTATTAACTAAAAACTATGAATATGATATAAATTACGTTTTAAATAAATCAAAAAATGACTTGACATTTGCCGCAAAATTAGAATCATTAGATACAGGAATTTCAATGGAAATTTTTACTACTAAACCTGGACTTCAGCTTTATACCGGAAACTATCTAAATGGCTTAATAGGTAAATTTGGAAAAATATATAACAAACATTTTGGAATATGTTTAGAACCGCAATTTTTTCCTGACTCACCTAATCAAGAAAAGTTTCCAAATGTTATTTTATATCCAAAAGAAATCTACAACCACAAAATTATTTACAGGTTAGTATGAAAAAACGGTTCCCATATGGGAACCGTTTTTTCAATAAACATCTATTATTCTTCAATAGAAATTACTTCAACTTCAAAAACTAGATTTTTACCTGCAAGTGGATGGTTCGCATCAAGATAAGCTGTATTATCTTTTATTTCAGAAACTCTAACCACAAAATTGTTTCCATCTGGTTGGTGAACTTCCAAATATTGACCCTCAGAAATATCCTCAGGAAGTTTACTTTTTTCAACAGGGAAAACTAGTTCTTCTCTAAAAGGACCGTAGGCTTTATCAAAAGGTACATTTATTGTTTTTTTCTCACCAATTTCCATACCTATAATCCCTTCTTCGAAACCAGGAATTACTTGTTTATTTCCAACAGTAAATTCAAGTGGTTCTTTTTCCAAAGAACTATCAAAAACTTCCCCACTTTCGTATTTCCCAACATAATGAACCTTCACAGTGTCTCCAATTTTAACACCCATTTTCTCACCTCACATAAATTGATATTTCAATTATACACCATATAAAACAAAAACACAAATTTAGGATGCTTCTTTCTTTCCCTTAATACTGATAAAAAAAGAAAAAATTAATAAAACTAAACCGGCTATTGAAATTGCAGTACCAATACTAAATTTATCAGCAAAATAACCAACTAAAATTGAAAAAATAGCTGTTAAAAGAGTTGTAGATTGCGATTCTACGGAGAGTACTGAGGCCATTGCATCTGCTTTTATATTTTCACTTATATATGAAACAGAAACTGGCCTTCTTAAATTTTCAATAACATATAGCAATACAAAAATTATTATTGAAATCAGGTATAATTTAAACAAATATGATAATCCAGCAAAAACAATCGATAGTGCACCTATTATTAGAGTAAGATTTAGTGCAAATGCAGAACTTTTTTTCTCAATTTTCCATGAATTTTTTGAGGCAAATGAAGTTAAAAGGTATAAAACAAAATACACCAAACCTATAATTATTGAAGATCTTTTTTCGTTATCTAGGGAAACAAAAATTGGTATTGATAGTGCAAAAGTTTTCAATATCGGTTGCAAATAATCTTTAATACTTTTAAACATTCCCGAGTAAGATGATGTATTTAGAATAATTTTCAAAACTTTCAAGTCTAAAATAGCAGCTACAAAATCTTTTAAAGTTGCTGTTTTTGATTTTTTCCCATCAGATTTATCAAGAAAATTTGGATATGTAGCAAGATTTATAAAATTCAAAATATACGGAATAATAGTAAATGCAAAAATTTTCCGATAATCGCCACTTAAAAAAACTATTACGGCGGCCAATAAAGAATTCAAAGCAGATCCTAATTGAGAAGCCGCTCTTGTAGAACCATAATATTGAACCTTTAAATGTTCTATATCCTTTATTCTTAAATAATCAAAAATCATCGCTTTATGTGTCCCGGTTCTAAAAGCTTCTCCAAAAGAAAAGAAAATCATTGCTAAAATGTATAAATAAAAAGAATAGGAAAAATAAAAAATTAAAAAAGAGACAATGTATGAACCCATTGAAAAAAGCATTGATTTTTTTCTCCCATATAAATCTGCAACTATTCCAGTGGGAATTTCCAAAATATTTGTCGCTATACTTTTAATAGAATACAGAACACCAATTTGAAAATAACTTAAACCACTACTTAATAAAAAAAGTATTAAAAAAGGTTCAAAAAATCTTAAATTCTTTAAAAAACCATATAACTGAAAACGTCTAAATTGTAAATCTTTCTCAAACATTTATTTCCTCCTCACAAAAAATTGGATCGTAAGTTAATCCCAATTTATGCGCAAAAGCCCTGCAACCACCTTTACATTTATCAAATAATTTACAGCCATTACATCCAACCATTAAAATATCTGGATTAAAAGAATCCCAAATTTCTTTAAAAGGTTTTTCTCTAATGTTTCCCATATAATATTGAGAATCATATCTGAAATGTCCACAAGGAACAACCGTACCATCGACTAAAATTGAAGCATGAGTTTTTCCTGCTGTACACTCACCGCCTTCAATGTTCTCTTCTACAAAAAATCTAACTTGATTTTTATATTTTTCAATTATTTTATTTATGTATTCAATCATCTCTTTTGTTGGAATTAGAATATCTTTAAATTGTTCACCACGACCTACTGGAACAAATCTATCCACATATAAACTAACTCCCAATTCTTTTGCAAACAAGACCATTTCTTCAAAATATTTATAATTGTGTTTATTAATAACATGTAAAATGGTAGTATCAAAACCATATTCCAAAAAATTTTTCAAACCTTTCATAGTTTTTTCAAATGTACCTGCACCTCTAACAAATTCATGTATTTCTTTTTTATGACCATCAATTGAAACCCCTATAAGTAAATTTGGATTTATATTTTTTAATTTTTTAACTACTTCTTTTGTAGCAAGAGAACCATTAGTATTAATCATTAATTGCGCTCCTATACTCTTTCCAAAAGACACTATTTCAAAAATATCTGAACGAATCAACGGTTCACCGCCAATAAGGTCAATGATTTGAACTCCTAACTCATGCAAATCTTTTATAACTTTTTTCACTTCATTTGTTGATAGTTCATTTTTTGATATCCTTCCAGCATTGCAATAACAATGGATGCAAGAATAATTACATGAGGTAGTTAATTCAAATTCAATAATTTTAGGTGTTCGCATTTCACCACCTCTCTTTATTTTTTTATTTATATTATAACAATAATTATAGTAAATTATGTTAAAATTGTTGTAGAAATAATTAAAAGGAGGGATTAAATTGACTACACAAGATTTGTTATTAAAGCTCACTTCCATTCATGGACCTTCAGGATATGAGCAAAAAATAACTGAAGAAATCAAAAATATAATGCAAGAATTTTCTGATGAGTGTTTTATTTCAAAAATGGGAAGTCTTATTTGTTTGAAAAAAGGTAAAGGTGAAGGTAAAATAGGTCTTCTTGCTCATGTTGATCAACTAGGTTTTGTTATATCAAAAATTGACAAATTGGGTTATGCGTATGTTGAACAAATAGGTGGCTGGGACCCAAAGGTAATTGCTGGACAAAGGGCAGTTATATATTCAAATGGTAAAAAATATAATGGAATTTTTGGTTTTTTAGCTCCTCATCTTCAGAAAAAAGATGAACGAAAAAGAATGCCTGATTTTGATGGGCTTTTTTTGGATATTAGCATGAATGAAAACTGGGATGAGATAGAAGTTGGCGATATTGTCATGCTTGATGGTTTGGAGGCTTTCGAGAGCAATAATTTTGTTTTCGCACCTGCTCTTGATAATAGAGCTAGTTGTGTTTCTATAATTAAAGTTGCAGAAATGCTTAAAAAAATGAATCACTCATTTGACGTTTATTATGTCTTTTCAACTCAAGAAGAAATCGGGGGACCAGGTGCTCCAACAAGTGCCTATTTAACAGAACTTGATTATGCATTTGTAATCGATGTGACACATGGTGACGAAAAAATACCTGGATACGTTAAAATCGAAATTAACAAAGGCCCAGCTATTGGATTTGGCCCTGTAATTAACAAAAATTTCAACGAAAAAGTAAGAGAAGTAGCTAACAAATACAATATTAATTTTCAACTCGAACCAATCCCAAGAAATTCTGGTACTGATACTGATGCTGTTCAATTGGTGCGCGACGGTGTTATGACACAACTAATATCTATTCCTTTAAAATATATGCATACACCATATGAAAAGGTATCCATAAAAGATGTTGAAGACACAGCTAAACTTATGGCCTTTACTATATTAGAAATGGAGGTGCTATAATGTATTTAAAAGAACTTTCCGAACTAAATGGTGTATCCGGTAACGAATCTAAAGTGAGAGATTTTATTTTAAAAAAAATAAAAGAAAAAGTAGATAAATACTGGATTGACAAAATGGGAAACTTGATTGTTTTTAAAAAAGGAAATGGAAAAGGAAAAGTAGTTTTAGATGCTCATATGGATGAAGTCGGTTTTATGATTACTAAAATCAATGATGATGGTACTTTTTCTTTTATGCCAGTAGGAGGTGTAGATCCTAGAGTAGTAATTGGAAAAAAAGTTTTGATAAACGATAGAATATCTGCTGTTATCGGTTTTAAGGCAATACATTTACAAAAAGAAGATTATCTGAAAACACCAAAATTTTCTGATTTAAAAATTGATGCTGGTTTTAAATCAAAAGAAGAAGCCTCTAAAAATGTGAGTGTAGGTGATTATGTTTCATTTACAACGAAATATAAACAAATCGGAAATTTTGCCACTGGTAAAGCCTTTGATGATAGAGGTGGATGTAGTATTTTATTAGACCTCATACTTAATGATGTAAAAAGTGATTATGATTTGTATTTTGCATTTGTAGTTCAAGAAGAAACAGGATTAAGAGGAGCTGCAGTTGTTTCAGAGCAAATCAAACCAGATTTTGCCATTGCTTTAGAATGCACAACTGCAGGTGATAATCCCGAATTAGGAAAAGAACACTGGGCTACACACTTAGGAGACGGACCAGCTCTTACTTTTCTTCATTCAGGATATGTTATTGATAGGAAATTATTTGAGGCTTTAGTTTCCACTGCTAAGGAAAATAACATTCCATTCCAATACAAAAGAAGGACAGCTGGCGGAACAGACGCTGCAAGATATGCAAGAAGTGTGTATGGCGTTCCAGCAGCGGTAGTTTCTATCCCTTCTAGATATATACACAGTCCATTATCGGTTATAAATCTTGATGATTACCATAACACATATAAATTAGTTAAAATATTCTTGGAAAAATCACCTATAACTAAATAAAAATAAAGAAAGCCACCTTAAGGTGGCTTTCTTTTTAGTATAGCTCAATAAACTTACTTAACATCTGGAATCAAAATTTTTAAAATTTCTTCATTTTTGATTCTAATATACCCTTCGCTAAGTTCTTTTAAAGCTATACTTACGTAATTTTTATCCCATGTTTCAACGTATGCTTTTGCAAATTCTTTAAGGTTTTCAGCTCTTTTTGCAACTGCAATCGGAATCGCAAATTTATACGGAATTTTTTTCATCAATTCATCATAGTTAATAACTGGTCTCATTTATCAGTTACCCCCTTAAAAAGATTTTTTATTAGTTCTTCAGTTAATACTCTTTTAGTCTTATAAGTCTCGCCGACAATTATTGATTTCATTATTTGAATGGAATTTACTAGATCATCATTAACAATTAAATAATCAAATTCTATCATTTTTGACAACTCCCATTTCGCATTATCGAGCCTCTTCAACAAAGCTTCCGGTTCTTCTGTACCTCTTTTCAATAATCTTTCTCTTAACACTTCATAACTGGGCGGAGCAACAAATATAAATACTGCCTCATCAAAATTTCTTTTAACCTGCAATGCACCTTGAACATCAATGTCCAGAATGATTCTTTTACCCTTTTTAATGTTTTCTTGCACAAAATTTTTAGGTGTACCATATAAATTACCATGAACCTCTGCCCATTCCAAAAATTCTGAATTATCTACCATTTCAAGAAATTTTTCTTTTGTTATAAAAAAGTAATCTACACCATCTACTTCACCGGGTCTAGGCGGACGTGTTGTACATGAAACAGAAAAAACAACATTATCTAACATATTAATTACAGAATTAATTATACTAGTTTTTCCAACTCCTGATGGGCCACTAACTACAAATAGTGTTCCTTTCATATTATCCCTTTCTTCTAATTTTGTCAAGTTGTTCTTCAATTTCAAAGAATGATTGCATAAATCTTTGAGCAATTGTTTCTGGTTGAATTGCACTTAAAATTATATGATTACTATCAGAAATTAAAATAGCTCTTGTTTTTCTTCCATATGTAGCATCAATAAGTTTTCCTTCATCCTTAGCATCTTCTTTCAATCTTTTTAATGGCGCACTTTCAGGATTAACAATTGCGACAATCCTATCACCAGCAATAACGTTACCAAAACCAATATTAATAAGTCCAAACATGCTTACACCTCCTAAAGGTTATTCCAAATTCTGAACTTGTTCTTTTAATTGTGAATTAATGTATTTACCATCTATAGCTAATTTACTGATTTCAATCATTCTACTTTTTGATAAAATAGTATTAAATTCTCTATGTACCTCTTGCGTTAAAAAGTTTAATAATGTTCCAACTGGCTCATCTGCTTCTAACAATTCTTCCATACGTTTTAAATGGCTTTTAAGTCTTACTATCTCCTCTCTTATATCGGCCCTATCTGCTATTAAAGCTACAGCTGTTTCAAATTGATTTGTATCAAGTTCTACATTATCCGGAAGAATTTCATTTATGTTTTCTTTTATTTTTTGGGCAATAATTTCCTTTAAATCTTTTGCAAAATTTTCTATTTTATCTACAATTTTTTTCATTTTTAGAATCATACTTTTTATATCAACCCGTAATTTTTCTCCTTCTTTTTCTCTTTCTTTTAAAAGCTTTTGCAATGCAACTCGCAAAACATTTTCTACTGAAGTCCAAAGCTGTTCAATTTCTTCGTCATCTATATCGGTTCTAAAAATCTCTTTAAAAACAAGTAAATCTGATAATTTTGTAGGTGTTTGAATTCCAAAACTTTCTCTTAATTCTTCCAAACTATCGTAATAAGACTTAGCCATTGCAAAATCTAAATTCATATCAACTGGCTTTAAAAATTTTACATTTATTTTTACATGTACCCTTCCACGTTTTAAATATTCAGATATAACTTTAGAAATTAAAATTTCTTTTGAATTTAGATAGTAAGGTAAAGAAATAGAAATATCTAAGCCTTTAGAATTTAGGCTTTTTATCTCGCAAGTAATCTTATAATTTTCATCTACATTTTCAATTTTTGAATATCCTGTCATGCTTTTTAGCAAAATAACCACTCCTACATACAATTATACACAATTTTGCAAATAATTCAAAATATTTTTTCAAATTTCTCTATTTTTCAAAAAAGCGGGACCCATATGGGTCCCATAATGAGGGCTTTATCTCATCCGCCTACTGCTCACTAACTTTTTTCATACCTTCTTCAATTGCTTTTTTATTTAATTCAATTAATTCGGCTTTTTTCCCGGTTAATTTCTTTTCTAAAGCTTTAAACACGCTTTCCTTAGATACAATCTTTGTGGCTCCAATAACCGCTCCAAGCATTACCATATTTGCTACTTTTAAATTTCCCAACTTATCAGCAATTTCATTACATTCAATTTTGTAAATTTTGATGTCTTCTTTTTTATCAGGCTCTCTATCAATTACAGACTTATTTAAGAAGAAATAGCCATTTTCAACTAAAAAATTCTGAAATTTAATCATTGATGGTATGTTCATTGCAACTACCGTTTCAGCTTTATCAACTACAGGAGAAGCAACTGGTTCATCACTTACTACTACTGTACAATTAGCTGTTCCTCCTCTCATTTCAGGCCCATATGAAGGCATCCAAGTAACGTTTTTACCTTCAATCATACCAGCATATGCTAAGATCTGTCCCATCAACATTACTCCTTGTCCACCAAATCCAGCAAATATGAATCTCATTTCTCATCACCAACCTTGTCAATGAAAACTCCTAAAGGATACTCAGGAATCATATTTTCTTCCAGCCATTTCATGGCTGAAATTGGATCCATCCCCCAATTTGTAGGACAGGTTGATAAAACTTCAACTAAACCAAAACCAATCCCTTTTACTTGTGCTAAAAACGCCTTTTTAATAGCTTTTTTGGTTTTTTCAACATCTTGTGGTGTTGTAACTTTAGTTCTTGCAAGATAAGCTACTCCCTTAGCTTCTTTTAAAAATTCACACATATGCATTGGATAACCGTCTTTTTGTGCATCTCTTCCGTACGGTGTGGTTGTTGTTTTCATGCCAAGCAAGGTTGTTGGAGCCATCTGCCCACCAGTCATTCCATATATAGCATTGTTAATGAAAATTGTTGTTACTTTTTCTCCTCTATTTGCAGCATGCATTATTTCAGCTGTACCAATTGCAGCAAGATCACCGTCACCTTGATAGGTAAATACATAAAGGTCTGGTCTTGCTCTCTTCATACCAGTTGCAACTGCAGGTGCTCTACCATGTGCTGCTATCGTCCCATCCATATTAAAAAATTGATATGCAAAAACTGAACATCCTATTGGAGCAACAACAAGTGTTTTTTCTCTGATACCCAGTTCATCAATTACTTCGGCAATTAATCTATGGACTATTCCATGATGACATCCTGGACAATAAGTAAATTCTTTTCCACTTAACGATTCTGGCATTTTATATAAAAGCTTTTTCATTATTCTCGCCTCCCAAATTCCTTTTTCAAAGCTTCATAAATCTCATTGGGTGTTGGAACAACTCCACCCATACGAGAATAGAAAGCTACTGGTTTTTCCCCGCCAATTGCTAATTTTACATCTTCGAGCATTTGTCCCATATTCATTTCAACATCAAAGAATAAATCAACCTTTTCAGCTAATTTCTTAAGTGGTTCATACGGAAATGGCCATACAGTTATAGGTCTAAATAATCCAACTTTTAAACCATCTTTTCTTGCCATTTCAACAACACTTTTTGCAATTCTTGCAACAGTTCCAAATGCAGTAATTACAATATCAGCATCTTCTGTTTTAAATTCTTCCCATCTTACTTCATTTTTTTCAATTTCCCTGTATTTTTTTACCAACTCCAAATTCATTTTTTCTAAAATATAAGGATCTATATCAAATGATGTAATTATATGTGGCTTTCTACCCTTTGCACCTGTCATTGCCCAACTACTATGGTCAGGTAAAGTAGATAAATCTCTAAATTCTGGAAATTCAACAGGCTCCATCATCTGACCTAGTAAACCATCTGCTAAAATCAACGTTGGAGTCCTATACTTATCTGCAAGGTCAAACGCAAGAACAGTTAAATCTACTGCTTCTTGAACTGTTGCAGGTGCAAGTACAATTAATTTATAATCGCCATGTCCGCCGCCTTTTGTTGCTTGCCAATAATCTCCTTGTGCTGGTTGAATATCTCCAAGACCAGGACCACCACGAACTACATTTACAAAAACAGCAGGTAGTTGTGCACAAGCCATGTATGATACGCCTTCCATCATCAAGCTAAAGCCAGGAGAAGAAGTAGAAGTCATTACTCTTGTCCCTGTACATGCTGCTCCATATAACATATTTACAGTTGCAACTTCACTTTCAGTTTGCAAAAACACTCCATCAACTTCTGGTAGTCTTTTTGACATATATTCTGGAAGCTCGCTTTGAGGTGTAATAGGATAGCCAAAAAAGTGTCTACAGCCAGCTCTAATAGCAGCTTCTCCAATTGCTTCTGTACCTTTTACCATTACTTTTTCCATACTTTCCCTCCTCACTCTTCCCTGTAAACTGTTATACAAACATCTGGGCACATTCTATAACAAAAACCACAAGCAATACACCTATCCAAATACTTTGCTTCAGCAGGATGATATCCTTTACTGTTAAAACTTTCAGAAAAATCTATAACCTTTGTAGGACATGCTTTTATACACAAACCACAACCCTTACATCTTTCTTGATCAATTTCAATATAACCTTTTACTTTTGGCATTTTCTACAACCTCCTTAAAACTCCATTTTCATAAATCTCTCAATTTTAAACTGTGGAAATTTTGTATTAATGTCTGAAATAAAGCTTGGAACAACAGTAAATTTTACTGGAACTTCAAGAACTTCCGATGCTTTTGAAACTATTTCTTCGCCTTCTAAAATTATTTCCTTTGTAGTTTCGTTTGATAAATTTGTATTATTGATCAGGTAGCTTATTTTTAGTTTTGCAATCTTACTCAATTGTTCATAAGTTTTTATAATACCTTCAACATCAGAAGTAAAAGGTCTTCTGGTATTTATTACTAGAGAAATTTCTGCATCTTCGAGATATGGTTTTAAATATCCCACTACAACTACTCCATTTTCTTCTCCTCCAACATCTAATACTGTTTTATAATCTTTGTTTTGCAAAAATCCAGCTACTGCTCCTGAAACAATAGGAAGGTCAGCATACTTTAACACTCCTGGAGGTGTAATTACTTTTATACCTTTCTTTTCCAGTAAATCAACTACATCCCTTGTTCTAAAATAAGGAGAAATAATATCAACATCTGCAATAGCTACCTTTTCATATTTTTTTCTTAGAAAAATTGAGTAATTAATTGCAACTTCAGTTTTTCCACTTCCAAATAGTCCTATAAACACAAAATTTTTAGACACTTTTTTGCACCTCTTCTTGATATTTTCTTGGCTTTTCTATACCTCTTAAAACCCTTAAGGCTCCTAAAGCAAGCGCTTTTTCTTCATCTCCACCAGGAAAAACCAAAACTGGTGCAATAAAGCTTACATATTCTTTTAACCATTTAACCATGTATTTTTCATCATATGCTAATCCACCTGTAAGAACAATAGCATTTACCTCTCCTTTTAATACTGCAGCCATCTTTCCTATCCATTTTGCAATTTGATAAGCCATAGCCTTGTAAATTAATTCAGCTTTTTTATCTCCTTGCTCAATCATTTTTTGTACTTCAACTGCACTATTTGTTCCTAAATAAGCAACTAAACCACCATTTCCCTTAATTCTTTTCCTGATAAATTTATAATCATAATTTTCTAAATAACACATATCCACTAACTGGGTCAGTGGTAGTGTTCCGCTTCTTTCTGGTGTAAAAGGACCATCACCATCCAATGCATTATTGACATCTATTACTTTCCCATTTTTATGAGCACCTATTGAAATTCCTCCACCCATATGAACAACAATTAAATTCACGTCTTCATAATTTTTTCCAAGTTTTCTAGCAGCATTTCTTGCAACTGCTTTTTGGTTCAGTGCATGAAATATCGATTTTCTTTCAATTAATGGATGACCAGAAATTTTTGCAATTTTTTCCATTTCATCAACAACAACTGGATCAACAATGTAAGCAGGTATATTGTACTTCTTAGCAATTTCATATGCAATAACAGCACCTAGATTTGAAGCATGTTCACCATATTTAGCCATTTTTAATTCTTCAATCATTAGTTCATCTACTTCATATGTGCCACTTGGAATAGGTCTAACTAAACCACCTCTTCCAACTATCGCATCAAAATCACTGTAATGAAAACCTAATTTATTTAAAAACTTTTCAATAGCATTCAGACGAAATTCATATTGATCTATTAATTTTTCAAATTTTGAAAGTTCTTCTGACGAGTGTCTTATTGTTTCTGATGAAATCATTTTTTCATCTTCAAAAATTGCAATTTTAGTACTAGTGGAGCCAGGATTTATGACCAGAATCCTAAACATTATAAATCACCTACCATTAAATTAGTGAGCACTAATGAAAGAAGTTTTACTTCATCAGAATCTGCTCGTGAAGTTAAAGCAATTGGAACTCTTGCACCAACTATGGTTGAAGCTACTTTTGCGCCTCCCAAAAACACCATAGCTTTGTAAAAAATGTTTCCTGCTTCAATATCGGGCATAATCAAAATATCTGCATCACCAGCAACTGGTGATTCTATTCCTTTGTGTTTTGCCGCCTCCATAGATACTGCATTATCTAAAGCAAAAGGCCCATCAACCAAACAATCTTTTATTTGATTTCTATTGTTCATTTTAGCAAGAATAGCAGCTTCTATTGTCGCAGGCATCTTAGGATTTACAATTTCAACTGCACCTAAAATTGCCACTTTTGGTTTTTCAATATCTAAAGCCATTTTTGCTACTAAAACAGAATTTTTAATTATATCCACTTTCTGCTCTAGTGTAGGAGCTATGGTCATTCCAGCATCTGAAACCACTAACAATTTATGATAACCTGGAATTTCAAAAACACTTACAAGCGATAATGTCTTTCCTGTTCTTAAATTGTATTCTTCTTTTAAAACTTCACGCATTAAATCTCCTGTTTTTATTTTTCCTTTCATAATAAAATCAGCCTTTTTATCAGCTACAAGTTTTACCGCAGTTTTTGCAGCTTCATATTCAGATTTTTCATCTATTACTTCGTAATTATCAAGATTTATATTATTTTTTTCTGCAATCTCAGCTATTTTAGTTTTATTTCCAACCAAAATTGCATTAATTATTCCTTCTTTTCTTGCTTTTTCTAAAGCATTTAAAACTACCTCATCTTCTGCAACTGCAACAGAAACCTTTTTTGGCCCACGTTTTTTAGCTTTTTCAAGTAATTCATTCAACTTTTTCATATTTCTCACCCCACGTTAATTCCTCTTCTTCCCCACTTAAAACCCTTAAGGCACCTAAAGCCAATGCTTCCATTTCAAATTCACCTGGTACATTAAAAACTGGGGCAAAATTGTATATATATGATTTTATATTTTCAACAAATTCCTGGTTATTTGCTATACCACCTGTAATAACAATAGCATCAACTTTTCCTTTTAAAATTGCACACATTCCACCAATTTCTTTTGCAATTTGGTAAGCCATAGCATCTACTATTAATTTTGCATTTTCATCATTTTTTGCCATTTCTAAGGCTTCTTTCATGTTATTTGTGCCTAAATATGCAACAACACCACCTTTTCCTACAAACATCTTTTTTATTTCTTTATGACTATACTTTCCAGAAAAACATAATTTTACAACATCACCTACAGGAAGCTCTCCCGTTCTTTCTGGACTAAATGGACCCTCATCATTAGCATTATTTACATCTATCATTTTCCCCTTCAAATGAGCAGTAACAGAAATACCTCCACCAAGATGGGCAACCACCATGTTGAGGTCTTCATATTTTTTACCTAACTCAGAAGCTACCTTTCTAGCAACAGCTTTTATATTCAATGCATGTGCAAGACTTAATCTTTCTATCTCTGGAATACCAGAAATTCTTGCTTCATCTATCATTTCATGTACTGAAACTGGATCGGTTATAAATACAGGGACTTTTCCATTTGACATTTCAAATCCAATTACTGCTGCAAGATTTGAAGCATGACTTACCTTTGATTTATGTTTTAAATAATCAACCATCTCTTCATTAACCCTATAGGTTCCACTTTTTAATGGCGGTAAAATTCCTCCACGACAAGCTATAGCATCAAAATCCTCTAATTTGTATCCATATTCTTTCAAAAATTCAAAAATGGCTTTTTCTCTGTATTCTTTTTGCTTCATTAAAGAGTCAAATTTTTCCAAATCTTCTGGAGGATGATGCAAGGTTTTTTGAATTTTTTTATTCTCATCCACAAAAATTGCCACCTTTGTACTTGTAGAACCTGGATTTATTACCAAAATTAACACTATATCAACCCCTTGGATTTTCCATATGTAATTATTACCTCTTTTAATCTTTTAACACCTTCAATGATTTTTTCATGGGGTGGTAAACAGTAAGACATTCTCATTGAAGGAGATGGGCTATCATCTGGAGTAAATGCTTGTCCTGGAATGTAGAAAACTAATTTTTCCTTTGCAAATTCAAACATTTCCATAGTATCAAAACCTTCAGGCAATGTTACCCATGTAAATAATCCACCTTTAGGATTAATCCATTTAATTCCTTTTATATCTGAGAAATATTCATCAAAAGCTTTCATCATAGTATCTTTTTTAGATTTATATAACTTTATTGTAGGTGTAATTTGTTGAATAAGGTCATATCTTTCCAAATATCTTGCTGCAATTCTCTGGGTTAAGGCAGAGCTACAAAGATCAGTTCCTTGTTTTGCCAAAACAAATTTTCTAACAATTTCTTTATCTCCTGCTACTGCTCCTATTCTCAATCCAGGAGCAAGAATTTTACTGAAAGTATTTAAAAGGACTACTCTTTCCATACCAGCAAGTTTAAAGAGGGAAGGAATATGTTCGCCTTCAAATCTTAATAATCCATATGGATCATCTTCTAAAATCAAAAGATCATATTTTTCGGCAAGTTCTATTATTCTCTTTCTTTTTTCTAATGAAAGTGTTACACCTGCAGGGTTATGAAAATTAGGTATAACATAGATAAATTTTACTTTCTTAACTAAACCTTTGTTATCCAAATCTTTCAACTTTCTTTCCAAAATATCTACATTCATTCCATCATCTTCAATAGGAATAGTTATAAACTTTGACATTTGCATTTTAAAAGCACTGGCTGCTCCAAGATAAAATGGATTTTCCACAATAGCAATACTATCTTTATCTAGAAAGATTTTTCCAGCTAGTTCAAGAGCTTGTTGAGAACCCGTTGTAAACATAAAATTATCAACATCAAGATTTTTAATTCCGAAAATCTTATCAAATAAATTAACCATTTGTCTAGCTAATTCAGGATCACCTTCTGTGGTACTGTATTGAAGGACATAAGAATATTCTTTTTCAATAACTTCTGAAGCAATCCGAGCAAGCTCATTTCTAGGGAAAGTTTCAGGATCTGGAACACCACCACCAAAAGAGATAGAATTAGGTACGGAGGCGTACTTTAAAAGTTCTCTTATCAAAGACGAGCGCAAAGATTTACCTAAAACCGAATATTTCTCCTCAAAATTCATATTTCCACCTCCAAATTTAACAAATATGTTATTTGTTATTATCTTCTAATCAAATTTGAAATTTTTTGCACATTGCAAAAAATTGCACGCAAAAAATTGCAAATTAATACAATTGAAAATATTCTATAATAAGTGTACAATAAATATGAGAAATAGTAAAACTTCAAATTATAATGTTTTTTAGAAAAAATTCGCTTTATTAATCATTTATAATAAAAATTATTAAATTTCGGCATTTTATATTCCAGCGTTTTATTTTAAAATAATAAATGTAAAACATACCAAAAACTAGGAGGTGTATTAAATGATTAAAAAGAACTATTTACTTGCCCCAGGTCCAACACCCGTACCTTCTGATATTCTACTAGAAGGAGCAAAAGAAACAATCCATCACAGAACACCACAATTTATTAGCATTCTTGAAGAAACCCTTGAAAATCTTAAATACTTATTCCAAACAAAAAATAGAGTATTTACTCTACTTTCATCTGGAACAGGGGCTCTTGAAGCTGCCGTTTCTAACCTTTTAAATCCTGGAGATAAAGCAATTATCGTAGAAGCTGGTAAATTCGGTGAAAGATGGAGAGAAATCGCAGAAGCTTTTAATATTAATGTAGTTTCTTTAAAACTAGAATGGGGTGAAGCTGTAACTCCCGAACAAATAAAAGAAACAATTGAAAAACACCCCGATGCTAAAGCTGTTTTTACAACATATAGTGAAACCTCAACCGGAACAGTAATTGACCTTGAAGGAATTGCAAAAATTACTCGTGACACTGACATTGTTTTGGTTACTGACGCTGTTAGCGCTTTGCTTGCAGAACCTTTAAAAATGGATGAATGGGGAATAGACGTCGTAGTAAGTGGTTCTCAAAAAGGAGTGATGCTCCCTCCTGGACTCGCATTCATCGCACTTAATGAAAAGGCTTGGAAATTAGTTGAAAATTCTAATAATTCCAAATATTATTTTGATTTAAAACAATACAACAAAAAATATCCTGATAATCCTTGGACACCTGGAGTAAACCTTATCTACATGCTTAGAAAAGCAATAAACATGATAAAAGAAGAAGGAATTGAAAACGTTTGGGAAAGGCACAAAGTTCTTGCTGATGCAACAAGAGCTGCAGTTAAAGCAATGGGGTTAGAATTGTTCTCTAAACGTCCAGGAAACGTTGCAACTGCAGTAAAAGTGCCAGAAGGCGTTGATGGAAATAAACTGACTAAAATTATGAGAGATAAATATGGAGTTACCATTGCCGGAGGACAAGCACATCTTAAAGGAAAAATTTTCAGAATTTCTACATTAGGTTATCTCAGTATTTTTGACACAATTGTTGGGATTTCAGCTTTAGAATTTACATTGAATGAGCTTGGTTACAAAGTCGAATTTGGAACTGGTGTTAAAGCAGCGCAGGAAGTGTTTTTCAAGGAGGTAAATAAATAATGAGAATTCATGTAAATGATCCTCTTGATAAACTTGCAATGGAAAAATTGAGATCTTCAGAATATGAGGTAACTGAAAACCACCTTGATAAAGACGAATTGATTAAAGAAATATCCAACATTGATGTATTAGTTGTAAGAAGTGCTACAAAAGTTACTGCAGATATTATTGAAGCTGGGAAAAATTTAAAAATTATTGCTAGAGCCGGAACTGGATTAGATAATGTCGATGTTGAAAAAGCTAAAGAAAAAGGAATAAAAGTATTAAATACACCCGGTGCTAACGGAATTTCTGTTGCTGAACTTACTATAGGATTAATGATTTCATGTGCAAGACACATCGCCCAAGGGACTATTGATTTAAAGGAAGGAAAATGGACAAAAAAACAACTAAAAGGACATGAACTTTATAAAAGAACTGTTGGAATAATTGGTTTTGGAAATATTGGAAAAGAAGTTGCTAAAAGACTCTTGGCTTTTGAAATGAAAGTGCTTGCATACGATCCATTTGTAAAAGAAACAGAACTTGATGTTGAAATAGTTGATCTTGAAACAATCTTTAAGAAGTCCGACATTATAACTGTCCACGTTCCGTTAAATGAAAAAACAAAACATTTAATTGATAAACATGCAATTGAAATGATGAAAGATGGAGTAATTATAATTAATGCTGCAAGAGGTGGAGTTGTTGATGAACAAGCATTATATGATGCTCTTGTTTCTGGGAAAGTATATGCAGCTGGTCTAGATGTTTTTGAAGTTGAACCACCTACTGATGAGCTAAGGGAAAAATTATTGGAATTACCCAATGTTGTTGCAACACCTCATATAGGAGCCTCAACAGTAGAAGCACAACTGAGAGTTGGACAAATCATTGTAGAAAAAATCCTTGAAGAA
Source organism: Thermosipho sp. (in: thermotogales) (assembly GCA_017656335.1). Taxonomy (GTDB): domain Bacteria; phylum Thermotogota; class Thermotogae; order Thermotogales; family Fervidobacteriaceae; genus Thermosipho_A. Next base: position 314,376 of record JACDOA010000001.1, read on the forward strand.
ATTAAAAAGTTATAATAAACATTAGTAAAAATTATATAAATAAAGCCCTCCGATTGGAGGGCTTTATTTATTGGTGGAGCCGATGGGATTTGAACCCACGGCCTCTACCGTGCGAAGGTAGCGCTCTCCCATCTGAGCTACGGCCCCATTACAACTAATAATTTAGCATAATATCTTCATTTGTCAACAAAACTTTTAAACTTCCCAATATTTTAGTTTTTGTCAAATATTCTTTAAAATCGTTATTTTTTTTCTTTTTGTTTCATTTTTCATGTGTTTTTATTAGTTTTAAATAAAACTATAATACAAACAAAAGATAAAGGAGGTGTTTCAATGAATAAAGCTTTAGAATTTGCTTATAAATATCAAGACGATATTGTAAAGTTCATGAGTAAGCTTATAAAAGCAAAAAGTTATTCAGGAGAAGAAAAGGACGTTATTGAAGTTTTAAAGTTTGAAATGGAAAAAGTGGGATTTGATGAAGTTAAAATTGATGGTTTGGGAAACATAATAGGTAGAATAGGGAACGGCAAATACAAAATTGCAATGGATGCCCATATTGACACTGTAGATATTGGAAATGAAAAACTTTGGGAAAAAGATCCCTTCAGCGGGTATTATGATGATAAATGGGTTTATGGTCGGGGAGCATCAGATCAAAAAGCCGGTATGTGCTCAATGGTTTATGGGACAAAAATTTTGAAAGATCTTGGCCTTTTAGATGATTTTACACTTTATATAACCGGCACAGTTATGGAAGAAGATTGCGACGGACTTTGTTGGAGATATCTCATTGAAAAAGAAAATTTAAAACCTGATTTTGTTGTGATTACTGAGCCAACTTCGTTAAATATATACAGAGGCCATAGGGGAAGAATTGAATTTAGAATTAGAACCACAGGATTATCAGCTCATGCTAGTGCTCCCGAAAGAGGAATAAATGCAATTTACAAAATGGCAAAAATAATAAATGAAATTGAAAAATTAAACGATCGACTTAAAAGTGATTCTTTCCTTGGAAAAGGCACAATTGTTGTTTCACAGATTTTCTTTAAATCACCATCTCACAATGCTGTTCCAGATGAATGTGAAATTCAGATTGATAGAAGAATCACAGAAGGTGAAACAAAAGAAACTGTTTTTGCTGAAATTAAAGATGTCTTTGAAAGAGCTGGCGTTGAAGATGCTGAAATTATTGAACTTGAATATAAAAAGCCTTCTTATACTGGAGAAATTTTCCCTACTGAGAAATATTTCCCTGTTTGGAGTTTTCCAGAAGATAGCTTTATTGTTCAAGCAGCAAAAAAGAATTATATTGATGTTTTTGGAAAAGAGCCACTCATTGATAAATGGACTTTTTCCACCAATGGGACTGTCACAGCAGGTGTCTATGGAATTCCGACTGTAGGATTTGGACCAGGTGAAGAAAAATATGCTCATGCACCAAATGAAAAGGTTGAAATTGAACATCTTATTAAGGCTGCAGCTTTTTACGCAACATTTCCTAAAACAATTGTTAATCTTTTAAAAACAAGGAGGGGTTAAGATGTCTACATTTTTTAGAGGAAGACATTTTATAACAACACAAGATTTCACAAATGAAGAAATTGAACTTATGTTAGATCTTGCAAGAGATCTGAAAATTAAGTTCAGTCATGGGGAACCTACTCCATATCTCTTATATAAAACCCTGTTCTTAATTTTCTTTGATGAAAGCACTAGAACAAGAAATAGTATGCAAGCAGGAATTGCACAATTAGGTGGAACTGGAATTTTCTTAACACCAGATAAGATGCAAATAGCTCACGGTGAGGTTGCTAAGGATACAGGAATAATTCTTTCGAGATTTGGTGATGGTATCGGAATTAGATTCTGTAAGTTTGGCGAAGGTAATAAATATTTAAATGAAATGGCAAGACATTCAAAAGCTCCAGTTATGAATTTGCAAGATGATGTTTACCATCCTTTCCAAGTAATGGCTGACCTTATGACAATTCAGGAAAGGTTTGGGAAAAATCTAAGAGGTCTTAAAGTCGGAATTAGCTGGGCATATGCAGAAAGTCATTTAAAACCATTATCCGTTCCACAATCTCAAATACTGTTGTTTACCAGATTTGGTATGGATGTAACTTTAGCATATCCTGAAGGATTTGACCTTATGCCAGATATTGTTGAACAGGCAAAGAAAAATGCTGAAATGTATGGTGGTAAACTAGAGATTTCTCACAAAATGGAAGATGCTTTTGTCGATGCCGATATTGTTATTCCCAAAAACTGGGGTGGTTTCTTTGTTTCAGATAATCCTGATGAAATCAGAGCAGAACAGGCAAAGCATAAAAACTGGATATGTACTGAAGAATTAATGAAATTAACTAAAAAACATTCAATTTACATGCACGCACTTCCTGCAGACAGAGGGAAAGAAGTCGTTAATAGTGTAATTGATGGCCCTCATTCTGTTGTATACGACGAGGCAGAAAATAGATTACATACAGCTAAATCAATAATGACATTACTTATGGGAGGAAGATTTTAAAAATGTATGATCTAGGTATTTTAAATGGAAAGTTGTATTTGGATGGAATTTTTATAAATGCAAATGTATATGTAAAATCCGGAAAAATCGTAGATATCTCCACAAATTATTTGCAGTGTAAAAAAGAAGTAGATGCAACCGGGAAGTTTGTTCTTCCCGGTTTTATTGATCCACATGTTCATTTTGAACTAAACTCGGGAAAATATACCTCAGTAGATGATTTTGAAAGTGGAAGTATTTCCGCATTATTTGGTGGGGTTACAACAATTATTGATTTTTTAGATCCCATTTCGAAACTAGAAGAATTAGAATATGCTTTTAAAAATCGTTTGTTTTCTGCTAAAAAATCATACGTTGATTATTCTTTTCACACTACTTTGGGAAATTTTAGTGGTGATTTAAGTGCTTTATTTAAAGAAATAAAGGAATTTGGCACAAAATCAGTAAAGGTTTTTACTGCTTATTCTTCAAGTAACCGAAGAACAAATGATAAATTAATGTTTGAATTGTTTAAATTGTCAAAGATACATAAAATTCCAATTTTAATTCACGCTGAAAATGAAGATATGATCGTTGAAAATGTTCCAATAAAAATGCACTCAAAGGCAAGACCTGAAATTTCTGAGATTTCCGAAATAATAAAGATTGCTGAATTTTTAAACCAAACAAAAGGAACTGCATATATTGTGCACACAACATGTGGAACCTCGATAGAAGAAGTAAAAAATAGATTTGATAATATTTTAAACAACAACTTATTCTTCGAAAGTTGCCCCCATTATTTTTATTTTGATGACAGTGTGTATGAAACTCAAAGTGGATATCTGTATGCAATGACTCCACCGCTTAGAAGCAGACGTGAAAAAGAAAAACTAAAAAATAACATTGATAAGGTTTTTTCAATTGGAACTGACCATTGCTCATTTAATAAAAAGGATAAACGTAAAAGAAAAACGGGAAATCTTCCAATGGGAATTGGTGGAATTGAACACTCTTTTGTTTTAACCTATTCTTTATTTGGCAAGAAAATAATTGAAAAATTCACAATAAATCCCGCAAAATTTTTTGGACTTTATCCACAAAAAGGAACTTTATTACCCGGGGCAGATGCTGATATTGTAATATTTGATCCAAATTATAAAGGTATAATAAAAGAATCACATACTAAATCTGACTATGATCTATATCTGGGTATTCAAATAAAGGGAAAGATCGAAAAAGTATTTAAAAATGGAGCTTTAATAATTGAAGATGACAAATTAGTTAGAAAAAATAAAGGTAATTTTATCAGGAGGTAGTAATATGAAAGCAATAATAAATGCAAATATTTTTGACTATGAGAATTATTTTGAAAATTACTATATACTTTTTGACAATAAAATAGAAGAAATTGGGCCAATGGAAAGTTTTAAAGGAGCATCTCAGATAATTGATGCTAAAAAAAATCTTGTTTTACCTGGTTTTGCAGTTGGACACACTCATATTTACTCAACCTTTGCCAGAGGTTTAAATCTCCCTTTTAACCCATTGAATTTTAAAGATATACTAAATCAACTTTGGTGGAAACTCGATTCTAAATTAGGTGAAAGGGAAAATTATTACAGTGCTTTAATCTCCGGAATTGAGTTTATTAAAAATGGTGTCACAACGGTGATAGACCATCATGCAAGTGAACTCCAAATTAAAGGAAGTTTAAAAACACTTAAAAATGCTTTATGTGATGAAATTGGTTTAAGAGGTATTTTTTGCTTTGAAACAAGCGATAGATTTAACATTGATGAATGCATAGAAGAAAATTTAGATTTTTTAAGTACTCGTTCTGAAATGCACGCAGGAATTTTTGGCCTTCATGCTTCATTGAGTTTATCCGATGATACTTTGGAAAAAATATCCAAATTGTACAAAGGCCCAATTCACATTCATACTGCTGAAAGTATAGATGATGTTGAAGATTCTTTATCAAAATACGGTATGAGAGTTATAACACGATTGGATAAATTTGGACTTCTAAGGGAAAATTCTATTCTTGCACATTGTGTTCATGCTTCAGAAGATGAATTGAATTTAATTTCCAAAAACAACTGCTATGTTGCATTAAACGTTTCTTCTAATATGAATAATGCAGTTGGTTTACCAAATTATAGAATGATGAAAAAACATAATGTAAAAGTAATAGCTGGAAATGATGGACTTGGATTTAATTTTGCAAGAGAGCTTTTGAATTTATACTTTTCATTAAAATTAAAAGGAAAATCTCCAGTTTCATTTTCTCCAGATAATTTAAAACATATAATCAAAAATACATATGAAATTGCAAGTTATCATTTAAATACTAATTTAGGAAAAATTGAATCTGGATTTGCGGCTGACCTTCTAATAGTTCCATATACTCCTCCAACTCCGTTAAATAATGAAAATATCCTTGGACATGTAATATATGGTCTATACGATAATTTCAGACCATCTCACGTTATTGTCAACGGAAAATTATTAATGGAAAATTATGAAATTAATCTACCAGTATCTGAAATCTACGATGAAGCAAGAAAGGTAGCCCAAAATTTCTGGGAAAAACTTAAGGAGTGATAATATGAGTATAAAAAAGTTTTTACTTTTTAACCTTTTCTTCTTTTCACCGATGTTTTCAATGATAACATTTGCAGGTCAACAAGATAGAATTTTTATCTACAGAAATACCAGTTTATTAAAATTGCGTGTTCCATTAACTGAAAAATATGTTCTTCCTCTTGATAATAACGAATATGTAGTATTTGTTGAAAAAGCTGATCATTACAAAATTGAAAAATCAACTCTGGATGACTTGGAGTTTAATTTAATTGGGACAAATGAAATGTTTGCAAAAAGATTCGATATGGCAAATACAAAGATTTTAAGTAAAAAACCTCCTATTTTAAAAATCTCAAATAAAATCTATTATTTTGATATCAATACTGGTTTTTGGTATGAAACAGATGAAAAAAATCTTGATATTCTTTTAAACTCAAAAAAATTGGTTGCAAAAAATATTGAAGGAGACATTTTAATTACAAAACCTTTGGAATGGGATTTATTCTACGATTTAAAGTCAAACGGAGATTTATATTTAACATACTTAATCAGAGGAAAAACAAACAAAAGTGTTGATGCACTATTAATTGATGGTGAACTTGATTTTGATGTAGAAGAGCCTTTAGAAGATGTGTACCAAGATGTAATCGTTAATTATTCTAAAAGCATGGAACAACTTCCAGAAAGAAAATACACACCTGAAATTATTTCAGAAACAGCTGTCATTGATATTGGAGAAATCCAACCTTTTAATGGTAATTTTGAAAAAGTAATCAAAGTTGGAACAATAAAGGAAATGAAAGACATCCCAACTTTAGATTTACATTTTTATACAAGTTCATTTGAAAATAGATTTTTGGAAATCTATAGGGTATTTGAAAACTCAAAAGAAAATGGCGTTGGTGTTCCACTTATTTCTGGAGATGTTCGAATATACGAAAATAAAAATAACGAAGAATTTTTAAGGCAAACAACAAATTTACCTAAAACTAATGTTGGAGAAATTTGTAAAATCGATCTTGGCCAGGGTTGGTCAGTATCTGCAGATTTGAACATCACTCATAGTTATAAATCAGAAACATACATTAGTAGAAGTTTTGAAATTAACCTAACTAACGATGATGATAAAGAAAAAGAAATTTTAATTTCATTTTATACATATGAAACCAGTATAGATTTATTAAAATATGAAACGGATTTGGAAGTAACTGAAAAAAAGATATTTAAAGACAGAATTGAATTTTACCTAAAGATTAAAGATTCTGGGGTTTTAAATATATCACTTAGATCTAATAAATAACAAAAAGGGGGAATTTAAATGGATTTATCAACTAAAATATCTGGAATACCTCTTGAAAATCCTGTTATGCCAGCTTCTGGACCTCTTGTTGGAGACTATGGAAAAATAAAATTTGTTGATTCATCAGGTGTTGGAGGAATAGTTACAAAGACTATTTCAACAAAAGCTGCAGAAGTACCAAGACCCTGTATTTACGGTGAAAATAATTTTGCAATGAATGCAGAGCTTTGGTCTGAACTTCCTCCAGAAAAATGGATTGATGAGATTCTTCCAAAATTAAAACAAGAACTTAAAAAACCTCTCATTGTAAGTGCTGGATACTCTAAAGAAGATATGGAAATTCTCATACCAAAGCTTGATGAATTTGCAGATGCCTTTGAAATCTCAACACATTATGTTGGAAAAAGCTACGATACTATTGGAGAAATTGTAAAAACAATAAGAAAACATACAAAAAAACCTATTTTTATGAAATTGAGTCCCCATATTCCAGACCCTATTGAATTTACAAAAGTAGCACTAGAAAATGGTGCTAATGGTATCGTTGCAATAAACTCATTAGGTCCTACAATGAAGATAGATATTAAAAATAGAAAGGTTTTAATAGGTAATGAAAAAGGACAGGTCTGGCTTTCAGGTCCAGCCATTAAACCTCTTGCACTTGCAATAGTAAAGATGCTCAGGGAGGCATTCCCAGATATTACCATCATCGGCGTTGGAGGAATAAAAACAGCTGATGATGTTATTGAATTTTTACTTGCTGGTGCAGATGCTGTACAACTTTTATCTTCAGCTTTGATATTTGGTAAAGATATATACGAAAGAATAATTAAAGATTTACCCAAAAAACTCGAAAAATATGGATTTAGTAGTATTGAAGAAGTTAAAAAGACTAAACTTGGAATTCCTGATGTTAAATATACTCCCAATCATCCCATTGTTGACCATGAAAAATGTACTTTGTGTAGGATATGTGAAAATGTATGTCCATATTTTGCAATCACAATAGATACAAAAGTTAATGTTGATGTAAATAAATGTTTTGGTTGTGGTTTATGCGAAAGCCGGTGTCCAGTAAAAGCAATTTCAGGTGTTCTTTGATAAATAAATATTAATCAAAAAATATAGAAATTTTTACAGTAATAAATTCCAAATATATTGACACAAAAATTTGCATATGCTATAATTAATCACGGTTTGATTCTTCGGGGCGTAGCGCAGTCGGCTAGCGCGCCTGTCTTGGGAACAGGAGGTCGCTGGTTCAAGTCCAGTCGCCCCGACCAATGCGGGTGTAGCTCAATTGGTAGAGCATCGGCCTTCCAAGCCGAGGGTTGCGGGTTCGAGTCCCGTCGCCCGCTCCAGTGCGCCCGTAGCTCAATAGGATAGAGCACCGGACTTCTAATCCGGGGGTTGTGGGTTCGACTCCCGCCGGGCGCGCCAAATTAAATAAATAATGATTATTTGTGGTGGCTATAGCTCAGCTGGTAGAGCGCCTGACTGTGGATCAGGTGGTCGTGGGTTCAAATCCCACTAGCCACCCCATTTTTGTTATGGAATACGCGCCCGTAGCTCAACAGGATAGAGCGTCGGACTTCGGATCCGATGGTTGCGGGTTCAAGTCCTGCCGGGCGCGCCATAGTTTTATAGCCCTACTCTTAGCTCTAGTATATTTTTTACTAACATCATAGTAAAGGAGGTTTTATCATGGAAGTACTTAAAGTTGCATCAGGTTCCAATCCTAACAAAGTTGCAGGTGCTTTAGCAGGGGTAATTAGAGAAAAAGGTAAAGCAGAAGTCCAAGCAATAGGTGCTGGCGCTGTAAATCAAGCTGTCAAGGCAATTGCAATTGCTAGGGGTTATCTCGCACCAAGTGGTATTGATCTTGTATGTGTTCCTGCTTTCACAGATGTAAACATTGAAAATGAATCAAGAACTGCATTAAAATTTATTGTTTTTCCAAGAGAATAACTAATCAAAAATTACCAAATTAGTAAGCCCGGTCTTTAAAGACCGGGCTTTTGATTTCTATATATTTTTCCTATTAATTATTTTTTTACCATTTTTATATCATCAAAGTATATTGTTGTTGGTTTATCAAGAGCTAAATTAAAACTAAAGTTTACAACTTCATCTGCATCTTCTGGATGTTCATATTCATATGTAAATGTTTGCCAATCCGTGGTAAGATCGAATGTTAAAATATATGGTTCTGGTAAATATGACATCCAAGGATCATGATTTTGTGCAATATTTAACCAAATTTTTCTTGGTACATCTGCCTTTGCTTTAAATGATATTTCATATGTGGCTCCTTGTTCCAATTTAAGCCATTGATTAAATTGAATATGCCAAGTTTCTCCACCAGGATATTTAACTTTAAAATATGCATAACCATCCTTTACTCCATATTCTGAAACTTTTGCATTGCTTATGTCATAATCACTTGCTTGCCAAATCCACCATTTATATGGGTTTTCTGGATCATTTGCAATGAGTTCATCAAATGAGCCGTTGTTTATAACATTTTTTGCTTCTTCCTTCATCCTTACATATCTTAGTGTATCATCATAGCTTTCAATTTTTCCTTTCAATCCCTTTTGGATATATTCCACAACAACATCTGCCAAAACAAAACCGGTATCATAACCAGAATCTTTATGTTCGGCTAGAACTGAATATCCATCTCCTCCACCAGCCATGTAATTATTAGTAGCTACAACATAAACTTTTTCTGGATCAAGCGGTTCTCCATTTACTAATACTTCAGTTACTTTTCCGCCCACACTTTTCCAGGTTAATCCACCAACATGTAACCATGCACCTTTTCCTTCTTCAAGTGTTGCTGCATATTCTAAAACTTTTAATAAATCAGAACCTTTTAATTTTAGTACATAAACGGTGTTACCAAATGGTAAAACTGTTAATATATCTCTAATTGTTATCTTTCCAGGTTGTATTGATGCTCTAATTCCTCCACCATTTTGAAGTGCTATATCTGCTCCTGTTTTCCAAATCATAGCATCTGTAATTAAATGTCCAAGATTTGTATCTCCAGATCTCACATGAGCCCTTTCTCCATCAAGTAAAATTTTTGTTTCACCAATTACTGTATCTAATTTTTCTGATCCCATTTTCTTAAATACATCAAGAGGTACTTTTACATATAAAGCTTCTTTGTAGGGGTTTCCAACATATTCGTATATATCTTTACCATTTTCATCTTTACCCTTATATACCTTTAAATTAACTGGAATAGGTATCCAACTCCATTTTTCGATTTTTCCATTTTCAACATCAAGTGTTAACTTTCCAGCTACTTTTCCCCATTCCCAGGCTTGGACAACTATTGTATTATTAATAACTTTTGCTTCTTCTAATTTCGTATGACTATGCCCATCTATAATTACGTCTATTCCATCCACTGCCTGTGCTAACTGCTCAGAAGTTGTATAATCTCCTGCATGTTCCATACCCATACCAAGATGAGTAAGTGCAATTACAACATCAGCCTGTTCTCTTAATTTAGGAACTAATTCTTTTGCCACATCAATAGCGTTTCTAAATTCTAAATCAGAACTAAAAAGAGGTTCTAGAATAGCAGTTTCCTCTGTTGTTAAACCAAAAATGGCAACTTTTATCCCACCTACATTTTTGATGATATATGGTGTAAAGAATGGCTTTCCATCTTTATAAATATTTGCTGACAAAAATGGAAATTTTGCAACACTCATTTGATATTCTAAAACTGATCTTTCTTTATCAAATTCGTGATTTCCAACTGCCATAGCATCGAGTTTCATTCTATTGAGTGCAAAAATGTCCGGTAACGCATTTAAAAGATCAGATTCTGGTACACCAGTGTTAATATCACCTGCATGTAAAAACAAAACATTTGGATTAACAGCTCTTTCTTCATCAATTATAGAAGCAATTACTGCAAAACCACCAATATCAGGGTTATGATATTCACTAAACGACCAAGCATGACCATGAGTATCATTAATGTGGAAAATAGTAACCTCTGTTGCAAAAAGACTAATAGCTAATAAAAGCATGAAAAATAATACCAATTTAACCTTACGCATACAAACACCTCCCCTTTGTTATAATATTACAGTTCTTCCTCTATCAACTGTTTTCTAAACATTCTTGCATATAACCCTTCATTTTGAAGAAGTTCGTTATGTTTGCCCCTTTCAACTATCTCACCATCATCAAAAACATAAATCATATCAGCATCTTGTAATACTTTCAACCTATGAGTAATTATAACCATTGTTTTATTTTGCATGCTCTTTCTTAAACTTTTAATAATTTGCTCTTCAGTTTCAGGATCAACAGCAGATAAACAATCATCAAAAATATAGACATCAGCATCTCTCATAAGAGCTCTTGCAATAGTAATCCTTTGTTTTTGACCTCCAGAAAGTGTAACCCCTCTTTCACCAACAATTGTATCATAACCTTTAGGAAAATTCTCTATATCCTTATGAACAGCAGACATCATCGCAAATTCTTTAACCTTCCATTCATCGAAGTTATCAAGTGCAAAAGAAATATTATTTTTAACTGAAGTTGAAAATAAAAACGTTTCCTGAGGAACATAGGAAATTTTTGTTCTAACTGTTTCAGAGGATATATCATTAATATCAACACCATTAATAAATACATGTCCACGTTCTACAGGATATAATTTACTTATAATCTTAACAATTGTTGACTTACCACTTCCAACTGTGCCAACAATTCCAACTAATTGCCCCTCTTCAATTATCATATCAATACTTTTTAGTACTAACCTATTGGCATTAGGATAAGAATAATCTAATTTTTTAATAATAATACTTTTTATCTTATCAATTTTCACCGGTTTTGAAGGTTCTTTAACCGTAGATTGCGTATCCAAAATTTTCTTTATTCTGGAATAAGATGCTCTTCCGTTTTGTAAGATGTTAATAACCCATCCAAAAGCAGTCAATGGCCAGACTATCATACCAATGTAATTGTTAAAAGCAAAAAATTCACCCAGAGTAATTTTAGAATTAACCACCATTGGGCCACCATATACAATTGTCAAAAAATATGATAAAGAACTAACAAAATGTATCAAAGGCCACATAATTCCCCAAACTTTAATCAAAGAAATGGTTGCACTAAAATTATTAAAAGCTCTATTAGAAAAAATTTCCTGAAATTTTGGCAAAATTGAAAAGGTTTTAACAACTCTTATTCCATCAACTGCTTCCTCTGTAAAACCACTAAGGTCCGAAAAAGTATCCTGAACCTTTCTTGAACGTCTGTAAATAAATTTACCAAATGTCAAAGATATGAATGCTATGATTGGAAGTGGAATAATTGCAATTAATGTTAGATGCCAACCAACACTTGTAGCCATAAAGAACAAAGTAATTGATGACATAAAAATAGCGTCCACCATCATAACTATTCCAGGTCCAAACATTCGCTCAATATTGTTCATATCATTTGTAAAATGAGCCATTAAATCTCCGCTTCTATGTTTATCAAAAAATGACATATCAAGCGATAAAATCTTATCGTATAAAACCTTTCTTGCTTCATATGTAAATTTTCTTGCACTTCCAATTATAAAAATTCTCCATAAAAACCTTGTGATAAACATTCCAACTGCAATTCCAATAATTCCAAGAGCCATTAATTTTGCTAGTGATACATCTGGAGTTTCTACATTTAATCCATCTACAGCTCTTGAAATAAATTTAGGGACAAAAAGCTGGAGAGTATCTACAACAATAAGGGTTAAAATCCCCGCAAGATAGAAAGGCCATCGTTTTTTCAAAAACTCTTTTATCAAAAATATCACCTCTCAATTTTCAGAACTCCCGTGAAAATATCAAACCCGCCATAGTTAAAATCAAATTCTCCATTTGAAGATGAACTATTACCGACAAATATTACATTATCTCCATCAAGCAAAGCTTTCTTTATTTCGTCATAGCCATACCCACCCGAAACTCTTGACCACTCTAATTTTCCTTTAATAATTTTTGAAATGAAAAAGTCATAATAACCTTCCTTAGAATAATAATTAGTATAAAAATCTCCGGAAGTTGAATTTGTATATCCAAACAATAGAAATTCATTTTTATTAATTTTTAAAATATCATTCGCAATATCATTCCCATTTCCTGTAAATAAATATTCTTCAACCCTATTACCCTTTTCATCTAAAACCACTATCCAAATATTTGAATTTTCATCAATTTTTTTGTTTTTCTCCTTGTATGTTTTACCAATAACATACACCTTGTTATCGAATATTCTCATATTTGTAACAACATCTGAGTCTTCTGTACCAAAGACCCTTAGCCATCTAAACTTCCCATTTTGGTCAACTGAAAAAATCCACATATCTTTTGAACCATAATTTTTTGGAACATCAAATTTAGAAGAATTAGTATTAGCCGCAATCACATAACTATCATTTAATTTTAAAATTTTCACACCTTCATCATATTGCTTTCCACCGTATTTTCTAATCCATTTGATATTTCCATTAAAATCCACCTTCATCAAGAAAATATCACACCAACCGTAGAGATTGCCAAGAAAATCATCAGACCAGCTGTACCCAAGAATTAAAATTCCATCATCTTCAACTAACATATCAGAAGCAATATCTTTAAAAAAACCTCCATAATTTTTTACCCAATTTACATCCCAGTTATTTATCGAAGCTAAAAAGAAATCACCATTATTTTTTTCTGAATTTCCAAGCACATATAAAACACCCTGATGTTCTTGAACTTTCACGCCTTTACCAATTAAATTTAAATCAAGTACTTTACCATTCGTATCGTTAATATTCCTAACTTTTAACAAGAAAGGGTATCTATTACTTCTAGTTCCTAATAAAATGTATTCATCTTCATATTTTATTAAATCATTTACAACATCATCCATTTTTGTTCCGTAAATAGTATTTATTTTAACCAATGGACCTGTAGTGAATTTATATATTGGAGATTCAAGTTTTGTAAAAGGATCATGAACAATAACTTTCCAATAGTAGTCATTGTTAGGTTCTAAATTTCGCATTTCAAAAATTTTACCTTTATAATTTGAAACTTTTAATTCAAGTTCATTTACACTTTCTCCAAAATAAAAATCAACAAAAGCATCATCTTCATCATCAGTGATTTCCCATCTAAAAACAATTTTATCAGTTGCACCTTTTAGGTTATTTGGAGGAAAAAGAATTTTAAAACTAGGAGGAGTACTTTCCTTATAAAATTCTTTGAATTCACTGTAAGCAATTCTTCCATATTCATCTTCAACCTTTAATCTAAATTTATATTTTACTCCTGGCTTAATGTTAACAATATAAAATGATGCATCAACAGGTATTACTTTGATATTTTCATCTTCGTAAACTTCTAGGTAGCAATTTTGATTCTCAACTTTATCCCAATAAATTTTTACGTAGTTCTCGTGCTCTTCTAAATTTATAACTGGTACTTTGATCTCTTCACCCACATATTCAAAGGAAAAAACTTCGCTCTCAGATATGCCATCAAAAGGATCTTTAGCTACAACCTTCCAAAAATACTTTCCTGGTTTTAAATTTTCTACTATAATACTGTCTTTTGTAAGATCCTGCACAAAAACTTCAGGCATTGAATATTCACTTAAGTAAAAGTCATATGTTAACTCATCATTATCTGGATCATTTGCTACCCATGAAAACTCAATTGGCAATTTAATTATCTTTGCATCATTCTTAGGAAAGTTCAGAATAGGCTGCTGAGGAGGAAGATTAATAACTGTAAAACTGTAAATGGAACTTTCAATTTCTTTTTTACCATATTTCAAAACTACTTTCCAATAATACGTTGCCGGGGTTAAGTTTTCAATTGTATATGAATTTTCCAAACCTTCATATATTAATTCGGAGGGTGTGGCACTTCCTATGTATAAAGATTTTATAAAATCAATTTTTTTATCATAATTAACATCCCAAGAAAGTTCAACTGTTCTTGTTTTCAAATAACTCCCATTTTCAGGCCCAATTAAAGCAAGCTCTGGAGGCATTGTATTAGAATAATTTATAACCAAAAAAATACCAATTACCGCTACAATTAAAAATAACAAATAAACAATGTATTTAATTTTTTTCATAGAGGTCCCCCCTCAAAGTAACCACTAAAAAATAAGAGATTTCCATAAAATAGTAAAAATTATTGCAAATAATGGACTAATCCACCAAACATGATCAAATTTTTTTATTTTCCAGAGTCTGTAAAGAAATCCAAGTCCCAAAGAGATAAAAGCAAAAATTGGTTTATTAGCTAAGAAAAAGACAAAAAATGCAAGTCTTTCGGAAATTCCTTCTAAATCTTCAAAATTTTCAATGTTTGGATAAAAATTTCTAAAAACATAGGATAAAACAGTTGTAACCAGTGCCATTCCAAGTAGATATAAAACAAACTCCTGAGAAAGATAAGAAGTCATAAAATAATCAGCAACGAAATAATTAAAAATCAAAGCAATAAAAATACCGGTTATTTCGATTAGATGATAATATAATTTTTTAGAAACTTTAATTCTTAAATAATCCAAAAACAAATGAATAGCAATGAATGAAAACAAAATTATTGGAGCTTTATTCAGTAATGTATCAAATGTAAAAGCTAAAATTGCAAAAACAGACCATATCATGTGTTCAATAATCTTCCACCCTTTTAAATGTCTTATCTTACTATTATTTGTAAACCCATGATCGGCAACATAATGTCCTAAAAACAAATGTAGCATTGTATTCCTCCTTAATTTTTATTTTTCATCACCTTCTGAATTTTCATCCTTTTTAATTCTCTTTCTAAATTCATTTATATCAAGATTTTCAACAAACTTTTTAAACTCCTCATCTTCGGATTCAAAATTTTCACCTTCAAATTCAATTGTATGTGATTCAACTATTTCATTTGAAACAAATATTGGTGAATTCGTTTTAAGAGAAATGATAATACCATCTGAAGGTCTTGCATCAAATTCTATATATTGTTCTTCATCTTCTTCAGGAGGAATTGTTAAATCCTTTAAAACCACCTTTGCAAAAAATGTATTATTCTCTATTTTATTTATCACAACATTTTCAACTTTTGCTTCTAACCCTTCAATTATGTTCAACATCAAATCATGAGTTAAAGGTCGCTCAAATTCATTTTCTTCCAATATCATTGCAATAACACTTGCTTCACAAGCTCCAATCCAGATTGGTAATATTTTTTTAGTGCCTACAATTTCAAGTAAAACTACAGGAGCATTATTTAATTTATCCAAAACAAGGGCTTTAACTTTTGCTTGTTTCACTGTAAAACCTCCTTTCTAAAAATTCAACACCTTCTCTGATTATCTTTTCAACATGGTTTCTAAATTCTTCTTCGCTATTAAAATCTTTTGGATCAATAAAATTGTGAATTTTTAGATATACAGGATGTCTTTTTATTAAAAAGCTTTTCTTGTTCCAAACTTTGTGAAGCCCCCACAAAGAAACAGGTAAAACTTTTATCTTGTTTTTGAATGCTAACTCCAAACTTCTTGGCTTAAAAGGTAAAACATCTCCATTGATACTTCTTGTACCTTCTGGAAAAATAATAAAATGCACTCCATTATTCATCTTATGTACAATTTCTTTCAAGGCAATTGCTGTTTGACGAATATTTCCTCTATCAATTAAAACACTGTTCAAATACTTCAAAAACCAATTAATTCCTGGAATCTTACCTAACTCTTTTTTAGCAATAAATGCTGCTGGAGTAACATAGCCAATAATCAAAGGAATATCAAGTGCACTTTGATGGTTTGAAACTACCATGAAATTCTCATTGGTTTCTTTTAATTCCCCAATCTTATAAACTTTTATTCCCAATAATTTAAAACTCATTCTACCAAACGCTTCAATTTGTCCTATTACAAATTTTTCGGACAATTTTTTACTGAATATTCGCAAAATTCCCCCAATGATTAATACAATTCCTCCATAGACAAAAACATATATTGCAGCTCCAATTAATAAATACAAGGTGTAAAAAAAACTAAGTACTTTACCCATGACTTCCTCCTAAAAGACAAATTTTTCAGCTTTTTCTAAAACATTTTCTTCTAATTCACTTAATTTTTCCAAATCCTTTTCAATATCCCTTATTTCCTTTACATTAGAACTTGTAGCTGGATTTTTTGGAGCAAAAGCCACACAACTATCGATATAAGGAAGAATTGAAATTTCATATGTTTGAATTTTTTTCGCTTTATCAACAATTTCCATTTTTTCAAAACCTATTAATGGCCTTAAAACAGGTAGATATGATGCTTCTTCAATACTATGTAAATTTGTCAAGGTTTGACTTGCAACTTGACCTATATTTTCACCGGTTATTAGTGCTTTTGCTTTGATCTTCTTTGCTAATCGATTTGCAATCCTCATCATACTTCTTCTCTGAATAATCAAAGAATATCTATCTGGTACATTTTGCTTAATATAATGCTGGACATCAGTAAAAGGAACAATCCATGCTCTCATTGTATCTGGCAAATATTTTGATAATTTTTCCGCTAAATCAAGTATTTTTCTAACAGATTTCTCTGTTGTAAAAGGTGGGCTCAAAAAACTTATAGTTTCAATACTTAAACCTCTTTTTAACATATACCAACCTGCAACTGGACTATCAATTCCACCACTTAGTAAAAGAAGTGCTTTTCCAGAAACTCCAACTGGTAAACCTCCATACAATTGCTCTTTCCCAGCAAAAACAAAGACTTCTTTTTCTTTAATCTCTATTCCTACAATTAAATCAGGATTATGAACATCTACCTTCAAATCAGGAAAATTTTCTAATATATAACCACCAATATATGCACTAAAATCCAATGATTTCATTGGGAATTGTTTAAAAGATCTTTTCGTTTCTACCTTAAATGTTTTTTGATGCTTTAAACTCAACTTTACTAATTCAAAGACTGCCTTTTTAATTTCATTTATGTCATGCGAAACAGCAAATGCATAACTATAATTTTGTATTCCAAAAACATATTTTAATCGTTCTTCTACGTTATGAAAATCCTGATTTCTTAATCTTATAACAACTCTACCATACCTTTTATTTACTTCAGGTGGTTTTACAATTTTTCTTATGTTTTCCATTAATTTTCTTTCAAAATAACCTCTATTTCTACCCTTTAAACCTATTTCAGCATATCTAATAAGTACAACTCTTTCCAAATTCATTCCTCCCTCCATTTCATATTTTACCACATTTCAATAAAAAAGGCAGCTTTAAAGCTGCCTTTAAACATATGCTCCAAGAAATTGACTCTTATATAGCTCAGCATAAAAACCATTTTTAGCCATTAATTCCTTATGAGTACCTTTTTCGATTATTTCACCTTCATTCATAACAAGTATTAAATCGGCATCTACAATAGTAGACAACCTATGAGCAATTACAAAATTTGTTCTACTATGCATAAGTTTTCGCATTGCTTTTTGGATGAGTTTTTCAGTTAAAGTGTCAACATTACTTGTAGCTTCATCAAGGATTAAAATATCAGGATCAGCAATAAATGCTCTAGCTATTGTAATAAGCTGCTTTTCACCTTGGGAAATATTTGATGCTTCCTCATTAATAACCGCATCATATCCACCTGGTAAAGACATGATAAAGTGGTGTGCATGAGCTTTTTTTGCAGCCTCTATAACTTCTTCATCTGTGGCATTTTCTTTTCCATATGCTATGTTTTCCTTAATTGTTCCATTGAAAAGCCAAGTATCTTGGAGTACCATTCCGAATGTTTTTCTAAGACTATCTCTCTTAATCTTTCTAATATCAATTCCATCAACTGTAATTCTTCCTCCTTGTATCTCATAAAATCTCATCAAAAGGTTCACAAGTGTAGTTTTCCCAGCACCAGTTGGGCCCACTATTGCAACAGTTTGACCACTTTTTACATCAATATTTAAGTCCTCAATCAATTTCTTTTCTGGCAAATAACTAAAGTACACATGTTCAAAACTAACATCACCTTTAACATTATTAACTTCAATTGCATCAACTGGATCGGGAATTTCTTCTTCTTCATCTAATATTTCAAAAACTCTTTCTGCAGCCGCTATAGTAGACTGAATCATATTCATAATATTTGCAACTTGAGTAATAGGTTGAGAAAATTGATTGGAATATTGGATAAAAGCTTGAACATCTCCCAATTCAATTGTACGCTTTGTAACCATTACACCACCAGCTACAGCAACTATCACATATCCAAGATTACTAACAAATCTCATTAAAGGCATTGTAACCCCTGAAATAAATTGCGCTTTCCAAGCAGCATTATACAATTCTTCATTGTATTTCTCAAAAGCATTAATACTTTTTTCTTCTCTGTTGTACGCCTTAACAACAACAAATCCTCCAAACATTTCTTCAACATGTCCATTAACATCCCCAATTGATTTTTGCTGCATTTTAAAATACTTTTGAGATCTCTTTACTATAAAACTTATAATGATTATACTGAGAGGCAAAATTACAAGAGTTGCTAATGTCAATAAAGGACTTATTGTTAGCATCATTATAGTAACCCCAACGATTGTAACTATTGAAGTAACAAACTGAGTTAAACTTTGATTTAGAGTATTACTAATCAAATCAATATCATTAGTAACCCTACTAAGAATCTCTCCATGGGTTCTTGAATCATAAAATTTCAATGGAAGTTTGGTTAATTTATCCATGACCTGTGTTCTTAATGTTTTTACAATTTTTTGAGATATACCGGCCATCATATATTGTTGAATATACATAAACAAAGCATACAGGGCGTACAAAATTCCGACTTTTATTAAAATATGCAATATACCATCAAGATCTAATTTTGCTTTTGGAAATATTTTTTTAGCAAGAAATCCTTGGAAAATTTTAGTTGTTGCTTTCCCTAATATCTTTGGCGCCATAATACTTAATACAGTTCCAGTTATTGCTAAGCCAAAAATAATAATTAACGGAATTATATAAGGTTTTAAATACTTCATCAATCTTATAAACGATTTTCTAAAATTCTTGGGTTTTTCAAAAGCTACTCTAATGGGGCCACCATGCCCACCTCTTGATCTACTTACCGGTCTCTTGTTTTCACTCATGCTATCTCCTCCTCGGAAAGCTGAGAAGCAACAATTTCTCTATATATAGTGGATGTTTTCATCAATTCATGGTGAGTTCCTATCCCCACAATTTTTCCATTATCAAGAACAATTATTTTGTCAGAATTCATTATTGTAGCAACTCTTAATGAAACAATAATAACAGTTGAATCTTTTAATTTTTCTCTCAATGCAAGTCGTAGTCTTGAATCTGTTTTGAAATCTAATGCCGAAAAACAATCATCAAAAATATAAATATCTCTTTTACCTATTATTCCTCTTGCTATTGCAAGTCTTTGTTTTTGACCTCCAGAAAGGTTTGTCCCTCCCTGAGCAATTTCTGTTTTTATACCTTTTGGCAATTTAGAAACAAATTCCCATGCCTGTGCAATTTTTAATGCTTCAATTATTTCTTCCTCGGTAGCATCTTCTTTACCAATTCTAACGTTTTCTTCAATAGTTCCAGAAAAAATGACAGGTCTTGAAGGAATTAAAGAAATTTTTTTTCTTAATTTTTTTTGAGGAATTTGCTTAATATTAATACCATCAATTAAAATCTCCCCTTCGGTTATATCATAAAACCTTAATAATAAATTGACTAAAGTACTTTTTCCAGATCCAGAACTTCCAATAATACCTATAAACTCACCTGGATGTGCTTTAAAAGTAATATCTTCCAATGCAGGTTCTTTTGCTTCGTCGAAATAAAACGTCACATCTTTAAATTCTATTTCTCCCTTGCCCTTTGGTAAAATTGGTTTTTCAGGATCTTTTATTTTTGATTCTGAACTAATTACTTTATACACTCTTTCTGCTGAGGCAGATGCTCTTGGAATAAAAATGAAAATCATTGAAATCATTATAAATGAAAACATTATTTGCATTACATACTGCATCACGGCCATTATATCTCCAACCTGAAGACTACCTTTATCAACCTGTACTGCACCTATCCAAAATAAAAAGATTATAGTAAAATTCATTATTAACATAATCAACGGAAAAACTAAAGCAAATATACGATTAACTCTTAAAGCTGTTTGAGTTAGATCTTCATTAGCTTTCTCAAATCTTTGTTTTTCATAATTTGTTTTAGTAAACGCTCTGATTACCCTCACACCTGTCAAATTTTCCCTTAATATTCTATTTAATTTATCAATCTTTTTTTGCATTGATCTAAATAATGGCATTGTATATTTTGCAATAAAATAGACTGCAATTGACATTACTGGAATAGAAACAAGTAGAACCATTGTAAGTTTTGGACTTTTTGATATAGCCATCACTGTACCACCAATTGCCATAACTGGTGCTAAAGCTACCATTCTTAAAAGCATAAAAACTACTGTTTGAATTTGAGTAATATCATTTGTATTTCTGGTTATTAAGGTTGAAGTTCCAAACTTATCAATTTCATATAGTGAAAAATTCATAACTTTTTTAAAAACCATACTTCTTAAATCTTTACCATACAACATCGCCACTTTTGCTGCAAAAAAGGTAGATACAATAGCAGATAATACATTCAATAATGTAACAAGGAGCATTTTTCCACCCACACTTAAGATATAATCAACATCTCCTCTTGTAACACCTTGGTTTACAATATCTGCCATCAAATCTGGAAGGTATAAGTTTAAAAGCCCTTGAAAAACCACAAATGTTAACGCCAAAACTATGAAAAATGTGTATTTTTTAAGGTACTTAAATAGTTTCATCATTTTTTATCGCCTCCAAATTCATAAGCATCTTTTTTAATAATTTTTTAAGCGTTTTAATTTCATCAACTGTAAAATTTTTAAAACTTTCTCTTTCAAAATTTTTTAATTTTTCAAATATTTTATCAATTAATTTTTCTGATTTTTCCGTTAAATATACCTTTAATTCTCTTCTATCTTTTTCGTTTTTCACTCTTCTAACCAATCCTGCTTTTTCCATTCTTCTAATCATTATTGCAACAGTTGAAGAAGTTACATGAATTTTTTCAGCAATTTCAATCTGTGAAACCCCGGGATTTTTAGAAATTATAAAAAGCATAGGAATCTGTCCAGGGTGAATTTTAAAACTTTCTAATTCATTTTTTAGAGTTTGAAACTTAACTTTCTGAAATTCATTTAATAACAAAAATACTTCTGAAAATTCATAACTCAAATAATTCACCTCACTTCCAAAAAAAATAGTTTGACGTATGATTATTTTACATCAAACAATTATTTTGTCAATATATCAAAAGATGGCCAAGTGGCCACCTTTTTAAAATCTGTGTTTTTTTTTAATTTTCTAAGATTTATTTTTCAAGTTCACTTAATCTTTCTCTTACAAAATCTACTATTTCTCCAACATATGATTCTGAAAAATCAAGCTTTATTCCAGCTTTCTCATATACTTTATCAATTGGAACTTTATAACCGGTCTTTAAAAAATTTACATAATCTTCAATTGTTTTTTCCGGATTTTCCAAATAATTTTTATATATTGATAATGCTCCAAGTTGTGCAATTCCATACTCAATGTAATAAAATGGCACTTGGAAAATATGAAGTTGGAATAGCCATCTATATCTTTTTTCCTCATCCAGTGAAGTCCAATCAATTCCTTGATTAAACCTATCCATTAAAGAACCAAAATAGTCTGCCCTTTCTTCTGGAGTGTGATCCGGTTTTGTATAAATCCAATGCTGAAATGCATCTACAGTCATGCACCATGGTAGGAATAAAATGGCATTTTCAAGTTCTTCTATCATTGCTTTTCTAAAATCTTCTTCATCAGGATAATATTCGTTCCAATAATGTAAAGTTAAAAGTTCCATACTCATTGAAGCAAGTTCGTTAATTTCAGAACGTGAAGGCCTATAATAAGTAATTGGGATATTAACAGTTTCAAATGTGTGCATGGCATGGCCCGATTCATGGAGTAAAGTTTTCACATCACCACTTTGACCTGTTGCATTCATAAAAATGAAAGGTGCGCCTGTTTCAGGTAATGTATAATTATATCCCCCAGGAGCCTTACCTTTTCGATTTTCTAAATCCAATAATCCTGAATTTTTCATTAATTCTAATCTTTTTCCAAAAAGAGGTTTAACTTTTCCCAAAACTTTTATTGCCTTATTAACAAATTCATCAATTGAGTTAAAAGGTTTTAAGATCCTACCTTCAACATCTACAGATCTATCCCAAGGTTTTAAAACTTTAAGCCCCAATTTTTCTGCTCTTTTTTCCATGCATTCTTTGAAAAAAGGCATGACCTTTTTTTCAACAGATTCATGAAATTTCAAAACATCTTCAACGGTATATTCAGTTCTTCCTTTAACTTTGTGCATATAATCTCTGTAATTATCAAAACCTGCATTCTTGGCTTGTTTAATCCTTAATTCTTTTAATTCATCGAAAATTTTATTGAATTCATCTTTTTTAGATAATATTCCTTCAAATCTCTTTTTCCAAGCTTCTTCTCTGGTTTTTCTATCGGGAGATTTCAAATAAGGTGAAAGCTGCTGCAAAGTTTTTTCTTCACCTTTAAATTTAACAGTAATAGTTCCAAAAATTGCTCCATATTTATTTGATATTTTTCGCTCTTCAATTTGTAATGGGATGTTTTCTTCTCTAAAAAGCTCAATATTTCTGGAAATAATATTAATCATATGTTTATATTCTTCAGAAATATTTTTCGAAACAGGAGAATCATATATTTTCTTCTCAAGTTTTATAGAATACGGCACTGCTTTAGAAATTACATTTGCAAAGTAATCATTAAATTTTTCAGCATATTCTTTTTTATCAGCAAACCTTGTCATGTTAATATATCTCCATCCCATTTCTTCACGAATTATATCGTTCAATTCAGTAAATCTTTCAACAATTTCAACTAAATCTTCTTCGTTTTCAATAGAATAATTAATTAGTTCATTTAATATTCTAATGATAGCATCTGCATCTTTAGGAACTAAATCTTTGTAAAATCTTCTCTCCTTCTTTTTAATTTTTTCATTTGTATAAATCATATCCTCCCCCCTTTACTATGAATTATAGGTTTTTTCCAATTACCAAACTTAACAAATAATCCAGCTAAAATTAAAGCTGAAATATTGCTTATTATCATAGCAATAAACAATCCTTTAAATCCGAAATGAGAAGAAAAAATCCCCATCAACGGCACTCTGATTCCCCAAAGTCTTGTCAAATCTACAATCATAGAAAGGTCTGTGCGTCCAGCACCTATTAGTGTGTTTGTAAAAACCGTCATTGAAGTAAAAAAAGGCAAGGAGAAAGAAACATATCTGAAAAACAAATATCCAACCTGAATAACTTCTGGATCATTAATGAAAAACTTTGTTAAATGCCCTCCAAAGAAAAAAGTCAATAAACTCAAGGAAAAAATAATTGTAAAATTAGTTATAAAAGCTACTTTTACTGTTTTTTCAGCATTTTTGATATCATTTGCACCTAAAAATTGACCTATCATTGTTGTCACAGAATTTCCAATACCAAATGAAATCATTGTAATGAAATTTATTATTCTGTTTCCTACTCCATATGCGCTAACAACGGTTGGGCCAAAACTCGAAACAAACCTCATTATCACAACAAAGCCTAAAGAAGTAAAAGTCATACTGATAGATCCTGGAAGGCCTATTTTAAAAACCTTTTTTATCAAAAATAGATCTGGTTTTAAACAATTAAGTGAGACTTTAAAACCTCTTTTTCCGGTAAACAAATGATTTATTGAAATGCCTGCTGCCAAAATTCTAGCAATTGTTGTTGCAATGGCAGCACCATTTACACCCATTCTTGGAAAACCTAACAAGCCAAAAATGAAAATTGGATCTAAAATTACATTCAAAATAGTTGAAATAAACATTATATTCATAGTAAATTTTGAATCTCCCCATCCTCTTAAAATTGAGGAAGAAGAATTGAATATAAAGGCAAAAGGTAATCCAAGCATTATTAAATTAAAATAAGAAACAGCATAATCAACAACTTCTCTGCTTTCTTGGCCAGCAATCAATAAAATAATAGGTCTAGAAATAATTATTCCAACAATTGCAAGTATAATACCCAAAATTGTTGAAATTAATAATACTTGCCCTGCTGATTTCTTAGCATTAATTTCATTTTTTGCACCAGTATATTGCGCAACTAAAGTTACACCTGCCTGTGTGAATCCTATTGATAAAGAAATAAAAACAAAAATTAAAGGCCAAACAATAGTTGGAGCTGAAAATTCAATTTTTCCTAATTTTCCCAAAAAATATGCATCTACTGCGTTGTACAATGTTTGCATTAGATTAGATATTATTATTGGCCAACTTAAAAGAAATAAGGAAGAAAAAATTCCACGATTAAAAACATCTACTCTATTTTTCTGCCCCACAAATTTCCCTCCAAATTCATTCGCTTGCCTAACAATTTTATCATAATTTATGATATAATCAAGATAATAGGAGGTGATATGCATGAATTATAGAAAGGTTGGAAAATGGGGATTAAAAATCAGCGAATTATCTCTTGGTTCATGGCTTACCTTTGGAAATCAATTGGATATTGCTGGTGCTAAAGAAATTGTAAGAGAAGCATTTAAAAACGGCATCAATTTTTTCGATACTGCAGAAGCGTATGCAAATGGAATGGCCGAGTCAATGCTTGGAGAAGTTTTAAAAGAATTTAGAAGAAGCGACATAGTTGTTTCCACAAAAATTTTCTGGGGAGGAAATGGTCCAAACGATAGAGGACTTTCAAGAAAACACCTTTTAGAAGGAACTTGGGCTTCTTTAAAAAGATTACAGTTAGATTATGTAGATATTGTATATTGTCACAGGCCCGATCCTGAAACACCTATTGAAGAAACTGTTCTAGCAATGGATTATTTAGTAAGAAATGGTTTAGCACTATACTGGGGAACTTCTGAATGGAGTGCAGAACAGCTTGAAAATGCCCACAAAGCATGTAAAGAACTAAATTGTATTCCACCTATTGTTGAACAACCACAATACAATATGCTTGTAAGAGATAGAGTTGAAAAAGAATATCTTCCAATCTACGAAAAATATGGAATGGGACTTACTACATTTAGTCCTTTGGCTTCAGGAATTTTAACTGGAAAATATAACAATGGTATTCCTGAAGATTCAAGACTTGCAAAATTCCCTGGTCTTAGAAAACATTTGGAAGAAAGTGGAATATTAAGCGAAAAAACATTTGAAAAATTACAAAAACTTCAAAAAATTGCTGATGAATTAGGCGCTAAACTTTCTCAACTTGCACTTGCATGGTGCTTGTTAAATCCTCACGTAAGTAGTGTAATTCTTGGTGTTTCAAAGATGGAACAACTTCATGAAAACTTAAATGCACTAGAAATAAAAGAAAAAATTACTGAGGATATCAAAAAAGAAATAAGAAGAATCCTTGAGGAGGGACGAAAATGAATCTAAAAAAATATGCAGAGGTAGTTCTTAAAATTGGTACTAATCTTCAAAAAGATCAGATTCTTTTTGTACGAGCCCCTATTGATGCTCGTGAATTTGTTGAAGTAATAACTGATATTGCTTTTGATTTAGGAGCGCACAATGTATATATCAAATGGAATGCTGAAACAATTAATAAAATTATTTTAAAGAAGGCCTCTGAAAAAGCTTTACAAGAGGTTCCTTCATGGGAAATTAATGCTTCTGAAGAATTATTAAATAAAAAAGCGGCATTTTTAACAATTATAGGAGGAGATCCTGATATATATAAAGATGTTCCTCCACACAAAATTGGTACTACTATTAAAGCCCGAAACATGGCAATGAAGGAAATATCGAAAAGGATAATGTCAAATGAAATAAGTTGGTGTGTTGTTGCATATCCTACAGAAAAATGGGCAAAAAAAGTCCTCGGCGAAGACGGAACAAAAGAACAATTATTAGAATTGATTTTGAAAGCTTCAAGAATATATGGTGATCCAATTGAAAATTGGAAAAATCATATTTCTAATTTACAAAAAATAACTGATTTTCTCAACAAAATGCAATTTGACTATCTACATTATGAAGGTCCTACAATAGATTTAAAAGTGGGCCTTCCAGAAAATCATATCTGGTTATCCGGTTCTCAGGATAATTTAGATGGAGTAACTTTTGTTCCAAATATTCCAACTGAAGAAATATTTACAGCTCCTCACAGAAAAAAAATAAACGGAGTTTTGAGAAACAGCTTACCATTAGTTTATTCTGGAAATATAATTGATAAGTTCGAGCTTGAATTTAAAGATGGAAAAGTAATAAATTATCATGCAGAAATAGGAGAAGAAATTTTGAAAACAATTCTTGAAACAGATGATGGAGCTAGATTCTTAGGCGAAGTCGCATTAGTTCCTGTTGATTCTCCAATTTATCAAATGAAAAAGATTTTTTACAACACTTTATTCGATGAAAATGCAGCCTCTCATTTCGCTTTCGGAAGAGCATATACAAGTTGTATTAAAGATGGAGAAAAAATGGGAGAAGATGAACTCAAAAATGCTGGATTAAATGTAAGTATTACACATGTAGATTTTATGATAGGAAACGAAGAAATGAAAGTAACAGGTTATAAAAATGGAGAAAAAGTTATTATTATGGAAAATGGAAAATGGGCAATTTAAAGGGCAGAAAATTCTGCCCTTTTTTAGGAGGAATTTTCTTGTTTGAAAACTTAAAAATAGAATTTAAAAACTTTAAAATAGGTAATTTTAAAATTGAAAAGGATAAAAACTTTACTAATCCAGAGCTTAAAAAGCTATATGAAGAATTTAAAAAAATTCTAAAAAATTTTAGAATTATTGGTATCATACACCATCAATTTCAAGAAATATATTTTCTGGAAAAAGATGGAAACTTTTTAAAAGTTCAAATCTTTTATAATAAAAACTTTAAACTAACAACAATAAACATATTAAAAGCAACTTCTCAAAGAATCCTTGATGATTTTATTTCAGATTTAACCAGAAAAAATAATGAAAATATCATTAAAGCGTTTATTGATGGTAGTTTCAAACAACCCAATAAAATTGGTGCTGGTATTGTAATTATCGACAACGAAAATATTTACCAGTTTTACAAATTCACAACGAAATATCCAAAGCACAGAAATGTAACTGGTGAAATTTTAGCTGCTTTACTTGTTTTTGAATATGCAAAAACTGAAAAAATTAAAAAAATTGAGATTTTTTACGATTATAACGGAATAAAAATGTGGGCCACAGGAGAATGGAAAGCAAAAACCGAACTTACAAAAAAGTATAAGAAATTATATGATTATTATTCAAAGTTTATTGAAATTAATTTTTCAAAAGTCAAAGCTCATACTGGAAATACTTACAACGAACTAGC
The DNA here is from genome assembly GCA_017656335.1 of Thermosipho sp. (in: thermotogales). Classification (GTDB taxonomy): domain Bacteria; phylum Thermotogota; class Thermotogae; order Thermotogales; family Fervidobacteriaceae; genus Thermosipho_A. Next base: position 342,310 of record JACDOA010000001.1, read on the forward strand.
AGATAAATTAGCAAAAAAGGCGATTTTAGAAGAAAAAACCAATGTTAAATATGATATTCACCTTTAAATTTTTTTCAAAAATCTTTTTTAATAATATTATTTTTTAAATAACCACCAATTAATCTTTTTGTAAAAGCCTTATTTTCTCAAATTCAATTATATATTTAATTACTTACAAACCAATTTATATGCAAAATCAATTTTATCATTTGTTATTAGATGTTTTTGAACATATTGTCCACAATTACTTCCAATATTGTTTTCTTCTAACTCTCCAATACTTATTATGACATCATAACCACTTTCTCTTAAACTATCTACAAACTTTATATGTTTTACAGGCATAAAATTCTTCAAATTAATATCAGAATGAAGTCCATTTTTAATTGCTGAGTAAGTTGGATTAACAGGAGTTATTTTTATCAAAAATTTCTCTGGAGAAAAATATTTCTTAATAACATCGGCATTTACTATATTTTCTCTTGCAAGAGCAAAATTTAAAGTAACTTTTCTATCTCCATCTTTTACAAACTTTATTCCATAACTCGAAATTTTTTCAAAACTCCATTTCTTAATTGGTATGATTTTATTTCTTTGATCTTCGTCAGTAGTATGTATAGAAAATTGCAATTGAAAACTACCCTTATACAATTCTTGCTTTATTTCATATAACTCATCAAAGAATTCGTCGCTTCCAACTGGAGCAATAGTAGATAATGATGGTAAAAGACCTGGTGCTTCCAAAGTTTTAGGAAGTTCTCTTAAAACTTCTAAAACTTCTTTGTTTAAAGCAGGTTCTCCCATACGGGCAAATTGAATTTTAAATTTCTTTACGGGGACTTTTCTACCATATCTTGTGTTTACAAGATAAATAATCTGTTCCATTATTTCATCTTTTGTTAGTTTCCCTTTATAAAATCCTCCAGCATCACACATTAAACATCCAACAGGACATCCATTTAAGGTTGAAACAATTAAAACCCATTTTTCCTCTCGAGGAATTGGTGGTTGCACAGATTCAACAAATTCAACTAAATTTCCTTTAGATGTTCTTCCAAGATAAACATATGCAATTTCTTCTTTGCCATATTTTTCAATAATTTCCACTCAATTCCCTCCCTAATATTTTCATTGCAATATTTATTCCATCAGCAATTGCAATTGAAGCTTGGCGAAAATTCGGATGAGCAACATCTCCAATTATTGGGACCTTATCAGATTTTACAATTGACAAATCAACTTTTCTTCCAACTGCAAGTAAAAGTGCATCAAATTTATAATTTCCTTTTTCAGTATAAATTCTAATATATTCATCAAAATGTTCAACATATTTAATCGCTTCATTTTCATGATAATTAACTTTCAATGATTTAGCTATCTTAACTAATCTAGAAAGAGCACGTATATTATTACTTCGATTAAAAATATGTACTTTTTTCCCTAAAATACTTGCTTGAATTGCTCCATCAAAAGCAACATCACCTGCACCGTAAATCGCAAGTAAATTAATATCAGATGGCAAGTCTAAAAATTCATATGCAACTCTATTTCCCTCGAATTTTTTAATTCTGTTTGGAATTGTTCCAATTGAAGCTATAACAAAATCAAAGTCATATATGCCTTTTTCGCTGACTATTCTTTTTTCATATATTTCCTCTACTTTTTCATATAAAACATCAACTTTATACAATTTTAAATGAGAAATCATCTTTTTAGTAAGTTCTTTCCCGGATTGTGGAACTATTATTGGTATATTTTCAACTCGCCAAGCGTTATTTAAAAGACCTCCAAGTCTTTTTTTCTCAAATATTATTACATTAACCCCTGCTCTTTTTAAAAATGTAGCAGCTGAGATACCTGCTGGTCCACCGCCAACTATTCCAACTTGCACAATATTTCCTCCGTAAATGAAATGGTTGCAAATCCGTGTCCAAGATTTTTCAAGGATGAAAAATGATAAAATTCATCCTTGTCCCATAATGCATCTTCTACCATTACTACATTAAAGCCTCTTACAAAAGCACTTCTTGCTGTAGTTTCACAACATAAATGGGTCATAACACCAGTAATAATAACTTCCTTTACATATCTTAACTTTAGTATTTTTTCAAGTTCAGTATTATAAAATGCATCATAAGTATCCTTTTCTATGTATGTAAAGTAATCTGAAATAAAATGTGGTTTAGCCCATTCAGCTTCTATTTTGTTTCCCCACCAACTTTGCATTGAAGAATTTCCACCTTTATGAATCGTAGCAATTACAGGATATCCTTCTTTCATAAAGGTTTCAGAAAGTTTTTTTATATTTTCATATATATTTTCAATCCCTTTTATATATGCAGGACTATTTTTATCTGTAAAATACTTTTGCATATCAATTATCAAAAGTGCTGGAGAATTTAAATTTAACGGATGTTTTAGCCTCTCTTTATAAAAATTCATACTTACACCTCTTGAAAATTTTTCAAGTTTTTATATTCTAATAACCTACCGATTAACTTTTAGAATTATATGAACTCATCCAATTGGAGTATAAAATATTAAAATCACAGTTTTTAATTAAATTTAAATATGTGTTTTCAGTTTTCAAAAGTTAAATTCTTAAATTTTTCCTCAAGAACTTCCTTGAAAATTTTCGAAGTATATTCATCAATATTTGTCAGTCTTATTAACTCAAGAGTACTTTGGTTGTTTTTTAAAAAATCCTCAATTTCATTTGCAAAAACCTCAGCACATAGTTTTTTAGGAAAGCCGAAAATCCCGCTACTTATCGCAGGAATTGAAATAGATTTCAATTTTAATTCAGTTGCCTTTTTCAAAACATTCTTAACAGCTAAACCTAAAAGTTCTTTTTCTCTGTTTTGACCGCCTCTCCAAATTGGCCCTACAGCATGTATCACGTATTTTGCAAATAAATTACCTGCACCTGTAACTGCAACTTCACCAGTTTTTACGGGGCCATATTTTCTAACATATTCGTCACTTTCTTCTTGGATTATCTTTCCACCTGCTCTGATAATAGCTCCCGCTACTCCTCCTCCATGACTCAAATGAGAATTAGCAGCATTTACGATAGCGTCAGTTTTTTCCCTTGTTATATCTCCATTAACTATTTCAATTATCGTGTTTTTTATTTTTATCTTCAATAAAACCTTCATAATTTTTGACTCCTTTCCACAGAGTCTCCAAAATCTCCTTCATTTTCTTTTCTTTCCCAATTGTTTTTGGAATATAAAAAATGCTATTTAATAACTCTTTAGGAAGATAGCTTTTTTTAACAAACCCTCCATATTCATGAGGATACTTATAGCCACTGTTTGGAACATTCAAAAGATTTCTAGGTACTTTAATATCCTTTGTTTTTTTAGCAATTTCCATAGCTTTTCCTAAAGCAGTTGTCGATGAATTACTTTTTGGAGCAGTTGAAAGGTAAATAACACATTCAGATAAATTTAATAAACATTCTGGAAGTCCTACATATTCAACAGCATAGGCTGTTGAAGTTGCAACTAATAACGCCATTGGATCGGCTAACCCTATATCCTCACTTGCAAGAATTATTAATCTCCTTGCTATAAATCTTGGATCTTCACCACCTTCTATCATCCGCGCCATATAATACAGGGCAGCATCTGGATCGCTACCTCTTATACTTTTAATAAAAGCAGAAGCAAGGTTATAATGTTCTTTATCATTGTATACATATTTTTCTTCACCGGAATATAAAGATAAAATATTTTCATCAATTATGTCCTTTCCCTCTGCTTTCGCAATTAAACTTAAAACTTCATACAAATTTATTGCAAACCTCGCATCACCATTTGAAACATTTGAAATAAAATCTATTACTGCTTCAGTCAATGATATTTTTTGTACTTCTTTGGCTTTTTCCAATAAAATTTTTATATCATCCTTTGTAAGCTTTTTAAAAGCAATTACCCTTACTCTTGAAAGGAGAGCCTCATTAATCATCTTATATGGATTTTCCGTAGTAGCCCCAATCAAGATGTAGTCTCCCGCTTCGACTCCAGGTAAAAAAACATCTTGTTGTTTTTTATTGAATCTATGAATCTCATCAACAAAAAGTAGTATTTTCTTTATTTCTTTCACTTTTTTAGCATATTCTAATATTTTTTTTATTTCTGATACTGAGGCAAACGCACCATTAAAATGGTAGACCTCATAATCTGTATAAGTTTTAATTAACTCCATTGTAGAAGTCTTCCCACATCCTGGTGGACCATAGAAAATCATGGAAAATAGTTCGCCCTTTTCTATAGCTATTCTTAATATAGCCCCTTTACCTAAGATATGATTTTGTCCTACAATATCTTCAAACGTCTTTGGCCTTAAAATTTCGCTTAAACCACTCAACAGTAAGTTTCAACCCCTTCTCTAAATCTATTTTTGGTTCCCATCTTAATTCTTCTTTAGCTCTGGTATAGCAAAGAAGACTTTTCCTAATATCACCTTTCCTTGGTGGACCATATACAGGTTCTTTTTGATAGTCTATAATTTTCTTTAAATAATTAAAAAGATGATTAACACTTGTCCCTCTGGATGTTCCAATATTTATTTCTAGACCATCACCTTTTTTCATAGCTCTTATATTTGCGTCAACAACATCAGATACGTATACATAATCCCTTATGTATTCACCATCGCCATTAATTACAACATCTTCATCATTAAGCATTTTTGAAATAAATATTGCTATAACTCCAGCTTCTCCAAATGGATCCTGACGAGGCCCATATACATTGGCATACCTCAAAACAGTGTAATTTAAATCAAATTCATTTTTTGCAAATTTTAAGTAGTTTTCTACTGAAAATTTAGCAATTCCATATGGTGAAATAGGATTTGGAAAAACACTTTCAGGTGTTGGGAATATCTTTACATTATCTCCGTAAATAGCTCCTCCTGTTGAAGAAAATATAAATTTCTTAACTTTATATTCAATTGAATTTTTTATCAGATTAAGACTACCAATTATATTAATATTTGCATCTTCCACAGGATTTTTTACAGAAATTGACACACTGGCTTGAGCAGCAAGATGAAATACATAATCAAATTTGTTTTCATCAAAAATTTTTTGAATACTTTCTTCATCTCTAATATCAGCAACAAATAAATGTGCTTTTTCATTAACATTTTCTTTTTTACCCTTTGAAAGGTTGTCCACTACAACAACATCAAAACCTAAATCAATAAGCCTATCAACAAGGTGAGAGCCTATAAATCCTGCTCCTCCCGTAACTAATGCTTTCATTAATCATCCTCCTTCAATCTTATTTTTAATTTTAAAGCCTCTTTGGGGACTTTTTTAACTCCTAATTTTTCTCTTTGCTCTTTTAAGAATTCAATTAATTTTTGGGTTTTACTTTCATCAAAATCAATCATTAGTGCATAAAATCTTCTTAATTGTTTTCGAGTTTCGTTATCCAAACCATATATAAGCATTTCAGCAATTTGTTGTGCTCTGTTTTCTGGAAAACCTATTACATACATAAAGAAGTATTTTACTCTAAGTTCTCCATTATGTATTGTTATTGCTAGTCTTTTACCTTTTCTTGTAAGCTTTATAAAACCATACCTTTCGTGTTCGACATATCCAAGTTCAACAAGCTTTTTCACAGCTGTTGTTACGCTTGGATAACTAACATTCTTAATTTTAGCAACATCAGACACTCTTGTAACACCATCATTTTTTGACAATTTGTGAATAGTTACAAGGTAACTCTCAAGTGCAGGTGTAAGTTTTTTTTCACCCATTTTCTTTCCTCTCCTTCAAGAATTGATCATAATATTTTCTAACTCTTTTAATGTCTTGCCATGTTAAATCTTTAGGTGATCCTTTTGCTTTTGAAGGATTCCGTAAAAGGTAACTAGGATGAAACATTGGAAAAATTATTATTCCTGCTTTCCATTCAAATTCCTGCCCTCTAACTTTTGTAATTGGTAGGCTTTTTTCTGCAAAAAAATCCAGTGCTGCTTTACCCAATGTTACAATCATTTTTGGATTAATTATCTCAATCTGAGCAAGTAAAAAATGCGAACATGTTTTTGCTTCTTCTTTGGTGGGAGTTCTATTATTGGGAGGTCTACACTTAACAATGTTAGTTATATAAACATCTTCTCTTTTAATGTTTACGGATTCTAGAATTTTAGTTAAAAGTTGGCCAGCACGCCCTACAAAAGGTCTTCCTGATAAATCTTCTTCTTCACCTGGACCTTCCCCCACAAACATTATTGGCGTATCTAAACTTCCTTCACCTGGTACAACATTTGTTCTGTTTTCATGCAATGGACAAGCATTGCAATTTTCAATTCTTTCCACAACGATTTTCATTAATTCTTCTTTTTTCATAGTTCAACCCCCAAAAAATATTAACATAATTTAACTTTGTTAGTAATAAAATTATACCATATTAAATTTTAACTAGTTAATTTAGAAAAATATATTTTATTGTTTTTTTTTCTTTACAAAATAGAAAAATACAATTATCAATAATTAACCGTTTCCGACATCATAATATGTTAAAATAATAACAGACATTTATATATAACATAAGGAGGTGTAAGAATGTCAAAGAAATGGGTGTACTTTTTTGCTAATGGAAAGGCCGAGGGAAGAGCTGACATGAAAGATCTTCTCGGCGGAAAAGGGGCAAATCTTGCCGAAATGACAAATTTAGGAATACCAGTTCCGCCTGGCTTTACTATTTCTACAGAAGTTTGTAAATACTTTTACGACCACGGAAGAACATATCCAGATGACCTCAAAGTACAAGTAGATGAGGCATTGAAAAAGTTAGAAGAAGTAACTGGTAAAAAATTAGGAGATCCTGAAAATCCTTTGTTAGTTTCCGTTAGGTCTGGTGCTGCAATTTCAATGCCAGGTATGATGGATACAATTTTAAATCTTGGTTTAAACGATGAAACCGTTAAAGGATTAGCTAATCTTACAAATAACGAAAGATTTGCTTATGATGCTTACAGAAGATTTTTACAAATGTTCGGTGATACAGCACTTGGAATTCCTCATTCAGAATTCGAAAAAGCTCTAGAAGCAAGAAAAAAAGCAAAAGGTGTAAAATTAGACGTTGAACTTGATGCAGATGACCTCAAAGCATTGGTTGAAGATTATAAGGAAATTTACAAAAAATATGGAAAAGAATTCCCTCAAGATACATATAAACAGCTATGGGCAGCAATCGACGCTGTTTTTGGTTCTTGGATGAATGAAAGGGCAATCAAATACAGACAAATAAACAACATTAAAGAAGACGAACTTTTAGGAACTGCTGTTAATATTGTTACCATGGTCTTTGGTAATATGGGTGATGATTGTGGTACTGGAGTTTGTTTCACAAGAAATCCAAATACAGGCGAAAAGAAACCTTACGGTGAATTTTTACAAAATGCTCAAGGTGAAGATGTTGTTGCTGGAATTAGAACACCTGTTCCACTTGAAGAACTTAAGAAAATCAATGAAGCAGTATACAATGAGCTTATTTCAATAATGGAGAAACTCGAAAAACATTATAAAGATATGCAGGATATTGAATTTACAATAGAAAAAGGAAAACTTTACATACTCCAAACAAGAAATGGTAAAAGAACAAGTCAAGCTGCAATCAAAATAGCAGTTGATCTTGTTCATGAAGGATTAATAGATAAAGAAACCGCAGTAATGAGAGTAAAACCTGAAGATGTTGAAAGAGTTCTCCACGCAAAATTTGATGAAAACGAACTTAAAAATTCTAAGGTTATTGCCAAAGGTCTTCCAGCATCTCCTGGAGCTGCAACTGGTAAAATTTATTTTGACGCCGCAAAAGCTGAAGAAATGGCGAAAAAAGGCGAAACTGTTATTCTTGTTAGGCCAGAAACAAGTCCTGAAGACGTTGGGGGAATGAATGCTGCAGAAGGTATATTAACTGCAAGAGGTGGAATGACCTCTCATGCTGCAGTTGTTGCAAGAGGCATGGGTAAACCAGCAGTTGTTGGTGCTGAAGAAATCGTTGTTGATGAAGAAGCTTTAGAGTTTAGGGTTAATGATGTAGTTGTTAAAGAAGGAGACTGGATTTCTATTGATGGAACTACTGGAAATGTTTATCTTGGAAAAATAACAACAGTTAAACCACAAGGTCTTGAAGGCGAAGTTGCTGAACTTCTCTCATGGGCAGATGAAATTAGAAGACTTGGTGTAAGAACAAATGCTGATATTCCAAGAGATGCTAAAGTTGCTAGAGATTTTGGCGCAGAAGGTATAGGACTTTGTAGAACAGAACACATGTTCTTTGAAAAAGACAGAATACCTAAAGTAAGAAGAATGATCGTTGCCAAGACAAAAGAACAAAGAGAAGCAGCACTTGAAGAATTATTACCTCTTCAAAAAGAAGACTTCAAAGGACTCTTTAGAACAATGAAAGGCTTGCCTGTAACTATAAGGCTAATAGATCCTCCTTTACATGAATTCTTGCCAAATGATGAAGAACAAATGAAAGAAGTAGCAGAACAAATAGGAATTTCCGTTGAAGAATTAAAAGCTGCTGTTGAACAACTACATGAACTTAATCCAATGCTTGGACACAGAGGTTGTAGACTTGCTATAACATATCCAGAAATTGCTGTAATGCAAACAAAAGCAATAATCGGTGCAGCAATTGAACTTAAAAAGGAAGAAGACATTGATGTAATACCTGAAATTATGATTCCTTTAGTGGGACACATTAACGAATTAAAATATGTCAAAAAAGTTGTTACAGAAACTGCTGATGCTCTTATTAAAGAATCGGGTGTTGAACTTACATACAAAGTTGGTACAATGATCGAAATCCCAAGAGCAGCTATCACTGCTGATCAAATTGCACAAGAAGCAGAATTCTTCAGCTTTGGAACTAACGATTTAACTCAAATGACATTTGGATTTAGTCGTGATGATGTTGGAAAATTCTTACCAGAATACTTAGAAAAAGGTATTCTTGAACATGATCCATTCAAGAGCTTAGACTGGAAAGGCGTAGGCCAGTTAGTTAAAATGGGTACTGAAAAAGGTAAAAATGCTAGAAAAGATTTAAAAGTTGGTGTCTGTGGAGAGCACGGTGGAGACCCAAGATCTATACTCTTCTTTGACGCAGCAGGCTTGGATTACGTAAGTTGTTCCCCTTACAGGGTTCCAATTGCTAGAATAGCCGCAGCACAGGCAACAATTAAAAATAGAAAATAAGTTTTCCTCATTTTAAGGGCCCATATGGGCCCTTTCATTATACGGAGGTGTCTTAATGAGTTTTCTACTTTTAACAATTGCTACATCAATAACACTTTATGTAATTACTAAATCTTTTTTATATTTATTTTTAATTTCAATTGGTGTATACTATTTAATAAGAAGAAATAGTAAATTAGAAAGTTTTTTAAGTTTGACATTTGTTTTAATGATAGCTTTAGCATTATTTTCTAAATTAAAAGGATATGACCCAAAAGGTTTAAACATGTTTTTTTATGCTTCTTTTACATCAATTCTATATGATTTATTCAAAAAATTTTACTGGAGTATTCCATTCTTTGGACTTCTCGGAATTGGAATTTCATTAGTTGGTTCAATAAAATACAGTACTTGGGGATATTTGTTTGGGTTTTTAATAATTCCTATTTTTCTAAGGGAATTTAAAAAAAGGGGGAATAATGTTGAAAACCTTGATTCTAGCAGCAGGTCTAGGAAAGAGGATGAAATCTAAATACCCGAAAGTTGTCCATCCTATCCTTGGAAAACCAATGATTAAATGGGTTGTTGAAATTGCTCAAAACTTTGGAAAAGTAGGAATTGTCTTAGGATATAAAGCCGAAATGGTCAAACAAGTTTTGCCTGAAGATATTGAAATTTTTATTCAAAAAGAACAATTAGGCACTGGACACGCTGTAATGTGTGCAAAAGATTTTATAAGCGAAAACGATGATTTGCTTATTTTATATGGTGATGTTCCATTTATAAGCAAAGATACCTTAAATAAACTTATTGAAGAACACAAGAATAAAAAAAATGAAGTAACAATTTTATCAGCTATATTAGATAATCCTTCAGGGTATGGAAGAATTCTAAGAATTGAAAATGGAAAAATAAGAATTGTTGAGGATAAAGACGCAAATAAAGAAATTAAAAAAATTAATGAAATTAACACAGGAATTTATATTTTTAATGGAAATTTTATAAAGAAAAATTTAGATAATCTTAACAACAAAAACGCTCAAGGGGAGTATTATTTAACTGATATAATCTCATTTGCCGATAATATCTCTACTATAGTTGTTGATGATATTTTTGAAGTTACAGGGATAAATAATAGAATTCAACTTTCAGAAATTGAGAAAGAAATGAGGAAGAGAATAAATAGAAAATTAATGCTTGAAGGTGTTAGAATCATAGATCCTGAAAATGTTTACATAGATCCCGATGTACAAATTGGACGAGACACAATAGTTTATCCTTTTACATTCATTGAAGGAAAAACTGTAATTGGTGAAGACTGTGAAATTGGACCTATGACCCGTATAAAAGATTCTACAATTGGAAATAATGTAAAAGTAATTCGTTCTGAAGTTGAAAAAGCTATTATTGAAGACAATGTATCAGTAGGTCCTTTTTCAAGACTTAGAGAAGGAACTCATTTAAAAACAAAAGTAAAAATCGGTAATTTCGTAGAAACCAAAAAAACAATTGTTGGAGAAAACAGCAAAGCTCAGCATCTAACATATTTAGGTGATACAACGATTGGAAAGAATGTAAATATTGGTGCAGGAACAATTACTTGCAATTATGATGGAAAGAATAAGCATCCTACATTTATTGATGATAATTCATTTATTGGGAGTAATAGCTCATTAGTAGCGCCAGTGAAGATTGGAAAAAATTCTATTGTAGGCGCAGGTTCAGTTATTACTGATGATGTCCCGGATAATTCTCTAGCACTTGGTAGGGCAAGACAAATTATTAAAGAAAATTGGGTTAAGTTGAAAAGGGAGGCCAATAAAAATGCAACTAACAAAGAATGAAATGAAAATATTTTCTGGAAATGCCAATAAACAATTAGCTTTAAAGGTTGCCGATTATATAGGCACAAGGCTTTCTGATTGTGAAATTGGTAGATTTGCGGATGGAGAAATAAATGTTAAAATTGGAGAAACTGTAAGAGGGCATGATACATTTATTATTCAACCAACTTGTCCACCGGTTAATGAAAATTTGATGGAGCTACTTATAATGATAGATGCATTAAAAAGAGCCTCAGCTAATACTATCGCTGTTGTAATTCCATACTATGGTTATGCAAGACAAGATAGAAAGGCAAAAGGAAGAGATCCAATTACAGCGAAACTTGTTGCTAATTTATTAACTATAGCAGGCGCCACTAGAGTTATGACTGTTGATTTGCATTCTGAACAGATTCAAGGATTTTTTGACATTCCCCTTGATAACTTACTTTCTTTTCCGATTTTCACAAAAATTTTAAAAGAAGACAAAGTAATTGATGAAGATTTTGTTGTTGTTTCTCCTGATGTTGGAGGAGTTAAAAGGGCTCGACAATTTGCTGAAAGGCTTGGCGGACCACTTGCAATACTAGACAAAAGAAGACCAAAAGACAATGTTGCCGAAATTTTAAATATCATTGGTGATGTAGAAGGCAAAACTGCTATAATAGTAGATGATATCGTTGATACTGCAAGATCACTTGTCAATTCTGCTAGTGCATTAATTGAAAAAGGAGCCAAACGCGTAATTGCTTGTATTACTCATCCAGTTCTTTCTGACAATGCAGTTAATAGAATTGAAGAATCTGTAATAGAAAAAATCTACATATCAGACTCGATTTACAAAAATAATTTACCCGAAAAATTTAAAGTTGTTTCACTAGCTCCACTTCTTGGTGAGGCAATTATGAGAGTACGTAAAAATCTTTCAGTAAGTATTTTATTTAGATAACAATAATAATAATAATAATAAAACCCATAAAATAAAAAAAAGGAGGTAAAAACTATGGAACATAGGCTAGAGGGCCTTACTAGATCTGTTGTTGGTAAGAAGAGAGCTGTTAGAAGGCTCAGAAAACAAGGTTTTGTGCCTGGTGTAGTATATGGCCCAGATATTGAACCACTTTCTATTTCCATTAAAAAAACAGATTTATTAAAACTTCTTCATGAAGTAACAGAATCCAGTGTTATAAAGCTCACAGTAAAAGACGAAAATGGAAAAGAAGTTTTGTCTCATGACGTTTTTATTAAAAACGTTCAATATGACAAGTTAACTGATGAAGTAAGACATATTGACTTTTATGTTCCTGAAAAAGGGCACAAAATGTCAATCAATATTCCAATTGAATTTACTGGTAAACCAATTGGACTTGAAAAAGGTGGAGTTCTTGAAATAATTCATCATGAATTACCAGTTGAAACTCTTCCTTCAGTTGTAGTTGAAAAATTTGAAATTGATATTTCAAATCTTGAATTAGGAGAATCAATACATGTTGGTGATTTAAAACTTCCTGAAGGAATGACAACAGAACTTCCAGAAGATGAACCTCTTGTATCTGTTGCAGCCCCTCGAGGTCTTGAGGTTGAAGAAGAAACTGCTGAAACTGAAGAAGAAGAAAGTGTAGAACCTGAAGTTATTGAAAAAGGAAAAAAGGAGGAAGAATAATATAATCCTTGTAATTGGCCTTGGTAATCCTGGCCCACGTTATGCCTTTACACGGCATAACGTGGGTTTTATGTTTCTTGACAGGCTAGCAAATAATTGGGAAAAAAGGTACAACTTTAAGGAGTCGAAAATAAAAATAGAGAATTCAAAAATTTTACTTGTAAAACCTATGACTTACATGAACTTAAGTGGAGAAATTTTCAATTATATCAATCCTGAAGATTTTGATGATATAATTGTTGTGTATGATGATGTTAGCATTCCCTTAGGAAAAATAAGAATACGAAAAAAAGGCTCTGACGGTGGACATAACGGTTTAAAATCTATTATATCTTACATTGGAGAACAGTTCCCTAGAATTAGAATAGGTGTTGGTCCAAAACCGAAAGAAATAGATCTAGTAAACTTTGTGCTATCTGAATTTTCCAACAAAGAATTAGTAATTTTAGATAAAATTCTTAATTTAGCAATTGAAGCATTAAACTGTATTATAACTGAAGGAATAAACAAAGCTATGAGCAAATACAATTCTATAGAGGTGACTGAATGAATTGCTCGAGATGTGGAAAACCAGTAGAGTATGTTATCAAAGCAGATATTGATGGGGTTGAAAAAAGTATATCATTTTGTAAAAAGTGTTTATTAGAAACACTTAAATATGATGTTTCCAATTATATTAGTGCTGGTGTAGAGTTATTATCAGCACATATTGTATTTGCGGAAGAAATCAAAACTAATTATTCTTCAAAAAATCTTGTTATCAATAACTTGGAAATATTAACTCTAATGCCATTAGCAATTCAAACTGTGCTTTTTAAAGGGGATGAACTTACAAAAGCAAGAATGTTAAAAGAAATCAATAGTAGACAGATTTTTTTCTTAAAACAAAGGCTGAAAAATGCTTTAAAATCTGAAAATTATGAATTAGCTAACATCTTAAAAAAGCAAATAAATCAACTTGAAAATATGTCTGAAATTTGATTACATTTTATTTTTGCTTTCTTCCTCCTTTTTGCTTTGCTTTTCTAATTCTTTCCTAAAATGTTAAAATTTAATATGGTGAATAAGATGATTACAATTTTTATAATTGCGTTTATTTTTGTTTTTACTATATTGCCCGCTTTATATGCCGTTTTATCGGCATTTATTTCTAATAATGGATTTACAACAGCTTTCATATTTCAGACACTCAAGGCTTCTTATTTTTATCAAAGTCTTTTAATTTCTTTTTCATTTGGAGCATTTGTAACACTTATTGGAACATTTATGGCTTTTCTTATTGCTAAATGGATTAAAAAGTACAATTTTATTGTTTTTCTTTTATCTGTTGTTTGGATAATTCCAACATATATTGGTATTCCCATTTGGAGATCTGTTTTAGAAAAAATCCCTTTTATTAACCTTTATTCTAACCCATTTCACACTTTTCTATCTGCATCAATAATTTCTAGCTGGTTCATATTACCATTTTCAGCTTTTTTTATCTATTCTGCCATTGAAAAAATTAACAAAAAATTTCATGAAGCATTTTCGCTAGATTCTAATAACTCTACAATTTACTACTTCAAAATTGTATTTCCTAATATTAAAAATGAATTTTATTCTATCATGCTATTAAATTTCATTAATGCTTTCAAAGATTTCCAAACACCTTGGCTTCTAACCGAAGGAGGAGCCCCCACTAAATTTGGCATTACTTCTAAAGGAATAATAGGTTCAACTACCAATCTTGAAGTTCTGATATACAAATTTTTTAATTCTGAAACAAACATTAGTGAAATAGGTGCAATATCAACTTTAACAATTGCATTTATTTCATTTTTGATTTTTCTTTGGTACAAATTAAAAAACAGACAATTAAAATATTCTGAAACAAAAGTTCCATTTTTTAGATTTAATTTCTTGAGTATCTTTGAAAAATTTTTAATAATTCTCTGGATTTTTTCAATTATACTTTTATTATTTTCAATTTTCCATCTATCTCTTTCAGATTCAACAAATATTTTTATAAAAGGTAATTTTACAACAAATAATTTTAAATTTGTTATCAATGATAATTTTTTAATAGCAATAAAAAATTCAATGTTAATAGCCTTTACAACTGGTCTTTTTACTTCTATTCTTTCTTCTTTCTTTGCTTTTAGGCTTTCATTTTATAAAAGTGGAGAAAAACTCATTTCTTTTTTGAATGCATTAAAAATTATTACAGGAATTCATTTACTTGTGTTTATCTTTTATATAATGGCCAAAATAAACTTATTAAATACTTTAACTTCTATAATTATTCTTTCTGTTTCACGTGAACTTCCATTAGGTGCTTTATTGTTTTATTCTTTCTTTAAAGAATTCCCAAAAGAATTGCTATATTTGTCAAAATTAGATGGTATTTCAAAAAACAAATTTTTCTGGAGAATTTTAATTCCCAATAGTATTCCTGTTTTAATTTCCATTTTTCTTTTAGGATTTTTGGCAAGTTTCAATGCTTTTTTATCACCTTTGATTTTATTATTTGATGAGTCAAAATATCCCGTTAGTATAAAATTATTCAATTACGTTGGAACAATCAGTAATCATTATCCTGAATGGAATTATTTTGCGGCAGGTTCAGTCATTAATTTATTTCTATTATCCTTAATAATCTTTTCGCTGAGAAAATTTATTAACTTTTCATATTTAAAAGATTTATAGGAGGTGCAAAACATGAAGAAAGGAATAGTTTTTCTAGTGCTTTTTATTTCACTAATGGCTTTTGCAATTCAGGTAAATATCAACGGTTCTTATCAGGAAATTAATATTGACAAAGCAGAATTTGTAGCAATCGAATTACTTCCCCCTTTCCAAGATATTCCTTCAATTAAAGTCATTTCAGACTCAGGAACTTTTGATGTTGACGAATATACCATTTTTAAGAATATTAATGGAGAAATTTTTTACAAAAATTATAAAGTTAAATGCATCGAAATTTCTGCAAAATTACTAGAAAAAAAAGATAGGGAAATCTGGATATCCTGGGAAGGTACCGATTATATAAAAAATTACCTTGAAACCTATGCAAAATTATTTGATTTACCTATAAAAGTATTGGAACTTCCTAAAATTTCAACAAAATTAGTTACTTTGAGTAAAGCTGGAGCCAGACTCCCAGATGTTGTTATGGTTAGCGCTTTTGATTTCCCAACATATAAAGAACTGGGAATTTTAAAAGATAATACTTATCTTCCATTTTATTACGACACACAAGTTGTCTATGTTAATTCTAATTTAGTAAAATTAAATAAACTTGCATGGACAATTGATGAATTAGAAAAAATATCCAAAAATTTAATTGAAAAAGGTCTTAAACCAGTTGCAATTAATCCTATTAGTGCATACTGGTTTTCAACTTTTTTAATGGGAAACGGCAAAATTCCACTAGTAAATGAAAAATTAATTTTAACTGATAATTCAACTTGGAAGTCAATTGAACTTATCAAAAAATGGTATGAAAATAAATTTTTCGATTTTAGTTTTCTTAACAGAGATGCACAAGTAGCAGCCTTTTTAAAAGGGGAGGTTGGTTTTCTTTTTCAAGGATCATTTTTAATGCCTAAAATTCTAGGAAAACTTGACAATGTTTCAGTTCTACCACTTCCAAGCTTAATGATCCCTTTCAAAGATTACAAAGGATTTGCTACAACAAAAGACGGGAATATTAAATTTACTAAATGGCTAGTTTCTTTCCTAAAAAATCCTCTTTTTGAAGAATATTTCTCAAAAAATTATATAAAATTTTTTGATAATCATATTTCTGATGAAATACCATTTAAAGACACTTTTGTCTATACTTCTAAAATTGCTCAGCCAATCCCTTTTGATGGAAAATATGTAAAATTACACAAAAATATAAAAGATACCTTAATTTTGATATTAAATGGTTCAATATCAGTAGAAGAAGGCACAAAAAAATTGGAGGAAATTGTAAACAATGAATAACTTTATTATTTGGATTACCGGAAAAAGTAAGACAGGAAAATCAACAATTGCTAAAAAGCTGAAAGAGTACTTTGATTCTTTAAATAGAAATTCATATGTGCTAGAAGGAAATTTAGTATTAAAAATTTTTGATGATATAGGTTTTGATACTTTTTATATTAACGAGAGGATACGGAGGCTTGGTATCCTCTCTTATATTTTAGCTGATGCAGGTATTATTCCAATTGTTCCATCTGTTTCTCCAATTAGAAGAGAAAGAGTAAAAATCAAAAAAAATTCTAAATTTCCATTTATCGAAATCTATTTAAAATGCCCTGAAAATATTAGAAATAAGAGACATACAAAATTAGATGATTTTACTGAATTTGTTAATGCCATTTATTCTCCACCAGAGAAACCTGATATAGAAATTGATACTTCTATTCACAATATCGAAGAAAGTGTTAAAATTATTATTGAATATCTAAAAGTACACAAACATATATAAAGGGAGAATAATATGAATTATATAATAGTCAGAGGAGCAAAAGTACATAATTTAAAGAATATAACTGTTAAAATACCCAAAAATACATTAACTGTTATTACTGGAATGTCTGGCTCTGGAAAGAGTTCTCTTGCTCTTGACACAATATATGTTGAAGGGCAAAGACGCTATCTTGAAAGTCTTTCATCATATGCAAGGCAATTTATTGGTGAATTAAAAAAACCTGATGTTGAAAGTATTGAAGGATTATCACCTTCAATTGCAATTGATCAAAAAAGCGTTTCACATAATCCTAGGTCAACAATAGGAACTGTAACTGAGATATATGATTACCTTAGAGTTTTATACTCTCAAATTGGCACAGCTTATTGTTACAAATGTGGAAGACCATTAGAATCTAAAAGCGTTGATGAAATTGTAAATGATATTTTGGAAACATTTGAGAACAAAAAAATTTACATTGAAGCACCTATTGCAACAGAAAAAAAGGGTACATTTAAAGATACTTTTGAAAAATTCTTAAAAAAAGGATATTTAAGAGTAGAAATTGATGGAGAAACATATAGATTAGAGGAAGTTCCTGAATTGAATAAAAATGTAAGACATAACATAAACCTTGTAATTGATAGATTAATTTTAACCAAAGATGATGAAATCAAACACAGAATATTTGATTCAGTTGAACTTGCACTAAAAGAAGGAAATGGATTTGTAATTATTAAAGATATTGAAAACAATGAAACAAAGTTTTATTCTGAAAAAATGATGTGTCCAATTTGTGGTATTTCTATGCCAGAAATAAACCCAAAATTATTCTCATTTAATAGCCCATATGGTGCTTGCCCAAGATGTCATGGATTGGGATTCACTTTGGAGGTCGATGAGAAAAAAGTAATAGACTTTGACAAACCTGTTTTAGAAGCCATTAAAATCGGGCATAAAGAAAATGGTTGGATTCCAAGAAGAATTGCTAGAATAATCAATCAATATGGTGGAAATTTTAATACACCATTTAAAAATCTTCCTGAAGAGACTCAAGAAGCCATTTTGTACGGCACTTCCTATTTTGATGGTTTAGTCGAAATATTACGCCAAAGATATGACGAGTATACTTCAGAAGATTCTAGGCAATGGCTTGTAAATAAATTTTTCGTTGAAAAACAATGTCATGAATGTAATGGTCAACGTCTTCGTAAAGAGGCCTTAGCTGTAAAAATCAAAGGTTTGAATATCATGGAATTTACAAACCTTCCTATCTCTAAAGAACTAGATTTTGTAAAAAATTTAAAGAATGTACTTTCTTCAAAAAAACTAGAAATTGTTCAGGAATTACTAGATGAACTTGAAAAAAGGCTTCAATTTTTAAATGAAGTTGGTTTAGGGTATTTAACACTTTCTAGAAATGTTAAAACCTTATCTGGAGGAGAAGCACAAAGAATTCGGCTTGCAACACAAATTGGTTCCGGTCTTACTGGTGTAACTTATGTTTTAGACGAGCCAACAATTGGACTTCATCAAAGTGATAATGAAAGGTTAATTAAAACGCTTAAAAAATTAAGAGACTTAGGTAACACCGTAATAGTAGTTGAACATGATGAAGATATAATAAGAAATGCTGACTATATTATTGATATTGGACCTGCTGCTGGAATAAACGGAGGAAAGGTTATTTATCAAGGCCCCGTTTCTGAAATTGAAAAAGTACTTTCAAAATCAATTACCGCTCAATATTTAAAGGGAATTAGAAAAATTCCTGTTCCAAAATCCCGAAGAAAAGGAACTGGAAAATTTCTTACCATCAAGGGGGCAAGGCATAATAATCTAAAAAATCTAAACGTTTCCTTCCCCCTTGGTACATTTATTTGTATAACAGGTGTTTCTGGATCCGGTAAAAGTTCCCTTGTAATTGACACAATATATCCAGCTCTTATGAATAACTTACATAAATCCAATTTAAATGAAGGAGAATATGATAGCATTGAAGGTTTACAATTTATTGATAAAGTCATTGCTATTGATCAATCTCCTATTGGAAGAACTCCAAGAAGTAATCCTGCAACATATACAAAGGTATTTGATGAAATAAGAAAACTTTTTTCTATGACACCTGAAGCAAAAGCAAGAGGATACTCTGCTGGAAGATTTAGTTTTAATGTAAAAGGTGGAAGATGTGAACATTGTAAAGGGCAAGGAATTATTAAAGTAGAAATGTTATTTTTACCCGATGTTTATGTTGAATGCGAAGTTTGTAAAGGTAAAAGGTATAATAGTGAAACATTAGAAGTTACTTTTAAAAATAAAAATATTTCTGATATACTTGAAATGACAGTAGATGAAGCTCTTGAATTTTTCAAAAACATACCTTCAATTAGTACAACTCTTCAAGTTTTGGCTGATGTTGGACTTGGATATATTAAACTTGGTCAACCAGCAACTACTCTATCAGGTGGAGAAGCCCAACGTGTAAAATTAGCATCCGAACTTAAAAAACGTTCTACTGGAAATACTTTATACATTTTAGATGAACCAACTGTTGGTTTGCATTTTGAAGATGTTAAAAAACTTATTGACGTTTTAAATAGATTAGTAGACAAAGGAAATACTGTAATTGTTATTGAACATAATCTGGATGTTATTAAAAATGCTGATTACGTTATTGATCTCGGTCCAGTTGGTGGTGATGATGGTGGATACATTGTTGCTAAGGGTACTCCTGAAGAAATCGCTAAATCAAAAAACTCTCTAACGGGAAAATACTTGAAAAAAATTTTATCGGGAGGTTAAAATGGAAGAAATTCTTGAAAATTTCAAAGAATATCTCGAACACGTTAGAAGGCACTCAGACAATACAGTTAAGGCATATTTAAAAGATGTAAGAAAACTACTTCAATATTTAAACAAAGATGTTAAAAATATATCCAGAAAAGACATTGAAGAATTTTTAAAAGCATTATCCAAAGGAGAATTAATTGGTGTTAGTCCAAAGGAAACTACTATTTCAAGATATATTTCAAGTCTTTCTACTTTTTTCAATTACCTTGATTTGTCTGGTGTTGTTTCTTCTAATCCCATGGAAAGAATTAGGCATCCTAGAATTAGAAGAAAAATACCTGATTTTTTAACTGAAGATGAGGTCAAAAATCTAATTGAATCTTTTGATGAAGAAAACGAATTAAAACAGAAAACTGCTATTTCTCTACTTTACTATGGTGGACTTAGAATCAGTGAGTTATGCTCAATGAGAGTTTCAGATATATCATTTTTGCCACCATTTTTAAGAGTTGAAATGGGAAAAGGAAGAAAAGATAGACTTGTTCCTTTACCTGAAAGAGTTGTACCACTTCTTAAAAAATATATTGACTCATTTGAGCCAAAAATCTATGTTTTTGAAAATGGCAAGAAACATGTTCATCCTTCAACAGTATTTAGATGGGTTAAAGAAGGAGTTAAAAGAGCAAATATTAAAAAAGATGTACATCCTCACACTTTAAGGCATTCATATGCAACTCATTTAATTAGAAGGGGAGTTAATATTAAAGTAGTTCAAGAGCTTTTAGGCCATACCAATTTAAGTACAACAAGTATTTACCTTCACGTAGCTGATCAGGAAAAATTTGACGCCGTAAAAAATTTATAAAATCTTTACCATATAAAATGTATAATAATTAATTGAAAAAGCGCCCCAAAATTTTTTAGTTTTAGGGGCGCTTTTTATTTTTTTGGTCTTTACTTAATCATCTACGTTTATTTTTTTATTGAATAAAATGCTTCAAGACCTTTATATTCAGCAACTTCTCCAAGTTCTTCTTCGATTCTCAATAATTGATTATATTTTGCAATTCTTTCACTTCTTGAAAGAGAACCAGTCTTGATCATACCAGCATTTGTAGCAACAACAAGGTCAGCTATAAATGTATCTTCAGTTTCACCTGATCTATGAGAAATTACATTAGTCATATTATTTGTCTTAGCCATTTCAATTGTATTGAGTGTTTCAGTAACTGAACCAATCTGATTTAATTTGATTAATATAGAATTTGTAGCTTTTAGTTCTACACCTTTTGAAAGCCTTTTTACATTTGTTACATAAAGATCGTCTCCAACAATTTGAACTTTATTTCCTACTTTTACAGTGAAGTTAGCATATGCTTCCCAATCTTCTTGATCAAAAGGATCCTCAATAGAAATTATTGGATAATTGTTAATCAATGATTCATAATATTCAATTAATTCCTCAGCATCTTTGTCTGTACCATCAATATGATATTTTCTGGTTTCTTCGTTATAAAACTCACTTGCTGCAACATCTAATGCAATAAATATGTCTTTACCAGGTTCGTATCCAGCTGCTTTAATTGCTTCAATTAACACTTGAATTGCTTCTTCATTACTATTTAAATTTGGTGCAAAACCTCCTTCATCTCCAACTGCAGTTACATGACCAGACTCTTTCAAAAGTTTCTTTAAAGCGTGGAATGTTTCAGCTCCATATCTTAAAGCTTCTCTAAAACTTGGAGCTCCCGCAGGAACAATCATAAATTCTTGGATATCAAGGTTGTTATCTGCATGTTGACCTCCATTAATTACATTCATAAATGGGACAGGTAAAACTTTAGCATTTACTCCTCCTAAATATTTATATAATGGTAAATCCAAAGAAGCAGCTGCAGCTCTTGCAACAGCCATTGAAATTGATAAAATTGCATTTGCTCCAACTTTACTTTTATTTTCTGTTCCATCAATTTCAAGCATAGTTTTATCAAGTAAAACTTGATCATATGCATTTAAACCAATAAGTCTTGGAGCAAGAACTTCATTAACGTTTTCAACAGCCTTTAAAACTCCCTTTCCATTATATCTTGATTTATCTCCATCTCTTAATTCCAATGCTTCAAATTTTCCTGTTGAAGCACCTGATGGTACAATAGCTCTACCAATTGTACCATCCTCAAGCATTACTTCTGTTTCAATTGTCGGATTTCCCCTTGAATCAAGAACTTCTCTTGCTCTAATATCAATAATTTCGTTGTACATTTTAAAACACCTCCTATGTTATTATATTCACAATTAATTATACTCTTCTAATGTTTCAAAAAATATATAATAAGTTTACAAAATAAATCCCCGCCATAAGGCGGGGATTATATTCTATATCGTTTTCAATTATTCAATATTAGAAGCTTGCACTCCATTCAAGTTTTAGATACCATTGTGCATCAGTTGTATTAATATCAACTACACCATCTGCATCTGCATCGTACAATGTTCCGTAGAATGCACTGAATGTTGTATTTGCATCAATTGCGTATGAAAGTTCTGCGTTGTAGCCAAATTCGCCACCTGCGTATTTTACTGCACCTGCTAATGTTAATTCTTCAAGTGGTGTTACTGAAACGCTTAAATCAGCTGCTACGTCTGTAGCTGCTCCAACAACATCATACCAGTAAACTTCTGCACTTCCTTCAACCATATCAACAGCAAAGCCTGCTGTTAAGTCAAGTTCAATTGAATCTGGTGCACCAACAAGATCTGCCCAGTCAGCTGTTAAGCCAAGATTAAACATTTCAGCTTCATAGCCTGCGTATACTTCTGCTACAATTGCTGTAGCTGCTCCTACTACATCATCCCAACTAAGGCTTACACCAGCACTAAATGCATTTGTGTAATCTACACCAAGGCTTACTGGAACTGTGAAATCTGTTGCTGCTGTAAGATCAGCAATTACGAATCCTAAGCTTCCATTTACTGAAAGTTCGTCTGTTACTGCGTAATCAGCAGAAACTGTTACGTCAAATGATTTTCCTGTTAAAGCATCGTCACCTTTGTAGGTAAGAAGGTTAACATTTTCAAACCATTTGAAATTTTGTTCTATTGTTACAAAATCAAATGTTCCGGTATATCCTTCATAAACTCCATATACTGGGGAAGCTGCACTTGCAACTACACCTTCGAGTGCAATGGTTCCAAAATCAAATTCTAAGCTTGTATCAACTGCTAAACCAAATTCAAATGTGTTTGTAGAAGGATCTGTATCTGCATCATAGACTGCTGCTGCTAAATTTACACCTGCTACAGAATATTTAACACCTAGGAAATCATCAAACCATGCGTGTCCAGTTGCATCACCCGTATCATAATCAACTTCTGTTGTTGTTGCAAGACCATCCATAAACACTACTTCTAAACCTTCAACTGCTTTTACTGTAACATCAATATAATCTTCTGCCGGAACTACTGGTGTATCAGGTACACCATCTGCATCTGTATCTTTTAATCCACCAAAGAATTTGTTAAATTCTACTGCACCTGGAGCATAGGTAAGACCAAAATAATCATTTTCAAATGCCAAAGAACTGAATGACCATGTTCCAGCAATAAAATCAAAACTGAAACTTACTCCTACTTGTGTGTCACCATTTGGTGATACTGTTAACGAAAAATCACTTAAACCTCCGTCTACGTCAACACCTTTTTCATCTACACCCAAAGTAAAGTAAGCAGAACCAGACCAACTTACTTCAGGTGTTGCACTTGCTGCAAACAATGCCGAAAATACAAACAATGCTAAAACTCCTACTAATAATTTCTTCATACTAATACCTCCCTCTCATTAATAAAGTTATACGTTTTTATTATTATGGTTGCATTATACCATAAATTGCTACTCCAAGTCCAGCTGCTCCTAACAATAATGCAAATATGGAAAGAATATTTGTTGTTTTAACTTTTTTCGCTACTTCTTCCACTTCTGTTTGATCAGCTTTTGTATCAACTTTCTCTGCCAAATTATTTGTGGTTTCTTCAAGTGTAATGATCTGATCAGCCATACCATTAAGATAAGCGTCAATTCCTTCAAATTTCATTGCATAAGCTTTTTCCAATCCAGCAATTTTATCTTCCAAACCATCAATATTTTTATTTACTGCATTAACTTTAACGTTGATATATTTCATTAATTTTTTCTCTAAATTCTTAATATTTGTAGAATTTTGGTAAACAAGATCTCTTAATACTGGTAAGCCATCATTTACTGTAGCTTCAACATTAAGAATTTTTCCGGAAAGTTCACTTACTTTTGAATCTGTATATGCTTTTACATTTTCTTCTGCAAAGTTAATTTTTTTGTACAAAAATTCAATTTGACCATTTACTTCTTCAAGAGATTTGTCTACAATCATTTGAACATCATCTTTTGATGCTTTATTTGCTAATTCACCATAAATATTTATTACATCTTTTTCATGTAAATCAACAGTTTTTTTCAATGTTTCAATTGAAAGATTCAATTTTTCAAGATCTTTCTTCAAACTTCCAGAAATATCATAAAGTGCTGTTATATCACCTTCATGAACATCCAATGTAACCTTTAAACTTTCCAAGGTTGCTAATGCTTTAGAAACCTCATCAAGTTTTCCACCTAATTCGTCAAGTTTATCAGAATTTCCCTTAACAACTTTGTAAAGTGAACTAATTTGATCTTTATTTGTGTTTATAAGTTTCAAGGAGTTTAAATATCTGTTTTTAATTACTTCACCTAAATCAAGCTCAATTTTATCCATAACTCTGGAAAGTAAAACAGCAACTTCATAACGAGTAACGCTTGATGCACCCCTAAATGTCCCGTCAGGATAACCTTGAATTATACCAGCATTAACTAATGCTTCAACTGATTCATAAGCCCAGTGATCTGTTGGAACGTCTTTTAATTGCGCAAAGGCAAATGCTGAAACCAAAATAGCAATAATAACAACAAAAAACTTCTTCATAAAAAATACCTCCCTTCCTGATTTGTGTTCCCTAAAAATTACCATACAGTTGTATTATATCATTTTTTGTTAACTCATTTCAAGTGTTTTTTCAAAAAACCTTAACTTTTTGCTTTGATTTTATAAAATTTTCTTTTACCAATCCTCAATAGATGCTCATTTTCGATTATTACAGTATCTTTAAAATTGCTGATTCTATGGTTATTAAAATACACTCCGCCCTGCATAATAGTACGTTTAATTTCACTTCTACTTGGTAATATTTTTAATTCGTCAATTAAATCAACTATATTATATTCACCAGGCTCAAAATAAAGTTCAGGCATTTCATCTGGTATCTCTTTTCTTCTAAAGACCTTTATAAAATTTTCTTCAGCTTTTTTCGCTGTTTCTTCATCGTAAAAAAAGGAAACAATTTCACGAGCTAATTTCATTTTAACGTCTCTAGGATTTATTTTACCACTTTGCATCATTTTTTCATAATTTTCTATATCTTTTTCAGGTATATCAGTTAAAAGCCTCATATATTTTGTTATTAATTCATCTGGAATTGACATTATTTTACCATACATTTCGCTTGGTTCATCATTAAATGCAACATAATTTCCATAGCTTTTGCTCATCTTGAGTTTGCCGTCTGTTCCTTCTATAATAGGCATAGTTAAAACAATTTGAGGCTTCTGGTCATATTCTTCCTGTATTTTTCTTCCAACAAGCAAATTAAATAATTGGTCTGTTCCTCCAAGCTCAACATCTGCTTGAATGGCAACAGAATCATATGCTTGAGCAAGTGGATATAAAAATTCTGAAATGCTTATAGGAATACCCTCTTTTAATCTTTTTGCAAAATCATCTCTTTCTAACATTCTTGCAACAGTATACTTACCTGCAAGAGAAATAACATCAGCAAAATTCATTTTTTCAAGCCATTCTGCATTGAATCTTATTTCTGTTTTTTCTCTATCAAGAATTTTAAAGGCTTGTTCAGCATATGTATTTGCATTTTTCTTAACTTCTTCTTCGGAAAGCATTGGACGAGTAGAATTTCTGCCGGAAGGATCTCCAATACGAGCTGTAAAATCACCAATTATTAAAATCACATGGTGACCCAAATCCTGAAATTCCTTTAATTTTCTTAAAACCACTGCATGACCTAAATGAAGATCTGGCCTAGATGGATCAACCCCCAATTTTACTTTTAAAGGCCTTTTTTCTTTCAATTTCTCTAACAATTCACTTTCAGAAACAAGATCTACCGCGTTTTTCTTTAATACTTCTAATTGTTTTTCTGGTTCTAAAAAACTCAAATACACCACCCCAAAAATTCTTTTATCTAGAGATAAAGAAGGCAGTTAATATGCTTGAAACAAAGAACAATACACCAAAAAGAACGGTAATTTTTCCTTCTTTGTCAAGCCCTTTTTCTCTTCCAAATACTGTATTCATAGCACCTGAACCAAATGCTCCTCCCAGTTCAGCAAATTTTCCCATTTGTTTAAGAGAAAGGTAAATTAATACTATAGAAATAATCGAATGGATTACTAACATAACTTTCGCCATTCCTACACCTCCATACTTCATTTTTCAAAAGGTATTATAACACATTTAATCACTTGAAGCAAACATTATTCTATTTTTTCACAATGTTTTTTACCCTGTATATCTGACATACACCACAATATGTACAGCTATTCCAACGACAATCTAAAGAGCTTTCATTCTTAAAATACCTTTGATATTCTTTCCAGAGAAACGCTTTTGTTATACCGGAATCTATATGATCCCAAGGAAAATCAGAATTAAAATTATATGGCCCAAGATATTCTTCTATGTCAACACCACATTCTGAAAACGTTTTAATCCAATCTTCAAAATTAAAAAACTCATTCCAGTCATCAAAATAAGACTTCTTGAACTTTTTCAATAGCACTTCAAATATTTTTCTATCACCCCTTGACAAAATTCCTTCTATAAAACTTTTCTTACCATCATTTACATCTATTCTTGCATATTTCCTATAAGACTTTAAAATCCCACTAACATAATTTGTATACTCGTAAGATTGCAATTTAGCAAATTGAAAGGCACTATGAGGCTTGGGGACAAGGAGATTTATTGAAGCCGTTATATTTTTAAATTTTATTTTTTTTACTTCTCTTAGTAACTCTCCTATTTCCCTAATATCATTTTCTTTTTCATCAGGAAACCCTACCATAAAATAAAGCTTTATTCTATTCCAACCGGCATTTTTAGCACTCAAAGCACTGTTATAAATATCGTCATAACTTATATTTTTATTTATTTTATACCTCATTAGTTGAGAACCGGCTTCTGGTGCTAAAGTTATACCTGTTTTTCTAACCGAAGCAATACTTGAAGCAATTTCAACGTTAAAAGCATCAACCCTTGTTGATGGTATGGAAATTGAAACTCTGTATTTTTTAGAAAATGGTAAAAGACCATCTACAATCTCAACTATCGAACTATGATCCATTGCCGATAATGATAAAAGTGAGACTTCTTCATATCCTGTTTTTTCAATCATCTTAATAGTAGAATTTATAATCTTTTCGGTACTTCTCTCTCTTACTGGTCTATAAATATAACCTGCTTGGCAAAATCTACAACCTCTGGTACAACCTCTGCTTATCTCTATAACTGCTCTATCATGTACACTTTCGACGTTGGGTAAAATTTTATTTATAGGTATTGGAGCATTTTCTAAATCCTCAATAATATTTCTTCTAATTAATCTTGGAGCATTGTAAACAGGAACAACTTTTCGCCCCACTTGCTTATAAAATAGCGGAACATAAATTCCATCTAATTTGCTTACCTCTTCTAATCTTTTAATTTTTTTCTCATTTTTTGTTTCTATAAGAATATTGATTAACTTATCTAAATTTTTTTCTCCATCTCCAACAAAAATAATATCAAATGCTTGAGAAATCGGCTCAGGATTATAAACAACCGGACCTCCACCTATTATTAAAGGATCATTTTCATTTCTTTCATCTGCACGAAGTGGAATTTGAGAAAGTTGAAGCAATTTTAAAACATTGGTATATGATAATTCATATTCCATAGAAATTCCAACAGCATCCATGAATTTTAATGGTGTTTTAGTTTCCAAAGTAAAAAGAGGGATATTTTTATTTTCCATTAACTCAATCATGTCTACCCATGGTAGATAAACTCTTTCAGCATAAACTTTGTCCATTGAATTTAAAAGATGATATAAAATTTCTAACCCATAATGAGACATACCAATTTCATATACATCCGGAAATGCTAGTGCTATTCTAAATTTACCCACAGGATCTTTATAAATTGAATTATATTCATTTCCAATATATCTTGCTGGTTTTCGAACTTTAAGGCCTTCTTCACTCAAAAATCTTAATATATTTTCCATAAATACCTCCTAATAAAACATATAATACCAGACCCATATTCCACTGTTTTGAAATCTAATTTTTTTTGTCGCCTTTTTACCAACTATTTTCTCAAAATTATTATCAGGAGACAGGATATAAACATTTGCTTTAGGAAACTTCTGAAAAATGGTTGAAAAATCGACATTTGATTTTATTCTTTCTCCATAAGGTGGATTAGTTATGATGTACAATTCTTCTTTATTTGGTAAAAGCTCTTCGAAATTTTTTACTTTAAACTCTATAAAATCCAAATTAAGCTTCTTAGAAATCTCCTCCGCCACACTCAATATCTTAAAATCTCTGTCAAAACCAATGATTTTATGTTCAAAAATCCTGTTATTTTTACAATTAATTACTTTTTTCCTTTCTAAAAGCCAGTAATTGCGAAGAATATCCCAATTTTCAGAAACGAAATTTCTTTTTATTCCAGGTGATATACCTAAAATCATCAAAGCAGCCTCAAAAAGTATTGTTCCACTTCCACAAAAAGGATCGATCAACGGGACACTTCCATTCCATCTTGATAGTAAAACCATTGCGGCAGCAATTGTTTCCCTAATGGGAGCTTTTGAAGTTTTAAGTCTATATCCTCTTTTGCTTAATGCTTTAGGACCTGTTGTATCTAACAATACTAGTAATTTATTATTTTTTAAGATTAGTCTTATTGGATAAAGCTGTTCTTTGGCTTCTTTTTTTATTTTTTTATTAATAGCTGCTGTAGCTACTGAAATAATTGCACCTTTTGCAGAAAGTTTAGAGTTTCTCGTGCTTACATCACTAATAAGTATTTTTCCTGAACTTATGTATCTTTCCCATTCAATTTCATTTATTGCCTGAAAAAGTGCATCAAAATTTTCAACTTTTTTTTCGTTTAGCACAATATAAACTCTTTCTGCGGTCCTGAGCCAAAGATTCAAACGAGGAATATCTTCTAGCCTTGTTTTAATAAATATTCTCCCTGCTGTTGAATCAATAATCTTAAAACCCATTCTTTTAACTTCTAAAGAAGTAGCTGCTTCCAAACCAGTAGTACAAGTTAAAAGTAATTTCATTTCTCATTCTCCATATAATAAGCATCTACTGGAATTTTAACTATTAACCCATCAAAATTTAATTTTTTAATTTCCTTTTCAAACTCATCTATTTTTTCTTCCTCGTCAACCAAATCAATAATAATTGGTAAATCTTCTGAAAGAGTAAAAAAATCACTCCTATGCATATGTCTTTTTTTCCCAAAACCCATAATCCCCTTACAAACTGTTATTCCTACCATATGATTTCTATAGGCCAATTCAACGATATATTCTGCAAGTGGTTTTCCACCTTTTGAATCTTTTTCCCCCAGATATATTCTAAGTAATTTCAAAAAACCTTCCCCCTTCCAAGTAGCATTCCAAAATAAGCAGCAAAAAATCCTAGAACTGTATTGGCTAAAAAATAAATAATTCCCCTCAAAGGGGTTTCGATATATAAAGCCAAAGCTTCATAGGTAAAAGTTGAAAAAGTGGTAAAAGCTCCTAAAAACCCTGTTCCAAAAAACAATAAAAAATTTGAAGAAATCTCAAATCTTTCCAAAGAAATAAAAAGAAGAAAACTAAGGAAAAATGCACCTGTAATATTTACAATAACTGTTCCCCAGGGAATATAACTAAAAGAAAAAGTGGAATTTACAAACTTAGAAATATAGTACCTTAACAAAGCACCTAAAGCCCCTCCAAAAGCAATTAAAAACACCTTCATTAAGTTTCCTCCTTAAATTTCTCTAACCTTAAAAAGAATTGAAAATAGTTTTCTAAAAGCCCTACTTCTGTGACTAATTTTCCTTTTTACTTCTTCTCCAAGCTCTCCAAAAGTTTTATCATATCCTTCAGGTATAAATATAGGATCATATCCAAAACCACCATTTCCTTTAATTTCATCAGCAATTTTTCCTTCTATTACTCCTTCTGCTGAGATTAAAACACCTTCTATTGGATCATAGAAACTGGCAACACAAACAAATCGCGCGCTTCTATCATTTGCACCATTTAATTTTTTTAAAATTTCTTTCATTTTTTCTTCATAACTTTTCCCTTCCAAAAAGCGTGCACTCATTACACCAGGAAATCCACCTAGATAATCAATTACCAAACCAGAATCATCCGCAATTACTGGAGCTCCAAGTGTATTTCCGTAATAATATGATTTTTTAACAGAATTTTCCATAAAGGTTTTTCCATCTTCTTCAACATCAATTTTCTTTGGTGATTGTTCTATTTCGATTTTTAAATCTCCTAATATTCTTCTAATTTCTTCAATCTTGTGATTATTGGTGGTTGCAACAAATATTTTTTTCATGTAATACCTCCTAATAATGGTATTTTTCATTATTAATTATTTTAAAGCCTCTAAAGATCTGCTCTAAAACCAAAATTAAAGCCAACTCATGAGTAAATGTTAATTTTGAAAGTGAAATTCTATCTTTTGATTTATCAATTAATGTTTTATCTATTCCAAGAGGTCCACCAATTACTATATTTAATTCTCCTTTCAATTTTTGATTTTCTAGAAACATTGAAAATTCATAGCTATCTAATTTTTTACCATGTAAATCAATCAAATAAAACTCTTTCCCATTCAATTTTCTTAATATTTCTTCGGCTTCTTTTTTAAGTATAACTTCCTTTGATATTCTGTTTAGATCTCCACCTAATTTAGTAAAATTTACTCTTATTTTTGCAAATCTTTTTATTTTATCTAAATAAAAATCATATGCACCCAAAAGGTGCCTTGAAAGTTTACCGGGTATGTAAATTTCAATTTTCATGTCGAATCTCCTCAATAAATTTTGCACAATATTTATCTTTACAATTTAAATTTCCAATCAAATTCACAACTTCTTCCCCTATTGGATTATCAATTCCTGATAAATAATCTGCAACATGCAAATGTAAACATTTTACTTTTGTCCAATCTTTAACTCCACCTGTACCAACATTAAGTAATTGTTTTCTCCATTGTTCAAAATTTTTAATTTCTTGAACTTCATCAAATAATTTATCTCTTTTAATAACTATTTCCTGATGTGCTTTGAAAACTTTTAATCTAAATTTTTCGTCATTTTTAATCTTTCCTTCAAAATATTTGATATATCCCTTTTCTTCAAGTCTTGAAATTTCTTTAATCAAAAATGGGCAAGTTAAATAATGAATAGTTGGAAACGGCTTTCCTTCTTTTATGGGCAAGCTCTCTATAACTACTGGGAAATTATAAATACAAAAATAGGCAACTTTATAGAAATTTGTTGCCTTAGTTCCAAGTTGCTTATTTATTATCTTTTTTAAAACTTTATCACTATTGAACTCCATTCCCCTTTCCTCCGATGGTCAACAATATCAAAATCCTTAAACAGGTCGAGTTTTGAATTAATTATACCAGATAAAATGACCAACCCATCTTTTTTTAAAAATTTTTCAATATCATTAAGTGCTTCAATTAAAACTTCAGCAATTATATTTGAAACAATTATATCGAATTTACCTTCAACTTTTTCTAATAAGTTAGATTCTCTTATTTCTACGTTATCAACTTCGTTTAATTCAAGATTTTCTTGAGCAACTTCCACTGCAATTTTGTCATTATCAACACCAAGTACATAAGAAGCTCCAAGTTTTCTTGATAATATACTTAAAATTCCACTTCCACACCCCAAATCTAGTACACTCATACCCGGTTTTAAATAATTCTTTAAAAATTCTGCAGCTAATTTTGTTGTCGCATGCAATCCCGTCCCAAAAGCAAGCCCAGGTATTATTCTAATAACATATTCAGCATCTATATTATGATGATCAGGATCTACATATACTCCATCAATAAATTCAAAAGGTTTTGTAATTATATTTTTTATCCAGTCATCCGAAGAAGTAGTTCTTTGTTCTATAAAACTTAACTTAAAAGGAAGATTTTTTTCTATAAAAGCAATTTTTTTCAATTCATCAGAGACTAAAACCAAAAATTTTCCTTCGTCATTCTCCAAAAAATAAAAATTATTAAAATTTAAATCATACAAAAAATCAGAAATTTCTTCAAAATTTTCTTCTGTCTTATAAACTTTTTCATAGAACAACTTGGACGGCAATTTTATTCACCACCAACATATATATTATCACTTTTTAAAACGTACATTCTATTATATGAAGGTAAAAAAGCCACCGGATTAGTATGATTTCCATTAATTCTGACTTCAAAATGAAGATGAGGACCTGTACTTACACCCGTAGAACCGACTCTTCCAATTAACTCTCCTTTTGATAACGTTTGTCCTTTGTAGACACAAACTTTTGACATATGTCCATATACAATTTCATACTTTCCATAATCAACAATAACAGCTAAACCATAGCCACCGTATTGCCCTGCAAGTTCAACTACACCCTCAGTTGCGGAAAAAATAGGAGTACCTTCCGGAGCTGCTAAATCAACGCCTGTATGAAAAGACATTTTATGATAAATAGGATGCTCTCTCCATCCATATGTAGAAGTTAATCTACCAAAAACTGGCCAGATAAAATCCTTATCATATACATTAAATGCTAAACCAATTCTACTTGTAGGAACAAATAATTTCTGCCCAACATAAATATAATTATTACTCAAATTATTTGCAGACTTAATTACTTCAATTGTAGTAAAAAATCTTAAGGAGATATCATATAATGTATCTCCTTGCTTCACTTCATACAATATCCCTTCGGGTTGAGGGATCTTTAAAACTTGACCAATTTTCAGATTGTAAGGTTCAATATCATTCCAATCAAGTATCGTAGAAGGGGACAATGAAAACTTTTTTGATAGCATGTATAACGTATCACCGGGCTGAATATAATAATTAATTACATAGTAATTACCAAAATAAATAAAACTCACCAAAATAAAAAAGATAAAAAAGATCTTTTTCATTTAAACACTCCTTAGAAAAAATTTGGCAAAATAATTTTACCATATTAAAATTAAGATATGCAAATTAATTTATAACAAAATATTAAACTTTATTTGTTATAATTAACTTTAGGATGGATAAAATGCAATTGGAGGGATTCAAATAAGAAAAATAATCATAATTGTATTCATTATCTCTCTTCTTACAACTATTTTTTCTTTTAAACTTCCTTTTGACAAATATTTACATTTAAATGCAAGTTTAATCATCACTTCATTTTTTTCACCAATTTTAGGTGAATGCTCAAAGCCTTTCACTTTATCAATCGGCATTGGAAAAGAAATATATGATTATGTTTCTAAAAAAGGTACATGTGAATTTTACGACCTTTTAGCGGATATTTATGGGATTTTCTTAATAAATGAATTCAAGCTCGATTTTGAAAATTCAAAAATCGCTATAGCTTTTAGCTTGGTTTTTTAAAGAAATTATTTTCGTTTAGCTTTTTTAAAAATAGAATTTGAACCAAAAAAATTATAAGGCTCAAAATAATTCCCATTACTCCAAGTCCTATAATCCCTTCAAAAATATCTGAAAATACTCCCCCTATTAATGGGCCAAAACCAAATAACATCCCAATTGTGGCCTCATGAAATCCTCCTTGTTTCCCTTGATCATTTTCCTGAGTAGTCAAACCATAGTAAATCGCAAATGTATAAGGTATAGCATAACACATTCCACCTAAAAATGAAATCAAAGCAAACAAAAATAAATTCATTTTCGCAAACATTAACATTGAAGTTAAAGGCAAAACAAATAGGAAAAGGAAAGAAATTTTAGGATTATTCACCCAAATTTTCAATTTTCCCATAATCAAAAAAGTTAAAAAAACTGATATATTAGCAAACACTATAACAAATCCACTAATTTTCAAAGGAAATCCAGAAACATTTATCAATTTTGGAAACAACGAAAGTATTGCTGTATAAATTAAACCTGAAAAAAAGAGTGTTATTCTGTACACCAATCTATACAATTTTATGTTGCTATAATCAATATGAACCAATTCAGAATATAGAGTTTTTTTAGGTTGAAAAATAATTTTTTCACCATGCTTTTTAAAATCACGAAAAACAAAAGAACTTGATAAAAGGTTTAGTACAAAACCAAAGATAAAAATCAACTGTGGCATCTTAACCGTTAAAAATGGTCCAAAAGCCATTCCAAAAATATTACCCAAACTCCATGACAAATTAAACCTTATAATAGTTTTAGAATGATCAATGTTCAATAAATTCTCATTTCTAGCAATTAAACCTTCAATTTGAGGAAAAAAGCTTCCAAAAAATAAATTAGCAGCAATAGCAAAAACAAAAAGAAATGCAATTCCACCGAAATTTGAAAAAATCAATATCAAAACTGAAAAAATCAACATTTCCAATATTAAAAATTTTTTATGACCAATTTTATCTCCAATATGACCAAAAGTTAAACTTCCAGTAATATAAGAAGCAGCCCCAAAGAAGTTTATCAAACCAATCATAGAGTATGAAAGTCCAAGTTTTGCAGCACTTGAATTAATAAAGGATGAAATTAAATACGCTAATATTGAATAAACAAAAGAAAAAAGATGATAAACATGAAACACTTTATTCACCCTTTCAATGCAGTTATATAAAAAGGAGCGGAATTAATCCGCTCCTACTTCTGGTAGCGGGGGCAGGATTTGAACCTGCGACCTTTGGGTTATGAGCCCAACGAGCTACCAGACTGCTCCACCCCGCACCGTATAATTCTATATAACCCTTAAACTTATTATTTTCAAGTGGTGCCGGGGATCGGACTCGAACCGACACGGAGGTGTAACCCCCAGCGGATTTTAAGTCCGCTGCGTCTCCCAATTCCGCCACCCCGGCGCCATCGTTTTAAATTCTACCATAAAATCCTATTTAGTCAATATCCTTTTACGAATATATTTTTAAAATTAGTTTTTTAATTTCCTCTTCACTCAAAATATTGTATAAATATTGTTTTTGAGAATATTTATAACTTTCAAAATGAAATTTCACTTTTTGAAGATTTGTTTTCATCCACTTAATTATGCTATTATATTGCCTTGCATCAATAAAAGTTTTCCCATAAAAAGGAGTTCCTTTTTTTGGAATTAAGGGATTAACGCTCAATGAAATATTTGAATAACCCATCTTCTTTACCTTTATGATAAAATTTCTCAATTCTTCGTAATCATCCCATTCTTCTTCATCAAAACCAACAATATAATAAAATTTAATGCTTTTAAATTCATTTTTTCTTCCAAGCTCCAAGGCATTAAATAAGTCTTCTTCAGAAATATCTTTATTTATTCTGTTTCTAATTTTTTGAGAAACCCCTTCAGGAGCTATTGTAAAAGTATTTTGACCACTTTTCTTTATTAATTTTAAAAGTCTATTAGTTATTCCATCTGCCCTCATTGAAGAAACAGAAAAATTTATATTGTATTTTTCTAAAATTTCTAAAAGTTGATCTAACCATGGATAATCGGTAATTGTAGCACTAATAATACCTATTGAATTTTTTTCTTCTTTTAAAAAAGCTTCAATAACTGGAGGAGATACAAATTTTACGGGTTTTTTAGTGTGTCCCATGACGCAAAAAGAACATCTTCTAATACAACCTCTACCAATCTCAATAAGTCTTTTATTCTTAAATTCAGAATAAGGAGTTATAAAGTGAGAAACAGGAAATTTTTGACTTATATCAAAATTTTTTAAATTCAATTTTGTCAATGACTTTTTTCTATTTGTTATTACATTTTCTAATGTTTCAAAATACTCCATCCCTTTCTCTTTATCCTTTTTTAAAATTTTAATTCCTTCAGAGATAGCATCTACATTGTATTCTAGATCACCAACAACTACTATATCTGCTATGGGTTTTACAAGTTCCAAATTGAAAAATGTTATTGGACCTCCAATGATTATTGTTGGATATTCATTTCCTCTTAATTCTCCTAGAGGAGGAATGCCCAATTTTTTAAGAATATTAATTATGTTTTCTAAATCTAATTCAAAATGGAATGAAAACATAAGCACTCTAAATTGATCCAATGGTGTAAAAGATTCAATTGAATAAAATTTTGTAAACCATTTCTCATAAAAGAACCTTTCGACTGCTAAATTCTGTTCCCAAAACAATTGTTGAACCCAACTCCATGCTAAAGAAGCAGAAGCAACTTTATAATTATTCGGAAAAATTAAGGCAACCTCCTGGTTGCCTTTAAATTCCGAAAATCTCTTTTCAGAATCACTAAGTTTTTTAATATACGAAAATTCCTTAAAATCTCTGGTTCTACGTGGTCTTCTCAATTGCTTTCCTCCTGAGATAATCTTTTGAAACAATAATCCTTGTAAATTCAATCTCAGCAATCTTCTTATTTTCCCTTGTTATTAATCCATAAAATTTTATCTTATTTCCTTCAACTTTAGTTACTCTTACTCCAATAACAACGGTCTCTCCAATAACACATACATCAAGATGTCTTATTGATGCTTCAGTTATAACGGAAGTTAAATCATTTGGCAAAACATCTTCTAACATTTTTGAAGTAATTCTAAAAGTAATTTTCAGTAAGCCTGTTGTTGAAACAAAATGCAAAGGAAGCATTTCATCACTTTCATCCCATATTAATGTTTCATCTAAATAATAATCAATCGTCTTGCTCAGACCTTCTATGTTCCTCCACATTACCTTCATCTCCTTTAAGGAGTTCTCTTAATTCTTCACCACTTATTTCCTCTTTTTCCAGTAAAATCTTCGCAAGTTCGTCTAATTTTTTACGTCTTTTTATTAAAATTTCTTTTGCTTTGTTGTAGCATGAATTAACAATATTTTGAACTTCACTATCGATTAATTTGGCGATTTCTTCACTGTAATTTCTCATTCTTGTTATTTCTTTACCCAAGAAAATTTCTTGTTCTGATTTCCCCCAAGATAATGGTCCAAAATTATCACTCATTCCAAGTTCACAAACCATTTTTCTAGCCATTTCAGTAGCTCTTTCAATATCGTTGGCTGCACCACTTGTTACGTCTCCAAATACTAATTCTTCCGCAGCTCTTCCACCAAGAAGTGCTGTTATATTATCTAATAATTCATTTTTACTAATTAAGTATTTATCTTCAACTGGCAAATGAAGAGTAAATCCTAATGCACTATGACCCCTAGGAACAATAGATACCTTATGAACTGGATCCGAATTTGGAAGAGCAGTTCCTACAATGGCGTGTCCTAATTCGTGATATGCTACAATTTCTTTCTGCTTTTGTGATATAATTCTAGATTTTCTCGCTGGACCAGCAATTACCCTATCAATGGCTTCCTCAAAATCAGACATCTTCATTTTATCTCTACCATCTTTTGCTGCTAAAAGTGCTGCTTCATTAATCAAATTTTCTAAATCAGCACCAACAAAACCTGTTGTCCTTTTTGCCAAAACTTTGACATCTACATCATCATCAATTGGTTTACCTCTTAAATGAATCTTTAAAATTTCCTCTCTACCTTTCACATCTGGCGGATCTACAACAACTTTTTTATCAAAACGCCCAGGTCTCAAAAGAGCTGGATCTAATATATCAGGTCTATTTGTTGCTGCCATAACAATAATTCCTTCCCTTACATCAAATCCATCCATTTCTACCAATAATTGGTTTAACGTTTGTTCACGCTCATCATGACCGCCGCCAAGACCTGCACCTCTGTGTCTTCCTACAGCATCTATTTCATCAATAAATACGATACATGGTGCATTAGCTTTAGCCTGATTAAATAAATCTCTAACCCGGGCCGCACCAACACCAACGAACAATTCTACAAAATCGGAACCACTTATGTGGAAAAAAGGAACATTTGCTTCTCCTGCAACAGCTCTAGCAAGTAACGTTTTACCAGTACCAGGAGGCCCTACCAAAAGAACTCCTTTAGGCATTCTTGCGCCTATTTTATTAAATTTACTAGGATTTTTTAAAAAGTCAACAATTTCTTGTAGCTCCTCTACAGCCTCATCAACACCCGCGACATCCTTAAATGTAACTCGTTTTTTTCCAGGTACTACTTTTTCAGCTCTACTTTTTGTAAAACTAAAAGCCTGATTATTTCCACGACCAAGTCCTCTGATTAAAAAGCCAAACATGAAAAGCATTAAGACAAAAAATAATAAGTTACCTACAAT
Organism: Thermosipho sp. (in: thermotogales); assembly: GCA_017656335.1. Classification (GTDB taxonomy): domain Bacteria; phylum Thermotogota; class Thermotogae; order Thermotogales; family Fervidobacteriaceae; genus Thermosipho_A. The sequence goes on from JACDOA010000001.1 coordinate 380,820, forward strand.
ATTTACCCAGAAGGAGCTATCTACTCCTTTTTCTCCACCAACTCTAATACCTTTGTCAACCAAATTATTAATTAATTCCATATCATATTTTACCCAAGGTGCATAAACATTATATTTTCGACCTGAAATCGTCGTTAAAACAATATTTCCATCGTCTTTAATAGTAATTTCAGCTATATCAGACGTATCTGATTCTACTCTTTTTATAAAATCGCTATAATACATCGTGGTAGTAGTTGAATTGTTATTGAAAAAAACACTCTCAAAAATCCAAAAAAGTGATAGGACGATTAAAAGTCCGATTATTATAGATCCAATTCCTTTATTCAAAATGAAAAACCTCCTTTCAACTGGACATTAATACCTATAATATTATTTTTATTATTAGGATTTTCACGTACGTAATTTTTGTTTAAATAAATTTTTGGTATATAAATTATCTCCTCCTTATCACAAAAAATAGGAATAATCCTTCTAATAAAAGAAGGAATTTTTTTATCAACAAAAATTTCTTTTAACTTTTTGCCATTGTAAATTCTATCACCATTTCTCCAATTTCTCAAAATTAAATCACCTTTCAGTTTATTCTTATTAATAATTATACCATTATTTTCTATTTTAACCACAAAAGGATCTAAGTTGATTGTCTCATCATTACGAATAATATATTCAAAGTTTTCATTGGGGAGAAATTCTCCAAGCAATACTTTTCCATATGAAATTTCTACTCCAAAATTATCCCAAAAATTCACTTTAAAAGTGGATTTATTATTAATAACTTTTTTTATTCTATCTAATTTCTCCTTATCAGGTGCTTTACCCTTCAACTTTATTGTTAAGCGCCGTACTAATTCAATCAAAAGAAAAATATCTTTTGGAATTTCAAAATAAAGCCGTCCTCTTAAATTGAAAATACGCACGTTTAATTGTTTTTCAATAAAGTTATCAAGCTCCCAAACATTTTCTACAAACCTCATCACAGAAGTCTCAAAATTTGGATTCAATCTTTTAAAAAGTGGAATAATTTTGTGCCGAATAAAATTTCTTGTATAAACAGTTTCTAAATTAGTTTCATCAACTACATATTCAATATTGTTTTTTAACGCAAAATCCAATATTTGATCCTTTGAATAAAATAATAATGGGCGAATAATATTTCCATTTTTAGGTTTCATTCCCGGTAAGCCAAAAGGACCTGATCCTCTTGACAATCTGAACAAAACATTTTCAACTAAATCATTTAAATTATGAGCAACTGCTAATTTATTAAATCCGGTTCTTTTTAAAACCTTCTCTAAAAAGCGATATCTTAATATCCTTGCTGATTCTTCTATAGAAAGTTTATTTTCACTTGAATACTTTAAAGTATCAACTTTTCCAGTTATACACCTTATTCCAAGTTTTTTTGAAAAATCAATAACATGTTGTACATCTCTTTGGGCGTTTTCTCTGATTCCGTGATTTAAAGTCGCACTTATAAGTTCAATGTCCAATTCTCTTCTCAAAGAATACAAAAGATAAAGCAGTGTTAAAGAGTCAACACCGCCTGAAACAGCAACTACAATTTTATCTTTTTTTGAAACCAAATTCCATTTTTTTAAATTTTCATAAAAACTTTCTAAGTTTAACATTTTCATTTCTTAATTATTATATCATTAAAAACTTAAAACTAACTTAAAATCCTATTTGCTAAAAAATTGTTTATTAGTGTATAATTAGATTGAAAAACAACAAAAAGGAGGGTTTAAAATGAGGGATTTAATTAAAAAACTTACCGAAATTTCTAGCCCAAGCGGTCGTGAAGATACAATAAGACAAGCTATCTTGAAAGAACTGGAAAATCATATTGATGGATACGAAATTGATAAACTGGGAAATTTAATAGTTTGGAAAAAAGGAAAAACAGAGAAAAAAGTACTTCTGGATGCCCATATGGATGAAATAGGGGTAGTTGTAACAAATATCGATGATAATGGATTTTTAAGAATAGATATGGTTGGTGGTGTTTCTCCTTATACTATTTTAAGCTCAAAAATAAGATTTGGTGATATAGTAGGTATAGTTGGTATGGAGGGAGAAACTGTAAACGACATGAAAAATAATTTGAAAGAACTTTCTTTTGATAAATTATTTGTGGACATAGGGGTTAAAAGCAAGGAAGAAGCAGAAAAACTTTGTCCAATAGGAACATTTGGCACCTACGATGGTTATTTTATAGAACAGGGAGACTTTTATATTTCAAAATCCATGGATGATAGAATTGGTTGCATAGCAATAATTGAAGTTTTCAAAAGACTTAAAAATCCAACAAATTCCATATACGGAGTTTTTGCAGTTCAAGAAGAAGTAGGTATCGTTGGGGCTCGTGTTGCTGGATACAAGATTGATCCCGATGTTGCAATTGCTATTGACGTTACTGGTGTGGGAGACACGCCCAAAGGAAATAAAAGAACTTCAATGAAACTTGGAAATGGAGCATGCATAAAAGTTAAAGATGGTTATTCCATAAGTGACAGGAAAATAGTTGAAACACTTAAAGAAATTGCTAAAAAATATAATATTCCCTATCAAATGGAAGTTTTAATTTACGGGGGAACTGATGCTAGAGGATATCAAGGCACTAAATCAGGTATTCCAAGCGCAACAGTTTCAATTGCCACTAGATACATTCATACTCCAAATGAAATGGTTCACAAAAAAGATGTTGAAGCAACAATTCAATTGTTGACCAAATATGTAGAGGAGGGAATTTAAACTGCCTAGAAGGTCTATAAAACCTTTTGAATTGAAAGTCCTTAGTTTTTTGATCTTTATTTTATCATTACTTTCACTTCTTTTACTAATTTCAACAATATATCTTTATTTAAAAAAAGCATCAGTTGATGTAGAGGTAGTTTATATCCCAAAACCTTTTGAGTTAAAAGTTCCTGAAATTTGTGAAAACAATTTACCAGATTTTACTGTAAATTCAACTGATACAATGATAAAAATTGAAAAATTTGATTATGAATCTCTTCTGGTTTATTCAATGGACTATCTTGAAGCTTCTACTGAAGTGTCTACTTTTGTTTTAAAACCTGAAGACGCTTTAAAAATTGTCAAAGTTAATGAAAAATATCTTATTAATAAATTAAATGATAATAATTATTTTGTAGTAGTTTTAGGGGACAAAACATACCCAGGGCTAATTCCTGGAAAATCTGTTTACACTATCTTTTTAAAAACCAGTGGAAATTCTTCAAAACTATTTGAAGATATGGTAAATCTTCGTACACTTGGCTTTGAATCTTATGTCATTAGTTTTGAAAAAAATGGTAAAATGTACTATACATTATGCCTTGGTGCTTTTCCCGACAAAGATGCTGCTACAACTTCTTTTAATGAAGTTAACTGGGATAAAATTAGGGAGCACGTTTATACTTACGGACCATACGTTGGAAGAGTTACACCATAGGAGGTATTAACTGTGCAAGAAATAATACTTGGTATAGTTCAAGGTGCCACTGAATTTTTGCCTGTTTCCAGCTCTGGACATCTTACACTGTTTTCAAAACTTTTTGGAATTGACCCAAATTTACCTTTGTTTTCTTTTCTTCATATTGCTACACTATTAGCTATTCTGATCTTTGTAGGAAAAGAAGTAATTGAGATTATAAATGGCCTTGTTAAATTTGACAAAAAATATTGCACTTTAATTTTAAAATTAATAGTTTCTACTTTACCGGCTGGGATTTTTGGAATTCTTTTTAATTCTAAAATTGAAAATTCCTTCAATTCGCTAAAATTAGTTGCTTTTTTCTTTTTATTAACAAGTAGTGCTCTATTTTTATCCGATAAACTTGGCAATAATAAAAATTTCTTTGCTATAAGTTATTTAGATGCCCTTATAATAGGTATTTTTCAAATGCTAGCTATTTTTCCAGGTATTTCAAGAAGCGGTTTTACTCTTTTTGGGGCTCTTTTAGTTGGAATGCAAAGGGAAAAAGCTTTAAAGTATTCTTTTCTAATGAGTATACCAGTGATTTTTGGAGCAGGTGTTTTAGAGTCTAAAAATCTTCAATTTAATTCCTTAACCTTTTTTTCAGGTTTAATGGCATTCATTGTTGGGTTATTTAGCCTTTACATTCTTAAAAAAGTTACCGTTACAAAAAAATTGAAAATTTTCGGATACTATTGTCTTGTAATTGCAATGGTAGCCTTTTTCTTGGGGTGACGTTTTATGTTTAAAATACATGCTGATCATCTCCTAACTCCTAAGGGCAAAGCGCCAAAAAAAGGTAGCGAAATGAAAAAAATATATGAAGATTTTGATGTTGATATATACATTGATAATCAAAAAATAATAGATATAAAAAAACATTCCATTACTGATCATGTAACATTCAAATGTAAGCTTGCAACCCCTGCTTTTTCTGATGCTCATACACATATACCATTTATTGGTAAAAGATCAAATGAATTTTACTTACGAAATAGTGGAAAGACTTATTCTGAAATCCACAAAGAAGGTGGAGGAATTTATAATACAGTAAATAAAGTAAGAAGTGCCTCAATAAACACACTTGTTAAACAAAATTTAAAATTTTTGAATTTATTTGAAAAATCTGGAGTAACTTTGCTTGAAGGAAAAAGCGGCTATGGTTTAGACATCCAAACTGAACTAAAACAACTTAAAACTATAAAATATCTAAATGAATTAAGTGAAATAAAAATTGTTCCTACATTTTTAGGCCTACATGCAATTCCGCATGATAAAACAAAAGAAGAATATATAAATGAAATTACAAATTACTTAGATACAATCAAAAAATATACAGAAATAATTGATGTTTTTTGTGATAGTGGAGTTTTTTTGCCAGATGATATTGAAAATTTCTTTATTATTGCTAAAGAAAGTGGTTTTAAGATAAGATTTCACGCTGATGAAATTGAGAATGTTGGTGCTACAAAACTTGCAGTAAAACTTGGAGCAATATCTGCAGATCATTTATTAAAAATTTCGGATGAAGAGGTTAATCTTCTTTCAAATTCTTCAACTATTGCTACTTTAATGCCTGGAACAAGCTTTTATCTTGGAGAATCTTTTGCGCCTGCCAGAAAATTGATTGATAGTGGAGCTGCAGTTGCATTGGGATCTGACTTTAATCCAGGTTCTTGCCCTATTTTCAAACCTTCTTTTATTATGCATCTTGCTCTTAGGTTTCTAAAAATGGAACCTGAAGAAATATTAACTGCCTACACAATTAATTCATCATATATTTTAGGCATTGAAAATTGGACGATAGAACCCGGAAATAAATGTGATATTGCATTATGGAATACAAACGATTTTATTGATCTTGCTTATATGTTTGATTCCAACTTTTTAGTAGGACTTGTTGTAAACGGTAAGGTGAAATTTTATGAAGCTGTTTAGAAAAAGTGATTTTTTAATAATTGCCTTTGTTTTCATGATTCTACTGGTTATATTTCTAATAATAAACATAGGTAATAATGGAAGTAATTTTGTAGTCAAATTAGATGGAAAAGAAATTCTTGAATTGAAAAATCCTGGTTCATATGAAATTAAAAATACTGATGGTAAGCTTTTAACAATTGTGCATTTTGATGGAAAATTTGTATGGGTATCTGATTCATCTTGCCCATTAAAAATCTGTGAAAAAACTGGAAAAGTTTCAAAAGGGGGTAAAATAATCTGCGTTCCCAACAAAATAGTCATAGAAACGAAAAAGACTCAAGAATTACAAACGTGGTAACCTATTCACTTTTGATTTCAATTGCTTCAGTAATGTTTATAATTGAAAAATACATTCCATATCCTGTTCCAGCTGGAAAATGGGGATTTTCAAATTTTGTAGTATTATTTGCAGCAATAAACTTAGGAATTATACCCGCAGTAATTATTGGAGCTCTCAAATCATTAATAGGTTCAATATTCACTGGCGCAATATTTACTCCAACTTTTTTTATGGGTTTTTTCGGCATCATTGTAGCAGCAATAGTTGAGGGATTATTATCAAAAACTAAATTTTTGGGTTATATTGGCTTAAGTTTTCTTGGAATGTTTTTTAATAATTTAACTCAGGTATACATTGGTTCTTTATTAATCTCAAGCAATGCTATTTTTTCTTTTTTGCCTCTTATGATTATCCTTGGAACAATTTCGTCAATTGCAAATGCTTATCTTGCAAAAAAAATGGAGGAAGTATTGTATGGAAATAATTTTGGCTTCAAGTTCTCCAAGAAGAATTGAACTTTTAAAAAAATTAAACTTAAAATTTAAAATCATTCCAACTAAAATAGATGAAAACATAGATGAACAGGAACCAGTCAAACATGTTTTAACACTTTCTGAATTAAAAGCTCGAGAAGTATTTAAAAACAATAATGAAAATCAAATTATAATTGCCGCCGATACCATTGTTTACTATAAACAAATTTTAGGTAAACCAAAAAATTATAATGACGCTTTCAAAATGCTTAAAACTTTATCTGGAAAATGGCACAGTGTATACACAGGAGTTTTTGTTGTTTTTCCAAATGAGACAGTTTCTTTTTATGAAAAAACAGATGTAAAATTCAAAAAACTTTCTGATGAACTAATTGAATTTTATCTCTCCTCGGGTGAAGCCTTTGATAAAGCTGGCGCTTATGGTATTCAAGGATTAGGAAGCGTTCTTGTTGAAAAGATAAATGGTGATTTTTTCAATGTGATGGGATTACCAATTTCCAAGTTATGGGATTTACTTTGGTCTAGGGGGATAATAAATGAAGCCAAGAGAAAAATTGATGAAAAAAGGTCCTGAAAGTTTAAGTAATGAGGAACTTATTGCAATTCTTTTGAGAACAGGAAGTAAAGGTCAAGATGTTCTAAAAACCTCCAAACTTTTACTAGAAAATTTTGATAATAGTCTAGTTAAAATAAGTAAAGCTACAATAGATGACCTAAATAAAATAAAAGGTTTAGGTAAAGTAAAAGCTACAACCATTTTTGCTGCGATGGAACTTGCAAAAAGATTTCTGAAAGAAAATCGAACAGGAAAAAAATTAAATTCTCCAGAAAAAATATATGAATATTGCCTTGATATGAAACATTTTGATCAAGAAGTTGTTAGAGTTATATCCTTAAATTCAAAACTTTATGAAATTTCAAGTAAGGATATATCGATAGGTTTAGCAGACTCAAGCTTGGCACATCCTAGAGAAATTTACAAAGAAGCCATTAAAAATGGAGCTGTTTATATTATTCTTGTTCACAATCATCCTTCTGGAGATGTAATGCCAAGTAAAGATGATAAAATCATTACTCAAAAAGTGAAAGAAGCTGGCCAGATTATTGGAATTCGGCTTTTAGATCATTTGATAATTGGAAATGGTTTTTATAGCTTTAAACATAATAAATTAATTTAGGAGGAAAGAAAACATGAAAAAAATAATTCTTTTTATATTTGTTTTGATATCTACAATAACTTTTTCAGAATTTGTCTATAATTCTTATGTTTCACCTATACCAACAGAGTGGGTAAATGATAACCAGCCTGAAATTTATAAGGTTAAACTGAATTTTTCTCCGTGGGTTGCATTTGGAAATTGGAATTCAACTTTTGTTACAAACTATCCTTGGGGTTGGGGAACTCCCACTAATCCTGCTGAAAATGTTTTTTATCTATACAATGAAATACCACCATTAATGAATATCACATTTGAATTTTCTAAAAATGGATTTACATTATTTTCGAATGTAAACATCCAAAAAGAACCTATTACAAGAACAAAAAATTTTGAAAATAATATTATCATAAACGGATTTGACTTTAGTACTTTTTCGTTTGATATGAATTTCCCTGAGCATTTTTACATTTACTATGCAAATCAAAATTCATTTATTTCTATTGGAAGATTTCCTTTAAAATGGGGAGTTTCTAAATATCCTATAACAATTTCAGATACAACTTATCAGGATAATCTAACATTTTCTACTAAAATAGATAACTTTAGATATACTTATCATTTGATTTCATCTAATCCTTTACTTTCTTCAGCAGAACAAACCATACAAAGCTCCTATTCTGAACAACATACTCCAGGAGTTATATTTGATGAACCCTATAAATCCATTATTGCCCACAGGTTTGATTTTTCATTTGACAAACTCCGCTTTGGAATAGGAGAATTAAATGTTGTTGGGGGGAAATTTCCTGATATTATTGATTTAAACCCCCTTATGTTCTATCACAACACCTATGGCGAGGGATATTCAAACGTTTTAGCTTCAGTTGATTTTAATTATTTAGTTAATGAAAACATTCAAATATATGGAGAATTTTCAATGGATGATTTTGAAGTTCCTTGGACCGAAGGTGGTTCAAACTATAAACCTGGGGCAAATGGATATAATTTTGGTGCTAGTGTTAAATTCAATAACTTTACTTTCTGGACTGAGTATGATCATACCAGTGAATGGATGTATATTACAAACTACCTTCCATATTTAAGGATTAATGTAAGGCATTTTTATTTAGATAATTTAACTTCTCCAAAAAGAGCTTTGATGGATTTTCCATTGGGATTTACTTATGGACCAGATGCAACAATGGTTTCAGCAGGTTTTAATTACAATAGTGAAGATTTTAATATTGAATTTGAATACAATCTTTTATTCAAAGGAACTGTCGTAGATGATGGCGTACAAAGATGGAAATGGTTCTGGGACAGTTGGTATGGAAATGTAACACCTGAAGCCACATATGCAGTTGAAGATTCAACCGACTTAACATATAATATTATAAGTATCGATGTGAATTATAAAAGAATATTCTTAAAATTCAAAACTATAAACTTTGAAAATTACCTGCTTGGAGTCTATTATAAATTCTAGATAAGGAGGAAAAAATGTATTACTTTACTGGAACATTCTATATTGCTTCAATTATGATGGCTCTTATAATTATTCTTTATGGTAAGTATAAAAATGAAAAAAGGACAAATTATTTGCATGAAAATAGGAATCCTGATTATAATCCACTTGTTACTGTCATAATACCAACCTGGAACGAAGAAAACGTAATTGAAAATACAATCAGGACAGTCGAAAATAGCAGCTACAAAAACATAGAAATTATTGTGATTGATGATAATTCAGAAGACAACACCTATAAAATAGCCAAAAATCTTGAAAAAGAATTTACAAATTTAAGGGTTATATTAAAAAAAGGGAAAAGAGGCAAGCCTCAATCGATAAACGAAGCTATGGAAATTGCAAATGGTGAAATTATTTTGATGATTGATGCTGATGCCAGAGTGCCTGAAAATTATATCTCATCACATATTTTTTGCTTTTCTAATAAAAATGTCAATATGATTTTTACCAATTTTGAAGCTTACAATTTTAAATTTAGACCAGTGTATATTATTCAAGAAATTTACTTTAACTTTGTAAAGGCTATATTTTATTCGAATATTTTTGTAAAAATGATATTTATGGGAAATGGAGTTTTTTTCAGAAGAAGTTTATTAGAAAAACTATTACCTATTGATCCTGAAACATTGGTAGACGATTTTAGCATGGCAACAAAGCTTTCAAAAATGGGAGTTAAAGAATTTTATTCAACTTATCCATACATTGGCATCCAATTTGTTTCAAATTTTAAAGATCTATGGAAACAACATAAAAGATGGTATGTTGGTGGTTTTAGAGAAATGTTTAAAAGAATCAAAGAGGGGCATTATTTCTATTTGTTTGTTTATTTAATAATTGGTCTTATAATTTTTTCACCAATTTATACTTTTGTAATAGATTTAATATTTAATACCAGATCTTTTATATATTTATTTGGACTAATAATTAGTGTTTATATTTTAATGGCTGTAAGCTCTTTTGATAGTAAAAAAATGGGTATTTTTTCATTACTATATTCTCTAGTTTTTACACCTTTGTTAATGTTATTCCAACTAGGCGTTTTAATTGAAAGTTATATTCTTGGACCATTAAATAGGGTAACCGAATGGTATAAAGTCAAACGCGAAAAAATGTGAGGGATTCTAATGAATAAAAATCCATTGGTATCAATAATTGTACCAATTTTAAATGAAGAAAAAATTCTTGAAAAAACTCTTAAAAACATTAAAAAACAAACATATAAAAATTATGAACTTATTGTTGTCGACAATGGAAGCACAGATAACTCAGTAAAAATTGCTGAAAAATACGCTGACAAAGTTTTACATGAGGAGAAAAAAGGTTCAATATATGCGATGGTTAAGGGGTTTGAAAACGCAAAAGGAGAGATATTAGTTACTTGTGATGCTGATAGTTTATATCCTATAGATTATCTTGAAAGAATCATCAAAACATTCAATAAAAATAAAAATATCGTCGCTATTTATGGCCCTTTCAAGTTTCTGGAAAGCGGTAAAGTTTCCAATTTTTTTACATGGCTTGGATACGTAATTTCCGACTTTCTTTCAAAAATATTTACAAATACTTTTATTGTTGGGGCAGCTAATTTTGCTATTAAAAAAGATATATATATAAAAGTTGGTGGATATAACACAAAATCTAATCTTGCTTCTCAAGACTTTAGACTTGCAAAAAAACTTTCTAAATTTGGAAAAGTAAAATTTTTACCATCTCTTATAGTTTTAACTTCCAATAGAAGATTCAAAGAATATGGAACATTTTTTTCCTTACTTAATGCGTTTAAACTTTGGGCTGATGTTGCTTTTAATATCAACAAAATAAAATATGATTCATATTACACTGAAAAATACTATCAGAAAAAAGGAGTAGTTAAAAAAGATGAGTAAAAAGATCTACATTGGAATACTTTTATCAGTTGTAATTTCAGGGTTAGTCCTTTTTGCTTACAGTGCTTCTCTAAATAAAAATATCATTTTACACATATTGAATTCTGTATCTTTTTACGAATTTATAATAGCCATTTCTTTAACAATACTTTCTTTTGTTATTGATGGTATAAAATATTTTATAGTTTTTAAAGTCCTTGGTCAAAAAATAAGCCCTATTGCTGCAATTAATTCTTGTTTTATCACTGGATACTTTTCTGCAGTTACTCCCTTCTCAATAGGTGGTCAACCTTTCCAAATACTTTATTTAAATAAAAAAGGAGTTAAATCTTCTTATGCAACTCAAGTTGTATTCTTAAGATTATTTGAAATGATTTTTCTTATGTTTCTAATTGATCTTACTTACATTTTTGCATTCTCTAAAAATGTAGCAGGGATTTCAAAAAATCTCATTTCCTTAGGATTAATTTTAACTTTTCTAACCTCTCTTATCATTCTTTTAAGCATTATATTTCCAAAGTTAATTTCAAAAATCGTACTACTAACATCTAAAATTCCATTAATTAATAGATTTCTTCAAGCTGAAAAAATAGAATCTTGGTTTCATGAGCTTGATGAAGTCATTAAAAAAATTTTTAGAGAACACAAATTTTTGCTATTTCTAGATTTAATAATGATGTTCTTTCTTTTGATGTTTCAAAGTTATGTTTTCTTTTATGCTTTAAATATTTTTGCACCTTTACGAATTAAATTTATTGAATTTTTTGCTACAGTAAACATTGTAAATGCAGTAGCTTTTCTTGTTCCTACACCTGGGGCAAGCGGAAGTTTTGAATTTGTATTCACAAATGCATTAGCTCCATTTGCAGCAGAAAAAGAGCTTATAATTAAAGGAGTTTTGTTCTTCAGATTCCTATCATATTATCTCGTTATTATAATTGGTACATTAATTTTGTTTTTGAATTTATTAAAACCTCAAAAAACATCTCCCAAAAAATAATGTTTTTATGAACTTCTCCAATTACTCGGTACTTTTTGAATCCCAAAAAATTCCATAAAGTTTGCCTATAAGACTCATGAAATTAGAATTTGTGAGACTACTTAGGTGAAATATTTAAAGCCAAATTTGAGGAATTATCAGCAGCAAAAGCTTTGTTTTAATAGATAAGCTTTCAAAATAAAAAATGTAAGTAGATATTAACTATCTTACATGTTTTTGCTTTTGTAGTGAATTTAAATAAATAAATATACTCACAAACCATGTTATAACCAAACCAATTGCCACTAAAATTCCAAATTCTTTAAGAAGTTGTCCTTGAGCAACCATAAAACTTCCAAATGCCATTATGGTTGTTAATACTGATACTGTAACAGCCTTTTCAGTTTTTACAATACTTTCCCTTCCATATTTAATACTGTGAGATAAATGAACCATACTATCCACACCCATACCTAAAAAGATTGGTACAACAAGTAAATTCAGGAAAGTTAAATCAATATTAAACACCACATAACCAAACCCAATTGTTGATAGAATAGATAAAATAACCAAAAAAGAGATTTTAAGCGCCTTGAAAATTCTCTTTTGATCAATTATTAAAATTATTAGAATAGATGCAAAAACGAAGTATACAGCTTTACTAACGGATGAAATTAAATACTTCATAACTTTGTAAAACAAAGCAGGATAACCAAATACGGTGTAATTTTTTAAGATATCTCCGTAAATTACTTTTAAATTATTATTTTTCCATAAATTTACTTTTTCTTTTGCATAAATTAAGAAATATTTGTTTCCCTGCAAATCTGTAAAAAACAGTAGCGGAATATCTTTTTCAAGATTAGATAGCACATCATCAAAAGTTCTTGTGTTCCTTAACATTTTTAAAGTTTCAATTAAACTATCATATAGTCTGTATTTTTGGAAAATAACAACTAGTAAAGGTTCATTAACAACATCAAAAATTTCTTTATAAAATGTTGATTCAATTTCAGAAATCTTTTCAGGATTTTCAACAAAATTCAAAATTGAAAATGTATTTGAAAAGTAATTTGAATTTTCTAGGAATTTTTTTGTTTCTTTTAATTCATTGAAAGTTTTTGTGCCAACAACTACTTGACCAATCCCAAATTCCCCAAATTTTTCTATTGCTAAATTCAATGCCACAACTGATTCAGAACTTTCTGGAACTAGTCCTGGAGGAGTATAAGAAAAGTTCTTTACTGCAAGATATGTAAATGCACTTGAAACAATTAAAACAACCCATATTGCAATTGTTAAAGGTCTAAATTTTCTCAATATTTCAATAAAACGTGAAAAATATTCCTTTTTTGGAATTGAAATTCTATTAAGAAAAATGTAATAAAAAGAAGGTATGAGAAAGTTCATCACTAAATAAAATATAATTACACCAATGGCAGAAGAAATACCCATTTGTTTTAATGGAATTGAAGGACTTAATGCAAGTGCAAGTAAAGCTAAAGCTGTAGTAATAGCTGAAACTAAAGATGGAACAAAATTTTCTTTAATAGCTTCTACAATACTCTCACGCCTTTTTCCATAAAGACGCATATTTTCATGAATTTTAGCCGTAATATGAATACCATAATCAATACCTAATCCTAAAAGCATTGCGTTCACAAAAGAAGTAATAATATTGATTTCTTTAAAAGCCATTACTATTATTCCCAAACTTATACCCATACTAAGCAGCATTGAATAAAAAAGAAACAACATAGCAGAAGTACTACCATACGAAACCAAAAGAATAAGAGAAATTCCTATTAATGAAATTATTGTTGTAGTTTGAAAATCTTTCCTTACTTGCTGATTTCCTAAATAATTATTCATTGCTGTTCCACTAAACAGTATTTCCACTTTCCATTTTTTTGAAATTTCATCTGAGATCTCTTTTAATTTTGGAATTGCTTCATTTATGAAGTCAACATCTGTAACAGGTTTAGCCATTGAAAAATTCATCAACAAAACTTTCCCATCTTTTGAAAAAAGATAGAATTTCTTTATTCCACTTCTTGCAAAGAAATCGTTGGCATAATTAGAAACCAAACTAACGGCAACACCTAAATTTCTCCAAAATCTAAAATCTATCACAGTTCTTGGTTCAACATTTACAACTGCATTATAATAACCTAGTATATTCTTAAAATTATTTTCATCTATTGAATAAATACCATATTTAATTAATGCTTCGGGATTATCAAATGCTTCTGCACTAGAAATATAAGGGGTTTTTTCAAAAATATTTTTTAAATCCTCTGCAAATTCAGGGATATTTTTTAATCCATTTACTTTTACTACAACTAATAAAGTATTGGATACAACCTTTTCTTCAGTAAATTTTATTAAATTATCAAATTCAGGAATTCCTTTGGGGGCAAGATCAGTTAATTCTGCATTAACTTTCATATTCAAAAAACTATAAAATCCTAAAACAATTCCTAAAATTGTTAGAATTAAAATCAATAGTTTTGAATTTTTCAAAATAAATTTTGCTACCAAATTTTCCAATTCAATGACACCCCCAGAACAAAAATGAAAAATCCCAATGTTCTAAATATTATTACTTCTTTTCGTTCTTTAAAGTTTGAATTATAAAAATTTGAAAATAAAAAGAATATTAAATATGCATACATTCTACTTATATTTACATGAAAAATTATACTTAAATTAAAGAAAACAAAAACTGTTATAGGGACAAAAGCATAAACCCAAAATCTATAAATTTCATCAAATAAAAAGAATTTTCCTTTTAATGACGAAATCAAGCTAAGAACTAAAAAATAAAGGAAAAAATAACCTAATTGGAACCTTCCCATTGTAAAAAGTTCAACATTTAGTATTCTAGAGGTCCAGGTGTAGACAAATAAAGAAAAAACAAAAAGCAAAATCTTAAGATCGTACTTTTTCATTTTATAACAACTCCATACCTCTGTAATATTAGCATTTTCATCTTATCTTTTATCACATCTTCAGGCAATATTGCTGATTTACCGGATAAAGCTTTAAATATGACTTTTCCAAAATTATCTTCACCAGCTTTATTCAAAACTACGTGAGGAAAGTAATAAAAAACCTTTCCATTGAATATAAGATAATATGCCTGCTTGTTTCCCCACCAATACGTTTCTTCAAATTTTTTTAAGTAATAATTAGCCTTTGTAATATCAAAATAATATTTAACATTAAAAAAATCATTTATACTTTCCAGCAAAAACGGCGAATTTCCATAAATGTTAGTCTCAGACAATACTTTTTGTAAAATAAATTGATTTTTAATTTCATGTAATTTCTCTGAAAATGGATTTCTGAAAACAAAAATGGGAGGAGATTGAATTTCTTCAATCTCAGCATTCCCTTGAATCATTACAAATATTATGATTAGAGCCAAAAAACTAAATATAATTAATAAAAATCCCGCAAAAAGCAATCTCATTTTTTCTCAATTATATATTGTAAAGCTCTTTTAATATAAGGATCATTAACGTCAACCTCTGTAAATTCTTTTGTATAATCCACAACCTCTTCTTCATGCTCCACCTTAGTAGCTTCTTCAGTTACCAAAATATCCGGTTCTATACCAATTTTATGTATATCTTTCCCGCTAGGAGTCTTATAATGTGCTATAGTAATATATGCAACTCCTCCATTACTCAGTGGAAATCCGCTTTGAACTGAACCCTTACCAAAAGTTTTCTGACCTATTATGACCGCTCTTTTGTTATCTTTCATAGCTCCGGTAATTATTTCAGATGCTGAGGCTGAACCTCCATTAACTAATACCACCAAAGGAACCTTAGGAAAGTTATTTCCTTTACTTTCATACCTTTCAACAGCACCTACTCGGGGTTCAACTGTCACAATCAATTGACCTGCATCCAGGAACATGCTCCCAATTTCAATAGCACTATCTAGATAACCACCGGGGTTATCTCTCAAATCAAATATTAAAGCTACGACACCTTTATCATAAATTTTCTTTAAAATCTCCTCAAGCTTGGTAGCAGAAGGTTGATTAAAACGTGTAAGTCTTACATAGCCAATCCTACCTATTTCACTATCAATAAAACCATATTTAACTGGTATAATCTTAATTACTTCTCTTACCAGCTCAAAATTCAATACTTCTTCACCTCTGAGAATGGTCAACTTTACCTTTGTTCCAGGTTCTCCTCTCATCATATTTACAGCTTCTATGTAAGAAACATTTTTAACAGGTGTGCTGTCAATTTGAACTATTAAATCTCCAGCTTTTATTCCTGCTCTCCATGCAGGGGTACCATACATCGGACTAATTACCTTTATAGCCTTATAATCAGAATCATATGTTACTTCTATTCCCAACCCACCATATTCACCTTGATTTTCAATTGTCTGCTCTTCATAAACTTCTTTATTGTAATAATAACTAAAATCATCCCCTAAACCTTTGATAAGACCATCAATTCCATAATCAATTACCTTGTCAATATCAACATTTCCAATATCATAGTAATAATTTAAAATGTAATATAAAGTTTCAGCAAGTGGTGTCATTTTTTGCTGAAATTCTTTATCAGTTGCTCCTGTTAATATCATACTTCCAATGAGCACTAGTACTAAAAGTGAAGCAATTGTTATAAAGCGCTTTTTATTCATCAAAAACACCTCCAATTTTTCTCAAAACCTTTGTTGCGAAAACTAAATAAGTCGTATGCGCTACCATCCTATCAAATGGCCTTAACCTGTCAGGTACAGGCTTGTATCTTCGCATTAAATTCTCCCATACCTCAATATCAATGAAAGGAAATTCATACAATTTTTCCAAAACTTCCTGCACTTGATTAGTGGTTGGACATATTATACCTATTTTTCCGCCACCTTTTAGTGCTGACCAGCATTGTTGAATATAATTATAAGGATCTGGTACATCCAACATCAAAGCATCGATTTCCGTTTCATCAAAACCATTTGCAATATCCCTCTGTTTCAATTCAACGTAATCAATTAATCCCCATTCTTCTAAGTTTTTCTTAGCTAAATTGTAAAAATCTTCTCTTCGTTCATAGCCATAAACTTTACCATCTTCTCCAACAATTCTAGCAAAGGCGCCACACATTGCACCACTACCAACACCGGTATCAATAACTCTATCGCCTGGTTTTACATCCAATTTAAAAAGTATATAAGAAGCATCCTTAGGATATATTATTTGTGTTCTTCTTTTCATATTAAAAATTAAATCAATATAAGTTGGTTTTAACAAATAAAAAACCCTTTTTTTCTTACCTAAAACAATTTGATCCCCATATTCTTTTCCGATTATTTCATTCATATCAACATGGCCAAGATGTGTTCCTTTCTTTTTATTAGCCTCTATCGTTAGAATTATTTTACTTCCATCTTCTCCATACAATAAGACTTTATCTCCTTCTTTGATCAACTTATTTCCTCCTTTAGAAACTATAACCAAATTGAACTGGAATAGCATCTATTTTAATATTATCGTATAAATAAATTACCTCATAAGAAAATCCAACAAAAAACTTTTGAAAATAATATCTTATTCCAGCAAAAATTGCATATCCTATAGACGAAAACTGGAAATTTGCCGGAAAAATAGCCCCGCCTTTTCCGAATACAGAAAATATTCCTGAAGATGTTGGAGTATCGTATTTTCCGTACGTCATTAAAGAGAAAAAGAAATTGTCTTCATCTTTATTAATCGTTAATAAACTTAATGAAAAGCCAAATTGAGTGCCATTGTTGGTATTTAAAGGAAAATCAAAAGATGCATCAAAAAAACTATTAATTGTGCTTTCTGGGGTGAAAACATAGTTGTATCCACCATAAATATCAAATGAAAATGCAAAACTTACAAAAAGAACTAATGAAATGAAAAACAGTAATTTTCTCATGCTTCACCTCCTAATTTCCTCTTTCAATTGATTTAATTTATCTAAATCTATATACAATCTTTCAAAAGTCTTATTAAGTACAGTGATTTTCAAAGGTTTTTCAGTCATCGTAGTTAAATCTAACATTCTTACACTATAAGTACCAAATGAATAAAGCAACTTTGCAAGACCTTCAGAAGTAAGAGTTGTATCTGGTCTCAGTTTTTTTACAACCCCAGCCAATCTAAAATAATCAAAGATTTTCAATCCTCGCTGCGCAAGTTGATTAAACAGATCTTCAAAATTATTTGCATTTACTCCAAATGAAGAGACAAAATTGTTAAAACTATTTTTATTATAAATTACATAATAATCATAAATGGGTTTTACGCCAAGCATATCAGCTAGTAAACTTTCAGACAATTTTGGATTTTCAAAATCAATTTCCTGTTTTGTCTCAGAATTGTACGAATGGTTCTTTACTCTTATAACATAAACACTTCTTTCACTACCTTCAACAATTATAAAATAACCTGACTCTTGTGTTTCTAAGTTAGCTTCTTCGTTTGCATTTATTAAAAAGTATACACTAATTGATGATGGATTAAACTCTGGAGAATTTTTAACTGAATATATTTTCCAGAAAAACAAGCCAAAAGCTATAACAATACCAATTACAATCAATGATATCCATAAACCCAAGTGACTTTTTCGTCTTCTTCTCATATTACTCCTCCTTTTTTCTTCATAATCAAATTATTCCAACTTTCTACACTTTCAGGTAAAATCAATAAATCACGTGAAAGAGCATATATTATTTTATTTCTTAAAACTTCAAAATACGCAACTTCAATATCTTTAAAAGCTAACTCTCTAAGTTTATTAACATTAGGATAAGTTCTCGTTTCTTCCAGCGAATCAGCTAAAAATAAAACCTTTCCGTAAATTCCAAGATCTTTATAACCAGACGTATGAAATGCAATACCTGTAAGTATGTCACTGTCATTTATCTTAAACCTTCTTTTGACAAATTCAGCTGCTACTTTTCCATGCAAAAGTATTGGATTTGTAAGATCATGCGAAGTAATTTCTATAGAATAAACTTTTGAAATTTTAAAAAGCTTTTCATAGCTAATATCTCTGAAAAGATCATGGGCGTATGCCATAAATTCTGCAATTGTTTGATCAAGATTGTGAATCTTAGCCAAAGCTTTTGCAAATTTTGCTGTTCCTTCAACATGTGGGTACCTTTCATCTTTAACCAATATTTTAACCATTAGTTTAATTTCTGCAAGATCCTTATATATCAATCATACACCTCCTTAATTACATTTTCAACGTTATATAAACTTTCTATATAGTTTTCCAAACTTTCCATTGTCTTATATGCCGAGCTTTTATTAATACTAACAAATGAAATAGCCAGATTTATATATTGCTTAGAATCTTGCAGATCATTTTCTATCACAGAAATGTTGAATCTTTTTTTTAAATCAGAAATTAATCTTTTTACAATTGAACGTTTCTCTTTCAAAGAATTTATTCCAAAAAGTTTTATATTAAATTCCATATAACTTAAGGGCATTTTACAACTCCTCAATTGTGAAATTATCATTAGTATAAATACATATTTCACTTGCAATTTTGATAGCTTCAAGTGCTATTTCTTTTGCAGTTAAATCAGTATATCTCAATAAAGCTCTTCCGGCAGCTATTGCATATGGTGAACCAGAACCAATTGAAGCAATATCATCCTCAGGCTGAATTACTTCACCTGTTCCCGATACTATCAAAGTATAGTCCTTATCGGCTACAAGCAACATTGCTTCAAGTCTCCTTAATATCCTATCGGTTCTCCAATCTTTTGCTAATTCTACTGCTGCCTTCAAAAGATTTCCACCCCATTCTCTGTATTTTGCTTCAAATCTATCAAAAAGGGCCATTGCATCTGCAACAGAACCTGCAAATCCTGCTAAAACTTTTCCATCTCCCATCTTTCTAACTTTTTTTGCATTTCCTTTCAAAACCGTATTTCCATATGTAACCTGACCATCAGATATCATTACAACTGAATTACCTTTTCTAACACAAACTACTGTTGTGGATTTCCAATTGTTTTCCACAATTTCACCTCCATAACTTTGCCGCTTTTTTTAATCTATTCATCACTGAAAATAGTATACCACTTTCCTGAAAACCCTCTATAAAACCAACATCAAATTTAGTTTTATCAAAATCTCTCAAAATTTTAAACAAATTTTGAGCAATTGAATAAGGTTTTTCAAATTCACCAAGAATCATTATTCTATTTTTTGGATAAAATCTTGAATGTTCCTTTGGAATGATCACAACTGCATTTTCTTTTTCTAAAATCTTCAATATTTTTTCCCGATCTTTTTCATAAAACATATACAGTGGTTTTTCTGGAGCATAATGTCTATACTTCATTCCCGGTGCTTTTGGATTTTCAACTTCTTTAGATGCTTTTATAAAATCAGGAATTTCTATTCTACCAAATATGTTTTTTAACTCTTCCACAGTAATTGGACCAGGTCTTAAAACAACTGGAATATCTGATGACAAATCAATTATTGTCGATTCTAAGCCAAATGGTGTTCTTCCTGAATCAATAATACATTCAATTTTTCCATATAGATCGTCAATAACTGCACTTGCATCAGTCGGACTTGGTCTACCTGAAAGATTTGCACTTGGAGCTGCAATAGGACCAGAAGCTTTACACAACATTTGGGCAACAGGATGGGCTGGTATTCTTATTCCTACAGTTTCCAACCCAGCAGTTACTATTTCAGGAATTTCTTTTCTTTTCTTTAGAACAAACGTAATTGGTCCTGGTGTGAGTTTTTGAATCACATTTTCAAAATTTTCAGGAACTTTGGCTATCATTTTCATTTCTTCTAAGCTTGAAACATGCACAATAAGCGGATTGTCCTGCGCTCTTCCTTTAACCTTAAAAATCCTTTGAACAGCATCTGAATTAAAGGCATTTGCGCCTAATCCATAAACTGTTTCTGTAGGAAAAGCCACCAAGCCTCCACTTTTCAAAACTTTAGCTGGTATTTCAACATCTATTTTTCCTAATGGATCAATTTTTAATATAAGCGTCTCCAACTTAAAACCCCCAAAGAAAATCAAAAATGTCCAAATAGTTTTCCAGATATTCTTCAGTTATATAAACTATTTCAAAATTTTTATTTAAACCGTTTAATGTAAAATTGGCAGATCCCAATACTACTTTGTCGTCAACAATCATAAATTTATGATGAAGCATAGGCCTTTCAATAATTTTCAAATTTCTAATTGGAACCCTATTTAATCTGGAATTAAAAAACCATGAATCAGTAATTATTTTTATATCAAGTCCTTTTGATTCTTTATATTTCAAAAGTGCGAAAATCTTTTCGTTAGTGAATGCAAAAATTGATAAATAAATTCTTTTCTTTGCGTTATATAAAAGTTCCAGAATTTTCTTTTCTACATCATCATAACCAACTACCAAAAAAGGAAAGCAACTAGTAATTTTTCCGTTTTCCCAAAGACTTAAAAATAAATTTTTAAATTGCTCAACATAATCGTTAAAAATTATAAAATCATTAAATCCAGTTTCAAGACCACTTTCAGTAAAATTTGCAGAACCAAACAAAATTCCACTATCATTAACTATAAACTTTGCATGATGTAAAGACTTTTCATAATCTATTTTCACAAGGTTCCCAAGTTCTGGACAAGGATTTTCAAGTATTACCTTCACATCAACACCCGAATTACTCAATTTCAAAATCTCATTTATTATTTCCTCTTTATCTAAACTATAAGACGAAATATAGAGAAAGCTCTTTGAATTATTTAAGAATTCAACTACTACATTTGTTAAATTCCCATACTCAGTAAAATAAGCTTGTGAAATAACTAAAGCTGATGGAATTAAAAGAAAAAAGAAAAATATCTTTTTACTTGTTTTCATCTTCTCCAACCCTTAGAAGCGCTAAGAATGCTTCTTGTGGAATATTTACGTTCCCAATATTCCTTAATTTTTTCTTACCTTCTTTTTGTTTCTCAAGTAATTTCATTTTTCTTGTAACATCTCCTCCATAACATTTTGCAAGTACATCTTTCCTTAGAGCCTTTACTGTCGATCTGGCAATTATTCTTCCACCAGCTTTAGCTTGAATGGGTATTTCAAATTGATGCTGTGGAATAAGTTCAGCAAGTTTATCAACTAGTTTTCTAGCCATAGTATAGGCTTTGTCCCTATGAGCTATTATAGAAAGTGCATCAACAGGTTCTTTATTTACTAAAATTGAAACTTTTACCAAATCACTTTTTCTATATCCAATTAATTCATAATCCATTGACGCATATCCTCTGCTTAAAGCTTTCATCCTATCGAAAAAGTCAAAAATTATCTCTGCAAGCGGAACCTCAAAATTTAATACAACCCTTTCAAAACCGGCATTTTCAGTAGAAATCATTGTTCCCCTTTTTTCGTTTTGCACTAAATTCATTAACTTTCCAAGGTACTCCGGAGGAGTAATAATTGAAAGTTTCACATATGGTTCATAAACTTCCATTATTTCACTTTCACTGGGAAATTTTGCAGGATCATTAATAAATAATTCTTCATCATTTTTCAAAACTACCTTATACTCAACATTAGGAGCAGTTAAAATAACGGACATTTCAAATTCTCTTTCCAGTCTTTCTTTCACAACATCCATATGTAAAAGCCCTAAAAATCCACATCGAAAACCAAAACCAAGTGCAGGTGAATGATCAGGTTTAAAAACTAAAGCAGAATCATTTAATTTCAATTTTTCTAAAGCTTTTCTGAGTTCTTCATAATATTCAGGAACTCCTGGATACATTCCTGCAAAAACCATTGGTTTAACTTCTTTATATCCAGGCAAAGGTTTCTCTACAGGATTGTTTGCGCCAGTAATTATATCGCCTATTCTTGCCAATGAAACATCTTTGATGCCAGCAATAATGTAGCCTATATCACCGGCATTTAAAGAATCTATTTGTTTCATTTCTGGCGTAAAAGCACCAACTTCTATTACTTCATAAACCTGTTTATTTGAAAAAGTCATTATTTTATTCCCTGGTTTTACAGTACCGTCAAAGACTCTAACATATACAATAACACCTCTATATTTATCATACTTGGCATCAAAAATTAATGCTTTAAGTTTATCTTCATCTCTTCCTTTTGGTGCTGGTATTTTTTCTATAATTGCTTCTAGTAATTCTCCAACACCTGTTCCTTCTTTGGCGCTTATTTTATAAATTTCTTCACCTGAAATTCCAATTAAATCTTCTATTTCAAGTTCAGTCTCAGCTATATTAGCATTTGGTAAATCAATTTTATTGATCACTGGTATGATTTCAAGGTCATGCTCAATAGCCTTGTATGTATTTGCAACAGTTTGTGCCTGAACTCCTTGAGTTGCATCAACTAAAAGAATGGCGCCCTCAACAGCAGCCAAACTTCTATCCACTTCATAAGTGAAATCCACATGTCCAGGTGTATCAACAATATTTATCTCATAAGTTTGACCATCTTTTTTTGATTTATAAAAAACCCTAAGAGGGTGAGATTTTATTGTAATCCCTCTTTCTCTTTCTATGTCCATACTATCAAGATATTGTTCTCTCATTTTTCTTGGTTCAATTGCCCCTGTTATCTCAAGAATTCTGTCACTAAGGGTCGTTTTTCCGTGATCTATATGCGCTATAATGCTTATATTTCGAATATTTTTCAACTTTTTCCCTCCTTAAGTTGCATTACAACTTGTTTGAAATATTCACCTCTTTCTTCAAAATTTTTATATGCATCAAAACTAGCTCCTCCAGGACTTAACATAATTACATCACCTTTTTCTGCAATTGAAAACAAATTTTCTACAGCTTCACTTATGCTCTTGAACTCAAAAAACTTTATATTTTTGTTCACTAAATAAGGTTTTAAGTCATCTAATATAGGTCCAACAATTGCAAGAGATTTAGCGTGTTTTTTCAATACTTTCACGAGTTCATTATAATCTTCTTTTTTTCCAATTCCAGCCATAATTAAATGAAGATTTTCATCAAAATTTTCTACGGCCTTTATAACAGCAATTGCATTGGTAGCTTTTGAATCGTTAAAAAACTTTATTCCATTTACTTCGGCTACAAACTCCATTCTATGTGGTAATTTTTGAAAATCCCGTAAATAATCTAGTCTAAATTCATATCCCAATGCCTCTATAACAGTTCGTGTTGCTGCCACATTTTCCAAAGTCTGTTTGTATCTTAGATGTTCTGGCAGTTCCTCTAATACTAGTGATTTAATAAATGGTACCTTTTTAGATTTTACATGTTTCAAGTTTTTAATAATATGCAGATCATCAGGATTGTAAATAAAAATATCATCTTTTTCTTGAAACTTTGCTATTTTAAATTTTGAATTCACATAATGCTCCATGTTTGGATGCCAATTTAAATGATTTGGATAAATGTTCAAAATCATAGAAAGATTCGGTTTAAAGTTCCTTGACCAGAAAAGCTGAAAACTACTAACCTCTAAAATTAAGTAATCTGCTCTTAAGTTATCATTCAAAAGCTTTGCAACAGGTATTCCAATGTTCCCAGCTAGTAAAGATCTGGAATATTTATTTAAAACATGATGAATCATTGATACAGTTGTACTTTTACCTACAGAACCAGTAACAGCAATTATGTACGGTTCCCAACCAAGATTTTTAAATTCGTTAGTACAAAAGGATATTTCTGTATCAATAGTAATTCCTTTTTCTCTTGCTTCCTTAATTAATGGATTATCAAAATGTATACCAGGACTTACTAAAATTACATCACTTTCCAAAACCTTTTTTGTATGGCCCAACTCTTCAAATTCCACATTATTTCTAATTAAAAATTTCCTATCATTTTCGTTCAACCTATTCTGATCACTTACAAAAACACTTTCTCCTTTTTTCAGGAGATATTTTAAAATTTCTTTGTTACTTATACCCAAACCTAATAATGTATATTTCAACTTTATCACTCCTAAATTTATTTTAGCATAACTACAAATTTTTGCGTTTCTTCTATACAAACATTTGCTAAATATCTTCTTCTTTCTCTTTTATTCTTTATTTTGTTATCTATCTTTATTAACCCAAAATTAGCATACATTGGTTTTAACTCTTTGGCTGTTGTCACATATTTCATGAGAGCCCCTATCATGGTGTTTTCAGGAAATTTAATTAATTCTCTTCCTTTCAATAATCTTTCTATATTCAATCCTACATATATCCCACTTGCAGCTGATTCAAGGTATCCTTCTACACCTATAATTTGCCCGGCAAAAAATAAATTTTTGTATTTTTTATGTCTTAAAAATTCATCTAATATTTTTGGGGTATTGATATAAGTATTTCTATGCATTACACCATATCTCAATATTTCTGCATTCTCAAGTCCTGGTATTAACCTGATAATCCTTTCTTGCTTTTTCCATTTCAATCTCGTTTGAAATCCCACTAAATTATACATACTTCCTTCTTTATCCTCTTTCCTTAACTGAACAACTGCATATGGCATTTTCCCCGTTCTCGGATCAATAAAACCTACTGGTCTAAGCGGCCCAAAGGCAAGCGACTTTTCACCGCTTCTTGCAATTTCCTCTATTGGCTGACAACGTTCAAATAAAAGCTTTTTATCAAAGTCTTTCATTTCTATCTTTTCTGCGTTTATAAGTTCATAATAAAACCTCTCATACTCCTCTTTTGTCATAGGACAATTTATATAATCACCTTCACCTTCTTCACCATATCTATTCCCGGGAAAACAAATCTCAAAATTTATACTTTCACCAGATATTATAGGCGCCACTGCATCAAAAAAATTAAGAAATCCATCGGTTATTTCAGCTAACCATCTGGCAAAATCCCCATCTGTAGTTGGACCTGTCGCCACTACCCAGATTTCATCATTATTCAAATCTATTGATTTTACTTCCTCATTTACAATCTCCACATTAGGAAGTGATTGAATTTTTTTTGTTACACATTCAGAAAATTTCTCCCTTTCAACAGCAAGAGCTTTACCTGCTGGCACTCTATTTTTTTCTGCACAATTCAAAATTAAAGAATTTAATAATTTCATTTCTTTTTTCAATACACCTTCAGCATTTTCTATGCTTTCTGATTTTAAAGAATTACTGCAAACAAGCTCTGCAAAATATTTAGATTTATGAACTGGTGAAAATTTTCTTGGCTTTTGCTCAAACAATCTGATAGGAATTCCAAGGTTTGAGAGCTTCCATACTACTTCAGTTCCTGCAAGTCCTGCACCTACGATGTTAACTCTTACCAAGAAAATCACCTTCTTTTACCAATTTCCCGTTTTTCGCATCTAAAAATGCAATTTTTCTCTTTCCAGGAAATTGAATGTATTTAACACCTATAACTCCATTCTTGCAGCTAATAAATGCACCATCCTTTGTAATTTCTAAAACCTTTCCTGGAGAATTATGATTAGATTTTCCAGCAAAAAATACTCCAAACAGTTTTACAACATTGCCTTTAAAATCCGTTCTAGCACCTGGCACAGGATCGTACGCTCGAATTTTATTTTTTACTACAATAAAATCATAAGTGAAATCAATATTTAAATCATCACTTGTTATTTTTGGAGCATATGTTGGCTCCCCTATCTGAGAAACAAGCTTCATAGGATATTTATTTAAAAATTCTACAAGAGCTTCTTTTCCCAAATTCAATAATTTTTTATACAAATCACCAAATGTCTCATACTCACCGATTTCTATTTCTTTTTGAAGAGCTATTGGCCCATCGTCCATTCCAATATCTATCTTAAAGATTGTAATTCCAGTTTTTTTCTCACCGTTTTCTAAAGTTCTTTGGATTGGTGCTGCCCCTCTATATTTTGGAAGTAGCGATGCATGAACGTTATAAAATGGAAGGGCATCTAAAAATGGAGGTTTTAATAATTTCCCATATGCAACTACAACTGCTATATCGGGTTTGAATTTTTCAATTATTTCTAAACCTTCCTTATTAACTTTTTTTGGTTGAAAAACTGGAATATTATATTCCATGGCTACTTTTTTAACAGGTGTTGGTAAAAGTTTTTTCCCTCGACCTTTAGGTTTATCAGGTTGAGAAATAACAGCAACAACATCAAATTTATTTTCAATCAAATATTTCAAGTGCTCACTAGCAAAATCTGGTGTACCTAAAAACAAAATTTTCATCTAGACCCTCCTTTTTAAAATTTAAGCCCCTATTTGGGGCCATTTATATCCATAAATATTTTTAAAAACATCATCTCATCAATTTGTTCAGGCCTTAAACTCAAATTATATTTTTCTTTAATTATTCCTATGTTGGGAACAAAATTTTTCAAATTGTTATATATAGTTTTTCTTTTTTGCTCAAAACATTTGGATACAAATGTCCAGTACTCTTTTATATCATAATTTTTATATATATTTTCATTTTTTTTAATTTTTAAAACCACACTATCAACCTGTGGATTAGGCACAAAATTACCTTTAGAAACAGTCAAAAGCTTTTCAATAGTACAAAAAGTTTGAACTACAACTGTTAAAAAACCTCTGTTTGAATCTCCTACAGGAGCCAATAACCTTTCACCAACTTCTTTCTGAACCATTAAATAAGCTTCGGAAAAGTCAGAAAACAAAATTTTTTTAAGTATTGGACCAGTAATTGAGTAAGGAATATTAGAAACTACTTTAAAATCTTTTGGTAAAAATGAAATATCTAATTTTAAAAAGTCTTCAAAAATCAAAGTAAAATTTTCATATGTTTCCAATCTTTCAAGGATAACATTCAGCCTTTTATCTATTTCAACCGCAAAAATTTTTGCCCCTTTTTTTAAAAGTTCTTCAGTTAATGTTCCTGCCCCTGGACCTATTTCTAAAATCACATCTTCATTACTTACATTGGCAAGTTCAACTATTTTTTTGGCAATTGATGAATTTGATAGAAAATTTTGACCCAATTTTTTATTTAAACGAATTCCATATTTTTTCAATAGATCAGAAGTTTTCACTCTCAACCAGCTCCAAGGTTATTGAAGATTCAGGATACTCCACCTTGTAAATTTTACCTTCTTTAACAGTAATTAAAATTTTTTCTCCTTGATACGTTATTTCAAAAGTGTCTCCAGTCTTTTTTAAGGAAGCTTTTCCAACTGCATATTCTGTTTTTGCAGGATTAAATAATAACTGAGGAATAACCACCTCAAATGTTGGAGATGGATATTCTATTATTTTAATAAAATGAGAAAGAATAAAGTTGTTATCTAAAATTATTAGTTTTTTCTTATTCAACGATACTGTACTTGATCCAGTCTGAGACTCAAAAATAAAATTAGCTACGTTCCCATCATAATTTCCTATAAGCTCACCCGTATAGGTTCCATCTACACTAAAAGTAGCTATGTAATCTTTGAAATAAGGGCCCTCAAATGTTGTGGTTGAATCAATTACAAATGTTGTTCCATAATCAATGGTAGTAACAACCTGATAAACATCTGTCAATATTTCATTTAAAACTGATGTTCCCAGGCAAGTTTCTCCCATCATTATTGAATACACATTTGAAAAACCGAAAACTGAAATTACTAAAAAAAGCAATAATAAAGTCTTTTTCATGCTACCACCTCTTCTTCAAATAACTATTAGATTGCTTACACATGTAGAAGTAATCCCAATACCTCTTGATTCAGGATAAACATCATTCCCGGTTTTAAATTTCAGACTTACATCACAGTTTAAAACCTTAGAAAGATTTTCAGAAATTTTTTCTCTATATTGACCAAGTCTGTATTTAGAAATCACAACACAATCAACATTTGTAGGAAAATACCCTTTTTCTTTAATCATTTTTAAAGATTCTTTCAACATTTCTATGCTACTTATTCCTTTAGGTACCACATTTTCAGGAAATACCTTCCCAATATCCACCTTTAACGAGACACCAAGTAAAGAATCGATAATACTATGCACTATAACATCTGCATCGGAATGACCTTTTAAACCAAAATCATATGGAATTTCTACACCACCTAATATCAATTTTCCGTTTTCTTCAATAGCATGTGTATCCCAGCCAATACCACTAATGGTTTTATAAGTCATCTTTTTATGCATTCTAACTATTCTTTCATTAAAAACCTGACTTTTAATAAACCCAAGCGTTTCATACTTGTCAAGTACATTTTTTGGAACATCAGTTATTATTCTCGAATAATCATAAGAAGTTATAAAACGATAAAGTAATTCATATTCAACATCTAAAGATTTACCTGAATTAGAAATGAGGTACACATCTTCAAGTGTAAAATTGATGAGTATTTGACCAATTATTGATGATAACTTTAATCCAGTTCCAAAAACTTTAAACCCAAGTATTTTAAACCATTTTTCGTATCCATGTCTAAAAACACTTTTAGGAGCAAACAATAATACCCCCAAAGGTTCTCCACTATCATTTTCTAAAACAATTGAATTCTCCGGTAGAAATGGAGGAATAGATTTGGAAATTGCCTTTTCTAAAATTTTCTTGGGATTTTTAAAAAGAAAATCAAAGTATTCTTTTTTTTCAAGATAAATTAAATTCACACAATCTTTATAGTTTTTTTCGTTTATTTTAGTAATCTTCACATTGGACACCTCATCAAAATTTAGCTAAATAAATTCACCAGAATTTAACTTCGAATTTGAATGTAACACTTTATCAATTCCAATCACACAATTTTTTTCAATGGTTACATTATCTTCAATTATACTATCCATGCCAATCACAGTTATTTCACTATTATACACATCGCTATTCAATTTGCTTTTTGCAAATTGACCAACACCAATTTTTACAGAATTCCCAATTACAACATTTTCAGCTACAATTGCATTTTCTATATAACAATTTTCTCCTATTTTTACCTTTGACATAATGACTGAATTTTTAACCACCGTGCCTTTTCCTATTTCGACTCCCTGCGATATCACAGAGTTCTCAATATTTCCATAAATTTCACAACCCTCACTTATTAGGGCATTCTTTATTTTTGATTCATATGAAATATATGCTGGAGGCATTTCCTCAGAATGTGTATAAATTCTCCAGTTTTCATCATATAAATTAAATGCAGGAATTGGTCTTGTTAATTCCAAATTAGCTTCCCAATATGAATGAATAGTGCCAACGTCTTTCCAATATCCCTCGAAAGGAAATGCAAAAACTCTTTGTGTTTCAATAATTTTAGGAATTACATCTTTTCCAAAATCATGAGAACTCTCAAGATTTTTGGCATCTTCCATTAAAACTTCCCTGATAAAATTCC
Organism: Thermosipho sp. (in: thermotogales); assembly: GCA_017656335.1. Lineage (GTDB taxonomy): Bacteria > Thermotogota > Thermotogae > Thermotogales > Fervidobacteriaceae > Thermosipho_A. Next base: position 410,916 of record JACDOA010000001.1, read on the forward strand.
ATTGGAAAACATAGATACCAAGAGAAGCTAAGTTAGATTTAGGTTCACTTGGTTTTTCCTGAAATTCGACAATCCTATTTTCTAAATCTGTTACCATAATTCCAAACCTATTCGCTTCAGATAAAGGAACTTCCAAACAAGCTACAGTTGCCAAAGCACTTTTTGATATGTGATAATCAATTAATTCATTATAATCCATTGAATAAACATGATCTCCTGACAATACCACAACATATTCAGGAGAACATTCATCAACGAATTCAATATTCTGGTAAACTGCATCAGCGGTACCACTAAACCAAACTTTTTCTTTTTCAGTAAAATATGGTTGTAATATTGTAACGCCACCATCTTTCCTATCTAAATCCCATGGTTTTCCAATTCCTATATGCTTATTCAAAAGATGAGGTTTATATTGAGTCAAAACACCTACTTTGTAAATACCTGAATTCACACAGTTACTCAAAGTAAAATCTATCAAACGATATTTTCCACCAAATTGTACCGCAGGTTTTGCTATTCTTTCTGTTAAAACACCAAGTCTGGTTCCTTGTCCACCAGCGAGAATTAGAGCTACAACATTCCTCATCACTATCAGCTCCTAAATAATCATTCTTTTTTCTAAAACTACGGGGTCAAAATCACCGATAAGTGTTTGTCCTTCACGTACTACACAATCTTTATCGATAATTGCATTTTTCACCACTGCACCTTCTTCAATTAACGTGCCTTGCATTATAATTGAATTCTCGATTTTAGCACCAGCTTTTATAATAACACCACGGAAGAGTACAGAATTTTTTACCGAACCTGAAATTATACAACCATCGGCAATTATAGAATTTTCAATATTTGAAGTCGAACCAAATTTAGCTGGAGGAAAATCTTTCAATTTGGTAAAAACCTTACCATTTCTAAAGAACAATTCATCACGAATATCTCTATTTTCAATAATTTCCATATTTATCTTATAGTATTCATCTATTCCCTTCTTCACATTTCTCCAGTATCCTTTGAAATCATATGCATATACTTTAAGTTCATTAATTCGAGGTAAAATAACATCCAAAAGAAGATCATTTCCACCATTAGGAACTGTTGAGTACAAAAGTTCCATTAATAAATGTTTATTGATAAAATAGATCCCTAAAAATGCACGTCTTGTAGGGGGATTTTCTATTTTTTCATAAAATTCAGTAATTCTCATATTATTATCTACAACTACTGTACCATAATCTTTAATATCATAACTTTCATCAAGTTCTTTGGTTAATAAAGTTATATCTGCACCTTTAGAAAAATGGAACATGTAAAGGTCATTATAAAGCATTTTGTAAATGTGGTCTCCTGAACCAATTAAAACGTAATCTTCATCACCTCTTCTTAAAATGGTCATGTTCTGAAAAATTGCGTCAGCGGTTCCTTTATACCAATATTGACCATCCATGCCAACATATGGCTGCAAAATGAACAAACCACCTTTTTTTCTATCTAAATTCCATTCTTTTCCCGAACCAAGATGATCCATCAAACTTCGAGGATTATACTGTGTTAAAACTCCAACCTTTATAATTTCAGAGTTGACCATGTTGCTTAAAGTGAAATCAATTGCTCTATATTTACCCGCAATTGGTAAAGCAGCACTAGCTCTTTTATAAACCAATTTTCCAAGCTTTTCACTTTTCCCCCCTGCTAGTATTAATCCCAAAACTTTCAAAGTATCACCTCTTCACAATGGAAATTCCTGAACTTGTTCCCAGACTATTAGCACCAGCTTTAATCATATTAATTGCATCTTCATACGTTCTAATACCACCAGAAGCTTTTACTCCAAGTTTTTCTCCAACAACCCACCTCATTAAATTTACATCCTCAACTTTTGCTCCATGTGTTCCAAAACCTGTTGATGTTTTAACAAATGCTGCACCCGCTTCTTTTGCAATAAGACATGCGGCTATCTTTTCTTCATCAGTTAAATAGCAAGTTTCAATAATTACTTTAACAGGCACTTTTGCAGCATTAACAACTGAAGAAATATCTTCAAACACATAATCATAATCACCTGATTTCAAAAAACCAATATGAATTACCATATCAACTTCATCCGCACCATCTTCAACTGCCTTTTTAGCTTCAAATGCTTTAACTTCGGATGGATTTGCACCAAGGGGAAATCCTATGACCGTAACTACTTTAACATCTGTTCCTTCAAGATGATTTTTAACAAGAGATACAAAAGAAGGATTTACACAAACACCTCTAAAATTATATTCTTTGGCTTCATTACATAGTTTAATAATATCTTCTTCAGTAGTGGTTGGCTTAAGATTGGTATGTTCGATATATTTATTTACTTCAATATCAGATACTTCAATAAATTGTGGTTTATAACTTTCTCTAAATTCTTTTATTTTTTCTTCAACTTTTTCAGTTAAATTCATGCTTTCATCCTCCTTATCTGGATCTTTTCATATATTCACTAATTTTCTTATTAATTTCTCTTTTTTTAATATCTTCCCTTTTATCATATTGCTTCTTACCTTTTGCTACAGCTATCTCAACTTTTACACGACCTTTACCATTAAAATAAATCTTAGTTGGAATAATTGTTAACCCTTGCTCTTTTACTTTTCCAAGAAGTCTGTGAATTTCTTTTTTGTGTAAAAGTAATCTTCTTGGCCTTTCAGGGTCATGATTATATATATTTCCATTTTTATACGGTGGTATATTCAAATTTAATAAAAAGACTTCTCCGCCTTTTATTCTACAAAAACTATCTTTAAAATTAGCACCCATTTCACGTAAAGACTTCACCTCAGTACCTTTTAATTCAATTCCAGCTTCGTATGTTTCAAGCAAAGTATAATCAGTAAACGCCTTTTTATTTGTTGATATTACTTTCATAAATACCTCCTATTTATGAATTCCAGGTATTTTTAAATAATTTCCTTCTTTGCTTGGAAAAATTTTACGAATTTCTTCTATATCCTCAAAATTCCTGGCATCTTTCTTACGTAATTTTACATTATTCTCTATAGGAGTATACATTGGCTCAACTCCTTCTGTTTCAACTTCTTCCAGAACTTGAAAATAATCAACTATTTTCTGCATTTCTTTTATAAACTTTTCTTTATCATCAATTTTTAACCTTGCTAGCATAGCAACATCCTCTACCAACTTTTCATCTATTTTCATTGAATTCACCTCCAAAACTCTCATACCATTCAAATATATCTTGATAAAATTTTTGTTGGTGCTCAGGATCTTCAAATATTTCATGGAAAGCTCCTTCATACTTCTTCAGAACTTTTTTGTCATCAGGAACACCTAATTTTTCAAAAAATGAATATGAACCAATAGGTGGAGTAACTTTATCTTCGGTTCCAACTAATATCATTGTTGGTTTGGTAAGAACTTTTGCTTTTTGATGAGCAAGTTGAATATTTTGTAGCAAACTCTTTCCAAGTTTAATACTTATTCTATCGTGAACTAAATTGTCATTTATGTATTTCTCAACAGCCTCTTTATTTCGCGAAAGAAGATATGGATCTATACCGTTTTTAATTGTAAGTGATGGATATATCACATTAAAAATATTCATCAACAATTTTTGGGCAAAAGATGGTTTTAAATACAAAGCAGGAGAAGAAACAACCAATGTTTTTATTCTACTTATATTTTCCTGTGCATATCTTATAGCTATCAATCCACCTAAACTGTGCCCAAAGATATGGAATTCTTCTAAATCTTTTGTCAAACTATTTATAATTTCAATGACTTCCTCGATACTGGCATGACCCCTTTTTCTTTCACTGTTTCCATGCCCGGGAAGATCAAAACCAATAACACCAAAATCTCCATTAATAAGATTATTCATCAACTTTTCATATCTTCCTATGTGTTCCCCAAGCCCATGAGAAATCACAATCCATCCTTTTTTTCCACTACCTTTTCTGAATGAATGAATCATTAAATTCCCCCCTGGTTGTGCTTTACATCAACAATCTCTGGCTTATATCTTTTGTCAATGAAATAGTTTATTATAAAAGAAACACTCATAAAAATTATTCCAAAAGCAAAACTTACATAATCTGAAAAATCCAAATATGTACCTAATCCAATTCCAAATATTAAAAATATAACAGGTATTCCATAGAGTAAAAATGCAATCAAAGCAGGTCTTAATTTCATATCAACAATTACAAAATCTCCAGGAAAAATTTCTAAATCTTTTTTCCTTTCAATTTTCATTTCATTAACCTTTTGAATATTGCAATTACCTGCAAGAGAACATGTACCACACGCTGTAGTATCTCTTTCAAGATAAATAAATTTATTATCAAGTCTTGAAACTTTAAATACTTCTTTCAAAATTCTCACCTACTCAATCAATATCAAAAAAGGATAGTGAACTTGTTCACCTTCATATTTTTCAATTTCTAAGCCAGGATATTTTTCTTTAACAATTTTTTCGAGAATGTTCATTTCAATTGGAGTTGCATCATTCCCAACTAAAATAGTTATAATTTCCCTTTCTTCCAAATCTTTTATTTTCAAAAAAGCCTCTTCTAAAGCCCTGTGGAAATCTAAATCGTGAACCTCAAGAGAATTATTAATAAAAACTAAATATTCATTTTTCTTTATCTTCTCTTTGTCTATTTTTGCGTTTCTAACAGCTCTAGTAATTGATAGTGTTACAACTTCTGAAATAGCTTCTTCAAAAATGGAAAGCAAGTTTCCCGGTTCTTCATCAGGTACATATCTTATCAAAGCAGCTATACATTCTTGAACATTTTTTGTATTAACAACATAAACATTTTTTCCTTCGACGGTTTCAGAAACCTGCCGCGCAGCTAATATTATATTGGAATTGTTGGGGAAAATAAAAACATTATCAGCATTTAACGCTTCAACTGCAACTTTAATATCAGCAGTACTTGGATTCATAGTTTGTCCACCCAAAACAATAATATCAGCACCAAGATCGCGTAAAATCCTTGAAACACCTTCACTAGGAGAAACAGCTACTATCGTGTTTTTCTTGTTCGGAACATTTTCCTTAAACCCGGTTTCAATAAAATGCTCGTGCTGTTCCTTCATATTATCAATCTTTACCCTTAATAATTCTCCAATTTCTAAAAGTTTTTCAATGACACGTCCTGGATTATTTGTGTGCACGTGAAGTTTTACAACATTATCCTGTACAAAAAATACTACCGAATCTCCTATTTCATGTAAAAAGCTCCTTACTTCTTCTTCCTGCCCATTATTTAAAATATCTTTGGTTCTAACTATTAATTCCGTGCAGTACTGGTACTTTAAATCTTCTGGAACAAATTGTATTTCTTCAACTGGTAAACTGGTAGTTTTAACATCTAAATTAATTGTTTCATCACCCTGTAAATATTTGTAAAATCCTTCGGCTATATAATAAAGGCCTTTTGCTCCGGCATCAACAACGCCAGCATCCTTAAGCTTTTTTAATAAGTTTGGCGTATCTTTTACAGCCTTTTCCAAAATTTTAAGCATTTTTTTAAAAAATTCATCAAAATCATTTGAAGTAGCCAAATCACCAACGTTTTCTGCCAGATATCTAACAGCGGTCAAAATAGTACCTTCAACCGGTCTCATGACAGCTCCGTAAGCAACCTCTTTTGCTGACTTTAAAGCAAAAGCAAAATTAGATATTGAAATTTCTTTTTTACCCTTTAAATAATCGCAAAATCCTCTGAAGATCTGTGAAAGTATAACTCCAGAATTTCCTCTGGCTCCCATTAATGTTCCATCTTTTATTGCAGTTAAAACCTTATCCATTGTAACTCTATCATTAATACTTTCAAGATATTTACAACCTTCCAGCATCGTCGCTGACATATTAGAACCAGTATCGCCATCAGGAACTGGGAAAACATTCAATGCATTTATTTCATCTTTGTGCTTGAGCAGATTTTCCGTACCTTTCATAAAACAAAATTTCAGCTTTTCAGCTGTTAATTTTTTCAAGGTTTTTACCTCCTTATTTTACATCTATTACATGAACATTAACTTCAACATTTTCACAACCAGCAAATTCCCTTAATTTATGTTTAACATTTTCAATTATATTCCTTCCCACTTCAGAAATTTTAGTACCATATTCAATTTCAACATATGTATCAACTTTTACATGACCAAACTCATCTTCTTGAATTTTCACCCTGCTTTCCTCGCTACCAACTATTTTTGAAAGCCAATTTTCAGTTGATATACTAACAGGACCATATGTTTCTAATATTGCCAAATATACCAATTTTCTAATTGCATTTAACGTAATATCAAGTTCACCAAATTCAGTCTGTATTTTCATAAATACTCCTCCTTTCAATTCTTTCAAAAATTTGTTTTTCTATTCCATTCTCATCAAGACCTACAAGTTTCAAAAGTTCTTTTCGGCTGCCGTGCACAATAAATTCATCGGGAACACCTATGTTTTCAATACTACCATACTTATTTAATGACTCACCAAATCCACCTTCTATAGATCCTTCTTCCACAGTAAAAATATATTCGTGATTCTTTAAAACCCATTTTAAAGTTTCAAGATCTAATGGTTTAATATTTCTGGCAAAAACTAGAGTCCATCCATTTCTAATGGCAATATTTATTGCGTTTTTTGTTATTGTTCCTGTTGTAATAATTGCCACTTTTTTACCATCATTCAAAATTTCCCATTTAGAAAGATCTACCATTTTAATTTTATCATAAATTTCCTCAAAATTTCCGAATTCAGAATCTCTTGGATATCTAATTGCCACAGGCCCTTCTAACGGAAATTTAAATATTGTCCACAAAGTATCTGCTAAATCCTGTACATCTTTCGGAGCATATATTTTCATATTAGGAATTATTCTTAAATAAGAAATATCAAATACTCCATGATGGGTAGGACCATCTTCGCCAACAAGTCCTGCTCTGTCAATTGCAAAAATCACTGGTATATTTTGAAGTGCAATATCGTGAATTAATTGATCAAATCCTCTCTGAAGAAAAGTAGAATAAACGGCAAAAACCGGTTTAAATCCTGCTCTTGCCAAACCACCGGCAAATGTCACACATGCTTGTTCTGTAATTCCCAAATCAAAAAACCTTTCAGGAAATTTTTCAGCAAATTCACTTAAACCGGTCCCTTTAACCATAGCAGCCGTTATTGCTACAATTTTTTCATCTTTTTCAGCTAATTTAGAGAGTGTCTTTCCAAATGCTTTGCTGTAGGAAATAAAACCAGGTGTTTTTAAAAACTCTCCAGAATTAGTATCAAATTTTCCAGCACTATGAAAATCCTCAGGATTTCCCTCTGATGAATGGAATCCCTTACCTTTGATAGTATTAACAGTCACAGCCACTGGATAATTGTAATCTTTTATTCTTTTAAAAACTTCTTCTAATTCTCTTAGATTATGCCCATCAACAGGTCCAAAATGTTTTATTGAAAGAGACTCAAAAAAATCATCGCCAGAAATAGAAACTTTTAAAGCTTCTTTTAACCTTTTTAATTCTTCTTCAAGGCCACCTCGAACAGTTTTTTTCATAATCTGTTTCATTTCTAGGTAAATTTTGCTTGTTCTAAGTCGATCAAAAAAATGAGATAGAGCTCCAACATTTTTTGAAATTGACATTGAATTATTATTTATAACTATCTTTATCTTCGAATTAAGTGTTTTTATTTGATTAATAGCTTCTAACGCTTCGCCCGAAGTAAGTGCACCATCTCCAATAACTACAATAACGTTAGCTTCTTTTCCTTGCAATTTTAATCCTTGTTCGATTCCCAGAGCTGCAGCTATCGAAGTTCCAACATGTCCAGCCCCAAATCTATCAGCCTGCGATTCAAAAATATTCGTATATCCACTTATCCCATTGAATTTCCTGATTGTAGGAAATAATTCCCATCTTCCTGTAAGCAACTTATGAGTGTATGTTTGGTGCCCAGTATCCCAGATAATATAATCTTCAAAAGGATCAAATACCCTATATAAAGCAAGCGTTAATTCAACTGTACCTAGGTTTGAAGCAAGATGTCCACCATTTTTTGAAATAACATCAATTATGTATTCCCTAATTTGCTTTGCAAACTTTTCAAGCTCTTTGTAGCTCATTTTTCTAATTTTTGATAAATAATCCACATTTTCACCTTCTTAGGCTCTCATTTATTTTTATTATCATTCATATTTTAACACACAAAGAAAAAGTACGCACAGCTTTTTGCTGTGCGTACCTATTATGGAATTCTCTCCACACCCATATATGGTATTAAAACCTTTGGGATTGTAATAGAGCCATCAGGATTTTGATAGTTTTCAATTACAGCAACCAGAGCTCTTCCAATAGCTATTCCAGAACCATTCAAAGTATGTACAAAATGAAGCTTGTTATCTTTTCCTCTATACCTAATATTAGCTCGTCTTGCTTGAAAATCCGTATCATTACTACAAGAAGAAATTTCTTTATACGCATTGTACGATGGTAACCAAACTTCTAAATCATAGGTTTTAGCTGCTGCAAAACCTAAATCGCCGGTACAAAGAGAAATAACTCTATATGGTAATTCCAATAGTTGTAATATTCTCTCAGCATCTTTCGTTAATTGTTCTAAATCCTCAAAAGATCTTTCTGGAGTAGTAACCCACACAAGTTCCACTTTATCAAATTGATGTTGCCTAATCATTCCTCTTACATCTTTTCCATAACTTCCTGCTTCTCTTCTGTAACAAGGTGTAAACGCCGTATATTTTTTTGGTAGTTCCTTTTCTGTCAAAACTTCCTGAGCGTGAAGCGCAGCAAGTGGAACTTCAGCAGTCGGAATCAAAAATAAATCGTCTTTTGAAGTATTATATGCTTCTTCTTCGAACTTTGGCAATTGTCCGGTCCATGTCATTGTTTGCCTTTTCACCAAATGAGGAAGCCACACTTCAGTATAACCATGTTCCTTAGTGTGAACATCTAACATAAATTGAACCAGAGCACGTTCAAGTCTTGCCAGATATCCATACATTACTGTAAATCTAGAACCACTTAGTTTTGCTGCCCTTTCAAAATCCATTAAACCTAAATCTGGACCCAAATCCCAATGTGCTTTTGGTTCAAATTCAAATTTTCTAGGCTCACCCCATCGTCTTACTTCAACATTTTCCGTCTCGTCTTTTCCAATTGGAACATCTTCCGCTGGTATATTAGGAATATTCAAAGCAATATTCAAAATTTTCTCTTCCAATTCTTTTTGTACTTCTTCAATTTTCTTTATCTTTTCTCCAATTTCTTTACTTTTTTCAATAACTTCTCTTGCTTTAACTTCATCTTTTTCAGCTTTTGCCTTTGCAACAAGCTTTGAAAGATTATTTCTCTCTGCTTTTAAGTTATTTACTTCTGATGTCAATTTTCTCCATTCAGCGTCAATTTTTAGAATTTCATCAACAAGTTCGGGGCTAGAATTTCTTTTTCTTAAAGCTTCTATGAAAAATTCAGGATTCTTTCTAAGAAGTTTTATATCTATCATTTAAATCACTCCTCCAAGAGTTTTTTCAAATTCTCCTCATATGGTGGATATACAATTCCTTTTTCTGTAATAATTGCAGTTACCAGTTCTGCATCTGTAACATCAAAAGCAGGATTAAACACTCTTACATTATCAGGTGCAATTTGAGTTCCACCACAATGAGTTACCTCGGTATGTCTCCTTTCCTCTATTGGGATATCCTTTCCTGTTTTTGTATTTAAATCTATTGTGCTAGTTGGGGCAGCTACATAAAATGGTATACCGTGCCTTTTTGCTAAAACTGCAACCATATATGTTCCAATTTTATTCGCAACATCTCCATTGGCAGCTACTCTATCGGCTCCAACGATGACTGCATCTATTTTACCTAATTTCATGGCCCAACCCGACATGTTATCGCTTATTAATGTCACATCTATGCCGTCTTTCATAAGCTCCCAAGCAGTAAGCCTTGCACCCTGCAAATATGGTCTTGTCTCATCAGCAAAAACTTTAATTTTTTTCCCTTCTTCAACAGCCGCCCTTATAATTCCTAAAGCCGTACCGTAATCTACAGTTGCAAGTGCACCTGCATTACAATGTGTAAGAACTGTGTAACCATCCTTTAAAAGTTGAGCACCAAATTTTCCCATTCTTTTATTGGCTTCTATGTCTTCATTGGCAATTGCCATTGCTTCTTCTTCAAGCCTTTCAACAACACCTTCTAATTTTCCGTATTCGTTAAATGCTTTTTCCATTCTTTCCAGTGCCCAAAACAAATTGACCGCAGTTGGTCTTGTATTTGCAAGAACTTTTTTAACCTGAGACATTTTTTCCTTTAACTCCTCAAAAGAATTAGCTTTTATCTCTTTTGCACCTAAAACATATCCAAACGCTGCAGAAGCACCAATTGCAGGAGCGCCCCTAACGACCATTTCCTTAATTGCAACTGCAACATCTTCATAAGTTTTACAAGTCATATATTCCTCTTTTAAAGGAATTTTTCTTTGATCAATTAAAATAAGCTCATCACCTGTCCATTCCATCGTCATAGTTTTTAGGTTCATTAATACATCCTCCTTTAATTTTAATTTGATCACAATAATTATATCATATTAAAACTTTTACAAATGTTTTTATAAAAAAAGGGGGGAGTTAAATTCTCCCCCATTTTTAATCTCTAATTTTGTTTATTTCATTCAACATTATAGAATATTTGAATGTCGCTTTCTTTTTTGAATTTTTCAAATTCTTCGTCTATAAACTTTGACCAGAGATCTGATTTTTTATTATTCAATAATTCATTTTCAATTTCTTCCTTAACTTCTTCTAAGGCTTTTACTTGTGGTGGAACTTTATTAACTACCTTTACAAGATAATAAGTGTTATCAATATTGACAGGTCCTAAAATAGCACCTGTTATTGTATTTTCAATATAATCCCACAATTTAGATGGGAAAGTTTCACCTTTTGCTAACCCTTGAAATCTAAAATCATTTAAATTAAATTCCTCTGCAACTGATTCAAAATCTATCCCGGATATAACTTTATCTTTTGCTGCTTTTGCTTGAGTTTCATTATTAAAAGTTAGAACATATAAATCATAGGTTGTTGGGGTTGAAAAGGCATCAATATTATTATTGTAATATGATTTAATTTCCTCTTCTGTAACGGTTGCATCTTTAGAAATATAATTAAATAAATTTTGAACAGACATATTTACCAATGTATTAAAAAATAACTTTTTCTTGAAATCTTCTAAAGTTCCCATATTTGCGTATTGTAAATACATATCAAAAGTCTTTTCATCAATTCCTTGAGAAGCTAAATAATCAGAGATTTGTTGGTCTACAAAAGCCATAACTTCTTCTTCAGATGGCCTTTGACCATACTTTTCAGCAAACTGAATAATTAAAAGTTTGTCAATAATTTGCTCCAATACTGCACGTTTGTATCTCATAAGAAGTTTTACACCTTCATCGGTATTTGAAAGAACATCAAAAAACGTTTGATCCACCTCGGAAATCTTCACAAGTAAACCATTAATATCAGCCTCAGAATTCAATAACTCAAGAGTAATTTCCTCGCCATTTACAACTGCAACAACACTTGTTGATGGAAGACTAGTAGATGTTGCATCTTCTGCAAAAACCAAAAAAATGGAAAATACTACTAAAAGTGTAACTAACAATTTTCTCATAAACTCTCCTCCTTTATTTAACGACAATGTTTAAAAGCTTATTCCTGACATATATAATTTTCACAATTTCTTTTCCTTTCACGTATGATGCAATTTTTGGTTCATTCAAAGCAATTTCTTTAATTTTCTTTTCATCTTCATCTACAGATACATTAATTTTACCTCTTACCTTTCCATTTATCTGGATTATAATGATTACTTCATCAACCTTCAATGCTTCTTCATCATATTTTGGCCAGGCTTCATTAACTATAAGTGTTTCTTTTTCAAGATCTTGCCACATCTCTTCTGCCATATGTGGAGCAAATGGAGAAAGAATTAAAATTAGATTTTCGGCAAGTTCCCTAAGTAATGGGAGATTTAACTCCTCCTCACTGGTAGAATTTAAGTAATCACTTAAGCTGTTGTTAAGTTCCATAAGACCTGCAATAGCTGTGTTAAACTTAAATCCTCCTTCAATATCCTCTGTGATTTTCTTTATTGTTCGATGAAGCTTTCTTCTTAAATCTTTTTCTTTCTTGTTCTTCAAACTTATATTTTCAATTTCAACATTTTTGATAAGTGGTAATATACTGTAGAAGTTATTCCATAATCTTTTCAAAAATCTATTAACACCTTCTATACCAGCATCGCTCCATTCAGCATCCTTCTCAGGTGGGGCCATAAATAAAATATACGTTCTCAATGTATCTGCTCCATATTTTTCTATCATTTCATCTGGAGATACTACATTTCCTTTTGATTTACTCATTTTCCAACCATCTTTGTAAATCATTCCCTGTGTAAAGAGGTTGGTAAATGGCTCATCAAAATCTACATATCCAAGGTCATGTAAAACTTTAGTAATAAATCTTGAATAAAGTAAATGTAAAATTGCGTGCTCCACACCACCAATATACTGATCAACTGGGAGCCAATAATTTACATCTTTTGAATCAAAGGGCTTGTCATTTAAATAGGGGTTTACATACCTCAAATAATACCAGGAACTATCAACAAATGTATCCATTGTATCTGCATCTCTCCTAGCCGGTCCACCACATTTTGGACATGTGGTATTCAAAAATTGTTCATTTAAAGAAAGTGGGGATTGTCCAGTTGGTAAAAATTCAACATCTTTTGGTAGTTTTACTGGTAAGTCTTTTTCTGGTACAGGAACAACTCCACATTTTTCACAGTAAACTACCGGAATAGGTGCTCCCCAATATCTCTGCCTTGAAATAAGCCAATCTCTTAATTTATATTGAACGCTTCTTTTTCCAATTCCTTTCTCTTCAAGATATTCAATAACTTTGTTTATAGCTTCACGACTATTCATACCACTAAATGGACCTGAATTTACCATAATTCCTTCATCTTCATAGGCCTTTTCCATTGTATCAGGATTTAAAGAATTTTCAGGATTATCAATGACAACCCTAATGGGCAAATTATACTTCCTAGCAAAGGAAAAATCCCTTTGATCGTGTGCAGGAACCGCCATTATTGCACCTGTTCCATATTCATACAAAATGTAATTTGCAACATAAATTGGAATTTTTTCACCGTTCACAGGATTAATAGCATATCTTCCAATGAAAAAGCCTTCTTTTTCAGCATCTATACTTGTTCTTTTAAATCTATCCTCAAGAGAAACTTTTTGCAAAAATTTGTATAACTCTTCTTTTCTTTCTTCAGTTACCAATTGCTCTACAAGGGGCGATTCTGGTGCAATTGCCATAAATGTTACACCCCACAGAGTATCAGGTCTTGTTGTAAAAATTCTAATTTTCATATCAAGACCCACGACAGGAAAATCAACTTCAGCACCAGTACTTTTTCCAATCCAATTTCTCTGCATAGTTTTTACATTCTCTGGCCATCCAGTCAATTTATCTAAATCGTTTAAGAGTTTCTCTGCATAATCTGTTATTTTAAAGTACCATTGTTCAAGATGCTTTATGGTAACTTCAGTTCCACATCTTTCACATTTTCCATCTACAACCTGCTCATTTGCAAGAACAGTTTGACAATTTGGACACCAATTGACTGCACCTTTTTTCTTGTAAGCAAGACCATTTTCATATAATTTTAAAAACAACCATTGAGTCCATTTGTAATAATCTTCTTTACAAGTGGCTATCTCTCTGGTCCAATCATAACTAATTCCAATTTTTTTGATCTGATTTCTTATTGTTTCAATGTTTTTAAATGTCCAATCTTCAGGATGAATCTTGTTCTTTATTGCCGCATTTTCAGCAGGAAGTCCAAAAGCATCGTACCCAAAAGGATGCAATACATTAAAACCTTTCATCCTCTTATATCTAGCAACAATGTCCCCAATAACATAATTTTTAACATGACCTACATGTAATGTCCCCGAAGGATATGGAAACATAACAAGATCATAAAATTTTGGCTTTTTAGAATATTGAGGTGTTTCAAATACTTTCTTTTCAGCCCATATTTTTTGCCACTTTCCTTCAAATTCTTGAGGTTTATACTCCCTCATATAATCCCTCCTGTATTTTCATCTCTTTAAGAAATTATACTATAAATGTTAAAATTCAACAAATGTATTGTATAATGATAATGAGGTGATTTAATGCCTAATATTTTTTACTGTACCACAGAAGATAAAACAGCAAATTTTGATGAACACGAAACAAACCATCTTAAAGTTGTTAGAAAAAACGTTGGTGATGAAGTTTTCTGCACGGATGGGAAAGGATATAAATACACTGTAAAACTTAACAAAATAGGAAAAAAAAGATCTTTTGGGCGAATTCTTGAGTCTAAATATATAGAAGATAGAGATCCATTTAAATTAATTCTATTTGCACCATCTGGAAAGTGGGAAAGATTACGATGGCTTTTGGAAAAATCCGTTGAACTCGGCGTTGATAAGGTTTTTATTACTAAAACAGCGTTTTCAAATAGAAATTATACTAATAAAAAAGAAAAAATTGAACTAGTAATTAGGGATAGTTGCAAACAATGTATTAGATACAATTTTCCAGAATTTGAAATTATAGATTTTGCAAATATTTTTAAATTTACACCTAAAAACACATTTTTCCTTGATTTCAATGGTGAAAACTTTCCAGAAAATATTGAAAGCGATGTCGCACTTATTGTTGGCCCAGAAGGTGGTTTTACGGAAGATGAAATTAACTTACTTAGAAAAAATTTTAAAAGTTTAACTTTAGGCAAAAAAATCTTACGCTTTGAAACTGCCGCCCTTGTTAGTTTAAGTTATTTTGCAATAAAGTTATCGAAAATTTGAAAGGGGTGATGTAATGATTAAGGGCGAAAAAATGTTATCATATGTGAAATATTATCACGAAATTGAAGCTGAATACCGTGAAAAACTTGCTGAGGCGAAGAGAAAATCAGATGTCAGAGAAGTTTTTATTAATATTCTATTAAAACTTTTTTCAAAAATTGATAGTTCAATTGATCAATCATATGCTGAGTATATTAAATTCGATGGAAATTTATATACTTTTGAATCACCTTTAAAAGAAAAAATTGAAAAACTTGCTGAAAAAAGTGATTTACTTGCAATTATTGAAAGAATTTTTGAAACTGCAAAAAATAGATATCTAAAATTAAAAAATGACGACAATACTGATTACTTTAATCTTAAAAAATAAGAAAGAGCGGGTTATCCCGCTCTTTCTTCTTTTAACAATCCATATATCAAAATATCATAGTAATTTCCGTTATGGTATTTTCCTTTCCTGATTCTTCCCTCAAGTTTAAATCCAAATTTTTCCAATATCTTTATAGATCTTTCGTTATACTCGTATACTTCTGCTGTAATTCTTTCCAAATTCAATTCATTAAAAGCAAAATCAATAGCTAATTGAAGTATTTCTTTTCCTTTTCCTTTTCCTCTTTCATGGGGGATCAGGTAATAAGTAATATATGCATTTTTATTAAAATATCTCATATTAAATGCCACAAAAGCTACTGTTTTTTCTCCTTCAATATAATTTAAAACAATTTTTCTTGGAAGATCAACCATCTTGATTTCGGAAAAATTACTTAAATCCTCAAAAGGAATTTCTACAAGCTCTTTATCAGTGATTTTTATTTTCATTTACTCAGCTCCCTAAAAGAATCTTGTTATATCAGCAAACATGAAATAAAATACAAGTCCCATTAAGATAAAAAAACCAATTGTGTGAATAATTGCTTCAATTCTTCTATCAATTTTACGTCTGAGAATGATTTCTAACAACGAGAAAACTATTCTTCCACCATCAAGTGCCGGGAGAGGTAATAAATTGAAAATCCCCAAATTCAGTGTAAAGAATGCTACTACTGTAAACATCATCTCCCATCCTGCTTTTGCTGCATTACCAATAATAACGGCAATACCAATTGGCCCCGCTACGTTTTGAGCACCCTGACCAGTAAAAAACAACCTTTGAAATGCCTTCCATATTAAGACAGCCGCAGAATTGCATCTATGAACAGCAAGTGAAACAGTTTCAGCCAAATTTTGAGGCTTTAATACAAAACTTTCGTTTTCAAAAAAACCAGGTTCAGATATGATTTTAGAAAACTCGTCTTTTGACATTTCAAAAGTTTTTAATTTACTATCACGGATTATTTGTATCTTTAAAGAGCCTTCAAATGGTGATATAAAATCATTTAATTTGTCTCCCCAAATATCAATATATACCTGTTTTTCTGAAAGTCCAATTGCAGTAGCAAGTTTCACTATTGATAAATAATCATCTATTTTTAATTCATTGACTTTTACTAGTTTATCACCCTTTTCAAATGGTGGTATATTTTTTGCAATCACAGGTTTTAAACCGGCATAATAAAAACCAATAGTATATCTTTCAGGTACAAATGAATAGTTTACAACTACTCCGGATAACGTATTACCAAATTCATCAACAATTTCTACAAAACCTCCTAACTTCAGTTCCAGATCAGAACCGGGCAAAAAACCATTTATCTTACTAATTTTTCCTTCAATCTTTCCTGAAACGTCGTCCAAAACTAATACATATTCTGCGGGAGACAATTTAGGAGTTATTATTAAATCTAATTTCTTTTCTCCTCTTAATATTGTTAAATTCACAGTATTTCCCTTCGAAATAATCTCACTTACTTCCGATGAATCAAAAACTCTTTTTCCGTTGACTTTTAAAATAACGTCGCCATTTTGAAGACCAACAATTTGAGCTGGAGTATTTTCAATAACCTTTCCAACTGTAACGGCAGGTACACCCCATATGGAAACAATTGGAATAAACAGAATATATGCTGCAAGAATAGAAAACAAGGGTCCAGCAAAAGAGATTAATAATCTTTGCCATGCTGGCTTTGAATAAAGGGAACTTTCTCCTTCTTCGTCAAGTTGTTCTCCTTTAAGCCTAACATATCCTCCAAAAGGAATAATATTAATTCTTAATAACGTTTTTCCAATTTTTCTTTTGTAAATAACAGGTCCAAAACCTATTGCGAATTCTAAAACATCAACACCAAAAATCTTTGCAAATAAAAAATGCCCAAATTCATGAACTATAACTACAAACATGAATACTGCAATAAATGCTAAAACGTAAATTATCTCAATCACCTCCAACTACCTTGTTTTTACCACTTTTCTTAGCTTTGTATAAATTTTGGTCAGCTCTATCTATTATATCAGTTACACTACCCTTAACATTACTTGTTACACCTGCACTAAAAGTTAATTTATCAATTCCATATTTTTGCCAATTATAATTCCTTACTTTTTCTAAAACTCTTTGTAAAACTTCTTTTGCATTTTCAGCAGGTGTTCCAGGAAAAATTACTAAGAATTCTTCCCCACCAAATCTTCCTACTAAATCACTTTCCCTTAAATTGTTTTTTATTATTCTTGCAAATTCTTTCAAAACTTCATCACCAACAGTATGTCCATATTTATCATTAACTCTTTTAAAATCATCTATATCTATCATCGCAACAGAGAGAGGAATATCCTGCCTTTGGGCTAATTTTGAATATTCTTCTAATTTATTGGTTATTACTCGTTTATTACTTACATTAGATAAAAAGTCTATTTCAGAATTGTCTTTATATTCGTTATAATTATTAATCACATTAAACAACATTGATAAAGCATTATTGGCTATAGAAACTATCTGAAACATTAAATCCTTATCAGTTACATTCTCAAATAGTATCACTCCATGTTCATTATTATTCCTTTCAATTAAAAATATCTCAAAATCTTCTAATGTTTCTCCATTTGAATTATAATTACCTCTATATATCCATTTTGAAGGAGTAATCGGTCTTTTAAGATGTGCATACATTTTATTAAGTAAAAAATCATCATTATAAACAACTTCTTTCTTTGAAAATGAATACAATCTACCCGTTGTCGTAGATAGCAACAACAAATGCATTGAATCAAATATAAATAATTGCTTAAACAATTCATAGAGTTTTTTTAGTAAATGAAATTCATCTTCAATAAATTCTGTAAGTTCAAGAATTTTCAATCTTATAGTTTCAAATTTTAAAGTTTCATCAAGTATATCAACAAGTTCTCCAAAAGGTTGTTTCCTTATCTTATACACTTCTCTTGACCATGAAATTATATAAGGACCTTTTAAAAAAGAAATCAATTTTTTAATTAATTCTTCCCTTCGCAAACCTTTAGAAAGAAATAAATCAGCCCCACTTGCTTCAGCCCAAAATTTATTTATTGATTCATCAATTCCGGTCAATATAACTACACCTACTTTTTGAAATGAGGTATATGCTTTGATTATTCTACAAACATGAATTCCATTCATTTTAGGCATAACAAAATCTGTCACAACAGCATCAGGCATAAATTCAAAAAATTTATTAAGTCCTTCTAACCCATCTTCTGCTGTATTCACTGTAAATCCCTCTTTTTCTAACTCTTTTCTTAAAAATTCTCGCCATAATTTACTGTCTTCTATAACAAGAACTTTTTTACCATCCATTACTCACACCTCGCTTAAATACACATTATATATTTTAATTTTATCAAAATCCCAAATAAATTACAAATAACTTTGACAAATGTATAAATACGCGTTATATTATTTTCGAGGAGTTGAAAACATGACTAAAGAAATTTTGATTGGCAATGTAAAAATAGGCGGAAATAATCATGTTGTAATTCAATCAATGACTAATACTAAAACCGAAGATCATAACTCCACTTTAAACCAGATAAACAAGCTTTATGAAGTTGGTTGTGAACTTGTTAGGGTATCTGTTCCAAATAATGATGCAGCTGAAAGTTTAAAAATTATTACAGAAAATTCGCCTGTACCTATAATAGCAGATATTCACTTTGATTACAAACTTGCAATTAAAAGTATTCAAAATGGTGCTAAAAAGGTTAGGATTAATCCTGGAAATATTGGAAGCGAAGATAAAGTTTTAGAAGTTGTTAGAGTAGCTCAAGAATATAAAGTACCTATAAGAGTCGGGGCAAATTCTGGTTCAATCCCAAAAGAATTTGAACATTTACCAAAAGTGGATGCCCTTTGCGAAGCAGCCTTAAAAGAAGTTAGAATATTAGAAAAATATGGATTTGAAGATATAGTTATATCAGTAAAAAGTTCAGATGTAAAAGAAACTATAAAGGCATATGAAAAAATCTCAAAACTTACAAATTACCCTTTACATATTGGTGTAACGGAAGCCGGAACATATGAATGGTCCATAGTAAAGTCTTCTGTTGCCCTAGGATATTTGTTATATAAACACATTGGGGATACAATCAGAGTTTCTATTGCTGGTGATCCTATTGAAGAGGTAAGAATTGCAAAAAAAATCCTTATTTCATTAGGTTTACGCCAAGGTTTAGAAGTTATCGCTTGCCCTACATGTTCTAGAACAGAAATAAACGTTGAAAAATGGGCAAAAAAAGTGGAAGAAAAATTTTCATACATTAATAAAAACTTAAAAATTGCAATTTTAGGTTGCGTCGTTAATGGAATAGGTGAGGGAAAAGACGCTGATATTGGTATTGCAGGGGTGAAAAACGGCTTTGTTTTGTTTTATAAAGGAAAAATAGTAGATGAATATAAAGAAGAAGAAATTTTAAATGAAATAGAAAAGCTTATTGAACTAGAGGAAGAAGAATGAATCTTTTTCTTTGAATTGTTGAAATTATTAAATGCTTCTTTCCCAACGATATCTGTAAATTTTCTCCTCCTATCCTATTTAAAGCACTTCTTAAAAAATATGCATTTACAATTGTTGTAAATCGTTCTTGAATACTTGTTTCAAGAACCCCTTTATATTCCATTCCTTTTGTAAAAGTGTAAAAGAAAATTCCTTTCCTTGTGCCACTAATTTTTACCTGAGAATTTCTTCCAAGTATCATTGATCTTCTTAAGTAATGCTTTAAATGACTTGCTCCTATTTTAGCAATAATTTCCCCGGCATTTATTTCTTCTTCTATCAAAAACAACTTGTTATTTTTGATTTCTTCGCCACATAAGTTATACAAAAATTCTCCTTTAAAAATAAGATGATTAAGCCCTCGACCCACAACTAATTCTCGTGATGAATCGTCTTTAAGTGATTTTACTATATGTCTTGATGAATAGTATGGAATACTCCAGAAAGCTGAGTCATAACTTTCGATAGAATCCCTTGAGGTATAGCAGATTATATCCCTTGACTGAGCGGCTATTTTTGTTTTATCTCCGAAAAATAAATCAACCATACTACCTTCCTCTAAATGTGAAGAAGCAAAATCTAAATCTTTAACAAAAAATGTTTTATTGAGTTTCGAAATATTATCAAACCTATCTTCAAATTTTTCAAATCTAAACTTTCCAACCCTGAGTTTCAGATTTTCTTCTTTAACTTTAAAAGTAACAAAATTTCCATCAGAATAAATTAAAACATTTCCTTTAAGTTCAGATATAAAATATTTGAGAATATCTAAGGAAGTTGAAAATTTTAGCGATGTAGGATTCATCTCAGAAACCGTCGCTTTTACTGAAAAACACCCATCTCCACCATAAAAGACAAGTTTTCCATTATCATACGATACTCCTACCAATCTATTAATTGGCTCGACAGTCCCACAAACCTTATCAATATGTAATATGATCCGTTTTAATTTTTCAGCACCAACGACAACCTTCATATTTCACCTCATACATACTCCTTACAAATATTATATCAACTAAACAAAAATAAAACCACCCCTTGATTAATTCAAGGGGTGGTAAATGAAATTCTTTAATATTATTGATTTCCGTATTCTTCGGCAAGATACTTGTTAATCTGGTCATTTGCTGTCTTAATCGCAGTTTCCATATCAACTTTTCCATTTACGAAATCAGAGAACATATTCCCAACAACAGTTCTAATTTCATACCATACACCTATCTGTGGATCAAAGACTGCATTATCAATTTGAGAAAGAGGAATTTCTGCTAATGGATCTGTTTTTACGTATTCTTTCCAAATATTTGTTTCAAGTGCGCTTTTTCTAACAGGAATGTATCCAGTATTGATTGACCAGAATGCTGTAACTTCTGGAGAAACAAGATATTTCATGAATTCCCATGCAGCTTTCTTTTCATCTTCAGAGGCACTGGCAAACATAATAATATCTGTTCCTGCAAATGGAACTTTTCTTGTTTTCCATACTGGAACTGGTGCCCATGCCCATGTAAATTTTCCTGCTGTACTTTTATTTACATATGGTTTACTTGCAATTGTTTCAATAAACATAGCTATTTTCTGTTGGCCAAATGGACCATCCATGTATCCACCTTGATAATAAGCAATTCCATCATCAATCATTTTCTTTACAAATGATAGAACTTCCCTTGTTTCAGGACTGTCAATGTTTGAAACCCATTTTCCATTTTCAAATCTTAAAATTGAACCGCCTCTTAAAGTAAGAAGAATATTGAAGAAATCAACAGTTGTTCTAAAACCAAGTCCATATTGATCAACTTTTCCATCACCATCAATATCTTCGGTTAAAACCTTTGCATTGTAATAAAGTTCATTTATTGATTTTGGAACATCTAAACCGTATAATGAGAAAAGATCTGCGTTATAGTAAAGAACATACAAACTTTTATTAAATGGAACTGCGTATACTGTATCTCCCCACATACAATTTTCTCTCAAAGGTCTGAAAACATCTTCCCATTCTTCCTTAGTTAGACCAATTTTGGAATCGTTTAAAAATTCATTTAAAGATTGAACAACACCACTTTGAATAAGTTTAGCAGTCCAGTTAGAATAAGCTTGTGAAATTGTTGGAAGTTCCCCTGCTTGTGCACCAGCAAGTAATTTTTGACTTAATGCACCGTAGTTTCCAACATACACAGCTTCAACTTCAATATCTTGATGAGTATCATTGAAATTTTGAACTATCTGTTCAAGTGTTTTTCCATGGCCTCCACCCATAGCATGCCAAAATACTACTTTTGTTTTTGGGAAGGCAAAAATAGCCAAACTTAACACGAGAAGCACTACCAAAAGTTTCTTCATAACTTTTCCCCTCCTTATTAAGAGATTATCCAAGCACTTTATATTATACCATAATTTACACTACATTTTTCTCTTGAATTATACCTTTTTTAAACCTTTCTTTATCTAAATATGATATATCACTATGTAAAGTTTTACCAAAAACTATCATTTCAGCAATAGCCTCACCCACAGCAGGCGCAAGCATAAAACCATGCCCGGAAAAGCCGATTGCATAGTAAAAGTTTTCAATTTCACTTGATTTTCCCAGTATAGGTTGGGCATCTGGTGACATATTATACTCACCCGACCAGTGCCTTAAAATCCTTAAATTATTTAAAAACGGAAAAATTTTTACCATCTTTTTGGCCATTTCTTTTTCAAACTTAAAAGTAACATTTTCATTTATTCCAGGTTTTTCATCTTTATCACCCTGACCCATAATAAATTGTCCGTGAAGCGCTTGCCTGATATAAAAATTCCCTGAAAAACTAATTGCCATAAAAGGAAAGAAATATTTAAGTGGTTCAGTTACAAAAATTTGGTGTCTGTAGCTTTCGGTTGGAAAATCTATTCCTGCCATTTTTCCAATTTCTTTTGACCAGGCACCTGCTGCATTCACAAGCACATCACATTCAAAATATCCCCTTGAAGTTTGTATCCCCTTTATTTTTCCATTTTCAATATCTATTCCATTCACTTCAGTATGAGTATAAATATTAATTCCCTTACTTTCTGCAGCCTTTGCATATCCAAAAGTTGTTTTATGAGGGTTTGCATGTCCATCAGTAGGACAAAATGTTGCAAGAACTACTCCATCAGTGTTTATATAAGGATATCTTTCTTTTACCATTTTTGGGCTGAGAATTTCAACCTCAAGACCCTGCTCTCTTTGCATTTTTACGTTTTTTTCAAACTGCTCTGCTTCTTCTTCTGAATACGACAAAAGTAAATATCCACCCTGTTTGTATTCTATATCCATACCAACTTCTTCTTTAAATTTTTTAAAGAATTCAACACTTCTCATAGCAAGTTTAACATTTGCTTCTGTACTCCACTGTTGTCTAATTCCACCACCACATCTACCGGTAGCACCCGATGAAAGATATCTTTTTTCAAAGATTGCAACAGAAGTTTCACCCATTTTTCCCAAAAAATATGCTATCGCAGTTCCAATTACTCCTCCTCCAATTATGCAAACTTTATATTTCATTTTCTTCATCTCCTTTTATTATAGCTTTAAACGGGATAGGAATAGTTGGAGGCCTAAATCTACCAGGTTCAAGTTCAGAAATAGGAATTCCAGTTTTCATAGAAATTATTGATAAAGTTTGAAGTCTACACACTCTTCCTCCACATGGACCCATAGAAATTCTTAAATATCGCCTAAGCTCTTCAAAATCAGTAAAACCATTATCAATGGCTTCCTCAATTTTGCTTCTTGTAACCTCTTCACATCTACAAACAATTTCTTCATCTTCAAGTGAAATTTTTGAAAAATGCCTTACCTCATTTTCAAGGCCTTTAGGAATTTTTAAAAATACAATATGGGTCTTTCCTCTATTGTTTCTAACAACTTTTTCTACTTCACCTTCTCCAACTATCTCTCCATTTTTATTTTGCAATAAGACTTTTTCATTAATTTCGGGAAGTTCAAATTCATATGGAATACCAATTATAGAATATTTTTCTTGTTCTTGAATTAAGAAAATTGCAAGCCCTGGACACTTCATAACACAGACTCCGCAACCAATACATTTTTCATAATCAACATGTGGAATACCATTAATATTACCGCCAACTGAAATTGCACCTGTGGGGCAGGATGTCTCACAGGGATTACATGGGATATTCTGTGGACATTCGATTTTCACTCTAAGTTTTCCAGTTGGACCAGTATTTTCCTGTTTTTCAGTTCTAAATCCTCCTTCAGGAAAATTAACTCCAAACTTTTTAAGTCCATTTCTAACTTTGGTAGAAAATGGTCCTTTTCTAAATTCTTCCAATTCCTTTTTCATCTTATTTATCTTTTCACTTAAGTCTTTTCCTGTTATTTTTTGTGCTATATTATAACCGGCAATATAGCCTTCTATCATTGCTGTTGAAGCTTCTTCAATACTTGCAAGATCACCGGCGATATAGACGTTATCAACACTTGTTTTCATATTCTCATCTCTAAATGGAACGTATCCTCCAAGTTCCGGAATATATTCTATTTTTGCTCCTGCCTGCGCTGCAAGTTCAACACTTGGTTGAAGGCCAACTGCCAAGCAAATGGTATCCACAACTAATTCCTTTTCAGTTCCCTTAATTGGTTTGAATCTTTCATCAACTTCACTAATAACTGCTCCTCTTACTTTTTCTTCACCTATTGCTTCAACAATTGTATGTTTAAGAAGAATAGGAACTCCCATTCTTTTCACCTTATTAGCATGGACAAGATATCCGCCAACTTTATCACTAGCTTCAACTATTGCTTTAACATTTGCTCCTGCCTGTAATAATTGATATGCAACAATAAGACCTATATTTCCTGCACCTACTATTAAAAAATCCTGCCCGGGAAGCACCCTATACTGATTCATAAGCGTTTGAACGGCACCTGCTCCATATACACCTGGAAGGAAATTTTTCTTAAAAGAAATAAATCTTTCTGAAGCGCCAGTTGCTATTAGCAAAAAATCTGCATTTATATCATACGCTTTCTCATTGTCCCTTTCATATACAACAATTCCATCTTCATAAATTCCACTAACAGTTGTTTTCATTTGAAACTTTACACCTAAATCAATTGCCTTTTGGTAAAGTATTTCACCAATTTCAAACCCTCTGGTTGATGCAAAAAAACCTTCATGACCAAAAAATTTATGAGTTTGTTTTGGTAG
Organism: Thermosipho sp. (in: thermotogales); assembly: GCA_017656335.1. Lineage (GTDB taxonomy): Bacteria > Thermotogota > Thermotogae > Thermotogales > Fervidobacteriaceae > Thermosipho_A. Next base: position 436,000 of record JACDOA010000001.1, read on the forward strand.
TTGGCCTCCAGGTTTTATCCCTTCATCAACCACAAGGACATCTACTCCACTTTCGGCAATTGCAATTGCACCACATAATCCTGCAGGACCTGCCCCAATTACCAAAGCCTGGACTTTTTTTACCATACTGGATTCCCCTTCCCCTTCTGTCTTTCAACTTTCATCCCATTTTCAACCAGAGTAATACAGGCCCTTATATTTGGAACTCCATTTACTATAACAAGACATGATGAACACTTCCCGATTGCACAAAAAAAACCTCTAGGTTTTCCACTATCAGTAAAACCAAAAATATCTATACCATTATCAATCAACGCACTAGCAATAGTATCTCCTTTCAATGCTTTTAATCTTTGCCCTTCAAACTCAAATTCAATTTCCTGTTTTTCCTCCATTTTTCCGAGAATTGGATGGCTTGCGACCCTTCTTGGCAAAGGTATCCCCCCCTTTTTTTATGACTACTTTTTTATTATACATTTTTATGTTTTGATATAGAACCTTCATAAAAATTAATATAATTTCAAATCTAATCTTTAAAGACTTTAAATTTTATTTAATCCGTAATTTTGAATATTAAAAATTCTGTTATAATTTTCATAAAAGGAGTGATTAAATGGATATTGTAAATATAATTTCAAAAGAGTTGAATGTTGAAGTCTGGCAGGTAAAAAATACAATCGACCTTCTTTTAAATGATAATACCGTCCCATTTATTAGCAGGTACAGAAAAGAAGCAACCGGAAATCTCAATGAAGAACAAATAAGAAGTATTAACGAAAAATACAACTATTACAAAAATCTTGAAAAATATAAAGAAACTGTTATAAAAACAATAAAAGAACAGGGAAAACTTTCAAAAGAACTTGAAGACAAAATAAAAAATTGCACCAAATTAACTGAACTTGAAAATATTTATCTTCCTTTTAAGAAAAGAAAGAAAACAAAAGCCGATATAGCTATAGAAAATGGGCTTGAACCACTAGCAAAAATGCTTTTCAATCAAAAAGTAAATTTTGATGTGGCTGCAAAAGATTATTTAACTGAAAAGTTTAATACAATTGAAAAGGTTAAAGATGGTGTTTCATATATTATTGGGCAATGGTTTTCACACGACACAAAGATTAGAACCAAACTTTTAGAATATCTCTTGAACCATGGAATCATCCATGTTTCCAAGAAAAAGAAATTTGAAAATGTAAAAACAAAATTTGAGATGTTTTCCAATTTCTCCCAAAAAATTAATAAAATTCCCGAATATAGAATTCTTTCTATTAACAGGGGAGAAAAAGAAGGGATATTAAAAGTAAATATTGTTATCGAACCAAAATTCAAACAGCTACTTTTCAATAAATTTTTATCAAAATGGGAAGAAAATAATAAGATTATTCTTTGCGGATTGGAATATGGTTGGAATAACATGCTTTTTCCTTCAATTGAAAATCAAGTAAGAAATATATTGAAAGAAAAAGCAGAAAAAAGAGCTATAGAAATATTTGCAAGTAATTTAAAACAACTTTTACTTACTCCTCCAATAAAGAAAAAAAGGATTCTGGCAATTGATCCAGGTTTTAGAACAGGATGTAAGATTGTTGCACTTGATGAATATGGAAATTATTTGGATCATAACACCATCTATCCTGTTCCTCCAAAAAATGATTATGAAACTTCAGAAAAAATTGTACTGGATTTTATCAAAAAATATGATTTAAATTTAATAGCAATTGGAAACGGAACTGCTTCAAGGGAAACTCAAAAATTCATCGTCGAGCTCTTAAAAAAACACAAACTGAATATTAAATATTTATTTGTAAACGAAGCTGGAGCTTCTGTTTATTCGGCTTCTAAGCTTGCTAAAGAAGAATTTCCCGATCTTGATGTTACAATTAGAGGAGCAATAAGTATTGGTAGAAGAGTGCAAGATCCACTCGCTGAATTTGTCAAAATTGATCCTAAATCTCTTGGAGTAGGCCAATATCAACATGATGTAAATCAGAAAAATTTGAAAAAAGAGCTGGATAATGTAATTGAAGATGTTGTAAATCTTGTAGGAGTTAATTTAAACACAGCTTCATCAAGACTTTTGGAATATGTTTCGGGAATCACTCCTAAACTTTCTAAAAAAATTGTTGAATACAGAGAAAAACATGGTAAATTTAACGAAAGAAAAGAACTATTAAATGTGAGTGGAATGGGGAAAAAAACATTTCAACAATGTGCGGGTTTTTTAAGAATATTTGATGGAATTAATCCCTTAGAAATCACAGGAATTCACCCAGAAAACTACGAAACTGCAGAAAAACTTCTTAATCTATATGGATATAGAATTGAAGATATTAAAACAGATAAGATAAAACAAAAATTGGAAAATATACTGAATAATGAAGACAAACTTAAAAAGCTTTCAGAATCTTTAAATGTCGGAATTTATACTTTAAAAGACATTATTTTAGATCTAATAAAACCTGGTAGAGATCCAAGAGATGAACTTCCTCAGCCTCTCTTATTCGATGATATTTTAACGTTTGATGATTTAAAAATAGGGATGAAACTTCAAGGAACAATAACCAATATTACAGATTTTGGAGCCTTTGTAAATATTGGAATTAAGGAAAGTGGATTAATACATAAGAGTAAAATTAAAAAGGAATTAAAAATAAATCAAATTGTCAATGTAAGGATTATTGATCTTGATTATGATCTCAAACATATCCAACTTGAGCTTATTTGAGGTGATAAAATGAAAAAATTTTTGATTTTTACACTTGACAACACTAAATATGCTTTTAATGTTGAAAATGTAATTAAAATTGTTCAAAACAACCATCAAAAACAATTCACAGCTAATTTATTAGACGACGAAATTGTTCCTGTTGTAAGTCTCAAAGAAATTTTCAAAATTTCAGGTTCTGAAAATTCTAAAGAAGAAAAAATAATCTTCGTACAAAATAAAAATCCTGAAAAATTAGGATTAATTGTTGATAAAGTAAATGATATTATCGAAGCAAACTATTTAAATGAATTTCCTGAATTGGATGGTTTATCTTCCGAACTTTTCGTTGGAGTAATTTCAGACAAAAATGGCCATATACTTATTCTAAACATCGAAAAGATTTTCGAATTAGTTAAAAAGAGTATGTAAGAAGAGAAGGTGGATTTATTCTAACTAAAGATTTTGTGGGATATGCTTTCAAAACATTGTTTAATACATTATTTACTTTTTTAACATCTTTTGTTTTAACAATAAAATGATGAAGGTAATTATTTCTCATTCGAGGTATTATATACTCTGTTGGACCAATTATCTCATCATCAATAATCTTCTTTAATTCCCCAACTAATTTACTTGTTGTGATGTATCCCAACTCCTTATCAGATGAAAATGTTATCACCTGAACTACATCAGAATATGGAGGATATTTTAAGGATTTTCTTTTTTGAAGTTCAAGCTCATAGAAACTTTCGACATCCTGTTCTACAGCAAATTTAATCACATCACTTTCAGGATTATACGTTTGTATTAAGGCTTTTCCCTTATTTCTTCTTCCTGAACGTCCAACAACCTGAACAAGTAGTTGAAAAGCTTTAATTTCAGAATTATAATCCGGAAGTTTGTAAATTGCGTCAATATCAGTTACAACAATTAAAGAAATTGTTGGAACATCAAGTCCCTTAGTAATCATCTTTGTACCAACCAATATATCTAATTTTCCATTTAATAGATCTTTAATTACTTCATTAAACAAATTCGGTTTTCTGATAATTTCAGTATCCGCTCTGGCAATTTTCCTTCCGGGAAAAAACTGAATGAGTTCTTTTTCCATTCTTTCCGTTCCTGCACCTTTTTCCAAAAGCATTACAGATCCGCAAGATGGACAAACATTAATTACACTCTGCTCGTGTCCACAAATATGACATTTTAATTTTCCCTCATCTTTATGGTATGTTAGTGCAACATCACAATTGGGACATTTCACAAAATAACCGCACCTTTGACACATCAAAAGTGAAAATCCTTTTCTTCTTACAAAAGTAATAACACTATTTCCTTTTTCTAGTTCACTGATAATCTCATCAAGCATTTTTTTGGAGATATGTGGTGTGATTTTTTCTTCCTTGTTAAGATCAACAACCTCAACTTCAGGCAAAACTGTCCCAAATCTTTCAGTCAAATTGTGAAAGTGAAATTCTCCGTTCTTGGCTTTAAAATAATTTTCAAGTCTAGGTGTTGCACTTCCAAAAATAACAGTTTTTGGATATTTTTCTAAAATGCTAATTGCATCATAAATAGGCTCAGAATCCTGATAATAACTATCATCATGTTCCTCATCAACAACAACCAGATTTAAATCCTTTAATGGGACAAAAATTGCACTTCTTGTCCCAATTAGAACATCTATTTCACCAGTTACACTTTTTAACCAGATGTCGGCTTTTTTAGACTTTGTAAGATAACTGTGATATATGCCAATATTAAGATCTGGAAATCTGGATTTTATTCTTGAAAAGGTCTGCTCGATTAAAGATGTCTCTGGAACAAGATATAAAGTCCTACCAAACTTTAAAAAATGTTCTATTACTGAGAGGTAAACTTCCGTTTTTCCACTTCCTGTTACTCCCATTAAAAGGTGCTTCCCTTTACTTTTTACAATATCATTAACAATTTCCTTTTGTTTTTGTGTTAATTCTATCTTTTTTCCTTCAAAATCAAGTGGCGTTTCGGACAGTAAAATTAACTTTTTCCTTTCAAGTTGTAATAAAACATCTTTTGTAATACCAAAAATATTTCGCAATTCACTATATGTTCCACTACCCCTTGAAAGTAAATAATTTAATACAATCTGCTGTCTTTTGGTTAACCTTTTCTCGCTGATTTCAGAGATTTCAGCATCCAGATATACATAAATCTCACGTTGAGGCCTTGGTTTTCTAACTCTTAAATCTTTTTCAATTTTTACAATCCCATTTTTAACAAGTTCGTTTAATTTTGTTTCACCATATTTTTCAATAAATTCTTTCTTGGATAATTCTTCAACTGGATAAAGAGGACTCAAAGCTTTTATTTTATCTTCAAAATAATCTTCTATACCTCTTGGAAATGAAAGATCAAGAAGCTTTCCAAGAGAGGAGTTATAAACTTCTGAAATTTCCCTAATTATTTTTACATACCATTCAGGTAAAAAGCTTCTTCCATCAATTCTATTTAAAATTTCTTTAAAATTTCCGCTTTCATTTTTTTTGTCTATTACGTATGCTATGCTCTTCTTCCCTTTATAATTGACATAAACCCTTTCACCTATTTGAAGGTCAGAATTATATGAATACAAAAATGTTTTGTTTAATGAACTTCCAGACAAAACTATCTCGTAAACCATGATTTTCACCTCAAACAAATTTTACCATATTAAAACATTGTTTACTTGACTTAAATAAACAAATATATAATAATATAATTTAGAAAAATGTTATCAATCTAGTAATGGAGGTGATAAAATGCCAATGTACAGATACATCTGTAAAAATTGTGGAACCGAAAAAGTTGAACTTCATGGAATCAACGAAAATCCAGAAATCATATGCGATGCTTGTGGCAATGAAATGGAAAAAGCAATTGGAAGGGTGGGAATTGTTTTCAAAGGAAGTGGTTTTTATATAACTGACAGTAGAAAAGCCACCACTACCAGCTCTAAAAATACAACCAATAAATAAATTAAAAGCCCCCATTTCTGGGGGCTTATTATTGGTCTACGGATTAAAGAGGTTTTACATTTGCCGCTTGAGGACCTTTTTGGCCATCTTGAACGTCAAATTCGACTTCTTGACCTTCCTTTAATGTCTTGAATCCATCTGTCTGGATTGCACTCCAGTGAACAAAAATGTCTTCTCCGTCTTCCTTAGTGATGAATCCGTAACCTTTCTTTGCATCAAACCATTTAACTGTACCTTTCATAAAAAAAACGCCTCCTCGTAAATCATTTTACATTCCCCGCCCTTCGGGGTTAATTAAAGTATACACCTTTTATTTTTTTTGTCAATCTTTTTTCTGACTTTTTACTCCCTAATTTTAGAAGTATTTAAAATCACTGTAATTTCACCTTTTACGCCTTCTCCAAAATACTCAATTGCTTCACTTACAAAACCTTTAAAAAATTCCTGAAATTTTTTGGTCATTTCTCTTGCAATAAAAACTTCAACATCTCCAATGATACTTAAAATATCTTTTAAGGTCTTAACAAGTCTTTCTGGACTTTCAAAAAAAATAAATAGATCAATTAAATCATTTTCTTCATTAATTTTTCTCAATAACCTTCTCCGTTTTTTATCTCTGGGCATAAACCCTAGAAATGTAAATCTATTTCCGTAATATCCACTCACGGCAAGTGCAGTTAAAACAGCACTTGGACCAGGGATTACATCAACTTCTATGTTATTTTCATAGCACATTCTTACTAAATCTGTCCCAGGGTCGGAAATAACTGGCATGCCTGCATCACTTACATAAGCTATTTCTTCACCTTTTTTTAATTTTTCAAGTATTTTTTCTTTTTTCTTGTCAGAACTATGTTCATTAAAGGAATCAATTGGTTTTGATATGGAATAATAATTTAAAAGTTTTAAGGTTCTTCTTGTATCTTCTGAAAGTATTAAATCTACCTCTTTTAAAACTTTTAACGCCCTAAGAGTAATATCCTCGATATTTCCTATGGGTGTACCTATAATAACTAATTTTCCCTGCAAACAAATCTCTCCTTTGCAGTTTCAGCTTTCTCAATAATTTTTTCTATTTCATTGAGCTTTTCAAGGTTAAAGTAATTATTAAATGTTTCAAAAAGGGTATTTTTGAGCTTTTTTATATCTATTTTCATATGTTGATCAAGTCCATATTGCACCACATCATTTTTCATGTCTTTAAAGCAGTATTTTATTTCATTATTTGTTTCCAAAATTATAGAACCATGTTGAAGAATAAAATCTTTTGTTCTCATTTGAGCGCTACCCACGACTTTATAACCATTTAAAGTTATCTCATACCATGATGGTGCATCAAAACAGGCAGAGGTGTTACCATTTTGAACCCTCTCAGTTAATTTCGCAGGGAAACCTAATCTGTTCAATCCTTCAACAATAATCTGAGAAATTTTTTTATAAAATTCAAGAACTGAAAGTTTAAAATATTCGTGTGTTTTAGGTATAACTATACTGTAAGTCAATTCATTGAAGTGAAGAACGGCTCTACCACCTGTAGGTCTTCTAACACACTCGTATCCAATTTCTTTAATAAATTTAAAATTGATGTTTTTAGGTCTTTGATTAACTCCCAAAGATAAGGTTGGAACTTTCCAGGTATAGAAACGAAGGAAAGATTCTCCAAAACTACCTAGCACGTAATCAATTGCCATATTTAAACTTCCAGGATAATCCCAGGTTTCAAAATATTTCATATTTGATCCTCTCTTATTAAATTCTTCTAAATGCATCAAGTACACTTTCAGCAATTGCACGGAATTTATCATTTCCTATTTCAGCAGCACCTATTATACTTTCCTCTTTACCATTATATTCCTTTGTTAAGTGAGTAATAATGAATTTTTTCCCAGCAAGGTATACTTCAACTGTATCATCAATGGAAAGGGCATAATCATGGATGTCTGAAAGAGCATTTAAAATTGCATTGCCAATAACAATTGGAACATTTTTCGATGTTTTAGGCCCTAAAGCATCTCCATAGAATTCTTCATTCCCATGTTCAATAACAACCGAAATCTTTAAAGTTCTAGAATCTGGCTCTTCAACTTTAAGGTTAGTTAATGAATACGGTAATATTCTTGCTTTTTGAATGTCTCCTTTTATTTGTGCTACACTAACAATTCTTCTATCTATCTTAATTCCTGTACTTGCAAGAAGTACCGTTTCTATGTCCCTTACTACCTGTTTTGGACTTTTTTCACTATCAGCTACAATATGTATTTCAACTATTTCTTCACCTTCATTTACGATTTTTGCAGCCTTAACCCCTGGAACCTTGGTTAACAAAGCTTCAACACTCTCAAGGTTTATCATTCTATCCCCCCTAAATCACTTACAAACATTTTAAATTTATGGAAATCTTCTACAAAATTGTTTATTTTTTTAAAAATTTTATCATCGTTTATTTCATCCAGTTCTATTTTAAACATTCCAACTACTTTTTCCTTAATTCCGGAAATGGGGAAGAATTTTCCAGGTAAAAAACCATATTTGTTTCTCAAAATAGAAAAAAACTCAGCATATAGATTTCTATATCTTCCGCTACTTATCCCAACGAAATATATACCATCATCTGTGATAAATGATTTTAAAAAGTCTATCTGTCCATTAGATAATTCTTTTATCTTATTATATAATTTATCATCAATTTTTTTTGCAAAATTAAGCCAAGTTTTTCCAGAAACTTCCTCATTAAACATTTCTTTTGAAACAAGAGACTTATCACCACCAACAGCCAAAAAATGCGTTTGAATGGGAAATCTTAAAATTCCAGCCTGCATTTTGGGAATTTTTGAACTTGAAAAAATAACATCATATAAATTTGCTAGCTCTTCGTCATAAAAATCTTTTATTTTATATAGTGATGGTGTTTTTTCAAAAGGATTTGAAATTGTAACACCATAAATTACTTTACCATCCGGATTTGCTCCAACAACCACTACAAAATTGTTTGGAGAATATACAGAAACAAGAATTAAATGTTTATGAAAAACATCCAATTTATCCTTATAACTATGTAAGAATTCGAGCAAAAATCCTTTTTTAGGTAATGAAACCTCACATATTTTTTTCAATTTCTCTGGTCCATAGTATACCATATTATCTTCTCTTCACAAAATAATCAATGCTTCTATTCCAGGTTTTTTCCTCTTCGTCTGTAAAATAACAAGCAGGAAGTTCTCCGCGTTCTCTGTGATAAGCTAAACATTCGCAACATTTTCCCTTTCTAGGACATCCTGGATAACTACAATTACAATTTTGAAGATTTTTTTCGTAATTTTCGCATTGCATTTCTATATCCCCTCCCTGATTTCCGTAACATTATTTTCTTCATCCATAATCAATACTTTAGGACCCTTGTATTCGCCTTCCTCATACATTGCAAAAGCCATTATTATAACTTTATCACCATTTTCAACCAATCTTGCTGCTGCTCCATTAACAACTATCTTTTTGCTTCCTCTTTTCTCAGGAATAGTATAGGTAACAAATCTTTGACCGTTACTAACATCGGCAACCAAAACCAATTCATTTGGTTTTATACCTGCCTTTTCCATTAATTCTAAATCTATTCCAATACTTCCCATGTATTCTATACTTTTATCAGTTACTGTCGCCATATGAATCTTAGATTTCAGCAAAATCTCTTGCATACTTAAACCTCCTCACTTTTTTTAATAGGTAATTCAAAAATAAAGGCATTGCCATTACCTCTGGGATCAACCCATATTCTTCCACCATGTTCTTCCTCTATGATCTTTTTACATATTGATAGTCCCAAACCTGTTCCTTGAATCTTTGTTGTGAAAAATGGAGTGAAAATTTTCTCAAGAACTTCCGATGGTATCGGATTCCCCTGATTCCAAATTTCTACTTTAATTGATTTTAAATCCTTCTTGACCTTTATTTCAATTTTACCACCTTCAGGAGTTTCATCAATAGCATTTTGTATTAAATTAATTAAAACCTGTTTGATTCTGGACTTATCTGCATATATTTCCATATTTTCACTATCGGTTTTATATTCAAACATAATTTTTTTACTTTTTATTCTATCTTCGTGAAGTAAAAAAACCTCCGAAATTAATTCATTGATATTAAATTCTTCATAATTTAAAACCCTTTTATCTTTACTAAATTCTAATATTTCAGAAACTATGTTTTCAAGTCTAACAATTTCATCTGAAATAATTTTCAAGTATCTTTTTCTTTTAGTTTCATCATCAGAATACTTTTCAAGCCTCTTGATAAATCCTCCCAAAACTGATATTGGGTTCCTTAATTCGTGTACCACTCGTGCTGACATTTCACCCAAAGCGGCTAATTTCTCTTGTTTTTTTCTTTCCCGTTCAAGAAGCACTCTTTCAGTTACATCTTCAAAGGTGATAATAGTTCCTCTCAACATTATTCTTTCTGAATCCCACAAGGGAGATATTGAAATATCGAAATATTTGTCTTGATCAAACATTTTTATTTTATAATCTCTTAACTTTACTTCTTTTTTTTCCTTTAAAACCTGGTAGGCCAAATTCTTAATTTCCAAAAACTGATTTCCAAAAGCTTCCAGTTTATGTCCCAAAATTTGCTCTTTAGTTATTTTAAAATAACTCTCAGCTTTTCTATTCAGCTCAGTTATTTTTCCTTCCTTATCTAAGACTACAACAGCTGCCGATAAATTTTGAAGTACAAGTTCAGAAAAATCTTTTAAGTATTCTATTACATACTTTTGTTTTTCTAAATTTAAAGTTTTTTCTCTTAACTCTGCATAGTTAATTGCATTTTCTATAGCAAGTCCTGCACTATCAGAAATTATCCTCAAAATTTCAATATCAGCAGTGGTAATGGGGTGTCTGGAAAATCTATTATCTAAAACAACCACACCAATTGTATCATTCTTTCCAATCAGAGGTACTATAACAAACTCGTCAGATTCAAGTAAAGGTAAAAGAAAATCGGGAGTATTTGTTTCATAAATTACATTTTTGTTGACATGCACTATCTTCCTTCTTACCACAGCTCTTTCAAGAAATCTATGAGATTTATATGGAAAGATTTTATCTTTAATTTTTCTGGTAAGTACATTATCCAAAGTCAAAGACATCGATTCTTCCCTGAGATACTGAACTACATCACCGTACCTCATAGCTCTTTGATTTGCTTTTTTCCATTCTCTTATTACTTCTTTATCGTTTGCAGGCCCTAACCAGGCCTTTCCAACAAGCACTTCCTTTTCTGCATCTTTCAATAAAAGTAGCGCTCTATTGAAACCCAAAGTTCTCCCGGATGTTAATCCAATCAAAAGAATTTTTAAAACTTCTTTTGGATCATAACTTATTCTCATAGCTTGACTTATATAATGAACCATATTCATTTTTCTCAATTGTTCTTTCTGGTTTTCAATTAATTTTTCGTGCTCGATTTTCAAATTTTTCAATTTTTCTATTTCATCTTTTAACTTTTGAAAAAAAGTCAATCTTGAATGTGTAAGTTTAAATCTCTTAACAGCATCAACAACAATATCTAAATCAAAATCTTCATAACTCTTTTCAGGAATATACCCACTTCCATGAGTTTTGTTTATAAAAACTAACCAGTATTTATCTTTTTCACCATTTAATCTAAATGGAACTGTTATTAATGATTTCAGTTTAATATTCAGAAAATTATTTTCAATATTTGGTTTTACAATAATTTTTGGACTTTCTGAAAAAACATTTAAAGAAAAATCGGAAAAACCTGGTATAAGTGTTTCTTTGTATTTATCTGGAATTGAGTAAACTATTGTATAATCTTCCTTTTCTTTCTTTGCTATAAATATTACTTCACTTGGAATATGCTTAAACATCAACTTCACAAACTGGACGGGCAAATCATCTAAAGATTCAACTTTTCTAAAAACATCGGTTATTTCTAATAATTTTTCCATTCTCTGCATTTTCATTTTTGTCATAAATAAATTGTATGAATGATATAATAAATTCGAAAATTCCTCTATATATTCTTTGTATTTTTGGTAATCAATTTCAGAACTTGAAAACAATGCTCCGATTAAATTCCCTTCAAATTTGAGTAAATAAACAAAATATCTTTTTTCCTCAATTTCAATAATTGAGGAACTATTGAGTGGTTCTTTATTTATTTTCTTTGAAATTAACCCTTTTTCTCCAGCGATGATTCTTAAAATATCCTTGTTTGCTTCATAAATGGCTAAATTTACAGAATCAACTCCAAAATTTCTAGCAATTTCCTTAACCAAAAACTGCAATTTACCGCTTGGATATCCATTCTCAAATAATTCTGAAATACTTTCATAAACTACTTTAGGTGAAAGAAACATTTAGAAACCTCCTCTTTTCAATTATTATTTTACCACACCTGAAGCATATAAGATATACAATAAAAAAAGGCCGCCTTAAAAAAGACGGCCTTTAAATCCTTTTTTATTTTTTTATTCTTCAAACTCGTACAGTACTAATTTTCCATCTTTCCCCTTCAAAAGCATGTTAATTTCGTTCGTTTCCATGTTTCTAAAAACAAAAAATTCATGATTCATAATCTCCATCTGATCTATAGCTTCATCAACACTTGTAATCATCATATTTACTCTTTTAACTGCAACAATTTTCTCGTTTAACTCTTCAACTTCAGGCATTTCATCTACAAAAGTTTCTCCTAACCCTTTATAATTTGCTTTATGTCTTGGTCTCACATAATCTTTTTCTCTTTTAAGCTTTTTTTCAAATGAATCAGAAAGTTTGTCAATAACAACATAAATGTCCGGATCAGATTCAGAAACTACGATATCTTTCCCTAAATATCTCACAATCATTTTTCCAATATAGTTTATAGCATCTTTCTCAAATTTAATATCAATATGAACATTGTTCTCCAAAAATCGATCTATCTTTTCCAACCTCTTTTCAAGATAATTTTTCATGGCATTTGTAAAATCAAATCCCTTCGAAGAAATTCTAAAATCCATATTGTTCACCTCCTATTTTAAGTATTATGTTCTTTGTTCATTCGCTCGTTTAAATCAGGTGCAAGTTCTACTAAATAAAAAGTAAAAGTTAAAACAACGTATATTATTTTTAGCCAGGTATTAGATAATAGTGTTTCATCTTCGTTACCAAGATTACCCAAATGTTTATTTATTGTTAATATTAATGATACCACAAGTACACCTGAAATCAAAAACACCCAGGGAACGAAGTAAGATACAAAACAAAACAAAATAAAAAGAATCAGATACAAATAAAATACTGATCTATCTTTTTCGTCATTTTCAAGCAAAAATTCATTCCATTTCCAAATTATAAGAGCATAGCCTAAAACACCAATTGTAAAAATTGTATTTGAAACTAAAACAAATGAAGAAAAAAGATTGGAAAAAACGTTGCAAGTAAATCCTATTGAAAAAAAGACAGCAATAAAAACAACTAAATCGGTACTGGGTAAAGATTTAGAAAATAATCTTGTTAAATATTTATCCATATTTTCGGAGGTTAACTCCTTCCCCCCTTAAATTAATATTTACCTACTGCAACCCCAAACACTTCCGGTCCTGTATGTACCCCAACCGCTGCACTAATCTGAGCAACTACATCCTTTATATCAAAGTGGCTAATAATTTCATCTATATATTTAATAAATTTTTTGCTTCCATATCCCGCAATAATATAAGGATTTTCTATGTTTTTTTCTTTTATAAATTCTTCGGCTTTTTCAATAATTTTTTTGGAAAGGGACGTAAGCTTTCTTGCGTATCCAACTGATACAACTTCTCCATTATCATCAACTTCCAAAACAGGCTTAATTTTAAGAACTTTACCAAGAAGAGCCTTTGCTCTACCAATCCTTCCACCTTTTTCAAGAAAATCAAGAGTCATTACACCAAAAATAATACGCGTATTCTTTTTAATTTCATCTACAAGTTTTTGGGTAATTTCAACCCCTTTTTCAATATAATGTACAATTCCCCTATAAATTGCATATGATTCAAAACTCGCTGTTTTTAAGTCCAAAACAGATACCTTATCTTTAAAAGGCTCGCAAATTGTTTTAAACATATTATATGTTCCACTTAATTTAGAAGAAAGGGTCAAAACATAAATGTGATCATATTCTTGATACAATTTCTTGATCAATTCTTCCGCATCCTTTGGATTGGGAAGGGATGTCGAAAAATCTTTTGCAGTCTCAAGCATTTCATAAAATTTATCTATTGTTAAGTCTTTTTTATCAATATATTCTTTTCCATCGATATATACTCTCAAAGGAGCAACGTAAATTGGATATTTTAATTTCACATTAGGCATATCAAAAGAAGAATCTACAACAAAGGCAATCATACTTTAACCCCCCATAAATTTATGTGGATCAACTTCATCTGGAGATTTCATTGCTTCTGTAATAATTATAACATTTTTTCCATCACAATGTACAAATCCATCTTCCAACATATATACATACTCATTATTTTCATCTTTAGCTACCAATTTACTAACTTCAAGCTTTCCAATTATAGGAGCTCGTTTATCTAATACTCCCATATCTCCATCAACGGTTCTAAAAGATACAATTTTAACTTCTTTATTAAATACTAAACCTTCAGGAGAATAAATTTTTAAAATCAAGTCAACACCTCCCAATTAAAGGCGTGAGCCTTATGGCTCACGCTTAACTATTTCATAAGTTTTTTTGCTTTTTCAATTGCCTCATCTATTGTTCCGACCATATAAAATGCCATCTCTGGTAGATCATCGTATTTCCCTTCAAGTATTTCTTTAAATCCTCTAATAGTTTCATTAATAGGTACATACTTTCCTGGAATATTACTGAATTTTTCAGCAACGTGAACAGGTTGACTTAAAAATCTTTCAATCTTTCTAGCTCTTTGAACAATCAGCTTATCTTCTTCGGATAATTCTTCCATTCCAAGAATAGCAATTATATCCTGTAAGTCTTTATATCTCTGTAATATTTCTTGAACACCTCTTGCAACCTGATAATGGTCTTCTCCAACCACATTTGGATCAAGCATTTTTGAAGTTGAATCAAGCGGGTCAACAGCTGGATATAGACCTAAAGCTGCTCTTCTCCTTGAAAGAACCACTGTAGCATCAAGGTGAGTAAATGTTGTTGCTGGAGCAGGGTCAGTAATATCATCTGCAGGAACATAAATCGCTTGAACAGAGGTGATTGAACCATTTTTGGTTGAAGTAATTCTCTCCTGTAATTCGCCCATATCAGTTGCAAGTGTGGGTTGATATCCAACCGCTGAAGGCATACGACCAAGTAATGCTGAAACTTCACTACCAGCTTGGACAAACCTAAAAATATTGTCAATGAATAAAAGCACATCTTTTCCTTCGACATCCCTAAAATATTCGGCAATTGTTAATGCAGATAAAGCAACTCTAAATCTTGCACCTGGTGGTTCATTCATCTGCCCAAAAACAAGAACTGTATTATCTAAAACTTCCGATTCTTGCATATCAAGGTAAAGCTCATTTCCTTCTCTAGTTCTTTCGCCAACGCCTGCAAACATTGAAAAACCGTGGTGCTCAATTGCTATGTTTCTAATTAATTCCATAACCAAAACTGTCTTTCCAACACCAGCTCCACCAAAAAATCCTATTTTTCCACCTTTTGGAAATGGAGCAAGAAGGTCTATAACTTTTATACCTGTTTCAAGAATTTCAACAGAAGTAGATTGTTCAGTAATAGATGGTGAATTTCTATGAATTGGCCAAAATTCCACATCTTTACCTACTTCTCCCCGCTCATCAATAGGTTCCCCAATAACGTTAAACATTCTTCCTAGAACGCCTTTGCCTACGGGTACCTTTATTGGTTCACCTGTGTTTTCAACTTCAAGTCCTCTCATTAAACCATCTGTTGTGTCAAGTGCAACAGTTCTTACAGCATTATCACCAATTAGTTGCTCAACTTCTAAAACAAGCTTTTTCCCTGATTGAGGATTAACAACAATTAATGCATCATATATATCAGGAAGTTCTCCTTCTTCAAATTGAACGTCCACAACTGGCCCAATTATTCTTATAATTTTTCCTTTTGATTTTTTTGACACTGTATATCACGCTCCTTAATTTAATTATTCCTCCTGCAATGCTTGTGCTCCAGAAACTATCTCAATTAATTCCTGTGTGATCGATGCTTGCCTTTCTTTATTATATTCCAACGTCAAGTTTTTAATCACTTCATCTGCATTCTCAGTAGCATTTCTCATGGCATTTTGTCTTGCATACAATTCACTAACTTTTGTTTCATATGCAAGAGAATAGATGCTTGCAGAAACAAAAAATTTTAAAGCAGAATCTGTAAGTTCTTCAACATTCGGTTCATATTCATATCTTGATTCTTTTAATTTTTTCTTCTCTAATGGTACTATTTTCACCAGTTCTGGTTTTTGAATTAATCTGTTTTTAAATTTACCATACACTACAAATACACTTCCAACACCATCGTTTAAAAGATCAAGCATAACAGTTTGTGCAAAATCGAAAGTTGGAATTTCATACACTCTATCGTAAATCCTTTTTGTTTTTTCATTTTTCTTAAAAAACGGAATTGTTTTTGCTCCTATAGCATAAACAAAATCTATATTTTCTTTTTCTATAACATGTAAAGCATATCTTGCAATTTCAGTAGGAAACGCACCACAAAGCCCCATATCTGTCGATAAAACCACAAGACCTCTTTTTCCATTACCAGTTAAAAAGGGATGATTGCCTTCAAGTTCAATATTTTCAATCAATCTCTTTGCCTCATTTAAAAATTCTCTAACACTACCTAATTTTCTTTCAATTTTCTTTACCCTCGCTGTTGCAACCATTTCCATGGCTTTAGTTATCTTTTTCAGAGACTCAGTAGATTGAACTCTTCTTTTAATTTGTAAAAGTTTTCCTCTACTCATTTTTTATCACTTCCCAAGAAGTTTAAGAAATTCTTTTCTAAATTCTTCTATTGCTTCTCTCAATTTATTTTCAAGCTCTTCAGTTAATACCTTTTCTTTTTTTATCTTATCCAACAATTCTTGCTTACTTTCATGCATGAATTGCAAAAATCTTTTTTCAAAAGTTTTTACACTTTCTAAAGGAATATCATCGAGATATCCATTAATTCCTGCAAATAAAACTACAACCTGTTCTTCAATTTCAAGTGGTGAATATTGCTCCTGTTTCATTAATTCCATAAGTCTTTGCCCTCTTGTGATCTGCGCCTGAGTTGCAGAATCAAGCTCTGTAGCAAATTGTGCAAAAGTTTCAAGTTCTTGATACTGTGCTAAATCTAACTTCAAAGATCCGGCAACCTGTTTCATTGCCTTAACCTGAGCCGCACCTCCAACACGTGAAACCGAAAGTCCTATATTAACCGCAGGCCTTTGTCCTACATAAAATAAGGAAGGTTCCAAATAAATTTGACCGTCTGTAATTGATATAACGTTAGTTGGAATATAAGCTGAAATATCATTTGCCTGTGTTTCAATTATTGGAAGAGCTGTTAATGAACCTCCACCATATTTTTCATCAAGTCTTGCTGCCCTTTCAAGGAGTCTGGAATGAAGATAAAAAACATCTCCAGGATACGCTTCCCTTCCAGGAGGTCTTCTCAAAAGAAGGGAAAGCTGTCTGTAAGCTACAGCATGCTTAGATAAATCATCGTAAATAACAAGTGCATCTTTTCCCTTATGCATAAAGTATTCACCCATCGCACATCCTGCATATGGTGCTATGTATTGAAGAGCTGCATTATCGGCTGCACTGGCTATAACAACAGTAGTATATTCCATTGCTCCTTCCTGTTTTAATTTATCAACAATTCTAGCTACAGCAGATGCTTTCTGGCCTATTGCAACATAAATACAGTAAACACCCTTACCTTTTTGATTTATAATAGTATCTATTGCAATTGCAGTTTTTCCAGTCTGCCTATCTCCAATTATTAATTCTCTTTGTCCACGTCCAATTGGTATGAGTGCGTCTATTAACTTTATACCTGTTTGAAGAGGAGTATCGACAGGTTTTCTATAAACAACACCAGGTGCTTTTACTTCGACATCTCTATATTCATCTGTTTCAATTGGTCCCAATCCATCAACAGGTTCACCTAAAGGATCAACAACCCTTCCTAAAAGATTTTCACCAACTGGAACCTGCATAATTCTCTTTAATCTTCTTACCGTATGTCCTTCTTTTATATTACGATAGTTCCCGAGAATAATAATACCCACATTATCTTCTTCAAGGTTAAATGCCATACCTACTGTACCAGTTTCTACAAATTCAACCATTTCGTTGGTCATAACATTATTCAAGCCATAAGCTCTTGCGATACCATCGCCAACCTGAATAACCGTCCCAACATCTTCAAGTTTTATATTTTCTTGAAAATTTTCTATTTTTGTTTCAAGAACTTTTACGAGTTCTCCGGGATTGATTCTCAAAATTTCACCCCTTCCTTAAGGAAAAAACTTCTCTACTAATTTTTTCTAATCTTCCTTTTACTGAAACATCCAATTTTTTTCCAGCAAATTCAAGAACAACACCTGCAATTAAGCTGCTATCAATTTTCTTTTCAAATACCGGTTCTTTTTTTACGTGATTTTCTACAAATTCTTTCAATATCTTTTCTTCCTCTTTGGTTAAAACACTGGCACTTGTTACTTTTACAGGAATTTTATTTTCTTCTTCAATTGCAGAAAATTTAAACAAAGAAGACATTTGAGGAATATATTTTTCCCTTTTATTTTCAAATATTATCTCAACAAATCTTTGAAAAATGGCATCATATTCTATCTTAAATTTTTCATCTAAAACCTCAACAAAAGTAATTTTCAAAAACTTAAGCTTTTTCTCTAACTTTTCAGTTGGATTACTTAAAAACACTGAAAAATGATTATATATCTCACTTAATAATTGAAGGAGCTGACTATAATTTTCTATGTTATTATTCTTTTTAGCAACCAACAAAAGCGCTTTTGCATACTTGCCCGCTACAACTGAATATTTCATTTTTCAGACCCCTTCAAGATTTTCATTAAATATTCTTTTTTTGCCTTTTCATCAAGAGTACCTTTGAGAATTTTCATTGCAAGAACAACGGCAACTTCTCCAGCCTTACGTTCAACCTCTGAAATCATTTCAGCTCTTTCTCTTTCAATTTGTTCTTTAGCAGAAATAATAATCTTATTTGCTTCATTTTCAGCACGTTTTTTTGCATCATTAATAATATTCTCAGCTTCTTCTTTGGATTTTCTAATAATTTCTTCTGCTCTTTCTCTTACTTTCATCAACTCTTCATTTGCCTGTTTTTTCAATTCTTCAGCTTCTTTTCTTAAATCTTCAGCTTTTTTGATTTCTCCTTCAATTTTTTCTTTTCTAGCATCTGTAATTTCAAAATATTTATCATATAAAAATTTCTTTAAAACATATAGTAACAATAAAAAACTCATCAGTTGAACTACTGATGTTAAATTAATTTCAAACATCTCCATTTAAATCGCCTCGCATTATAAAGTAAGTAAGATTAAAAAAGCAATCAAAAGTGAATAAATTCCAGTAGATTCTGCAACAGCGTCTGCAAGAAGCATACGGGTTGTAATTGTTCCTACCATTTCAGGTTGTCTTGCCATTGCATCCATAGCATGAGCTCCTATATTACCTTCACCCATTCCAGGCCCAATTGCTCCTAATCCCATTGCAAGACCTGCTCCAATAGCCTTTCCCATTACAATAAGAGCATCTGCCAAACTTGTTTCCATAAATATCTACCTCCTTTAAAATTCATGATATTTGTGCCGATATATAAGCTACTGTAAGCATTGAAAACACTAAAGCCTGTATAAGACCAACAAATAACCCAAAAAAACCCCAAAATACAACAGGCAATAATAAATATTTAACAAGGTATGAAAGCATAAACGTTAAGATCGCTCCACCACCTACATTTCCAAAAAGCCTTAAAGAATGAGATATAGGTTTTGCAAGTTCCCCGATCACATTCATTGGGAACATAATTGGATTTGGTTCAAACCAGGATTTAACCCATCCTTTAAATCCTTTTGCCTTTATAGCAAACGTATGACTTATTACAAAAACCATGAGTGCGTAGGTTAAATTAGTATTTAAATCAGCTGTCGGAGCAAAAAATGTATCAGTAAATAAAGTGAATTTAACGCTCCCGCCTGCAAGAGAAACGTTCAAACCTGGAACGGCTCCTCCCACAACATTGGAAATTGCTATGTAAATAAACAAAGTGGTTGAAATCATAAAGGTAGGTTTTACAAATCGAGGATCATCAATAACACTTTCAACAATTTCATACATAAAATCGAAAATAGATTCTGTAAGAGATTGTTTCCTATCTGGAATAAGTTTGAAATTTTTTCCAACTTTCACTGCAAAGATTACTAAACCAATAATTATTGCCCAGCTCATTGCTATTGTTAATGGATTTAATCTTGTGTACCAGGCATTTTTATCTGAAATTTGAATTATCCATCTACTAGCTAAACCTTGGGTAACCTCACTTGCATCTTTAGGTACAAAATAAATTGCATTTATTATTCCAACAGTAAAATAAATAATTAGAAAAATTATCATTCCTATTTTAGCCTTTTTTTTCACGTCGGTCACCTCCGAAAATAAAGCCTGCTATGTATGCTGCTAATTTGACATTTATTAATCCAAGAAAAACACTAATTATAGCTAGTGTTTTATTTTCAAAAAGAAAACCTGCAAGTAAAAACAAACTTGCAGAAAATAAATACCTAATATAAAATCCTTTTCTGTGCTTTTTAGCGCTCTGATACATGTTAATTATATCTTTATATAGAGAATATGTGTACAAAATTGCTCCAACTGTTCCCAAACTGTAACAAATATAAAACACTTTATCTAAAGTAATAAACAAAGCTATTAAAATTCCAGAAAAGTATAAAGATAGAATAACTAATATCATCTTTATCAAAAAATCATTTTTCGTGTTTTTCAATCTTTTCAACTTCCTTTAACAGTTGTCTTATTCCATTGTAAATACCGGATATGGCTCCAAAAAATAAAAATATAATTAAAAACAAATTATTGGTGTTAAACAACCAATCAAATAATTTTCCAAGTAAATAACCAACCACAATATTACCTATAACTGTTGCACCAAATACAAGGACAAGATTTAGTTTAATGATTTCTTTACCTATATTATCCTTTTTCATATTATAAAAATGTTTCTTGGTAAACTACTTAGTACCTCACAACCTTCATCAGTTACTAAAATATCATCTTCAATCCTGATTCCAAACTCTCCAGGAAGGTATATACCAGGTTCTACTGTAACAACAGAATTTGCATTTATTACATTTTTATACGTTGAACTAAATCTTGGTTCTTCATGAACTTCAAGTCCAATGCCATGACCAAGAGAGTGTCCAAAATACTCTCCATATCCATTCTTCTCTATACGTTCTCTTGCTAATTTATCTATAGCTTCGCCTGTTAATCCTGCCTTAATTCCATTAATTGCTCTTTCCTGGGCTTCTAACACTACCTTATGAACTTCTTCAACTTTCTCATTAGGCTCACCTATACAAAAAACTCTTGTTAAATCACTAACATATCCTTTATAACTAGCTCCCCAGTCAACTACAACTGGTTCTCCTTTTTCAATTCTTTTTTCACTTGCCATAGCATGAGGCAGTGCTCCTCTCCAGCCAGCTGCGACAATAGTTTCAAAAGCTATCTTATCTGCACCTAAAAGCTTCATTTGATATTCTAGATATGCTGAAACTTCTTTTTCAGTAATTCCTTCTTTCACAATTTCAAGTGTCTTTCTAAATGCTTCTTCAGCAATAAATATGGCCTTTCTTATTTTTTCAATTTCATCATCATTTTTAATTGCTCTTAATTGAAGAATTTCATTTGATACATCTATATAATTCACATCCAATTCAGCTTTTAAAGCCTCAAATAATGCTAATGAAATCCTTTGTTTTTCAATACCAACATTTTTTACACCTAACTTTTTCAAAATTTCTGCAACTAAACTTATAAACCTTTGGCCGCCCTTAAATTTAACAAGCTCAAATTCTGTCTCAAGTTTGACCTGTTCCCAGTATCTTGAGTCTGTAATTATTATTCTTCTATCTTTTGAAAAAATTATTATAGAAGTACTTCCTGAAAACCCTGAAATATATCTGGTAGTTGCACTATTAGAATTTTCAATGTTTAAAACAACTAAAGCGTCAATATTTTTTTCTTGCAACAAATTAGTAAATTTTTCCATAAAAATCCCCCTTTCATCTCTTGGTGTGCCTGGCGGGAATTGAACCCGCAACCTCTGGATCCGGAGTCCAGTGCTCTATCCGATTGAGCTACAGGCACAAACCTATATGTATATTAAATCACCTGAATCTTTTAAAAAATTCTCAACTTCATTTTTTAATTTTTCTTTTGTTATAACCGTATCATATTTTTTATCTATCGTGGCAGCATTTCTAAAAACAAAATTTCCTTTTCTATTATGTAAATATGCAAGAGAATAATTTTTAGTTAAAGAATCACCCTTAATATTTTTAATTGGTAGTGTCTCAAAATACAACACTTCGCCTATCACCTTAATATCTTTTTCAATTCCTTTTAAAATTTCAAATTTTTGGGAAATTGACGGGTTTGATACATAATCTAAAAAAATCTGTCTTGCACTAAATGCGTCATCATCTTTAATTCCAAAAGAAGATGCCATTTTAGTAGTTAATCTTTCGTCATACAAAAATACTTCATGACCTTTTCGAACGAGTTTTTCAGCAAATTTTAAAACTTTGAAACTTTGATTTGAATAATTACCGCTCATTGACAAAGGAATTCCTAAAATTACCTTTTTAAATTCTTTTAAAATTTTATCAAGCTCATTTCTTTTTACTGTACCACTTTTTGCAATAAATTTTTCACCAATTGCAAATCCACACTTACTTTCACCATAGTCTATTGCAATTATCAATTTCTCACCTACAATTGTAAAAATACATCGTACATATCTCTTTCTTCGATCATTCTATATATATCCTTAACAGGCGTATTTAAAAGCATCATTGTATACTTTTCAAAATATGGTATTTCTATTTCTCTTTCTTTCAGCCTTAAAATTTCTTTTCCCGATAAATAATCCCTTACAATTGATTTTAAAACCTTACTAGGAATATTTTCTTCTTTTGATAAATTCTTTAACAACTTCTCTGAAACATTTCTTCCATGAGCTTCGATTTCATTTAATACCTTTTCAACTTTCTTTGAATCAGGGAAGATATCCTTCAGATGCTCTAATCTTTTTTGAGCATCTTTTCTATTATAGAAGAGTTGTAAAATTGAATAAGAATCGCCTGATACTGCATCTATTAATTCTTTAATGGTCAATGGAAAATCAAATAATCTAATTTCAACACCGTTCTGAAGCATAGATGGTAAACCATCGGAGTTGGTTGAACTTACTATTTTTTTAATTCTTTTTTTCTTTACAAGGGTACTGATAGCTCGCTTTTGAAAAGATTCAAGTACAGGACTGTAAAAAACCAGATCTTTATAATAATATCCATTTTTAATTAGCTTTTCATAAAATTTTGTTACATACAAATAATTGGAAAATAAATATGCTACAGATTCCGATTCATGCTTTATGGTTTTTTCTTCACCTCTTCTATCTTCAAGACCGAAATTAAATTTTCGTTCTTCAATATATAAAGGTAAATTAGTATCAAATTTGTAAAGTGTAGTTATTATCAAATCTTTTCGACCAATTTTTGAAAGAAGTTTAGAATACACTTCGTAGGAAAGAGAAGATAAAAGTTGTATCTCATTGAGAACAATAAAGTCAAAATCGTTTACATCAACTTCGCCTTCCACAACCATTATGGCGTTTGTAATAACATGTTTTGAATATTTCCTGCTTAAAGAATTTACAAAAGTTAACTCCATAGGAGAATGTCTTGACAGACTTTCATAAACATGAAGTGCGTCTATATTAGTTGAATTTATTATTAGTGTTCTTCCTTTTTCCATCAATAGCATTAAAAATGCATTCCTTGTAAGCGGATCTGATTGAAGAATAAAGGGTTTTTCAAAATTCAAATATTTTTCAACTTTTTCATATCTTTGGACAAGCTCATCAGAAGTTCCATAATGTTCAAAATCGTCCGAATTCTGGCTTTTCCAGTCATTAGTAAATGAGTAAATAAAATATTTATCTTTATATTCTTCATTGGATGAAGATGAAACTTTAAAGTCCAATATATTAAGCATTGGCCCATTTCCATTTTGTCTGATGTTTGCTACAATATCAAGAGAGGTTAAAAAAGTTTGAATTGCGGGAATCTCATTGTAGCTTTTTCTTAAACCAAAACCAATACCATCTAAATTTTTATTTTTTCCTCTAAGGCTCATCCTAACGTTTGTTCCGCTACTAC
Organism: Thermosipho sp. (in: thermotogales); assembly: GCA_017656335.1. Lineage (GTDB taxonomy): Bacteria > Thermotogota > Thermotogae > Thermotogales > Fervidobacteriaceae > Thermosipho_A. Next base: position 460,223 of record JACDOA010000001.1, read on the forward strand.
CAAAAAATCTTATTTTATCAACCAACGAATTTTTTATCATAAAAATTGGTTCTGGATTTCCATGACCATATGGTTCAAGATATTCTAAAGCATTTAAAATTTCACCGTTTATATCATCCAATTTAATTTCAGCATCAATTTCTATTTTTGAATCAGCTTTAAAATATTTATTTCCAAATTTTTTTGAAATAGCCTCTATGAAATCTTCGATTTTGTCTTCAGAAATACTGAACCCAACAGCCATAGGATGCCCGCCAAACTCTTCGAAAAACTCAGAAAATCCACTCAAAACTTCAAGAATATTGACACCATCAACACTCCTTCCAGAGCCTCTTCCTATACCATTTTCAATAGTAATAACCAGAGATGGTTTGTTATACCTTTGAACCAGCTTTGTAGCAACTATTCCCAAAACTCCTGCATGCCAATCATTATTGTAAACAACAAGCACTGGTAAATCCTTAATTTTTGATGTCTCTATCTTTTCAATTGCTTCTTCAAATATCTTAGTTTCTATCTCTTGTCTTGTAAAATTGTATCCCATCAATATCTCAGCTAGTTGTTCAGCAGAAGAAATACTTTCAGTCATTATTAATTTAAAAGCATCTTCAGCAGAATACAACCTTCCAGCGGCATTTAATTTTGGAGCTATCCTATACCCAATATCCTGACTTGAAATATTGGCTATATTTAACTTTTTCATAAGCTGAATAAGTCCTATTCTGTTAGTATTATTCAGCCTTTTTAAACCCTCTTTTACAATATACCTGTTTTCGTCAACTAAATCAACCATATCTGCTATGGTACCAAGTGCAACTAGATCAAGCAAAGAATCAACTTCATTTTCTGGAATAGAAAGCTTTTCAGCAATTGCACTGATCAGTTTATACGCTACACCTACACCTGCAAAATCCTTAAATGGATATTCATCATCTTCCCTTTTGGGATCAATAACAGCATGTGCATCTGGTATTCTTTCTTTTATTGAATGATGGTCAGTAATAATTACATACATACCTAATTCCTTTGCTTTTTCCACTGCTTCAAAACTTGTTATTCCACAATCTACACTTAAAAGAACTTTATAACCATCTTTTCCAAAATTTTCAACAACGCTAGGTTGTATTCCATACCCTTCATCTAGCCTGTTTGGGATATAATAATCAACTTCCCATCCGTATCTTCTCAAAAAACTAACCAATACAGCTGCTCCAGTAATTCCATCCACATCATAGTCTCCATAGACAAATATGGGATATTTTCTATCCCGGGCTTTTAGAAGATATTCAACAGCTTTTTCCATATCTTTCATCAAAAATGGCGATCTTAGGTGTGAACGTTTGGGATAAATAAATTTACTAGCTTCTTCTAAATCTTCATATCCTCTGGTAATCAATAATTGAGCAGTAAGGAAAGGAATTTTGAGTTCCTTTGATAATTTTTCAACTAACTCCTTATTAATTTGTCTTAGTTCCCATTTCACTATCCTACTCCTTTCTTTTTTTTTATTTTTTTACTACATTCTTTATTTTTAATTTTACCACAATTTGAAATTTTTTTAAAGAAAAATTCCATTTGTTGAATTTTAAGCAAAAATTGGTGTATAATAATAACGAGCCACATTTTTTCTCCGCTTTTCTCCGCGTGTTCCAAGGTTCCACCATTTCCAGAATTTTTTTGGTTTTCAGTACCACAAAAAATCATAGGAGGTGGAAACATGAGGAACACACCATTTTATTGGTTGGTACTTTTAGGTGAAAATGAGTACCATATTCTACCGATCCTTTATGTTCCTTCTCAGAAACATGTTGATCAAATTCTAGACACAATTTACAAAAACAAGATTCTTGATTTCGAAGTCAAAAAAGTGATGTTTTCAGACAACTTTGAGGCTGTGAAGAATGTTACTAACAAATATTTAAATTAAATGGGTGAGAGTATGTTATTAAGACATGGTACTGCTTTTAACGCTTTGATAAGATTTTCCATAGTAGATAGTACAGAAATCGTTGAAGAATTAAGAAAAAGACATGAACTATCACCTCTTCCTGCGGTAGCACTTGGAAGGCTTATTACCGGGGTTTCCTTAATGGTGCCATGGCTTTCTGAAAAAGAAAAATTAACATATGTTGTTGAAGGCACGGGACTATTAAAGATTATTGCAGCTCAAGCAAAATCTAACGGTGATGTAAGAGGGTATGTTTCTCCACCAGTTCTGGAAAATATTTTAAATAAGCATGGAAAATTTGATTTGAAAACGGCAATAAGAAACGGCACATTAAAAGTAATAAGAGATCTGGGTTTGAAAACACCCTATGTAACCCCAGTACCATTACAAAGTGGAGAAATAGCGGAGGATTTGGCTTATTATTTTACAGTTTCAGAGCAAATTCCGTCTGCTGTTGCACTTGGTGTACTTGTAGATAAAAATGGAATAAAAAAAGCAGGCGGAATTATTATTCAGATACTGGATAGGAATCTTGACCCAAAGATTATTGAAAGGATAGAGAAAAGATTTAAAGAAATTACACCACTAACATCATTTTTACTCAAGCACAGACCCTTTGAAGCAGCAAAATATATTTTTGAAGATTCAATTGAAGAAATTTTGGAAAAAGAGGTAAAATTTAAATGTGACTGTTCCAAGGAAAAGGCATATGAATCTTTAAGGGTTTTAACAAAAGAAGATCTTGATTTTCTATTAAACCAAGAAAAAGCAGAAGTAGTGTGTAAGTGGTGCAACACGAAATACTATTTTACAAAAGAAGAAATCGAAAGAGTTAAGAATGAAAAATCGGAGGAAAGAAATGAAGATAAGTCTAATTTCTAAAGTTACCTATATTACAACCCTAATAGTAGCATTAGTATTATCCATTGTTTTATTTACATTCTATTTTTCTATCAAAGATGTCGCAATGAGATCTATAATAAATGATTTGAAACAAACCGTAAGTTTTTTGAACAGTAAGGGCTTTAACAATGTGGAAATAATGATGAAAGGTATGTTAATTCAAAAATTCAAAAGAGATTTTTATTTAATATTCGATGGAGAAGTTTTGTCAGATCCATACAACATTGGATACATTGAAATTAGAGAAAGTGGGACAAAAAAAATAGAAGATAGAGTGTTTTACTTTTTGAAAGTCAACCCAAGATTAATAGTTGGAAGAGATATGACTCCTGTTGCAGTATTTCTAGAAGATATAAAGTTAAGATTTGTATTTATATACATTTTGGCTCTTTTGCTTACCAGCTTTTTAACTTATCTTACTACCAGAAATTCAATGAAACACCTTAAAAATTTTGTTTCAGAACTTGAAAATATAAAAGGAAACGATCTTGGTTTTAGATTTTTAAAACCAAATACAAACGATGAAATTGATGAGCTGGTAGAAAAATTTAATGAACTTATGGATAGAGTTGAAAAAAATTACAAACTTCAAGAAGAATTTGTCTCAAATGTTTCACATGAACTTAAGACTCCAATTTCAAACCTTATAGGTTATTCAGAAATGTTAAAAAGATGGGGTTATAAAGACAAATCAATTCTTGAAGAATCAGTAAACTCTATTAGAGATACCGCATATAAAATGAAAGAGTTAATTGAAAATATGCTTTTATTATCAAAGAATTTCAAACTTGAAACTGAAAAGATTGAATTGAGATCTTTAGTAGAAAAAATTGCACAGCAAAAAGAAAAACAGTATGGTCAAAAAATTGAAATTTCAGGAAACGGAACAATTACTGCTAATAAAGAAGCACTAGAAATGATTATCTCAAATCTTCTTAATAATGCTATTTTTCATGGAAAGCCCCCATATGAGATAAAATTGTCAGAAAATAAGATAGAAATTATTGATCACGGGTCTGGTATTAGTAAAGAAGAACAGGAAAAGATTTTTGAAAGATTTTACAAATCCAGAAATTCTAAAGGTCATGGTCTGGGATTATTCTTAGTAAAACAGTTATGTAATCAAATGAATCTGGATATTTCTGTTAAAAGCATTGAAGGTTACACTAAATTTGAAATAAAGGGGGCATAGTTATGAAAAGTGACATAGAAATAGCAAAGGAAGCAAAATTAAAAAATATAAGTGAAATAGCAAGTAAAATTGGGGTTGATGATGAATTTTTGGAACCATATGGAAAATATATCGCAAAAGTTGACACAAAAATCTTAAAAACAGTTGAAGATAAAAAAGACGGAAAATTAATCCTTGTTACCGCTATGACTCCAACACCTGCAGGAGAGGGAAAAACAACCACAAGCATTGGACTTTCTATGGCGCTTAATAGACTTGGAAAAAAATCAATTGTTACGCTTAGAGAACCTTCATTAGGGCCCGTATTTGGTATAAAAGGTGGTGCTGCAGGGGGTGGATATTCTCAAGTTCTTCCCATGGAAAATATAAACCTACATTTTACAGGCGACATTCATGCTGTATCAGCAGCACACAATTTGCTTTCTGCTGTTATTGACGCACATATTAAATTTGGAAATGAGCTCGGAATTGATCCTACCAAAATCTACTGGAAAAGAACAATGGACATGAATGATAGAGCGTTAAGGCAGATAGTAGTCGGCCTGGGAGGCTCAGCAAATGGATATCCAAGAGAAGATGGGTTTATAATAACAGCAGCCTCCGAAATTATGGCAATACTCTGCCTTGCAAAAGATATCAAAGATTTAAAAGAAAGAATTTCAAATATTGTTGTCGCACAAACATATGATAAAAAGCTTGTCAAAGTTAAAGATTTAAAAATCGAAGGTGCAATGGCCACAATTTTAAAAGACGCTATTAAACCAAACCTAGTTCAAACCATTGAAAATACACCCGCCTTTGTTCATGGAGGCCCATTTGCAAATATTGCACATGGAACAAATAGTATAATTGCAACAAAAATTGCTTTAAAATTATCCGATTATGTGGTAACAGAAGCAGGTTTTGCAGCTGATCTTGGGGCTGAAAAATTTCTTGATTTTGTTGCACCAACTGCTGGATATGATGTTAATGCTGTTGTAATAGTTGCTACAATCAAAGCTTTAAAATATCATGGTGGTGTTAAAAAAGATGAACTTGGTAAAGAAAATGTTGAAGCAATGCTTAAAGGAATGGAAAATCTCAGGGTACACGTTGAAAACATGAAAAAATATAACCTTCCAGTAGTAATTGCTCTTAACGTTTTTAATAGTGACACGAAAAAAGAACTTGATGAATTTTCAAAACACTGTGAAATCCCACATGCTCTGGTTTACGCTTTCGAAAAAGGTGGAGAAGGTACAATTGATTTAGCAAATCTTGTTTTAAAAAATCTAAAGGATTCTCAGTACAAACCACTTATAAAACCAGAAATGAGCTTAGAAGAAAAAATTGAAACACTCGCCAAAAAAATTTACAGAGCTTCAGATGTCATTTACACAGACCAGGCAAAAAGAAAATTAAGATTTCTTAAAAAACACGGTTATAAAGGTTTACCAGTTATAGTAGCAAAAACACAAGCAAGTATCTCAGATGATCCCAAAAAGATAAATGCACCTTCTGGATATACTTTCACTATTAGAGATTTTGAACTTTCTGCTGGTGCAGGATTTGTTGTTGCCCTTGCTGGAGATATCATGAGAATGCCAGGGCTTTCTAAAGTTCCAAATGCTGTAAATATTGATATTGATGAAGATGGAAATGTAATTGGACTTTCTTAAAAGAAAAAGCTCCCGCGGGAGCTTTTTTATTTATTAACAAAAACTGTATTTTTACCTAATTTTTTTGCCATGTACAATGCTTCATCTAGTTTTTTAAAGAGTTTTTCCTGATTCATCTCATTTCCTATATAACTAATCACACCAAAACTTGCACTTATTTTTATACCATTAGCCTCAATATTATTTAAAACCTTTTTAAGTTCCTTTGCAAGAATCTCAGCACTATTTAAATCGGTATTAGGTAAAAGAATTATAAATTCATCTCCTCCCCATCTAAAAAAGAAATCAGTTTTTCGAAGTCTTTTCCTTACAGCTTCCACTAACTTGACTAAAATTTCATCTCCAAATTCATGACCATACTTATCATTAACTTCTTTAAAATTATCAAGATCGAACATTATTAACGAAAAGATTTTTCCTTCTCTACTACTTCTGTTTAACTCCTCAGATAACTTTAGCTCAAAATATTTTCTATTAAAAATCCCCGTTAAAGTATCTGAAATTGCCACATCCATAATTTTTTCAAATCTTCTTACATTAGAAATTGCAAGTCCAAAAACATCTTTTACATATATTAAAAAATCTACATATGGCTCAAAATACTGAGGAAACATAAACTGCCCAATTTTCAAAAAACCAAAAGTTTCATTCCAAAATTTTATCTTTAAAGTAACTTCTAATTCATTAGTATCTATTTCATATTCTCTCCCGTTTAAAATGTCATGTCCAGAGTAAGGAATATATTCAATCTTTTTTGGAGAAAAAAGCATTTTAATTTGTTCAATTATCACTTTTACAACTTCCTCTTCTTTTTCGACTTTAGAAATACTAGATAAAATACTGAATGCGGCTATATAATTACTTTTTTCCATTACTAACTGCTTAATTTTTTGTTCTTTTTCTATCTCACCAAGTGCTTTTGATATCAAAAGCTCTAGGTAATCCAAATCAATTTCCTCTATAAAATATGGTAAATCTAAAAATGTAGCAAGTTCTGCCAGTTTTCTTTCTATTCCATTTTCTACATTTGTATTTAATAAAACTAATTTTTTCAAGTTTTCTTTAAAAAAGCGCCTTGCAGTTTCTTTATTAAATCCATATGCTGATATATTCTCTTTCCAATTTACTAGCCATCCTGGTGTTATAAGATATGCTCCTTCTTCAATGTATTTTTTTACTTTACTTTTTCCAAACATGTAAAAACAATTTTCAAATTTATAAAATTTAACTTTGCTTTGGAACTTTTTAGGAATTTTATTTATAATATCACAAAAAGTGCAGCAAAAAACAATTAAATTACCATGTTCTAAAAGTTTTTTCTTAACTTCATATTTTATTCCATTTTTTTCTAATGTGCAAAAACTTGGAAAAGTTACTATTTCGACATCATCATTGATATTTTTAATAGCCTCTTTAAATTCTTTTCTGAAATTTTCACAGACTAATAATGTAGTTTTCCCCATTTATATCACCTTTTTTATAGGATATGTTCCATACCGTTGCACTACCTCTGAGATCGCAACCAAAACCTCTTCACTTACATACCAAGGTATTTCTCCATGAGAATCGGAAATAACTAACCCCCCACCACTTGCACCTCTTATTATTAAATCTCTGACATTTTTTTCAACATCTTCATATGTCCACTTTCTCATTGATATCCCATCAAGATTTCCCACAAAGGCTACTTTTCCTTTAAATTTTTCTTTTAATTTTTTTATATCATCTAACTTACTAAAACTAACTGCTGCAACCTTTGGATCAATAATTTCATTTACACTATCAAAAACTTTTGCTGAAGCCATATGTAAAACTACAGGACCTTCAATTTTCTTAAACATTTCTTTTGCTATTAGAAATCCTGTTTCTTGTAATATGTCTTTTGGCATCATTTCAGTTGAAAGCAATGCATCAAAATATACAATTACATCTGCTCCAGCTCTTAATTGTAAATTTGCCCAAGTAGTAGAAAATTCCATGTTTTTTTTCATTAATTTCCAGAAATAATCTCTCTGGAAATATATCAGTTCAATATACTTATCAAATCCCATTTGCATAATGGGGAGTGAAAAAGGTGAAACTATAACACCTATAACTGGTGCATCTAAACCTTTCAATGCCTCCTGAGTTTCTAAAACCTTTCTTAAAACATCTGATTTTTTAACATCGGGAATATTTAAATTATCTATATCGGAAAGATTTTTTATAATAGGTTCACCAGCATTAGGAGGGCCGTCATCATAGAATATACTATCTCCTCCAAATGCTTCAATTTCAAGTGAAGCGTAATAAAAACCATAATAAAAATCGTGTTTGTACTTTTCTCGCATTTTCTTTTGTGCATATATAACATTTTTTGAACTTGAAAAATATTCTTTGATAGACATACCTAACTCTTTTGCACCATAAAATGTAAGAGCTAGGAAAAATGGAACTCTATCAGGCTCTCTGCAGGATAACGCAGTAAAAACTCTCTCTCTAGATGTTAGATTTTTCATGTTCCACCATCCTTCTTACTATTTTCACTGCTTCGCTTGCAGTCTCTCCAAACTCATCTGCTTCTACTTCTTTCCAAAGATTTTCGTCGATCCTAAAAGGCGCGCCTCCAACAACAATTTTAATTTCTGGTTTTTTTTCTTTTAATTTTTTGACCAATTCTTTTACTTTCAAAGCAGCTGGAAGCATTAAAGTCGATACAAGCAAAATATCTATTTTATCCCTTAAAGAACGTTCAAAAACTTCATTAACTGTTTTACCAAGACCGTAATCTTTTATTTCAAATCCTGCAGAATTTAAAAATGAAAGAACTATCTTTCTACCTAATCCGTGGTAATCTTCCAAAGTAACAATTGCTAAATTCAATTTTTGTTGTTTTTGAATTTTTCCCAAAACATTGGTCTTTTCAGTATATTTTTTAAATAACTCTTCACAAATAACACCAACCAAATAATATTGAGCCAGAGAAATTTCTTGTAATTCCCATAGATCTCCTACTTTATCCATTACTTCAATAAGTGTTTTTTCAAGCAAAATGAAAGGATTTTCTTTTTGAAAAATTTCATTAAATATCTTATCTGCTTTTATTTTGTTTCCAATAAGTAAAAATTCTAGCAATTTTTCAGAAATCTCTTGCATTTCTTACCTCCAGTATATTATCTCTAAAAATACTTAAATTATTCTAACATATAGAGTTATCAAAACAAAATTTATTTACCTTTCCTTATAAAAGAGTAAAAATTAGCATACTCAAGATATAGCCTATATTTTTCAATAATTCGAATTTATGTTAGAATTTTCACAAAAAATGAGTATTGAAAAATATAGCAATATAAGTGATAATTGAGATGGATTCCTATTTAAAGTACAGGGAGGTATTTAAAAATGGAAATTAGCAAAATGGGTAATCTTAAAGCTCCTG
>JACDOA010000002.1 GCA_017656335.1 Thermosipho sp. (in: thermotogales)
CTAAATTCTCCGTATTTCTAAAAATATTATACCACAATACCAAATATTTTAATATTAAAAACAAATTATTTGGTTAAAATGTTTATTTTTTTATAAAAAAAGCAGAGCAAATGCTCTGCTTTTGAAAAATTCTTCTTAGAAATACCTTATTGTATAATTACAAATTTTCCTTTTATTAAACCACCTGTGATACGGATACCAATTTCACTAATACTACTAAGAGTGTTTTTTACTAAAACAGCTATATGAAAAACTCTCCCACCATTGTTAATATAATCAATTATTTTAGAAAAAGCTGGAAAAGTAGAAGAATCAAGCGTTAAATTTGCTACAGTATCGCTTTGAGTAAATGTCGAACTTGCAACCACCAATGTATCATCTGGAATATCATTTACCGTTATTTTAGTTGTACTAGCATATACTGTAATTTCAACCTCACCTTGTATTGTTCCGGTAGCTTGAGCTTCCAAATCAATTTTTAAATAATCAATTATCACCCTATCAAGCTGGCTATCAATATCTTGTAATTGATCAAATGTTATATCCTTAAATAATACAGGAATAGTTCCTTCAAGATATTGATTAGTGTCTACTACATATTGATCGGTTGAAGGTATATTAAAGCTGAAAGGTATCTGAGTACAACCAGACAATACCACTAAAACCAATATAAAAGGAATTAATATTTTTTTCATAATATCCACCTCCCTTTGCTTTATTATACCAAATTATTAAAAAAATAACCCCCTTATCGGGGGTAATTATTGGTTATGGTGGCGGCGATGGGACTCGAACCCATGACTCACTGATTATGAATCAGTTGCTCTAGCCACTGAGCTACGCCGCCGCGTGAAATATGATATCATAATTTAATTTGTATGTCAATAAAACAACTGATTACGTATTTCTTACAAAAACTACACTTCATTTTCTTCTAATTTTTCTGTATTCTTCAAAATCTGTTTGTAAATTTCCAGCTTCTCAGATGACTTTTCTACGTGTTTCCCTTCAAGCAAATCATATCTTATAGCATTTGATAGATTAGATAAAATCTCCAGTAGTTCATCAATATCTTCACCTAGTATTTTCTTATCTTTAGATACTAAATTAAATTCTTCAATAAACCTTTCAAAAATTTTTAAAACATCAATTGATGCTATCATCGAAAGTTTTTGGTTAATAAGTTTTAATTTTATTATGTCTTTTCTTGTAACTTCCTGTTTTAAAAATACATCTTCCAAATATTTAAAAAGTTCATCATAGATATTTGCTTTTAATTCTAAAATTTTTAAATTTTCTTCTTTGAGCATTTCAACCTCAGTTTGCCTGTTTAAAAGTAAGGCTGTAATTAATATAGTCATCACAGTACCAATAAGAGCTGCTAAAATTTCTTGAGAATATGGAAAATTATTATTTGAATAATACATCTCTCTAAATAAAAAATACGTTATTATTCCCAAAACAATTCCCAAAATCGTTATAAGAAAATTTTTTGCTCTTAGTGACAATCTAACGCTCCTCTCTAGTCTCTAGTTTTTATTTGTTTTATTCTTCTTTAAAATTTTCAACAATAACATTGAAAAAGTAATCAAAAAAAATCCTAGAAACACTCCTGATATTATTCCAGAAAGGTCGATAATTACATCGTTTAAAGAAGAACCTCTATTATAATATTGTTGACTATATTCATCCAAAACAGCTACTAAATTAGGAAAAGTAATTCCAAGAAGTATAGCTAAGTAAATTTTTGAAATAGCATAAAACCCCAAAAAACTTATAAAGCCTAAAATAAAATACAATCCAAAATGAGCTGTTTTTCTTACAAGCATTTCAGCCGGGACATTTTCTGTTTTAAACCATATTCTTTTCAAAAACAATTCCACTTTTTTAAATAAAGGTGTATTTGAAAAATCAATTACTTGATCAATCTTCTTTAACACCCTAGTCACAAAACTAGATTGTTGTGAGGATTCAAGAGGATTTCTTGACGAAAAATAAAAAATTAAAAAAATCCAAAAAACTAAAATCAGAAATATCAAAAACACCTTAACATTAACTTTTTTGCTCATTTTTCCCCTCTTTGTTATCATACTTCAAAAGCCTTAATTTTATTGTTAAAAATAAAATCAGAAAAACAGTAATCAAAATTGAATACATTTTGAAATTTATTATATATATAATTCCCATCAAACAAAACAATGAACTTATTAAAGCCATTACAAAAAATGTTTTTCTTTTGCTTTTTAATCTTCGGTATAATTTATCGTAAATATGATCTCTATCTCCATCAAAAGGAGATTTTTTTGCAAGTATTCTTCTTATCATACTAGTAAAAGTGTCTAAAAAGAACGGAGTTAAAATTATTAAAGCAGCTATAGTATGAGATAAACTCTTTGAAAAAGAGGAAATCACCGAAACTCCCAAAATAGCTCCAATTGCATAACTTCCCATATCGCCCATAAAAATTTTTGCTGGCGGAAAATTGTAAATAAGGTAAGCTAACAAAGAACCAATTAAAGCTACTAAATAGTACTTGTCGTAGGGAAAAGTAACAGTCCATATCAATCCAAATGCTGCAATAGCAGAAGTTATTGCGCAAATTCCATCCATTCCATCCATCATATTTACAGAATTAATCAAAAAAGCATAAAAAACCGTTGCAATTAAAATTTCAATAGGATTTGTCAAAAATCTTGTTGCAACCAAAAAACCTATTAAAAATTCAATAAATAATCTAAACCATGGATTTATTGACTTAAAATCATCATACAAGCCCATTAAACTTAACACAACTAAATACATTTTCCTAAATAAACTAAAAGGAGTGAAAAATATAAATGATAACACAAAAGCTACTCCACCTAAATAGGGAGTAGCCTTTTTGTGCGTTTTTAACTTATTATCTGGCTTATCAACTATATTTAACTTGAAAGCTATTTTTCTCAGGAAAGGAATAATAATCAAAGTGAATAAAAATGAGCTTATAAATGAATAAAACATTAATGACCTCCTTTTTATATAATTTACAAATGATATTTTATCACATATTTTAATGTTAATGAATAAAAGAAAATTGAAATGATTTATAATATAAAATTTATATACAAATTAGTTTCTAAACTAAAACAGCCATAATCAGCTAAAATCAAGTTAAAAACCTGAATTTTTAGAAATACCTTAATTTTAAAGCTAATATCACATATATTTATAACTTGATTTGACGTTAACATTTCCGGTATCATTAACGTAAGGAGGTGGGATAATGAAAAAATTTGTATTGGTTTTTTTATTAATTATTGCAATAGTTTTATTTGCTCAACCAAAACTAACTATTTGGTGTTCAGAAAAACAGGTAGATATACTCCAAAAACTTGGTGAGGAGTTCAAATCTAAATACGGTGTTGAGGTTGAAGTTCAGTATATTAATTTTTCTGATATTAAATCTAAATTTCTTACAGCTGCTCCGGAAGGGCAAGGTGCAGATATAATAGTGGGTGCACATGATTGGGTTGGCGAACTTGCAGTAAATGGCTTGATTGAACCAATTCCTAATTTCGCGGATCTTAAAAACTTTTATGATACTTCTTTGAATGCTTTTTCATATAGTGGAAAACTATATGGTGTTCCTTACGCAATGGAGGCCATTGCCCTCATATACAACAAAGATTTTGTACCAGAGCCACCAAAAACAATGGATGAATTATTAGAAAAAGCAAAGGAAATTAATGACGAGTATATAGGAGAAATAAGAGGTTTAATTTTACCTTCTGCAGAGTTCTACTATGTTGTTCCGTTTATTTTTGGATATGGAGGCTATGTTTTTAAACAAACAGAAAATGGTCTTGATGTTAATGATATTGGATTAGCAAACGAAGGTGCAATTAAAGGGGTAGAACTTTTGAAAAAAATGGTAGATGAAGGAATACTTGATCCGAGTGACAATTATCAAATCATGGATTCTATGTTCAAAGAAGGTCAAGCTGCAATGATTATTAACGGTCCTTGGTCAGTAAAAGCATATAAAGATGCCGGAATAGATTATGGGGTTTCACCAATACCCGATCTCGAACCTGGTATTCCAGCCAAACCATTTGTCGGGGTACAAGGATTTATGGTAAATTCTAAATCCCCAAACAAATTATTAGCAATTGAATTTTTAACCAATTTTATCGCAAGAAAAGACACAATGTTTAAGATCTATCAAGCTGATCCCAGGCTACCAGCTAGAAAAGATGTTCTTGAAATAGTAACAAATAACCCAGATATTGTCGGTTTTACAATGAGTGCAGCAAATGGTATTCCAATGCCAAATGTTCCTCAAATGTCTGCTGTATGGGGAGCAATGAATGATGCTTTAAATCTCATAGTAAATGACAAATCATTTATTGAAGATGCTTTAAAGAATGCAGTTGAAAGAATACTATCTCAAATTAAATAATTTTACAGGGGGCAAATGCCCCCCTTCTTTTCATCACAAGAGGAGGGGAAATGTTGAAAAACATAACAAAATTCTTTCTCTGGTTTTTACTTTCTATTTTTAATATTTTTTTATTTTGGATTTCTTTCTTTCTACTTCAAAATAACTACTATGAGCTTTCTATAGTTCTTTTTACTCTAATTATTCTTATTGATTTTTTCATTTTTAATCCTAAGGCTTACCCTTATCGTTACATTATTCCAGCCTTAATTTTACTCTTTATCCTAGTTCTTTATCCTATTTATTTTACTTTTAAAATCGCATTTACAAATTATGGGACTGGCCATTTTATGACCAAACAAGATGCAATTGAACGATTGTTGTATGATCCAAATTTTTCTTATGTAATTGATGAAAACCCTGTTTCCTACAAAGTCTTTGTTGTTTATAATGGGCTATCACCCACAGATGATTTTGTTATTCTATTTAAAGTAAATAACGAACTTTTCTTAGGTGAAAAACCTATTCCTAAAAAAACCAGAGGTCAAGAAGTATTACTAAGCCAATTCGATTTATTTAAAATTGATAATGAATCAATATCACTAAATGGAAAAAATTATCAAATTATTCCTTGGGAAAATGACTTGGAAAAAATTAATCTAATTATCATAAATAACAAATCTTACAAAAGTTTTTATTCACCAGATAATGACTTATTAGCTATTAACGCACCTCATTTCAAAACAAGAATCGCTCAAAATTACCTTTCTCATGCGGAATATATTACTCCAGATGGCAGTAAATATGCCTTAAAAATAGCAAGTGATGGAAAATGGAGATTTATGAAAATTCAAAGACTTTACAGGCTTTCTTATAAAGAAATATATGAAAACGGAAAATTACAAATGCAGTTATCATTAATAAACAATTATACAAATAAAGAAGTTTTAGAAAAAGATGGAGCTTTTTATGATATTGACGAAAATGGCCAAGAAACATTTTTAATGGGATTCATAGATTTCGTTGGATGGAAAAATTTTGTAAGAATTATAAAAGATCCAAAAATTTCAGGACCATTCTTTAGAATCTTCATTTGGACATTCATATGGGCTCTTTTGAGCGTAATACTTTCGTTGGCTGTCGGACTCCCTTTTGCATTAGTATTAAATGATACAAATTTAAAAGGTAGAAATATTTACAGGACACTTTTAATAATTCCATGGGCAATACCTGTTTTTATTTCTGCTCTTGTTTGGAGAAACGGTCTTCTAAACGAAAGTTATGGAATTATCAATAAATTTTTACTTCCTTTATTAGGTATTAATTCCATAAAGTGGTTGAACGATCCTTTCTGGGCACGTGTGGGTGTCTTATTGGTTAATATGTGGCTCACATTCCCATATATGATGACTATTTCATTAGGAGCATTGCAAAGCATCCCGCCTGAGCTTTATGAGGTTGCTGCTATAGATGGAGCTGGGAAAATTAAAAGATTTTTAAATATAACATTTCCGCTTTTAATGAGTATAATTGCTCCATTACTGGTAAGCAGCTTTGCTTTTAGCTTTAATAACTTTACAATAATATACTTAATCACTGGAGGAGGACCTCCAATACCTAATTCAACTACCCCAACAGGATATACAGATATTTTAATTTCATATGTATATAAATTAGCCTTCGAAGGAGGACAAGGTCAGAATTTTGGATTTGCTAGTGCTATATCTATTCTAATTTTCTTCTTAGTCGGAGGAATCAGTATATTAAACTTTAAGTTGACAGGGACTTTTGAAGAGGTGAATCGTTAATGGTACAGAAAAAAAGAAAATTAATTACACATATCATTCTTATTTTCTTAATTATAGTTATTTTATTTCCCGTTGTATGGGTTATCACAACTTCAATAAGAAGAGACGAAGCTGCATTTTCTACAAAGCTTTTTTCATCGAGAGTTTCTCTGCAGAACTACAGAGACTTAGTTTTTCCTGAGAAAAACCTTCCTTATTTAATCCAATCACTTCAATCAATGATTCAGTTGGTAAAACCATATGATTCCTGGGATAAAGATAAATTAAATAATAAAATCGATAATTATATAGATAGAGTAGAAAATTATCTTCTTGAAACTGAGAACAGACTAGATGAAGTTGAACAATCATACGAAAACATCAAAAACTATTTATTAGAGCATAGTCATGATATTAAAAATCAGGTGATTAATAACATTGAAAACTTAATCAACATTATTAATATTTCAAACTTGCAACCCACAATAGAAAATGAGGCTGCTTTGTATGTAATTCTTTCAAAAGAAAGGTTTAATTCCACAACACATAAAGCGTTGAAAGACTTTTTAGATAGCTTTACAGATTTAGACACTAGTTCTAGAAGCAACTATGAAAAAGCTTTAGAAAAACTAAAAGAAAGTTATGAAAAAACCTTAAATGGTTATGATAAGATCTACCTAAATACTGAAAATGAACTTAACAAATGTAAATTCGAAATTAACGAATTGCAAAAAAAATATCAAGTCTTTCAGAATAAAATCTTCGAAATAAATATAATCTTGGAAAAAGACATTACCCCTGAACTTGAAAAATTAACTGAATCATTAAAAAACTTAAACAACTTAAAAGAAAACATCAAAAACTCTTCTACAGAAAACCCATATATTATTGACGATTCTGAACCTATTAAAAATTTGGAGGAAGTTGACAAACTTTTAAATGATTTAATTACCAATCTAGAAAAACTCCCAGGTTATGATAATTTAAAAAATATTCTAAAAATACAGAAGGATGAAATTGAAAAATTAATGCTTGAAAATGATAGTTTAAAAAATAAACTTGTCTACTCTAATCTTATAAATATTTATTATAGCGAACTTCATCCTAGAATCCTAAAAATATATAATGAAATAAAAACTAATATTTTTGATATAAAAGATATTATTTATGCATTCGAAAATTTAAACGATCAGTTAGAAAAATTAAAAAATAAAGAAAATGAATTAACAAATAAAAAGCTAGAAATTGAAAAAAAATTGTTCGAAGTTCAACAATTATTTATTGAACCTCAAAAAGTATATAATTTAAAAATTTTCAAAGAAAAATTACATAACTTGATTACTTCTTTAGAAAAAGCAAAATCTTTTTCAAAAATAGATTTAATAAAGTATCATTCGACTTTAAAGACCCTTCGTGAATTTTCAAACTCTTACAATGAAAAAGATGAATTGCAAAAAAACGTTAACAAAATAATACAAGATTTAAATTGGATAGAAATATACAGGGATTTCGAAAGTAAGATGGAAAAAATTCCCGAAAATCTTAAAAATATTTTAACAGACATGGAGAAGTCTCT
Source organism: Thermosipho sp. (in: thermotogales) (assembly GCA_017656335.1). Lineage (GTDB taxonomy): Bacteria > Thermotogota > Thermotogae > Thermotogales > Fervidobacteriaceae > Thermosipho_A. The sequence continues at coordinate 7,781 of JACDOA010000002.1, forward strand.
AAATGATTTCAAGAACTCTTATAAAGATCTTTTAAACCTTTCTTCAAATGGGATTTTTGTATCTTCTGAAATTCTAAATAAAATGTACGATACTGTAAAAATGGATTTTGTAAATAAAGTAAGAGCTAACATGTCCATCGCCTCTCGTAAAGCCAGCATACTACTCGACTTAATTCCTTTTAACGTGTTAAAAAGTGATTTTAAAAATATTGATAAGCAATTATTTAGAATTGATCAAATCTGGAAACAAAAAATAAAACACTATTTCTGGTTGTGGGTTTTAAATTCAGTAATTATTTCTTTAATTGTTGCTACTATAACTACAGCTGTTTGCGCAATAGCTGCTTATCCATTTAGTAGAATGAAATTTTTCGGAAGACGTTATGGAATCATAGCTCTGTTGTTAATTCAAATGTTTCCAGGTGTTGTATTTATGATTGCAATTTATGATTTATTAAATTTTATTGGAAGATATGTTTCATTTTTAGGTATAGATACTTTAGGTGGTTTAATTTTTGCATATTTAACTAACATTGCTTTTAATATGTTTTTAATTAAAGGTTTCTATGATACTATTCCAATATCTCTGGAAGAAGCTGCTATCGTAGATGGAGCAACAAGATTCCAAAGTTTCTATAAGATAATTCTTCCACTTTCTAGACCAATTTTAACTGTAGTATTTTTACTTATTTTTATGGGGACTTTTAATGAATATGTAGTTGCAAGAATAATACTACAAGATGTCAAGCATTATACTTATGCACTAGGTTTACAATCTTTTGCCACTGGACCTTATGAAACTGAATGGGGTCTTTTTACAGCTGCAGCGTTGCTGGGGATGGCCCCAATGATTATACTGTTCTTATCACTTCAAAAATATCTTGTTAGTGGTCTCACTAGAGGTGCAATAAAAGAATAAGGAGGTATATTTATGAAAGAAATACTTATTTTCCTTATGATTTCAACAGTTTCATTCAGCTTAATTGTCAATCCAATAGAAAATCTCAAAGAAGATTTTATCTTTGGAATGGATGTTTCAATGCTTTATGAAATTGAAAAAAATGGTGGCAAATATTTTGATGAAAACGTAGAGAAACAATGTTTAAACATTTTAAAAGAGCATGGTGTAAACTGGATTAGATTGAGAGTTTGGAATGATCCTAAAGATGAAAACGGAAATCCTCTTGGTGGTGGTAATTGTAATTATGAAAATATGACTGAAATAGCAAAAAAAGCGAAAAATTTAGGATTAAAAATTTTCCTAGACTTTCATTACAGTGACTGGTGGGCAGACCCTGGAAAACAAAATAAGCCAAAAGCATGGATAAATCTTCATGGTAAGGAACTTGAAAATGCAGTATATGATTACACAAAGTTTGTTTTAACTTACATGAAAAACAATAATGCTCTTCCAGAAATGGTTCAAATTGGAAATGAAGTAAATAATGGTTTCTTATGGCCAGATGGAATGATCTTCGGAAAAAACGCAGGTGGCTTTGAGGGATTCACAAAGCTTTTAAATGCTGCAATCAAAGCTATAAGAGAAATTGATCCATCTATAAAAATTGTTATTCACCTTGCAGAAGGAGGAAATACTAAACTTTTTAAAGAGTTTTTTGGGGAATTAATTAACAGAAACATTGATTTTGATATAATTGGAGTTTCGTATTATCCTTACTGGCATGGAACATTTGAAGATCTAAAAAAGACTATTTTTTTAGTCTCAAGAAAATACAAAAAAGACATTATAATTGCTGAAACAGGATATGCCTGGACGGCAAATAACGGAGACAATCATCCTAATTTATTTAGCAAAGGAATGGAATTATCAGGTGGATACTTAGCAACAATTCAAGGACAAACAACTTTTCTAAGGGATTTAATTGAACTGGTTAATAACGTGCCAGATAATAGAGGACTTGGAATTTTTTATTGGGAAGGTGAATGGATTCCAATTAAAGGAGCAGGGTGGAAAACTGGTGAAGGAAACCCTTGGGATAACCAAACTTTATTTGATTTCAATGGAAATGCTCTTCCATCACTTGATATTATGAATTTAATTAAAACTTCGCCAGCTACAGAAGTAAAAATGCTGAAAATTTATCCTGTTGAACTCACATATAACTTAGGTGAAGAAATTGATTTACCAAAAACAATTAAAGCCTTGTTTTCAGATGATTCTATCAGATCACTACCTGTAACCTGGAATTTAAATCCCGAAATATCAGAAATACCAGGTGTTCATAAAATTGAAGGAATTATAAAAAGTACAAAGGAAAAAATATCTGCTACTGTTACCATTAAAAATACAAGAAACTTTCTTAAAAATCCCAGTTTTGAAACTGGAGAATTTGCACCATGGATAGTTCTGAAAGATATTAACGCCGTCAAAATTGAAAAAGCTAATCCTCCAGACAATGCACATAATGGTGAATATGCTGTTAATTTCTGGTTAGATAGTCCTTTTAGTTTTGAACTCTATCAAGAATTAGAAATTTCAAATGGAAAATACAAAGTTGGTTTCTGGACACATGGGAATGCTGGTGTAAAAGTTATTATGAAAGTAAGTGAATATGGAGGAGAAGATAGATATGTAGAAATAGAAGAATCAGGTTGGTTAAATTGGCACAATCCAATAATTGATGGTATAAATGTTAGTACCGGTAAAATTAAAATAAGCATTATTGTTGAAGGAAAAGAAGGTGATTGGGGCTTTTTAGATGATTTCTATCTTTTTAAAGAAGATGAATGAATGAATGAATTTTTTAAATTAAAAAAACTATCCCTTTGGGGTTCTCGAATTCCAAAGGGATAGTTTGTTTTTAATAAAAATTATCTCGAGTTATCTTTAAAGATTCTGTAGTCAACCGGGACATAATTAACTGAGGGCCTTCTTTTTCCAGATTGTTTATATAAATTCATTAATAAATAAACTTCATTTGGCATTTCTATAGATACTTTCAATCCAAGTTCTCTTGCTTTTTCAACAGTTATAGGATAATCATGAGTCCAATAACCACTTACAAGTTTATCTGCTAGTTCTTCAGCTTTATCTCCATATTTTTCCTTTAAAAGATCAGAAGCATATTCTTTCATTTGTTTCATAGCTTTTTCAGCAACATCTGCCAAAATCAAAGTTTGATCATCTATCTTATTTACATCCTTTTTCTCAACAACTGATAATATTGAAGCTGCTGGATATTGTCCAAGTTGAGGATCAATAGGTCCTAAGACTGCATTTTCATCCATTACAATCTCATCAGCTGCAAGTGCTATTAAAGTTCCACCGGACATTGCATAATGAGGAACAAAAACAGTTACTTTTCCTTTGTGTTTTCTTAGGGCATTTGCTATTTGTTCTGCAGCTAATACCAAACCTCCAGGTGTGTGAATAATTAAATCAATTGGCATATCATCAGGTGTCATTTTTATCGCTCTAATCAATTCTTCAGAATCTTCAATATCAATATACCTTCTGATTGGAAGTCCGAAAAAATTAATAGATTCTTCCCTATGAATTAATGTAATTACTCTGCTACCTCTTTTTTTCTCAATTGACCGTATTATACCTTCTCTAGAAGCATTCAAAGACATACTTTTAAATAGTGGGACAAAAGTTGTAATTATCAAAACCATCCAAAAAATCTGAAAAATTATTGTGAAAAGACCATCCATTTTATCACCTCACCATTTAATATGTCTGATTTAATAATATTATATCAAAAAATAAAGCAAGGCATTTTGCCTTGCTTTATTTTGAATAACATAGAAATAATCATCTTATAGGTTTATCTTTTGTAGCTTCTTCAAGAATTTGGAGCCTTTCCCATCTTCTTGTTATGTATTCTTGAACTTCATTAATTATTTCTTCTGCATCTGGTCTCTTTAAAAGATTTCTGAATCTGCCTTGTGCTTTTATAAATTCCTTTACTGGTTTTAATTCTTTAACTTTCTTAGTAATCCTATACACACCTCTTTCAACTTCATATAATGGCCAATAGCCTGTTTCTATGGCTAATTTTGAGATGTCTACAGCTTTGTCTTCACTAATTCTCCAGAATCTTACACATGGAGAAAACGCAGCTATAAATGATGGACCATCAAATTGAAGAGCTTTTTCGATTTTTTTGAAGAAATCCATTGGTTCAGATGTTGAAACTGTAGCAACATATACATTTTCATGTCCTGCCATAATTTCAACAATATTTTTCTTAAGTTGAACCTTACCAGGTAATTTTTTACCAACTGGTTGAGTAGTTGTTTGTGAACCAGGAGGAGTTGCACCTGATCTCTGATTTCCAGTGTTCATGTATCCTTCATTGTCATATACTATGTAAATAAATTTATGTCCTCTTTCTACAGCCCCAGATAATGACTGAAGACCTATATCATAAGTTCCTCCATCTCCACCAAATGCAAAGAAAGCATATTTCTTCTCAGGATCAACTAATCTTCCTTTTTTTGCAAGGGCTCTATATGCCGTTTCTACACCACTAACTGTTGCAGCAACATTTTCGAAAGCATTATGAATATAGGGAACATTCCAAGCTGTAAATGGGAAAATTGTAGTTGAAACTTCTAAACATCCAGTTGCTAGCCCAACAATAGGGGTATATCCCAAAGATTGTGCAGTCATTAAAGCAAATTTTGCAACATTTGGAGCAGCACAACCTGGACAAAGCCTGTGACCAGGAGTTATACCAGGATTTTTATCTGCAAAGTTTGTTGCAAGCTGCATTATATTTAAAGCCATTCATTACACCTCCTTATTCTCTAAGTCCAAGATATCTTTCTTCATCTGGATTAAGATTTCCAGCAAAGGCATCTTCAAATGCTTGTTTAATATATTCAACTTTAATATCTCTGCCACCAAGACCATAAACGTAGCTTCCAATTAATGGTTTATTTTCTACATTGAATAATGCACTCTTAACAGCTTCATATAAAGGAGCCTCAGCACCAAATGAAGCGGATCTATCAAGAACAATGACGGCTTTACGTCCATTTAGAACTTCTTGAAGTTCCTTTTTGAGGAATGGTCTGAAAACCCATGGTTTTACAATACCAACTTTATGTCCCTGTTCTCTCAATAAATCCACGGTGTATTTTATTGTTCCTGCAGTAGAACCAAGGGCTATCATTATATATTCAGCATCATCAACCATGTATTTATCAAAGATATCATATCTTCTTCCTGAAATTTTTTCGAATTCATCTACAATTTCTTTATAAACTCTTTCAACATGTTTCATCGCTTCTATTTGCTGTCTTTTGTGTTCAAAATAATAATCATAAAGATCTAATGGACCATATGTAACTGGATTATCAACATCTAATAAAGGATATTTTACCTTAGGTTCTCCAACAAATTTCTTAACAACTTCATCGTCTAAAAAGTCAACTACTTCAACACCATGTGAAATAATAAAGCCATCAAAATTAATCATAACAGGCAATCTTACATCTTCATGTTCTCCAAGTCTAAGAGCAATTAACGTGAGATCGTATGCTTCCTGAGCATTTTCTGCCCAGAGTTGAATCCATCCTGAATCTCTTTCTGCCATAGCATCACTGTGATCACAGTGAATATTAATTGGTCCTGAAAGCGCCCTGTTTGCAACTGGCATTACAATTGGTAATCTTGAAGATGCTGCTATATAAACTATTTCATGCATTAAAGCCAAACCATTTGCCGCAGTTGCGGTCATGGCTCTAGCTCCTGCTGCAGCTGCACCAACAACTGCACTCATTGCACTGTGTTCACTTTCGACGGGAATCATTTCAGTGTCTACAACTCCATCTGCAACGTATTGAGCAAAGTATTCTACAACAGGTGTTTGTGGAGTAATTGGATAAGCTGCCACAACATCCGGATTTATTTGACGCATAGCATTTGCTATTGCTTGTGCACCAGTAACCGCCTGTCTATTTTTTACCTCTGGCACGTCACACACCTCCTCATTCCTGAAATTCCGTTTCAGGTTTCATTACAATTGCACGTTTTTCTTCAGGTAATTTATCATTTGTTTTTGGACATACATTAGCACAAAGACCGCAACCTTTACAATAATAGTAATTAAATCCTTTCATCTTCGGTTTTCCATCTACAACTTCTATTTCAACTGCCTGATCAGGACAATAAAGCCAACAGAACATACAGTGAATACAGTTTTCGGCTTGATATATGGGTCTAATTACTCTCCAAGTACCTGTTTGATATTCTTTTGCTGTTGCAGGTTTATCTATCACACCACCTATTGGAAGTTCTTTCCAATTTTTGAGTTCAGCCATTGCATTTCACCTCCTCAAAGCCTCGGCGTAAAGCTCTAACGTTTGCTTCGACTACTTCTTCAGAGAATTTCTTTCCAAATGTTTTTCTTATTCTTTCTTCTACGCTTTCAAGGGTTATAACACCAGTAACATTTGCAATAGCCCCCAACATAACGGTGTTAGGGATTCCTCTTTTGATTTCTTCAAGAGCAATATCAGTTGCTGGAATTACACATACTTTTCCCTTCACACCTAATTTTGTTTTAACAAAATCAACATCTTTTGTTGTATTAACAATGAAAATAGTTCCATCTCTAACACCAGCAACTAGGTCTGGATTTCCTAACATGGTATCATCAATAACAATCACTACATCCGGATTTTCAACTGAACTGTGAACAAGAATTGGGACATCAGCAATTCGGTTAAAGGCTTTCATGGGAGCTCCTGTTCTTTCAGCACCATATTCAGGAAAAGATTGAACATACTTTCCCATTTCAAGCGCGGCTTCAGCAAGCATCTGCGATGCACTTTTTGCGCCTTGCCCCGCTCTTGCATGCCATCTGAATTCAAAATATTTTGCGGGCACTTTTATCCCTCCTCACTAAAATTTTGTTTCAGACTTTCAAATACATTGTATAATCAATATCTTGGAATATATCATCAGTTTTTTCAAAATGTGAAAGTCTTCTCATATCAATTTTACCACTAATAACCATTTCATACAATTCTAAAAAACGTTTCACATGTGTTTTAGTTCTGTTAACAGCGTATTCCACACTGGTGTTTGTTGTCATTATAAACGCCCAGTCACTTGATTGCGCAAGCAGTAATTCCCTTGCCATTTGGTTTAAAGCTCTTTTAATTTTTGATGGAGTTTCTTCCGGACTGGGATATTTTTTAGCAGCTTCAGTCATTTTTTCTACCATTTCATGAAGGTGGAGATAAATCCAATCATTTGTTCCATTCAACCAAACTTCGTTATACCCATTTGCACCCCAGGTAGACGCAGCAGGAGTTACAATTTGAACTTTTTCAATTTTATCCACTATATCTGAGGCCTTAATTGTTCTAATAAGTTTACTTTCACTTGAATATCTCATAAACTCTTCAAGAAAAATAGGACCTTCATACCACCAGTGGCCGAAAAGTTCAGCATCAAAAGGTGCTACTATTACAGGTTCAAGTCCTTCAAATAAATTCAACAAACCAGATGTTTGGGCTTCTTTTTTCTTAAGAAAATCTAATGCATGCTGTTTGGCAGCCTCCTTTGCTTCATCTATATCATAAAAATCCTTTTCATTCAACGGAACGTTTTTAGAAGTAATTTTGTGATATTTAATTCCTGTATTTGTTCTTACACCACTTGGATCTATAAAAGGTTTGATATATTCAAACTCTCTATCAAAACCAATATCCCTATAAAATTCACGGTACCTACCATCACCAGGATAACCAATATCAGCATTCCATACCTGTTCACTACTTTCTGGATCTCTTGCAAAAACAAAAACATTATTTGGAGTAACTACAGGCCGATATACACCATATCTTGGTCTTTCATCCGCATACCAGAATCCATGAGAATCAACAAAGAAAAATTCTAAACCGTACTCTGCTAAATATTTGTCTAACCCAGGAAAATACGCACATTCAGCAAGCCAAATCCCACGAGGTTTAATGCCCATATGTTTTTCGTATGTTTTAACTCCTTGTTCTATTTGAGCTCTAATTGCCTGTGGATACTGCTCCATGAAAGGTAAAAAACCGTGAGTAGCATTACATGTTATAACATCTAGATAACCTTTTTCCAAATATTCTTTAAATCCTTTTAAAATATTCCCACCATATACATCTTTGAAAATGTATAAAATTTCTTTGAAATCATTGTAATAAAATTTTGCCATTTTGTGTTTTCGGGGATTTTCTTTCTGAGTCCTATTAACTTCTTTTTCTGCAAGTTCTATCATTTTTTTCATTCTTTTAATATATTTTTGCTGAAGATCTTCATTTGCGAGCATTTCCATCAAAGGAGGAGTAATTGACATCGTAAGATTGAACTTTTTATTTTCTTCTTCTAGTCTTTTAAACATCCTCAATAAGGGAATATATGTTTCAGTAATTGCTTCAAATAGCCAATTTTCTTCTAGAAAAAAATCGTACTGCGGATGATGAATAAAAGGTAAATGTGCGTGAAGCATAAATACAATATTTCCTTTCGGCATTTTATATCCCCCTTCCACTTCTAAAAATACTAACTAATTGCCAGTCTAAAGAATGTCCAGATAACGCTTTCGATATTTCCTTTTCAAATCCAAAAACGGAACCTGCAATTCTTTCAACTTCTCTTATGACAGGACCATCAGATGGGGTAACAATTTTTCTCTTCTTTCTTATATCCATCCATCTTTCCCTAGTACTCTGACTAGGCGAATTTGAAGGGGTTCTACAAACATTGGACTTTAAAAGAGACACAAATCTTCCATCTTTTGTGACATATCCTAGTTCAGCTAAATAATCTGCATTGGGCATGGGAACATTAAAATAGTAATTTTTTTGAAGGTTAAGATTTATAGGAATCTCAAAAGTTCTATGGGCATTATTTCCGTTAAATTGGATAAATGTAACATCATAAATTCTCAAAAAAACCCTCGTACCTTCAGGAAAATTTTCTAATATTTCTCTTGTACTTTTGGAAAAATCCCAATATGCATGAATCCAGTTTGGATTAACGGGCATAAGAATTAGCTTATCTTTTTCGTAGGTTTGCGGGATTTCTGGGGTTGATTCTCCTGAGGGTCTTAGTCTTTCTTGAGAAAGCTTTGAGGTGGATGAAGCTGATGAGGCTGTTGATTCGTTCTGTAATTTCTCAAGTTTTTCAAGTTTCTTAATATAATTTTTAAACAACTTTACTACCTCTCTTTTTTTCATCATTCGCTTTACTTTTAATCCCAAATCTTTTGCTTTGGATTTTAATTCTTGAATCGTCGGGCCAGTTTCCAACCATTTCTTTAATTTTTCATAATTTCGCTCTCCTGACATATTACCCCCCCTTTTTCAAAATATTTTCCCTCAAAATTATTGTATCATAATAATATCTTGTTGTAAACAGTTGAAAGGAAGAGTAATAACGAAAAAAATATTTTTATTTACCAATATATTTCTAATATTGCAGTCTTATATTAAAAAATTCAAATTAGCAATTAAAGTTTTGGCAGTTGGAGTATTTGCAACCCCACCTTCTCCAGTCTCACGTAAACTTTGCGGTAACTGGCTTCCAACTCTTCTCATGGCATTAACAACCTCATCAAACGGAATGAGGCTTTTTATACCACTTAGTGCCATCTCTGCTGAAGAAATGGCTATATTTACTAGATTTCCATTTCTTTTAACACACGGAACTTCAACAAAGCCTCCAACTGGGTCACATACTAAACCCATAACAGATTTTAAAACTAAAGCAGCAGCATTTCCTACTTTTTCAGAATCTTTTGAAAAATAATAAGTAAGTGCACCAGCCCCCATAGCTGCTGCAGTACCTATTTCCGCTTGACACCCACCAGCTGCACCTGAAATAGTTGCTTTGTCGGCAATTACCTTCCCAATTCCTCCTGCAACGATAAAAGAATTTAACAATTCTTCAAAACTAGGAGAAAAAATTTCATATAATGCATAGAAAACTCCAGGAATAACCCCTGAAGAACCTGCAGTAGGACAAGCAACTATTCTTCCCATGCTTGCATTACTTTCAGCAATTGAAAGTGCTGTAACAGTAGCAATATAATTAAATTCGCTGAGAAATTTTGCTTTATAATTTTTTAATTTAAATGCATTATCTCCTGTAAATCCAGTTAATGTTTTTTGAGTCTTACCATATTGATTTTTTGCTTCTTCCAGTATTACTTCAAGCATTTCTGATAATTTTTTTCTTAAAACTTGAGGAGCTTCTCCAGTATCAAACATTTCAAGATTCAAAATAACCTCATGTAAAGGTAAAGACTTTGACATTTCCATAACATCCTTCCACAAATACACTAAGTATCCCTCCTGATAAAATAACATTCATAAACATAAGGGGATTTTTTAATTTCTTCTATATTTTCTATTGGTTCATCAAGTTCAATAATTGTTATTGCTTTTTCCTGAAGTAAATTAATTCTTCTTAGATAAAGATTAGCAACATTTACTTTTATAACATCTAAAATACTTTTTAATGCACTAGGGGCATCTTTATTAACAATCACTAAAGTATCGTAATCCCATGAAAGTTCGCAAGAAACAGAATCGATAAAAGTAATTTTAATATCTCCTCCTCCAATTGAAGAACCTTCAATTTCATGGGGAATCCCATCTTTAAAAACTTTAATTCTTACAGTATTAGGGTGTACATCACCCAAATCTTCAACAATAAAACTATACTTTAATTCTTTGCTCTTAGCAATATCATATGCATTTTTAATATTTGGATCATCCTGTTTAAGACCCAAAATACCAGCAAGTAAGGCTCTGTCTGTACCATGTCCTCTATGTGTTTTTGAAAAAGATTCATGCAGAATAAATGTAACTTCATTCGGTATACCACCTATCAATTTATAAACAAATCGGGCAATTCTCAATGCTCCTAATGTGTGTGAACTTGATGGACCTACCATAACAGGACCAACCACTTTTAATAAATTCATTACCTCACTCCTTACCTGAAATCTTTTTGATGTCATCTTGATTTTACCACGTAATATGCTAAAATATAAGAGGAATTTGGGAGGTCGTCTAATGGCAGGACTGCGGACTCTGGATCCGCCAGTGGTGGTTCGAATCCACCCCTCCCAGCCAAAATAAAAGGGGCCCTAGGGCCCCTTTTATTTTAAAAATATAGGTCTATCGATTTCCAAATGTTCACCACCATTTTTTTTGCCTCTAATTAAAACTAATTCTGCTTTTTTACCATAAGCTATACACATTTGCTGGGGCATTAGCTTATTCTTTACTAACAATGAGATAAAACTAGGCAAAACATACGGTGAAACAACACAAACAAAAGTACCTTTGTTTTTTAAAAGGAAAAATGATGCTTTAATGAACTTTTCTAGCAAAGAAAAATTTCCTTTTCTGCTTATTTTCCTAAAATGGTTGGGACTATCAGATGAAAAATGATACGGTGGATTAAAAACAACCATATCGAAACTTTCAGGTAAAAGATATTTTTTTACATCCCCTACATCCATATTCAAAAATTCCACATCTAAACCATCATTTAACTTCTTTGATTTAATAGCATTTTCATAAAAAACTCTTTCCTTTTCTATTCCAACTACTTTTAAATTATACAGCTTCGATAATCCTAAAGAAACAAAACCAGTTCCACTTCCCAGTTCACAAGCTTTTTTTATATCCGAAGTTGGCATTGAATACCACAAAAGTAAGACCGACGCATGCGTCGGTTTGTGACCCTCAATATCAATGACTTTAATTTCTTTTCCCAAATTTTTATCAAAAGGCGGAAACTTTATCATAATTAGCTTTTCATGTTAACGACAATTTGTGTAAATGGAATTTCAACGCCATTTTCATCAAAAATTTTCTTAATTCTCATTGCTAAAGCATTAACAGCATCAAAATATGTGCTTCTTTCAACCCAAAAGTACACTGTAAAATCAATAGAACTTGATCCGAATTGTTTAAATGCAATAAAATTACTAACTCCTTCTTTTACAACAAGCGGTTCCTCCTCAATTGCTTGCTGTAAAAGCTTAATAACTGTTTCTAAATCAGAATCGTAAGAAACTCCAACATCCATAGTTACTCTTCGAACAGGACCAGGCCAAAATTTTGTTACTGTACCACTCCATACAGTTTTATTTGGTATTAGAACAAGCTTTCCATCAAATGTTCTTAAATAGCTATGATTGATTCTAATTTCATTTACAACACCTGATATTCCATTTACATCTACTACTTCTCCCTCAAACAATTTTCTGGTTGTCATTACAAGTAATCCTGAAACAAAATTGGCAAGGGGTTCTTGAAGTGCAAGACCTACAACTATACCTGAAATTCCCAAACCAGTTATATATGGAAGCAAATCAACGTTCCAAATACTCAACAAAATCAATATTACAAAAACTGCTACAATGATACCTATAAAAAATTGTACAGTTTTTGGAGCTTTTAAATCCTTTCCAAAAGCTTTTAGCGATTTTTGAATTATTTTAACAACATATTTATAAATAATATAACCTACAATTATTGTAATCACAGATAAAAGAAGCTCATCCCAAGAATTTAAAAACCACTCTTTCATATAATCACTCCTTTAAAAATCTATAATCAAGTTTCATTGCATTTCTTACTTTTTCCATGGTTTTTTGAGCAACTTCTCTAGCTTTTCTATTACCTTCAACAATTACATCTTTTACATAGTCCTCTGTTAAACTGTTATATCTATTCCATATGGGTTCAAGCTTTTCTTTCATATTTTTGAGAAGTAACCTTTTACAATCAACACATCCAATTTTTGCATTTGTACAGCCATCTTTTACCCATTCGGCATCTTCCTGTGAAATCCCAAAAGCCTTATGATAATCCCAAACTGGGCATTTTTCAGGATTACCTGGATCTGTTCTTCTCTTTCTGGCTGGATCAGTAATCATAGGCATAACCATTTTCTTTAATTCATTTTCATTGGTAATCAAAGATATTGTGTTCCCATAGCTTTTACTCATTTTTCTTCCATCCGTTCCAAGTAATTTTGGAACTTTTGATAACACAGGTTCTGGTTCTGGAAAAACTTCCTCGTATAAATAATTAAACCTTCTAGCTATTTCTCTTGTAAGTTCTATGTGGTATACCTGATCTTCTCCAACAGGTACTCCTTCTGCAAAATAAATAAGAATATCAGCTGCTTGAAGAACGGGATAAATTAAAAAACCGGCATTTGATAGATCTCTTTCGCTAAGTTGTTGCTTTAATTCTTTATAAGTTGGAACCCTTTCTAATCTTGAAACAGAAACAAACATTGAAAAAAGAAGAGTCAATTCAGCATGTTCTTTAATTTCAGATTGAATAAAAATTGTGGATTTCTCAGGATCAATGCCAACTGCCAAATAAGATTTAACTAACTCAATTGAATTTTTAACAATTTCTTGAGTTTCATTATAATGCGTTGTCAAGGCATGCCAGTCAGCAACAAAATAAAAACATTCATTTCCCTTTTCTTGCAAATCAACCCAAGATTGTAAAGCTCCAAAAAGGTGTCCAATATGTAAACTCCCTGTTGGCCTCATTCCGCTGAGTATTCTCAAGTACTTTCCCTCCCTATTTTTTTCTATTCTTTCCATTTAATTTCTCATAAGTCTTTTTTAATTCCAATCCTACATAATAATTTACGGTTCCTCTGGGATAAGTTCCTTTGGATGTTAACTTACCTGCTGGTTTATCCATTAAAATCTCAATTGCTTCATCAACTGTTTTGACCGTCCAGATATTAAACATACCATTTTTTATATCTTTCAATATTTCCTTATTTAAAACCAAATTTTTTAAATTGGTTTCTGGAATAACAACTCCATGTGATCCATCCAATCCTCTAAACTTACAAAGTCTATAAAAACCTTCCACCTTTTCATTAACTCCTCCAATAGGTTGAACAAGTCCATGTTGATTAATAGAGCCAGTGACGGCTATTGATTGATTTATAGGAACTTTCGAAATTGCCGAAATAATCGCCAAGGTTTCAGCAAGCGATGCACTATCACCTTCAACTACACCGTATACCTGCTCAAAACTTATTGATACACCCATTGAAAAAGGTACTTCTTTTGAATACTTGCTTCCTAAATATCCAATAAGTGTTAAAACTGCTTTACTATGAATATTACCGCTCAAATCTGATTCTCTTTGGATATCTATAATTCCAATATTACCTGCATACGTTTTTGCAGTTATTTTCACGGGATGGCCAAAGGCAAAATCTCCCAGATGTATTACTGTTAGTCCATTGATCTGACCAACCTGTTTACCAGATGTTTCAACCATTATTTCATAATTCTTGAGTGCCTCATCATACTTTTCTCTAAAAAGTTTCATCCGGTTTTCATTTTCTTTGATTGCCTTTTCAATGTCAACAACATCAACCATATCTGATTTTCTTTGAGTTGAATAATAATCTGCCTCCATTATTAGATTGGCAATTTTTCCCATTTTCATAGATAGTTTTTCTCTATTTTCTGCCAATCTCATTGAATACCATACAACTTTTTTCAATGCTTTTGAATTAAGAGGTTTTAAATTGTTATTTTCAACTACATTTGAAATGAAAGAATAATATTGTTTTACGTTTTCTAAATTTGCTTCTATCTCCCAATCAAATTCTACTTTAACCTTAAATAACTTTTGGAAATCTTCGTCATACTCGTATAAAAGATAATATAAATCAGGTGTACCAATCAATATTACTTTCAAACCTACATCAACAGGTTCGGGTTTCAGAGAAATTGTTGGATTTATACCATGTATTGAATCAAGATTTTCTATTACAATTTTTTCAGTTAAAAGAGTTTTTTTCAATTTATCCCACACATAGGGATTTTTTAAAATATCTTCTGCATTCAAAATTAGATATCCACCATTTGCCTTGTGAATAGCTCCGCCTCTAATCATTGTAAAATCAGTATATGAAACTCCCATTTTCGAAACATATTCAACTTTACCAAATAAATTTGGATAAGTTGGATTTGTTTCGAATACAACAGGAGCACCTTCTATTTCAGAATTATCTACTAACAAATTAACAGTTAAAATATGCTTCAAATAAATTTTTGCTTCTTCAAAATTTTTTAATTTATTACTATTTTTAATAACATGATCCTTTAATTGTTGGAAGTGTTCCAGTAATTTCTCACTAAATGAAAATTCATTCTTCAACTCTTCAAACAAAGGCTCAACAGCAAATAAAATTGCATACTTATCCAAGTCATTAAATTTCTCAGCATATTCTGCATCAATTTTTCTTAATTGATGAATTACTCCTGAAATCAAATGTTCTACTTTTTTAGAACTCTCTTCGTATGTATTTTTCAAATCTTCAGGTAGGTTTTCGAATTGCTCTTGTGTCATCGGCTTACCATCAAGAGCAGGAAAATAAACAATCCCTGTTGGAGTTAATTTAACAATGAAACCAAGCTTCAGTGTTTTTTTAGATAAATCTTTTAAAATACTTTCCTTTGCCTCTTTATATTCACTTTCAATTTCTTTTCTTTTTTCTTCATACTCTTCACTTTCAAAGGTTCTCTGAACTTTTATAATCAACTTTTCTGAAACTTTTTCTAATTTTTCTCTCAGAAGTTTCCCTAAACCTGCAGGAAGTAAAATCGCTTTAGCAGAATAGGGGTTTTCAAGATCAACTAGATAAGCTAAATCACTTTGTTTTTCTTTTCTCTTTGCAAAAGAATGTACAAATGATTCCACAAAAGATCTTCTACCAGTACCACTGGGGCCAACTACAAAAACATTATAACCTTTCTTTTCCATTGAAAGTCCAAAATTTATAGCTTTGAATGCATTCTCCTGACCTATAAATGTCTCACACGGACTTATATTTTTAGTTGTATCTACTTTTGGAAAAATCTTATTTGATATAATTAAATCTTTATAACCTAATTTCCTCATATTCTACACCTCTTGAAACAAATTCATAATCAGCATCATCCAAAGTAATGCCATAAACAGCACTCCCACTACCAGTCATGGAAGCTACAATACACTCTTTTTTCAATTTTTTTATTCCTGAAACAATATCTGACCTTATAGGAAGAATTACTTTTTCAAAAATATTATAAGTGCAATTTTGAATGTTTTTTATGTCACGCAAATGGTAAGCCTCATATAACTTGTACACATTACATTTTGCTTTTCCAAACAAAGAAGGTTTCAACATTTCATATGCGCTTTTTGTTGAAATACCTTTATTGAAAGTTAAAATTTTTACATTATATCCCTTAATTGGAAGTAATTTTTCAATAATTTGCCCCTTTCCCTTTACTAATGCAGTACCACCTTCCAAAAAAAAAGGAACATCACTGCCTATTTCAGCAGCTAGTAATAACAAATTCTTTTTGGGAATATTAAATTCATCGCTAAGAAATTTTAAAAAGGCAGCAGCATCCGAACTACCTCCGCCTAAACCCGCTTCGATTGGTATATTCTTCTCAATTTCAACTTTGAAACCGCAATTGGGGGTTTTAACTTTTTTCACGAAAACATCCCAAACCTTGTACAGAATATTTTCAGGTAAATTAACATTGGATGTTATTTCGATTCCTCTTTCAATTTTTGTAATAATCAATCTGTCATACAAAGAAATGTTCTGGAAAAGAGAGATTATTTCATGATATCCATCTTCTCTTTTTCTTAAAACATCAAGGAAAAGATTTATTTTTGCATATGCCCTAAGTACTCTACTACCGCTTTGCTCCATCCTTCCATCTCCTCTAAATAATCAAAAGGAGAGTCAGTAAAAATCTCCTGAAACTTGTCTTTTTCAACTAAACCATTGTACTTTACATCAGCAATATAACACAATCCGACATGAACTCTACTCACAGGAGTATCAATGACATTTATCACACCCAAATACTTTAAGCTTTTTATTTCAACATCAACCTCTTCATTAACTTCTCTCTCTAATCCAATGTAGAAAGCCTCCAAAGGGTTTTGCGAATCATTTATGTTCACATGTCCACCAACACCTATTGCTATTTTATTGTGAAGCCTCTCTTCACCTTGAGCTGTTGTTCTTTTGAAAAGCAAAAATTTTTCGTTTTCTCTCAAAAGAATGTAGGGGATAACCTGCCTTTTGGATTCATCAAATTCAGCCTTTTCTCTGTCAACAAAAAAGCCTTTTTCTTTTATTAAATTAATTATATCATATTCAGGCACCTCAACTAGTCCTACTTTTCCCTCACAAATTTTCTCTACATCAGCAGCAGGAATAACTAAGACTTTTTCTTTTTCATACATACTTTAGCCTCCAATCTTTTCTAAATCTATTTCCAATATATTTTTCGCAATTTCCTTATCAATCTCAGATGAAATTACCCCGATAGCAGCAAATATATAATATTTGTCTCTGAAAATCTTTACTTCTTCTTGAGGAAGTAGCTCCATCGGGTGAAGTTTTGAAAGGTGATTAATTGAACTTAAAACATCCTTGGCATATTTTGATCTACTTAAAAAACCACCAGTACCAAATAAATATTTTACTGCTGTTAAATCTTTCCCTTCAGCAATCAATTTTCTTCCAAGCGGGGTATATAAGTGTTTTTTTATTCCAACATGTCTTCTAATTCCTTGTTGAAAACAAAATAAAGCTAATCTTGAAATAAAATACTCATCTCTTTCTGTCTTTGGATAAGGAGAAATCCTTTTAACAAGTTCATCAAAATCCGAAAATTCTTTTCGAAGAGTCTCCTCACCAATCATTTCAATTACAGTGTGAGCATTAACAAATAAACCTAAATCACCTTCGACAGTTCTCTTTGCAATAGGCTCAGGAGAAATCATAATTTCCTGTATCTCACCACTTCCTTGAGTAACAGAATCAACATCAGTGGTAGCACCACCAATATCAACTGTAATGACATCCTCAAATATCTCGGAAAGCAATTCCGTAGTCTTCATAACGGCACCTGGTGTTGAGTGTACTTTATAATCAACAATATCATAAATTTTTTTCATTCCCGGAGCTTTAGTAATGTGTTCAGCAAAAACTTCTTTAATAATATTTCTCGTTGGTTCAACATTTAATTCGTCAATTTTTGGATATACATTTTCCGTAATGAATACTTTTTTACCAGCACTGGTTAAAATAAATTCTACCTGTTCTGCTGCTGCAACATTTCCGGCAAAAATAATTGGAACATCTAAATCTAACTTAGCAAGTAATTTTGCATTATGAATTACTGTTTCTTTTTCCCCGTAGTCAACTCCTCCGGCCAAAAGAATTAATTTTGGGGAAATTTCTTTAATTTTATGTAATTGAAATTCATCCATTTTTCCAGCTGTAACATATTTTATTACCGCGCCGGCACCTAAAGCTGCTTCTTTTGCAGCCCTCACTGTCATATCGTACACAAGTCCATGAACAGTCATTTTCAAACCACCAGCTGCACTACTGGAAGCTGCAAACTTATCCCAAGTTAGATTTTCTACTCCCAATTTTTCTTTCAATTTCTTTATTGCATTTTCAATTCCAATAGTTACATCGCCTTCACTAACGGTAGTCCAATGTTCTCCTTGAACAGGTATTTTAATATTACTTCCTAATCCATCAAAAGCCGTTACTACGGTAGTAGTTGAACCAATTTCTGCAAATAATAAATCAACTTTCAAAAAAATCACCCCCATATGATTTTATCATGAATTGAATTTTATCAAAAAATATTTTTCTTGCATTATCAATACATTATAGAGTATAATTTTAAAAGAGGGGGTGTAAAGATGAAAATCACATTTTTAGGACATGCCGTTTTCCTTATTGAAAACAAAAAAAACATTATTATTGATCCTTTTATTTCTGGAAATCCAGCTTATCCAAGTGGTTTTGCATTACCAAAAATAGACTACATTCTTGTAACTCATGGACATGGAGACCATATTGGAAACACAGTTGAACTTTCTGAAAAGTTTGATGCTACTGTTATTTCTAATTTTGAAATATGCAATTATCTTAAAACAAAAGGGGTTAAAAAAATACATCCAATGCATATAGGTGGTTCCAAAGAGTTTGAGTTTGGAAAATTAAAAATGACCCCAGCTCTTCATGGTTCTGGAATTATAGAAAATAATGAGATAATATACGGTGGAACTCCTGGAGGATTTTTGATTTCTTCAGAAAAAACTATATATCACGCAGGAGATACTGGTTTAACAAAAGATATGGAACTATTACAATTACAAGACGTAGATGTGGCAATATTGCCCATTGGCGGTAATTTCGTTATGGACGTTGATGATGCAGTTAAAGCTGCAGAAATGATTAAACCTAAAATTGTTATTCCTATGCATTACAACACCTGGGATGTCATCAATGCTGATGATAAAAAATTTAAAATGCTAATTGAAAAATTAGGCATTAAATGTGTAATTCTAAAACCAGGAGAATCGTTGGAGGTATAAATGAAAAAAATAACTGTATTAATTTTAATTTTAATTTGCGTATTTTCATTCTCTTTAAATATTCCAAAATTCGTTGGAATTAATGATAGTTGTTTTGAATTTGATGGTTTAAAAGCGTTTTTCGATGGCCTCGAAATTCCCAATAATGTAATCAATGGGCTTGATTTTGAAGAAGGGGCTCATTCTTTGAGGTTACTCGGCCAATACGAGGAATTTATCTTTAAAATTACAATTGATACTATCCCCCCATCAAATACAATTTTCACTTTGAAAGATCCAGATTTAGCAATTTTTGATGATGAAAATGAAGTTATTCAAGTTAACCTTGATTCAAGAACAAATTTTTTTGAAAAATCTTTGAAAAAGAATTTTCAAAGGTTAGATAATACTCCAGTTGTTGCTTGTAGTAAAGACGAAGCTGGAAACTTAGGTGGCTTTGTTTATATTAAGCCTAGTGTTAGTAACATTACACCTATTGATTCTCAAACACCCATTGGTGGAATTAATAACAAAATGATTTTATTATCTTCAAAATCTCCGTACAAAGCTATTGGTAAGATTATTATTCCAGAACAATCAACTTTGTTCTTTGAACCGGGTGTAGAATTAAAAACTGTTGGAACTGTTCAGATTTTTGTTAAAGGTAATTTATTCATTCCACAAGGCTCCATTATTTCAGGAAAAATTGATATTTCCTTACAACAAAATGGAACGATTTATTTAAATTCTACATTTATTAATGGCAAGATCAGTTCTGATAGTGGAAAACTTATTTTTATTGAAAATTCTAAACAAAATAATATCGATATCAAAAAAACGAATGTTGTAATTATTAAAAATTCTACAATTGAAACTATTTCCACTCGATTTTCACCACTGGTAGTTATTGAAAATTCTACGATCACAAACATGAATGTATCAAGTTCAAGGCTTGTTATTATAAACAATTCAAATATAAAAAATCTTTCAGTTGATGGTTTTTCAAATGTAAATGCATATAATTTAACTTCGTATTCTTTAAATATTGAAAACCTTACTAGTATAAAGCTTGTCGACTCAGGTATATTAAATGCCAGCATAGATAAAATTTCTTATCTTCGTTCAAAAAACACATTGTTTGAAAATCTGTCGCTTTCAAATTTTTCGAATGCAAAAATTTACAAATCTTCTATTCATAAATTAACCTTGTTTAAATCAAAATTTTCTAAAAGATTTTCCACTTATATAGATATTCAAAAAGATAATTCTTCCATCATAGAAGATTACTAGAAGAGGAGTGAAAAAAAGATGGATTGTGTATTTTGTAAAATAATAAACAATGAAATCCCTTCTGAAAAATTGTATGAAGATGAGGATTTTATTATAATTAAAGATATAAACCCGGTAGCTCCTGTCCATCTTCTTCTTATTTATAAAAAACATGTTCCAACCATAAATGACCTGTGTGAAGACGACAGAAGAAGATTTTGGAAAGTATTTGAAATTATCAAGAATATTTCTCAAAAACTTGGTTTTGATGAATACAGATTGGTTGTAAATAACGGAGCATCAGCAGGCCAAGAAATCCCGCACATCCATTTTCACATTATTTCTGGAAGAAAGCTTGGAAAAATTGGTTAGGAGGCGAAAAACATTAAAGCAATTGTTTATTTACCAGTAAAACCAGAAATAGCAAAAAAACAAAATTTACCTGCAAAACTTCCTGTATTAGTGGAAGATCTACCACTTATAACTGAAATGGATAAAATTCCATTAGAAATTATTATAAGAGGTCTTGAAGCACAGTATGAAATCGAAAAAAATGACTATTGGAAAAGCTATTTAGTTTACTTTTATTATGAAGCATTCAAGAAAAATTTGAATGAGAATAAACTAGAACAAGCTAAAGAATTTCTTGAAAAAACTAAAAATCTAATGTACGATTATAGATATCATTTTTATTATGGCCTTTTATTTTCCAAACTTTCTGATTATGATAACGCTGAAATTGAGTTGAAACGTGCTATTTCAATGAATCCAAAGTTTTATCTTGGTTATTATGAACTTGGAAATATTCTTTATTTAAAAAAAGAATATGATGAAGCAATTGAGATGTATATGAAATCATTTGAACTAAATAAAGAATTTTCACTTCCGCTTTTAAAAATTGGTGATGTATACTTTGAAAGTAATCAATTTAAAGACGCTGAAATTGCATATAAATCAGCTTTAAAAATTGAAAAATTACCAGAAATATACCTAAGACTAGGTGTTTTGTACAATACAAGATATCAATTTGAAAAAGCTGAAAAAACCTTTAGAGACGGTTTATCTTTAGATTATAAGCCTGAAATTGCATATAATTTATCTTATACTCTAACAAGGTTAGGAAAACATTTTCAAGCTCTTCAACTTCTAAAAGAACTCGCTAATAATTATCCCACTTCTGAAGTATATAATGAGCTTGGTCTTTTACAAAAACATTTAGGCTTTTACGAAGAAGCTGAGGAAAATTTGAAACTTGCTGGAGAACAATTTAAAGAAAATTATTTAAAAGTTAAATTATTTACAAAAGGTTTAAAACAAGAACTTATTGAAGAACTTAAAAATTTTGATCCAGAATATTCCGAATTTTTGAAAAGTATTACTGAAAAAAAAGAAGAAATAGAGGAAAAATTAGAGAAAATAAAAATTCCTTTTGAAAAGGAATTAAACATTATATTTGATACTACAGATGATGACGGAGAAGTAATTTTAGATGAATTTATGGACAAACTTAAAATAAAAGAAATTGGTGAAAAAAAAGAAAAATTTTTAGAATACATCCCATACATTATCTCAAGTATGTACATTGCAGGTGCTGATCCAATTTTAATTGAAAAAAATGCAATCAAAACAACTATTTCTCTTTTTGGAGATGGTGAAGGTCTTGCTCTTGCTAAAACATTAATTACTTTTTATCAGTCCTTTATATTCACTAACGAACCTGTAGATTTCGTACTTGAAAAAACCTTGGAAATAATTTCTGAATTTCATTATCCACTTTCAAAACAAATTGCCAACTTACTTGAAAATGAAAAAACTTCACTGGATGATTTTATTGAAAACTTCCAAATAGCAGATAGTATTTCTGATTTTATTCTCCAGCTCTTTGAATTGTTTAGCTATAACCCTTATATTGAAGAAATAAAAGATATTCCTGAAAAATCCCTCAGAAATTTTTCAAAATTATTACTTAGTATTTAATATTTTTGTTTTTTGAAACACGCATTTTATAAGGATTTTGTTTCGATGTTAAAATTAAATTTATTTAACTTTCTTTCTTGACACTAATTTTTTATTGTGGTATTATTTTTTCTGTATAGTAAATTGGGGAGGTGTTAATATGGCAGATGTTGAAAAAATCAGAGAACTTATTGCCGATCAACTTGGAGTAGATATCTCCGAAGTTACCGATGAAAAAAATTTAACTGATGATTTAGGTGCTGATTCTCTAGATATGGTTGATCTTATCATGGCATTTGAAGATGAATTCGGTATTAAAGTTGATGACTCTGATCTTTCAAAAATTAAGACAGTAAAAGATGTTATTGACCTTGTATCCCAAAGGGTATAATAAAAACCTTAAATTCAAAAGATGGCTCATCAGAGCCATCTTTTTTTATTTCTCAAAAAGGGATAAAATAGAAATAGAAAGGAGTTGTTAAAAATGGAAAGAAGACTCGATTTTGAAATAAGACACTTAAAAAGGGCACTTGGGGAAATAATACCTTATTCAATCAAAAATAAAACTCCTATTTTAAAATGGGAGTACTTTGATAAAAAGATTGAAATCCCATTCAGATGGAATGAAACAAAAGTTCCAGCTGTTTTTGAATCAAAAATATTGTTAAACCAAAAAAATCCTACTTACTTATCAGGATGGTTTGGTGGAGAAAGTCTAATAAAAATTGATGAAAAACCTTATGGTGAAATTAATGTTTACCATACCATGATTGATTTAACTCCCTTTTGCGATGGAAAATTTCACAACCTAAAAATTGAAACAATGCCAAGGGGTCTTTTTGGAAAAAAAGAAGAGCCAATATTTAAAGAAGCTTACTTAATTGAGATTGACAAAGAAATTAAAAGCGTAATTACTTTTACCAATAATGTGATTCAACTATGTGAAGAAACAAAAAATAAACCTCTAGTTAAAAGATTAGTTGATTTAACAAATGATTTTCTATATTCATTAAACATCCCCCATTCTACGAGTATCTTCATATCAAAAGTAAAAGAGAATCCAACCATAGAATATGAGCTAACAACAACTTGGTCCACCTTGGATTTTTCAACTTCATATGAATTTTCTTTAGCACTAAAAAAAGATATAATAAAAAAATTTTCACATTATAAGAAAGAAGTTGAAAAACTTACTAAAGTTTTTCCTAAAATCGGGCAAGTATATTTAGTTGGACATGCACATATTGATTATGCCTGGCTCTGGCCAGTATATGAAACAAAAAGAAAAATAATTAGAACTTTTTCAAATGCTGTTCAATTAGCAAAAAAATACCCATATTTTATATTTGCTCAATCATCTGCGCAAATGTATGAAGATATAGAAAAAGATGCACCAGAGATTTTTGAAGAAATTAAAAACCTTGTTAAATCAGGTCAATGGGAACCTGTTGGTGGAATGTGGATAGAATCAGATTGTAATATCCCTGGAATTGAATCCCTTATTAGACAATTTTATTACGGGCAAAAGTATTTTATTCGAAAATTTGGAAAAAAATCCAGAGTTTGCTGGCTTCCGGATGTTTTTGGTTTTTCATGGATCCTACCTCAAATTTTAAAAGAAGCCGATATTGATTATTTTATAACCACTAAATTAAATTGGAACGAAACTAATGAATTCCCATATGATATCTGTATTTGGAAAGGTATAGATGGTAGTGAAGTGCTTTATCATAGTTTTAATAACGACGAAGGTGGATATGGAGGAAACATAACACCTAAAACAGTTTATAGTACATGGAATAATTTTAAACAAAAAGATTTATCTTCTTTTACTATGGTTTCTGTTGGATACGGAGACGGAGGCGGTGGCCCTACAGAAGAAATGTGCGAAAGTTATCCTGTACTTCAAAAACTTCCTGATGTACCAAAAGTTGAATTTTCAAAAATTGAAGATTTTTGTAAAAATTTACAAAAAGAAATATCTGATAAAAATGTACCAGTATGGGATAATGAACTTTACCTTGAACTTCACAGAGGAACATTAACATCTCAAGCAAAAATAAAAAAACTTCATAAGGAAAATGAACTTCTTCTTTTTGAAGCTGAAGTTTTAAATGCTTTATTTGAACTTAATAAGCAAAATCAAATTGATAAACTTTGGAAAAAAATACTTGCATTAGAATTTCACGATATTATAACCGGTTCTTCAATTAAAGAAGTGTACGAAGATGCTGAGAAAGTTTTAAACAAAGTAACCTATTCACTAAACGAAATTATAAATTCCGTTCCTTTATATGAAAAAGAAAAATATTTAACTTTATTTAATCCAGCATCTTTTAAGCAAAAAATAAAATTTATTCTGCCAGAACATTTAAATTTAAAATTCAATGGTAGGCAATTAGATTGTATAAAAACATATGATAACAAATATCTGTACACCTTCAATGAATATATAAACCCATTAAGTTTAATTACACTTGAAGTGGGGGAAAACGTAGATTATTCTTCCTTCTTCAGCTACTCAGATAATGAAATTGAAAATAAATACATAAAAATGAAAATTAACGAAGATGGTACTTTTAATATATATCACAAAACAACTAATAAATGGCTGTTCAAAGACAAAGGAAATATTCTTATGCTTTATAAAGATATTCCTTATTTCTGGGAAAATTGGGACATTGATGTTCATCATACTAAATCAGGTATTCAATTGAAGGCAAATTCTATCGAAGTTGTTGAGACAAACACTCTAAGGAAAGTGATTAAAGTTAAATACAAATATGAAGAAACAGAAATTACACAGTATTATATTATTTGGAATGATTCAGATATTGTAGATATAAAAACCAATATAGACTTTCATCATAGAAGATGTGTATTAAAGGCCATCTTTCCTACAAATATTCTTTCTAGATACGCAAAATTTGATTTAGATGGTGGTTATATTACAAGAGCTACCCATCAAAATACTAATTTTGAAAAAGCAAGATTTGAAGTTCCCGGCCATAGATGGGTTAATCTCTCACAATATGATTTTGGGATCTCCATACTAAACAACGGCAAATATGGTCATAGCGTGATAAACTCAACAATTGGATTAACACTTGTAAAAGCTGGAATTTATCCTGATTTCTTTGCTGATGAAGGAAAACATGAATTTTCATATGCAATAATGCCAAATGAAAAAGAAGATATTTTGAAGGTTATAAAAGAAGCTGAATTGTATAACAAATCTATAAGAGTTTTAAGAGGGAAACCAAAGGTTCAAATACCAACAATAAAAATATCAAAGGACAATTTCAAAATACTTTCATTCAGAAAAATTAAAGGTAGTTTTGTGCTAAGAATAGTTGAAACAACCGGAAGTAGTGGGGATGTAAAAATCTCAATTAATAACATGAATTTAAATAAAGCTTTTTTGACAAATAATCTGGAAGAAATTAAAAAAGAACTTAAAATTAAAGACAATTCAATTCAAATAAAGTTTAAACCTTTTAAAATATACACATTCTTATTTGAATAAACTTACTTTAAAACCACTATTTCAGCTTCAATTGCACCAATAGAATGAAAATATAACAAAATATCTATGATCTTTTCTGGAGTTAATCCCACTATTTTCAAGGCTCTTATTAGATCTGAAACAGTTGAATTATTTTTTACATTTATCTCATAAATACCAGTCATATAAGTTATATCCTTAACTTTTTCTGTACCACCATACAATATTTCGGAATTATCACTTTTTATCACAATCAAAGGGACTTGACTTGGTATTACTTCAATTTCTTCTATAACAGATAAAAATCCAATTAAATCGTGTTTGAATTCTTCTGGAATTTTCAATTTAATTGCTGTTTTATCATAAGTTTCTGCAATATTTCTTCCAAATTTTTTATTTATTGCATCCGTTACAACGCTTGCACTCAGAAACTCAAATGGTTTTAAGGTAATTGTTAAAATCTCAGACTTGAAAATATTCTGAGGTATTTCTTTAATAATGGTTCCTCCATTCTGGATTTTCCCATTAACTTTAAATCTATAATTATTTTCATCTAATGGTGCCACTTGCCCTTCAGCAGAAACATATATGTTATCATCAGATCCAAAAAGATCCGTTTTTAATAGATATCCATTTTCAATACTTTTAGCATTTCCAACCGCATATAAATAAACATCAATCTTCATACCAACTTTATAATAAGCAGGAATATCAGCCAATACCATAACCAATGCTGTATTAGTTGATTTTAAATCTTCCTTCGGAATTGATGCTCCATATTTTTCAAACATATTTAAAATAGTTGGAGAATAACTATAACCATCATCTCCTGTCCCATTTAATCCTACAACAATACCTATTCCAAAAAACTGACTATCCATAGCTCCTCTAAATGTAGCTATGTCTTTTATTCTTACTATTCCTAACAAAGAAGACAAAAAAGTTATAATAATTAGGAAAATAAAAATCCTTTTCATCCTTCACCTCATTTTACAATAAACAACCTTGGACCTTCTTCAATAATTCCAATAACAATTTTACCTGTTTCAATATTTTCTGCTTTTACTACATCTCCTATATTTCCACCTTCTAAAAGTTTGAATTTTGCTTTTACTAAAACTCCATTTATTATCACGAAACCTTCAATAATTTGATATTTCACAGTATAAGGAATTGTTTGAAGATATTCCTTAAATACCGGTTCTCCAACTTTAATATTTTTTTTGGCAATCATTGGTAAATCTGATAGTTTAATATTTGTACCAAACACATTTAAATCGTTTATATATGTTTCTATTAAATAGTCAGAAACAACTAATTCGCCAAAATAAATATCTCTAGTAGCTACATATACTTTTCTTAAGTGCTTTGCAAAAATATTTAAACTGTAAAAACCAGTTAAGCTTCCTTTCTCAAACAAATTAAATCTAACAACAAAAGTTCCAGTTTTGGTGTTTAGAATGTCAACTGAAAAATTCTCATGTTTTGTTATTGTTCCTTCCACTGACAATATTGTTGCTTCACTTTGAGGGGATAATTTGGATAACACACTTTCCAATGCAATTTCTTTGGCAAGACTCTCAGTTAAAGTAGAGGGGTTTTGATTCTTTACATTTGAAATCCATATTGTTCCATTGGTAGGTGTTGCCACTAAATCTGTAGCAATCTTTGAAAGTTCAAATAAAACGTACCTAACATCTAAATCATATGATGTATTATCAGGTAAATACACTAAATTTATGTTTCTCAATGATGTTTTATCTATTCCATTGAATGTTGCAGCAACATCAAAAACAGTCACAACATTATTTGTGACTGTTGCCTGAGGAAGAAATTCAATACTTATCGAAAACAATGTTGAAAAAACTAGAAATAAACAAAACAAGAAACATTTTTTAATCATTTAAATATCTATCTCCTTAACCTGCAACGCATGTCTAAAAATAAATTCTTTTCTACTGTCTGTATCACTACCCATAAGCATTTCAAATAATTCATCTGCTTCTTCTGCGTCCTCAATAGCCACTTTCAGCAGTTTCCTTGTTTTTGGATCCATTGTTGTTTCCCAAAGCTGTTGAGGATTCATTTCTCCAAGACCTTTGTATCTCTGAATCTCATACTTTTTGTCACCAATTTGTTCTTTCAGCTGTTCTAATTCTTCATCGGAAAATAGATAATATGTTTTCCTATTTACTGTTAATTTATATAAAGGAGGTTGTGCTATATAAATCCTTCCTTCTTCTAATAATGCCTTCATATATCTAAAGAATAATGTCAAAAGAAGTGTTCTAATGTGTGCTCCATCTACATCGGCATCTGTCATTATAATTATTTTTCCATATCTAAGCTTGGAAGTATCAAAATCATCCCCTATTCCTGTACCAAGAGCTGTTATAATATCTCTAACCTGTTCATTTTTTAAGAGTTTTAACCAGCTACTTTTTTCTACATTGAGTATTTTACCTCTCAAAGGAAGAATTGCTTGGAAATTTCTATCTCTTGCTTGCTTTGCAGATCCACCGGCTGAATCACCTTCAACAATAAAAAGTTCTGATTCGTCTAATTTTTTTGTTATACAATCAGCTAATTTCCCAGGTAAAGAAGAACTGCCAAAAGCACTTTTCCTTTTTACCATTTCTCTTGCATGTTTTGCTGCTTCTCTTGCTTTTTTAGCTTCCAAAGCTTTTTGAATAATTATCTTTAATGTGGTTTGATTTATTTCAAAATACTCTTTTAATTTTTCTCTAACAACTTTAGCAACAGCTTCTTGAATTTCCTCATTACCCAACTTTGATTTAGTTTGCCCTTCAAATTCGGGTGTTGATGTCATCAAAACACTGATGATAACTGTCATTCCTTCTCTAATGTCTTCCCCTCTTAACGATTCTTTCTTTAACTGTCCTGTTTCCTTTCCCAGCTCGTTTATTAATCTAGTAAAAGCTGTCTTAAACCCAGTAACGTGAGTGCCACCTTCAACGGTTCTTATGTTATTAACAAAAGACACAATTTTCTCAAAATCTGAGTCAGTATATTGAAAAACTACTTCAATTCTGTTTGAATTGTATTCTCCAGATATATAAATGGGTTCATGAAGGGTTCTAGTACCTTTGTTTATAAATGCTATAAATTCCTTTAATCCTCCAGTGTAATGAAAAGTTTTTTCCGTACCATCTCTTTCGTCTTTAAAAATAATAGTTACATTAGGATTTAGAAATGCAAGATCTCGAAGTCTAATTAAAATAACATCTGAATCAAAATCAGTTACTGAAAATATTTCAGGATCTGGCTTAAATCTAACGACTGTTCCGCTTTTCTTAGTACTGCCAATAATTTTTACATCAGTTACTGGTATTCCACGTTCATACTTCTGATAATAAATTTTACCATCTCTATGAACTTCAACTTCTAACCATTCTGAAAGAGCATTAACAACAGATGCACCAACACCGTGGAGCCCTCCACTAACTTTATAAGAATCTTTTGAAAATTTTCCTCCAGCATGTAAAGTAGTCATAACAACTTCTAAAGCACTTTTGCCAGTTTCAGGATGGATATCGACAGGAATACCCCTACCATTATCTTCAATTTCGGCGCTTCCATCTTTAAAAATCAAAACTTTAATAGTATCACAATAACCTTGTAATGCCTCATCTATACTATTATCTACAATTTCGTAGATAAGATGATGCAAACCCGCTTTTCCTGTGGAACCAATATACATACCAGGTCTTTTTCTAACAGGTTCAAGCCCTTTTAAAACTTTTATTTGTTTTGCATTATAATCCATTAAACTACCTCCTTGTTATCTTCTGAGCTTAATCAGAATTTTATTTACTGCATTAAAACCAATTCTTTTATTCAATTCCTCCCTGATTTTTTCTTTAAAAAAATTGAGCTCTGTAACATATATGTTGTCATCACATTCAATAAACACTGTACCATTAGAAAAACGACTTACTTTACAGTATTCATTAAATGGCTTTCCAATTATATTTAAAAATTCATTCTTTGCTACCATGTTTACATACAGTCTTCTAAACATACTGTTCTTTTTTGCAAGTTCTTTAAAAACATCACTCAATTTTTGCATGAATGTACCTCTCAAATTCCTTGGATAATTTTGATGAAATTTCTTTAGAAAAGAAAAATTTTTTACCCAGACTATCAACAGGAACAATTCCTCGACTGGTATGAGTCAAAAAAATTTCATCGGCATAAAATAATTCTTTTACTTCAACAATCCTTTCATCAACTTCATATCCATATTCTCTAAGCATTTCAATTACATATTTCCGGGTAATCCCTTCTAAAATACCAGATTCCAAAGATGGAGTTATTATTTTTCCATTTTTGATAATAAAGACATTTGAAAAACTACCCTCGCATACATGACCTTTATCACCTAAAAGAATGACATCATAATAACTTCCTTTATTCAATCTCGCAATATATAAGTCCGGTCTTCCAATAGATTTCAAATTTGGGGGAACACTCAAAGGATCTGCATGTCTTACATGAGAAATATCTATATCCACAGAAATCAAAGGCTCATTTAAAAAATTTTCTCCTAGAGAAAATAATTTTAATGATCCATCCACAACTCCGAAAATTTTTACTCTATCGTAAGTATTATATTTCACTACATGTTTTTCAAATTCTTTAAAAGAAACCTTTTCTTTTGAAACGTAAGAAAGAGAATTAAGAAACCTTTTATAATGCTCTTCTATTGCAAAAGGTATTTTATTATAAAACCTTATAGTTTCATAAACAACAATACCTCTAGTAATTCTATTTATCATATCCTCCAGAAACTTTTCGGTCTGCATTTGTTGAAATCACTCCTTCATCGGTTATTGCCTGGATAATAACCGAATTAAAATCACCCAAGGCACCATAAGGAGTTTCATGTAATATGTAGTACTCATCATATCCGCTATATATGCCCTGCTTAACACCTTCAATTAACACTTTTACATTTTTCCCCAAAAGCATTTTTTTATATTCTTTCGAAATTTTACGACTTACTTTTTCAAGTTCAACTATTCTATCTTTTTTTATATTACCTGGAACCTTATTTTCAAAATTTGAAGCAGCCGTACCTTCCCTATCAGAATATCTAAAACCATGCACTTTTGAAAATTTTACTTCTCTAACTACTTTTAATGTTTCCTCAAAATCATTTTCGGTTTCGCCAGGAAAACCAACTATAACATCTGTTGTTATTGAAAAGGTAGGATCTATATTCCTTAGTTTTTCAACAACCTCGAAATATTTTTTTTGATTATATCCTCTTTTCATTCTCTCCAGAATCTTTTCACTACCACTCTGAAGAGGGATATGTAAGTGATTACATATTTTTTCTTCATTTACAATTACATTTATTAATTCGTCATTAATATCTTCAGGATTAATTGAACTAAGTCTAATTCTAAAATCTCCTTTTATTTTGGCTAATCTTTTCATTAGGTAGGGAAGATTATAACCTTCTCCAAATCCATACTTTCCAAGATTTAAACCAGTAATTACTATTTCACGATACTCTTTTTTTACCAATCTTATAACTTCATTCACAACAACATCAACAGGTTTACTTCTAATTTTCATTCCCCTTGCAAATCTAATTGCACAGTAGGTACAAACATTGTCACATCCGTCCTCAATTTTTACAAAGGCTCTTGTCCTTTCAGCCAAAGAAGAAGTAATAATTTCACCATCTATCTCATCATCTAACCAATACTTTGCATCTGCAAACACTCCCGTTTTATCAATAAACAAATGAATATTCTTTTTTTCCTTGTTTCCTAAGATTAAATCTACACCTTCTTTTTTTAAATCTTCATGACCAATTTGAGAATAACAACCAACAGCAATTATTTTCGAATTAGGATATTTTTTTCTTAATTTTCTTATTTCTTGCCTTACTTTTCTTGCTGCCTCGGATGTTACAGCACAAGTATTTAGAACAAATATATCTGATTCAACTTCGCCATTTACAACTACATAACCAAAATTTTCGAGCTTTTCGGTCATAAGTTCGGTTTCATATTGGTTAAGTTTACAACCGTATGTAATAAAGCTAATTCTCATTTAACAAGACTCTCCTCTCCAGAAACTGCTTCAAGTATCTTCATTCTTGTTAAAATCCCTAAAAGCTTTTCCTCATCATCTACGACAGGCAAAATTTTTAAATTGTGCCTTATCATTAAATCAGCAGCATGCAAAAGAGGAGTTGATTCTTTAATAACTATAGCAGGTTTTGTCATTACTTCACTAACCGGTTTTTTAGAAATTTTTTTAAGATTTCTTACAAATTGATTCAAGTCCGGAATAAAAGAAGCCGATTGAAGTAAGGCAAAATAACTAGGAAGAGAGGCTCTTATAATATCATTCTCACTTATAAAGCCAACGACTTTATAATCTTCATTTATTACTGGAATCCCACTTACTTCCTGTCTTGATAAAATTTTTAACACTCTTGAAATTGCTTCATCTTCCAATACAGCTGTTATATCCCTTATATAAAAATCTTTTACTTTCATTATTATTCCACCCTTTCAATTTTGAATTTTTCCATAGCCTTTTCTATATCATCCAATTTAGGCGGAACCTTACTTCTATACCAAGTCTTTGCAAGCGCTGCTGCGTAGCCATATTTAGCAATTTCAATTAAATCATTGGTACTAAGGTATTTATAAACCATTGCAGCCATGTATGTATCACCAGTTCCAAGCAAATGTGCATGTTCAACTTCAATAGTTGGTCTAATAAACCAAACACCCTCTTCAGTTACAATAATGTCATAATCTACTTTATAAGACAAAACAACCATTTTGACTCCATGCCTAATTGCCTCTTTTCCTGCTTCAATATAATCTTGCTCACTCTCCAATTTTTTTCCAAATAACTTTTTTTCACGTCGAAAATCCGGCTTTAAAACCAAAGGTGGAGAAATCTTTAAAGATTCTGAAACAACTTCATCTTTTGCTTCCCAAAACACTATTTTTTTGTGTTTTTTAGCAATTCTTGTTAACTCACCATAAACACTATTTGGAACCCCTACAGGGATACTTCCAGAAATTACTATCATACTAACGTTTGGTGAAATGAGTTCAAATCTTCTTAAAAAATGTTGAAGATCTTCCATAGGAATAACTGGTCCAGAAGAATTTATCTCAGTTAAAGTATGATTTTTTTCATCTATAATTGCTATATTTTCCCTTATTTCCTCTTCAATATGTACAAAATTTGTCGTAATAAGTGTACTGGTTTCTCTTAATTCCGAAAGTACAACATCTCCTAAATACCCTCCAATAAAACCTGAAACCACAGTTCTAATTCCAAAACTAGCTAAATCAACAGCCACGTTTATTGCTTTACCTCCGGGGGTCATTCTAGAATTTTCAGACGATAATCTATGCAATTTATCAATTGTAAAATCACTAATATAAAATTCCCTGTCTAATGCAGGATTCAAACACACTGTTAAAATTGACAAAATATCACCTCGCAATTGTAAATTCTTCAGGTTCTCCCCTAAATTCAATTTTACCATTTTTCATGGAAATAAACAAATCTGCAATTGGAAGGAAACGTTTAAAAAACCTGGTGGCAAGTATCAAAGATTTTTCTTCGGAAAGGATTTTTTTCTTTATTATGAGTGACAATTTTTGCAGATGATCATCATCTAAATGATCCAATATACAATCAAAAATTACAAGCTTACTATCTTTAAGATACGAAAGAAATAAAAGTATAGAAATTTTCTCAAGAACATATAAATTAGACAATTTCGTTTTGTACCCAACATCTAAACTCTTTAAAAGGCCAAAATCATCCAGAAGGGAAGAATACTCTTCAAATGGAAGGAATTCATTTCCAATTGCAAGTTCAATAAGTTCCCCAAAAGTTAAATAATCCAACGCTTCAAAAAAATTTGTATCACTATAAAAAACCAAATTTCTCAGTTGCTTGATATCATATTCAAACAAATCTCCTTGATCTAAAAAAACTTTCCCATCATATTTTATTTCATCAAATATTTCTTCATTTAATCTTGCAAATGAACGAAGAAGTGCGGATTTACCGGAACCTCTAGGACCATAAAGAACCAAAGTATTACTTTCCTCTAAATCAAAAGTTACATTTTCAAATAACTTTACTTTATTAGCAAAGCCCGTAAAATTTTCAACTTCAAGAATTTTCTTTTTTTGGCTTTTCATCCGTATTCACCATATCCTTTAGCCTGTTTTCCAATTCCTTTTTTGCTTCTTTATTACCCGAAGAAGATAACTTAATTAACTCAATTTGTGAAAGTATTTTTACTTTTTTTGCCATTAATTGCCACCTCTCTTATATCTTTCCAAGACTATTTTACTCTTTTTTCTTTAAAAGTTTTTGTATTAAAAATTACACTTTAAAAAATTTGTTTACAAAATGTATAAAATAAATTTTTAGGAGTTATTGAAGATATCTAAAATATTTTTATTAGAAGGAATAACTAAAACGTCATATATATAAAATGTTTCATTTTAATATTTAAATCTACATTGCAAAAAAATAAAGAAATGGTATAATTAAACAAAATAAAAGGAGAAATAATATGAAAGACATTGAAAATAAAGAAACGTTCAAAAAAGGAGAAGAAATCGCAAATGCAATTACCCATGGAATAGGAGTGTTATTAAGCATCAGTGCTATAGTTTTGTTGATAATTTTTACGTATAAAATTCCTTTAAAATTAATTAGTACCGTTATTTATTCTTCTACACTCTTTCTTTTATACCTTTCCTCAACCTTGTATCACTCAATTACAAACAAAAAAGCAAAGAATTTATTTGAGATTTTTGATCATGCAAGCATTTATCTTCTTATCGCAGGAACTTATACACCATTTGCTCTTATAGTATTGAATGGAAAACTTGGTTGGTTTATCTTTTTTATTATATGGACTTTAGCTGTTCTTGGAATTATTTACAAGATTTTTTTCGTGAAAAAATTTGTAGTTTTTTCCACACTCTTGTATATAGCTATGGGGTGGCTTGTTATTTTTGTTTTAAAACCCTTGAGCCAAAACCTTGATAGATTAGGCATGCTATTCCTCTTTGTAGGAGGAATTTTGTACACAGCTGGAACAGTATTCTATCTTTGGCGAAAAATTCCATATCATCACGCTTTCTGGCATGTTTTTGTGCTTGCAGGAAGCATTTTCCATTTTTTTGCAATACTTTCAATCTAATTTTGGATAAAAAATCAAGAAAAACGTAAAAATAATATAGAACAAGATACCCATCTGCCAATTAACTATTCTATAGAAAACTCCTAAAGAAAGTATAAGATAAATACCTGAAATTGTCCAGATAGTGTAAAGCATTTTTCTTTTGTCCTTAGTTAATTTTAATAATTTCGCACTTAGAGAATATTTGAATTTTTTTAAAAAAAGAGGAATTGATTCCAGAAATATGGGAGTTAATACAATTAAAGACGGGAAAATATGACTTAGTCCTCCCCTAGATGAGGAAAGAACAGAAATCACAATTACCCCACCTATTAAATAATTTCCAATTTCTCCAAGCTGTATTCTAGAAGGAGGAAAGTTATAAAATATAAAAGCAAAAAGGGATCCAAGTAAACACATCAATATCATTTTATCGTAAGTACTTGTAACAAAAAAATAAAATCCCAATCCTAAAATCATCGTTAATGAAGCACTTACACCATCAAAATTATCAACTTTCCTAAAAATTTCAATCAAAAAATAGCTAAAAAAGACACCAATTGGGAGATAAAAAAGCCCAACGTATTTAAAATTAACAATCAAAAGGGAAAAAATCACAATTAAAAATTTTAATTTAAACGATTTTTGTTTCAAATCTTCATATAGTCCTAACATTGCTAAAATAGTTAAAAAAGATTTCACGAATAAATCGAAGGGAGCTAAAAGAATTATAGAAACAAATAATCCCATTCCTCCAAGATAAGGTATACTTCTTTCTTTTTTCTCTAAAATGTTATATTTAATTGCCAATTTTCCAAAAAAAGGTATGGCAACAATTGAAATAGCAAAAGAAATCACAAAATAAATCATAACCGATCCTCCAATTAAAAAGCCTGGTCTCGTTTGAGACCAGGCTAGTTTTATTTTATTTTTACTGGCAATACAGTGGCATATTTACTATCTGGAACATATGAAGAAAGAATTGCTTTTTGATCGTATCCTTCTGGAACAATTATATCTACCACATATGGTGCCATGTCTCTGGAATCTTTCGGATAACCACCTAAAGTCCATTGACCAGGCTCCGGGGTTACAGGCCTAAAGTTATCTGGACCATATCCATCCTGACTACCAACAAGAATATATGCGTAAATTTCATCTGAAACTTCTAAATATTTCTTATAAACTATAACATTTATTGTTTTTTCACCAGTATCAGCTTCTACTCTAACAGCATCATTTATCTCTTTTCCATCATTTGTAGCAAAAAATTGACCGTAAGAAGTCCAACCTGCTACTTTAATGAAGTAATCCCATGGATGTTTTTCATCAAATTGAACTCTTGCTCCTTCATTATATGTATCAACTCTACCACCTGGTTTTGTGTCCAAGTATATGTTAACGAGCTGATGTGAAAAACCTTTTGGTGCTCCCCAAGGATTAGTCATCTCAACAAATTTAATCTGGAAAATATAGGCCTCTTCATTTTCCATTATCACAACATCTGACATATCAAATAAACCTTTGAAAGGCTCAAATGCAACATCTTTAGGATACGTATATGTTCCGGGACCATACTCATCACCAACTGGATCTTTGAATATTTTCAAAATATCTCCCTTTACTATTGCTGGGAGTATTACATTTATAGGTCCACTGTTTGGAGCAAAATCTATATCTTGTCTATCCCTAGAAATAACCACTGCAATGTTAAATTCTTCTCCAGATTTCACATTTAATAAATCATATGGAATTTCAAATTCTACAATTTCACCAACATTGCCCTTAACTTCACCGGTGGTTAATATCCAGGTATCATTTCCAGAAGCTTTGTAAAAGCTAACTTTTTGCCTTTTCTCCCATGTTTTTAAATTAATTACAAACCTATGGGACAATGCAAAACCTAATGGAGTCACTTTTTCTTTCGAATAATATGTTTTTGCATTGAATTTTTCCGCTTTTGGACTATCTGCGTAAATTTCAATCTTAACGTTTTTTCCCAAATACTCTTTTGCAGTTCTGTCTAATTGTACTCCAACATATAGGCCGGTATCTCCTCTTCCAACAATTACATTTTGAAGAATATTTTCATCAAGTGTATCATCAAAGATCGCTGTCGCTTTTTCAAATTCATCAAGTTTCCCATCTAATGAATACTCAATTTTCTTAATAACACCTGTGGTTGGTGGAGCTGGTTTTTTATTTGGAATATATAAGTAACTCGGAATATCTTTATAACCAACTAGTTCATACATTTTTATTAAAAGATTTTTGAATTGCTGATCAAATAAAACTTCATTATTTCCAGCATCTTGATCAGCACCGTACCACCAGAACCAATCGCTTCCTTCAGCAGCATATAGAACATGCCTTGCAAGATCGTCTTCGTGAATATTTACATTACTTAAAAGAATTTCTCTTGCTTTAGACAGCCTATCCCATGCTTCATTTTCTTCTTTTTCTCCTATCCAAGTATCCAAAGATCCTCCTGCCCAAGAACCTTTTGCCAATGTTTTTAATTCTTTTTTAACTCCATATTTTGCAATATATTGACTTGGAGTTATTAAATTAATCAATGGATCTTCAGAAAGTTTTTCATATAAAAGCTTTCTAAAATCATTTCCATTATTTGGATAATGCTCCCAAGCATTTTCACCATCAAGAGCAATTGTAATAATCAAATCTCCAGAGGTATTAATTTTTTGATATTCATGAAGTGTATTTATTAAATCAT
Source organism: Thermosipho sp. (in: thermotogales) (assembly GCA_017656335.1). Lineage (GTDB taxonomy): Bacteria > Thermotogota > Thermotogae > Thermotogales > Fervidobacteriaceae > Thermosipho_A. Next base: position 45,881 of record JACDOA010000002.1, read on the forward strand.
TTACTGCATCTTCTGCACTCATTTGCGAATACTTAAAGCTAATTCTATTTGAAAGGTCAGTATCCCTGAAAAATACGACAATTTCACCTTTATTTGTTTTCAATTTGTATGGTCTCAAGAGATTTTCAATATCGCCCGTATCAACACCACTTTTTTGTAAAATTGATTTATCTGTAACTATCCATTTAATATTATTTTCAGCAAAAAGTTCTGTAACTTCCTGGGAAACAGCTTGCTCTGAAGGCCACATTCCTTCAGGTTCTTTTCCAAAAATCTGTTCAAAGTAATTTAATCCTTCTTTTATTTGACCATTTGCATCATCAATCCATCCTTTATCAACAAGGATTGGAAGTATAGGATGATAGAAAGGTGTTGTTGTTAGTTCAATTTTTCCTTCCTCCCATAATTTTTTGTATTTATCTACTATTGTAGATAAAATCTTCTTGTGAAAATCCAAAACATATAAAAGATCATCTCTTGTATAATGTTCTTTTTCTAATAAACCACTAAGTTTTGAATCTGATTGTATGTATTCAATATTTATCCAATACAAGTTCCAACAAACCTTCAAATCTAATAAATCCTGATTAGAAAATTCTTGACCTGAGGTTTTTAATTCCATTAATTCTTTATATCTTTTATGCCCATTTACAAATTGAGGATTAATATCAAAAAAGTGATCAATTATAAATTTCTTTTCTTCTTTTGTTAATTTATCTTCTTCTTTTAACGAAAGTCTCTGATATTCGTCAGTAGCTCCTTTTAAATAATCCTGTATTTGGAGCAATAAACTGGGTACAATATTAAAAGTAACACTCCCTTTTTCAAGATATTTATCAACTAGATCTGCCATATAAGGATAATCATTTACACCGTGAGCTCTAACCCAAGGCATCATATATTCATTGGAGCCTGGGATTTTATACAACGGTTGATGATGATGCCATATTATTGCTACATTCAATGGTTGGTTTTTTTCAGTTTTTGTACCATTTTCTAATCCAATTACTAATCTTCCGTCTTTTTCATAAACTTCAAAGTATCCATTTTTTCCCCCAAATCCATCATCAACAAATGCTGGTGCATTAGGATCAGTCTCCCATTGTTCACCATTGATAACAAATTTATATTGATATGCCCCTGCATCAAGCTCAAGAACTGCTTCCCACCATCCATCTCCTATTTCATAACATTCGATAGATTCAGGATCCCAATTATTAAAATTACCAGCAATTGTTACATACTCAGCATCTTTTGCAAAAAATCTAATAACCACATATCCTTCTTCATCTACAAAGAAATTTTCAGGGTTGAAATTCTCATTTATTTCTATTGTTTTTTCTTTTGCCTTAATTTCTTTTTCTCCTGTTCCAATTATTATCAGTTTTCCATCCTTTTCAACCAAAGTAAAAATTCCGTTATAACCCCCAAATCCATCATCAACAAAACCTGGAGCTTCAGGATCTTCTTTCCAGTTCGTTCCCTCAATAACATATTTATATTGGTATGTTCCAGGTTTTAATTCCAAGGCAAGTTTCCAGACACCATCTTCCTTTTTCATAGAAAGTTCAGTTGGATTCCAATTGTTAAAATTTCCAGCTAAATATACTATCTTCGCATCTAGAGCTTCTTTAAAGGTAAAAACTACTTTACCGTTTTCAACATAAACTGCTGAAAAAGCTAATAAACTAACTAAAACAAGAGTAAGAATTAAAAACTTTTTCATTCATATACCTCCCTTCTGGAATCATTTCCAAAATATATTATACACGAAACTGAATTTTTAAATTTTGAAAATGAAAAATTCCAAATTATTCTTTTTCAATCTTCGTAAGGTCAGTCTTTCTCTTTGATTCGACTATCATCATACTCAATGCAAGAATTAGAGATAAAGTCGCAAACCCAATAACTATAGAGGTTATGATAACAGCTTGAGGAAATGGATCTACATAGCTTGAAACTCCGGGGGTCTTGATTGGATAAAAATTACCTTTTTTAGAAGAAATTATTACAAATAACATAACTACTGCCGTATTTAAAATATCTAAAGAAATCACTTTAGATAAAATATGTTTTTTGAATAAAAGTCCATATATTGAAAACATCATTATTACTATCGGACCTAAAAAATCAATATTTTCTAGCATATTCTCACCTCATAAAAAACATCATTTAAAAGTTGTGGCACAACATTATAAATTGATACTTGCTTGCAAAAATCAATATCATCTTTATAACCCAATTCCAGTAATTTTTTTGTATGTTCTCCTTCAAAATTTAGCCCTGTCCTTTTCCAAAATTTAAGCGAAATAAGCGAACTATCGTTAAAATCATATCTTTTGTATTTTTCTAATCTTTCTATGAAAGCACCGGCAAAAAGAGTATCTTCAAACGAAATCCTTCCATTGTTCCCAGAACACCATAAAACAATATTTTCATCATTTTTTACATAATCCACTATATAATCCAAATTTAAAAACGAACCAATTACAACCTTTGAAGAAACTTTCCTTGCTTTTTCAACAACTTTTGTACCATTTGAAGTTGTTAAAACAATTTTTTTATCTTTTACATCAAAAAACTCTAAAGGAGAATTACCTTTATCAAAACCTTTAATTTTTTGAGTGCTTCTTTCACCACATAAAATGAAACCATCTTTTCTCATTTCTCTTGCTTTTTTAATTGAATTTGTGACTTTTACAAACTTTGCTCCATTGTAAAGTGCAGTGATAATAACTGATCCTGCTCTTAACACATCAATAACAACTATCGTTCCTTCCGTTGTTGGAGCTTCTTTAAAGGAAAATAAAGTTTCTACCATCTAAATCACTCCGAATAAACTGAAAATCCCGATAGAAAAAATCATAAATGTTAGTATAAGTTCTGTTGTAAAAGTAAATTCAAAATTGATTTTTGAAAAGAATAATTTTCCTATCAGCATACCTATTGGAACTAAAACTAAAGATTTTAAACTAATAAAAATTGGATAAATTAAAATAAGGGAAATTAAAAAGAACAAAAGAAAAAAGTGATTTTTTTCAAATTTTAATTTTTTAGGTAGTGTTTTCCCAAAATATAAAGAAGAAAAAAGTGAAATAAAGACTGATAAAATCTTCGAATCAATCATTTGTTCTTTTAAATAACCTCCTAAAGTAAAAGAAAAACCAGAAATAGAAAGAAATGAAATGAAAATGGCTAAAAATAAAAAGATTGAATAAGTTCTTTCCTTTTCAAGATTTCTTTCCACAAATCTTGTACTTAAAAAAAGAAGTGTTTTTGAAACACCGTGAGCTAAAACATAAAAAGGTGCAAATAAAGGATTTAAAAGAATAATTCCTAATTGAGACATAGTACTGAAAGCTAATAGTTTTTTTAAGTCCTTTGAAAAAAGCGCAAATATCGCTCCAAAAAAGAAAGTCAAAACACCTAAAAAATAAAATTCGCTACCTATACCAAGTCTAATAAGTGGATATAAAACAGATTGAGTATACACACCTGACAATAGAGCTGAAGTTTCAGTTTCTGCATTAGAATGGACCTCAGGTAACCATAACCCAAATAAAAAAATCCCCGCTTTAGAAATTAAAGCAGATTTCATTAAAAATTCAGAAATACCTGAAACGTTTTGAATGTCAAAACTACCTGTTTTAAAATAATGGATTCCAACTCCAAATAAATATATGTTCATTGCAACAGCACTGGCAAAAATATATTTTAAACCCACAAGTTTATGTTCAAACTTTTCTCCAGATAATATTAATAAAACAATCAAAATTGTTAGAGTTTCAAGTAAAACATAAATATTAAACAAATCGTTTGAAATAAACAAAAAATTTAAAATAACATGGGTCAGAGAAACAAAAAAATTTGTATTTAATTTGTAAAATCTGATAAGTTGTATTGACACAATAAATGTACACAAAATGTTTGTGAGAATAAAATAAAAAGAAATGGAGTCACTTACAATGTGAACTCCATTATATCCTATAAGATACATATCAAATTTTTGAAATAACAAAAAGATTGATGTTAATGAAATAACAAAAGGTAGAAATTTTGCTTTTTTGAGTATATAAAAAAGGAACACAAGAAAAATTTGCATTAAAGAATAAATTACAAATATTATTGTTCTTCTACCTCCTTAAAAATAGTATATTTAGGAAGACCATTTTCAAATTTTGGAGGCATTTCTCCTTCTATTAGTGGTTTTGCATACTCAATGAACTTTTCTGTAACTTCAAACTCATTGTAAAATTCTTCAGGTAGAAATTTCGTTTTATCAGCAACTTTATTCAATTCAACAGTACCGTAATCGACGCTATATGGCTCATTGCTTTTTCTTTCTATTGTTACCATAACACCCGATACACCATCAAGAGCTAGCTGAACTGCTCTTCTTCCAGCCATTTCAGCTTCTTCAATATCAATTTTACTGGCGATATGTCTTCCGCTCCTTTGTAAATAATCAGGAATTGCCACATGGGTTTTTAGAGATAGTTCAGATCTAATCATTCCAGCAATTGTTATTCCAACTCCACCAAGTTGCCTATGACCAAAACTATCAGTGTATCCCATATCCGATACAAAAAAACCATCTGGATATCTTATTCCTTCAGAAACTGCAATTGAACAATAACCTTTTCTTCTTATTATTTCATCAACTTTTTCCAAGAATTTTTCTTTATCAAAAGGAAACTCTGGAAAGAGAATCATATCAGCTCCAATTCCGTTTATCCAGCCAAGACCAGCTGACGCAACAAGCCATCCTGCATGCCTCCCCATTATTTCCATTATAAAAACGCGAGTTGAGTCAACAAACATACTTTTTAAATCGAGAGTTGCTTCCATAACTGAAGTAGCAACATATTTAGCTGCAGAACCATATCCAGGACAATGGTCTGTAAATGGCAAATCATTATCAATTGTTTTGGGAATACCTATAACTTTCAATGGAATCCCTCTTATTTTCGCTTCCTGATGAACTCTCCATGCAGTATCCATTGAATCATTACCACCATTATAAAAGAAATATTCAATCTTATGTTTTTCAATAACATCAAATAATTTACTTATATCTTCCTGAGTTTTCATTTTTCTTCTACATGAACCAAAAGCACCTGCAGGAGTATATTTTAATCCTTCTAAATCCAAATCATTTACCTTCAATAATTTTTCTTTTAAAATTCCAGTAACTCCATGAATTCCAACATAAACTTCCAACCCAGCTTTTCTTGCTTCATCAAGTACACCATAGGCGGATGAGTTTATAACACTCGTAACCCCTCCAGATTGAGCATACAAAACCCTCATTTTATTCCTCCTCGTATGCAATTTCCAAAATTTTCCTAATATCTTCTTTTTCAAGTTTGACAAGTTTACCCATCGGCACTGTTTTTGCAGCTATTTCCGTAAGAGTTTCTATGTCTTCGCGTTTAAAACCTAACTCTTTTAATGTAGTAGGAGCTCCTATTTTCTTATACCATCTTTTTAAAGCATCAATAGCCTGTGTTGGTGTGCTATTTTTTAATCTGAAAATAGTTCTTCCAAATCTTCTAAATTTTGTTGGATTAGCTTTATAAACATATTTCATCCATGCCGGAAAAACAACAGCTAAACCTGCTCCATGAGCTACTTCAGGATTTAACGCACTAAGAGCATGCTCAATTGCATGCGAAGACCAATCACCACCTCTGTGCCCAAGCCCAGAAATACCGTTTAAAGCTAACGTTGTAGAAAGTGCAAAGTTAGCACGCGCATCATAATCTTTGGGATCGTTTAGCAAAGCTTCAGTCGTTTCCATTAATGTCAAAATAATCGATTCGTCAACTCTATCAATTAAATCTGTCCTCTTTGCCCCATCAAAATAGTATTCCATTACATGACTGATCGCATCAACAGCACCATTTACTGTTTGATGTGGTGGAAGAGAATATTGAACTTCTGGATCCACAATAGAAACTTTTGGAAAAGTGTGAATGGACCAAAATGAAAATTTTTCTAAAAGTTCCTCATTTGTTACTACTGTCCCCCCATTCATTTCAGTACCAGTTGCAGACAATGTGAGAATTGTATAAAGAGGTAAAGCATCTTTTGGAGTTGCTTTTCCTTGATAAAAATCCCAAACATCTCCTTCATACATTACACCAGCAGCAACAGCTTTACCACTATCTATAACACTTCCTCCTCCAACAGCTAAAATAGCATCAACTTTTTCTTTTCGAGCAACATCAATTGCTTCCCGCACTTTACTTACAACAGGATTTGCTCTTACTCCCCATACTTCGACTTTTTCAATAGAATTTTCTATTAAAGATCTAACAACTTTTTCGTATACACCATTTTTCTTTATAGAACCTCCGCCAGCAAGTAAAAGTACTTTTTTTATCTTATCTTTTTTTAAATACTCTCCAATTTGTTCTACTGTATTTTTTCCAAAAACAAGTTTTGTTGGATTATAAAAAACAAAATTTTCCATATAATCACCCCCGATTCAATCTAAATATCAATCAATATTTATTATATCATAAAAAAAGAGCCTCTTACGAGGCTCGATTGGAGCAGGCGGTGGGACTCGAACCCACACCCTCCTCCTTACCAAGGAGGCGCTCCACCTCTTGAAGCTACGCCTGCAATCCAAAAATTATTTTAACAAAGCATCAATTAATTGTCAACATCTTCTGATTCATCTGATTCTTCTAAAACTTCAAAGTCAGTTGAACCCATATCTTCCCAAAGTTTAACTGCTTCATTAAATTCGTTTTCATCTTCAATAGAATCCAAATAAATATTCCCTTCTTCATCTGTGGTTTTTTTAAAAATATAAAGATCTCCAAAATCCTTAATATCTTCACCTTCTACAAAGATCTCTTCGCAAACCCAATATTCATTTTGTTCTTTTTCTAGTTCACCTAAAAGAACAAAATTGTGTTCATTCCCTTCCTCATCATAAAGGGTAAAAGCTTCCATGTGTTCATGTTCATGCTCGTGTTCATGTTCGTGATTTTCATGCATAAATCTCAACTCTCCTTTTAAAAAATATTCATAATAAGTATACCATGTTAAAAATTTTTGTATAGCCTAAAAACCTAAACCAAAATTAAAATTGACTCCAAAAGAATTGGCACTAAATGGAGATATATTACTAGAAATAAGCTTCATGTTGATGGTAAAATAAATTATTCTAATATCAAGTTTACTTCCAAAGGAATGAACAAAAGCACTAGCATCACTCAAATAATCTATAAAATAATAGGGTGAAAAAACACCAAAATTTCCAACTAGAAATCCCCCAACACTCCATTTTTTGTCTAGAGCATATTTTCCTCTAAAACCCAAACTTAACTTACCATTGGTTTTATAATAACCAGTAATTTCAGGAATTTTGGAAACTTCCTTTAAATATGATTCAAAATCACTCATAGAGGCAGTGGCATCATATGTTAGAGAAACATCTGTTCCTTCGCCTGAATACAGTAATGTAGCTTCAGCAGAAAGACTTACTCTGTATTTTGAAATTGAAGGTTTTAAAATAATATTATTAACTGATATTCCAAAATTATCTGTATAATAACCAACAGATAAAGCAATTCCTAAATCGTCAAAACTGATATCTTGTAAATTACTTGCACTCAAATTATCAAATGGAAAGTACGAATAAATAAAAGCATTGGTTTGAAATTTTAGATTTGCTTCTGCAGGTGATGAAGATGAAGTATATTCAAAAGTTAAGCTTTGATCATTTTTTGAAGAATAAATGACAGGTAAATAAAATGATGGTGCTACAAAAACTTTCCCAATATTTATAATCAAACCTGCATCAGCAAATACACTAGACCTGATAAAGCTATTTGAGGATGCATCATATGTTTTGTCAACCTCAATGTTATCGACAATAAAATCTTTAATTTCATCTGGCAAACTTACTCCTATATAACCATCAAAATTTATAAAAGGAGATAAGGAAAATTTTCCAATCTTTAGAGTTCCGTATGCTGCAATATCAGAAAAAGAATAAACTGATAGTTTATTAATGGTTTCAAGATTCACAATCCCATCATTCAGTAATGCATTTAAATCTTCAATTGAATATAAATCCTGTTTGAATAATAAAACCCCAGAAGTATTCAAACCAAAAAACGCAAAGTTTTGCTCAGTTATAAGCCCAGGATTTATATAAAGTCCAAAAGGATTCAATACACCAGCGAAAGAAAAAGTGCTAATAATTAATATAAATAAAACAACTTTTTTCATATTATTCGCCTCCTCCAAAGCTTATACTGGTAGCTATTTTCAGGTCGAGCAATATATATGGAGCTATTTTTATATATCCATTATTGTTAAATTGTATAAACTCATCTTTTGGAAGGAAAATTGAAAGTGTAGATTGTGGAATCAGATTATTTAAATCTTCATTACTCAACGAAATAACAGGCGTACTATCACCAATAACAAAGTCAAGAGTATTTAAAGACAAATTGATAGAAATACCTGTGGTATTTTCCCAATTAGCAAATGTCAATGTGGCTGAATCAACTATATCAATCAAAGGATCAATATCGGAAAGTTCCAGAGAAGTTTCGTACAGTTTTATATCTGAAGTTGGAGTTCCTTCAAGAGGTAAAGTCAAAGAACCTGAAAGACCAAATACTGAATCTTTAGATAGTATACCTGAACTTGTTGTTAATGATGCAGAAATTGTAAGAGGAGATGAAGTTTTTATTATATCGTAAATATATGACCCAAGATCAATTTCAGGATCATTATTCCCAATTTTAATCGTAGTACCTGAAACTAAAAATGTTAGTGTTGAATTAACTGTTGTGTTGGTTGATTTAAACTCTACAGGCATATAGATATCGAAATCAAGATTAGAAAGTATTTCTGTACCTTCCATAGTCGAAAAATCGAATATTGTAGTTGGCGGTAAAACTTCAAAACTCTGAGACTTGACATCAAAATTATCAAGTTCAAAAATTGGTAGACTTGTTGAAATATCTATACCATATGTTTGTCCCTTTTTGATATTTGTAATTTCTGGAGTGCCTGTAGCTTCTATAGTAAGAGAAATATTATTTAATGTATTAAAATCTATATGTTGTATCTGATTGGAAATAGTGGCTTCACCTGAATTATCAATTACTATATCTTTTTCTTCAAAGAAATTCGATTGAATTTTTAATGTTAAACCTGAAATATCAGTAGCATTATAGGTTAAATTAATTAATATCGTTGCATCAAGACTATTAACAAAATCTTTTATTTCTTGTGGAATGTCATAAGAAAAGTTTTGATTTGCAGAACTCAAAAGCTCATTTGAAATTTTTGCTTTAGCAATTTCAAAATCATCAGACAGGTGCCCGCTAAAACTGATTTCTTGACCTTCAATTTTTCCTGAAATTGTACTTAAAAGAATAGTTGAAGGTAAAGAAATGTCACTAAAATCTAATATTAAAGACGTAGCATTAGAAATCAAAGTATTCGTTATTGTTGCATCATATACTGAACCAGTTGCCTCTATTATTGAAACGCCTGTAAAATCCAATATAACTGCTCCAGTTCCTATTGTAGTTTCTACAATATTATTTGGAAGTTCTATCACCTGTTCAAAATTAACAGGATAATTGTAAATATTTTCTATCGAAACATTGGGAATAACATTATAGGTTATTGGAGACGTAAGATCAATATCAACGTTGCTACCTGCCAATGTTAAAGTAGCTTCAATATTCAAATCATCATTTGCATTAATTATTTTTGAAGCATCAAATGTAACTGGCGATCCTGATGCAATAATTTGATCTCCTGATTTAACTACAACTTCGGAAGTTAGTTCCAAATTAGTAGCATTAACAGTAAAAGAAATCTGTAGATTTCCTGCTAAAGTAAGTTGCCAATTCTGATTGTCAATGGAAATAGGATCAATCGTTGGACTTATCACAAAGTTCGAAATTTCTAATCCTGTACCCTTATCAACTTCTAAATTGGAAAGTTTCACACTTATATCAACTTCTCCAGCTCCAGTTCCATTGTAAGTAGCAACAAGTGTAATGTTCTGATTATTTTCAAGTAGCAAGTCAGTTAAAATATCACCATCTTTATATTCCGTATCATTGACAATAAATCCAAGTTCCAATTGATTCAAGTCTATATCCGTTGAAGCTTTACTGACGTTTAAAACTCCTTGAACAAGGTGTATCGAATTAAATTGATCGGTAGAAATTGGAATCGATGTAGAAGTAGAACCATTAAAAACAGGAATAGTTGTAGAGATAAGTTGAACATCAGAAAGTAAGATAGAAGAAACTGCAAAAGTCCCACTTACTCCACTTATACTTGGTAATGTTATGGTTTGATTATCCAAAGTTAAATCAAATACTTCATCAACTGAAAATGAAAAGCTTATGTTACTCGCAAAATTAGTTAAAGTATCTTTTACGTTATTTTCAAGTTCCGTAAATAAATCTTTTGGTGAAAATTCTACGCTAGTCGAATAAGACAGAGTTAATGGTGCGTCACTAACTTTATAAAATCCCTCTTCTTCAAATTGAGATATAAAAGGTTCCGTTAAACCTTGCATAGAATAATCTATAGTAGTAATAGGAAATTCTACATGCTTGGTAAATTCTAAAGAAACGCTATCTGGTAATTTTTCTGGTATTTTTAGTCCACAAGACCAAAAGGCAAATAATAAACCAAAAATTAACAAAATATACAGAATTGTCTTCATACTTTCGCCCCCTATACACCTTCAAAAGAAGGTTTTATAAAATCATCCCAGTATGCAACAACAAAAATTAATAGAGGAACTGCGAAAAAAATCCCTACAATTCCAAATATCTGACTGACGATGATAATGGAAATAATCATCAAAACTGGATTAACATTCAAGTGCATTTTCATAACATTTATAAATATCACAAACAATCCAAGATGTATTAAAAGAACTAAAATATTAACTATTATAAATCCTTTAAGACCTAAAGTTAAAGAAAAAAGAAAGACAGGAATATACTCAAAAATTACTCCAACTATTGGAATTAAATTTGTTACACCCGCCCAAAATGACAAAATAACAGCAGTATTAGGAAAATAAAAACTTGAGATAATATAAAACAAAATAGCGGTTATAAGTGCGTTAATAAAAACAACATCAACAAAGCCCGATAAAGCCAAATAAACCTTTTTCAAAAAAACTTCAATGTGCTTTCTAATATTTTTTGGAAATAGATTTGGGATAGATTTTCCAAGCCATGAAGAATACAAAACTAAATAAACGGTAAGTAAAATCGAATAAAAAATGGTTGTGAAAAACCCGGGGGTTCCTTTTGCAACATAATCCATCAGGTAATTAGTTAAATCAGAAAATTTTGGTTGAAGCCATTCCATAATTGCGGTAACACCAGAGGCAAGATTAGGGTTTTTTTCAAAATAACCTTCCCAAGCTTTTGTTTCAAAAACTTTATTAATTGTTTTAATAAAAGTACCTATTTGTTCAGTGGCAGCAGGCACTATCAAAATTATACCATAAATAATTACAAAAAAGTATATTAACATTGAAATAACTAAAGCTAATTTCCCCTTAATTCTTAAAAATCTTAAAATTTTCGCAAGAAAATTTATTATTAAAACTGAAATTAGAGTAAAAACAAAAACATTCAATATAGTTTTAAACAATAAAAACAAAGCTAACAATATTAAAAAGTAAATTGCAACATACTTAGCAGCAGTCTTCCTTGGATCATCTGATCCAAAGAATTTATTCATTTTCTTTTGGCCTCCTTTTTATATCCTTTTCAAAATATTTTCTAATTTCTTCAATTTTGCTTGTTTTTCCCATTACCACCATTAATTTTATTTTTGCTTTTTGACCTATTGGATGCTCACTCATAATAGCTCCTCTTTTCCTTAAATCTGCGCCTCCGCCTTTGTATCCATAAACAGGATAAACTCGTCCCTTAAAACATCTAGATGTTACAACTACTGGAATTCCTGATTTTACGACTTCTTCAACTGCATCTGCAACCAAATGAGGAACATTTCCTCTTCCAAAACCTTCAAGTACAATTCCTTTATAACCTAATTTTACCGCTAATTTTAAGAAATCTCCTTGATCCCCAGTAAATGTTTTTATAAGCGCAATCTTTTCTTCTATTCTTTCAACTAATATTTTTTCACGTGTTAGAGATTTTCTAAAAAATATTACAGTATCTTCATCAACTATTCCAAGTGGCCCATAACCTGGTGAATCAAAAGTTGCTACATTACTAGTATACGTTTTAGTAACTTCTCTTGCCGCATGAATTTCATCATTTAAACAAACCATAACTCCCATACCATAGGATTGAGGACTTAAAACTGTTAAAACTGAAGAGTAAACATTTCTAGGTCCATCTGTACCAAGCTCTCCTATATTTCTCATAGCTGCTGTACAAACGACAGGCTTTTCACTTTTTAACGTTAAATCTAAAAGATAAGAAGTTTCCTCCAGCGTATCAGTTCCATGAGTTACAACTATTCCTAAAACATCTTCATCTTCAAGAATTCTATTAATCGTCTTTGATAGTTTCCACATGTCGTTAGGAGTCATGTGAGGACTTGGAATGTTTGAAAATTCAACAACTTCAATTTTTGCATCTTTTATTTTTTCAAGATCAGGAATTTCACTTATTAACATATTTCCCTTTTCATATGGAACAACACTTTCACCTTTCTTTACCATTGCAATTGTTCCACCAGTTGTTAAAATAACAACTTTTTTCATAAATAATGCCTCCTAACTTTAGAACCAATAATCATTCCATATATAAATCCTCCAACGTGAGCCCAATAGGCAACACCTGATCCAGTGATATCTGCAAAAGTTCCATTAAGAATTTGTAATAAAAACCAGAAAAACAAGTAAATTACCGCGGGAATTTCAACTAAAAATGGTATAAACCAAATTACCAATGAAACTATTTTAGAATACCAGAATTGAACAAAATAAGCTCCCATTACAGCTGAAATTGCTCCTGAAGCTCCAACTAATGGAAATGGAGAAAATAAATTAAAAAGCCAATGAAAACACAAAGCAAACAATCCACCAGAAAGATAAAACATTAAATAATTGAAGTGTCCAAACCTATCTTCAACATTATCTCCAAAAATCCATAAAAACCACATGTTTCCCAATATATGAGACCATCCACCATGAATAAACATATGCGAAATAAAAGGAATTACTGGATTTGAAAATATAATGGGATTGATTTCTTTCCAAGCAAGAAGATACTTCACCTTCGAAGTGTATTTCCAAGTATATCTTAAAGGTACCAAACCGTAATTAAAGAAGAACTGATGAAGTTGAGGAGTATGTAATGAAAGTTCATATAAAAAAACAATCACATTGATCAAAATGATTGTGTAAGTTATATATGGTTTTTTCCTACTTGGTATCGTATCATACAATGGAAACATAGGCTAACCTCCTTATTATGGATTTCCAATCATTCTTAAATGTAACAATTGCCAGATTTTACTCAGGATGAACACACAAATTAGAAAAATTGATAATACAAAAATTGCAACAAAACCTTTCTTCATTATTATCCTCCTTTAATAATTCCAATTATTTCGTGTGTTATTTGAGAAAAAGTATACAAAGCATCCCCGCTTGGTAAATAGTCAAGAAAGGTATTTCTAAAATCAATGGGATAATCACAAATTACAGGAAAAATCTCATTATTTATGGCTTTTCTGAAGATTAATAAACTTCTTTTCATATGAAGATATGATGTAACCAAGTACACTGCTTTATAATTCTCCAGAATATCTTTCGTATACAAAGCATTTTCCTTTGTTGTTCTTGCTTTGTTTTCCACAAGAATTTTATTTTCAGGAACACCTAAATGCATCAATGTTTCTTTCATTATATCACTTTCTGGAATTCCTTTTGAAATAACTCCTCCTGTAACTAAGATAGGATATCCTGTGGATCTATATATTTCATAGCCCTTCAAAACTCTTTTCAACGTATGAAGACCGATTTCAATGTTTTCATTGTATTGAAGAGTTCCTCCACCCAAAATCAAAATTATCCCTTCTTTTGAATAATTTTTAGTATTATTAACATAGAAAAACTTACTTAAAAAATATACAAAAAAAGGCGACGTAATTAAATAAAAAAATATTGTAAAAAAAAGAAAAAAGCGCCACATTTGGCGTTTTTTTACAAAAAGATAAATTGTAATTGATATAAAAAATAGGATTAAAATTCCAGGAAACTGAATAAAACTCCCCACAGTTTTATATAAAAACAAATTCTCACCCCAGAAAGAATTTTTAAAATTTTTCAGATAAAAAAGCAGTTAAAATATCAACAAAATAATTTAATAATTTTTTGCTTTCATCAGAAAAGTGTTTTCCACTAAAATTATCCAGAGAAATATTTCCAATAATTTTATTACCAATTTTAAATACTCCGATTAAAGGAATAAAGGTTGGACTGTTCATACCGTAACTTGATAACATATCTTTTAATTCACTTTTTTGTACCAATTCCTTTGCATTTTCTATTTCAAAAACCTTCTCTCCTTTTTGAATTTTCTTAACAATTTCAGTTCCATAGGCTGTTTTTGAAGGAGAAAAACTCAAGGATTCAGCTCCTGGATATCCAATTTCTGCAATACACTCATATTTATTTTCATTTAAAATCCAAACAGACCCTTTCTCAGCTTCTGGAATAATTTCCATAATATCTTCAAGTGCTTTTTTACAATATGATTTCAAATCTTTCGATCTCCATGACACTACAAAATCCACCATTTTTTCAAGAGCTTTATAGTATAATTGCTGCTTTAATTTTCTCTCAATTGAATCTAAGACATTTTCAATTTTTGAAACAGCAGTTGGATACAAATTTTTTATTATTTTATAATAATTAGGTGTACTTTTTAATAAAAGCTTATATTCAGCAATTGGTATAACAATCCATTTTTCATTATCAACTGAAAACTCTTTTAATTCACTTTTCGAAAAGGCCCGTTGGCAAACCTTTTCAGGCAAATAAGATTTTAAAATTATATTTTCTTTATTTTCCTTCAATATGGCATATGGACCCATTTGACTTCTTTTGTATAAATTTTCAAAGAAATCAATAATAAAGCTATCTCTATCATTATAATTTTCAAGTAGTAAATCTCGTAAAACCTCATTTATTTTAATCAAACCTTGCAAACTTAACTCATACAAATATCTTTCCGTCTCATCTAAAATAAATCCAGCAACTCCGTATGTTCCATCTCCTAGTCTAATAGGAATTTTGTTTACTAACAAATGTTTGTTATCTAAAGTTGCTTTATAAGTAACAGCTTTTTTTGTTTTAATGACCTTTTTATCAATTTCTTCATGAATATCTTTACCAAACAGTTTTTTGTTTGTTTTCCCAATGACTTTTCTCTCGATAATGCCAAAAAACTTTTCCCATTCTTTATTAATCCAAACGTATCTAAGTTTGTTATCTTTTATAAAAGCAGGAGCTGGAAAACGTTCAAAAAACTGTTGTAGATAAAACAAATGTCTCATACTACTTCCTCCAATCTTACAGATACAATATTAGAAATATCATTAGTCTTTGTTACTCCAAGCATAATATCAGCCGCCTCCATAACTATCTTGTTATGGGTAACAACAATAAACTGTGCCTCAGAATTTTCAAGCAATTTTCTAAATCTTTCCGAATTATACTCATCTAGAGGTGCATCTGCTTCATCAAGGACATAAAAAGCACTCGGTTGAGCTTCTAAAAGAGCCATCAAAAGTGCTAAACCCACTAAAGCTTTTTCACCTCCAGAAAGAAGTTGTAATTTTTGTGCTCTTCCCTTCCCCTTTGAAATAATTATTTCGATCCCACTTTCTAAAATATTATCTTTATCTAATATTCTTATTATACCATTTCCACCGTAAAATAATTGTTTAATATATCTTTTAAACGCATTATTAACAATGTTAAAGGTTTTTAAGAAGACTTGTTTTGCCTCTTCATCAGTCTTTTCAATTAACTCAATTAATTTCCTCTTAGCTTCTTCTAAGTCTTCCTTTTGTTTTTCAAGTTCTTCATATTCTCTTGAGACTCTTTCATACTCCTCTTGAGCTTCCAAATCTACTGGCCCAATAAATTTTATTTTATTTTCCAATTCTTCCATCCTTTTTTTCAATTCGTCCAACTCTTCTTGACTTATCTTCAATTCTTTTCTGTATTGTTCGGGAATATTATCTATTTTTAATTTCTTTTCTTGAATTTTCAATTCAAGGTTATGAATATTTTCCCTGATTTCCTCAATTTCGCTTCGTAATTGCTCCATTTCTTTTTCCAAGTTTTCAATTTCTTTCACTTTTCCTTCTTTTCCAGATTTTTTATAGTTTATACTATTAAAAAGTTCATCTGTTTCATTTTTTAGTGCTTGCAACTCTTTTTCATTCTCACTAACAAGATTTTGTAAGTTTTCTATTTCGTCTTTTATCCTTTTAATTTCAAGTTGTATCTCTGAAATTTCAGAATCAATTTCTGCTTTTCTCTCGTGAATTCTCTTGATCTCAGAGTCGTACTGCATTTTTCTTTCATATAAACCCCTTATTTCTGTTTGAAAATCAGCATATTTTTCATTTATTTCATCCAATTTTTCCTTGTTTTTAAAAATTTCCTTATTAAAATTTTCAACTTCAGATTTTAAAGAAACAAGTTTTTTCTTAATTTGTGAAATTTCCTCATTTATTTTTTTCTTTCTTTCTTCAATGCCTTCTATTCTCAAATGATACTCTTTTCTTAATTTTTCAAAATTTTCAACTTCCTTTGAAATTTCTTCATGTGTTTTCAAAAGCTCTTGCAACATCCTTTTAGCAGATGTACTTTTGCTAGTATATTCCATTAATTCAGAATTAATTGAATCAGCATAATTTCGCAATTCTTGAATTTCGGACTTTTTACTTTCTAATTTTTTTATCAAAGTTTCTTCATTTTTTTCCAGTTCCTTATACTCTGTTTTCAATTTTTCGATTAAATTCTTTCTTGATAAAAATGAATGAGAAGTTTCGTATTTTCCACCCGTCATTGATCCTCTAGTACTAATAATTTCACCATCTAAAGTGGCTATTCTACTAAATTTATTTTTTTTCTTAAGTTCAACTGCAACATCCAAGTTTTCAACAATTAAATCATTACCAAAAAGATAGTCAAGCAATTTTCCTATATCATTTTGAACTTTGTTTATTTTAATTAATTCACGCGCAAATCCATATATACCTTTTTCCTTTGGTAATTTAATACTTTTTACGCTTCTTTCTATTAAATCCAGAGGAATAAGCGTAACTCTTCCTATTTTCCTACTCTTAGCAAATTCCAAGATTTTCTTAGCGTTTTCTGCGGTATCTACAACTATATGTTGTAAAACACCACCAAGTAAGGCTTCTATAGCTTCTACATATTCTTCAGGAACTTCCACTATGTTTGCCACAACATCTATGATTCCTTCAAATTCTTCTTTATATTCAAATATTTTTTTAACAGCACGAGAAAACCCTTGATATTCATTTAACTGTTTTTCTAAAATAGAAATTTCAGATGCAATTTCTTTTTTTCTATGAACTAACTTTTCAAATTCTTCTTTTAAATATTCTCTTTCATTTGTTAAATTTTGAATTTTTTCTTTAACAATTTCCAATTCATCTAATAATTTTTTTGTTTTCTCGTCATACTTATTTGCATTTTCTGAAAGTTCATTAATTTCATCATCAAGCTCTTTGAAACGATTTTTCTTTGACTCAAGCTGTTCTACAATCATCTCAAGCCTTTCTTGAAAATCTTGCTGCGAATCAAAAATTGAACTCCTTTCACTTTCCAATTTGTGAAGTTTTTTTTCAAGTTCATCATATTCTCCTTTTTTCTTTAGAAGTTCCATCTCATTTTCAGAATACTGTGAAGTTAAAATATTTCTTTCTTCTTCAATTTGAGCAAGTTCTTTTTCTTTTTCTTTAATTTCTTTTATTAAAGAATCTAAAATTAATTGAATTTCTTCTTCTCTCTTAACTAGTCTATTTTTCTCATCTTTCAACGAATCAATTTTTGATGTTTTCTCAACATAAAAACTCTTACTTTCATTTAATCTATTAATCAATGTGTTCCTTAATTCCAACAGCTGATTTTGTCTCTGTTTTTGAGTTTCCAAAAGATCAGTAAAACTTTCCATCTCTTTGTTTATTTCATTAAATTCTTCCCGTAAAATTGACCATCTGCTTTCAGTCTTAGCTAATTTTTGAATCTTTTCTTTTAAAACCTTTCTTGTTTCTGAATGACTTTTTTCTAAATTATCTAAAAGTTGTTTCTCATGATAATAAGTACCACCATAATACTTTTCTTTTATTGATTCAAGTTCATTTTTGTATTGTAGAAACTTTTCTGCTTTTTTAGCCTTTATATATAATCCTCTTTTATTTTTTCCTATCTCAAATAAAATGTCTTTGAGTCTTTCTAAATTTGCTTCTGTTCCAGCTAATTTACCCAAAGCTTCTTTTTTTCTTTCTAAATAAACAGAAGTTCCAGCGGCATCCTCAATTAACTTTCTTAAATCCTGAGGACTCGAAGTAACTATTTTTTCAATTTTTCCCTGTCCCACTATCGAAAACATTCCGGTTGTTTTAAAAAGCTGTTTTATATCCTTCAACCTTGCAATATCACCATTAATATAGTACGTATTATTTCCTTCCATTGTTAATTCCCTTGCAATTTTAACTGTCTCACCATCAAATTCAAAAGTTAGTTCTACATAAGCACTTCTTGCAGGTCTGACATTTTCCGAACCCTTGAATATTACATCATTCTTATCTGTAGCTCTTAATTCTTTTAAAGAATGTTCCCCAAATGCCCATTGAATCGCCTCAACAATATTAGATTTTCCAGATCCATTTGGCCCTACAATTACGGTTATATCTGGAGAAATTGGTAATACTGTTGGATTTGCGAAAGATTTAAATCCTTTTAAAAAAATCTCTTTGAGTTTTACACTCAAACTTTTAAACCCCCTACTTTCTGCTTGAAGGCATTTGATACTTTGATTATATCCCCTGCCCCTGCAAATATATATACTCCGGGTTTGATTTGAAGATAATTGAAAATATTATTTTTATCACCAACAAAAATTGCATTGTCAATTAATTCTGCAACGCTTTTTGCGCTAATTCCATCCTTTTTTTCAAAAGCTCCATATACCTCTGTTATATATATTTTATCAGCAATTTTAAGAGATTTTGCAAAATCTTTCCATTCTCGTTTCAATCGGGAATATCTATGTGGTTGAAAAATAATATTTATTTCTCTTCCTTCAAATACCTCTTTAGCTGTTTTTAACAAGCTTTCAATTTCCACTGGAGTGTGAGAATAATCATCAATTATCGTTATTTCACCATCATCATAACTTATTTCAAATCTTCTACCTGGTAAAACATAATCTTCAAATGCATTTAAAACTTCTTCTTGACTAAATCCTAACTCAAAAGTTAAAGCAATAACCGAGAGAGCATTTAAAATATTATGTATTCCTGGTACTGGAAGTTTAAACTTCTTCGTTCCAAATGGCGTAG
This sequence comes from Thermosipho sp. (in: thermotogales), assembly GCA_017656335.1. GTDB lineage: Bacteria > Thermotogota > Thermotogae > Thermotogales > Fervidobacteriaceae > Thermosipho_A. The sequence goes on from JACDOA010000002.1 coordinate 65,492, forward strand.
AAATAGTTACTAATTGATTATACATTTTTTTCTCTACTGAAACCAAATGATAGGAGCCTTTATTTACTCCAAATGTTGTTGTATGAGGCAAAATATTCTCATCTGCATTTGAAATACATAAATTTGCTCTATTGCATGATTTTTTAAATGAGTTTAAATAATCGTTGTAAGAACTAAAATTTTCTATATGATCCCCTCTTATATTTGACACAATTAAAAAATCCGGAGAGTAATTCTCAAATCCTGGCTGACTTTCATCCATTTCAAAAACACACAAATTGCCACCTTTTCTATAATTACCATGTTCTAAAACTGGATGAGTAGATCCTAAAAATACTGTTGGGTTTTTATTTAATTTAAGTAAAACATGAGCTAACATGGAAGTTGTTGTTGTCTTACCATCTGTTCCAGTTATTCCAAATTTTTGGAAATCTCTTAAAATTTGAATATGATGCTCTAATCTTGTAATAACGGGAATTTTTCTTTCGTTGGCACTTTTTACCTCAGGGTTTTCTTCTGAAACGGCTGGAGTCCTGACAACAAGATCAGCATTATCAACATTTTGAGATAAATGTTTTTCAAATACCTCTATTCCCAATTTTTTAAGATATCTTACTCTCTCTGAAAGATAAGGATCCGTTCCAGTTACTTCATTTCCAGATAAATGTTCGTGAATTGCTTGAGCACTCATTCCTATTCCACCAATACCAAGAAAATGAATTTTCACTTTTTCACCTCTTTTAATATTTCTCTAACAATTACTTCTGCTGGATTTTCTTTTTTTTCAAATTTTCTCTCCTTTGTAATCAACAATCTAATCTTCTTTATTAAATCGTCAACATCGAGCTCTTTTTCTTTAATCATATAACCCAAATTATATTTCTCTATTTGCTTTGCATTTTCAATCTGGTGCGATTCTGTGGAGCCTTCCCATGGAATGACTATAGATGGGACATCAAAATAAAGAAGTTCAAAAACCGTTGTAGCTCCTCCTCTAGTAATTGCACAAGAAACAGATTGATAATAATCAGTTATGTTGTTTATATAAGATAAAACCTCTAAATTTTCCGAATTGCAATTTACACTTTTACCACCAGAAGATAAAATAAAATCATATTCAGGTAATTTTTTTGATAGAATACAAGCCAGTTTATTTAAAAATTCGCTTCCACCACTCCCACCAACAATTAAAATTGTTGGCTTTTCAAAATTAAATGTTTTTTTCGATGTTTCTCTTACCGGATTCCCTGAAACAACTATTTTCTTATTAACTGATTTTGGAAAATATTTTTTAGAATCTTCAAACGAAAGAAAAATTTTCTTGGCAAATTTTGATAATTTCAAATTTGAAAGTCCTGGTATGACATTTTGTTCGTGTATAAAAAGAGGAATCTTTAGCTTCTTAGCTGAAACTCCTACTGGATAACTTACATATCCACCAGTCACAAAAACAATATCAGGGTTAAATTCTTTAAGCTTTTTATAAACCTTTTTTTTGTTTTTTATAACTTTAATTAGCCTAGAAAAATTTTCTAGAGAATATAATGGTCTTTTAAGGCCTTGGATTTCTAGAGAAAAAGTATTGAATTCATATTTCTTAAGAACTTTTTCCTCTAACTTACCTTTAACAGTAAAATATAAAACTTCTATATCACAAGCTTTAGATAAGTTTTCTAAAACTGAGAGAGCCGGGTACAAATGTCCACCAGTCACACCACCTGCAACAGCTACTTTGATTTTCATTTCAATCATTCCATACAAGATTTTTTGGTTTTCTTCCTTCAAGTGCATCTATAACATTTTCTGCAACCATTATTGACATTTTAGATCGCGTTTCAAAAGTTGCAGAACCTATATGAGGCAATAGAACAACATTTTCTAACTTTTCAAGTCCTGGAGTTAGGAACGGCTCGTTTTCATAAACATCAAAACCTGCTCCAGCGATTTTCCCTTCTTTTAAAAGTTTATAAAGAGCCTTTTCATCGACTACAGGACCACGTGCAGTATTGACTAAAATAGCATTAGGTTTTAAAAGGTTTAACCTTTTTTCATCCAATAAATGATAAGTTTCATCTGTGAGTGGTACGTTAATAGAAATAAAATCAGAATTTTTAAGAAGCGTTTCAAGGTCAACATAACTTGCACTGTACTTTTTTTCTATTTCTTCTGGAAGTCTTTTACGATTATGATATATTATCTTCATCCCAAATCCTAGTGCCCTTCTTGCCACAGCTTGACCAATTCTCCCCATTCCAATTATTCCCAATGTTTTACCATGTATTTCATATCCTAAGAAAAGTTTTGGTTTCCAACCTTTAAATTTTCCTTCTCTAACAAACCTATCTGCAGAAATTATTTTTCTGGCAACTGCTAATATTAAAGCCCAGGCAATATCGGCTGTAGCTTCTGTTAAAACACCAGGTGTATTTGTGACATAAATACCCTTTGATTTAGCATACTCAACATTTATGTTATTATAACCGACAGCATAATTGGCAATAATTTTTAATTTTTTTCCAGCATCAATGAATTCTTTATCTACAGGATCACGTAATTGCGTAATAACAGCATCTGCATCTTTAACTCGCTTTAACATTTCTTCTTTAGTTAAAAACTCTTCCCCTTCATACACATCAAGTTCATATTTTTCTTTTAAAAGTTTCAATCCATCTTCAGGTATCTTATATGTTACAAATACTTTCATTCGAAAATTAACCTCCCGTTTTAAAAATTTTCAACCAAAATTATTATACCATCTATCTGAAATATTGAAATGGTATAATTAATATATATTAAAAAACAATTTGGGGGTGAAAATTTGAGAAAAACAAGAAATTTTTTAAAATCAAACTGGAAAGAAATTGAAAATACTGATAGGCAAAAAGGTCTTAAAAAACCACCTATAGAAAAACCATATAATGAAAAAGATAAAATTATCAATTTACCCTCATTCGAAGAATTTAACAGTCTTGGAAATGTTAATTTAACAAGTGTGATTTTAAATAGAAGAAGTAGAAGAAGTTTTTCCGATTCTCCATTAACTTTAAAAGAGCTTTCTTTTCTTTTATGGAGCACACAAGGAGTTAAAAAATATATACCTGACAAAGAAGTGGTATTCAGAACCGTTCCATCTGCTGGAGCTTGCCATCCTTTTGAAACATATTTAGTAATAAACAATGTGGAAGGCCTTGAAAAAGGAATTTACAGATATTTATCGCTTGAACACAAACTTTTTCTAATTAAACCTGGCGATTTTTCAAAAGACGTAATTGAGCCACACTTGGTCAACAATTTGTTGGTAAATCTGCTGTTGTTTTTACTTGGGCAGCTATTCCTTACAGAACCGAATGGAAATACGCCCAAGAATCCTACAAAGCTATCGCACTTGATGCTGGACATATTTGCCAAAACCTTTACCTTTCTGCTGAAGCAATCAATTGTGGTACTTGTGCTGTTGCCGCTTATGACCAAGAAAAAATGGATAAACTCATCGGTGTAGATGGCATAGATGAATTTGTAGTCTATTTAGCTCCCGTTGGAAAAATTTAAATATATATCATTTTTCTCGTCATTCCACCATCTACAACAATATTTGCTCCAGTTATAAATCCAGATTTGTTCTCGTCTGCAAGAAAGAGAACAAGTTCTGTTATATCAGAAATTTTGCCAGCTCTACCAACTAGGTGTTGTTGGTGTTCTTTTTCAGCTATTGTTTCGTTTTCATGTAAAATCCAACCTGGACTTATTGCATTTACACGAATGTTTGGCCCTAGAGAATTTGCAAGGGCATGGGTCAACCCTAAAATTCCTGCTTTTGAAGCACTGTAAGCTTCATTTCCTGGCTCTGACATTATCGCACGAGTAGAAGATATGTTTACAATTACTCCCTTACCAGGATTTTCTAACATTAAAGGTGTACCAAAACGACTCATCAGAAAATAACCTGTTAAATTCACATCAATTACTTTTTTCCATTCAGTAACTGTTAACTCTAAAAAACTTCTAAATCCTCCTATTGCAGCATTATTTACAATCAAATCCAATCTACCAAATTTTTCCTTAACATTTTCATAAAAAATTTTAACATCTTTTTCGATTGAAACATCTCCATGAAATTTTAATAATTTTTCAGAATTTTCCAGTTTATCCAAACTTTTTTTATCAATATCAATTACTGCAACATTCCAATTTTCCGATAACAATCTTAAAGTAATACCTTTTCCAATATTTTTTGCACCACCAGAGATAGCTGCTACTTTTTGTGACATAAATTCACTCCCTTTTTGTAAGACTTTTAATATAATTATATTATATTTTGTTGTATAATTAAACCAGAAAGGAGGAATATCATGCTTAAAATTTTAACAGAATTTGATCACAATGATTTTATTCCACAAAAATACACATGTGAAGGTGAAAATATCAATCCACAAATTGTTGTTTTGAATGTTCCAAAAACTTCTAAATCTTTAGTTATTACTTGTGAAGACCCTGATGCTCCCTCAAAAACATTTGTACATTGGATAATCTGGAATATCCCAATTAAAAATTCACCCGTTATAATTGAGGAAGGTTTACCTAAAATAAATACTCTTTCAGATGGCTCAAAACAAGGATTTAATGATTTTGGGAAAATCGGATATGATGGGCCATGTCCTCCAAAAAATCATGGTATTCATCATTACTTTTTTAAAGCATATGCACTTGACACTCTATTAACAATCGATGGTAAAATAACCAAAGAAATACTTGAAAAAAGTATAGAAACTCACATTATTGACAGAGGCGAAATAATTGGATTATATCAAAGAAAATAATGGAGGATAATATGAAAAAAATTTTAGTGGTAATCTTTTTATTTTTTCTTTCTTTAGCAATATTTTCAGAAGTTATATCATTTGAGCATGCTAACATAATTTATCCAGAAGGTTATAAAAAACTTGCCATAAAAGTAGGAAATAAATTTGAATCAATAAGAGATTTTGTTGTTGATTTATTTTCCTACGATCCTGGTAAAGTTAACATTTTTATTGAGCCAAATACTGTGATTTCAAATGGTTATGCTAATTTTTTACAAAATAACATAATTAAAATTTATACTTGGCCACCCTCAGGATATGAATACACCTACCTTCCTTTGAATGATTGGTACACTTATCTCTTAGTGCATGAATTTACTCACATTGTAACTCTGAAAAAACTAAGAGGAATGAACAAAATAACAGCAAATTTAAAAATGCCATATGCTCCAAATTTTGGAAAATTCTCATATGAAGCTCCAACGGTCTTCATTGAATCATCACTAACAAAAAATTCTGGTAGACTAAATAATCCCAATATTTCTGAAGAATTGTTTAAAACATTTGGAGAAAAATTTCCAAATGATAATTTAATGAATGATTTTAGGTATGGACTAGTTTATTACAATGCAAATGGAGATTTTTTTCAATATTTAATTGAAAAATATGGAAGAGAATCTGTTTTAAATTACCTTCAAAGTTCTATGGATTATTCACTCAACTGGTTAGAAATAATGTTAATACCATCTTTTCCTTATGTACTTTTAACAAAACTTCCAATACTATTTGAAGATAATTTTAAATTTTATTTTGGAAATTCTTTTAAAAATGAAGTAAAAAACTGGCTCCATACTTTTAAATCCAATGAAAAACCTGAAGGAGCTTTGGTTTACAAAGGTCAAAATGAAAGAATTTACAAAGTAATTTCTGAAAATAACAATTTATACATTTTATCCTCATCGTTTGGAGCAGTTTCAGGATATTTTAACCATCCAATCAATAAATTAACAGTAATATCAGATAAAGGAACAGTAAAAAATGTTTACTATTTATCTGCAATTGATTTTAAAGTTGAAGATGGAAAAATTTTTATTTTAAAACGTAATAATAACAACATGGAAATATGGAATCAGACAGAAAATAAAAAATTAATATCTGGAAAAATTAGCTCTTTTGATGTTTATAAAGGTAAAATTGTTTTTTCAACATACAATGATAAAGAAGATGTTTCAACAATAAATGTACTTAATAAAACATACACAATAAATGGATTCGTTAGAGAGCTTGCTTTCAATGGAGATTCTTTGTATATCCTGATTGGAAACTCTCTTTTAAAACTCGAAAATGATTCATTTAAAGTTATAGACAATGTCTCTTTAAAAGGAGCATTCTTAAAGAAAAAAGGAAAAGAAATTTATATGATTTCCAAAATTGATGGAAAAATGGAATTTGTAAAAATTGAAAAAACTTTAATCAAAATTTCTAACAAACAAAACATAATTGATGCAGATTTGGATGATAATAATCTATATTTTATAACCTATCTAGAAAACGGTGAGGGAATGGGATTATACAAATCCGAGAAAACATTCAACCTACCTGAAAAATATTCAATAGCTCAAAAAAACAATGTCTATAACTTTAGATATACAACTTTGTCTAACATTGATGAATTGAAACTTAAACTAACTCCTTCAATATTTGCGCCATTGCTTTTTACAACATACTTTTTACCAATTTCTCCGCAAGAACTCGGATTTTCAGGATGGGCATTAGGAAATCTATTTGATTTTACAAATACAAATCTTGATTTTTATTTATTACCTTACCTGGGCAATTTCACAACCTACTCCGCAACTAATAATACTTTCAATGAAACAAAATATAACTTACTAGGTTTAAGTTATGGTCTAATATATAATGATTCTTTAAATGATAAAAGCTTAGTCAGTTTAAACCTTTACGATATTAAAAATTCATTCTATACAGGTATTTCTTCTTTAAGTATTAAACTTTTTGATACCACACTTAGTTATGATAGCAAAATGTCTTTAACGTTGGAAAATATAGGAACATATTTCTACAAATATCCAGATTTTAATTTTAATGATCTAATATCTTTTAATTTAAACTTTTCAAAAGAAAAATTTTCACTTGGTATTGGTGAATCAAATGAAATTACTTATGAATCCACCTCTTTATCAATCCATTCAACAGTATATGTAGGAATTTTAAATATTTTTTCTCAAAAAAATTATTTGTACGGAAATATGAATATTGATGATGAAGATTTAAATATGTTCATAGTATCAATCAACAATATATTTCCCTTTTATAAACAAGCTGGGACAGCTTTAGGATACCTTGGCAATTATAACTTTGCTGATAATAATTTTACTAACAATTTTCTTTTATATTTATACATGGGACATCCAAAATCGAATATTTTATATTTACAAGCTGGTATATTATTTGATGGCTTTTTTAGGCCTTTCATAGGATTTGGTACTTCTCCTCACGATATATTTTTCTAATCTAGTATACAGGTATTAAAAAGTTCTTCTACTGTTTGAGCTTTTCTAATCAACTTCAAAGAACCATCCTTTTTTACCAGTACTTCTGGAGGCTTTACAGTACCATTATAATTATTTGCCATGGAAAAACCATATGCCCCTGCATTTTTAACTATTAACAAATCGCCCATTTTTGGAACAGCTATTTCCAAGTCTCTAGCCAAAAAATCCCCTGTTTCGCAAAGCGGGCCTACTACATCAACTTTTCCTCTTGTACTATTATCAGTAAAGATTTCAATTTCATGACTTGCACCATATAACGCAGGACGTATTAAGTGGTTCATCCCGCTTTCTGTCACCACAAAGGTTTTTTGTTCACTTTTTTTTACCATTAAAACCTTTGTTAGTAAAAAACCAGCAGGAGCAAAAATAAATCTTCCTATTTCACTAATTACCAGATCAAACTTTTCAAGAATAGGCGTCAATTCATTCTTCAATCTATTTAAATCTAATTCTTTTTCATCCTTGTACCTTATTCCCCAACCTCCGCCAATATTTATCTTTGTAATATCATATTTTTTAGCAAGTTTATAAGTTTTCTCTAAGGCTTCTTTAAAAGGAGATATATCCGTAATTTGAGAACCAATATGTATATGAAGTCCTGAAATTTTTTCTCTATATTTTTCTAAAAGAAAACTTGCCTGATCAAATGTCATACCAAATTTGTGTTTTTTCAAACCAGTTGAAATATATGGATGTGTTTTTGCATCTATATCTGGATTTACACGTAAGAATAAATTTAAATTCTCTTCCTCTTTCCAAAGGTATTCAAACTCTTCCACTGAATCAACGTTAATATATTTTACTTTGTTATTTAACATAAATTCTTTCTGTTTATGGGTTTTCCCATTTCCATTCCAAACAATATATTCTGAATCTATCCCAGCCATTTTAGCTGCATAAAATTCTCCTTCACCTAAAATATCTGCACCAAACCCGATATTTTTAAGAATTCTTAAAAGATACGGATTGTTATTTGCTTTCAACGCCAATGTTGGCAAGTAATTTAATTTTTCAAAAACTTTTTTTACTATATTGGCCCTTTTTATTAAAATATCCTCAAAATACACGTATACTGGTGTACCAAAATTCTGAGCAATTTCATTAAATATCTCTTTCACTTTCAATCAACTCCTTAAGAAATTCATAAACCAGTGATGAATAAAATTCAATTACTTCGTCATCTGGAAGAAATTTTGGATTGTGAAGCCCAAATTTTTCTCCTTTAGATGTTCCTGCCCAGAACATTAATGAAGGATAACGATTAGAAAAATATCCAAAATCTTCTCCTGTGAACTTCATTCCACAATTTATGAAGTTGACTTCAGTTTTTTTATTTACAAAAGTCTTGAATTTTCTGTATAAATTTTCATCAACCACTACCTGAGGATAAACGCTTCCTTTATTAATAAAATAACTACCTTTATTTTCATCAGATACCTTTCTTGCTATTCTAGATAATCTTTCTATAATCTTTTCAGTGATATCAAGAGATTGTGTCCTGATACTTCCCATAATTGTTGTTTCTTTTGAAACTATATTTCTTGCATCTCCACCTTCTATTTTCCCAAAACCAATTAACACATCTTCAAAATTTTCATTATAAAATTCGTTTAAAAATTGCATGGATATTTTAATTGAATCGATGCCCCGATCATAAAAAGCTATATGTGCTGGTTTTCCTAAAAATGTTATGTCTAATTCTGTAGCAGAAGCAAATAAAGTTCCAGGAGTTGTTGCAACTGTTTTAAAATCGTACTCATCAGTTACATGAAGGGAGAAAGCATATTTTATTGGCAATTCTTCCAGTTCATCTAAAATATAAGAAGCGCCTGCACCTGTTTCTTCACCCGGCTGAAAAACAAACACGAAATTTTCCTGAAAATTACCTGCCAAAATCTTTTTAACCAATTCATACGCTATTGCCATATGCACATCATGCCCACAAGCATGCATATTGTTATTTTTTGACGCATATTTCCAATTTGTTTCTTCTTTTATCGGAAGTGCATCCATATCCGCTCTATATAAAATAAATGGTGCATTCTTTTTAATTTCATAAATTGCTATTACACCTGTTCCTGCAATTTTATATATTTTTAATCTATCATCATTCATTGATTTTAAAGCATTAATTAATAATTTTTGTGTTTCATACTCTCTAAATGATATTTCAGGATTTTGATGTAATAAATGTCTAAGTTCTATCGAATCCACTTTTTCACCTCCCTAAGTTATTCATATAATAACACATATATGTTATAATTAAAGTTGAGTTTCGTTTCATAAAGGTTAATTAAAGTTAATTTTGGAGGTGTCTAAATGGACGAAGTTCAAAAATTAGTAGATGATGCTCTTAAAGAAATTAATTCTGCAACTGATTCTAGTACTCTAAATAATATAAGAATAAAATATCTCGGAAAAAAGGGATTAATTACATCATTAATGAAAAAACTTAAGGATCTTCCTCAAGAGGAAAGACCCAAATTTGGAGCACATGTTAATAATGCTAAAAATATTATTACACAAAAAATAAATGAAAAATTGGAAGAAATTTCAGAAAAAGAAAAAAAGAAAAAATACGAAGAACTTGCCGTTGATATAAGTATTCCTGGAGCCAGAAGAGACATTGGCCATTTACATATACTAACTCAAATTCAAAAAGAACTTGAAGATATTTTTATCTCTATGGGTTTTGAAGTAGTTGAAGGTCCTGAAGTCGAAGATACTTGGCACAATTTTGATGCTCTTAATACACCCGATTGGCACCCTGCAAGGGACATCCAAGATTCTTTTTATTTCACTGACAAAATACTTTTAAGAACTCATACCTCTCCAGTTCAAATTAGAACCATGTTGCAAAGAAAACCACCTCTTGCCATAATCTCACCTGGCAGAGTTTACAGAAGAGACTATGATTCAACACATTTACCTATGTTTACCCAAATGGAAGGTCTATTTGTTGATAAAAATGTCACAATTAAACATTTGAAATATACATTGGAAGAAATGGCTAAAAGGATTTTTGGAGAAAATTCTAAAGTTAGATTAAGACCCAGCTTTTTCCCGTTTACTGAACCAAGTTATGAAGTTGATGTTCTTTTTGGTGATACGTGGCTTGAAATACTGGGAGCTGGAATGGTTGATCCAAATGTTTTTAAAAATGCTGGTTATGATCCTGAAGAGTGGTCTGGATTTGCCTTTGGATTAGGACTTGAAAGAATTGCCATGGTAAAGTACGGAATAAAAGATATCAGAGATTTTATTAGAAACGATATTAAATTTTTGGAAAACTATTGATATGAATGGAATTTTAAATGTTTATAAACCTAAAGGTTTAACTTCACATGATGTTGTGGATGTAATCAGAAAAAAATTAAACATTAGAAAAGTGGGACACGCAGGCACACTTGATCCTTTTGCCGAAGGTGTTTTAATTATTGGTTTAGGGCACTCAACTCGTTTGCTCGAATACTTTAAAGATTTTAAAAAAAGATATTATGTTAAAGCTATTCTTGGACTTATTACAGAAACTTTTGATATAACTGGAGAAGTTAAGGAAGAAAAGAACTGTAATAAATCAGCTAAAGAAATAATAGAAGCAATAAATTCATTCAAAGGCAAGTATCTTCAAGTACCCCCTGCTTATTCAGCAAAAAAATACAAGGGGAAGCGTTTATATAAACTTGCAAGAGAAGGAAAAATTATCTCTCTTCCACCAAGAGAGGTTGAAATATACAATATAGAAAACATCAAAGTTAATCCACCTTATTTCTCTTTTGAAGTGGAAGTTTCAACAGGCACTTATATTCGAAGTCTTTGTATGGACATTGGATACAAATTATCGTGTGGAGCAACCGCAGTTGAATTAGTTAGAACAAATATAGGAGACTTTAATATAAAAAACTCAATTAATCCTTTTGAAAAATCAAGGGAGGAAATCTTAAGTCATTTAATGAATCCTGTAAAGGTTCTTAATTTACCAAAAGTAGTTATATATAAGGATTATGTTGAAAAAATTTTTAACGGCATTCAACCAACATTAGAGTTTGTTAAAGAAATCATAAATGACTTCAAAAAGGGAAACGATGTAATGTTAGTTTGTGATGAAAAATTAATTGCAATTGCAAAAGCCGAAAGAAATTCTAGTTTTTTTGAAACTTTAAGAAAAGAGAGCCGTTTACGTGAAAGAATTTTTTCTTTAAAGAAGGTATTTAAGGAGGCGAAATTTTGAAAGTAGGTATAATTGGATTACCTCAAGTTGGTAAAACAACAATATTTTCACTTTTAACAGGTCTGGAAGTTGAACCATATTCTACAGCTCATCAGAAGGGAGTCGCAAAGGTCTTTGACAAAAGAGTAAAGATACTTTCAGAAATGTATCAACCAAAAAAGACTATTTACGCAACTCTGGAATTTTATGATACACCGCCTTTAATTCCTAATGATCAGAAAAGTAGATCACAAGTGTTTAATATGGTTCAAAATGCTGATGCTTTATTGCTCGTTTTAAGAGCATTTAAAAATGATAGTGTTCCTTTTCCAGAAAAAGGCGAAACTGCTTACAAACAATTGAAAATTACATTGGATGAATTTATATTTAGAGATCTTGAGGTTGTAACTAATAGAATTGAAAAGCTTGAAAATGCTAAAAGAAAGCTTGAAAACAGAGAGGAAAACGAATTAAAAGTTCTCAAACAAATGAGAGAATTTCTCGAAAACGAAGATTTTCTATCAAGACATAGAGAAGATTTTTCTGAGGATCAATTAAAACTTGTTTCAAGCTATTCTCTTGTAACCCTAAAACCTGTAGTAATCGCCGTAAATCTTGATGAAAACCAATTTGTAGAAAAAGACTACGAAAGTAAAAATGATGTTTCAAAACTAGTTAATAATTATAATTTTGCTTATATTGAACTTTGTGGATTAATGGAAAAAGAAATTCAAGAACTTCCAGAAGAAGAAAGAGAAGAATTCTTAAAGGATCTTGGAATCACTGAAAGCGGCATTGAAAGACTTTCAAAAATCATGTATAGTCAATTAGGCCTAATTTCTTTTTTCACCGTTGGAAAAGATGAAGTAAGAGCCTGGACACTTAAGAAAGGTAGCACAGCAGTTGAAGCTGCAGGAGTAATACATTCAGATCTTGCAAGAGGATTTATTAAAGCTGAAATAATGAAATATGACGATCTAGTTTCATTAGGGAGCGAAAAAGAAGTTAAAGAAAAAGGATTGATGAAATTAGTTGGAAAAGAGCATGTTATTGAAGATGGTGATATAATTACTATAAGATTCAACGTCTAGGAGGAAAAAACATGAAACAAGTTATAAAATTAACTCAGAACATCTATATTCCCAGAGCAAGAATAACAGCTGTTCTCCCTGTGTCTTCATCTATTGCAAGAAAATTAAGAGGCCTTAACAAACTCGGTGGAAAAATCGTAAACATAACATACGGTGAAGAAGCAAAGACTATTCTCATTATGGATAGCGGTCATATCTTAGTTTCTTCAAAAACTCTGAAAGAGGTTGATGAAGCACTGTGGAAATAAAAAGGTTTATTTTTAGATATACTCCTACAAATAGATACAGTATCACGGCACTTGTTGCCTCAGTTTTTTCATATAAAAAAGATATTGAATTAATTGAAGTAAGGAATGTTAATGATATTTTAAATTTTGAAACTAAGGGAACTGTGGTTCTCTTTTCTTTTATGAGCTTTGATTTAGAAACTGTTAAAAAGGAAGCAAGTTTTTTAAAAGATAAAGGATATGTTTTAATTGCGGGGGGACCACATGTTTCAGCATTGCCTTATCAAGTTTTAAACCTAGGTTTTGATTACGTTTTTACAGGTGATGGTGAAGAAAACATCAGAAAATTTATTGATGGGATATTTCCTGAAAATAAAATATACGATGGAACAACCAATAGAGTTAATTTATCAAATTATCCTCCTTTCTGTCCTGAAAAAAATTTATACATGCCAATTGAAATTTCAAGAGGTTGTCCATTCTCGTGTGGTTATTGTCAAACCCCAAGACTTGCAGGAAAAATTGTTAGACACAGACCTTTAGAACAAATTATAGAATACTCAAAAATTGGTGTTAAAAATGGCAGAAAAATAGCAAGATTTATTTCTCCTAATTCTTTTAGTTATGGAAGTAAAAATGGTGTAACCCCTGAACCTAAAATTATAGATGAATTATTATTCGGACTTAAGAAAATTGGTGTTAAAGAAATATATTTTGGTACTTTTCCTTCAGATGTTAGGCCAGAAAGTATAACCGAAGAAATGTTATTAACAATAAAAAAATACGTAAATAACAAATATATTGTAGTTGGAGCTCAAAGTGGTAGTGAAAGAATATTGAAAATTATAAGACGTGGACATAGTTTAGAACAAATTGAAAACGCTCTTTATCTTCTAAAAAAACACGGTTTTATTCCACGTGTTGATTTTATTTTTGGTTTTCCATTCGAAACTGATGAAGATATTGAAAAAACATTTAACTTTATTGAAAAAATCGTTAAAAAATATAACGCTAAAGTTCATGCTCATACATTTATGCCTCTTCCAGGAACACCACTTGCCAATGCAGGACCTGGAAAATTGACAGAAAAGCATTATAAATTCTTGGGTTTACTAACAGCTAAGGGATATCTTGATGGTTACTGGCTGAATCAAGAAAAACTTGCAAGGAGAGTTGCAAATGTTAATAGCAGCAACACAATTTAATCCTAAACCAGGAAATTTTGAGTACAATTTAAATAAACATATCGATTTTATCAACGAAGCCGGGAAAAATGGTGCAATGTTAACCCTTTTTCCAGAGCTTTCTTTGTCAGGTTATACTTACGATGAAAGAATTTTGAAGAAAAGTATAGAATTTTTTAGTATAGCAAAAAATGAATTACTCAATCTTTCCAGAAAGTATAATATGGCAATTGTTGGAGGAATTCCAAGGTTAATACTGGGAAAATTAAGAAATTCTGCTTTTGTAATAAAAAAGAAAAAAGAAATTCTGTTTTATGACAAAACCCATTTATTTAGAAATGAAAAGGATATTTTTGAACCTGGCGAAAGATTTTTGGTATTTAAATTTAATGGAATTAAATTTGGAATTTTAATCTGCTATGAAATTGGCTTTCCTGAAATATCGAGAATTTTAACACTTAATGGGGCACAAGTTCTTCTTGCGCCTTTTGCTTTCGGAAAAGAAAGAAAACACATTTATGAAATTTCAACAAGAGCACGAGCACTAGAAAATGGAGCTTTTTTAGTAACTTCATCTACAAGCGGAAAGGGAATAATGAATTTTTTGGGTAACTCAAGAATAATTGGACCTGATGGTGAAATTCTAATAAAAGCCACAAAAAAGGAAGAAATTATATTTTATGATATTGATGTTTCAATCCTTGATTTTTATAGATTCAAAGAAGAAGGAAAATCGCATGCTTATCTTCTCAATAGACAAAAAAGTCTTTATAAGGATTTGATAAAGTGAGTACATTTTTAAAAGGTATCTTACTAAGTAGTGCTGCTGGAATGGCAACATCTTTAGGTGCTATTCCATTTTTGTTTTTAAAAAAAGGAGTGAATGAAAAATTTATTGACGCATTACTTGGTATGGCTGCTGGAATAATGCTTGCTGCCAGTGCTTTTAGTTTGGTGGCTCCCTCCATTGAAATTGGCGGATTATTAAGATTTGCAGTTGGTTTTTTTCTTGGGGCCATTTTAGTAGACTTAATGGATAAATACTCTCCCCACGAACATTTTTTAAAGGGACATGAAGGAGCTGAATTAAAAAGACTTAGTAAAATATGGTTATTTGTAATTGCCATTACAATCCATAACTTACCTGAAGGAATGGCTGTAGGAGTAAGTGCTTTTTCTGATCAGGCTTTAAATATAGCATTTGCAATAGGCATACAAAATATTCCTGAAGGAGCTGCTGTTGCCGCAGCGCTTTTAAATGCAGGTTATAGCATTAAAACTTCTTTTTTAATTGCTTTTCTAACTGGCGTTGTAGAGATTTTTGGTGGTATTTTAGGCGCAGGTATTGTTTCAATTTCACAGGCCCTTCTTCCATATATGATGGCCTTTGCTGGTGGAGCAATGATTTTTGTTATAAGTGATGAAGTTATTCCAGAAACTCATTTAAGAGGAAATGAAAGATTATCAACTTACTTTTTAATTATTGGTTTTTTTATAATGTCAGTACTTGACGTTATTCTAGGATAGGAGGAAACTGTATGCTTAACATTGCATTAATAGGATGTGGAAGGATTGCGATCAAAAAACATACAGAAGCTTTAATACAAAACAAAGATGTGTTTAATATTGTTACAGTCTGTGATATTGTTAAAGAAAAGGCAGAAAATTGTGCAAGTATCTTAGAAAAAAGACTTGAAAGAAAAGTAGAAATAGAAACAGATTACAAAAAATTACTCAAAAGAGAAGATATAGATGTGGTAGCTATTGCAACAGATAGTGGCAGTCATTATGAAATCACAATGGAAGCCTTAGGGGCGGGAAAACATGTACTTGTTGAAAAACCTATGGCATTATCTACAAAACATGCAGATGAAATGATTAAGCTATCAAAAGAAAAAAAATTAAAACTTGGAGTATGTTTTCAAAACAGATTTAATCCACCGATACAAGAGTTAAGGAAAAAAGTAGAAGAAGGGGCATTTGGAAAGATACATTATGGAGTTGCAACAATAAGATGGAATAGAAATGAAGAATACTACAAACAAGCGAGATGGAGAGGGACATGGGAAAAAGATGGTGGAGCCCTTATGAATCAATGCACACACAACATAGATTTACTACAATGGATGCTTGGAGGAGAGATAGAAGAGGTATATGGAATAATAAAAAATTTTAACCATCCGTATATAGAAGCAGAAGATTTTGGAGGAGCGATAATAAAATTTAAAAATGGAAAAATAGGAATAATAGAAGGAACAACAAGTATATATCCAAAAAATTTACATGAAAAACTATCCATATTTGGTGAAAAGGGAACAGTAATAATAGGAGGGCTTGCAGTAAATAGAATAGAAGAATGGAGATTTGAAGGAGAAGAAGGACATCCATTTATGAATTTACCAGATCCAGACACGGTATATGGATTTGGACATGTACCATTATACAGAGACTTTTATGAATCAATAAAAAAAGATAGAAAACCATATATATCAGGAGAAGAAGGGAAAAAGGCAGTAGAAATAGTTCTTGCAATATACAAATCAGCACTTGAGGGTAAGCCTATTAAAACTCCTTTTGATTTTTCAACAGATTATTTGAAAGGAATGAATTTAAAATGAAATACGAGATGATTTATTTTGATTTAGATAATACTATCCTTGATTTTAGTAAATCTGAAGAGTTTGCATTAAAAAAGATATTTGAATTTTTAAAACTTGAT
This sequence comes from Thermosipho sp. (in: thermotogales), assembly GCA_017656335.1. GTDB lineage: Bacteria > Thermotogota > Thermotogae > Thermotogales > Fervidobacteriaceae > Thermosipho_A. Next base: position 82,298 of record JACDOA010000002.1, read on the forward strand.
TTTAAAGAAAATTATTTAGAAATTTACAAACCAATCAATGAAAAATGGTGGAAACTTTTCTCTGATGGGAAATTTCCTAAACATGTAATTGTAGTAAAAAGATTTCAGGAATTTTTTGAAACTATTAATATAAATCTTGACAACTATGAAGAAATTTCTAAATTTTATCTAAAAGCTCTTTCAAATGCGGCATTTTTTATCAAAGGAGCTGAAAAATTTTTGAAAACATTGAAAGAAAAAGGGGCTAGGATGGCAGCAATTACAAACGGAGTCGAATCAGTTCAGCAAAGTAGGGCAAAAATTGCAAAATTAAATAGATTTTTTGAATTTATTCTTACTTCAGAAAAAGTAGGAAAACCTAAACCTGAACCAGATATTTTCTATTTTGCAGAAAATCTATCGAAAGTTCCTCTTTCTAAATCTGTTTATGTTGGAGATAACATTGAAACAGATTATGAAGGCGCCAAAAGAGCAAAGTTAGATTTCATCCTATTTGATCCTGAAAATAAATTTCAATTAGATATCAAAAAAGCTTCAAATTACAATGAGTTATATGATCTTCTCATCAATAACTCCACAAAAAATGATTTCTAAGTTATTTTTAAAACTCAAATGTCTTTCCATAAAAAAAATAAAGGAGCCCTTAAGGGCTCCTTTGAATTATAATTTCTATTTAATTTTGCTTAAAAATGAATAATTTAAATACTTAATATTGTTTATAACATCTTGAGAAATTGATAATGGATTGATTAATTGTGGTATAGTAAAACCTTCTAAAGTTAATGTTAAAGTGGCTACAATGGCTCCATTTTGCACATTACATTCAAATACAATTGTTGTAGTAGTACTGTTTGGATCATAGTTAAATGAAACAAATTCCAGGTTATCAGTTATAAAAGTTAAATAAGATATAACTGTATCAATATCATTTTGATTATAAGTATCTGTTGCTATGTTTTCAACAGCTGAAGCAAATTCAGTTATTGACGCGATATTTAGAATATCTAAAATTTGATCATTCATCTTTAAATTACTATCCTTTAAATCAAGATCTTGAGAACTTAATTTTTGAAAATCAAAAGTCAATGAAAAATCCACATTAACAGTATGTTCTAAATCAATCGGAGTTGCATATTCAATTGTTAAATTTAAAGTATTATTCGGCAAAGAAGAATTCAAAATTTCCAAAACATCAATTACTTGCATTGAAGTATCAATTTCTTCTCCATTTAAAGTAGCAACAACTCCATCGGGAAGTTCTTCACCTAATATAGTCTCATCATACCAACTAAGTGTAATTGCTACATTATCTGAAGCATCCTCTCCGAAAGTCCAAAGAGTGGTTTTTTCATCATTTCTAAATCCATTCTCATCAGTTTTTTGAACTTCAAATGCATTAATTTCAACAATTGTTTTTACAAGTAAATCTGAAAGGTGAATGAATTTGTCGAACCAAGGAAAAACAAAAGCATCTTGAACGAAAATATCATTTAAGTCAAGATAATTTTCATCAACAGATATATCTGAAAGATTATCCAAAAACTGGCTAAAATCACTTAAAAATGTTGAACTTGCAAAATATGAAGGTTCAATATCAGGATAAATAGATTCAAAAAGATTAACTTGCGTTATAAATTGCGGTTGAATAATTGGTTCTGGACCATTTTCAATTGTTTCAGAAGCATTTTCAATCATTGTTACAAGTCCATCATGGTTATCATAAATGAAAATAAAGGGCTCAATAAGTAAATTTAAAATCATAATATCTCTAAAATCGCCATATAGATGATCAACTGTAAATTCTGGATCTAGATCTTTTAAATGTCTTAAGACATTTTCCACCTTGTCTTTTGCATTTCCCGTAATTTCCACTAAATAATCATACCTTCCTTCATACTGCAATAAAGTGTTAACACCTGTTCTAAATTGCTTCATCTTATTAATCAATGCTTCCTTGCTTGCGATAACATCTAAAATGTGAATTAATAGATCATAGGAATTTTCAGGTGGAGGTGGAGAAACATTTAAATTTGGAAGTAATTTATCATCAAACAATTCACCAACACTATCTAACGAAGTAGTTAAATTTTTATTTAAAATGTTCTGTGCCACACCTGCTACATTATTTGTTGTTACTATGATTGAACCAGTTTCAAATAGTTCATCAAGCAAATCTACAAAATCATCATCAGTTAAAATATCGACAAAATATGCGGGTGTATCAGGATCATTTCCGGTATCACTAATTTCAGAGGGCCCCAAATCTATAGGTTCTAAACCAACACATCCAAACATAAAAATAAACACAATAAATAATATCCAAATATACCTTGAAAATTTCATAATATCCCCTCCCTTAGATGCTATTATAACATAAATATAACAAATTCATGCGCTGTTATTTCATTTTTTTCTTTAATTTTATATTTCTATTTTCTGTATTCAACTTAAAAAAAATTTATGAATTTTTTAAAAAATAAAGGGTGGTAAAAATATAAACACCACCCTTTTATCTAATAATAAATATTTCTCGAATTTATTAATTTTTTATTGATTTTTAAACTTCATAAATTATGTTACCTTCAATAAATACTTTTTCTGCTTTAGCTCTAAAATCAAATGGATGTCTATTCCAAACAACGATATCAGCATCTTTTCCTTCTTCTATTGAACCAACTCTGTTGTCAATTTTTAAAATCTTTGCAGGATTTATCGTTAACATCTTTAACAAATCTTCTTCCTTTGCTCCGTATCTCAAAGCTGTAGCTGCTTGAATATTAGCATGTTCAAGGTGAATCACAGGATGATCGCACATTAAGGCAGAAAGTATTCCTTTTTCATTAATAATTTTAATTGCCTCATAAGTCATATCTGTAAGTTCTAATTTGGTTCTAAAACCAAACAATGGTCCCAAAACCAACGGAATATTTTTTTGTTTAATAAAATCTGCAATCTTATATGCTTCTGTAGCATGTTCAATTACAATTTCAAAGTCAAACTCTTCTGCTATTCTAATTGCTGTTACAATATCATCAGCTCTGTGAGCGTGACATCTTGCTGGAATTTCCTTTCTCAAAACCATTGAACCAACTTCAAGACTAAAATCCACAGGAGTTTTGGGTTCAAGTTCTCTTCTTCTCATATAGTCTTTGACTTTTGTAAAATATTCTCTAATTATGGCGGCAACTCCTAACCTTGTTGTAGGCATTTTTCCTTTTGAACCATACACCCTTTTGGGATTTTCACCAAATGCCATTTTCAAACCTGCAGGTTGTTTTACAACCATTTCATCTACAATGTTTGATTTGAATTTTAAAATGAATCCCTGTCCACCTATTGGATTAGCACTTCCAGGAACCACCATAACTGTCGTAACACCACCTGATAAGGCTCTTTCAATTGCTGAATCCCCAGGATAAAAAGCGTCAATTGCTCTTACATGAGGCGTTACTGGATCAGAATATTCATTTCCGTCTTGATAATAAAATTCACCTACCCCCTCTTCAAAAACACCTATATGTGAATGCGCATCAATAAAACCTGGAAGAATATATTTTCCAGAAACATCGATAATTTCTGCATTTGAATCTTCAATTTTTTCAGAAACTTTTTTTATTTTTCCATTTTCTATTAAAATATCGCCAACAAATGGGCTACCAACAATAGGAATAATGTTTCCACCTTTTAATAACTTCATAAAGTCACCTCCAAAAAATTTTAGTACTATAATTATAACATATGATTCGCTTTACTAACAAATCAGAATAAAAAAATAGGGCCCAAATTAGGGCCCCAAAACTCTTTAGGCCATTTTTTCTTTTTCTTGTTGTGCAAGCCTTGGTGTCTCCTCTATTTGAATATTTGCAAACATATCTAGTCCAGTTCCTGCCGGGATTAATTGCCCAACAATTACATTTTCTTTTAATCCAAGCAATAAATCTTTTGCTCCTTCTACTGCAGCCATTGTTAAAACTTGTGGTGTTTGTTGGAAACTTGCTGCACTGAGCCATCCAACATGTTCAAGTGATGCTTTCGTAATTCTGAGAAGTCTTCTTCTGTATTTAATTGGCTCTTTTGGTAATATTTGATACGTAATTACTTCTCCTTCGTCGTTTTTAACAATTAGATCTTTTATTCCAAGAGACATCGCTTTTTCAAGAATTTCTTCTGTAATTTCTGCACCTTCTGGAGCGATTTCAACAATTTTTCCATCTTCATCTTCACCTATCAAGTGATAAACAAGTTCTTTTCCTATGACTCTTTTTCTATTCATTTCAACATGGGCATTTCCTTCTAAAATTTCTCTATTAATTCGTTTTACTGTTTGAAGCCTTAAGAGATCACCTGGTAAGTAATCTGTATCTCCAGGATCAATAACTTCAACTTTATCTAACATTTGTTTTATTATTATTTCAAAGTGTTTGTCGTGAATATCAACACCTTGTTCAACATAAACCTTTTTGATTTCTTTGAGTAGATAAAGGGCTGTTGCATCAACACTAAGTGTTTCAAGAATTTTTCTTGGCCTAATTGCACCTGTAGTCAACGATTGACCTGGAAGTATTTTTTGACCTTTGTTTACACTGACCTTCACCTTTGTTGGAATTTCATATTCATGAATGTCACCAGCTTCATCCTCAATGTAAACTTTCTTTTTACCAGTTTCATCTTCGACAATATCTTTCACAAAACCTTTGATGGCAGAAAATACACCTTCAGGTTCTTTGAGTTTCTTTCTTGCCTCAAATAATTCCTCAGCCCTTGGAAGACCTTGTGTAATATCTGCTGTTGTTGCAATACCACCAGTATGGAATGTTCTCATTGTAAGTTGTGTTCCAGGTTCACCTATAGATTGTGCAGCCACAACTCCTACAGACTCTCCTACTCCTACAATTTTGTGGTTGGAAAGATCTGTGCCATAACATTTCGAACAAACTCCATGTTCAGCTTCACATGTAAGTACTGATCTTACAATTATTTCTGGTCTTACCTCCAAAGAGTTTACATTATTTTCCAAAAGTATTTTTGCTGTTGTAGATTCGATTAATTCTTCTTCAACAACTAATTGTCTCATATCCTTGCTACTTACAACTGTTTCACTTGCAACCTTTCCAACAATTGGAAATTCTTGGATTTTAAGTTTTTTTACTCCTGCAGATTTTGCCGCTCTAATAACTTCCCAATTTACTTCTGTGCCAACTTCATAATGAACATCTTCGTTGACAAAATCTTCAGCAAGTTCAGAATAGTTTACTGGTAATTCTGGATTTGAAATATCAATTTCTTTTTCAATCATTACCGGTATTCTCTTTGTAAATGTTCCAAGGAATTTAGCATCATCGTCTTCAAGCATAGTGTCTCTTGTGTACTCTTTGCCAGTTTCAGGATTTACAAGAATGTTATTAGTTTCTGGGTCATAAACGTCTTTAGCTAAAACTCTTCCAAATAAGAAATCTTCAAGCTTTTCAACTGTTAAACCATCACTACTCTTAAGTACTGTTGCTCGAACACCATTGTGAGTTCCACAATCCGTTGTTGTTACAACAACACTTTGTGCAACATCAACAAGTCTCCTTGTAAGGTACCCTGCAGAACTTGTTCTTAAGGCAGTATCAGCCGAACCTTTTCTGGCACCATGTGTACTATTAAAGAATTCAAGCACAGATAGGCCATCTCTGAAGTTAGAAATAATCGGAATTTCAATTGTTCTTCCAGATGGATCAGCCATTAGTCCCCTCATACCAGCAAGCTGTTTTAATTGGTCCTTATTACCTCTTGCACCTGAATCAACCATAATAAATATAGGATTAAAAGGATCTTTTCCAATATACTCAAAAGTAACTTCTTGAACCTTTTCAGTTGCATCGGCCCATATCTTTATTGTTTCTCTATATCTTTCTTCATCTGAAAGAAAACCTTGAGCATAAAGCATATTTACTTCTTCCACTTTTTTCTTGGCATCTTCAATAATAGCTTCACGATCAGGAGAAATTACAAAGTCAGTTATACTGACAGTAAGTCCAGAAACAGTCGCGTAATGGAATCCAAGATCTTTTATATCATCCAAAAGATCAGCGGTTCTATCAACTCCGTACTTCTTAAATGTTTTATAAACTAGTTCCTTAATTGCACCTTTTCCATAAGTTCTATTGTAATCTTTAAATTCATCTGGAACAATTTCAGCAAAAACAAGTCGACCGTATGTAGTTTTAATAACCTTGTCTTTTACTTTAACAAGAATTGGATCATGAAGTTTTATGTATCCAAATTCATAAGCAAGCTCTGCTTCATTTATCGATGAAAATTTCCATTTTATATTTTCTGGTTGAACTTTATCAAAATCTTTCCTAACCATTGTCAAATAATAGATACCTGCCACTATATCTTTACCAGGCATTGAAATAGGTTTACCATGTGCTGGTGAAATGATGTTATATCTTGATAGCATCAAAATTTTAGATTCTGCTTGTGCCGCAGCAGATAAAGGAACATGTACTGCCATTTGGTCTCCGTCAAAGTCAGCATTAAATGGTGGACAAACCAAAGGATGTAATTGGATTGCATTACCTTCAATTAATCTTGGCTCAAATGCTTGTAATGACATTCTATGTAAAGTTGGAGCCCTATTTAATAAAACAGGATGACCTTTAATAATTTCTTCAAGAACTTCATATGCTTGTGGAAGTTCTTTTTCAATAATTGCTTTTTTCATCTTTCTAGCTGTTTTACTTGTCTCTTCATCTTTATTCAATAGTTCTGCCAAAACAAATGGCTTAAACAATTCCATAGCCATTTTCTTTGGAAGACCACATTCGTGAATTTTTAAATGAGGCCCAACAACAATAACTGCACGACCAGAATAATCCACACGCTTTCCAAGAAGATTTCTTCTAAATCTTCCTTTTTTACCTTTCAAAAGATCAGTTAAGGATTTTAATGGCCTGCCATTTCTATCGGTTACTGCTTTACCCATTCTTCCATTGTAAATAAGACTATCAACTGCTTCTTGAAGCATCCTTTTTTCATTTTTTATAATTATCTCCGGTGAATTCATCTCGTAAAGTTTTTTAAGTCTGTTATTTCTGTTAATTACACGTCTGTAAAGATCGTTAAGATCAGTTGTTGCAAACCTTCCACCTTCAACTTGAATCATTGGTCTAATGTCTGGTGGAATAACTGGAATAACTTCAAGAACCATCCATTCAGGTTTTGTCCCACTCTTCAATAAATCTTTAACTATTTTCAGCCTTCTTAAAAGCTTTTTAGCTCTTCCACTACTCTTTGAAATCTTTTTTAATTCTGCTTCTATTTCAACTTTTAATTTTTCCAAATCTAAGTTTTGCAAAAGTTTTTTAATAGCAGCAGCGCCCGAATCTGCTTCTATCTTGTCACCATATAATGCCTTATATGCTCCATATTGATCATCTGTAATAATATCTCCCATTTTTAATCCAGTTTCTGTTGCTACGTCATCCTCAATTCTTGTAACTACAACAATAGGCCTGTCATTTTCAACTTCTGTTTCGGCTGTAAACATTGCCGGATAATGTTCTTCGAAAATTTTATATTCTTCAAGGGTAAGATATTCGTCTTCAAACAAAAATCTATCTGCTATAATATCTCCTTCTGAAATTTCTTGACCATCTTCCACGTAAACTAAAGCTCCTTCAAATACTGGATAACTTTTTTCTTCTACAATATTCTCTACATATACATTCCCTGTGGAAATAACTTCATATCTTCCATCCTCTCTGGGCCTAACATTCAATTCTTTTCCAAAACTTATAGTTCCAGTAACTGATGCGAGTACTGCTGGAAGAACTGTTCCATTAGTAAGTTGTTCTCCCTTTTTCACTTTGGTTCCATTGGAGACTATTGGGGAAACACCAAATGGTAAAGAAAATGTTATTGGCATTTCTTTACTCGTTGTAAGTGGTTTTACAGTAATAGTTTCAGATATTTCGTCGACTTCAACAGTTCCATCAAAAGGTGCATAAATTGGATCAATTTTCATTTCCGAAACTATTTCTTCGCCTTTTTCAACTTTATCTCCATTTTTAACATTTAAAATCATCCCATTATAAACTCTATGTTCTGCTCTTGAAATTTTTCTCACGTCAACCCATGTTATTTCTCTATCAGTATGAGTTTTTTCTTTTCTTATTCTTACTTCTCCAGAAATACTTGATACTACTGGTGTTACGGGAGATTTTATAATAACACCTGGCATTACTTCAAAATCCAATTTTTGACTGTATATTTCATACTCAGTCTGATACAAAAGTGAACCTTTAAGAAAATCTGTATTTTTTGGATCAGTGACAACCAGGATTTTCTCTATAATTCTTTTGCCACCATAATAAATTACATTTTCAAGTTCTTTAGCTTGAATGGATAAAAGAGAAGAAAGAATGCTAGGACTACTTTTTAAATACCATATATGTACCGCAGGAGCTACAAGATCTATATGTCCCATTCTTCTTCTTCTTGCTTCTTTAGATTCAACCCTTACACCACATCTTTCACAAACTGTTCCTTCATATTTTTTACCTTTATATTTTCCACAAGCACATTCATAATCCTTTGTTGGGCCAAAAATTCTCTCACAAAAAAGACCATCTTTTTCAGGTTTGAACGTTCTATAATTTATTGTCTCCGGTTTTTTTACTTCTCCACTTGACCAGCTTCTAATTACTTCTGGAGAAGCTACTTTAACGGTAACCTTGGCAATTTTTCTCTTAAACGTTGAACCCATTTTTTTCCCTCCTTACGGGGCATTATAACTTTTCTATATCAATTTCGTTTCCTTCATCATCATAAACTCTAACATCAAGAGCTATACCTCTAAGTTCCCTAACTAAAACTTTAAAACTTTCCGGTAAACCTGGTTCTGGAATATTCTTTCCTTTCATTATTGCTTTATAAACCTCATTTCTTCCTTTAATATCGTCACTTTTTACTGTTAACATTTCGTTCAACGTATGGGCAGCACCATATGCTTCTAATGCCCAAACTTCCATTTCACCAAACCTTTGACCACCAAATTGTGCTTTACCACCAAGAGGTTGTTGGTGTATCAATGAGTAAGGACCTGTAGATCTTGCGTGTATTTTATCTCTAGCAATATGTATTAATTTCATTACATACATATATCCGACAAGAATTGGGAAGTCAAATTCTTTTCCAGTTCTTCCATCCCTTAATATAACCTTACCAGTTGGATTTTCCTCATTGTCTCCTGCATCTAATCCCACTTCTTTTCTCGCTTTAAATAACGCTGGCAAAATATCTTCTTCTTTTGCACCATCAAAAACCGGGGTTGCAAACCACTTATTGGTTAATACAGCAAGCCAACCCAAGCTTGTTTCAAGGATTTGACCTACATTCATACGAGAAGGCACACCTAATGGACTTAAAACTACCTGAACCGGTGTTCCGTCCGGTAAAAATGGCATATCTTCTTTTGGAAGTATTTTTGAAACAACACCTTTATTTCCATGTCTTCCAGCAAGTTTGTCTCCAACTTCTAGAGGTTTTCTAATTGCGACATATACCCTTATAAGTTTATTAACTCCCGGGCCAAGATCGCCATCTTTTTCCTTATCAAATACACTAACTCCTATTACCCTTCCTTCTATACCGTGTGGAACCCTCAATGATGAATCTTTAACTTCTTTACCTTTTTCACCAAATACGGATCTTATAATCTTTTCTTCTGGTGTTGTATCACTTTCACTTTTTGGTGTGACTTTTCCAACTAAAATATCAGTTTCTTCAACATATGCACCTATTCTGACTATTCCATCTTCATCAAGATTTCTCAATTTTTCTTTACTAACATTTGGAATATCAGGTGTTATTTCTTCTGGCCCAAGTCTTGTATCTCTTGCCGTAGTTTCATATACTTCTATATGAATTGATGTATATGTTTCTTTTTCTAAAAGTTCTTCACTAATCAAAATAGCATCTTCAAAATTGTACCCTTCCCATGGAACAAATGCAACCAAAATATTCTTTCCAAGGGCAAGTTCTCCCATATCAGTAGCTGGACCATCCGCAATTGGTTCTCCCTCTTTAACTACTTCCCCAACTTCAACAATAGGTCTCTGATTTATACATGTATCTTGGTTGGTTCTAGTAAACTTTAAGAGTTGATACGTATCAAGAATTGGATTTCCCATTGAATCGTACATTTCTTTTCCATCTTTATCTAATCTATGAACTATTATTTTACTTGCGTCAACTTTTTTTACAATACCATCATGTTTGGCCAAAACCATTGTACCAGCATATCTAGCTGCTTCCCATTCCATTCCAGTACCTACTCTAGGTGCCTCGGTTTCAATCAGAGGTACTCCTTGCCTTTGCATATTTGAACCCATTAAGGCCCTGTTAGCATCATCATGTTCTAAGAATGGAATCAATGAAGTTGAAACACTAACTATTTGATTTGGTGCCACATCTAAGTATTGTACTTCTTCTCTTGAAACGTACAGAACTTTTTCTTCGTATCTTACTGCAACATATTCTGGAATTAATCTTCCATTTTCATCAATTGGAGTTGTAGATGGTGCTATTTTATAATTTTCTTCTTCATCAGCAGTTAAATAAACAACCTCATTTGTTACTTTTCCTTTTACAACTTTTATATAAGGTGTAATTAAAAATCCATATTTATCTATAGTTGCATAAACAGCTAAAGAAGTGATAAGACCAATATTGGCACCTTCTGGCGTTTCAATTGGACACATTCTTCCATAATGAGAATGGTGAACGTCACGAACCTCAAATCTTGCTCTTTCTCTTTTTAATCCACCAGGTCCTACAGCAGTTAATCTTCTTTTGTTTGTTAATTCAGCTAATGGATTTGTCTGATCCATAAACTGAGAAAGAGGATTTGTTGCAAAAAACGAATTAATTGTTGCAATTATACTTTTAACATTTATAAGACTCTGAACGGAAATTTTATCAAGAGAAGTGTATGTAGCAAGTTTTTCTTGAATCATGAAAACGGCTTTAGAAAATGCCCTTTCAAATTCTATTCTTATTAGTTCACCTACAGTTCTAACCCTCTTGTTACCAAGGTGGTCTTTAGTATCCATAGTACCCGGATGTTTAAAGATTTCTAATAAGTTTCTTGAAGCAAGTACAATATCCATGGTTGTTAAAACATTTGATTGTTCATTATATTTTACATTCTCAACCTCTTCTGGGTCTTTACCTTCTACTTCAATCAAATACTTTCGATAAGCTTCTTCGAGTCTGTTGTTCATCTTAAAACGACCAACTTCAGAAAATTCAAATCTTTCTTCATTAAAATATAAATTATTTAAAAACATTTTTGCAGCATTAATTCTTGGAAGTTCTCCAGGTCTTAATTTTCTAAATATTTCAATATATGCTCTATTCTGGTCTACTTCATCTCCGTATACGTGTTTTAGTTTTTCTAATGTATTCATCGCATATCTATGCGAAACTTTAATTCTCTCAATCGTTGAATTTGAAAGTTTTTCAATTAAACCTTCAGTAATTACATCGCCACGTTTTGCTATTAATTCACCGGCTCTGTCTTTTACATCTTCCAAAACAATAAGCCCTTCAGAATGTTCCAGTGAATATTCATCTTCGACATCTACCCAATCGGGGAATAAGGAAAGTAACTCTAAATCGTTACTGTATCCTAACGCTTTTAAGAATAAGAAAAGATTAATTCTTCTCTTTCTGTCGATTCTTGCATAGAATGTACCATCGTTTAAATTCAATAAAATTTCAAGCCAAGCACCTCTTACTGGCAAGAAATGTGCCACATAAATAGGTTTTGAAGATGCATTTTTTCTTGGTTCTTCAACAAAATAAACTCCAGGACTTCTTACTAGCTGGTTAACAACAACGCGCTCAGCACCATTGATTATAAAAGTTGTTCTTGGGGTCATATAAGGAATATAGCCTAGAAAAGCTTCTTCTTCGATCATTTCATTAGTACTGTTATCAGTTACTCTAACAGTTGTATAAACAGGAACTGTATATGTAAGAAGTCTTTCCTTACATTCCTGCACGGTATTTTGGGGTTCACCTATTCTCACGGATAAGAATTCAAGAGAAAATCCTTTTTCTTTTCTCAGATCTGATTTTGAAGATGTTATCGGGGAAAACTTTCTCAAGACTTTCAATATCCCATTCTCGAGAAACTCATTGTAAGACCTTGTTTGAATTTCTACGAGGTTAGGGACAGGGATAGGTGCTTGGACCCTACCGAATGAATAACGGGTCCTTTTACCACTTTTAATCTCTTTCATCCTATCACCTCAGTTAGAAGAATTTGGAAGGAATAAAATATGCCAATTATATATTAAAACACAAAAAAACCCCGTACACAATACTATGTACGGGGTTGATACAAAATCTTTTCTTTTTAGAAACTTATGTTACTATTATTTAAGCTCTACTTCTGCTCCAGCTTCTTCTAATTTCTTTTTGATCTCTTCTGCTTCTTCTTTCTTTGCAGCTTCTTTAATTACTGCATCAGGAGTTCCTGCTTTTTCAACAAGGTCTTTTGCTTCTTTAAGTCCAAGTCCTGTAATTTCTCTTACAACCTTGATGACTTCTATTTTCTTCTGACCAAAGCTCTTAAGAACAACATCAAATTCTGTCTTTTCTTCTTCTGCTGCTCCTCCTGCTCCCGCTCCTGCTACTGGCATTGCCATTACTGGTGCAGATGCACTAACTCCAAATTTTTCTTCAAGCATTTTTACGAGTTCAGCAAGTTCTGCTACTGTAAGCTGTTCGATTGCACTAACGATTTCTTCTAATGTCATAATATACACCTCCTAAATCATTCTGATTTTTTATCTTTAATTGCATTAAGGGCATAAAGTAAACTTCTAAGTGTACCAGCAAGGACATTGACAAAGCCTGAAATAGGACCTTGTACTCCTCTAACAACCATTGCAAGAAGTTGCTCTTTAGATGGAAGTTTGGATAGATTTTCAACTTCTTCAGCACCAAAGAACTTACCATCAAGATATAAACCCTTAAATGATGGAATACCTTTTGTTTCCTTTGAAAAATCGTAGATAACCTTTATTGCTTCAATTGGATCTCCTTCCTCAACATACAATATTGCTAAAGGACCTTCAAATAAATAACTCAATTCATCTACTTCTTCATAGCCTGCTTCTTTCATTGCAAAGTATGCAACACTATTTTTGATTACTCTGTATCTAGCACCACTCCCAAGTTTTTCTCTCAATCTTCTTCTTAGGTCCGTTATTTGTTTGACGTTTAGACCCTTATAATCAGAAAAAAGAATTAAAGAAGAATTCTTCAAACTTTCAGAAATTTCTTTTACAAGTTCTTCTTTTCGTTTTCTTGTCAGCAATCTCTTCACCTCCCAAAAAAAAATAACCTCGGAATACCGAGGCAAAAACAAAAGGGGGTTAATTACCCTTTTGTGCCTCGGGCAGGCGGCCTTTAGCCTTTCTTGAACCTGCCGTCTCTGGCATCGAGTTGATTTTAACATATTTTTTCCTTCTTAACAAGTTTTTATTTTGTTAACATTATGTAAAACTATTAATTTATATTATAATTATATTTGTATTAATATATAAATAACCATATACAAAGGGGGAAATAAAGATGTTTAAAATTTACTCATATTTACCTACAAAGATAATTTTTAAAGTCGGAGCTATTAATGAACTATACAAACATATTAAGGGGTTGGGGAAAAAAGCACTTATTGTAACTGGAAAAAGTAGTACCAAGAAAAATGGTTCTTTACAAAAAGTTCAAGAACAACTAGAAAAAGAAAATATCGAATATATAGTTTTCGATAAAATCATACCAAATCCAATTTCTACAACTGTAGATGAAGCTGCTGAAATATGTAGAAAAGAAAAAATTGATTTTGTTATTGGACTCGGTGGTGGAAGCGCTGTTGATAGTTCAAAAGCCATTGCAATTACTGCCCCTAATCTAGGAAAATTCTGGGATTATGTTCCAGTAGGGGGAGGTAAAATACCTGAAAAAGCTTTACCTATTATTGCAATTCCAACAACACATGGGACGGGGACAGAAGCTGATCCATTTTCAGTTATTACAAATCCTTTAACCAGAGAAAAAGTTGGTATTGGATATGATAATACATTTCCAAAAATATCTATTGTAGATCCCGAATTAATGAAAACTTTACCTCAAAATCAAACAGCATATACATCTATGGATGCTTTTTATCATTCAATAGAAGCATTTTTTAATATCAACGCAAATCCTTATTCAGATGTGTTAGCTCTTGACGCTATGAAACGTATAGTATCATATCTTCCAATTGCATACGAAAAAGGAGATGATATTGAAGCGAGAATTCATCTTTCTTGGGCAAGCACCGAAGCGGGAATTACTGAAACTTTAACGGGTGTGATTGCAAACCATGCTCTGGAACATGGTTTGAGCGGTTTTTATCCCGATATTCCTCATGGACTTGGTTTATGTATTACTGGTCCTTATTTGTTTGAATACATATTCGATCATATTTTCGAAAGACTTGCAATTGTTGGGCGCGAAGTATTTGGAGTTTATGAAGCAGACGATAAAAAAGCTGCCAAACTTGCTATAAAAAAATTAAGAGATTTTCAAGAGCTTTTTAATTTAAACAAAAGATTAAGTGAACTCAAAGTAAGAAAAGAAGATCTCAAAGAAATTGCAAAAACAGGATATAGAATACTAAAAGGTGTTATCGCAGTAACCCCTGGAAATATAAATGATGAAGATATGTCTCAAATTCTTAAAAATTGCTATTAAAAATAAAGCGGGCAGTATGCCCGCTTTTCTTCTCTTTTTTTCTTTTTTAAAATGCCGCTCCTGCTGCAAAATAGAAGAGGTTTCCAAAATCCATGCTCATTGTTCCATCATTTAATTTTTCAAACCTAGCTACTAATCCTCCTTCTAAAGCCAAAAATAGAAACTTGAACCCAACACCAACTTTTAAGTCGACAGTGCTGAATGTTTGATTTGTCAATAAATCAAACAAAGGAAGATCAGCTCCGAGTCTAGCGTACAATGGAATCATCGGTATTTTCGGTTTTAACGAAATTCCAACATTCAAATGAGAAAGGATAAAGTCTGTACCAAAATCATTGTTGAAATAAGAACTACCATCCTCGTAAACTTCCGCAAGCGGGAGAGAAAAATAGAACATCCCTAAATCCAATCTTGCATTGACAGTTAATAACGAAGGAGTTGCAGTTAAAGTTTTGGGCGGAACGTTAATAGCTTCTAAACCTGCAAAAAAAGGAAAAGAAAAAGCAGAAATCACAAATAACATAAGAAAAGCAATAAATAATTTCTTCATACCTTCCACCTCCCTATAAGTTTAAACCTGGAGTTAAATAATAAATTCCCCTATAAATCAAATTTTTTGATTCGTCATTAAAAAATTCAAATCTTACAACTTTTCCTAAATCTATTTCATATGAATAATTTTTTAATCCTAAACCAAATCTTAAATTCAACGGTTGTATCCTTTTTTCGAAAATCAAATTCAAAAAAGGAAAATCAGCACTAATACTTGCCTTAATAACATTTGCAGAATCCTTAAAAATTGTGTAGTTATATTCTAATCCCAATAAAAGATTTTGAGAAAAGAAATTATTATCAAAACTTAGTTGTTCTAGTTTTCCATTGGAATTAATTTGTAACAATGGAAACTCAAAATATAGCCAATCAAATTTAATCTTAAAACTCAAACCTATAATAAAATCCGAAGAAAACGCATTAAAGGGAATATTTGAAAACTCAAGTCCCAAAAACATTGGTATTGAAAATGAAATAACAGAAAAAACAATTAAAAACATGAATATTAATACTTTCAGATATCAACCCCTCCTTTGCTTTCTTCCAATAATGTTAATAATCTTTTCTCAACATTCTTTGGAACCCACCTTGAAATATCTCCTCCAAAATACGCAACTTCTTTTACAAGACTAGATGATAGAAACGAAAATTTTTTATCTGTCATTAAAAAAACTGTATCGACATTCGAACACATTTCTTTGTTTGCCATTGCCATCTGAAGTTCATACTCAAAATCAGTTACGGCTCTCAAACCTCTTATAATAACATCTATATTATTATGTTTTACATAATCAATCAGTAACCCTTTGAAAGAATCTATTTTTATATTTTTAATATGATTAGTACACTCCTTTATCATAGTAATCCTTTCATTTAAACTAAAGGTATATTTTTTTCTCTTATTTTCCATTACTACTACATAAACTTCTGAAAAAATCTTAGAGGCTCTTTCAATAATATCTAAATGACCTAGAGTAATTGGATCAAAAGAACCAGGATAAATTGCCCTCATTAATCGGCACCTCCATGATATACATCTATATCAAAGAAAGCAGTGAAATGTGGATCAAAAAGAAGCTTGACAGTGCCAATTGGTCCATTTCTTTGTTTCCCAATAATTACTTCTGTTTCATGAGGTTCACTTGTTTTTTCTTTTTTATAGTATTCTTCTCTATATAAAAACAAAACCATGTCAGCATCTTGCTCAATAGAACCTGATTCTCTCAAATCACTTAACCTCGGCCTTTTATCCTCCCTTTGTTCAACTGCCCTTGATAACTGAGATAGTGCAATAATTGATACATCAAGTTCTCTAGCAAGAAGTTTCAAAGATCTTGAAATTTCAGATATTTCTTGCTGCCTGTTTTCTCTGAAAGATCTTATACTCATTAACTGCAGATAATCTATAAAAATCGCTTCAACTCCATATTCTTTCTTCATTCTTCTTGCTTTTGCACGCAATGATCTAGGATCAAGATTTGCTTCATCATCGACTATAATATTCGCTTTATATAATTTTCCGGTTGCTTGAAGAAGTTTTTGCCATTCTTCATCTGTTAGATACCCTCTTCTTATTTTTTGGAGTTCAATAAGAGCTTCCATCCCCAATAACCTTTGAGCTAGTTGTTCACGACTCATTTCAAGGCTAAATATTCCTACCGGAACATCTGCTTTAATAGCCATATTTCTTGCGATATTCAAAGCAAGGGCAGTTTTTCCAACACTAGGCCTTGCAGCAAGAATAATTAAATCAGATTTATGAAATCCGGAAGTAAGTTCATCTAATAATCTATATCCTGTTGGTATTCCTGTAATTAATGAAGTTGTTCCCTTTTTCATCTTATCTCTTAATAATTCCAAATTCTCAAATACTTCATGAAGTATTGTGTTCATTGGTTGATACGTTTTAGAAGTTTTAGATTCTGCGATTTCGAAAATAACTCTTTCCGCATTGTCCAGTATTTCATCAACATTGTTATCCGACATTGCTTCTTCTACAACTCTTGATGCAGCAGAAATCAATGATCTTAAAATAGATTTATCTCTTACAATCTGGGCATACGTTTCAGCATGTGCAGAAGTTGGCACGCCATCGGCAAGTTGTGCCACATATAGTTCTCCACCGACCATTTCTAATTTGCCTTTTGTTTTTAACCTATCGCAAATTGAAATAACATCTATAGGAATGTTCTCATCATATAATTCCTCAATAGCCCTAAAAATTTCCACATGTTTGGTATCGTAAAAATCTTCAGAACGCACAATTGAAATAACATTTTCAATAGCTTCAGGATCTATCAAGATGCTCCCAATAATAGCTTGTTCAGCCTCAATACTATGTGGGGGTGTCCTCATAATTTTCCTCCTTCATAGTGATTATAACATAAAAAATAAAGCCCCGGAAAGTTCCGGGGCATTTATTCTTGGACTTCTATTTCCAAGGGGGGGATGGGGGGTCGCTGTCAATTTTAAATTAACATAGTATATGTTAAAACTCAACTATTTAAATAAACTTTTTTGTTACAAATACGTTATGTATATTTTCGAAGTACATCCCATAATAGTTTTGTTGCTCTTACATCATCTTCGTTATACATTAAAATCTCATCCAATATTTTTTTATCCCCAGTTGTAAGAAAATCTTCAAACTTTCTCACAGCTTTCATACCATTTAAATTGGTCCTCCATTTATATCCAAAATACTTTGCTAAGGGTTTTAAAGAATACGAAAGAACAGGAACAGCAATATGATTTGTAAAAATACTATAAATATCTAAAAATCTATTTTCAAAACTGGAATTGAGGCCATATTTTCTTAACAATTTTCTAAATTGATTAGGTTCATAACTGTGATAATGATATATAGGTAAATCATTTTCTGAAAAAAAGAAAAGAAGTCTTATAAAAGCATCTTTTTCAGAATCCTTTTCTCTCGCAATAAAAGGTATGTACTTATCCTTATAAAGCAGGCCAAATAAATAGTGGAAATCTACGTAACTTTCTATATCAAAAAAAATACCATCATTTAATTTTGGGGGCTTTCTAATTAAAATTGGTTTCTCGTCCAGAAATGCCTTTGCCTGAGCCCAGGTTTTTAATCCTTTTTGCTCTCCCAAAATCAATTGAACTTTTTCTTTATTTCTAACAATATCATCAAGTGATTTTATATCTGCTGAGTTCAATTTTTCTAGATTTACTTTCCCTATTCCTTTGATTATCTCAATACTTCCTTTTTCAACAAAAAAATCCAGACAATCATTTGAATAAATACAAAATTTACATTCTGTATTTATTCTAGGTTCAGGAATGTCAGTATTTGATAAATTGCCAACTATCATTAAAGCATTTTCAACATAATTTTCCCATGGTATTTCTTGTTCATAAAAATTACTTTTAAAAATTACACGTGTCTTTTTTCCACTTTCCTTATAGAAAACATAACCATATAAGGCGGCTTCATAGTAATGGTATTTATACAATCTTTTTCCTTTTCGTTGAGAAACAACAGTTATTTCTTCCTCATTAACAACTATTTCCACACCAGTTGCCCATAAGGTTATTCCTAAAAATTCCGAACTTAACTCAGCATGTTTTAAAGAACCACCATATCTTATTATTTCTCTAGTTATTTCCTCTTGGTGGTAAATCTTCTTTTCATAACTTTCTAACCAAAACTTTCTTGGACAACTCATTATAGTTCTCATATTTGAAATTTCTATATTCATTAAGATCACCTATTCTACTTTTTTCAAGATTAATTATAACACCAAAAATTTGATATAATATTTTTGATAAATTTAAAGGAGGGAAAAATATGGAATTTTTACAACCTAAAAATGCACCAAAAGCAATCGGGCCGTATTCCATTGCTGTAAAAAGCAATGGATTTATCTTCATTTCGGGTCAACTTCCCATCATACCAGAAACCGGTGAAATGGTTAAAGGAGATATTAAAAAAGCAACTTTAGTAATCCTTAAAAACATTAAAAATATTTTAGAAGAATCAGGAAGCAGTATTGAAAAAATTATAAAAGTTAACGTTTATATGATGGACATTTCTAAGTTCAATGAATTTAACAAAATATACGCTGAATTTTTAGGTGATCACAGACCTGCAAGGGCTGTTATACAGGTTGCTGGATTACCCAAAAATTCAGATATTGAAATTGAAGCAATAGCGGAGGTTTAGAAAGTTGGAAAATATCAAAAGCCTCTATAAAGATCTTTATAAAATATATGGTGATGTTGGAAAATGGTGGCCAGGAACCTCTGAAGAAATCTTTGTATCAGCAGTTCTTACTCAAAACACCAATTGGAAAAATGTAGAAAAAGCTCTTGAGAATATTTATAAATATACAAATTCTAAAAATATCTTAAAAGATCTTCATAATTTTTCTCAGCAAGAAATTGCTGAATTAATTAAACCTGCTGGATTTTTTAATCTTAAAGCAAAAAGGCTAAAGAATTTACTTTCCTTTCTCTCCAACTTTGATTTTAATATTGAAAAATTAAAAAACCTGGATGAAACCTTTCTAAGAAATGAACTTTTAAAAATAAAAGGAATCGGCAAAGAAACTGCCGATTCCATTTTGTTATATGCACTAAATAAACCTTTTTTCGTTGTAGACGCATATACAAAAAGAATTATCGATAGAATGTATGGTATAAAAGAAAAAAATTATGATAAAGTTCAAAAAATTTTCTATGAAGCTTATCCCAGAGATACTGATTTATACCAAAAACTGCATGGTCTAATTGTAGAACATGCTAAATCAAAATGCAAAAAAATCCCTTTGTGCTCTTTTTGTGAACTTTCTTTAAAATGCCTTTTTCATACTTCTACCTAACATCGCCTTTTTTGACATATTGAAGAGTTATTATAGCTATTATGAAAAATACCGCAGAAAAGATTATCAGAGAATCATATCCCATTTTGTCAATGAAAAATCCTGCTAGTGGAGGAGCTATAATATTTGCACTCATTGAAAAGAAATAATAAAGTCCAGTATATCCTCCAACCTTTTCTTCAACTGTCATATCAACAACAGTTGGAAGAGAATTAACGTTAACCATTCCCCAACCAATTCCTCCAAGTGCAAATAAAATAAACATAATATAGGTCAATAATTTTACCTCATTAATTGTCCAAACAGAGATCATAGTTAAAATAGTAATTGAAACTACTATTAAAAGTCCTATGCTCATAGCCTTTTTTCTTCCAATTTTATACCCAATAAATCCTGCAGGAATTGAAAACAACATGAAGGTTAAAGAGAAAAAACCGAGAATTAAAGCTCCGGTACTTTCACTTATACCAACTCTGAATTTTGCATAACTGGTAAAAAACGTTTCAAGAGCATTATACCCAACAAACCAGAAAAGAATAGATAAAAGCATCATTAAAAGACTTTTTTCCTTTGAGGCAAATACCTCTTTTAAATTAACAATTAATTCACTAAAGCTCTTTTTAAAAACATTATTTAATTTAATTTTTTCTTCGTTTTTAATTCTATACTTTTCATCTTCCTTAATGAAAAAAACCACTAATATGAGTGCTATAACCATTACAAGAGCACCCAGCCAGAATGGTAATGCATAATTTTTATCATAAAGAGGCTTTCCAACAAAATATGCTATTAGTGCCCCAAGTCCTCCCATAAAATTTATTATTCCATTTGCTTGACTCCTGTATTTTGATGGAGTTATATCTGGCATTAATGCTATGACAGGGGATCTAAAAAGGGCCATGAAAAAGTTCATAAAAATTATATTTAACATCATAAACCAAAGAAGATGTAATTCTCTAGTAATTGGTATTAAAGCAAAAAACAATCCTGCAAGAGGTGCTCCAAACAATATGTAGGGCATTCTTCTTCCAAGACGTGTTCTTGTTTGATCACTTAACACACCAATTAAAGGAAGCATAAATATTGCAAAAATATTGTCAATAGTCATTATAAATCCTATACTGGTAGAGGATAAAGAAAAATCTTTAAGAAATATAGGAACATATGCATTATAAAGTGGCCAAACAATACTTATTCCAAAAAAACCAAACCCTAGAAGAAATAGAGTACTAAATTTAGGTTTTTTCATTATACTCCCCCCCGTTTTTGACAATCTTATTTCAAAAATAACAATTTTGATTTTATCATATATGATATAATTAAAAAAAGAAAATTTGGGGGTGATTTTTTGATTAATGTGGCTTTAATAGCCCATGATAAGAAAAAATTGGATCTTGCAATGTTTGTTAAAGAATGGAAAAATGTTTTTGAACAATGCAATCTTTATGCAACAAAAACCACAGGAAAAATAATTGAAGAAAAAATCGGCTTAAAAGTAACCAAATTAGAATCTGGACCGTATGGTGGAGATTTACAGATAGGCGCCCTAATTGCAGATGGAAAAATTGATTTTGTTATTTTCCTAAGAGATCCACTAACAGCTCAACCCCACGAGCCAGATGTTTCTGCACTAATGCGAGTATGTGACGTTCATAATATCCCGTTAGCTACAAATATTGGAACTGCTGAGGCACTTGTAATTGAAATTAACAAACAATTAGAAAGGTAGGTAAGATTGCGTGGTTTTTGTCTTTGATTTAGATGGAACACTTTTGAAAGACGACTATACAATTTCTAAATATACAATTGAAACAATTGATAAATTAGAAAAACAAAATCATACTATAGTTTTTGCAAGTGGACGTATGTTAGTTTCAATACGAAAAATAATTCAAAAATATTTTTTTAGAGATTTTCCCATTATTGCTTATAATGGGGCAATGGTTTTTGTCCCGAATAATGGTATTATTTTTGAAAAAACGTTAGATTACGAAAGCTCTAAAAAAGTTATAGAATTTTTACGTATTAAAAACATTCATAGGCAAGCGTATGTTAATGATAGACTTTTTTCTGAAGAAGATAATGACAAGATTAAATTTTACTCTAAGCATGCAGATGTCGAATATAAAATTGTGAATGATTTAGTTGAACTATTAAAACAAAAAGAACCAACAAAACTTCTAGCAATTGATACACCTGAAAAACTTGACTTTATAAAAGAAGAGCTTGACAACCTTAACTTGAAGGCTGAAATATTTAAAAGTATGAATATTTTTCTTGATATTGTACCAAAAGGTATTGATAAAGCAATCGCTCTTAATAATTTACTCGAGTATTTAAATATCAAAGAAGAAAAAATAATTGCTTTTGGAGATAATCATAATGACATTTCTTTATTTAAAATGGCTGATTTTTCAATAGCTGTTGAAAACGCCGTAGAAGAATTAAAAAATGTCGCAGATTTTGTATCAAAAAGCAACAACGAAGATGGTGTTTTTTATGCAATAGCTGAGAATTTCCCTGAATATTTGTAAAGTTAATAGGAGGTGGACCTTGTGTGGGTTTATGTTAAAGACTTAAAAAAATATATAGGCCAGGAAGTGGAATTAAGAGGTTGGGTATGGAGAAGCAGAAGTAGTGGAAAAATTGCTTTTATTAACCTCAGAGATGGTACAGGAATTGTACAGGTTGTTGTTGAAGCCTCATCTGTTTCTGCTGAAACTTTTCAAAATGCTAAAAAACTTAGAATGGAATCATCCCTAATTGTTAAAGGACTCGCAAAAGAAGAACCAAGAGCACCAGGTGGAGTTGAAATTCACGCTAAAGAAGTGATTCCTCTACAAATTCCAAAAGAAGATTTTCCAATTAATAAACCTGATCATAGTATTGATTATCTAATGAATTATAGACACCTTTGGCTACGTTCAAGAAGACAAATGCATATTCTTCATATTAGAGATGCCATCTTAAAAGGTATACGTAAATTTTACTGGGAAAATAATTTTGTACAAGTCGATACTCCAATATTTACAGGTGCTATTGGAGAATCTGCCGGAAATCTATTTGAAATTGACTATTTTGATTACGGTAAAGTTTACCTTGCACAAACCGGTCAACTATACCTTGAAGCTGCATGTATGGCTCTTGGAAGAGTTTTCAATTTAGGTCCAACGTTTAGAGCTGAAAAATCTAAAACCAGAAGACATTTGATAGAATTCTGGATGAACGAAGCTGAAGTAGCATTTTACGAACATGAGGATAATTTAAAACTTCAAGAAAATCTTGTAAGTTATATTGTCAAATATGTTCTTGAAAATGCAGCTGAACATTTACATGCATTAAAAAGAGATATTTCAAAACTCGAAAAAATAGAACCACCTTTTCCAAGAATTACATATACTGAAGCAGTAAAACTTCTTCAAAAGAAAGGATTTGACATAAAGTGGGGTGATGATTTTGGAGGAGATGAAGAAACAGAAATAGCAAAGCAATTTGAAAAACCAGTTTTTATTACTCATTATCCTAGAAAAGCAAAAGCTTTTTATATGCAACCAGACCCTGAAAATCCCGATGTTGTCCTTTGTGATGATTTAATCGCACCAGAAGGATATGGTGAAATAATCGGAGCTTCACAAAGGATTCACGATTATGATTTGTTAGTTGAAAGATTAAAAGAATTCAATTTGCCAATTGAATCTTACGATTGGTATCTTGATCTTAGAAAATTTGGTTCTGTGCCCCATAGTGGTTTTGGTTTAGGGGTTGAAAGAACTATTGCTTGGATAGCAGGATTGGAACATATAAGAGAAACTATTCCATTCCCAAGAACACTTTATAGAATACATCCATAAGGAGGAACAATTAAACAATTGAAAAAGTATATTTCTATTTTAAAAAATTGCAAACTCTTTAAGGATGTCGAAGAAAAAGACATTTTAGATATAGTAAAAAATTCCCATGTAGAATCTTTTGAAAAAGATACAACAATCAGATATAGGAATGATCCTTGTGACGAAATCTTAATTTTAATAGAGGGTGAAACATTGGGACTCTTTGTTAATGATGAAGGAAAAGTCATTCAAGTTGATCACATGTTTGCTCCAAAAACATTGGCTGCAGCTGTTATTTTTTCCTCAAATCCTAAATACCCCGTAGATGTAGTTACAGTAAGACCAAGTAAAATTTTAAAAATTTCAAAAGAGATTTTTATTCTTAAGATGATGGAAAATGAAAGATTATTAAAAAACTATTTGCAAGTTGTTTCCGATGCGTTTGTTTTTATAACTGATAGATTTTATGATATTTCTTTAAAAAATCTTGTTCAAAAAATCTGTTTTTATCTCTTTGAACTTTATGAAAAACAGGGTACCTTAAATATTTTACTGGAAATGTCAAAGGAAGAGCTTTCGAGGGAGTTTGGCGTTACAAGGCCTGCACTTTCCAGAACTTTTATTGAATTAGAAAAAAACGGGATAATTGAATTAAAAGGAAAATTTGTGAAAATTAAAAACCTAAAATACATTGAAGATTACGCAAAATTCTTTTAAAATAAATAAACCGGCAGGTTTTCCCTGCCGGTTTTTGTCTACATTTTTAAAATATTTTTTATATCTTCTTCTGGATCACTTATTAGTTTTAAATCAAAATTATCTTGGAGAGATTTTAAAATTTCATCATTAACCCATGCTGGTAAAACTGGCCCAAGATAAATTCCCTTTATTCCCAATGCTAGTAATGTCCATAAAATTGCAACTGCCTTTTGTTCCATCCACGTTAAAACCAATGAAAGGGGTAAATCATTAATTCCAACATTAAATAATTTTGAAAGCGCTTCAGCTACCTCAATCGCAACAATTGTATCATTACACTGCCCTACATCAATTAATCTTGGTATTCCATCAATATTTCCTAAATCAAGATCATTAAATCTAAATTTTCCACAAGCAAGAGTTAAAACTATTGTATCTTTTGGTAGTTTCTCAACAAACTCTCTATAATATGAGCCCTTTCTTGTCGGTGTATCACAACCACCCACTACAAAGAAATGCCTAATTTTACCTTTTTCTACATTTTCTTTTATTTTATCAGCAAGAGATAGAATAACTTTTGTTGAATAACCTGTCACCAACTTATAGCTTCCAGGTTTTTCCTCTAATTTTGGTAAACTCTTTGCCTTTTCAATTACCTCTGTATAATCGTATCCTTCAATATGCTTTACTCCAGGTAATTTTGCTATCGATGTTGTAAACATTCTGTCTTTGTAAGATTCTTTTGGAATAAGTACACAATTACTTGTTCCAAGAATTGCAGCAGGAATTTCATCAAAAAGTTTTCTTTGATCATACCAAGCTTTTCCTAGATTTCCCGCTAAATTCTTGTATTTTCTTAATTCTGGATAACCGTGAGCTGGAAGCATTTCAGAGTGTGTGTAAACATATACATCAGTACCTTCCACTTGTTTTAATAATTCTTCAAGGGCTTTCAAATTATGTCCAGTAACAATTATTGCATGTCCTTTTTTTGTTCCTGTTTCAACTTCTGTTGGAGTTGGTTCACCATAAGTTTCTATGTGTGCTTTTTTCAAAAGTTGCATAACTTTGTAATTCATCATTCCAGCTTCAAGAGCAAGTTTGACAAGATTTTCACCATCAAAATTTACATTAGTAAGCGTTGTATATAAGCCCTTACCTAAATAAGCAGCTATTTCTTCATCGTAATATCCAAGTTCACGAGCATGGTAATAATATGCAGAAATTCCCTTCAATATATAAATTAAATTGTCTTGAAGTCTTGCAACTGTTGGACTTTTCCCACAAACACCACTTACAGTACATCCTTCTCCATTCATTGTTTGAGAACACTGGTAACAAAACATATTTAAAGCCATAATATCACCTCCTGAATATTTCTTGCATTTTTATTTTAATGAATTTTCTTGTAAATATCGGTAACATAGATTACGAAAAGTGAATTTAACTAATTATGTGAGTATACAAAAGAATTAAAATAATAAAAAATATCTATTCCTCTCTTTTGCATATAAAGAGTATTGCTGGTAATTTTTACATATGCTAAAATGAGATTGGAGAAATTATTTAAAAGGAGGGATAAAATTGATTGTTAGACCTTTCAGAGGCTTGAGACCTCGAAAAGATATGATTGAAAAAGTTGCAGCTAAGCCATATGATGTTGTCACGACTGAAGAAGCTAGAAAAGAAGCTCAAAAAAATCCATATACATTTTACAAAGTAACAAGACCTGAAATAAATTTTCAAAGTAAAGTAGACACACATTCTGATGAAGTAATATTAAAAGGGAAAGAAGTACTTGATCAATATCAAAAAGATAACGTAATGATTTTAGAAGAAAAACCTGCAATTTACGTTTACAAAGAAGAATGGAATGGATTTTCACAAATTGGAATATATGCAACATTTTCCACACAAGAATACAGAGAAGGTAAAATTAAGAAACACGAACTTACAAGAAAAGATAAGGAAGATGAGAGAGCAAAACATGTGAAATTACTGAAAGCACATACAGGCCCTGTATTTTTAATGTACAGATCAAAACCCGAACTTGATGAACTTATCATTAAACATACTTCAAAAACTCCTGAATATGATTATGTTGATGACACTGGAATCCATCATACCTTGTGGGTTGTAAAAGATGAAAAAGAAATTAATGAAATCGTTAATGCTTTTAAATCTGTTGATGCGTTTTATATAGCCGATGGACACCATAGGGCTGCTGCCGCAGCTAGAGCTGCAGAAGAATTTGCAAAAGAAAATCCTAACCATACAGGTGAAGAAGAATACAACTTCTTTTTAGCCGTTTTATTCCCACATAATCAATTAAATATTTTAGATTATAATAGAGTAGTTAAAGATTTAAATGGGTTGACTGAAGAAGAATTTCTTAATAAAGTTTCTGAAAAATTCATAGTTGAGAAGGCTCCAAAATCTCCATATAAGCCAGAAAAGAAACATGAATTTGGAATGTATTTAAACAACAAATGGTACAAATTAACAGCAAAAGAAGGTACTTATAATGAAAATGATGTAGTATCTTCTCTTGATGTTGCAATATTACAAGAAAACTTATTAAATCCAGTTTTAGGTATTGAAAACCCAAGAACTAATAAAAGAATTGATTTTGTAGGTGGAATAAAAGGTATGGAGGAACTTCAAAAACTTGTTGATAGTGGTGAATTTAAAGTCGCCTTTTCTCTTTTCCCAACATCAATTGAGGATTTGCTTCAAGTAGCTGATGAAGGGAAAATTATGCCACCAAAATCAACCTGGTTTGAACCAAAATTAAAAAGTGGAATACTTGTACATTTAATCTAAAAAAAAAAGGAGGGTTTAAACCCTCCTTTTAACTTTTTATACAAAAAAAGCCAATAGTCCAGAAATTCCAAATAAAATACCACTAACTATTAAAAGTCTTAAAGCAATCTTTGTACTTTTCTTTTCTTTTTCTTCCAACTTTTTTCGCATTGCTCTCATCCCAATTTCAAAAAAAATTAAAGAACCAGCCAAAGAAACAACAGCAGAGATAAAAAATAAATTAGACAGCAACTTCATATTATCCCTCCTTGATAGCCCTTAAATAAAAATAAGCTTTAAAAACTCCCGCAATAGTTTTTGCATCCGTTATTTTTCCATCGATACACTCTTTTAAAGCTAAATTAAGACCTTTAAATTCAAGTTCAATTATTTCATCTTCATCAGGTTCCATTTTACCATCTTCTAAACCTCTTGCAAGATAAAGGTGGATAACTTCATTTGAAAAACCGGGAGTCGTAAAAATATAGCCCATATAAATAAATTCATTTGCTCTAAATCCTGTTTCTTCTTTTAATTCTCTTTTTGCGCATTCTAGAGGATCTTCATTTGGAGAATCAAATTTTCCAGCAGGTATTTCCAGCAAATCTTGTCCCAAAGGATATCTAAATTGTCTTACAAAAACAATTTTATTATCATCTGTTACTGGAACAACAGCTACAGCTCCAGGATGTAAAACGTATTCACGTGTGCTAACTTTTCCATTTTGTAGAAGAACTTCATCCTTTTTAACATGAAGTAAGACACCCTTAAAAATATCTCTACTTGACAACTTCTTTTCTTCCATCATTTCCCCTCCAAATACTTATATGTATGATAATTTGACAAAGTTTATCTACAAATTAACAAATTCAATGTTGATTTTTAAATACTAAGTGATAAACTAACATTGGAAAATGCATAATCATAATACATGATTTATTATACTATATTGTTTGCAAAGAACGTTGAATTAGCTGTAATTGCTTTGTTGGGTGGATCGTTTTTAATTTTTAAATTTTCTAATGGTTATGAAGATGTTGCTAAAGAAATAGATTGGGATATGCTATTTTTCTTTGCTGGTTTATACATGCTTTCATATGCTCTGGAAGAAATAGGATTTACTGAAAAAATTGCTTCTATGTTCTCTCCAATCATTAGCCATCAAATTCTCATATTATTCATCTTTTATTTAATCTCGATTTTCACAGTACCCATACTTAATAATGTACCAACAGCACTAATATTAGCTCCAGTAATAAAGATACTAGTTGCTAAAGGAGTTTCGCCTTTACTCTGGTGGACATTCGCAATTGGTGCAAATTTTTCAACTAATCTCACACCACTTGGTGCAATTCAAAATATAGTTGCAGTAAATTTTTTAGAAAAGAATTTAGGAAGAAAATTTAGATTTTTTGAATATCTAAAATGGAAAATTCTACCTGTTTTAATTTCCTTGATTATTGGAGCATTTTATATCATTTTTCTTCTATTCTCATAAATTCCAATTTTTTCCAAATGAAACTTGACTTATAATTTTAAAAGTTGTACAATTAAATTGTACATTTTAATTAATGCTCATTTGATAAATTGATCTCGGGAGGTGAAAAGTATGACGTGGAAGGGTTGGGTAATTTTGATTTTATCAGTATGGTTAATTATTTCAGCATTCATTCCAGGAATTGTAACTTCTTCAACGGGTAATTTAACAAACTTTTTGGTAGTTGGTATTCTTATGCTTATTGTGTCTTTCCCAATGTTTAAAGCTTCTAAAGGTGTTGCTTCAGGTATTTTAATTTTCTCACTTTGGTTAATTATTTCAGCATTCATTTCAGGAATTACTGGTTCAAAAGGGGCAGCTATGACTAATGCTCTTGTTGTTGGTATTATTACATTAATTCTTTCATTTTTTGATAAAAAAGCATAAATAAACATAATTTAACAAAATCTCCCTGCATTAATGCAGGGAGATTTTTTATTTTCTTTCAAAATACTTTTTCACTAAATTTTCCAAATGAATATACGCTATGAGAAAAATTATTTGGAAAATC
Source organism: Thermosipho sp. (in: thermotogales) (assembly GCA_017656335.1). Classification (GTDB taxonomy): domain Bacteria; phylum Thermotogota; class Thermotogae; order Thermotogales; family Fervidobacteriaceae; genus Thermosipho_A. The sequence continues at coordinate 111,875 of JACDOA010000002.1, forward strand.
GGAAGAACTGCTGCTGGAACTGCAACCATTGGTCCAAAAGCAAGTGATGCAATTGCAACTGCTGTTCCATTATTTTTTCCTGTGCTTAAAAAAACAATTCCCATGTGTTCCTCATATGATAACCCTACTTTTTTATTTAAATATGTTTCTAACAAAAGAGCTATAGATAAATAAATTAATGTCACAACTCCCATGACTATTACTAAATGAATTTTTGTTAATAACATTTTTCCCTTTAAGAAAAATATAATAAAGACTACAAAAAGCATTGAAACAAGAGTTATAAAAGAAAACAAAGGCTTTAATTCTTTTAAAGCTTTCTCATCTTTTGCTTTTACTAATCCCCAACGTGTAATGACCCCTAAAATTATCGGTAAAATAACTACATAAAGTAAAGATCTCCAAATTTCTGCCATAGGAATCGGTATATTTACACCTCGTCCAATAAAGTGAAAATAAACGGGAGTTAAAATGGGAATTAATAAAAAATTAACTGCCTGAGCAATCGAAGCAATTTCAACGCTTCCTTTAACTATACCGGTATAACCAACACTCGAAGAACTAACTGGTATAAGCATTACAAGAATAAAACCTAAAAATAATTCATTGTCATGAATGAATAATTTTGCTAAAATCAAAGCAATTACTGGCGTCAGTATATAATTGTAAAAAACACTCATTAAAATTGCCTTAGGATCCTTCGCTATATTTTTCACTTTTAACCAATTAATATTAATCATCATCGGATAAATCATAAAAAATACAAATAAAATAACTAAACGTGTAAAACTAATTCTATGATTTAAAGAAAAATCTGAAAATTTTACGCCTAGAAACCATCCTGCCAGAACACTTACCATGGAATAGAAAATAAAATATTTTTTTAAATTAGCCGTAATTCTTACTAAGAAATTCATAATAGTACCTCCAATTAACCTAACAAAAATTTTAACAAATATTTTTTCTGAGTTTCTACTTTCATTTTGGTTGAAAAACGAGAATCAAACCCGGAAAAAGTGTCAAAAAAATAACAATAAATCTTGCAAAAACCGATGCTCCAAAAATGAGGTTTCTGCAACTGAAAAAAATTAAAATTAATCTAATCTACCCAATTAATTTTTTTGTGTAGATTATCATCATAACAAATCCAGGTACCTATAAAGTAAAAAGCAAGTTTATCCAGCTTGATTATAAAGAATTTCAGAGACTAAAAAAGTAGGGGTGAAAAATTCCCCCTACACTTTTTATACCATTTGTACCATTGAAAATATTATTGTATCTTCTAATAAAATAAAACATACAAAATCATTATTCTTCACTTCCAACTGAATATTTTTCACCAATTTCTATGATTTTTTTTATTTTATCATCGCTTATGCTATAACGAATATATTTACCATCTCTTATTGCTTTGACAACTTTATATTGTTTTAAAATTTTCAACTGATGAGAACAAGTCGATTGGTTTAAACCAACAATTTCACAAATTTTCTTTACACATTTCTCGCCATCAAGAAGAGCATGTAAAACTTTTAATCTTGTAGGATCTGAAAAAATTGAAAAAAGTTCAGCCATATCTACATAATAATCATGAGATTCTCTAAATTTCATAATTTTACTTCCTTTTGTCAACTCAATACCTCCTTTAAGTAAAACAATTAAACACTTGCTAATATTTGCATATATTAATTGTACATCAACACTCATTTACTGTCAATAACAAAAGGCCCCAGAATTGGGGCCTTTTGTTAAAAATAGTTAAAATTTTACTTATTAAAATCAGATTCCGTTTCTTTACTTGATAAATTATCTTCACAGCCAATAATTGGAGCAATAATTTCAAAAGATTTCTTTACAACGTTATTCTTTGCTACAAGTTTTTTCATTATGGAAACATCAGGGAAAGCAATTGCATTTGTGGGACAAAGATTTGCACAAGTTTGACAACCTACTAAACAATTATATTTATATTTAACAACTGGTTTAGAAAGTTGTTTATCAAAATCAAAAACTCTCCTTCCACACGTAACAAAGCATAAACCACAGCCAGCACATTTATCATGATCAATGGTAGGGTACCACTCTATTTCTTTTCTATCAACTCCCCACCATGAAACTACAGATAAATCTTTTACTTCCCTTTTCAATGCATCTTTTCCAATAATTGGAAAATCTTTTGGCTCAGACATACGTTCACCTCCTATTATGTGATTTTTTTCTTGAATATATTATAATATCAATATATTTCGTTTTTATTATTTTTCAATTAATTTTCTTAAAACTAAAAAAAAATAGCGGGCAAAAGCCCGCTTCTTGGCGGAGGCGGTGGGACTCGAACCCACAAGGGCATTACTGCCCACCGGTTTTCGAGACCGGCCCCTTAGCCAGTTCGGTGCACGCCTCCTCAAATTTTATATTAACATAAATAATTATAAAATTCAATAAATTCGAATATATTAAAGTTTTTGATATAATTAAAATGCCCACCCCCATATAGGGGGGTTATAAAAAAATTAAAAATGGAGGAGTATTATGGACCGTAGTAAAAGTTTACAACTTTTGAAAAACGCAAAAGGACAGGTTGAAGCAGTCATCAAAATGCTAGAGAATGACAGATACTGTATTGATATTTCAAAGCAAATTTTAGCTTCTATTTCTCTTTTAAAAAAAGCAAATGTAGAAATACTAAATTCCCATCTTGAACATTGTATTAAACAAGCAGCTTTATCAAAAGATCCAGAAGAAATAAATATTAAAATTAAAGAATTAGAAGAAGTATTAGAATATCTGAGCAAAATTGTATAAAAAAGGAGAGAAGTAATGTCTGAAGACAAAAAAACTTTTACCATCACAGGAATGACTTGTGCAAATTGTGCAAGAACTATTGAAAAAGCTTTGCTTAAATCTGAAGATATTAAATTTGCTGGAGTTAATCTTACCACGAACACTGGTTCTGTTGTTGGCAAAAATATTGATATCGAAAAGATTAAAAAATAGTTGAAAGTGTTAGATATGGAATTTCTAAAGAAACATAGGAACAAATTGAAGAAAAAAGGTTTAGCAGAATCAAAAATAACCTTATTATCTCTCTTACATTCACAATTTCACTATTAATTTTAATGATTATTAATATGTTTTTCTCAAAAGTTCTATTTTTCACATTTTTTGAGGTTTTTTTGACGCAATTGTAACATTTTATGCAGGAAGAGACACAATAAAAGGAGCATGGATCGCCCTAACACACAAACATACAAATATGGATACTTTAATCTTTTTTGGTGCAATTACAGCTTGGTTAACTTCTGTTTTGTCTTTATTAGGTCTGGAAATTTTTTCTTTTGGAGCTATTGGAACTATGATTATTTCTTTCCATCTACTTGGAAGATTCATTGAGAGTAGGACAAGTAAAGAAATTAATTAAAAACCTGTTTAGGCTCCAATCGAAAGAAGCAAGGGTATTGTTAGATGAAGAAGAGTTTTTATTCCCATTGAAGTTGTAAAAGAAGGAATGACAGTATTAGTCAAACCCGGTGAAAGAATACCAGTCGATGGAAAAATAATAGAAGATTCTTCAAAAATTGATGAAGCTATGATCAATGGTAAAACCATGTTTGTTGAAAAAACAGTTGGTGTGGATAAATGCAAAATATGTTGAAGTAGTAGAAAACATTTTGTTGGCAAATACTTTGGAAGGCCTAATAGGCTTAATTAACGAAAGTTGAACCTTGTATCAAGCGTAAATCTATGATTTAAAGGTGAACAAAAATATAATATTGAAAGAAATAATGGAAAAAGACGAAAGATAGCTTGATAAAATTTCAAAGTTGTATTTAAAATTTGATGTTCAAAGATTAAACATTAAAGACATCTGTTTAGAAAGTGACTGATATTCAAGGAATTCAAAATAAATTGAAAATTATTGAATACCAGACTATATAAAGTAAATTACATTTGAAAATGGTGGTGAAATTATGTATAACTACTTACTTAAAATTCCAAACATCTCTTGCCAACACTGCGTTATGAGAATCAAAAAAGCCCTAGAAGAGATTGGAGAAAAAGATTTTGAAATAAGTCTTGAAGAAAAAATAGTAAAAATATCCACAAAAAGTTTAGAGGGTGTTAAAGAAAAACTTTCAGAAATAGACCACCCTGTTTCTGAAGCAAAAAAGTTGTGATTCCACAAAAAAGGCTAAATTAGCCTCTTTTTTCGTAACTTATGTTACGGAATTTAAATTGAAACAGTTGTAAAATTCAATTAGGTTAAACTAATTAGAGGAGGCGTTTATTTTGAGTGAAGTATTTAATAAACGGGAGTATTTAAAAAACTTAATTAAAAGAACTAAAAACGAAGATAATGATGAATTAAAAAAAGAAATTCAAAAAATTATTTCAGAAATTTCTCCGATAGAAATCGCACTCATAGAACAAGAATTAATGAATGAAGAGGGAATTACCGTAGATGAAGTTAGAAAAGTCTGCAATATACACATTGATGTTTTAAAAGATAAGACAAAAGGCCCAGGACTTGACGTACCTAAATGGCATCCAATTCATGTTCTTGTGAAAGAGCATGAGTTTCTACAAGATTCTGTTGTAAATTTTAAATTGCTGTCTGATAAAATTAATGAAAAGAAGAACTTTTCTGAGGCATTACCTTTAATAATTAAAATTCAAGAATATATTGATAATTTCGATAAAATCGAATTATATTTCCAAAAAGAAGAAAATGTACTATTTCCAGTACTAGAAAAACATGGTATTGAAAAACCACCAATGGTAATGTGGAAAGAACATGATATTTTCAGGGAATTGAGGAAAAACTTGAAAGAACTCAAAAATAAGAGAGATGAAAATTTTGAAACTTTTAAAGAAAAACTCTGGAAAATTAGCACCGGAATGGTAGATCTTATTTTAAACCATATTCACAAAGAACATTTTGTTCTTTTCCCTTCTGCTTTGCAAGCCATAGATGAGGATGAATGGAAAGTAATAAGAGATGAATTTGACAAAATCGGGTATTGTTGTTATAATCCAGCACCATATCCTGAATCAATTGAAGAAAATGAAGATGATGATATTAGCATCGAGAAAATAAATAACCTTATTAAAAAATATCTTGAAAGATCTAATTCTAATGAAATAAAATTTCCAAGTGGTATTCTCACTCAAAAACAAATTCTAGCAATATTAAATACTTTACCTATCGATATAACATTTGTTGATGAAAACGACGAAGTAAAATATTTTAATGAAACTAAAGATAGGATTTTTGTTAGAAGCAGAACAATTGTTGGTCGAAAAGTACAAAATTGCCATCCTGAAAAAAGTATAGAAATTGTAAATAAAATTCTTAAAGATTTTAAATCTGGTAAGAGAAATAAAGCAGACTTTTGGTTAAAACTTGGGGAAAAATATGTATTAATCCAATATTTTGCAGTAAGAGATGAAAAAGGAAAATATCTTGGAACTTTAGAAGTAACACAAGATATTGCACCATTACAAAAAATTTCTGGAGAAAAAAGAATATACGATGATTAATTATATTAATTCAAAAAGAGGTATCATATCAAAAATTCGGAGCCATGTTCTCTTTTATTTTTCACCCTATCGAAGGTAAATATTAGAAGCTTTAAATTCTTTCGTTTTTACTACTATATTTTTTTGCTTTCAAAGTTGTATTACCTTTTTTTATAATTTCAATGGCTTCTTTTTTCAATGCCAGCGTTTTTTCAAAAATCATATGAATCATAACCATCTGTGAAACCACAGGAGAAATTTTAGGTAAACCGCTTTCAAGGCCTGCCGGAGGAATGTATAGAGTAGTATCAACAACTTCGGTGATCCTGGAATCATATCCCCCAGTTATTGCTACAGCAAATGCTTTTGAATCTCTGGCCACTTTCATAGATTTAACTGTATCTCTTATATTTCCACTAGAAGAAATTCCAAAGACAACAGTATTTTTATCCATACCAACAGCACTTATAACTTGCATGTGAGGATCTGTATAATAATTTGCAAAAAAACCTGCTCGAGTAAAAAGAAAAGCACCATATTCGGCTACTATTCCACTCGAGCCAACCCCAAAAAAGAAAACTTTACTTGAATTAATTATCTTTTTTGCAATTTTTTCTATCTCTTCTTCATTAATAAGTTTAGATAAATTAGTTAAAGACTCAATTACCTCTGAAATAATCACATTGGTTTTAATAAACGCATGAGGTACTGAAGAAAGTTCTTTAGCAAGCTCTATTTTCAAAGCTTGGAATCCTCTATATCCCAGTTTTCTACTAAGTCTCGAAATTGTGGCCTCGCCAACTTTAGCAAGTTCAGCAAGCTCGCTTATAGAATGATGAATCACATCATCAGGATATTTGATAATATATTTTGCTATCTTTTTTTCAGCAGGTTTTAATTGGTCATATATAGCTTTTAATTTTTCAATAATCCCTAATTTAACTTCCTCCATAAATCTATTAATTCACCTTTCCTTTCAAAAAATTTTCCTAATAATTTTTCAATTTCTTTTTCTGCTTCTTCCATAGTCATATCTTCAGTTTTAATTACAAAATCGGCTGTTTTTCCAAAATATATTGGTACTAGAACTCCAATTAATTCGTCTTTGTATTCTTTGTACTTTTTTGAAAGTTCAAAAATTACAGAAATCCACAAATCTTCATTTACTCTTCCATCTAGGTTTGCTACTTTTATTAGTTTTTCGGAAAGGTCATTTGAAAAAATTTTCAATACACTTTCTTGCTTTTCTATTATACCATTTTTACATTTTTTCAGAAGATTTTCAATATCAACTGTAATTGCTTCGGGAGTAATTTGAAGAATTTCACCAAAGATTGGAGCATCAACAATTTTCATAACATTCATCCATTTATCTTTATAAAAATCCATCAAATTAAACAATGTTCCCACAACTTCTCGAAACATATTCCCTAAATGTTTTCCAGGATCTTTTACATCATGTATTTTTGCTCCTAAAGATGCCTGATATACAGGAAAAAAAGACTCATTAATGGCTGTTGTTGTCATCCAAATATCTATACCAAATTTTGAAATATCTGAATCCCATATTTCTAAAGGCTTTTTAACATAAATATCTATCATTTCTCGTCCCACACCGAAATCTCCGCCAATTGGTTGTCTTATCTTTTGACCATATAGAATAGTAGTAAGAGGATAGCAAATGGAGTTTGTAATTGTTCCATCGTATTTATGACGTATATAATAAGGAGCTACATATGACGTTTTACCATCCAAGATAGGTTTCAACAATCTTTCAATCCAAAAAGGTTCCACACTTCTTAAATCAGAATCTAAAAAAACTACTGCTTTAGCATTAACTAAGTGTGCTATTTCAAAAATACTTCTCATAGCAGTCCCTTTACCTGATATGCCATTATATACAAAGGTATAAAGATCTGAAAAAGTTTGACTACTTAGAAAAACTTCTCGAGTATTATCACTTGAGCCTCCATCCGAGTTTATAATACAAGATTTTAATGAAGAGAAATATTTTTGTAAACCTTTATCGGCAATTTCAGCAACGTAACGTATAGTATCTGCATTGTTATAACTAGGAATTCCAACTATTAAATCGTACGGTCCATTGGATACAATTTTTTCCAAAAATTCTTCCGGGACAGTATATGCTTTTAAATCTTGCTTTATCATTTAAAATCACCTCCAATTAAAATCACATAAAAACTTTTTCCATAAAAACTTTTTAGAAGAAAAATATTTCCACATTATATATTATCATACAAAAACAGCAAGTTCCAACACAAAAGGCCTTCCAATAGCTTCAAATAAAGATAAATAATCAAAAAAAACTATTTATAACTCTATGTTTTGAATAATTTAGAACTTTACAATAATAACCCGGTCAAAAATCATAGGATTTTGAATTTTAATTTCTACCAAATTTGTCCGAATTGTAACATTAAGTTCAGACTAATTGAAATTTGATAGTGTATAATTAAATCGTGCCTTTAAAATTAAAAACAATAATAAAAAATTTCTATGGAGGTGTATATTATGGCACTTTTATCGGCAAAAGACAGGGAATATTTGACGGACTTATTCTCGAAGGAAATGGAAAACAAAGTAAAATTAATTTATTTTGGAGATTCAAAAGAAAACTGTGAGTATTGTGAGCTTGAAGTGCAAATTTTGGATGAACTTCAAGAACTTTCTGACAAAATCATTGTAGAAAGGTATAACGTAAACGATCATAAAGATTTAGTGGAAAAATATGAAGTTGAAATGGTACCAGCTCTTATTCTTACACTTGAAGACGGAGAAGACAGAGGTGTAAGATTTTACGGATTGCCATCTGGCCATGAATTTGGTACTTTAGTTCAGGATATAACTACTTTTGGGAAGGGTGCAAAACCTGATCTTTCACCAAATACTATAGAAAAGCTTAAAGAAATTGATACACCAGTAAGAATAAGTGTTTTTGTAACACCAACTTGTCCATACTGCCCACGTGCAGTTTTGACAGCTCACAATTTTGCACTCATTAATCCACTTATTAAAGCTGAAATGATTGAAGCCAATGAATTCTTTGAATTAAGTAACGAATTTGGAGTTTCTTCCGTTCCACACATTGTAATAAACAGAAACCCAAATACATTCTTTATTGGTGCTTATCCAGAAGCACAGTATCTTGAGGAAGTTTTAAAAGCAATAAAATAAGGAGGTGAACTAATATGGTTCACTTTGACTTGGGCAACATATCATCTGGTCCAAAAGATTACTATGACATTTTAATAGTTGGTGGAGGTCCAGCGGGCCTTACCGCAGCAATTTATGCCGGCCGTGCAGGGCTAACGGCTGCAGTATTTGAAAAAGCTCTTGAAGGTGGTGCTGTTACGCAAACACACATTGTTGAAAACTGGCCAGGATTTACTCGAATTGAAGGTAGTGAATTAGGAGAAAAATTTGCAGAACATGCAAGAAGCTTTGGAGCAGAATTAGTAACTGCTGAGGTAACCAAGATAACATATGATAATGAATATAAATATGTTCATTTAGATAATGGAAAAGTTGTAAAAGGGAAAGCTTTAGTTTACGCAACAGGTGCTGTTCCAAGACAACTTAATGTCCCTGGAGAAAAAGAATTTAGAGGTAAAGGTGTAACATATTGTGCTGCTTGTGATGGATACCTCTTCTCCGGAAAAGATGTTGTAGTAGTTGGTGGAGGAGATAGCGCTTGTGACGAAGCACATTTTCTTGCTAAAATGGTTAAGAGCATTACAATAGTACAAAATTTACCTTATTTAACAGCTGCAAAAGTTTTACAGGACAGGCTCTTTTCTAACAAAAATGTCAAGGTTGTCTACAATTCTCTTGTAAAAGAAATAAGGGGTAAAGATAAAGTTGAAGAAGTCGTAGTTGTAAATAATGAAACCGGTGAAGAAACAGTAATAAAAGCTGAAGGAGTATTTATTTACGTAGGTCTTGTTCCTAAAAGCGATTTGTTAAAAGACATCGTAGAAGTTGATAAATTCGGTTATATAAAAACCAATGAAAACATGGAAACAAATATACCCGGAATTTATGCTATTGGAGATGTGCGAGTTAAAAACTTGAGACAAATTGTTACTGCTGCCGCAGATGGCGCAATTGCTGTTGAACATGCTGCAAAAAAATATTTCTAAGGGGGTGGCGTAATGCAACATTTAAAAATAACAATTTACACTACTCCAACATGTCCATATTGTAAAAAAGCAAAAACCTATTTTAAACAATTAGGATTAAAATTTAAAGAATACGATGTTTCTAAAAATCAAAAAGCTGCCGAAAAAATGTACAAAAAATCAGGTCAACTTGGAGTTCCTGTAATCGAAATAGGTAATCAGGTAATTATAGGATTTGATAAAGCTAAAATTGATAGAATACTAGGAATAAACTAAAGGCAGGAAACTCCTGCCTTTAGTCTTTAAAGGAGGATTACACGATGGAATTTTTTAAAAGATGGAAAATAAGTTGTCCAATTTTGAGATATTTTAAAAAACTTAGAATGAAAAAATTTAAAGTTAGAAAGAAGGTATAAGCATGAAAAAAGTTATACTTGTTTTATTACTTACACTATCTATTTTTTCTTTTTCTTACCAGTATACATTTTATGATTTAGGAACAGCTCATAAAATTTCTTTGATAGAAAACAAACCACTTATTATTTATTTTTCATCTCCTACATGTACATATTGCAAAAAATTTGAAGAAGAAGTTTTAACAAATAAAAGTTTTCAAAACATCCTAAGGGCTTCATATATTTTTGCCAAAATAAATCCAAACACAAAAACTACAACTTTTATGGGAGAACAATTTACAAATAATGATTTGTTCGGTACATTTGGTGTCCGAGGGACTCCAACATTTGTTTTTTGGTATAAAGATAAAGGAATCACATCGATTCCAGGTTATATGCCTTTAAATGACTTTAAAAAAGCACTTATGTATATACTCAGATTCATTTATGAAAATTACCAAGAAAGTTTCGAAATATATTCAACAAAAGAAGATTTTTATCTTGGACCTTCTGAGATAATTATAGTTTCCGAGGAAGATTTTAATTTTGTCGCAGATAATGATAAAAACGTAGAATATGTTGAAAAAGTCAATAAAGCTGAAGATGTTGATACATACAAAACTTTTTTAACAAATTCTACCGTAACAGCTGAACATCTGAAAAATTTAAGAGCATTAAGAATACTTGTTCTGGAGGAAAAATAAATGTTGTCGTTCTACAAAGATGTAAGTATATGGGTAGCCCTTGGACACGGAATACTCGCGTTTTTTAGTCCATGCGTTTTACCATTGATTCCTGCATTTCTAGGAATACTTTTTACTGCAAAAAATAAATTTAATAAAATTTTGGGATTTTTCATTGGTTTTTCATTTTTATTTTCCGTTATAGGCGTTTTTTCTGGACAGGTAGGAAGCTTCTTTGCAAAATATGGAACAATTATAAACTACATTTTAGGTTCTCTTATAATATTAATGGCATTTTTTTATATATCAGGGAAACAAATTGTAAAAGAAAATAAAGTAAATGTTTGGAAATTTAAAGGAGGAGGTTTTTTAACGGGAATTCTTTTAGGTGGAGCCGTTGGACTTGTTTGGATACCGTGTAGTAGCCCAATATTAGGTTCAATTTTAACAATAGCAGCTAGTTCAAATGCCTTAAAAGGTGGATTACTGTTGTTTGTATATTCTTTAGGTATTTCAATTCCATTTTTAACCATTGGAGCTCCTGTTTCAAAACTCATTTCTTACAGTTTTGGAAAACCTAAATGGGAATTATTTCTTAGAATTTTAGGTGGTATATTTTTAATAATTCTTGGATTTTTGATAATTTCAGGAAAAATGATTACATGATATAATATTGTTGTTATAAATATTGAAGGAGGGGCAACATGGCAAAAGCAGAAATGAATTGGTATAGTGGTATGTTGTTTTTTTCTAAAACAACTTCTGGTCACGATCTTATACTCGATGCTTCCGAAAATGTTGGCGGAAAGGATGCTGGTTCTAGACCAAAAGAACTCATCTTATTTTCATTAATGGGTTGTACAGGTATGGATGTAGTATCACTTTTAAGAAAAATGAGAGTTATTGATAACTTAGAATTGCTTAAATTAGAAGTTGAATATGAAAACGCTCAAGAACACCCAAAAGTTTTTACAAAAATTCACTTGAAATATATATTTAAATTTAACAGTGAACCACCAAAAGATAAAGTTGAAAAAGCAGTTAATCTTTCCCAGGAAAGATATTGTGCAGTTTCAGCTATGCTTAGGCAAGTAGTTCCAGATTTCAAATATGAAATTGTGTACATATATCATGGCTGATTATCCCATTCAATATAACAATCCTGGACCAGAAATTAAATTAAAAACCAAAAATGGATACCCTAGATTAGGTGCAACCCCGGACGACACCGGGGTAAATTTTGCTTTATTCTCGCGTCATGCTGAAAAAGTTGTTCTAGAATTGTATCAGAAACATACAGATTCAAAGCCTTCACATAGATTTGAATTGCATCCTGTTAGAAATAGAACAGGAGATATCTGGCATATTTATGTTTATGGTGTAGGTCACGGTCAATATTATGGATGGAGAGTGTATGGGTCATATGAACCGGAAAAAGGAAAAAGATTTAATCATCACAAACTACTTTTAGATCCATATGCTAAAGCAATTTCCAGTTATTTTGATTGGGAATCTGATTCGGTATATGGTTATGATAAAAAATCTCCTTTAAAAGATTTATCATTTTCTTTAAAAGATTCTTCTGTAAATCCTGCTAAATCAATTGTCATTGATTATTCTAAATATGACTGGGATGATGATGTACACTTACATATTCCTTGGGAAAATACTATAATTTATGAAATGCACGTCAGACTTTTTACAATGAGTCCTACCTCAAAGGTAAAATATCCAGGTACATTTCTAGGTGTTTTAGAAAAATTAGATCATTTAAAAGAATTAGGCATTACAACAATAGAATTAATGCCAATTTTTGAATTTAACGTCAACGCAAACGATAAAATAAATCCTTTAACCGGTGAAAAACTTAAGGATGTTTGGGGATATAATCCTCTTGGTTTTTTTGCAGTTACTGGTAATTATTCTATTGGTCTTAAACTTGGTGAGCAGGTATTCCTTTTCAAAGATTTTGTAAAAATGCTACATAAAAATGGCTTTGAAGTAATTTTAGATGTTGTATACAATCATACAGAAGAAGGAAATGAACTTGGACCAACTATTTCATTTAGAGGTATAGACAATGAAATATATTATATGCTTGATCCAAATAATAAAAGATATTATCTAAACTATACAGGCTGTGGAAATACTTTAAATTGTAATCATCCTGTTGTGAAAGAAATGATAATTGACAGCTTGAGATATTGGGCTACTGAAATGCATGTTGATGGTTTTAGATTTGATCTTGCTGCTGTTCTTGGAAGAACTCCAGATGGTAAATGGCTTGGTGATCTATCCCTATTAAAAGATATCTCAGAAGATCCAATTCTACATGATTTAAAATTAATTGCTGAAGGATGGGATGCCGCAGGCGGCTATTTTTTGGGACAATTTCCAGAAGGTTGGGCAGAATGGAATGGACAGTACAGAGATACAGTTAGAAAATTTGTACGCGGTGATGAAGGAGTTATAGTTGAACTTGCTAAAAGAATAACCGGAAGTCCAGATTTGTATGCAAAAAAACTTCCACATGCCAGTATTAACTTTATTACCTGTCATGATGGGTTTACCCTTAGAGATCTTGTGAGCTATAACCAGAAACACAACGAAGAAAATGGTGAAAATAATAACGATGGAGTAAATGAAAATTTCAGTTTTAATTATGGTGTTGAAGGTGAAACAGATAATCCAGAAATAAATAGAATTAGAAAGCAACAAATTAAAAATTTTATAACAATCCTTATGATTTCACATGGTACTCCAATGATTTTAATGGGTGATGAAATGTATAGAACCCAATATGGAAATAATAATGCATATTGCCACGATAATGAAAAAACCTGGTTAGATTGGACATTAAAAGAAAAACACAGTGACATATTTAGATTTTTCAAAAAAATGATTGAATTTAGAAAATCTCATCACGCATTAAGAAGAAAACACTTTTTTACAGGAAAAGATTTAACGGGGGATGGTATAGCCGATATAAGCTGGCACGGTGTAAAACCTTTCCAGCCAGATTGGGGATTTCATTCCCACTCTATTGCCTTTATGATTAGCGGAACAGATTTTTTATGCGAAAATATAGAACCAGATAATGATATTTTTGTGATTTTAAATCAATGGAAAGAGCCTCTAGATTTCACACTTCCTGTTTTATACGGTAAAACCTGGTTTAGAGTTGTAGATACATCAAAAGATACTCCTATGGATTTTCTAGATGAACCCGAACAAATTGGATTTACCTATACTGCAGCTCCAAGAAGTTCGGTAATATTAATAAGTAAAGAAACTAATTAATTTTTACCATTTTATTTCTCTTCCTTTATAATCGTAAAACTTACCTGTTTCATTAACCTTCTCTGATAAATCAATTATTCCTTTGGCTGATTCTTCCGGTGTTAAAGGTGCTTCGCTTCCTCCCATATCAGTCCTTACCCAACCAGGATGTACTGAAAAAACTACTACTTTTTCTTTAACAAAAAAATTAGATAATAACTTTGTTGCCATATTTAAAGCAGCTTTAGAAACAGAATAACTATAACTTGTTGTACCAGAAGCATTTGAAATTGAGCCAAGAATTGAATCAATATTAATAATTTTTCCACCTTGTTTGAGTTTTTTGTTTTTATACAATTCTTGAATTAAAAACAATGCTCCTAATGTATTAACTTTGAAAGAATTCATAAAATTTTCATATACCAATTCCGGAAAACGATCTCTATAAAGAACTCCTGCATTGTTTATCAAAATATTTACTTGATATTCTAATTTTTCTGAAAAATTTTTAATTGATTGGTAATCTGAGACATCCAGCTCCATTATTACAATATCTGCTCCATTATTTTTGAGTTCTAATAGACTCTCAGAATTAGGTTTTCTAGTTGCAGCAATAACTTTATAACTTCTTTTTAGAGCTTCTTTTGTTAATGCAAGTCCTATTCCTCTATTTGCACCTGTTATTAAATATGTCATAAAATCACCTCCGATTGGGAATGATGTCGTCGGATTTTGATGCTAAATTTTCCTTGAATGCTAAAAACTCAGGTAAATCGGTTAAGTTTTCGGGAAAGTCTTTATCGTCTTTTATTACTATTACAGGACTACCAAGATCAGCAAATGAATCTAATGTTTCAACATCAAAGTTAAACATCCTAATACACCCATGAGAAATTTTTCTTCCTATCTCCCATGGTTTCGTAGTTCCATGTATACCAAAGGATGGATTAGAAAACTGCAAGAATCTTGTCCCAAGACCGTTTATAGGAGATCTTGGTGGAATATATTCTCCATACCAGTATAATGCTGGATCAATCTGTTTATCAAGTATCCAGTATATCCCAGGTGGAGTTGCATCACTTCTCCCAATTGAAACTGGAAATTCTTTTACAAGCTTTCCTGAATAATAAACTGCTAATCTTGAAGTATAAAGATTAACCACTATAGTTGTTAATCCTTCAAGAAATTGAACTGTTCCAATTTTAAGTTTCATACCTGAATAAATTTTATTAGGATCATCCAGTTTATTGATAATTTGAAGATCTGCCGTTCTAACTCCATATTTATTAGCTATTTCCCATAAAGTTTCCCCGCTTTTAACAGTATGCATTCCAATAATATTTGTAACGTAAGGTGTGAAATCACCACGAAGATATGTTGTAAAACCATTTAAAGTGAATAATTTATAGCTCACTTTCTTTTTTTTGCCATTCTTCATTGTTATCGTTATAATTAAATTGTTATTGTATTCTTTTCTTTTTTTGTCTGTAACCAACAAATATCCGTTGGAAATTTTTATAATGTCCAAAGAAATATTATCAATTTTTGCATCAAAAATTTTATAATCAGTTTCAACTTTTATTATCAAAGTAAGATTATCTGGATCAGTAAAGACCTTTAAATTTATAGATTTTTTGTATTCTTGTAAATTCAAGACAACGTCCGATACAACTCCTGTAATAGTATGATTCAAAGTGTCTCTTCCATAAACAATAGGGATAACCCATGAATACATTCCATCTTTAAATTCATATAAATTATCTTTAATATTCTTTGCTTTGATAAAACCAGTTGGAGTATAAAGATAAACTCTGGGTTTTTCTATAGCATTATAATAAGGCGTAACAGATAAAACAACATCTGTTGATGTTACAGTTTCTATTTCAACATAATGAGCAGTAAACCCTATAATACAAATTAAAAGAATTAAAAATATTACCACAAATTTTCTCAATTTGTGCCCTCCAAAATCCATTTTATAGCTTCTGGAAATCTTTTTGCCCAAAACGTTTCATTGTGTACTCCTTCAGGATCAAAAGAATATTTTACATTAACATTCAAATTCTCTAAAAGTTCTTTCATATCAATTACTTCTTGAAGAAAAAGTTTATTTTCTGATTCCTTCCCTCCAACATACAAATAAATTTTTGAATTTATAGGAGGGTTTTTTTCAACAAAATCGAAAATTTTATTATTTCCAAAAAACAACGATGGACTCATAACAATTGCTCCGGAAAAAACATCAGGGTATTTTGAAATAGCATAAAGAGAAATCAAGCCACCCATTGAGGAACCACCAATATAATTTTTATCACTAATTGTTCTGTAATTTTCATCAATAAAAGGTCTTAGAGTTTTAACAATAAATTCTAAATATTTGTCTCCTTTACCACCTTGTTTATGTTCATCATCATACCAAGGTGAATATTCAGAAAGACGATCTGCATTGTTATATATTCCTACCACAATTAATGGTTCAATTTCGTTATTAGAAATCATCCTATCTAAAGTTTCATCTACTTCCCATTCAATTCCTACAAACGAAGTTTTTTTATCAAAAAGATTTTGTCCATCATGAAGATACAAAACAGGATAATTTTTACTGTTTTTTTCATATCCCGGTGGAAGATAAATTATTATGTTTCGTCTATTGTTAAGTTCTGGAGAATAAAAATCTTCTATTAATTCTATTTTCCCAATCAAATCTTTCCACCTCTTAACTTTAGCAATAATCTGTATATTATCCTTTGAAACTCTAGCAATTCTGTATTTTTCTATTACTTCTGTTGTATCTGTACTACCTCGCGTAATTACAAATTTTATTATCCCACTTAAATCCGTTTCTAATATGAAATATTTTTCTTTCTTAATTAATTTAAAATTTTCATCATTTACAGACCAATTGTTGAAATTTCCAGAAATGTAAATATTAGAATTTTCAGGCGTATTTTTGGGAACATAAACAATAAAAGTTACTTTAAAACCAAATGTAAATGATACTAAAATCAAAAGAAGAAGTAAAAACAGTTTTTTCATTATCTTTCCTCCTCTATTCAATCATTATAACATAGTTGGTTTTTTAACTTTTTCCTCGAAGTTTAATATGCCATTTTAAAGCTGTTTTTATTATTTCTTCGAGTGAATACTTAGGACTCCAATTTAACTTTGACCTTGCTTTTTCACTATCAGCAATCAAATAAGGAGGATCACCAGGTCTTCTCTCTGTTTCAACAACTTTAAAGTCTTTTTTTGTTACTCTTTTTACAGTTTCAATTACTTCTCTTACTGAATAACCTTCACCACTTCCTAAATTAAAATAATCAGTTTCACCACCATCAAGAAGGTACTCCAAACCTTTAATATGGGCATCAGCAAGATCGTTAACGTGTATAAAATCTCTTATGCATGTACCATCTTTTGTATCATAATTTGTTCCAAATATTTTAATATCTTCTCTGATACCTAAAGCAGCATCAAGAATTAAAGGAATAAGGTGTGTTTCAGGGTTGTGTGCTTCGCCAATTTCAGCATCTTCATCTGCACCCGCAGCATTAAAATATCTAAATCTTATGCTTTTCAAACCGTATGATTTATCATAATCTTCTAAAATTTGTTCAACCATCCACTTACTTCTACCATAAGGATTAATTGGATTTTTTGGATCATCTTCCTTTATAGGTATTCTTTCTGGCATTCCATAAACAGCTGCAGTTGAAGAAAAAATAAATTTATTCACATTATTCTTCAACATAACCTTTAAGAGTGTAATTGTATTAGATACATTGTTTATATAATATTTTTGAGGATTAATCACTGACTCTCCTACTTCAATATATGCACAAAAATGCATTACCGCTTCTATATTGTAATATTTAAAAATGTTTTCCAAAAGTTTTTCATCGGAAATATCTCCCGGAATAAACTCTCCCCACTTAGCAAACTCTTTATATCCATGGGATAAGTTATCATACACAACAATATCGAAACCTTTTTGATTTAACATTTTACATACGTGAGAACCAATATATCCTGCACCACCTGCTACTAATATAGACATTTTTTCCCTCCTTTTCTTTTCACATTTAATATTATACTTTAAAAATCTTTTCTGATAAAATTATAGAAATGTTATAATAAAAATGCAAAATTAAAGGAGTGTGAAAATAGTGCAATTAATGTTATTCCCTGATTATCAAAAATATACGTCAAACAATAAAAATAAAGTATTTGCAAAGCCTTTTGTGAAATGGGCTGGTGGAAAAACACAAATTATTCCTGAAATTGATAAAAGATTGCCAATAGAATTGAAAAAAGGTAAAAAAATGAGATATATTGAACCATTTGTTGGAAGTGGAGCAGTTCTTTTTCATATTTTAAATAACTACAATATTAAAGATGCCTTTATCATTGACTTAAATAAAGACCTAATTACTTTATACAACGTAATTAAAAATAATATTTCAGAACTTATTAATTACTTAAAAAAAATTGAAAATGAATATAAAAAGTTACCTGAATACAAAAGAAAAGAATATTATTATATTAAAAGAGAAGAATATAATAAATCAAAAGAAAACAAAATTATGAAGGCAGCTTTATTAATGTTTTTGAATAAAACTTGCTACAATGGATTGTACAGAGTCAATTCAAAGGGAGAATTTAATGTTCCGTTTGGTAGATACAAAAATCCCAAAATATTAGACGAAGAAAATCTTAGAAATGTTTCAAAAATATTACAAAAAGTAGAAATAATACACGGTGATTTTGAAATCAGCAGGGAATTTGTTGATAATAACTCTTTAATATACTTCGACCCTCCTTATAGGCCTCTAAGTAATACTTCTAATTTTACCTCTTATTCTCAAAATTCGTTTGATGATAATGAACAAATTAGATTGAAGCACTTTTTTGATTATATAACTTCATTAGGAGCAAAAGGGATTTTAAGTAATTCCGATCCTAAAAATACTGATCCTAATGACAATTTTTTTGATGAATTGTATAAAGGGTATATTATAGAAAGAATATATGCAAAAAGAATGATAAATTCAAAAGGTAAAAATAGAGGTTTTATTACAGAATTATTAATTAGAAATTATGAAAAATGAGGAGAAGAAGTTATGGATTTTAATGAATTCATAAAAACTTTGTCTGATACAAATATCACTTTAGATGAATTTACTGATTTCAAAAAAGTTAAAAAAAACATATCTAAAATAGAATTGAGACTAAATTAATTAAATTACTTATTAGGGAAAAAAGACCTAAAAATGGCAATTTACGATATCTATCATGAAAATCCCAAGGCTTTCGATGTATTAAATATCTTAATTGCCGTGAGAGACAATAAAACAAAATTCCTCGACGATTATGGAAATGGGTGCCAAATGAAAGACTTTTTAAAAGTCCTGAAAAAATATATAAATATATCAAAGATACTGGTCTAGAGGAAATCTTTAAAAATAAAGACATTAAAAATTTAGTTGATTATGTTTTTGGAATAGAGGTTGGACTTGATACACATGCTAGAAAAAACAGATATGGCAAAATTATGTCAAAAATTGTTGAAAATATTTTTGAAAAAAACGCTATAAAATATTCAAAAGAAGTTCCAATTACTTATTTTCCCGAAATTAAAAATTTCGATCATGATATTAAAAGATTTGATTATGTCATTGAAACCTCCAAAAAAATATACTTAATTGAGGTAAATTTCTATAATAGTAAAGGTTCGAAAGTAACCGAAATTCCTAGGTCGTTTGCAACAATTGCTTCAAAAATAAAGCAATATTCTAATAAATATGAATTTGTATGGATAACTGATGGGAAGGGCTGGAAGAGTGCTAAAAGTGAGCTTCAGGAAGCCTTTTCTGTTATAGACAAAATTTATAATTTAAATACTATAAAAGAATTTATCAAAATCATAAAAATGGAGATGTGAAAATGAGCGATTTTGAAAAGTTAGAAATTACTACAGTATGGTCTTTTCCAGAACGAGGAAAATGGAAAACGCACAATTCAAAATATAGAGGGAATTTTGCACCACAAATACCCAGGAATATAATTTTGCGATACTCTAAAGAAGGAGATGTAATTTTGGATCCTATGGTAGGAAGTGGAACGACTTTAATCGAGACTAAGCTATTAAACCGCAGAGGAATCGGTTATGACATAAATCCTCAAACCGTTCAAATTGCTAAACAAAACCTACAATTTGATGGAGATTATAAATATGAACCAATTGTGAAAGTCGGAGATGCAAGAAAACTTCAAGAAATTAAAGATGAAACTATAGATTTGATAATAACCCATCCGCCGTATTTAAACATTATTAAATATTCTAATGGTAATATTCACGGAGAGCTTTCAAATTTTTCAAATGTCGAAAAATTTATTATTGAAATTGATAAAGTCGCAAAAGAATTATTCAGGGTATTAAAAGAAAACAAATTTTGCACAATATTAATAGGTGATACAAGAAAACATGGTCATTATATACCTCTTTCTTTTTATGTGATGAAAGCATTCTTGAAAAACGGCTTTGTATTGAAAGAAGATATTATTAAAGTTCAACACAATTGCCAATCAACTCCCTATTGGGAAAAACAAGTAGAAAAATATAATTTTTATCTCATTATGCACGAACATTTATTTGTCTTTAGAAAACCTAAAAAAAATGAAAAATTAAGTCCTATAAAATTTAGTACTAATCATCTTTTATAATTATGCAATTTCATTTTGCGCGGAGGTTTAATTATGTCCATACTTGATGAAATTAAAAAAAATATAAATACAAATTATTTCATATCAGCTTCAGCTGGAACAGGAAAAACATATACAATTACAAATTATTATATTTATATTCTAGAAGAATACGAAAAAAGAGATTATCCTGATATAGTTGACCAAATTGTTGTTGTAACATTTACAAGAAAAGCAGCCTCAGAAATGAAAGAAAGGATCATTGAAGCCGTTAAAGAAAAACTAAAAACTGCTAAAAAGACTCAAAATAAAAAACTTATACAATATTGGGAAAACATAAATAATAACCTTCCAAGAGCAGTTATTTCAACTATTGATAGTTTTTGTCAGAGAATTTTGAAAGAGGAAAATCTAAATGTTGGAATAGATCCTAACTTTACAATAATTAGCGATATAAAAGCTGCAAAAATAATTGAGAAATCAACTTATCTTACATTAAAATATACTTTTGAGCTTTTTGATTTTGAAAAAACTAAAATTACAACAAATTTATTAACCAGAAGAAAAGAAAAAATAGAAAAATTTCTCAGTGAATTGTTAGAGTATAAAAATGGCATAAAAATACTTTTTGAAAAATTGGGTGATTTAAATAAAGTGGAAGATTTACTAAAAGAAACGTTAATCAACTGGCGAACAGAAATGAAAAAATCCACTATTTCTGATAAATTACTGAAATTTGCAAAAGACGATTCTGAAGCATTGATCGCTTTTAAAATCATGACACTTATTGCAAAAGAAATCTATGAGGGAAACACCATTGATAATTTTGAATTTGATTTTAAAGGTGTACTTGAAAAAACTTTGGAAATCCTGGAAATTGAGGAAATCAGGAAAAAATATACAGAAAGATTTAAATATATAATTGTTGACGAATTTCAAGACACAAATTATCTTCAAAAGGAATTATTTGATAAATTACACTGTGATAACAATTATATTTTCTATGTTGGAGATAGAAAACAATCAATTTATAGATTTAGAGGTTCAGACGTTTCTGTATTTTTGAATACTCAACAGGAATTCGAAAAAAAAGCTAGTAAAAATTATAAAGTATTAGCCCTTCAAGATAATTATCGTTCCAACAAGCATCTTGTCCACTTTTTTAATTTTATAGCAAAAGAGAAATTATTTAACAAACATCTAATCGGTGAAAATGAAAAATACGAAGTTTTTAAAACACTTGAGCCTGATATATATGAAAAACTTTGGTTTAATTCAATGGATGTTTCTAATCCTAAAATTGATATAGATGGAAATGTTCCGGGGATTGAAAAACAAAATGGTGGAAGAATTAAATATATTGTTATAAAAAGCGAAAAAAAAGACGATAAAATTGAAAAAGAAGCACAAACCGCTGCATATATAATTTCAAAGCTTGTTGGAAAAACTTTGACTACAAAAGATGGTAAAGAACATACAATCTCATACAAAGATTTTGCAATATTAAGGTCCAGAATTTCAAATGCTGAAGAAAAATATACTTCAATATTTAAAAAATATGGTATCCCACTTTACATAGTTGGCGGGAGAAATTTTTATAAAAGGCTTGAAATCAAGGCAATTTTAAATACTTTGAATGCCATTCAAAATCCCAATAACAACTTTTATTTTACGCAATTTTTCTTCTCTCCACTTGTTTTAGGTACTTTTCAAGATTATTACAAAATCGTTGAAAAAAACAATGGAGAACCTTTGTTCCAAACATCAAAAAATCTTTCTTTTTCCAATGAAAAAATTTCACATTCAATAAAAACACTTGAAAAATATTCTGAGCTTAAATATTATATTAAACCCACTGAAGTAATGAAAGGTATTATTGAAGAGCTTAATTATTTTGAAAATCTCACAAAATTTGAAGATTACAAAACAGCCATTTTAAATGTTAGAAAATTACTGATGGAAGCTTCAAATATGGATCAAGTTGCATCTTCATTTTCCGAACTTGTTAAACTCATTCAAAAATTATCTGAAACAAGTGAAGGAGAAGCAACTTTAGAAGACGAAGGTTCTGATAGTGTTAAATTGATGTCAATACACGCTGCTAAAGGTTTGGAATTCAAAATTGTAATTTTAGGAGATCTTCTAGATATCAAAGCAAAGAAATCTGGAAAATCAATTCAATTTACAAATTCAAGTAATAAAAGATATTATATACTAGAAAAATTTTTAGAAGAATTCAGAAACTCAAATAAACCTGAAATAATAGAAGCTATCAAACTTTTTTATCTTAACGATGTCTACGATGAAACCGAACTTCAAAGAAAATTGTATGTTGCAATAACAAGAGCTTCAGAAATGTTTATTCCTCTAATTTTCCCTGATGTTAATTCATTTTCTGGAAACTTTTTAAAGCTTACAGATTCTGAAATCAAACAAATAAAAAAATTAACTAGCAGTTTTGAAATAATAGAACTTGAAAATGTTCAAATAGAAAAACTTGAACCTCAAATTGACATAAACACTGAAAAAGTACCGGATAAAAACCTTGTTGACTTGAGAAATCTTTCTTATAAATCATATATCTCTCCAACAACTATATATAACTTTGTAGAAAAACATAAAGAAAGAGAGATTGATGAAGAGGAAAAATTATACGATTTAAATAACTTATTTTTAGAAGAGACATTTGAAGGAACTGAAATTCATGAAAAACTTTCAACCATTAACTCGTTGTCACAACTTAAATACCTGGAAGAATCCGGAATTTTAAAAATAAAAATTTCTGATAAACTTGAAAATTTATTTGAAAATTCTACTATTTTTTCTGAATGGAGGCTGGTAAAACCATTTAAATTTAAAAATAGAAATTATATGCTTTTCGGTATACCTGATAAGGTTTTTAAAAAAGGTGAGAATTTTTATGTAGTTGATTTTAAGCATACCAACTTAATCAATAAGGAAAAACTTGAAAAATATAAGTTTCAAATAAAATTTTATATGTTCTTATTGAAAGATTTGGGGAGCGTAATTGAGGGACTAATCATTTCTACAAAAACTGGTGAAATTGTTAAAGTATCCCCTCCAGAGGAAAATTTTGAAAAAGAAATTAAAAATATGATTGAAAAATACGAAAAGGTGATATTATGAGAAAGGCCATAATTATTGCCCCAAAAAGTAATCATTTTGAATTTCTGGCAAGAGAAATCCAAAAATACTACGATCCATATTCTTTTCTATTCATAGGTCCAACAGGTTATTACGTAAGACAGGTCTCTGATAAATTTGCAAATTTATATGGAAAAACCATAAATAAGGATTCATTCATGGTTATTAATCAATATGTCACGGAAACTTTGTTAAAAAACAATATGGATGCCGTATATTTTGATAGAGATTTTTTGAAAGCTTTTATTGCCGAAAAAATTGAGGAGCTAATAAAAACACATGAAAAAAACAGAGATAGCTACTATGACTTTTTGAGAGTTGTATCCAGATCTAAAGGTATAATAGATTACATACTCGATTTATTTGAGAAAGCCTGGGAATTAAATAACAGCAAAAATATACATATTCCAACTTATTATAGAGAAATTGAAAGTATTTTAAGCCAGGATGGGAACTTATCCAAACTTTTAAATGAACTCTTAAAAGAAATTGCACTTTTTTTCCAACAAACTGAAAATATTTTTGATCCTATTACTACATATAAATGGTATATTGAAAATGCCGATTTTATTGAAACCGAAAAAGATATATTGATGATAAGTGGATTTTTTGATCTTACTCCTCTTGTAAGAAAAAGCCTTCAAAAATTATTTGAGAAAAGTAAAGATGTTTATTTTTATGTCTGGCGAAAAATTAATGATAGAGCATTCAAGGAAGTAGATGAAATCTACAAATTTCTCAGTGAAAACAATTTTGAGATAAAAGAAGTTTCTCCTACAAAAATTAATTTAAAATCTTCAACAGAAGGCCTTTCTTTTAAAAATCCTTCAAGTGAAATAAAACATATCTGTGGAATGATTAAAAGACTGATCATTGATGGAGCTAATCCAGGAGACATAGCAGTTATTGCTCCTAACAATCAAATTATGTTTCAATTATCGGAAGAATTAAAAGATATGAAAATTCCTCATAATATTTCCGGTACTGTTAAATTATCAGAAAGTAAAATAGTTAAAATGCTCCTTCAACCTTTAAAAACAATATTTTCAGGATATGAAATCGAAGATATACTTGCATTAATTGAATCGCCTTATATACCAAACAGAAAGCTTACAATGGATCAAGTAGAAGAACTATTCAAAGAATTTGGTTTTTTTACTTTAAACCTTAGACCTTCTCAAATAAATGAAAAAAGTATACAGGAGATTTTTTTAGACCCAATACTGGAAAAAATTGAAAAACTCTCTCAAATTAAAGAAGGTGATACATATCAAGAAAGAATTGATAAAATTGAAGAATATACTAATTTTGCTGAAATAATTAAAAATTCTTTTAAGCTTTTAATTTCAATCGAAAAAAATATAAAGAAAGATTTCTTTGAATGGTATAAGGATTTCGTAAAAACAACTATTAATAACATTCCTTTATTCAAAAAAATTCCTCAATATCTTAATGATGAAAGTATAATGAAAGAAATAAATGCGCTATTTAAATTTTCGGAAATTATAACAAAGCTTCAAAAATATGAATCTGTTTTATTTAAAGGTAAAAAAACATCCTGGGAATTTATCTATAAAATTCTCAATAATATTTTAAATGTAGAAACTTATAGAACTTCACTAAGATATTCAAATTCAGTTGAAATTCTCGATATTTCAACTGCTAGATTCGTTGAAAAGAAATACAAGTTCTTTGTCCATTTTGTTGACTCTTATTATCCTTCATTTAATATTAATCCCTTAATCTTGCAAGCAAAAAGCGATTCTAGAACTTTTGCAAGTTATATTGAAGAAATTGAAAGAAGAAATATCATTCTTTCTTTTATCTTTTCAGAAAAAAACTTCATTTCATTTCCGATTGCTAGCATAAAAGGTGAACCAATTCTCCCATCTCAATATATGAAGGAATTTTGTAAAAATATAAAATCGGTAAATGATAATGATATTTTACCCAGGCCCGAAGAAATATATTCAATTCAAGACAAAGAAATATACGAATCTTTACAAAAAAGAAGAAGTTTTTTAAAAACAACAAAAAGAGAGTGGTTTGGGAATTATAAAGTTCCAACTTTGAGTCATAGCAAAATTTCTTCATATGTTGATTGTCCTTTTTACTACTTTCTAAGAGAAGTTGCAAAAGTAAAACCCATTTCAAAAGATAAAACAGCCCTTTATAAAGGTATTTTAATTCACAGAATATTAAAAGAAGTATTTGAAAAAAATATGTTTCCTCAAGAAAATGCGGTAGATTTGGAAAAAATTAAAAAATTAGTTGAAAAAGAATATAATGATATTTTTAGAAATGAAATGGAACAATACAGTCTTCCAAAAATGATTAAAATAGTTGAATACTCAAATTTACTTGCAAATTTTTTATCCGAAAATCTTTCGGAAAAAGGATATCTTAAAATTGCAAGTAAAATTAATCTTCACAGGCGAAAAACAAAAGAAGTTGAATCACATTACAAAACTTATTTAAAAATAAATGACAAACAATATGAATTTGAAGTAAGAATAGATAGAATCGATGAATTAGATAAAAATTATACCAATTTTACTGGAAAAAATTCTAGGGAAATTCAAAAAAATATATCTGAAGTTCTGAAAAAATCCATTGCAATAATAGATTACAAAAGTTCGCTTAGTAAAATTTATGCTGAACAATTACTACTCTATGATCTTGTATATAGAATTTCTACAAACTCAAATGATTTTGATAGCTTTTTAATTTTCTTTAATATTTCTAACAAAACACCAAAAAATTATTTCATAAAAAGGGAAGAAAACAAATTAATTTTAAAAGGAGCTGGAAATAAAACATCTTATTTCGAAGTATCTTATGAGCTATTTACTAAATGGTTAGAAAATGTTATTGAAAAAATTTCTTCTGGAAACTTTGTACCAATAGTTGTAGAAGATGAAGAGGAAGAACTAAAGACATTTTTAAATTACATAAAAGATTTAACTTCATATGAAATTAAGACTTCCAAAGAAAAAACTTGTATAAATTATAAATTTTCCTGTGATTTTTCTGATATTTGCCAAAATTTCGAAATTTATTCAAATGTGAAATTGAAAAAATAAAAATTAGTTTCCAAACTCTTTTTCTATTTTTTTTACAGTAGCTCTTCCCCAAGTAAAGGTTATTACTGCAGATACTGCATTACCTGTAACTATACCCCACCAAACACCATTTAAGCCAGCATTAAACACAAAAATGTATAAATAAGAAAACAAAAGTTGCATAATGATTGTTCTATTAATTGATACAATCATACTTTTTACTCCCTGGCCTATCCCTTGAAACATTGCTGAAGTAAACATACCAAAGGGAACCCCCGGAAGAAACAGAGAAAGAATTCTTAGAGAATCAACAAGAGAATCATATATTTGAATCCCTTCACTTGAATATGTAAATATTTTTGCAATAAAAGGAGCAAAAATCATAATTGATAACATAACAAAAAATGAAATCATCAATCCAAACTTTATTGCAAACAAATGTGCAATTTTCAATTTTCTACCATTTCTTTGACCATATGATGCTCCAGTTACAGCAGTTACTGCTGTAGAAATACCAATAAGTGGAACCGTGCCAAAATTAATTATTCTCCAGGAACTTGTAAAAACTGCTACCCCGAAATCTCCACCAGCTTTTACGGCAAATACATTCAACACAAAAATAGCCACTGACATTGAAAGCTGAGCGATAGAAGAAGGAATTCCAACTTTTAATATATCTTTAACAATATGAAAATCAAATTTAAATCCTTTTAAATGCATAGAAACGTAGGTGTTTTTTCTCACAAACAACCAATACACTATTAAGACCGAAGAAACCAAAATTGATACTAATGTTGCATATGCGGCACCTTTAATACCTAACTTAAAAACATATATAAAGATTGGATCTAAAAATATATTTAAAATTGAACCTGTAGCAATTGCATACATTGCTTTTCTTGCGTCCCCTTCTCCTCTTAAAATCCCATTTGCAGTATTATTAAGAAACAAAAGAGGCATCGAAAACAATATTATATAGCCATATTGTAGTGTTAAATTTAATGTTTTTTCAGAAGTCCCTATTATAGCAAGTATAGGTTTAATGAAAATCAAAAATATAATTAGGAAGATTATCCCAAGAGAAACAGATAAAAATATTGAATTTGAAGCAGCAATATCAGCATGAATCTTATTTTTTTCACCAATTTTTCTAGATATTACAGAACTTGCACCTACACCTAATCCAGATGAAATGGAAATAATTATCATAAATATTGGGAAAAACACACCTATTGCTGCCAATGATTCCGGGCCCAAACCAGCAACCCAAATACCATCAACCAGATTATATAATGTTTGTACAAGCATAGCAAAAATCATTGGAATTGAAAGTTTTATTATAGCTTTTTTTGGATCTCCTTGTAAAAGTTTTACTCCCTTTGTTTCCATATTTATTCTCCCCATCAAAATTGAAGATACACTTTACATTACACAAAAATGGCTCCGGAAAAACCGGAGCCATTTTCTAAAATACAATTAACTTATTTGTTTACACACTCTTTTAAATCTTTTCCAGGCCTAAATTTAGGAACTTTTCTTGCAGGAATCTTAATTTTTTGTCTTGTTCTTGGATTTACTCCTGTTCTTGCAGCTGCCTTTCTTACTTCAAATGTACCAAAACCTACAAGCTGAACCTTTTCCCCCTTAGAAAGTGCCTCAGAAATAGATGCAAAAACAGCATCAACAACAGCTTTTACATCCTTTTTCTTTAATCCTGGAACTTTCTCAGCAACCATGTTGACAAGTTCTTTTTTACTCATACTTTTCCCTCCCTCTTAAAAAGATAACTTTAAATACGTTAATAATATAGCATTTTTACTAAAACTTTTGCAAATCACGTATCTATAAGGTTTTCTGAAGATTTGTATAGATAATCAAAGAAAAAACAAGATTTTTTTAATTATTTCTGTTTTTTCTATAAAAATCATCTATAATCTTTGCTATTTCGAATTTTGTCTTATTTTCAGGCGAAATAACTAAATCAGCCTTTTGAGAAAACGTGTTGTGAACAGATTCATAAACTTCTTCTGCAAATCTTAATTTTTTTGAAATTTTTCCAATACGCTGAAGATATCTTTCTTTTGGAGTCTTTATATATATGATTTTACCATTAAATAATTCTAAATTTGCCAAAGTACCAAGAGTTACTACTATTTTATCATTATACTTTCTGAACCGCTTCAAAATTTTGCCTTCGAAAGCCCTTATGGCAGAAAATCCATTGTCCCGAAGAATTCTGCTAAAACTTTTTTTAAATTCTACTTTAAGAATGTCATCTAAATCAATTACTTCATATCCAAAATCTTCTTTCAAAATTTTGCCTACAGCAGTTTTTCCTGAACCAGGCAACCCAACAATGTAAAACAACAACATACCCCTCCTAATCCTTAATTATTTTCACATAAACTTTTCTTCTTCTCGGACCATCAAATTCACAAAAATAAATCCCTTGCCAGGTGCCAAGAATGAGTTTACCGTTATCTATTATTAACGAAATACTCGGAGAAACTAAAGTTGATTTTATGTGAGAGTCAGAATTTCCTTCCATATGGGTGTAATCAAAATTGGGAGGAACTATTTTTGAAAGGGCATTTTCAATATCAAACTTAACAGAAGGATCAGCATTTTCATTAATAGTAACACCAGCAGTAGTATGTGGGATGTATATGATACAAACGCCTGAAACAACTCCTGATTTCTCAACAAATTGTCTAACCTTATCTGTAATATCAACTAAAACATTCCGATTCTTAGTACTAATTTCAAATGAAAATAACATAATACCCCCCCTGGTCGAAACTTATTATATCATAAAAACCCATCAATATGCAAAAAGCTTGATTTTATATACAAAAATTGTTAAAATTGAAATGCAAATGATTTGCATTCTCAAGGAGGAAAATATGGAACTTACGAAATGGAGAGAGGAAATTTTAAAAATTATAGAAAAAAGCAAAAAACCATTAACAGCTGAAGAAATCTATAAAATAAACAAATTTAAACCGAATTTTTCAACTGTATACAGGGCTTTAAAGTTTTTAGAAGAAAAAAACTTAATAAAATCCATTTCTTTTGATAAAGGACCAAAATATTTTTATTCAAGCAAAAAACATTATCACTTTCTGTATTGTACAAATTGCGGTAAAATTGAAGTTTTCAACAAATGTATCGCATCTCAACTTGAAAATTTCATCTACAAAAATTTCAAATTTCAAATTACTGACCACGTGTTTTATTTTAAAGGTTTGTGTGAAAATTGCAAGGAGGGCTAAATATGAAAAGAATTTCAATCTTAGTTTTTTTCCTTTCACTAATTTCTACAATTTTTTCTCTTAATATTGTCACCACTATTAATCCCTACTATCTTCTTGTAAAAGATATTGTTCAAGACAAGGCTGAAGTTAATTTATTATTAAAACCGGGTGTAAATCCGCATGTATACTCCTTAAAAGTAAGCGATGTAAAATTATTAAACTCGGCTGATCTAATTATTGCAAATGGTTATTTGGAACCATATTTGGAAAAATATAACAATGTTTTTTATATTTCATATTTTATTCCAAAAATTCTTATGGAATATGAAAACCCTCATTTTTGGCTTGATCCCTTTTTTGCCAAATACTACATCATTCCAGCAATTGTACAAAAATTATCTGAACTAGACCCATCAGATAAAGAGTTCTATGAAACCAACGCAAAAAAAATTATCAGTGAAATTAATAGTTTTATATTTGAATCATTTAGCATTCTTAAAAATATAAATGGTAAGATACTTGTTCATCATCCAAGTTTTTACTATTATTTTAAAGAATTTGGTATTGAAATTTACTGGGTTGAAGAAGGTCATAATACCTCGACCAGTATAAAAGAACTTTTAAATATTATAAAATCCCAGAATATTGTTGCCATTTTTTCTGAAGTTCAACAATCAAAAAGGGAAATAGAAATTATTTCTAAAGAACTAGGGAAAAATTATTTTGTTCTTGATCCGCTTGGTATTGATTCAAATACATTTATTGATCTTTACAACAAAAATTTAAATGAAATCAGAAAGGCGGTTTCAAATGAGTAAATTCATTATTACGGTAGAAAATTTAAATTACAAAATAAATGACACAGAAATTCTTAAAAATATAAATTTTAAGATTCCCGAAGGTGACTTCGTTGGAATCATAGGGCCCAATGGTGCTGGAAAATCAACTCTTGTAAAAATATTAATTGGAAAAATAACTGACTTCGAAGGAAAAGTAAGTATTAAAGGAAAAATAGGCTATCTTCCGCAGTTTCAAACTATAAACAGAGAAGTCCCCATAAAAGCACACGAATTTGTTTTAATGGGGGCATACAAAAACAAACAGAATATTGGAAAAATTCCAGAATTATTGAAAGAAGTAGGATTGGCTGGAAAAGAAAATAGGTTGGTTGGCAATATGTCGGGTGGAGAACTTCAAAGACTTTCTCTTGCAAGAGCTTTAATTTCTGAACCAGATGTTTTGATTTTAGATGAACCTGAAGCTGGAGTAGATCAAATGGGAAAAGCTAAATTTTATGAACTTCTAGAAAAAATTAAATCTGAAAAAAAATTAACTATAATAATGATTTCACACGATATTGGGATGGTATTTGAAAAATGTAAAACTATCATGTGTTTGAATAAAACTCTTCATTGCCACGGGCCAAGTGAAAAAATTAGGCCCGAAGAATTAAAAGTTTTATTTCCTGATTTTGATTTATGGATTAGATCAAGAGACCACTACGAAAAGGAGCATAAAAATGTTGAGTGAAATTTTCCAGTATGATTTCTTAAGAGTTGCGTTTTTTGCTAGTTTATTATCAGGAATTGCTGCAGCTATTATTTCACCAATAGTTGTTTATAAAAAAATGGAATTTATTGGTGATGGAACGGCTCATGCTGCTTTTGCAGGACTTGCAATAGGTTTATTTTTCGATGTTGACTACAGGTTTATTGCAATTATTACAGCAGTTTTATTCTCACTGCTAATCAGTTTTTTTTCAAATAGGAACAAAATAAATGAAAACAGTGCTATTGGAATGCTGCTCCCTGTATTTATGTCTATTGGTGTAATTATTCTTTCCAAAAGCTCTACTTATGTTCAAGATATTACCAGTTACCTCTTTGGAGATATTTTATTAGTTAACCTAAATGATGTCTGGTTTTTAGTTTTCGTTATTCTTTCAATTATAAGTATTCTTTATCTATTGAGACATGAAATTTTATTTTTCTTAGCAGATGAAGAAATGGCTGAATTTTATGGTGTTAATATTAAGTTAGTAAGAACAGTTCTTCTAATATTGATTTCAATTACAGTTGTAAGTGTCGTAAAAATATCTGGTATCATATTACTTGGGGCTTTATTAATAATTCCAGGACTTTTTGCCAAAAAATTATCAAAATCTTTTTCTGCAGTCTTTATCTTTTCAGTTATTTATAACCTTTTTGTATCTTTCATTGGATTTTATCTCTCCTATTACTTTGATATCTCTCCTGGACCAACCATTGTTCTCACTTCCTTTGTAGCCTTTTTGATTTTCTCATCTATTAAAAAATAATTTCATATGTTATAATTTTTTTGTGAGGTGATAAGTTGAGGGTTGTAACAATCGGTGTTTTTGATGGTGTTCACAAGGGACACGTTCAGATTCTTGAAGAACTTAAAAATTTAGCCCAAAAATATGAATCTACTCCTGAAATTTTCACCATTATTTTTCCAATGGAGTATTATTATGGAAAATTTGATGGTCTCTTGATAACTTTAGAAGAAAGAATAACTCTTTTAGAAATGTATGGTACTGTTCATACTTTGGATCTTTTAGAAATTAAAGATATCACACCCGAACAATTTTTTTCATTTATTTCAAAAGATACCAGAGCCATTGTTGTTGGCGAAGATTTCAGATTTGGTAAAAATGCATCTGGAAACATCGAAACTTTAAGTAATTTGTGTAAAGCTAAGAATATTGAACTTAAAGTAATTAAAGACATAATGGCCAACGGTGAAAGAATAAGCAGTACACTAATTAGAAATTTGATAAAAACGGGGAATATTCAAAAGGCAAACAACTTACTAGGAAGACCTTATTCGATACATGGAAAGGTTTATAAAGATAAGCAAATTGGGGAAAAATTAGGATTTCCAACTGCTAATATAAGACGAGATAAAAATCTTATAAAACCAAAAAATGGTGTTTACTTTTGCCGGGTTTATACTCCCGAATTGCGATATGGCTTAATTAATATTGGTTTGAGACCCACAATTGAAAAAACCAAACATGTTAAATATGAAGTTTATATTCTTGATTTCGAAGGAGACCTTTATAATAAACATATTCATGTTGAACTTCTGTCATATTTACGAGAAGAAAAGAAATTTGAAAATACAGAAAAACTAATTGAACAAATGAAAAAAGATGAAAGCATTGCAAGGAAAATTCTGGAGGAAAAATATGAATATTGAAAAAGTAGCAAATTTAATAATCGAAAAATTTCCTCGAGTTCATTTTAATAAGGAGCCATTTTATGTTTTAGTTTCTACCGTTTTAAGTCAAAGAAGTAAAGATGAAAATACAGAAGTTGCAGCAAAAAATCTTTTCGAAAAATTTAAAAATCCTGCCGAACTTGCAAATGCAAAACCAGAAGAACTACATGAATTGATCAAACCAGCAGGTTTATATAGACAAAAAGCTAAGCGTATTATACAAATTGCAAAAATTTTACAAGAAAACTACAACGGAAAAGTTCCAGATTCATTTGATGAACTTTTAAAATTACCCGGTGTTGGTAGAAAAACCGCCAACATTGTTTTGTATGTTTCTTTTGGAATACCTTCTCTTGCCGTTGATACACATGTTCATAGAATCTCAAATAGACTGGGGTGGGTTAAGACTAAAAATTCTGAAGAAACTGAATTTAAATTAATGAAGTTAATTCCTAAAAATCTATGGGGGCCTTTAAATGGTTCAATGGTTGAATTTGGTAAAAAAATTTGTAAACCAGTTAAACCTGATTGCAAAAATTGTCCAATAAAAAAATATTGTAACTGGGAGGGAAAAAATGATTCCATTATTTGATTTAACAAGGCAATATAAAGAAATAAAAGATGAAATTTTAGATGCTTTAAACAAAGTTATTGAAAATGGAAGAGTAATTTTAGGTGAAGAAGTTGAAAAATTAGAAAATAATATAGCAAAATTTATAGGCGTAAAATATGGGATTGGTGTTGCAAGTGGCAGCGATGCTTTAGTAATTGCTTTAAGAGCTATGGATATTAAAGAAGGAGACAAAGTAATTACAACACCGTACACTTTTTTTGCTACAGCTTCAGCTATTATTAGAAATAAAGGGATACCTATTTTCGTTGATGTTGACAAAAACACTTATAACATTGATTTAAATCAGGTCGAAAAGATTTTAAAAAATGAAAAGATATTTGGAATTATCCCTGTTCACCTATTTGGGCAAACAGTTGATCTTGAAGGTCTCTCTTATTTGAAAGAAAAATATGGTATAAAAATATTGGAAGACTGTGCTCAATCCATAGGTTCTGAGGGAATCATAAAAGGGCAGATTAAAAAAAGTGGAAGTGTTGGCGATGCTGCGATATTTTCCTTTTTCCCAACTAAAAATCTTGGAACATATGGAGATGGAGGAATGATAGTAACAAACGATGAAAATATTTATGAAAAATCCAAAGTGTTAAGAGTACACGGTTCAAAGAAAAAATATTACCATGAAATTGTTGGATACAATTCCAGATTGGATGAAATACATGCTGCAATACTCAATGTAAAGTTTAAATACCTTGAAGAATGGACTGAAAAAAGAATAAACATCGCCTCAACATACGCTAATTACTTTGATAACTGGAAATTATCCCTTAAGTATCCCAAAATCCTAAAGAAATCTTTTAAATACCACGTTTTTCATCAATATGTGATAGAATTTGAAAATAATAAAATAAGAGAAAAGGTAAAAAATCATTTACAGGATAAAGGTATAGGAACGAGTATTTATTATCCTATACCTTTACATTTACAAAAATGCTTTGAAAATTTGGGATACAAAAAAGGTGATTTACCTGTTGCTGAAAATTTATCTCAAACAACACTTGCTTTACCGATCTTTCCCGAACTAACCAAAAATGAAATTGAAAAAATAGTTCTGGAAATTAAAAATGCTTTAGAGGAGGATTAGCCTATGGACGAAGGAAGAAAAACACTTGAAGAATTATTAAAAAGATATTTAAAGGTCAAAGAAACAATTAAAGAGTTAAATAAAGAAAAAAAAGAACTTGAAGAAATGATTGTGGATTTTGTTGAACACATGGATATAGACAACATTATTGTAGAGGGTGTACTAGTAGAATTTACTCGTAAAACTAAAATTCAAATTAAATAAAAGTTCCACATTTTAAGAGGGGAGGGGTCTAGGTGGAGAAATTTTTCAAACTTAAAGAAAACGGTACTAACGCTCGTACTGAGATTATTGCTGGTATTACTACTTTTCTAACCATGGCTTACATCATCTTTGTTAACCCAAATATTCTAATCAACGTCATTCCCGGTGCCACACCAGGCAGTGATCTCTATACGCAATTTTTTGGTGCATTTATGGTCGCAACTATTTTAGGTGCAGCAACAGCAACCCTTATCATGGGGCTATGGGCTAACTATCCATTTGCGCTTGCTCCAGGTATGGGACTGAATGCATATTTTGCATTTACCGTTTGTTTAAAGCTAGGTATTGATTGGAGAGTAGCATTAGCTGCAGTATTTGTTGAAGGTTTAATTTTTATATTACTCACTTTAACTGGCGTTAGAGGTTTTGTTGTTAAAGCAGTTCCATCGAGCATAAAACTAGCTACAAGTGCAGGTATTGGATTATTCATAGCTTTTATTGGGCTTAAAAGTGCTGGAATAGTCGTTCAAGATCCTGCAACTTTCGTAACACTTGGCGATTTAACCACACCAGCTGCTCTTGTAGCAATAATAGGGTTCTTTATAATAGCTATATTGTTTGCTTTGAAAGTTCCTGGTTCAATATTGATTGGTATTTTAGCTTCTACTTTCATTGGTGCTCTTCCTATATTTGATGTAACCAAATATCAAGGTATTGTAGGAAAAGTACCTGATATTTCTCCAACATTTCTAAAGCTTTTTGAAAAATTCTCTTGGGCTGATCTTGCTTCTGGAACTTTTTGGATCGTAGTTTTCACTTTCTTCTTTGTTGATTTCTTCGATACTCTTGGAACTCTTACGGGACTTGCTGAGAGTGCCGGATTTATAAAAGACGGAGAATTCCCAAGGGCAAATAGAGCATATCTTGCTGATGCTGTTGGAACATCAGTCGGTTCACTTTTTGGCACTTCAACTGTTACAACTTACATTGAAAGTAGTACAGGAATCGCAGAAGGCGGACGAACTGGTCTTACAGCTGTTACTGTTGCAATATTAATGCTTCTCATGCTTTTCTTTGCTCCTCTTGGTTTAACAATTCCTGCAGCTGCAACTGCTCCTGCACTTGTATTTGTGGGTGCATTGATGCTCAAAGGATTAAAATTGATTAATTGGGATGATATAACTGAAGCACTTCCTGCATTTGTTACCATGATTGTAATGCCTCTTACATATTCAATTGCTAATGGTATTGCACTTGGTTTAATTGTATATCCTATTGTAAAAACATTCAGCGGTAAAGCAAAAGATGTTCACTGGTTCAATTGGATACTTGCTATTCTTTTTGCGTTGTATTTGATTTACTTAAGAGGTTGATAACTGAAAAATTTTTGAACCCCTTCCTTTTAAGAGGAAGGGGTTTTTGTTTTCTAGTAGAATATTATATAATAATAATAAATGATAGATATAAAGAAGGTGAATTTATGGAAAATAAAGAAAAAGATGTTTCTATTGTTATTGAAGAGTTATTAAAAATAGGAGAAACACAAGACGTCTCAAAAATTAATGAGGTTATAAAAATTTTAAAAAATGATAATAGACAAATAATTAGAGAAACTGCTGTAAAAGTCTTAAAAACCATTAAATTCAAAGAAACAGCCGAAGAAGTTTCGAAACTTTTGTTTGAAAAAGATGCCTTTCTTAGAAATTCTGCAGTAATGATCCTTGCAGAATTATGGGACGTTTCAAAACCGATTTTAAAAGAACTTATAAAACATAAAAACAAACATATTAGAAAATACGCTTTGGATGCTTTATACCTTTCAAATTCACCTCAATCCACTGATTTAATTTCTCAATGTTTAGATGATGAAGAAGTCAACAATGTCATTGCAGCAGTTGAATATATAGGATATTATTACGATACAAGATATAATGATAAAATTGTGAAAATTTTAAAAAAAACTTCTGATCCATTTCTTATTTGCACTTGTCTTGAAACTCTTGAGAAAATTGGTACTGAAAAACATCACGATGAGGTATTAAACTTTCTCTCAAATCAAAAAGAAATTAATGATATAATCCTTCCTTCTCTTTTAAAATTTTTATCTTCAAAAATTAAATTTGATGACATCAATTTCATATTACAAGTTGCTCCATCCAAATTTGAGATTGCATATAAAGAAATAATTGATACAATAAAAGATTTCATTGAAAAATATCAAAATCAAATAGATGAAAAATTATCAAATAAAATTACTCAACTTTTATTGTCATTCTTAGATAATGAAATCCCATCTGAAAACAAATATGAAATTATAATGTTGATTTCGATCATAAATCCCAACATTCTTTTGGACAGGATTAATGAATTTCTTGAAACCAATGATGAGCTTATTCAATTAGGTGCTTTGGAATTAATTGGGCAGAAAAAATTAATAAAATACAAAAACAAAATAATTGAAATTTCCAAAAACTCCTCTTCTGAATTAATTATTGAAATTTGCCAGGATATATTAAATGAGTTAAATGAATTAGACTAAGAAAAGGGTGCAAAATATGGTTTTCGGATTTAAAGAATTTAAAGAACTCAGAAATTTCATTTATGAAAAAACAGGAATATTCATACCTGATAATAAAATTTATTTACTTCAGCGAAAAGTTGATAAAGCGCTCAAAGGTTCTAAATTTAAAAATTTTGAAGAGTATATAAAATACTTGAAATTTTATGATACAAATAAATCTGAATTTACAAAGTTGATAAATGAAATAACCATAAATGAAACTCATTTTTTCAGAGACTTTCCACAACTACAGGCTTTTGCTGAATACTGTGTTCCGGAATTATTAGAAAGAACAAAAAAAAGAAAAATAAAACTGTTGTCTGCCGGTTGTGCTACAGGTGAAGAACCTTATACCTTATCAATAATATGTAACGAAATGTTACCAAGTAACGTAGACTATTCTATCATTGCCCTTGATATAGATGACAATGCTCTAAAAAAAGCAAAGGAGGGAAGCTATCTTGAAAGATCAGTCAAGTTTGCTCCCAAAAAATATTTAAACAAATACTTTATTAAATATAATGATAGCTATTATGTAAGAGAAGAAATAAAAAACAATGTTTCTTTCTATAAAGTTAATCTTTTTGACTCAAGTCATTTGCTATCTTTTGGAAGTGATTTTGATTTTATATTCTGTAGAAATGTATTGATTTATTTTTCTGAAATTTCTAGAATTAAGGTTGTATCAACATTTTACAATATGCTGGAACCAGGAGGGTATATTTTTCTTGGAAGTTCAGAATCTCTTAGCAGAATCACAACTGCATTTGAATTAAAAAAAATGGGGGAGTTTTTGGTGTATCAAAAACCTTTATCAAAAGAGGGTCGAAATTTATGAAAAAAATCCTTATTGTAGATGATTCAAAAATGGCAAGAAATTATCATGCGTATGTATTAAAGAACGCAGGATATAGAGTCATCGAAGCAATAGATGGTGCAGATGCTCTTGAAAAATTATTCTCTAATCCTGATATTTCCTGTATTATAACTGATTTAAATATGCCAAACATGGATGGCCTTACATTTATTAAAAAAGTAAGGGAAAAAGAGGAATTTAAAAAAATTCCTATTATTATTGTAACCACTTTAGATGAAAATTATGACAAGAGTGAAGGATTTAAAGCAGGCGCAAATTATTATTTAATTAAACCAACCAAACCTTCAGCTCTTATATCCACTATCAAATTACTATTAAAAGATTAAGAGGTGGGAGTTTTGAAATTTGCAGATGATGATATTATATTAATTAAAAATATTCTGAAAGAAATAATTATGTATATTCAAAATCTGGAAAACACAATAAACCAAATTAAAAAAAATCCAAAAAACAATCACTTAATTGTAAAAATAATAGAGACTTTACGCTCAATCATTGATTTATCTCATTTTATAAATTTAGATTTTCTTGTCGAAATTATAAGAAAACAAAATAAACATTTGAAAAATTTACAAACTATTGACAACAAAGATATCCACATTTTAGAACAATTGTTGCAGATCATTAAAAACACCTTTGATACAATCTCAAATTATGCAAATAAAAGCGACATGTCAGAAATAGATATTCCCCTAGAAGACATTAAAGATTCAAAAGAATACAAGGAAATTATTAACTATCTTGAAAGCAGGGCTGCTTCAAAGGAAAAAAATAAAACTTCTTCTTTTTCATCATTAAACGAACTACTAGAAGAATATGCAGTTGAATTGGAAGACAATATAACAAAATTGGAAAACGCATTATTAGATTATGAACAAAATCACAATAGTGAAC
This sequence comes from Thermosipho sp. (in: thermotogales), assembly GCA_017656335.1. Taxonomy (GTDB): domain Bacteria; phylum Thermotogota; class Thermotogae; order Thermotogales; family Fervidobacteriaceae; genus Thermosipho_A. Next base: position 151,567 of record JACDOA010000002.1, read on the forward strand.
TTTTAAAAGATATAATGAGATATTTTCATAGTATAAAAGGTGGTTCGCGATTAATACTTTCTTTTCCCGAAAATTCAGATAATATTTCTTTGTTATACATAGAAAAAATTTCTCATAAATTTGAAGATTTGGTTCAAAAATCAATTAAAGAAAATATTGACTTACCTGTAAATTTATTATTTCAAGCTGTTGATTATTTAAAAACATTGAAAAATAGTTTTTTGCAAAATATTCCTTTTGACAAAGATAAAATTGATAAATTTTTACAAAATATTAATACATCTAAAATTCAGCATCCTGTGGAGAAAATTGAAATAAATGAAATCAGTAGGCCTACAGAAACCATATCAGAAACTTTAATAAATTTGATCTCTCAATTTCTTGAATTTCTTAACGTGTTAAAAGAAAATCCCGAATTAAAAGAAAATGCTTTATATTCTATTCTTCCCATTAAAAATGGTCTGGAATTGTTAAAAAATAAAGATTTAATAGAGATTTTAAACAGTGCTGAATCATCAATTAAACAAAATGATTTTGATCAAGCATATCAAACAATCAGCAAGTTATATAATATATTAAAACAAACTGATAAAACATCAATAGAAAAAACAGACATTGAACTAAAAGAGGCAGAAAAAAACAAAAAAGAGAGAGTTTTAGAAACTAAAGTAGATACAAAAACAAAATCTCCAATTTTAAAAGTTAATAGAAAAAAAATTGACAAATTAATAAATCTAATTGAAGAATTAACAACTGTAAAGAATTTTTTATCCTATATTTTAAAAATGAATGTTATTCAGGATGAAAAAACAAAAAATAATGTTACAAGATTAAATAAAATTATTTCCGAACTTTACAATGTAGCAATTTCCATAAGAATGGTTCCAGTTGGGGATTTATTTAGCATGTTTAGAAGAACTATTAGAGATTTATCAATAAAGCTAAGTAAAAAGGTCAATTTGATTATAAAAGGAAGTGAAGTAGAAATAGACAAAAATATTATTGAAATAATTGAAGATCCATTAACTCATCTTGTAAGAAATGCAATCGATCATGGAATTGAACCTCCGCAGGAAAGATTAAAACTTGGAAAAAATGAGGAAGGAGAAATTGTACTCAACGCATATTATTCTGGAAATTTTGTAAATATTGAAGTAATAGACGATGGAAAGGGAATAAATCCTGAAATGGTTAGAGCAAAAGCCCTTGAAAAAAATTTAATTTCTCCTGAAGAAGTTATGAATATTTCTGATGAACAAATAATTAATTATATATTTGAACCAGGTTTCTCAACCTCAAACAATATCAATGAAATTTCAGGAAGAGGTTTTGGTTTAGATATTGTTAAAAATACTATTGAAAAAATTGGAGGGAAAATTTATATTGAATCAAAGGTTGGAAAAGGCACAAAAATAACATTACAATTGCCTTTAACTTTATTTATTGTAAGAGGTTTGCTTGTAGAAATAGAAAATTTCAAATTTATAATACCAATGGAATTTGTACATGAAATATTTAAATTAAATTCAAGCAAAATATATTCCCATAAAGAAATATATTTCACTAAAATAAGAAATAAAATTGTTCCTGTGATATTCGGTGATACTATAATTGAAAATTTTGAATTTAATAAAAAAGAGTATCTTGTTAACAATGATTTGATTAATTTAGTTTTAATTGATAATGTTGAATATGGAACAGTTGCTCTTGTAGTTAATAAAATAATAGAAGAAAATGAATATTTGATTAAAAATATTCCTGAAATTAGTACTAATAATAACCTCTTATTTGGCGCAACAATAATAGAAGATGGAACAGTTGTTCCTATATTAAACCTTATTGAGCTGGTGATATGATGGCAAAAACCATTGTATTCTCTAACCGAAAAGGAGGGACTGGAAAAACTACATTATCTTTTAATATAGCAAGTTATTTGGCTAATAAGAAATATAGAACGTTGCTTATTGATCTTGATTCTCAAGCTCATAGTACTATCCATGCTGGTTTGAACGTTTTTAAATTAAAATATACCATTTATGAAGTTCTAATAGAATTTATTAAAAACAAAAAAGTTAATAAAGATGTTATTATAAAAACAAGTAAACTTGATTTAATCCCATCAAATGAAAATATAGCTGCTTTGGAAATTGAACTTTCAAATTTTAAAAATCAAAATTCAATTTTAAAAGATTTTCTGATTGAATTTGAAAAGGATTATGATTTTATTATTATTGATACTCCTCCTTCTTTGGGGCTAATCACAATAAATGCTTTGGTAGCATCTGATTACCTTATTATTCCAGTAAAATTAGATTTTTTCTCCTTAGTTGGAATTGCAAATATGATGAACATTTATTATAAAATCAATTCAATGTATGCGCCAAATCTGAAATTACTTGGAATAATTCCTGTAAATCTGAATTCTAGAGCAAAAATATCAAAGGAAGTTTTCAAAGAAATTGAAAATACTTTTGGTAAAGATAAATTATTTCCATTTTTAAAACAGGACATTAAGTTTGTTGAAGCGTCAAGCCATGGTTTGCCAATTTTTAAATATTCCCCAAAATCTAGTGGTAGTGAAGCTATTAGAAAAATCTCAAAAGAACTGCTTAGGAGGATTAGTAACCTTGAAAAATAACACTAAATTACTTGGAAGAGGACTTGATAACCTATTTGATAATACCATTGAAGATCAGTTTTTTGATAAAGCTTTAAAAGATGATGAAAATGGAAATTATTTATTTGCTTTTCACTATTATATGAAAGTAGTTGAATTAAATGGAAAATTGAAAGCAAAAGCCTTAAACAATGCAGCGGTAATTTTAGCCGAAAATGGTTTTTCATCAAAAGCTATTGAGTTATTGAAGGAAGCACTCAAAATAGACAGTAATAATTCAGAAATAAAATACAATTTAAATTCTCTTTTAAGTGAGGCAGAATAAAAATGATTGTAGGAATTGATTTTGGAACCGTTAATTCTTCTGTTTCATTCATTGATGATGATCTAAAACCCCAAATAATTGTAAACGAAAGAGGAGTAAGATTAACTCCTTCTGTTGTTTATTTTAAAAATTCTGAAGAAGTTATAGTAGGTGAGATAGCTAAATCACAAAGATTAGTTAAACCAGAGCAAACAATTTTATTAGTAAAAAGAAAGATTGGAGAAGATTATAAATACAATATTTTTGAATGCGAATATTCTCCTCCAGAAATTGCTTCGTTTATTTTTAGAAAATTAAAGCAATATGCTTCAGATTATTTAAATAAAGAAATTAATCAGGCTGTAATTACTGTTCCAGCATACTTTGATGACAATCAAAGACAAGGGGTACTACTAGCCGCTAAATTAGCAGGAATGGAAGTTGTAAAATTACTTAATGAACCAACTGCAGCCGCATTAGCCTACAATCTTGACCCTACAATTGATCAAAATGTATTGGTTTTAGATTTTGGAGGAGGTACATTTGACTTAACTTTGTTAAACTCCCATAACGGTATTTACAAAGTTTTATCTACGAAAGGGAATACGAATCTTGGAGGTATTGATTTTGACAAAGTTATTGTTGATTGGATTTTAGACACTATAAAAAAGAAAGATGGAATTGATTTATCAAACGATACAGTAGCATTACAACAAATATGGAATGCCGCAGAAAAAGCTAAAATAGATCTTTCAAGTGTTGAAGAAACCAATATTGTAATTCCATACATTGCAATAAATGAAAATGGACCATATCATATAAACATTACATTAACAAGAGGGAGATTTGAAAATCTTTCTATTAATTTACTATTTAAAGCAAAAAAGCTGATTTTGGAAGTATTAAAAGATGCTAATCTTACTCCTGATCAAATAGACAAAGTAATTCTTGCAGGAGGAACTTCAAGAATCCCTGCCTTTAAAAAAACAATTAAAAATATTTTCGAAAAATCTGAAATTTTGGGAACCATAAACCCTGATGAAGTTGTAGCTCTAGGTGCTGCTGTTCAAGCAGGTATAATAGAGGGAAAATTACAAAATATTGAATTAAAAGATATTGTTTCTCATACTCTGGGAATTTTGAATGATGATGGACAATTTGTTCCAATAATAGAAAAAGGAACATTTTATCCAACTTCATCAACCAAAATGTTTACAAATACCAGAGATAATCAGAATTCTGTGATAATAAAAGTCTTACAGGAACATAATGATAATTTAATTGAACTTGGAAATTTAGAATATGTTTCAGAATTCTACTGGAGAAAAGAAGAAGCAAATATCTCCGTGACTTTTTATATTGATATAAACGGTGTTTTAAAAGTAATTGCTGAGGATCTTGACCATGGAAACAAAAAAGAATTAAACCTTAAAAATCCTTTTTTAGAATTAAGAAACATAAATATTGAAGAAAAAAAGAAATTCCTTGAAAAAATTAATGTTTTATAAAAAATCCATAAGGGGTGAAAATTATGGAAAGAAAAAAATTAGAAGTTCCAGAAGAACTTAAGAAAAAAAGAACCGGAATTAAAGAAAAAGTAGGTTTAGAAGATTTAAACAAAAAGAAAGAAGAGGTAAGAAGAAAAGCACAAGAAAGAATAAATCAAAGAAATATTGCTAAAAGACAAGCTTTATCAGAAAGAATTGCTTCTGCTGCACAAGAACTGTTGGTCGGCATCGAAGAAGCATCTTCAGCTGTAGAAGAACTTTCTGGAGCAATTGAAGAGTTCTCTTCAAGTGCTGAACAAACTTCAAGTGCAGCACAAGAATCCAAGGCAGCTATTGAACAAATTTCAAAAAGTATAAATTCAATAAAAGAAAATATTAAAGAATTGGTTGAATCCTCCAAAATTTCGCAACAAAGGATTTTATTTATGATTGATAATCTCAACAATTTAATTTCTATTGTGAATGAATCTGCCGAAAAAAACAAGGAGGCTGCTAATTTATTATCCCAACTTGAAAAAGAATCAAAGAAAATTATTGAAATAGTTGAAGTTGTATCCAATATAGCAGATCAAACTAATTTACTCGCATTAAACGCTGCGATTGAAGCTGCCAAAGCTGGAGAATATGGAGCAGGATTTTCTGTAGTTGCAGATGAAATACGAAGACTTGCCGAAACTTCGCAAAATTCAGCGGGAGAAATTGCAAAATTTGTAGAACAAATTGAAAAAAGTCTTTCTTCTGTTTCAGAAATGATAAATAAAATAGTTTCTGATTCAAACTCTCAGGTTAAATTGGGGATTGATATTTCAAATGAATTAAGTAAAATATCCGATAATTTTGATCAAATTGTTCAACATATGCTAGATACTCAATTAGATTTTGATGAAATTGTTGAATTAACTAATAAATTGTTAGATCAATCTCTTACAGTTGAAAGTGGTGCATTGCAAATTAGTTCTGCAGCAGAACAATCTGCAACTGCCTTAAACCAACAGGTAAAAGGCTTTTCAGAAGTTAGGACTACTGCTCAAGCTTTAGTTGAACTTGCTGAAGAATTAAAAACAACTTCTGACATTTCTAAAATTGTTGATTTTTTAGCCTCTTCATCCGATGAGTTATCATTTAACATTCAAGAATTGCTTAGTGCATCCGAAGAAATTAATTCTGGCCTTGAGCAACTTAGAAAAGGTACTCAACTTCTTTTAGAAGCGTCTAAAAATAGTTCCAAAATAATTGAAACTCTTTCTAAAAAAGCTTTCTCACTGAACAATATCATAGAAAATGATATTAAATTTTTGCAAGAAACGGTAAATATGCTTAACAATAACAAAGATAATATTTCAAAATTAATAAATAATATCAAAACGATTTCCGAAGACTATCAAAACTCTTCTAAAAACATGTTAGAACTTTCAGAAAAAACTAGGAAAATTGAAAAGTTCATTGATCTCATTGAAAAGGTTACAATTCAAACCAATATGCTTGCAATAAGCGGTTTAATAGAAGCTGCTAGAGCTGGGGAATATGGAAAGGGCTTTGAAGTAGTTTCTACAGATATAAGGAATTTATCAGAAGACACCTCTACAAATGCTGAAAATATCAAAGAATTAATTAACAACATTTTATACTTCATCAATAATTTAACGCTTGAAATATCCAATTCTTCAAGGGAATCTATCTCCGAAGTTTCAAAAGCTCAGGAATCTTTTAAAATTGTTGAAGAATTAAATGAAAAAATCTCTCTATTTAACAATTTCTTTGAAAATATTTCTAAAGAATTTGAACAAATTTCAGTTGCAATTGAACAAAACAGTAAATCTGTAGAACAAATCTCGTCTGCGGTGGAACAATCTAGCTCGGCAATTGAAGAATCCACAAAAGCTTCAGAGCAACAAGTCATAGCTTTAAACCAACTTTCAAAGGCCATAGAAGAAATAATTGAGATTAATGAAGAATTAAGACAAAGCTTGGAGGTGTGATTAATGAACACCTCTCAACTTTTTGTTTCTTTTACCATATCAAATCAAAGATTTGCTGTGCCATTAAAATATACAAAAGAAATTGTTGATTCATTATCTATAACAAAAATCCCCATGACTTCGAGTTTTGTTGAAGGAATAGCAAACTATAGAGGCGAAATAATTCCTGTTTTGAATTTGTATGTTTTAATAAAAAAGAAAAAAATAAACACCAAACATAAATTTTTAATCCTGGAAATAAACAATAAAATTATTGGATTAACAATCTCCTCAAGCGAAGAAATTCTCGGTATTTCTCCAGAAGAAATTGAACAAAAATCAGAAAATGAGTTAATATCAGGAATATTTCATAAAAATGAAAATGTATATTTCATTCTAAATACTGAAAAATTAATTGAAAAATTATCATCAAAAAATCTTAAGAAAAAATCAACCAAACCATTTGTAAAAAAGGAGCAAATAGAACAAATAACTGAAAAAAAAGATTATTTTAAAATTTTGACTTTTAAATTAAATAACAATTTATATGCATTTCAACTAAAAGACGTCGAAGAAATTATTAGCTACAGAGAAATTAATTTTGCTCCAAATCTACCTTCATATGTGGAAGGAATAATTAAAAATAGAAATTATTTGACTCCTGTCATTAATACAAAATCATTATTGGAATTTAATAACACAGAATACCTGACAAATTCAAAAATAATTTTCTTGAAATTAAATAATTCTCTAGTAGGAACATTGGTAGACTCTGTTGAAAATATATTAAATGTTGACAAACAAGATATATTAAATACACCATTTTCTACAGAAAAAAATTCTGAACTTAAGGGAATAATTGAAATTAATGGAAAATTAATCATGTTGATCGACATTCTTTCTTACTTAAAAGAAGATCTATTATTTTTAGAAAAAGAATTTAAAAAAGAACAAACTCTTAAAAAACCAAAAAAGCAACTTCAATATGTTATAATTAAGCTAAATAATGATATTTTTGCAATTTCTATAGAAAATATTCTTGAAATTTTCTCATCAAATAATATTACCAAAATCCCAAATTCAAAATCTTCATTTGAAGGACTTTTGAACTATCGAGGAAATATCATTCCAGTAGTAAATTTAAGAAAGAAACTTACAAATACTTCTTCCAAACAAAAAAACTACAAATTTCTAATATGTAAAATTAATGATCAACAAATTGCTTTGCTTGTAGATGAAGTAATAGATACAAGATCATATTACGAAGAACAAATAAGAGATATTCCTGAATTAGGAAGAAAATCAAACAAAATAAAGAAAGCAATAAAAGATTCTACAAATACTATCTTGATCCTTGAAATCGACAAATTACTAACTTCAAAAGAAAAAATTAATATAGAGGAACTTTCGAAAGAGAAGGATATATCTTCTTTATCACAAGAAAGTATAGATCCAAAAAAAACAAAAGAAAAAAAGAAAAAATCGAACATAAAATTAAAACGTTTAAAATGAAGGTGATTTTATGAAAATTAAAGTATTAGTTGTAGATGATTCTGCATTAACAAGGAAAATTTTGGAAAAAATAATCTCGTCCGATCCCGATTTAGAAGTAATTGATTTTGCAGAAAATGGGCTCGAAGCAATTGAAAAAGCAAGAAAACTCAAACCTGATGTGATTACGCTTGATGTCTTAATGCCAAAATTAGATGGGCTTAAAACATTAGAAACCTTAGTAAAAGAAAAAATTTGTCCCGTAATTATTCTGTCAGTAATAACTCAAGAGGGTGCTTTAGAAACTATTAAAGCATTGCAAATAGGCGCATTCGATGTTATACCTAAACCAAAAGGTGGTGGACCTTTTACTGTTGAAAGTATTTCATCAATTCTTATAAAAAAGATAAAGGAAGCATATCTGTATTCTAAAGATAAAAATGTTTTAAATAAACTTTCAAAAGAAATTGATATCGAGGAAAAACAGAAATTAAGTCTTGAACCATCATCAAGAGATAAAATAGACTTTTATGGCGTAGTTATAGGAATTTCAACTGGTGGACCCAAAACCATATATGATGTTCTTCCAAAATTACCAGCAGATCTAAATGCCTCTATATTTCTTATACAACACATGCCTTCTGGATTCACCAAACAATACGCTGAAAGATTGGATAAATATTCTGAATTGAAAGTAGTTGAAGCAGAAGATGGAATGGAAGTTAAGCCTGGATATGTTTATGTAGGTAAAGCTGGATATCACTTAAAAATAAGACAAGGTGGAAAAAACACACTTAAAATATGGCTTTCTAAATTTCCAGAACACTTATTTAAACCATCAGTCGATATTACTATGGAAAATGTACTTCAATTTTTTAAAGAAAAAACAATTGGTGTTTTAATGACTGGCATGGGAGACGATGGAGCAGAAGGTATGGTTAAAATAAAAAACACAGGTGGACTTACAATAGCTGAATCTGGAGAAACTGCTATCGTGTTTGGAATGCCCGCTGAAGCAATAAAAAGAGGTGGAGCAAATGTAATTTTACCTTCTTATAAAATTGCAGACAAAATTATAGAAATAGTAAATAATAACAAGTGAGGAGTGATTATATTGGAAAAAAAGCTTTCATTTAAAATCTTAATAATAGATGATGATAATTTATTTTTAAATTATTCAAAAAACATTTTACAATCAAACGGTTACGATGTAGAAATTGCTACCAACGGTAAGGAAGCTTTGCAGATTTTTTCAAAAAATCCGGGTTTATATAGAATCATGCTCGTTGATTTATTAATGCCAGTAATGAATGGGATTGAATTTATAAAAGAAATTAGAAAAATTTCAAGAGATTTTTACCCTTATATCATCATCGTTACTATTAAAAACGAAACTGAAATTCTTTCACAGTCTCTTGATGTAGGAGGAGACGATTTTATAGTTAAACCTATTAATGAAAAAATTCTTGTTAAACATATTGAAAGCGCTCTTAGAAAACTAACGTTTATTAATTTAGATGCCTTACTGGATATTCCTTTAAAACTTCTCGATTCAAAAGACAAATACACTACTTTACACAGTGAAAATGTAAAAATATATACTTCTATTTTAACTAAATTATGTTTTGAAGAAAATTTAATTGAAAACAAACAATTTGATACCTTTTTACTTGAAATACAGGAAGCAGCAAGGTTACATGATGTTGGCAAAATTGTCATTCCTGATTTTATATGGATGAAACCTGGAACTTACACCGAAGAAGAAAGACGAATTATGCAATTGCACACCACAAAAGGAGCTGAAGCAATAGATGCCGCATTAAAAACACATCCTGAAAATAGTATATTAAAAACTTGCTATAATGTCGTTAAATATCATCACGAAAGATGGGATGGAAAGGGATATCCTGAAGGACTTAAAGGAAAAGAGATCCCGATAGAAGCAAGAATTGTTGCTGTTGCAGATGTCTTCGATGCTTTAACTACTAGAAGAATTTATCGTTCTGAATATCCAGCTCATGAAGCTATAGAGATAATGATTAATGAAGAAGATGGTCATTTTGATCCTGATATATTTGGACTATTTTTGAAGTATAAAAATCTGTTCATTGATATTGCAAAAACAAAGCTCAAAAAACAACTTGAAGAAATTAAAAAATTATAATAAAAGCTCCAGGCGCACCTGGAGCTTTTTTGTTTATTTTTTCAAAAGTTTATCTAAATAACTCATTACTTCATCTTTTGTATTAAGGGGAGTACCATCTTCTGTTAAAACTTGACTCCAATCTTTTAGTTCACTTTCCCACATATTATCAGTAAGTTCATTATATCTATCTTTCAAATTTGATGCAATATATTTCATATCATTTAAAATAAGTTCGTAATGCACTATGAATCTTTGATAACTTTCAAAAATATTCGCCGCAGTTGGAGGTGTGATAATTCCTTCTATTGTATCCTTAACCTTTAGCAAGGTTTGAATACTTAAACCCATGTTTTTCAGTTGTGAAATAAAGTTATTAAGTTTTTCAACTGAAACTGATACCCAAGTATTATTTTTTCTTTGATCATACCATTTAGAAAAATCAGTTTGTGTTAATTTTTTCATAAATGATGCTTCTAATCCCATGTAATTATATGTTTCAAATGTTTTTTCAATTTCATTTATTGTCTCATCAAATGAATTTAAAATCGCATCTATTGCAGGTTTAGGTATATTTGAGTTTTCCAAAAGTGAGCTAAGTTTCTCTTTATATGTATTTTTTATATTTACAACCGTACTTTTTAAGTTATCGGCATATTTTGGCATTTGTTCTTTTGCATCTATATATGAATCTTTATATAATTTTGCTAGTTTTTCTAAAGTATATAGTGTTTCTTGATTTTGACCAGCCTTATAGTATTCAATTGCACTGGCGTGTAAAAAGTCTAAAACCCCATTTGGAACTCCCCATACACCTTTTAGAGTCATATACTTAACCGCTTTTACCTCCATGTTAGCTAACCAGTACAATAACTCTCTAACTGGAATAACAGATGGTGGTTGTAGTTTTAACGTCATTCCTGCATAAAACCTGTAAATATCTTGCCCTGCTGTTTCTTTGGAAACATCGGGATTCTTCCAATCTGGGAATCTATTCCAGCCACCAGGCATGTTATAAATCGTAGTTTTAACATATTTAGAATAACTATCAAAATATTTTACAACCAATTCTTTTACATAACTATAGTATTCACTATCTTGTGGTAAAACAGATAGTAGTTGTTTTGTCATGTTGTGCAATGAATGATATCTCATTGCAATGGCTTTATATGTGTTTCTTTCATTAAATGAAAGCAATGATGTTTCATAAATACCAATTGAATCAATGAGAGCTTGCATTGTTGCAAAATCGAATTTACTAAGTATTTCTGGATGTTTTTCAATATACGGAATTAATTTTTCAAGCCATTTATATTTGTACTTATCGTATATAATTTTTTGAAATTCGTCAAAATTTTGAGAAAAGATTTCTTTATAATGTGTTTGAATATTATTTCTTAAATTATTCAATCTGTAATTTTGAACAGCTAAAGTTCCCAGGTAAAAATAAGATTTTCCATATGTATGATTTAAACTAACACTTTTTATAAGTTGTGTTTTTGCCTTTTCATAATATTGCGCAGCTAATTGCGGTAATTGTGATTTTTGTGATTTTAATTGTGAAATTTGAGAAAGAATTTGATTTTTTATTTTATTGACCTCTGCAAGTCTTTGATTTTCTATGTCTAATTCGTTATAAGGTAAACCTTTTTGCATATGCTCTTTTTGTTTTTGTTCTTTCCAAGTCTGTGGATTTAAATAAGCAAATTGACCACTGTAGTTTTCAAGGTTTTTTAATTCGTTTTCAAGTTGCTTAATATAATTATCAGCCTTTGGCAATTCTTCTAGAATTTTCACATATGTCATATATGAACCATTACCGTTTTTAAAGTAAACTTCTGATATAAAATGATTCCATCTAAGATAAGTTGAAGTATAAACAGATAAAAGAACAAGTACGGAAACTATTAAAACTAAACCACCTTTTACTTCTTTTAATTCTTTCTTTGTAAAATAAGGTCCAATTGCAACACTAGCAAAGAAAGTTGCAGCTAGTGCGTTGGGCAGAAGATGCCCTGGAAAACTAAACACACTTTGTATAGCAAAACCAACTACTGCAATAGATAATGATAAAAACAGGAGCAAATCATCTCTATCATCAATTTTCTTTGGGATAGTAAAAAAGTAATATGCTAGAGTTAGTAAAAGTAGAATGATCAGTATAAATCCAACAATACCTGTTTCTCCCAATACTTGGAAATAATCGTTATGAGCTCTCTTAAAATTATTCCATCCATAGTATAATTCTGGATGCTTATCAAGATATTCACCCATTTTTGTTATAGATAACATTTGATAGGTGCCAATTCCAGTTCCAAATAATTTGTGATCTTCCCATAATTCCAGAGATGTAAACCAGGACAGGAATCTTTCATCTTTACTTGAAACAGAAGCCATTGCAGCAAATCTGTCAGTCATACTTACTTTGCCATTTCCTGTGAGGGGATTTGGAGTATTGTATATCACAATAATTAATAATGAAAGTACTAACACTACAACAAAAAGATATTGGGTTAAGCGTTTTAATTTCTTTGCAAGTTTTTCATCTGTAGTTTTAATTTGCTCAAATGCTTTGTCTTTTTTCTTTCGGCTCCAAATAAAATAAAAAACCGCATATAATGCTGTCATTACAATAATTGCTAAATATTCGGATCTAGTTTGAGCAACAACAACAGCTACCAAGCCAACGATAAAAGAAATCGAAGAAAATAATTTTAACGAAAATACTTTAAGAAATGTAGGTTTTTCAATTCCTAAATCGAAACTTAAGATGAAATACAGTGCAATAGGTAGAAGCATATCAATATAGTTTGCAGTAAATATAACATTTCCAACTGTGGATTTTATAGCCGCTCTAGTAAAAGGTTCTCCGACATTTCCCAAAAACAAATCAATTCCTAAATAAAAGTTTAAAAGGGCATCAATGGAAATAACTAACGAAGTGATTAAAAAAGTAAACAACAAAGTATTAATTTTTTTCTTATCTTTATAAACGGTGCTGAAATAAATTGCTAAAAGCACATTAAATAAAACATACAAAGCAATATCAAAAGATTGTCTAAAATAAAAGGGGTTATCCCTTAGAACATTAAAACTTGAAATTATCGAAACAATAGCAAATAAAAACCATAAAATATGCGCACTGGATATATAGAACCGTATTTTCTTTTCTTTTAACCATTTAAAAAGTAAAACTGTAAAAAGAATTGAAATAGCCAAAGTAAGTATGGCATACTTTGGGACGCTAAACTCATATGTTAACTTTGGGTGAGCAAACAATGCAACTAGAACTACCGTAATATGCATTAATATATCACCAAACAACAAAATCCCCTCCTTTATTTCTGCTTATTTCAAAATAAATTATATCACTCTTTTGAATTTTTAACATTTCAGTAATAATAAAATCGAAAATCAAACTTTATTTACAATATCTCCGTTCATATAACCAATTATGTTATAATCAGTTTGAAAAACTTGGAAAGAGAATGGGAGGAAATAAAGATGATAAAAGTAAAAAATTTAAAAAAATATTATGGAAAAAACAGGGGAATTGAAAATGTAAATTTTGAAATAAAGGAGGGTGAAATTCTAGGACTTATAGGCCCAAATGGCGCCGGTAAAACAACAACAATCAGAATTTTAACAGGTTTTTTAAAACCCAACGATGGTAATGCATTAATTTCAAATTTTAAAATGCCATTTGAAATAGATAAAATTAAAGAAAAAATCGGTTATATTCCTGGCGAGGTAAATTTTTATGGAGACATGAAGGTAAAGGAATTTCTAGAGTTTAATAGATCTTTTTATAAAAACATTGATAAAAAATATGAAAAAGAATTAATTGAAATTCTTGGAATTGAGTTAAATAAAAAATTTAAAGCTTTGTCTCTTGGAAATAAAAAGAAAGTTGCTATTTTACAAGCTCTCGTGCATAAACCAAAATATTTAATTTTAGATGAACCAACAAATGGCCTTGATCCATTGGTTCAACAAACATTTTATGAACTGATTAAAAAACACAAAGAAAACGGATCTGTAATTTTATTTTCCTCCCACGTTTTATCAGAAGTCGAAAAAATATGCGACTCTTTCGCAATGATAAAAGAAGGAGTTATTGTAAAAACTGGAACAATTGAAAGTTTGAAAGATTTATCTAAAAAACTTATATATGTATATAATCTCAAATTTACAGACAGCCTTGAAAAATATACTTATACTAAAAAAGACAATGTATATGTTTTTGAAATTAAATCAAATAGATTGAAAAACTTTTTAAGCGATTTAATAGCAACTGATTTTTATGATATAGAAATTAAAAATCCCGCACTTGAAGATATTTTTCTTGAATTATACAAATAGAGGTGAAAATATGACACTTTTAAAAAAAGAAATAAAATATACTTTCAAAAATCTTTTTATTTGGGTTTTAGTTATAATTTTATTCAATCTAATGTTTGCATCTATTACCGATTTTATAACTAAACAAAATTCTCCTTTTACAACTTTCTTGGAAAAAATGCCGGACACTTTTTTAAAAGCATTTAATATGGATATTTCAATAATGTCCAGACCTGAAGGACTTTTCGGGTCTGAAGGGATGACTTTTATGTATATCTTTTTTGGTATTTTTGGTTCTTTACTTGCCAGCAAATTATATGCAAGTGAATTTGACAACAAAACTATTGAATATCTACTTACAAAACCTTTTTCAAGAAAAAGAATTTTTATCCATAAACTCTTTGCAATAGTTTTTGATCTTTTAATTCTTTTTGGAGTTTTCCTGTTTAGCGAACTTTTATTTTTCAAGTTATTTGTAAGTGGTCAGTACAGTAATAAAATACTTTTTGCTTTTAGTTTATATCTTTTTGTAACTGAAGTGTTTTTTGCTTTCCTTGGAATATTGATATCTTTATATATTAAAAGTCGTAAACTCACCAACTCCTTGCTTTTAGGAATTTTATTTTTTATGTATTTTGCTTCAACTGTTACCGAAGGGGTTAAAAACACGGAATTTCTAAGAAAAATTAGTATTTTCCATTACATGCCTATTATTGAAACAATTAAAAATTCTAAAGTTTACTATATAAATTCTATTGTGATTTTACTAATTTCTTTAATCTTTATAGTTTTTTCTTTATATGTTTTTCAAAAACAGGATATTAAAATATAGGAGGTGTTTCATGCTTTTTCGAAAGGAATTAAAACATAACATAAAAAGTTTTTTAATCTGGTTTGCAGTTTTACTGTTTTTTTCCAGCATGATTGCTCCCTTTGTTGATGGAATTATGCAGGATGCAGATTCACTTAAAGAATTTATAAATTCACTACCAAAATTTATGCTGAAGATTTTTAATATTTCCGAAAAATTCATCACTCCGGAAGGTTTCTTCAGTGCAAAAGTAATGTTTGCAGCAGAAATCTTTGCTGGAATTTTTGCTGTTATACTTGCCTCAAATATTTTTGTTTCAGAATTTGAAACTAAAACAATTGAATATCTGCTAACAAAACCTTTAAACAGGAAAAAAATATTTTTCAAAAAATTCCTAGCCCTTTTTATCTACTATACTATTTTTGCTGCACTTTTTTGTTTAAGCGTATTGTACTTATTTAAAATATACGTACATTATGAATATAATCCATATATTCTTGCAGGTTTTTCTCTCTATTTATTTGTAATTGAAATATTCTTTGGAAGTCTTACCATATTATTCTCAGTAATCTTTCAAAAGAATTTTATTACTATTTCCACAACGATGGGTATATTCTTGTTAATGTTTACCGCTGATATGCTTGGAAGTGCTGTAAGTTCTATTGAATGGATTAGAAACTTAACTATTTTTAAGTTCATTTCTCTCGGAGATACAGTTAAATATGACAAAGTATATATATTAAACTCCTTCATTATTATCCTTTTGGGCTTGATGATTACATTTATATCCGAAAAAATTTTCGAAAAGAAAGATATTATGATTTAATTTTACGTAAATTCAAAGAATTCTGTTTCTAAATACTGTGTTATGTGATATAATCTTTTTAAACCTTTGGAACCGTTTCTATGGAGGTGTTTAAATGATTTTAAATGAAATTGAAAATTACCTTAAATCAAAAATTACGGGGCATCGAAATTATGTAATTCCTAAACTGTGGGTTGAAAGCCACAAACAAATTTATAGGGATATTGTTGAAGAAAAAGAAGGGAAAATATTTGTTGATCCTTATGAATTTTTTTCTAAAAGTATTTCCTATATTTTAGAAAAATCGGAAAACAAAGATTACAATAAGTCCATTGGAATACTAAATGGAGAAAACAATCCAGAATGGATTAAAAAATCAATCATATATGGTTCTCTTCCTAGAACGACAACTGCATTTAATCATAAAGGGTTTGGAACTTTTGAAGAAATAGATATCTTGGGATTTAAGGAATCGGGGACATTTTTAAAAATGATTCCTTTGCTTTTATATTTAAAACATTTTAATATAAACGTCTTATATATGCTCCCAGTAAGTAAATCAAGTAATTTATTTAAAAAAGGGAGTATTGGATCACCTTACGCCGTCAAAAATCCTTTAATGCTTGATGAAAGCTATCATGATCCACTTTTAGATGAATTCAATGTGGAAGATGAATTTAAAGCATTAGTTGAAGCCGCCCATATTTTGGGAATAAGAGTAGTCTTGGATTTCATTCCCAGAACTGCTTCAAGAGACTCAGATATCATCAAAGATCATCCTGACTGGTTTTATTGGATAAAAATTGATGATTTGGCTACTTATAAACCCCCAAAAATTGAAGAACTACCTTTTAAAATTCCTGAGGAAAAAGATTTGGAAATAATTTATAGAAATTCCGAAGTTAGGAAACATTTGGAAAAATTTGCTGACTCACCTGATAAAATAAATCCTCAAAAATGGGAAAAAGTTAAAAAAATGGATGGCAATATTCTAGTAAATATTATTCGAGAATTTGGAATTGTTACACCACCAGGTTTTTCTGACTGGGTAAATGATACACAACCAACATGGGATGATGTCACTTTCTTAAGGCTTTATCTTGATAATCCTATTGCTGCAAAAAATTTTGTATCTGAATCTCAAAAACCTTATGTATTATTTGATGTTATTAAAGCCAGCAAATTTCCTGGTTCAAAACCCAATTTAGAATTATGGAATTACTTATCAAACATTATTCCTTCATATCAGAAAAAATTTGGAATTGATGGAGCAAGAATAGATATGGGACATGCTCTCCCTTCAAAACTGCAAGAAATGATCATTAAAAGAGCAAAAGAAAATGATCCATCCTTTGTTTTTATTGCCGAAGAACTTGAAATGAACAATGATGAAAAAGCTAAAAATGATGGATATCATGTGATTTTAGGTAACTCATGGTATTCTGTCGCAAGAAGAGAAAAGTTTTATAAATTAGTTGAAGAAACTGCGTTAAATATGAAACTACCATTCTTGGCATCTGCTGAAACACCTGATACACCAAGAATTAAGGCTAGAGAATTTGGCGATAAACTTAAATTCCTTGTACCGTTTTTACTGTACTTTTTACCAAATGGTATACCCTATATAAATTCAGGTCAAGAAATAGGTGAACTTCAACCAATGAATCTTGGTTTGGATAATAGCGTTTGGGGAAAAACGATTCTACCCCCTGATGATGAGTTCTATGCAAAATTAGCCTTTTTTGATCATTATGTTCTCCATTGGAATTCTTATGACAATGAATTATATTTATTCCTTAAAAACTTAATGGCTGAAAGAGAAAAATATAAAGATTTTATTTTTAATGGAGATTTTAAATACGTATTTTTTAATTATCAAGACGGTTTTTTGGCAAATTATTCATATTGGTTTGATGAAAAGGGAATTTTAATAATAGCTAATCTTGACTTATCTTGGAAAAGAGAGTTTGAGGTGTACATTGACAAAACAGTAGGAAAAGAAATAAACATTTTAACAGCAAAGGTTTGGAAAAAAGAAGGAGAAATACCAATTATATCACCATTTAATACAATTAAATTAAATTTAAATCCAGGAGATTTTGTTTTATTGAAAGTTAATGTAGATTAATGAATTAAGGAGGTTTTTATATGAAAAAATTTCTCGCAATTTTACTAATTTTACTTTCTTTTATAGTTTTTGCAGAAACAACCATTATAGTGCACTACCATCGCTTTGATAATAATTATGCTGGTTGGAACCTATGGATCTGGCCAATGAAACCAGTTGCTATGGAAGGAAAAGCATATCAATTTACTGAAAAAGATGATTTTGGTGTAGTTGCAAAAATAGTTCTTGACATGGATCTCGAACAAGTTGGAATTATTGTAAGACTTAATGATTGGCAAATGAAGGATGTCGCAAAAGATAGATTTATTGATATAAAAAACGGGAAAGCGGAGGTGTGGATCTTGCAAGGTGTTGAAGAAATATATACAATAAAACCAGATACTAGCCCTAGAGTATTCTTTGCAGCCGCAAAATCAAAAAATATTATAGAAGCTTATTTAACCAATACAATTAATACAAAAACATTCAATGATGTAAAGGTTACAGTTGATGATGAAGAAAAAGAAGTCTTAAAAATTGAAAAAGCTGATCCAACAGATATATCAGAAACTAATTATATAAGAATTGTGTTAAAAGATGAACTTACAGAAGATGATTTAAGCAAAAACGTCCAATTGCACATTAAAGGGTTTAATCCTGCAACCGTTTATATGCTTGATATACTCGATGAATATTATTATGATGGACAGCTTGGATACATTTACACTCCAGAATATACAATTTTTAGAACCTGGTCTCCTGTTTCAAAAAAAGCAAGTGTTCTGTTATACAAAAATGGAGAAGACAAAACACCTTATGAAATTGTAGAAATGAAATATATGGGCAATGGAGTTTGGGAAGCAAAAGTAAATGGTAATCTAGATGGAGTGTTTTACAAATATAGATTTGAAAGCTATGGAAAGACTAGAGAAACTATAGATTATTATTCAAAAGCTGTTTATAAAAATTCATCTAAGAGTGCGGTTGTAGATCTTTCAAAAACAAATCCTCAAAATTGGGAAAAAGATGTAAGACCACCAATGGAAGCGCTTGAGGATGCAATAATTTATGAAATTCATATTGCAGATATGACTGGACTTGAAAATTCAGGAGTAAAAAATAAAGCTACATATATTGGACTTACTGAAGAAAACACAAAAGGGCCCGGTGGAGTATCAACAGGACTTTCTCATCTTGTGGAACTTGGAGTAACACACGTTCATATTCTACCAATGTTTGATTTTTACACTGGCGATGAAGCGGATAAGGATTTTGAAAAAAGCTATAACTGGGGATATGATCCTGTTCTTTTCACGGTTCCAGAAGGAAGATATTCCACAAATCCTTATGATCCATACGCAAGAATTAACGAAGTTAAGCAAATGATACAAAAATTTCATGAAAAAGGAATTCGTGTAATATTGGATATGGTCTTTCCTCACACCTTTGGTATTGGTGAATTATCACCCTTTGATCAAACTGTCCCATATTATTTTTATAGGCTAGATAAAACAGGAGCATACCTTAATGAAAGTGGTTGTGGAAATGTTATCGCATCAGAAAGGCCAATGATGAGAAAATATATTATTGACACTTTACTTTATTGGATTAAAGAATACCATGTTGATGGTTTTAGATTTGACCAAATGGGTTTGATAGACAAAAAAACAATGCTTTCTCTTGAAAAAGAAGTTCACAAAATTGATCCAACAATTCTTCTTTACGGTGAACCCTGGGGTAGTTTAGGTGCTCCTATCAGATTTGGAAAGAGTGAAGTTGCTGGAACACATATTGCAGCATTTAACGATGAATTTCGTGATGCGTTAAGAGGTTCTGTTTTTGATGAAAAAGTAAAAGGATTTTTAATGGGAGCAATTGGAAAAGAAACCAGAGTTAAAAGAGGCGTAGTTGGAAGTATACATTACGATAGCAGAATAAAAAGTTTTGCTTCAGATCCAGAAGAAACTATAAACTACGTTGCATGCCATGATAATCATACCCTTTGGGATAAAAATTATCTTGCAGCAAAAACAGATCAAAAACATAAATGGACTGATGAAATGCTAAGAAATGCACAAAAACTAGCAGGAGCAATAATTCTTACGTCACAAGGAATTCCATTTATTCACGCTGGACAGGATTTTGCTAGAACAAAAAAATTCAATGAGAATTCTTATAATGCTTCTATATCTATCAATGGCTTAGATTACCAAAGAAAATATGAATATTTAGATGTGTTTGAATACTACAAAGGACTCATAAAACTTAGAAAAGAGCATCCTGCTTTTAGATTGACAACAGCAGATGAAATAAAAAATCACTTAAAACTTTTTAATAGTAAAACTAGACGGGTTGTTTCTTTCACGATCACCGGAAATGCTAGAAATGATAGTTGGAAAGATATATTAGTAATATATAATGGAAATTTAAAACAAGTAGAATACGAGCTTCCAGAAGGTGAATGGAACGTAGTTGTAAATGGAAAGATTGCTGGAACAGAAGTAATTGAAAAGGTTTCTGGCAAAATAGTATTGGATGAAATTTCAGCATATGTACTATACAAGAACCAATAAATTATGTTATAATGTTCTTAGTAAGTCCTCTTCATCGAAAGGGGTGATATTTTATGACTAAAAAGAGGATACTAGTTGTTGAAGATGAAGATAATATGAGACTATTAATAAAAGAAGAACTCGAAGAGTCAGGATACGTCGTGGATGAAGCCAAAAATGGTGAAGAAGCTTTGAAGAATTTTAAAGAAAAAGAATACGATCTTGTTACCATTGATATTGAAATGCCCGGAATGAATGGCCTGGAGGTTGCAGGAAAAATAAGAGAAATAAAAAAAGATGCAAAGATCATAATCTTAACCGCCTATTCCCATTATAAAAGTGATCTTGCATCATGGGCTGCTAATGCATATGTAGTAAAAACTTCTGATCTCACAGAACTTAAAGATACAATTTCAAAATTAATTAACAGCTAATATAAACCCTCCCGCAAGGCTAATAATAAGGTGGCGGGAGGGCCACCTTTTTTAATTTTAATATTAATGTTAAAATAGATTTAAAGAAATTTGGAGGTGATTAAATGGATTATAGAGAAACACTTAATTTACCATCTACATCTTTTTCTATGCGTGCCAATCTCGTGAAAAAAGAACCCGAAATGCTCAAAAATTGGGAAAAAATGAATGACTATAATCTTTCATTAAAAAGTCGTGAAGGAAAACCTAAATTTGTTCTTCATGATGGCCCCCCGTACGCTAATGGAAGTATACATATTGGAACGGCAACTAACAAAATATTGAAAGATATTGTTATTAGATATAAAACAATGAAGGGATATTACGCTCCCTATGTTCCTGGATGGGATACACATGGTTTACCAATTGAACACAGAGTTTCAATTGAACTAGGAGAAAAAATAAAAGAAATGAGTTCTGTAGATATAAGAAAAAAATGTAAAGATTTTGCTTTACATTTTGTAGATGTTCAGAGAGAACAATTTAAAAGACTAGGTGTCAGAGGAGATTGGGATAATCCATACCTTACTCTTGATCCAAAATACGAAGTTCACATTTTAGATATATTTAAAACACTGGTAAAAAACGGAAACGTTTATAGAGGAAATAAACCTGTTTACTGGTGTCCAACATGTAAAACAGCACTTGCTGAGGCTGAAGTTGAATATCACGATCATTCTTCACCATCAATATATGTGAAATTCAAAATGCTCGATGAAGAAAACACATATGTAGTTATATGGACAACCACTCCTTGGACATTGCCCGCCAACGTGGCAATTGCAGTTCATCCCGACTTTGATTATGTAAAAATAAATGTCAATGGAGAATACTGGATTGTAGCTGAAGGTCTTTTAAATAAATTTGTATCAGAAACAGAAATTGAATATTCTGTTGTAGAAAAATTTAAAGGAAAAGAACTTGAATATAAAAAAGCAAAACACCCATTTGCCGATAGGGAATCTTTGATTGTTCTTGCTGATTATGTAACTTTAGAAGATGGTACGGGATGTGTCCACACAGCTCCAGGGCATGGTGCAGAAGATTATCTAACAGGAAAAAAATACAATCTTCCAATTCTCTCCCCGGTAGATGAAAATGGTGTATTTACTGATGGGGCTGGAAAATATGCTGGCTTAAAAATTTGGGATGCAAATAAGGTAATAATTGAAGATCTTGAAAAACTTGGGGCATTAATAAAGGTTGCAAAAATAAAACATAGTTATCCACATTGTTGGAGATGTAAAAATCCCGTAATTTTCAGAGCAACACCTCAATGGTTTATTTCTGTTGATGCTAACGATCTCAGAACAAAAGTACTGGAAGAAATTAAAAAGGTTGAATGGCATCCAAAATGGGGAGAAAACAGAATCACTGCAATGGTAAAAGATAGACCAGACTGGACTATTTCCAGACAAAGAGTTTGGGGAACTCCAATTCCTGCAATAAAATGTAAGGAATGCGGTGAGGTGTTCATAGATGAAAAAGTAATAGACAATTTCATCAAGATAGTCAGTGAAAAAGGAACAGATGCCTGGTTTGAACTATCTGAAGAAGAGATTATACCAAAAGATGTTAAATGTCCTAAATGTGGTCATAATAAATTTGAAAAAACGTATGATACCCTTGATGTTTGGATTGATTCTGGCTGTTCTTTTGAAGCAGTAATCAGATCTAAAGGTGAAAAATTCCCAGTGGATTTATATTTAGAAGGCGATGATCAACACAGGGGATGGTTCCAAAGTTCCATATTTATGTCAGTGGCTAAAACAGGACAAGCTCCATATAAATCTGTTGTGACACATGGTTTCATTAAAGACGAACATGGAAGAAAAATGAGCAAATCATTAGGTAATGTAATTGATCCAAATGAAATTGTTGATAAATTTGGTGCTGATATTTTAAGGCTTTGGGTAGCTAGTATTGATTTCTTTGATAATATAAGAGTTGGTAAAAACATCATTCAACAACAAGTGGAAGTCTACAAAAAAATCAGAAATACCCTTAGATATTTACTTGGAAATTTGAATGATTTTACAGAAAAAGATCTTGTACCATACGAAAAATTATTACCTCTTGATAAATGGGCACTTGCTAGACTTCAACAATTAATTAAGCAGGTTACTGTTCACTATGAAAATTATGAATATTCAAAAGTTTACAGCTTACTCAACCGTTACTGTACTGTCGAATTAAGTGCCACTTATTTAGACATTATTAAAGATAGATTATATGTTGAAGCAAAAGATTCTATCTATAGAAGATCTGCTCAAACAACAATGTATTATATTTTAGACGCTTTAATTAAAATGCTCGCACCTATTTTAGTTTTTACAGCTGAAGAAGCATATCAATTGAGCCCAATTAAAAAACACGAAACTGTTCACATTGATTATTGGCCAGAAGTTAATCCTGATTGGATAAACGAACAACTCCTAGATGATTTCAATATTCTCTTAATGGTTAGAGATGACGTTTTGAAATCCTTAGAAAATGCAAGAACTAACGACATAATAGGTCATTCCCTTGACGCAAAAGTTACACTTTCTGGTCTTAACGAAGAAGTTCAAACTATTCTTGAAAAATATAAAGATATATTAGAAGAATTTTTCATTGTATCTAAAGTTGAGTTTGGAGAAGGTACAACTAAAGGGGAACTTGTTAGTGTTTTAGTTGAAAAAGCCGATGGTCAAAAATGTCAAAGATGCTGGAAATACCATGAAGACACTGGCAAAGATAAAGAATATCCAGATGTTTGTCCAAGATGTGCTGCTGTTTTGAAAGGTGAGAGAAAATAAAATGCGGGGATTATCCCCGCATTTTTGAAAGAGGGGTTTTTAAATGAAATACATTGCTGTAATTGGTTCATCTGGAAAAATCAATGAAAACTTAAAGAAGATTTGCAAAAATTTAGGAAAAGAACTGGGAAAAAGATATACTGTACTTTCCGGCGGAAGAGATGGAGTAATGGAAGAAATAGCAAAGGGAGTAAATGAGGTAGGTGGAAAAATAATAGGTATACTACCTTTTGATGAACAAGGAAATAAATTTAATTCATTTGAAATCAAAACTGGGTTGGATTTTCAGATGAGATCATTCGTCATAATCAAAAGTGCAGATGCCGTAATCTCAATTGGTGGTGAAATAGGAACCGCAATTGAAATACTAGCAACATACGCTTACAAAAAACCTCTGATACTTTTCAATGGAACCGGAGGTTGGACTGATAAAGTTCAAAAAATATTAATTGATGGAAAATTTTTGGATAATAGGAGATTGATAGAAATAAAAATTGGAAATAATGTCAAGGAAATTTTAGAAATTTTAAAAGATATATTGGGGGAATAGTATGAAGTATATTCCGCTTGTAATTGTTACAATACTGTGGGGTCTTTCGTTTATTGCCACAAAAATTGTAGTGAAAGATATTCCACCTTTAACAGCTGCTTTTTTTAGGTTTTTAATTGCACTTTTTGCTTTGTACTTCTTGCCAAGAAAAAGAAATATATCGTTATTTAACAAACACAAAATATTAGCTGGTTTTTGGGGTATTACAGCCTATTTTGCAGCGGAAAATTTTGCTTTAAAACTAACCAGCCCTACAAACGCTGCAATGATTGTTTCTACAGCGCCTATTTGGTATGTTTTATTTACTCAATTATTTCACAAAAAGAAAACCAAAATAATACAATACATTGCGTCAATCGTAGCTCTAATTGGTGTTGCTTTAGTAATTTTAAATGGTAAAATTTACTTAAAAGTAAATTCTTTGGGAGATTTTCTGGCTTTTAGTGCTGCCTTTTCTTGGGTTTTCTACACACATCATGTAACAAAATTAAAAGATCATTCTTCATTAACTGCTATCTTTGAAATTACATTCTGGGGTATAATAACGTTAATTCCATTTTCAATCTTTGAATACATATTTTTTAAACCCAAATTAAATTTCAATATGTCTTCTATTTTTGGTCTTTTATATCTTGGCATATTTTGTTCGGCATTAGGATACTTTCTCTGGAATAAATCAATTGAGGTTCTTGGAGATAGAAGTACAACCAATGCTGTTTACTTAATACCACTAGTCACTGCCGTATCAGAAGCTTTAATTTTTAAACAAATACCTACTTTACTCTTAATTTCAGGTATAATATTAGTGGTACTAGGACTTTATGTTTTTGAGAAGTTTGAAGAAAGGGGAGAAATTCATGGGTAAAAATGATTTAGGAATAGACCTTGGAACAGCTAACTTTATTGTATATCAAAAAGGTAAAGGAATAGTCCTTTACCAACCTTCAGTTGTGGCAATTTCAAAAAAAACTGGCAAAATTATTGCAATCGGTGATGAAGCCAAAGAAATGCTTGGAAAAACGCCTGAAGATATTGTTATAGCTGTAAGACCAATGAAAGATGGTGTAATCGCTGATTATACAATAATTTCCGAAGTTTTGAGAATTTTCATAAAAAAAGTTACTAAAGGTTTTTTATTTAAACCAAACATGGTGATAGGTATACCGGCAAAAACCACAACAGTTGAAAAAAGAGCCGTTTTTGATGCTGCACTAAATGCAGGTGCTAAAAAAATATATGTGGTTTCAGAACCACTTGCAGCAGCTATAGGAGCAGGAATAGATGTTACCAAACCTAGTGGAAATATGATAATTGATATAGGTGGAGGAACTACTGATATAGCAGTTATAAGTTTGGGAGGAGTCGTTGTAGGTGATTCAATAAAAATTGCAGGAGATGCTATGGATGACATCATTGTTAAAAGTGTTAGAAAATTATTTGGTTTAATCATAGGTGAATCTACTGCAGAAGAAATAAAAATTAAAATCGGAAAAGCACATCCTGATGTGGAAGATAAAGAAATGGAAATCAAGGGAAGAGATGCAGTAACTGGTTTACCACGAGTTGACAAAATCACTTCCCAACACGTATACGAAATGTTACGACCTACTATAGAAAATCTGGTATCAAAAATTAAGATCGTTCTTGAAAAAACACCTCCCGAATTGTCAGCAGATATAATGGAAAAGGGCATAGTTCTAACTGGTGGAGGTTCTCTATTAAGAGGGATTGATATGGCTATAAAAGATGAAATTGGCGTGCAATGTAAAGTTTCTGACGATCCTATGACTTGTGTTGCAAGAGGTACAGGAATTCTTCTGGATGAAGAAGATTTACTGGAACTTGTTGCTTCAACTTATGAGTAAATTAATTAAAAAAAGCTCCCAATTGGGAGCTTTTTTACTTTTAACCTTATTTATGCTTTTTTATTCATATTTTTACTTTCCTAATTGAAAGATTAATAAACTTTTATAAAACAAAAATATCTCATAAGAAGCATCTAAAAAGATTAAAATAAGTTATTTTTAATTATTTATCCAAGTAGCTTATTATATTAGCAATATCTGAAGGAGTTACACCAGGAATCCTCATTGCCTGACCAATAGATCTCGGTAAGATTTTTTTAAGTTTTTCCCTTGCTTCAGTTGAAAGATTGGGAACTTTATCAAAATTAATCTTTGAAATATCCAATGTTTCATATTGTTCAAAAATTTTTACCTCTTCCATCATTTTTTGAATGTATCCTTCATATTTTAGCAAAATTTCCAATTGCTCTATTAACTCTTCATCAGAAATTGGTTCTGGATCCAAAATTCTTACATTTTTATACCTTACTTCAGGTCTTTTAAGTATATTGTAAAGCTTTGTCCCTTCTTTAATTGGCGATGAACCTAGTTTCAAAAGAATATCATTAACTGTTTCAGATGCAGGAATCTTCACTTCTTTTAATCTTTCAACTTGTCTTTTTATTTCTTTATCAAGTTTTAAAACTTTTTCATAAAACCATTTTGGAATTAATCCCACTTGGTAACCATACTTTGCTAACCTTAGATGTGCGTTATCATGCCTTAGTAATAGCCTATATTCCGCCCTAGAAGTTAACAGCCTATAAGGTTCATCAACTCCTTTTGTAGTCAAATCATCTATCAATATACCTATGTAACTTTCTGATCTCTTGAGTATAAGCTGATTTCCACCAAAGATTTTCATAGCTGCATTTATTCCAGCAATTAGACCTTGACCTGCTGCCTCTTCATATCCGCTTGTTCCATTGATTTGTCCAGCAAAAAACAATCCTTCAACTATTTTAGATTCCAAAGTTTGATACAATTGAGTGGGATCAATAAAATCGTATTCTATAGCATATGCTGGTCTTACAATAATTACATTTTCAAGACCAGGTACAGTTCTTAACATTTGAATTTGAGCAGCATATGGAAGACTTGTTGAAAGTCCATTTAAATAATATTCTTCTGTATATTTTCCTTCAGGTTCAACAAAAACCTGATGTGAATCTCTACCAAATTTTATTACTTTATCTTCTATCGAAGGGCAATATCTCGGACCTACACTGTGAATCAACTTTACTTCACCATACAATGGCGAATAAACTAAATAATCTTTAATAATTTTATGTGTTTCGGGATTTGTATGAGTTAACCAGCATGGATAATCCTTAGTTAAAATTTTTGGTTCATCAAAATAGGAAAATGCCCACGGAGTATCATCTGTATCCTGTCTTATCATTTTTGAAAAATCTATACTACTTTTCAGAACTCTTGCTGGAGTTCCTGTTTTGAAACGTGAAATTTTAAAACCAACTTCTTGTAGAGACTTACTTAATCCTTTAGCAGGAAAATCCCCCATTCTGCCAGCTTCCATAGTGTCTCTTCCTATAAAAATCTTTCCTCTTAAAAAAGTACCAGTTGTTAAAATTACCGCCTTTGCATAATAATCTATACCAAATGAATCAACAACACCCTTTATTTTCCCTTTTTCTACAATCAGTTTTTCCACAAGACCGAATCGCAAAATCAAATTTTTCTGAGTTTGAAGCTTTTTCTTCATCACATGTGAATATTGATACTTATCAATTTGAGCTCTTAAAGCTCTTACAGCAGGGCCCTTTCCTGTATTTAACATTCTTACATTTATCATAGTTTCATCGGTTGTTTTGGCCATTTCACCGCCAAGCACATCTATTTCTCTCACAACTACGCCCTTTGCTGGTCCACCAATTGCAGGATTACAAGGAGCCCATCCTACATTATCTGGATTGGTAGTTAATAAAAGAGTCTTTAAACCTAACCGGGCAGGAGCTAAAGCAGCTTCAATACCAGCATGACCACCACCAACTACGATAACATCAAAGTTTTTATCATCATCAGGTCTTTTAAAATACACACTAATTGCCTCCTTTTTATTTCACTTTTCAATATATTTTATATTAAGTATATCACACTGTTTTTTTGTGTGTCTATATGATAAAATTGTTTTGGAGGGATTTAAATGAAAAATAAGCTTACATTGCAAAACTTATTTAAAACACTTTCAAATCAAACAAGATTAGAAATATTAATTTCCATATTTGATAATAATTTAACTGCATCTGAAATTGCTGTAAGAATTAATCGAGATATTTCTACTGTATACAGACATTTGATACATTTAAAAAATTTAGGAATTTTAAAATCTAAAAGAGTTAAAGGTATTGAATACTTCGATTTTTCATCCACTAAGATATTCCAGTTACTTGAAAAAGCCATTGAATTTATCAATGAGATAAATGGTGAAAAATACATAGATTGTACAAAATTAAAACACTGTTATTTTGACAACAATCCACTAGAAATTTCTCCAGATTACATTCTGGATCTTCGTGGTGAAATATGCCCCACACCTGATATACAAACCAGAAAAATGATTGATAAAATGAAAAAAAAGCAAATTCTCTTAGTAATTGTTGACTATCCTTTATCTGCTGAGAGAATACCAATTTCGGTAATTAAAAAAGGGGCAAAAATCATTGGAAGGATTAGTGAAAAACCAGGGGAAGTAAAGTTGTATATACAAAAATAATAGAGGGCTTAAGCCCTCTATTATTTTTCATAATTTTCGTATTCTTCCTTACTCATTAAATCTTCCAATTCTTTAGAATCTTCAATTTCTATCTTTACGATCCATCCTTCATTTTCAGAAGAATCATTAATTAACTCAGGAGATGTATCCAATTCTTTGTTAATTTCAATTACTTTTCCACTTACTGGAGCATACACTGTACTTGCTGCTTTGACAGATTCTATAGTGCATAAAGTATCACCTTTTTTTACTGCTTTTCCAACTTCTGGTAAATCCACATAAGTTATATCTCCCAAATCTTCTGCTGCTCTTTCTGAAATACCAATTGTCGCAATACTACCTTCTAATAAAACCCATTCGTGTGTTTTAGAATATTTTTTCATTTTTTCACCTCTCCAATCTTATATATGAATAGTCAATTTACCTTCAAAAGCACCAAGCAATGTTTCTGTAAGGGTTGGATGTGGATGAATCGCTTCTGCTACCTGATGCGAAGTCATTTGATATTTAACTGCCAAGACTCCTTCCATAATCATATCTGTTGCATTAGGGGATACAACTGTAACTCCCAAAACTTTTCCAGTTTCCTTTTCTTCAATAACTTTAGCAAATCCAACTCTTTCATCCATAGTTCTGGCTCTTCCGTTGGCTGAAATTGGGAATTTCCAAATATTTACTTTGTCTTTATCAATATCCTTTTCCTTTAATCCAACTGAAGCAATTTCGGGATTTGAGAAAATAATAGAAGGAACAGCAGAATAATCCATTTCTTTTGATTCACCTACGATATTATGTGCTGCAATGATTCCTTCGTACATTGCCACATGTGCTAACATTATCTCTCCTCTTACATCTCCAACTGCATAAATATTATCAATGTTGGTCTTCATATGCTTATTTGTAACAACGCCGCGTTTTACTTCTATACCTAGATTCAAAATATCTTCGGTAATATTTGGTTTTCTACCAACTGCCAGTAAAACTTTTTCAAATTCAAATTTTTCTCCATTTATTTCTGCAATATAATTATCTTCTTTTTCAATGTTTTCAATTTTTGTACCTTCGATAATTTTTACCTTTTTCTTTTTTAATACCTTTTTTATTTCCTCGGCTACATCTTTATCTTCAAATGGTAAAATGTGTTCCGCAAGTTCTACGATTGTTACATCCACACCAAATGTTGAAAAAAACGTTGCAAATTCTACTCCAATTACTCCTCCACCAATAATCAACAAACTTTTAGGAAATTTTTCCATTTTAAAAACATCATCACTTATCCAAACTCCAGGAATCTTATCAAAAGGCGAAAAAACCACCGGAACAGAACCATTAGCCAAAATTATATTTTTTCCTTTTATTTCTTCGTTTGTTTCCTCAAGCAAAACCGTTTCATTGTCTTTTAGTTTTCCTGTTGCCTTAAAAACTTCTATTTTGTTTTTTTTCATCAAAAATTCTATACCTTTTCTAGACATTGTAACAGATTTTTCCATATGTTTCATTATTTTTAAAAGATCATACTCAACATTGTCGACTAAGATGCCCATTTTTGAGGATTTTTCAACTATTTCTTGGTACAAATGTGCTGAAGTAAGTAAAGCTTTAGTCGGTATACATCCTTTATTTGTACATGTTCCCCCGAAATTTTCTTTTTCTATTATTGCAACTTTTTTACCAAGTTGGGAAAGTCTTATTGCAGCAACATATCCTCCTGGACCTCCTCCAATAACTATTGCATCAAACATTATATTCCCTCCTTTTGTTAAAAGGTGAGGGGATAACCCCTCACCCTATAAATTTTTCTTCTTTTTCAATAATTTCAACAAACTTTTCATAATCTATTAAATCATAATTGGCATCTTCCTCTTTATAGCCACGTGCAAGAAAATCTTCCTTTAAAATATATATTTTTGCTTTTGTTAAATCAGATAAATTTTCTAAATTCCAATAAATCCCATCTTGTATCAAAACAATAGAATCATCTGGTTTAGAAGTTTCAATCTTAAGTTTTTCAATTGGATGGTTTATGCCGTATTTAACTAACACTAAAGCCATTAAAATCACCTCTCACATAAAAATGACATAATCGAATTCGTGGAAAAAGTCAGGTAACTTTTCTTTACTTAATATTTTAGCACAGAAATTTTCATCTATATTTTTTACTTTATATTTTTCTAAATCTTCCTTAACTACATAAACTGGTGTCTCATATCTTTTTATAAATCTTTGAACTATTTTTATTGGAAGTAGTCCTAAAGATTCGGGAGATGTATCTTTGGAAAGAGCTACAGAAGCTGCATCTAAAAGCATAACCGCCGGTTCTATATCTTCTCCATACATACCAAAAGCAGTTCTAAAACCTTCATTTACCCAAATTGAACCTACTGGAGATTGATATACTACAAATAATACCTTTTTTTCCATCTCATTCACCTCACGCCATAAGACTTATAAAACGATCACTTGTATAAATTAATTCAGCCAGTTCTGGTAATCCACTTGGATTAGACCCATCTATTATCATATCCGTAGTTATACCCCTGTAATCCATACAAATACCACATATTTCCACTTTAGCACCTTTTTCAACTAAACCTTTTAAAAGTTCAGAAATATTCCTATCTCCTCTAACTGGTTTTATGTTTTTATTTGAAGCAATTGCAGAAT
Organism: Thermosipho sp. (in: thermotogales); assembly: GCA_017656335.1. Lineage (GTDB taxonomy): Bacteria > Thermotogota > Thermotogae > Thermotogales > Fervidobacteriaceae > Thermosipho_A. The sequence continues at coordinate 183,267 of JACDOA010000002.1, forward strand.
CACAGAAGAGAAATATAGTTACCTCATGACCTTTTTTTAAGGCAGCTTCTGCTATTTTAACAGCTGTATCTAAATCTTGATAAGTATATGGTTGAACCATAACCTGAATTGTGATTTTCATAGTATAACCTCCTTAATCTCTTCCAAATAACAACCATGCCATAGTCCAATTTCCTAAAATAAAGAATATTGATGCTATTATGGACCCTATAGCCATTTGTGGAACACCCGTAAAGAAATGTCCTATATTACATCCTCCAGCTGTTACAGCACCTAATCCCATTAAAAATCCGCCAATCATAACTTGTAAATAGGTAATAGGATTTTTAGGCATTCTTAATTTAAATTCTCCAGCTAATTTAGCTGAGATCATGGCACCTATAATAATTCCTATAATTTCCCATGCTTCCCAACTTAATGGACTACCAGCTAGAAAACTTTTAAATAATCCTATCCATCCACCTGTAATACCAAAACCATAATTTCTCCCACTTGCTGCACTAGCTATCCATGCAATAGGAGCAAGAATAGCTAAAATAACTGCAGCAGTTTTTATTCCCAATTTTGACTGTCTTTTGGTAGTTTTAGTGCCAAATGTATACCATAATAGCAATCCAGCAAATATTATTCCAACAATCCATGGATTTAAATGTAAAACACTTGGTAATGTTGGTCCTGCTTTGGAAGAATAAATAGGAGTTGTATATTCTACTTTCATATTAAATTTAGAAACCCAGTCTAACCATGGTTTAAAAATTCCTGCCTTTGTAGCATAAGCGGTTAAACCATAAAATATTGCTGCAAACCATGCTGTGGTCATACCTTCACCTGTTCTGTATGTAACCCCCGAAGCACAGCCTCCAGCTAAAACCATTCCCAATCCAAAAATATATCCACCAATAATATTACCAACCCAGTTAAGAGGTTTAGGGTTTAAAGTAATCCAACCAAATTGTGCAAACAATAAGAATGTTAATGTTTGTAAAGCAATCACCATTGCAGCAAATTTCATTAAATAATTATCTTTAAAAAGCTTAACATCTCTAAAAGCAGAGTTAAAACAAATTCTTCCTCTTTGAAGTATTATACCAAAGATTAATCCCAGAATAATTCCTGTCCAAGCCATGAGATTTACCTCCTTCTACTCTTTTATTTTACTTTGATATAAATTTTCCATTCACTGCCTCCAACTTCCTCTATCTCCAGAACCTCATGACCTAACTTTTTAACTGTTTCCGGAATTCTTTCTTTTGACATTGGATAATCAATTAAAACTTCCAGTATTTCTCCAGATTTCATTTTTTTCAATGCTCTCTTTGTTTCAACATCTGGAACAGGACAAACTTCTCCTCTAACATCAATAGTTTTTGTTACTTCATACTTAGCCATATAAATCCCTCCTTATTATAAAATGTAATGGATTTTCTCGCTTTGTTATATTTTTCACAATAATTATAAATAAACACTGTTTCTTTGTAATTTCAAAAATGTTTCTATTTGGTAAACTATGAAAAATTTGACGAAAATAAAGATATATTAATCCTTTATATGTATTAAAATTTACTTCAAACAAAATATATTTAAAAGATTTTGGTTGCATATCGTATTAATTTTTACTGTGTTTTTAAATTATTATTTCATCTATGTATTTGTGATTTTTCTATTAAAGTATTTTGTAACATCTAATTTAATTTTCTTTTTCACTTTAATGGTAAAATAGTTTTTAAAGCTAACTATTCTATATGAGGTGATGTATGGGAGTTTATAGAAAATTATTCTCAATTGCTTTGCCTATTGCATTACAACAATTTTTATCAACAAGTGTTAATTTTATAGATACTATAATGATAGGCAAACTTGGGGAAATTGCCTTAGCTTCTGTTGGATTATCCAACCAATTTTTCTTTTTTTATAATATTGTTCTTTTTGGCCTCGTATCTGGAGGAGCAATATTTTTTGCGCAATTTTGGGGGAAATATGATCTTGACGGAATTTCTAAATCTACTGCTTTAACTGTATTATTTGGTTTGATTATTTCGTTACCTTTTTTTGTTTTAACACTATTTTTCCCAAATCTTGTAATGAAGTTTTTCTCTCCTGATCCTTTGGTAATAGAGGCTGGGATTAAATATCTAAGAATATTATCTTTCTCTTTTCCTATCTTTTCCTTATCCATGGTTTTTTCTTTTGTTTTACGTAGCGTTCATAAGGCACATATTCCTATGTTTGTTACGACAATTGAACTCTCTTCCAATGTATTTTTTAATTACATACTTATTTTTGGAAAACTTGGTTTTCCAAAACTTGGTATAGTTGGTGCTGCTATAGCAACAGTCGCATCAAGAATTATTGGCCTTGTTTTTCTTCTTATTATCATGAAAACAAAGGATCTTCCAGGACGATTTACTATAAAGCATATAAAAATGTTAAATTTAACATTTATAAAACGTTTCCTTCGTTATACTTTACCCACTATTGCTAACGAATTTGCTTGGTCTCTTGGTTTTACTATGTATTCTGTTATATATGCACACATGAGCACCAAAGTAATAGCAGCCAGAAATATATTGGGAACAATAGAAGGTTTCGCCTGGGCTTTTACTTTTTCATTGGCAAACGCTGCTTCAGTAATTATAGGAAACTATCTTGGAGCCAAAAAATTCGACGAAGCATTTAAACTTTCTAAAAAGATTATTATATTAACGGAAATAGTTGCAACAATTTCAGCGTTTGCAACATATTTTGGAACAACATTTGCAATAAATTTATTTAACGTTTCTGATGAAGTTAAAAATTTAGTTATCGTTGCAATGGCCATCTCTATGGGATTTTTACCTCTGAAGGTTTATAACGGTCTTAACGTGGTTGGGTTTTTAAGGGCTGGTGGAGATACAAGATTTTCTTTTGCAGTTGAAGCTTCCACTCTATGGTTTCTAGGAGTTCCACTCGCTGCAATTGGTGGATTAATATTAAAATTGAGTTTTCCAGTAGTTTTACTTTTGACCATGGCAGATGAAATTGTAAAATCAATAATACTTTCATACCGTTTTAAAAGTAGAAAATGGATTAGAAATATTGTAGAAGGGCTATAGAATTTTTGATAATCTTTCCAATTGTTCATCCAAATTTTCCATCTCCTGTAAAGTATTTAAAATTTCTTCTTCTAAAAATTCCTTTTTTCTAGTTAAATCCATAGCTTTTAAATAATCAGAACCAATGTTTAATAATTCTTTTTCAATTTTTTCCAATTCTTTTGAAAGCATTCTTTCTTTCTCTTCTAGCTCCATAATTTGATTTTTCAATTTTTTTATTTGATTCCTAATTTTCTTTCTTTCTTCAAATTCTGTAATGTCTTTTTTGGTCTGATTTCTTTTACTTTCAGGCATATCATATTCATCTACAGAAGAAATTTCCACAATTGTTTTTTCTTTAATAGCAAAAAATCTATTACATACATTTTTTATTAATTCTTCATCATGTGAAACAAGTACAATAGAACCTTTAAATTCTTTAAGAGCATTTTCAAGAATTTCAACAGTTTCAAGATCCATGTGATTGGTAGGTTCATCTAATATCAGTAAATTTGGTCTTTTTAATAAGACCTTTGAAAGTGCAAGTATCTGTTTTTCTCCTCCACTTAATTCTGAAACCATTTTAAAAACATCTTCACCTTTAAAGCCAAATCTTCCGGCGTAGGCTCTAACAACATAATCTGGTTCCATTTCCATTTCAGAAGACATCTCTTCAAAAACCGTATTTTCAGGATCAAGATTTTCAACAAACTGATCGAGAAAAACTGGTTTTACATTGTGCCCAAATTTTACTATTCCATCTCCTTTAAGATTTCTGTTAATTAACTTTAAAATGGTAGTTTTACCACTTCCGTTTGGACCCATTATCGCAACTTTTTCTCCATTGTAAATAGTAAATGATACATTTTTTATTACATCTAAAAAACCCAATTTTTTTACTTCTAAAACAATATACCCAGAAGATTCCGGTTCTGGAATTTTTACAATTTTATCAACTTCATCCTCCACAAATACTGTAGTACTTTCAAGTTCTTCGAGCATTTTTTGAAGTCTTTTTTCCTTGCTTTTTGCCTGTTTAATTGATTTTTCCCGACCCCATTTTCTATATCTTTCAATTATTGTTTTCAATCTCTCTATTTCTTTTACTTTGTTTTTTAACTCCCTTTCTTGGTGTAAAAGTAAATTTTTTCTTTCTTCAATATATCTGTCAAAGCTCATGTTAAAATCCCAAATTTTTTCATTATTTATTTCCAGAAATCTATCACACGTGTCCCTTAAAAAACTCCTATCATGGGAAATGATTATATAACCACCATCAAAATTTTTTAAAAAATTTTTTAAAAAATGTATCCCAGATATATCTAGAAAATTAGTGGGTTCGTCTAAAAGCACAAAATCTGGATTTTCCAAAAAGACCCTCCCAATATGAAGTCTTGTCTTTTCCCCACCACTAAATGTTGAAATTTCACGATTCCAATCTTTTTCTTCAAACCCCAAACCTTTTAATATACTCCTAACCATTCTTTCCTTTTCGGGTGTATCGGCAACTTTCATATAATATTTAAAAGGTGTTTTTTCATCAAAATTTCTAAATTGATCAAGATATAGAATTTTACCAGAAGTAAAAATTTTACCGGTATAATCATTAAAAATACCGGCTATTGCTTTTAAAAGTGTAGTTTTTCCTGAACCATTTTTGCCAATTAACGCAACTCTCTCCTTATCAGATATATTTAAATTTACATCTGATAATAAGGTTTTTCCAGGAAATGAAATTGTAAGGTTGTTAAGAACAATCAAAACCAAATCACCTCAGGTTAATTTTTTTGTTAAAATAAAACATTCAATAGAAGTTAAAATTGCAAAAAGATGCCATAAAATAATAAAAATAACAATAAAAATTAAATGTATTCCAGTTAATTCTGTGTCTCCATGAGCAAGTCCAGTAAAATTGGCATAAATGTTGGCAACTAAAAAGTTAATTACTGATAAGGAAAGATATAGTACTAATTTTTTGTATTCCGAAAAACTTTTTTTGTTAACTACTTCCAATATAATAATACCCAAAGCAGAGAAAATTGTAAACAAAATCAGTTCAGCAGGCATCATAAAGTCATATAAGAATTTTCCCTTGGTAATTAAAATAATAAGAGTTAAAACAACAGGTATCGCAACTGGGAAGGTCGACGTTACTGAAAAAAGATAACCTAAAACTTTTGAAACTTTATTTTTGTTCATAATATCCCTCCCTCCTTCAAGCTTATTTTAACATAAATTATTTCTTATCATTTTATTTATTTTATTTAGTTTCTTGACATAAAATTCATTATTTATACATATACACTAATTTAGTATGTGATATAATTTAAAAAAGGAAAAAATACGGAGGTGAGCAAATGCCAAATCCACAATTTAATTTAAATAACGAACAAAACAAAGTAAAAGAAAAGATGAGTAAAATCAAACATAAGATTGCTGTTTTAAGTGGCAAAGGTGGTGTAGGTAAAACTACCGTTGCTGTAAATCTTGCTACGGCTTTAGCTGAAAGCGGATACAAAGTAGGATTGCTGGATCTTGATATTCACGGTCCAAATATTGTCAGAATGTTAGGTGAGAAACATCCTACAGTTGAAGATGACGAAATGGTCCCGGCAGAAATTTTGCCTAATTTAAAAGCTTTGTCAATCGGAATGCTGGTAGAAGAAGGTAAAGCAGTAATTTGGAGAGGCCCTCTAAAACATTCTGCAATAAAACAATTTCTAGGAGATACAAAATGGGGCGAACTTGATTATCTCATTTTTGACTTACCACCTGGAACCGGCGATGAAGCTCTAAGTTTATTTCAAACTTTAGGAACTAGTGATGGAGTCGTTATTGTTACTACTCCCCAGAAAATTGCCTTGGATGATGTGAGGAGATCTATAGATTTTGTCCGTTCGATGAACCAAAAGTTAATAGGAGTAGTCGAAAATATGTCCTATGTAAAATGTCCAAAATGTGGAGAAAAAATAGATATTTTTGGTAATGGTGGAGGAGAAATTTTAGCTAAAGAGTACAATACAGAATTACTTGCTAAGATCCCACTCGATCCAAGAGCTGCAAAATTTGCAGATGAAGGAAAACCTATAACATTATATTTAAGAGAAACTGAAATAGAAGGAGAATTTAGAGAATTAGCAGAAAAAGTTGCAAAAATTGTTGAAAAGTAACTTATGCAAGAGGTGAAACAATGAAGGTATTAGTAACAAACGACGACGGTGTTACGGCCGATGGTATTTTGTGTTTGGCTAGATATCTGAGTAAAGAACATGAAGTAACTGTCGTCGCTCCCGAAACTGAACAAAGTGCCGTTGGGCATGCAATAACAATAAGGTTCCCATTGTGGCTCAGAAAAGTGGATATAAAGGAACCTTTTGAAATATATTCTGTTTCTGGAACCCCAGCTGATTGTGTAAAGATTGGAATTGATGTTGTATTGGGTGAAAAACCAGACCTTGTTATAAGTGGCATAAATAGAGGAAATAATCTGGGAACTGATGTAATCTATTCTGGAACTGTTAGTGGTGCACTTGAAGGAGCAATTGCTGGTATTCCTTCCATTGCTATTTCAAGCTATGATTTTAAAAAACCAATGTACGAGACTGCCGCAAAATTTATTCTTAACTTTTTAAAAGAATTTGATGTTAAATCAATTCCAAGGTTTTCTGCATTGAACATAAATGTTCCATCAATTCCGTATGAAAAAATTCGAGGCTGGAAGCTAACAAGACAAAGTAAAAGAAGGTACGAAGATTATTTTGAAAAGAGGGTGGATCCATCAGGAAGCGACTATTACTGGATGATGGGAAATATAATTGAAAATGACCCCGATCCTAAAGCAGATTATAGGGTTTTAAAAGAAAATTATGTATCTGTAACCCCAATTTCTCTTTTCATGACAAATGAAAAGTATTTACAAAAATTGGAGGAGCAATATGATGAAAATAAGATTGTTTGGTGATCCTATTCTAAGAAAAAAAGCTAAAGAAGTTTCTGATTTTGAATTTGTACAAAACATAAAAGAAGAATTTTTAAAAACAATGTATTTAGATGACGGGGTTGGTCTTGCCGCACCACAAGTTGGTATTTCCTTGCGTTTTTTCGCATTAGATGATGGGAACGGGCCACTGATTATCGTCAATCCCGAAATTCTTGATCACTCAGAAGAAAAAGAATTGGGTGAAGAAGGTTGCCTGAGTTTACCGGGAATTTTTGAAGACGTTTTAAGATATAAATGGGTAAAATTAAGATATCAAGATGAATATGGGAAAGTTCACGAGCAGTTGTTTGAAGGTTATTCTGCGCGCATTGTTCAACACGAAAGAGACCACTTAGATGGTATCCTCTTTATTGATCATCTGCCAACCAATATTAGAAAACAACTTGCTCCTGAGCTTGCAAAAATTTCGAAGATGAGATTGGAGGAAACTAAGTGAATTTTAAAGATTTTAACTTAAGTAAAGATGTGTTAACAGCAATTAACAGAAAGGGGTTTGAAAAACCCACACTTGTACAGGAAAAGGTTATTCCTATTTTGTTGAAAAAAGAAAAAAATTTAGTTGTACAAGCAAAAACAGGCACTGGAAAGACTGCATCCTTTGGAATACCTTTAGTAGAACTTTTAGAACCTAAAGGATATGTCCAAGCAATTATTTTAACACCAACTAGAGAACTAGCTTTGCAGGTTTCAGAGGAAATTAATTCTTTAAAAAAGAAGAGATTAAAAATACTACCGGTTTATGGAGGACAATCAATTAGTCACCAAATAAAGCATTTAAAAAACGGTGTAGATATTGTCGTTGGAACTCCCGGCAGAGTGTTAGATCACATTCAAAGAAAAACCCTTGATCTTTCAAAAGTTTCATATTTTATTTTAGATGAAGCTGATGAAATGCTTGATATGGGATTTATCGAAGATGTGGAGAAAATTTTAAAAAGCACGTCAGATGATAAATTTTTCCTAATGTTTTCTGCTACAATTCCCCAAAGAATTATTTCTCTTGCAAGAAAATATGTAAAAAATTACGAAGTAATAAAAATTGTAGATAAGGAATTAACTACAAATCTAACAGAACAGATATATATTGAAGTAAATGAAAACGACAAATTTGAAGCCCTTTGCAGAATAATTGATCTTGAAGAAGAATTTTATGGTCTTGTATTTTGTAGAACAAAACTAGAGGTTGACAAAGTTTCTGGAAAACTGATTGAAAGAGGCTATGACGCCGAAGCTTTGCACGGTGATTTTTCTCAGTATCAAAGAGAACGTGTCTTAAAAAAATTTAAAGACAGAAAAATAAACATATTGGTTGCTACAGATGTTGCAGCAAGAGGTATTGATATCGATGGTTTAACTCATGTCATTAACTATTCAATTCCCCTTAACCCTGAACATTATGTCCATAGAATTGGAAGGACAGGAAGAGCTGGAAAAGAAGGAATAGCAATAACATTTGTCACACCAAGAGAATATAGACAACTATTCAAAATCAGAAAATTTTCCAATGCAAAAATAAAAGAAGGAAAAATACCATCTATTGAACAAATAATTCAATCAAAAGCTCAAAAAATTAAGGAAGATATACTCAATAAGAAAATTCAATTAAATGATATTTATTACAAACTTGCTGACGAGCTTTTAGAGCAGGAAGAAAATAGAGAGTTAGTTGCAAAACTTTTATTTAAAGCATTTAAAGGGTTAGATCCAAATTCCTACGAATCAATTTCACACAGACCCAAAAATCAAAAATCTCAAGTACGTCTATTTATTGCAAAAGGCAAAAATTCTGGTATGACAAAAAATGATCTATTAGATTTCATCGTTCAGAATACTGGGATTAGTAAAAATGTCATTCAGGATGTTGTTGTTTTAGATAAATTTTCATTTATTACTGTTCCATATAAAGAAGCAGAGATAATTCTTTCAGTTTTCAAAAAGAGAGGTCGAAGATCAATAGTTTCAAAAGCAAAGGCTAAAAACTAGGAGGTGTATTTATGAAAAAGTTAGGTATGCTTTCAGTCGCTCTTGGATTACTTCTCTCATTTGTTTTGTTATTTGCTGGAAGCGATTCTGCCCAAGGGCCCAAACTTGCATATATTGATTCAACTAAGGTACTTCAATCATACGACAAATGGATTGACCTTCAATCAAAATACCAGGAAGATTATCAATTTTATGCAAAAAAACTAAATGAACTTGTAGCTGAAATTAATCAATTAAAAGAAAGTGGTGCTTCTCAAGAAGCAATCAATGCAAAAACTCAGGAATATGTTCAAAAACAACAACAATATAACAAATTGTTAAATGATGAGTATCAACAAAAATTTAGTGAAATTGAACAGGAGATTTTATCTAAGATTCAAGAATTTGCTGAAATTATGGGATATGACTTTGTCTTTAATAGCAAATCAATGTCCTATGGTAGCCCTGAATATGATATAACTGCGAAATTTATCGAATATTTGAAATCTGGACAATAATATGAAAATCACATGTGAAAATGTGGTAAAAAAATTTGGAAGAAAACTGGTTTTAAAAGGAATAAATTTATGTGTAAATAAAGGCGAAGTTGTGGGCTTGCTTGGGCCTAACGGTTCAGGTAAGACCACTTTGTTTAATATAATACTTGGAGTAGTTATTCCAACAAAAGGAAAGGTATTTTTCAACAAAGAAGAAGTAACAAATCTTCCAATTCATAAACGTGCTTTGATGGGAATAACCTACTTGCAACAAGAAACATCTGTTTTTAGAGAACTTTCCGTTTACAACAATCTTAAACTAATACTTGAATTCCATGAAAAAAGTAACAAAGATTCTATAGAATTAAAAATTGAGAATTTACTTAAAGAATTTGGAATATATGGACTAAAAGATCAGTTTGCTTCTGACCTTTCAGGTGGAGAAAAAAGAAGGTTAGAACTTGCTAGAATGATGACATTATCTCCAAAATTCTTGCTTTTAGATGAACCATTTGTTGGAATTGATCCCAAAACTGTGAAAGAAATACAAAAAATGGTATTATTATTAAAAGAGAGAGGTTTAGGTGTAATTATTACAGATCATAGTGTGGATGCATTAAAGGACGTTGTTGATAGATTGTATGTCATTCACAAGGGAGAAATAATTGCAAATGGAGAACCAGAAAAGGTTTTAAACGACAAAATCGTAAAAGAAGTATATTTGGGGGGAGAAATATGACAGTATTGCTCAGTATTTTATTTTCAATTTGGGGGTTGTTAGGGCCAGAAAGTATAGCTTTAGATGAATATGGCGGATATTATATTTCACAAATGGGTGAATTGTACACCGCAGATGGAAGTATGATTTTTCAAAACAAAGAAAAAACCGAAGAATTTTTTAAATTAATTGATCCAAAAGGTATTCTTTTAGAAGATAATATACTTTGGATTGCTGAAAACGATAGACTTATCAAGTATGATACATCAAACTCCAATTTTAAGAACTTTACAGCTGAAAGCGGACTTGCAAAATACTTAAATGATATTGTGAGATATAAAGGAAATCTCTACGTAACCGATACATACGCAGATATGGTTTACATCTTTAAGAATGATATTTTAGAACCTGTTTTAACCATTTCAAGACCAAATGGAATAACTACTGATGGAGAATATTTATATATCGTTTCATTTACAAATCCAGCTGTTGTTTACAAAAGTGATGGTAAAAAACTTCTTGAAGTTGTAACTTTAAAAGAAATTAACTTTGGTGATGGAATAGCATACGATAAAGAAAATGATATTTTCTTTGTATCTGGTTTTAAATCAGGAAATGTTATAGTTTATAAAAATTGGAAAAAAATAGGAGAATATGACAAATTTACATCTCCAGCTGATATCTATTACGATACATCTACAAAAACGCTTTATGTTCCTGATATGAAAACAGGGAAAATTATTGCTCTAAAGGTGGAGATTAGTGAGTAAAGGATATATTATTCTTTTCAAGAAAATAGGTTTGTTTAGATATGTTTCTGCACTAGACACAATTACAATGATAGAAAGAACTTTCAGACGCAGCAAATTATCCCTTTGCTACACTGAAGGGTTTCATCCGAAACCAAAGTTTTCTTATATAGATCCCGTACCAACTGGTGTAATTGATTTAGCTTTTTATTTCAATGTATGTCTTGAAGAAGAGTATGAATCAGCATTTATATATGAAAGTATAAAAAAAGTTCAACCAAGATTTTTGAAAATTCATAAAGTTTTTAATTCATCAATCAATCTTTCTAAAATTAACCGTTATCAATTTTCATTAATTATCAAAAAACCATTTCACTTAGATTTAAATAAACAAATAGAAAAGAAAACAAAAAGAGGTATAAAATTAATCAATTTAAACACACTAAATGATGTTGAATTATTTGAAAAAAAAGACTATGTTGTGTTAAACTATATTATTGACAAAGAACATCTATTTAATCCTTATCAATTTTCCGAGCAAGTTTATTTAGCTATGAGAAAAGAGGTTTTTGTTGATAAGCTTCCACTATCTACTTTGTTGAATAAAACTAGAGACTAAGTCGCAGGAGGTGTACTAATGATTGATGTTGGTTCATTATCAAAGGGTATGTATATTAAATACGAAGGAGAAATCTACAGGGTAGTTGATGTGAACAAGCATTTTAGAGCTCGTGGTTCCGGATTGATAAGGACAAAATTAAAAAATCTATCAACAGGTTTAATAAGGGAAGTAAATTTCAATAGCGGGGAAAAAGTTGAAGAAGCAGAAGTTACATTTAGAAAAGCAACATATATTTACAATGATGGCGATATGTATTATTTTATGGACAGCGAAACGTTTGAACAATACGGCATTCCTGAACATGAAATAGAAGAAGAAAAATATTATCTCGTTGAAAATACAGAAATAGATTTAATCATGCATGATGGAAAACCTATTGGAATTCAACTTCCCACAAGTGTGGTACTTGAAGTTGCAGAAACAGAACCTGGTTTTAAAGGAGATACCGTTTCTGGTGGAGGAAAACCCGCTGTTCTTGAAACCGGTTTAAAAATCACTGTTCCTTTCTTTGTTGAAACAGGTCAAAAAGTAAGAGTAGATACGCGTACGGGAGAATATATTGAAAGAGCTTAAAAGGAGGTGTAAAACATGGAATTTGAACAAGGAAATATTAATATCAGCGATGAGGTTTTAAAGGAAATTGCCTTTAGAAGTTTTTTAGAAATTTTAGAGATAAACCCTGATGAAAAAGAAGCAAAAAAACTTAAAAAGAACATTGAAATTGAGAGAACTCCTGATGACAGTGTCATTGTATACGTAAAAACCGCTGCTCCATACGGAAAAAGTATTGTGGAATTTGGAAAAAGAATTATGAAAAATATATCCGAAAACATTCAAAGAATGACAGAAATTCCAGTCACTGCTGTTAATGTTTCTGTTATTGATGTTGTTGAAAAAGTTGAAACCCCAAAAGGAGAAGAAGAAGAGGAGGAAGAATAATTGGCAACAAGGCGTCATAGAATGAGAGAATATATATTTAAAACGCTATTTCAATGGGATTTTCAATCCGATAAAGATTTGGAAGAAATTGCAAAGTTTGAATTAAGTTACTTAAAAGATGAGAAAATTAGAAAGCAGGCTTTTGATTACATTAATGGAATTAAAAGCAAAATTAATGAAATAGATGAAATAATTCAGAAATATCTTGAAAATTGGACTCTTGATAGACTTTCAGTAGTTGATAGAAATCTTTTAAGACTTGGAACTTATGAACTTTTATTTGTTCCTGATGTTCCCATTGAAGTAACAATTGACGAGATAATTGAACTTGGAAAAACATTTGGAACTGAAAACAGTGGTAAATTTGTTAATGGCGTTCTTGACAAAATTGCAAAAGACAAAGCTCCAAAAGAAAAATTTGATTTATAAAATGGGGGTAGGGGGAAATTTCATATATAGAATTCTTACTAGTTTTTGTCCTTGCGTTGGAAATTACATTTTCTTCTTTTTTTATTTTTGATGCTACAATTGATTGGTATACAGAGTTAAAAAAAGATTATTCTCAATCTTTAAGTTCTTTTCATGTGATTAATTATATCAGACATGATTTTTACAATCGAGGAATTTCAGAAATTCATTTTATAAATTCAAAAAGATTTTTCTTTTATGAAATTGTTGATGGAAAGAAAAAGAAAGTTACATATAGAATTTTAAATACAAAAGATGATACCATTCTAATAAAAAGGGAAGTTTCTGGTACACGCGGAAAAAAAGGAGTTAATTATCTCGGACCTTATAAAATGGAGCTTGAATTTGAAAATTCAAAAGATTTTGTTATTTTAAAATCTTCCATTGGAAATTTCATCCTTCCTAAAAGTATTTCCAATAAAGAATTTATTCTTGGAATTAATTTAAAATAAGAATGCCCAGCTATAGCCAGGCATTCTAAAATGGTAGCATATCATGTATACAAATTAGAATTCTTTTATAAACTCTGAAATTATCTTAACCATCATTTCTCCAGTTCTATTTGCTACTTCCAAAACTTCTTCAGCAGTAAGAGGTTTAAGGTCTTCATGAACAGCCTTATCTGTAATTGCCGATATACCTAAAACTTTAATTCCTCCGTGGTTTGCAACAATCACTTCAGGAACAGTTGACATTCCAACAGCATCTGCTCCCATCCATCTGAGCATTTTTAATTCGGCTGGAGTTTCAAAATTTGGACCTGCAACAGCAACATATACTCCTTCATAAAATGGAATGTTTAGTTTCTTTGCAATATTTACAGCTTTGTTTCTCAATTCTTTATTATATGCATTTGACATATCTGGAAACCTTGGACCCCATTCATCTACATTTGGGCCTATCAAAGGATTATCTCCCATCATGTTTATATGATCTGTAATAAACATTGGCCTGCCTATTTCAAAATCTGGATTCATTCCTCCAGCTGCGTTTGTAACTATCAAAACTTCAACACCTAAAAGTTGCATAACTCTAATGGGAAATGTAACGGTTTTCATATCATATCCTTCATAATAGTGGAACCTTCCATTCATTAGCATAACATCTTTTCCATTCAATTTTCCAAAAATAAGTTCACCCCTATGTCCCGGTGCTGTGGAAACCGGAAATTCCGGGATTTCCTTATAAGAAATTCTTACAGGGTTTTCTATACTATCTGCTATCCCGTGCAACCCGGAACCTAAAATTATTGCAATTCTTGGCGTAGTTTCAAGTTTGGATTTTAAAAATTCAACTGCTTTATTAACTCTCTCAACGTATTCTTTCATTTCCTCCCCTCCTTTTACAAAAAAACTACAATCCAATTCTAACATAATTAATTGTTATTTTTACTCTTCATCTAAAATGTACACTATATCTCCAGTTTTAAGTAAAGCAGCGTTTGCTTCATCAGTATCAACATGAAATTCAAGTGCATACTTTTTACTAACTCTTATAAGTACATCATCAAAGATTAATTTCCTTCCTTGCTTTTCTACCAAAACCTTCACGATGTCTTTATCCTTAACCCCATATTTTTCTGCATCTTTTGTATGCATGTGAATATGTCTTTTAGCTATAATAACTCCTTTATCTTTTATAACACTACCTTTGGGACCAATAATAACTATCCCAGGTGTTCCATCTAAATCTCCAGAATCTCTCACAGGGGGCATTACTCCTAATTTAAATGCATCAGTTAAAGAAATCTCTATTTGTGTTTCTTTTCTTTCTGGACCAAGAACTCTAACTTTTTCTATTGCACCTTTTGGTCCTGCAATTATTACTGTCTCTTGACACGCAAATTGCCCTGGTTGACCTAAATCTTTAATAGGTGTAAGTTTATAATCTTTTCCAAAAAGTATTTCAACATCCTCTCTTGAAAGATGAACATGTCTGTTACTTACCCCAGCTACAATACCAGGTTTCTTAACTTTCATGCTTTTTACCTCCTCTTTTTGGTTTTAATAATCTATTTCTAACTACTACTTTTATATTTTTGGGAACTTTAACCATTATTTTAAATGGTCCTCTTTTAACATTTATAAAAGCAAGTCCAAATATAACTAATTCTTTTTCCTCAGTCAAATCGTATCTTTCTTCTTTCCATTCTATATCTTTCATTTCGGCCTTTTCACAAGGCGGTATTAATAAATCACCTGCCCTTTGAATCATCAAATCATCAGCTTTTTCTTTTTTTGTTTCATGAAATTTTACATTTTTAGGTGCAAAAATTTGAAATATTGGCAAGAATTCTGCTTCAAACTCTATTTCTATTTTACAAAATGCCCCAATTAGTATTGCCCTATCCTGAGTTATTTTATACGTTTTTCTTGAAAGTTGATTTGTATTTAAAATCTTTGCTTGACACTCTGGAGTAAGAAGGTCAATTATTCTGTCATTTGTTAAAATACCAGGAGTATCAACTAAATGGTATTTTGAATTTTTTATCTTTCTTTTTAACAAACCTAAAGTAGTTCCTGGAAAAGGTGAAATCGTTGGAGATGTGTTTGTAAATTTTGAAATTAATGAGGATTTTCCTACATTTGTGATACCTATAACCAATATATCTTCCTTAAGAGATTTCAAAAATTTCTCGAGTTTTTTTAATCCAAATCCATTTCGGCTACTCGTTAAAAATATGTGACTTGAATCTGTATTTAACATTTCCTTGAGCCATTCCTGAGCTTCAACGGAACTTAGCGATCGAGGCATTAAATCAAACTTAGTTACAGCAAAATAAACTTCTTTTTCCTTTAAAGAATCCATAATTTCTTTCCTATATGTTCCTTCAAAATCAATAATGTCAATGACGTATAAAACTTTATTGAAATCTTTCAGTATTTTATCGATTTTGTGTAAAAATAATTCCTCTTCAATAGGAACACTGAGTTTTCCGTAATGCTTGATTCTGAAACACCTCTGACATAAGGGTTCCTCTGTGGTCTCAAGAACATGTTCAGGAATATATCCTGGTTTTTTAGGATCAATTGTTTGTAGTTCAACCCCACATCCATAACATTTCATATTTAACCTCCAACATAAACTTTAATTAAAGCATATCCTAAACCAATTATAGAAGTAAGAAGATAGGGTTTAAAGGCCCATTTCATATATTCCCCAAAACCAAAATTCCTACCAATTTCTTTTGACAAAAGATTGACACCTACAATATTTTGTACAGCTCCAAGTGGCGTTAAGTTGGTTGCCAAATTTGCGCTGATCCCATATACCCACCAGAACTGTGATGAAAAACCACTGCTTACAAGTATTTTTATTACTGGAGCAATAATTAGTGTTCCAGGAACAGCACTAAGCCAAGGAATCGAAATTGAAACAAAACCAAAAATTATAAAGGTAGCAAGTAATTTGTGTGCTAATAAGGGCATAAATATACCGGCCAACAATTTCGTAATTCCAATTTCTTCCAAAGCATATGACAATATGTAAAGACCTGCATAAAAGAAAAGGGTATCCCAATCAATTTCTTTTGAAATATCGTTAAATTCCTTTTTGTGATACAACATAACAGCTACTGCTCCTAAGAGCGCTATAAATGAAAGATCAACTTCTACAACATTGTGAAGAGCAAACAAGAAAATTACCACCAAGAAAACCGAAAGGGTAAATTTTAAAGATTTCGGTTCAACTATAGCTTTTTTCTCATCTATATCTCTTAGATTTTCAAGCTTTTCTAAAATTTGTTTGTTTACCTTTGTATATTTTTTAAATAACAATAATACTACAACAAAACTGATGATGGTAATGAATCCCATATTCTTAATAAAATCATTAAATCCTAGGCCACTTACGGAGCCTAGCACAAGGTTTAAAGGACTTCCAATTAATGTTGACATACCACCGATATTATCAATAATGATAGTTAACATTAAAAATGGTATAGGATTGAGCCCAAGGGTATCAGAAATCAAGAAAATCATAGGGGCAATAAGAATTATTGTTACTAAGTTATCAAGAAAAGCTGAAGCAACAGCAACTAAAACCATTAACCCAACAATTGTCCAAAAAAAATGTTTCCCACCGATTTTAATAATCCGAATTGATAGAAATTGAAATAAACCAGTCTTTTTCAAAAATTCTACAATAACTGTCATTCCCGCCAAAAGTCCAAGGGTGTTAAAATCAACAACTCTACTAATATTATCTGGATTCAAGCCTTCAACTAGTTTTAATGCAGCTACAATTAATGCAAGGCCAAAAACAATAGGTGCCTTGTATTTCTTTCCAAAAATTATATAATAATATGCCAGTATTACTATGAGAAGAGCAACTATTTTTTCTATCTCCATTTGGGCACCCCCTTGGGATAATATCTACACTTAATTATACAACTTAATATTACATTTACTTGTTAAAATAACTATAAAATTGTGTATTAACTTCTTTGCGAAATGAACTTGAAATTAAAATAAACTTTTAAAAAGTAGAAATGCTTTGCTTAAAATACTAAAAATTATTTCATTTCTTGTTTTACAAAGAAATTTTTTAATTGATATATTATTTAACCCAAAATTTCAATTTTAGTATGTTATAGAAAATATTATATGGAGTAAGCGGGATGTGACTGATACAATTTTTCTTAATAGATATCCCTTTTAAAATAAACTATTGCACTAAAGAAATTTAGTTTCAAGGTTCTTTAAAATCATTCTGCTATATTAAAATATTAGAATCATAACATAACGAGATTATTTTAATCCCGTTTATTTTTTTGAAAAAAGAATGCTGACTTCACCTATTTTTGAACCGTCTATACTCTCTTATTAGAACAGATGTTAAGTAAGCATTAGAGATAAACTAATTCGTGAAAAAATTTGAAAATTTAGAAAAAAATATTAGAAAATAGAAAAGTATTTTGAATTGATAAAAGGAATATTTATACAATATTTCGAAATTGATCTCTTTGTGTAATAAAATAACTTTGATAAAAAATATCACTATTTAAAAAAACAAGTTTAGTTGCGAATTTTCTTTTTATTTACTTTTTAGATTCATCTATATTATCAAATTAAATTTGATTTAATAGTGGAAATGTAGGAAAATATAGATGTATAATCGAAAATTTAAATATAGGAGTGATAAAATGGCTAAAGTTACGGATTTAGTGCTTCTAAATAAACCCAACGAAAAAATTCTGCTTCTCGGAAATCACGCAATTGCAAGAGGCGCATTAGAAGCTGGAATTGCTGTTTTTGCAGCATATCCAGGGACCCCTAGTTCCGAATTAACAGATACTATTGCAGCCATTGCAAAAGATGCTGGAGTTTATATGGAGTATTCAACAAACGAAAAAGTGGCATTTGAAACAGCTCTTTCTGCTTCCTGGAGTGGATTAAGAAGTATGACTGCCATGAAACATGTTGGACTAAATGTTGCAGCCGATAGTTTCATGAGCGCTGTTGGAATGGGAGTAGAAGGTGGTTTTGTTATCATGGTAGCAGACGATCCGAGTATGTGGTCTTCTCAAAACGAACAGGATACAAGGGTCTTTGCTAAATTTGCAAATGTTCCTGTTCTTGAACCTATGAGTGTTCAGGAAGCAAAAGATATGACAAAATACGCTTTTGAAATAAGTGAAAAATATAAACATATGGTAATTTTGAGAACCACCACACGTTCTTCTCATATGAGGGGAGACGTTACTTTAGGAGAATTACCTGAAGAAATAATTAATAAAAAAAGAAGGTTAGGTTCTTTTGAAAAAAATCCGAAAAGATTCGTGGATATTCCTGCACATTCTAGAAATTTCCATCCAAAAATTTTGGAAAACATTGAAAAAATTAGAACTGAATTTAACAATTCTCCATTTAACTGGATAGAAGGAGAAGGTAAAATAGGAATAATAACATCTGGTCTTTCATATGCTTATGTTAAAGAAGCACTTTCCTGGTTAAATGTCGAAAATGTAAAAATATTAAAATTAGGAACACCTTTCCCTGTTCCTCTTGGACTAGTTGAAAAATTTATGAAAGGCTTAGAAAAAGTTTTAATTGTGGAAGAATTAGAACCAGTTGTTGAAGAACAAATAAAATTTTGGGCATATGATAAACAGCTTAATATACCCATTTATGGAAAAAACATTGTTCCAAGAATTTTTGAAATGGACACAAAAAGAGCTGTTATAGCCATTTCTAAATTTTTAAATTTGGAAACACCTTTAAATTTTGAAAAGCTTGAAGAATCATATAATAATATTAACTCTTCACTTCCACCAAGGCCACCTTCATTGTGCCCTGCATGCCCTCACAGAAATACTTTTTTCGCAATAAATAAAGCCACAAAGAAAAATGCAATACTTCCTAGTGATATTGGATGCTATACATTGGGAGTTCTTCCACCACTTAATGCAGTCGATACAACCGTTGCAATGGGAGGATCCATTGGTATAGCCCATGGTTTAAGCATAGCATTAAATGGAGCCCTTA
This sequence comes from Thermosipho sp. (in: thermotogales), assembly GCA_017656335.1. Lineage (GTDB taxonomy): Bacteria > Thermotogota > Thermotogae > Thermotogales > Fervidobacteriaceae > Thermosipho_A. The sequence continues at coordinate 202,778 of JACDOA010000002.1, forward strand.
ATGAAGAAATTGAAAATAAAAAAGATACTCAATTAATTGTTGCGACAATTGGTGATTCAACATTTTATCACACTGGACTTCCCGCGATTGCAAATGCTATATACAATCGCTCCAACGTAATTATTGTCGTGGTGGATAATGAAATAACAGCAATGACAGGTGATCAACCAAATCCAGGAACTGGTGATACTCCCCACGGTTCTGGAAAAAGAATACCAATAGAAAATATTGTTGAAGCAATGGGTGCAGATTTTGTTGAGGTTGTAAATCCTTATAATATCAAGAAAACTACGGAAGTTGTCAAAAAAGCCATGGAAATTGATGGGGTAAGGGTAATAATCTCAAGACAGGTTTGTGCATTACATAGAGTAGGTCAGATGAAAAGAAAGGGAATAAAATTACCAGTATTCACTGTAAATACTGATAAATGTACTGGATGTAGGATTTGTATTAATACGTTTGGTTGTCCCGCTATCTCATGGGACAATGAAACTAAAAAAGCAAAAATTGTTCCAACAATGTGCTGGGGATGCGGTAGTTGTATTCAGGTATGTCCATATGGAGCTTTTGAAGTTGCTAAGGAGGCGGAATAATGGTTAAAGAATACAATATAGTTATTACTGGTGTAGGAGGTCAAGGAATTTTAACCGCTGCTAATCTTTTAGGATGGACTGCCTTAAGAGAAGGCTACAAAGTTAGGGTTGGTGAAGTACACGGCATGAGTCAACGCTTTGGAAGTGTCATTTCTTACGTAAGGTTTGGTGAAAATGTATATGGTGCAATGGTTCCTGAAGGAAAAGCAGATGTAATATTATCATTTGAACCAGTCGAAGCATTAAGATACATCAATTATTTAAAAAAAGGTGGGCTTGTTTTTACAAATTCAAGACCTATTTGGCCTGTTCAGGTATCTATGGGATTAGCAAAATACCCATCCCATGAGGAAATTAAAAGAATAGTTGAAGAAGATTTTGAAGCAAAATATATTAGTTTTGATGCCGAAAATCTTGCAAAAGAAGCTGGAAATGTTATTTCCACCAACGTTGTTTTAATTGGCGCGCTAACTCAAACTCCTGATTTTCCTTTATCTCCAGAAACTATACGTGAAGTTATAAAAGTCAGTGTTTCACCAAAGGTAATTGAATTAAATTTAAAAGCTTTTGAATTGGGACTAAAAAAAGCTAATAGTTTGTTGTAATTTCAAGTTGCAAAACCACAATATAGTTTGAATTTTTAAAAATGGCTCTGGAAAATTCAGAGCCATTTTTTATGGTAAAATTATCTTGAGGTGTTTTTTATGAAAAAGTTTCTTGTTATTTCCGATCTTCACATTCCAACTAGAAATAAAGAAATTCATCCAAAAATAATTAATGAAGCAAAACTTTGTGATGGGATTTTTGCACTTGGTGATTTTGTTGATATAGATACCGTAATATATCTTCAATCACTTAATAAAAATTTTTATGCGGTTTCTGGTAATATGGATTATATTGACGTCAAAGACTATTTACCTTCTCAAAAGATAGTACAAATCGGAACATATTCAATAGGACTAACACATGGTAGTGGTGCTCCCTTTGGCATCCACAAAAGAATTGTTAACTGGTTTCCAAATGAAGTAGATATTATCTTGTTTGGACACAGTCATATATCATTTGATGCTTTATATAGAGGAAAACGTTTTTTTAATCCCGGTACTGCAATGGAAACATATGGAATTTTAATTATTGACGATAATCAAATTAATTTTGAAATAAAAAAGCTTTAGGAGGAAAAAACATGATTGGATATGAAATCTACATCCGTTCTTTTTATGATAGTGATAACGATGGTTCAGGAGAATTCCTTGGGCTTGCTAATTCGGTAGATTATCTGAAAGATCTTGGCATAGATCTTGTCTGGCTTATGCCTCATTTTAAAGCTCCAAGCTATCATGGATACGACATTATTGATTTTTTTGATACTAATAAAGCATTTGGTAGTTTGGAAGAATTCAAAACTATGATAGATGTATTGCATAAAAATGATATTAAAGTAGTAATTGACCTACCTTTAAACCATGTTTCTTCAAGACATCCTTGGTTCAAAGCAGCACTTAAAGGAGATCATGAATACAAAGATTATTTTCTTTGGGCAAGAGAAAACACTAATTTAGACGAAAAAAGACATTGGGACAATGAACCTATATGGCATCCATATAAAGGTCAATGGTACTACGGGGTTTTCGGAGGATCGTCTCCTGATTTAAATTATGATAACCCCAAGGTAGTTGAAATAGCCCTTGAAATTGTCGAATTCTGGCTAAATCTTGGTGTTGATGGTTTTAGATTTGATGCCGCAAAACACATTTACGATTATGATATAAAAAACGGAAAATTCCATTATTTTCATGAAAAAAATATTAATTTCTGGCAAAAAATTATGAGCAAAGCAAAAGAAATAAAACCTGATGTTTTTGCAGTAACTGAAGTTTGGGATGATCCTGAAATTGTTGTAGAATATGCAAAAACAATAGGTTGTTCCTTTAACTTTTATTTTACAGAAGCTATTAGAGAATCAATGAATCATGGTAGTACGTACAAAATAATGGATTGTTTTACAAGAACACTTACTGATAATAGGAGATTGTATATTCCTTCTAACTTTACTGGAAATCATGATATGACAAGACTTGCTTCAATTATTGAGTCCGAAGATCAACGCAAAGTATTTTTTGCGTTATTATTGACAACACCAGGAATTCCATTTATTTACTATGGGGATGAACTTGGAATGAAAGGAATTTACGATTCTCATTTCACTGAACACGTTTTAGAACCATTTCCATGGTATGCCTCTCTTTCTGGCGAAGGCCAAACATTATGGAAATCTATTGGATTTAATCACGCTTTTACAGGAGTTTCAGTTGAAGAACAAAGCTTACGTGAAAATAGCTTGTTGAATACAGTTAAAAAATGGATAGCTTTTAGAAAAGAAAATTCATGGATGACAAATGCATGGCTTGAGGATATCAGAACTTCTCAATTTGTAGTTGGATACACAATAACGGACGGCAAAAATTCAATGAGGATTTTTCACAATATTGCAGGGCACGAAGAAGAATTGGATGGGATTAAACTTAAAGCTTATGAAACGAAGGTGCTATAATGCCGGTAATTAAGAAGCTCCCTCCTAACGTTGTTAGTAAAATTGCAGCTGGAGAAGTTGTTGCTGGTCCATATTCAGTTGTAAAAGAACTTATAGAAAATTCTATAGATGCAAAAGCAACTTCTATAGAAATAGAGATAATTTCTGGTGGAAAAAATTATATTAAAGTAAAAGACAACGGTACTGGAATGTCTAAAGAAGATCTTCTTTTATCAATTGAAGAACATTCTACAAGTAAAATAGAAGATTTCGATGATATTTATAACCTTAAATCATATGGTTTTAGAGGAGAAGCGTTATCTTCCATCGCAAAAGTTAGTAGAATAATTATAATATCTAACAACGGAAAAGAATCAAATAGATTAGAAGCAATTGGAGGAAAAATTAAATCAATTGAATCTTACCCAACTAGTGAAAGAGGAACCATAATTGAGGTTTATGATTTATTTTTTAATGTTCCTGCAAGAAGAAAATTTCTTAAATCACCACAAACTGAAAAAAGGCTTGTAACAGAGTTCGTTGAAAAATTCATCTTGGCTAATCCGGAAATTGCTTTTATTTTCAAATCAGACAACGAAATCATCTATAACGTAAAACCTTCCACACTAATAGAAAGATTTAACTTGATTTTCCCCGAGGTAAAAGAATTTAATGAAATTAGAGGAAAATATGTGCATGGAATTATTTCATCTCCAAATTACAATAGAAAAAACAGAACTGGGCAGATTTTTTTTGTTCAAAAAAGATATGTTAATGATAAAATGCTTTATTATATCTTTGAAAAGGGATATGGAGAAGCTTTAAACAATCATCCATATGGTGTTTTGTTTATAGATGTTCCATCACATTTGGTTGATGTAAATGTGCATCCTCAAAAATTAGAAGTAAAATTTTCAGATCCAAATTTGATTTACTCAGATATAATTAGAAGTGTACGTGAAGGAATTAAAAAGTTTATTTCTAAAAATATATTTGTTTCCCAAACAAAACCTGAACACAATGAGACTAGAAATTCATATATTCAAAACCAAAATTTTATTAAAGAACCACCTCAAAGATACCAAGGTATGGAAAAACAATATAATCAACCTTCCTCAATATTTGACGTTGTAAGAAAAAATATTGAATTAAAAGAGGATATTTTAATTCTCAAAAAACGATATGTTCTTTTTGAGGGAGAAGATGGAATATATATTATGGATTTTCATGCTGCTCATGAAAGAGTTTTATATGAAGAAATTCTTGAAAAACTCAATGAAAAATTAGATGTCGTTGATCTGATTGTACCTATAAATATAAAGGTCGGAAAAAGTTTAAAAGAAATCGTAAAGGAAAAAGCAGACGATTTTAAAAACTTTGGATTTAAAATCAAAATTTCCGAAAATGAAATTAAAATTCTTTCTATTCCATCTTTCATTAAACTTTCAGATGTTGAAGATACATTTAAAGAAATTATTGATAAACTTAGAATTCCTTCTCAAAATCCAAAAAATCTAAAACATATAATAGCAGATAAAGCCTGCAAATCAGCGGTAAAAACTGGATATGACATAAACTCCAAAGAAGCCAAACAATTAATTGATGAAGTATTAAAAAGAAGGCTTACCACATGCCCACATGGAAGACCTTTATTTTTAAAAATTTCGTTTAAAGAGTTAGATAAATATTTTGAAAGAACCTGAAAAACTAAATTTAATTAGTTTAAAATTATAAAATCAATATCTAACTCTTATTGTTAGAATACAAACTATGGCCCTCAATTGTCTTCTTATCTTCTGAAGATAAGTTCAATCCCTCATAGGCAGAATACAGACTTCTTTGGTTTATACTCCAACACTCAGTCAAATTTAGCTTCAATCCCTTATAGGTAAAATACAAGCACTTGTTAAATGACATTAAATTATTTTTTTACGTTATTAATTGGAATTTTTTGCTAAATTAGTTTCTTCAAATCGCTCTATCTAATCCTTTTTCTTTAACCTTTCTTGCGTTTTTACGGATTTGTTTTGATAAAAATTTCCCAAACATTACTGCCAAAATATATGAGAATGGGTCCGTAAAATATTTGTAGTAAAAAGTTTTTTTGATAAGGTTGTTTTCTTTCCAATATTTCTTGTCAATTTCCATTAAATTACTTGCCATTGCTTTTTGAACTTGAAATCTAAATAATTTGTTAATTCCTATATATTTTGTAGAATTTCCTTCCATTGCTTTAATGAAGCTTTTTACTTCTTGTTCTTTAACTATTCTACTTTGAGATATTCTTCTTCCTATTTTTCCACCTTGTACCATTCCCCAAGTTGTTGTAATATTCTCAAGGTATCTCAAAACAAAGTTTAAAGAACTTCCTGCAGTGGTAGCAACTAAAAGAACGGGTTTTCCGATTAACGGAGGTCTATGATACCATCTACAAGTTCTATCTAAAAATTTCTTTAAAAGTCCCGAAACATTTTCAATGTATACAGGTGTTCCAATAATTAAGCCATCTGCTTTTTTAATTTTATTCATTAATAACTCTGCCTCATCTTTTATCACGCAATAATCTTTCTTTATACATACTTCACAACCCAAACATTCATTTATGTTAAAATCTTTTAAATTAACAATTTCACTTTCATAAGGTAATTTTTCAACAATATTTTTAAGAAGTTGGTATGTCCTACCTTTTCTAGCACTTCCATTTATTACCAAAACTTTTTTCATTATTACACCTCGTGTTTTCAGATTCTTAATTTATCTTTTAAATTAAACCTTGAAAAATCGAATATTATTTTTTTCGTTTTTTGATTTTCCCATATCAAACGTTGAACCAAGAGTAAGTACAGTTGCAAGTTCAACAGGAAGTCCAACTTTGATTATTTTTTCAACAGTTTTTTTAACTTCATATTCTACAAATTTGAATTTGTAGTTAAACACTCCTTTATCAATTTCAATTATTAAATAAGTTGCTCCAGATTTCCCATCTTTTGTTCTTCCAACACTTCCAGGGTTTAATATTGTTTTACCAAATAAATGTTTTGCCATCATCAAATGTGTATGACCTGTTATTATAATTTCTTCTTCAACTGATTTTGCTATAATCTTTAATCTCTCAGCATCTATTTCTGGTTTTACATATTCAAGTAAATAATTTAATGGACTTCCATGAACAAGTAAAATTGTTACTCCTTCAATTTCAAGCGAAAGTTTTTTTGGAAGATTTTTTAAAAACTTTTTATTTTCTGAACTAGTCACCTTTATGGTCCAGGATAAAGATTCATCACCAACTTCTGTTTCTCTCCCAGGGTTATAGGAACAACCACAATTATCTTTTTCATTTCCAACGGCATCGTCATAATTTCCCATTACAGTTGTAATTTTATTTTCCTTAATAATTTCGATTACTTCATTAGGGTTTGGACCATATCCAACTAAATCACCCAAACAATATATCTTATCTACATCTTCTTTTTTAATATCTTCTAGGACACTTTTCAATGCTTCTAAATTTGAATGAATATCAGAAATAAAAGCTAATTTCTTCAAAATTTTCCCCTTTCTCTATTCTGTTTATACTTTTAATTTTAACAACTTTTTGTTAAAAATCACTTACTATAATGTTCTTTCATCTTTTTGTTTTCTGGTAAATTCATTATTTCATTTAATACTCCTTCCACTTGTTCTTCTGATTTAGTCCTTGGATCTCTGAAAAGAAATTCTTTCAGCACATTTATATCACCTTTTATAAAGGCTTCTAATGCCATTTCCATTCTCATTATTCTGGGTCTTAAATAGTATTTAATAACTCTTTCAGATAGGCGTGGACTTATTTTTTCAGGGTGTATACCATTAGAATCTACCCACGCGGGAATTTCAACTGCTACATTATCATCAATACCTTCTATAATTCCGTTATTTAAAATGTTAACAACAAATCTTTGTTTTTTATCGTTAACTATTGAGTCTATAAATGGAACATGCTGTTCTCCACTAAATTTCTCGGGATTAATTATACTTTCAATTTCCTCTTTAAAAATTTCTATATTCAAATAATCTTTGTAAAGATTAAAATCTAATAGCTTAATACGTGGATTCATAGAAACATAATTTGCAAGTTTGTTAATAGTCTTCGTTATAGCTCTAACGTTATCCTGATACCATTTCCAACCAATTTCAGAATCAGCGCCACCAAATTTTCCATACCATTTTTTCTTTGTCTCAAGGTTATAATGATATTTCCATGAAGAATTCCTCACAGTATCTCCTATTGGCATTTGTCCATAAAAGTTGTACATATCAATAGCAGCAGGAGAAAGTTGATCATCAAAAGGATGTTTGGGTTCATATGTATTGTTTTTTAACCACTTGTCTAAGATTTCATAGCCATTTTTATCTTCATAAAAAAATCTATTTAACCAAATACCGTGATTTACGCCAGCAACCTGCCAATCAATTTTGCTTATATCTAGTCCAATAATTTCTGCTATATGATGGACGCCATAGTGGCCGTGGCAAAAACCAACCATATTTATTGGAACATTCCTTAAAATCAACGTGGTTCCTTCAAATACTGGGTTTGCAGCTTGCAAAAGCCATGCACCTTTCTCAGCTTTTTCTTCAACCAATCTTGCAACCTTTAAAAACAAATTCAATTGATTAAAATTTGATATTGTGTAATAATCTGAAACCATATTAAATTCCTGAGAGTCTATTCCTCTGTAATATCCCCATTTTTCCCCTATTTTTCTTACTTTTTCAAGATAGTTATGACCCCCAGCCATAGCTGTATTAATAACAAATTTAGCTCCATCAATTGCTTCTTCAAGGTTTGTAGTAGTTTTAAATTTCAAACTCGTTCCCATTTCTTCACTCAATTTATTAGCTAAAATAAATGTTGAATTTAATCTTGTTTCATCAATATCCATTAAGTAAATTTCAACATCTTCAAATTCTGGTATTTTTGTAAAATCACTAATGATCCTTAAAGAAAAAATTGCACTTCCTGCACCTATCATTGCAACTTTGAACATATTTTTACCCCCTTATCCACTTTTCTACCTTTTCTACATCAATTGTTGCAAGTGCTATGTAATTGTCGGCTGCACCATAGTAAACATAATACTTATCTTTATATCTCACCATTGTATCTGAAAATACTACATTAGGAACGCCTCCGAAAAATTCCCAACCATTTTCTCAATAAATCTATACCTCTTTACAAATCTTTTATTTATTTAATAGGCCCTATACTTGTCTTTTGTATTTTTCGCTATATTCAAAAGCTCCGCTTTTTTCATATATTTTGAAATATTTGATTGTGTAATATTCAAAACATTTTCTATATCACAGTTACAAAGCTTTTTATGCCAATGCAAGAAAAGAATTCTTGTACGAGTCTTATCGGAAAAAAGTGTAACAATCTCTATTAATTTAATCACAATACCACTTCTCAACCATATGACTATATAGTAATTAATTATAGCATTTTGAGTAAAAAAAGGTTTCGTAGAAAAATCTACGGTATTAATAACCTTTTCTTGCCAAAATTAACTAATATTCACCAGTTATACCAAAAAGATGAACATTGATTTCATCTGGCAAAATTATTTTTTCAACCTCATCATTTACTTCAAGCTTTATCACTTTAAAACCACATTTTATAAACTGTTTTTCCCCTGTTGCAAGATATCTGAAGTCTTCTACAATGTCCAGTTTATTTGAGCACCAATCTGGAACCTTTACCGTGTAAACCTTTTCGCCTATTTTAAAATTAACTTTATAATTCCCGTGGTTTGCAGAAACTAATAAGTATAGATTTTTTATGTATACACTATCAAAGGTTATAATCTGACCATTACATCTTATATTATCGTTCCCTCTAAAAGAAATTTTAAATGGTATGTTATAATCTTTAGCTTTATTTAAAATATCTTTTGATAAATAACTTCCCAAAACTGATCCAAGGTTATCAAAATTTGCTCTTTCTTCAAAAGGAGTTCCTATACCGTTATTGTTAAAAATAGGTTCTAAGTCAAACAAAAAGAACTTGTTGTTAATTTCAAAACTAACTTTATATTCTTTGTTCTTTTCGATTTCTGATTTCTTAACTGTTTCTTCTTTTATAACCAAACCATTTTCATACAAAACTGTAATACTCGAAGTTGAAACACCAAACTTTTCGGGAATTAAAATTATTTGATCGATTATACCTTCTCCCTTACATATTAATCTGAAAGATTCCAAGTTTATTTTTCCCATATAAACGTAATTTTCCATTAAATCTTTTGTTAATTCACCGTCCGAAGACGAAATTGTACAGGTGTATTTTCCCTTACCTACTACTATTACATCGTATATTGACTTTGTAACTTTAAATTTTAACCTAACATTATCTGAAAAAGAAATAGCACTTGAACCACCATATCTTCCATCAATCACTATTTCTACATCAGATATACCCCAATCACCTGATTCGGCTTCTAACACCAGTATAGGACACAAATTTACCAACTTTTCTTCGGAATATTTTCTCAATTGCTCTGGTAAAGTTTCTAAATAAAGCATTGTTCTTAATGCGGAAATAGTTGATTCTGCTCCAGCATTATGATTAACATGTGCAAATTCTAAGCCATCATAACCTTCACCATTAGGTCCATATAAAGGTTTTCCTAATCTGTTTAAACCCTTATACCATCCCGCTAATAAAGCCGCTAATATTCCTATATTTTCTTCCTTTGTTATTTGATAATATTTTATTGCACCAACCGTTATACTTTCTACAGCATAAGAAAGTTCTGGAAATAATTTTACATTAGAATCTATTTCATAGATAAAACCAGTTGAAAGAAATAATGGACCTTCTATTTCCAGAGCTTTCCTTGCATATTTTAAGTAAAGCTCGTTTTTTGTAACTTTATAACTTTCAACTAATGCTTCTACAAATCTATTACCCCATCCATGCCAGGAAAATTTGTCAGGGTATACACTAAAAAAACCATAGTTATAAAGTTTTATCAAAGCATTTGCAGACGTTTCTATATCAACTTCAATTCCAAGTTCTTTTAAAGCAACTAACCCCAGTAAATAAACTGCCGTTTGATCCCCTACACCGTTCAGTAATCCATCTTTTACATATTTTGAAAGTAATTTATAAGTTTTTAAAGTACTTTCATAAAAATTTTTATCATATTTTGAAATTTCTGCTAACGCCCATAATGCTCTAACCGCCCACCATGAGTGCTGTTTTGAACTTGTTATTCCTGTTTTGTTGATTGTTCCATCTACATACACAAAATTGTAGAAATCTCCATCATAATCCTGCATTTGAACAAGAAATTTTGCAGAATTTCTAGCTATTTCAAGATAATTTCGATCTTTTGTATATTCATAAAGTTCAACGTAAAAAACTACCGCTCGTGCAACATCATCTACACAAATATCACCTTCACCCACTGCCGAAACTTTTTTGTAGGTTTCTCCAACTTTATTTGCATATACCCAATACCCATGCACTTTTTCTCCATTTAATACAAAATCTTCCCCTAAAAATTCTAAATGGTTGGTATTTATTTGTGAAAAAAAGTATATTGAAAAAATTAAAAATAAAAACACTGTCACCTTTTTCATTCTTTCATCTCCCATAGTATCTTTTCATCTCTTTGTTTTCCGGAAGATTTAGTATATCATTAAAACACCTTCAACTTGTTCTTCAGATTTAGTTTTTGAATCCCTAAGTAAAAAATTTTTTAATAACTCAAAATCACCTTTCACTGCTTTTAACACCATTTCCATTTTCATTATCCTTGGAGTTAAGTAATATTTAATAATTCTTAAAGAAAAAAACAGTGCCCCCTGCGCCTATTATTGCAACCTTAAACATATTTTATCCCCTCATCCATTTTTCAACTTTTTCAACATCGACAGTTGCAAGTGCAATATAATTATCTGCTCCACCGTAATAAACGTAATATTTGTTTTTATATTTTACCATCGCATCTGAAAATACAACATTCGGCACCCCTCCAAAAATTTCCCATTCTTCTTCAGGTTCCAAAATAGGTTCTTCAGATCTCTTAATTAGCTTTGTAGGATTTTTTAAATCAAGTAAAATGAATCCTAATCTATATGTATATCTTGGCCCTTCTTCCACACCATGATACAGTAAAAGCCAGCCATATTCTGTTTTTATCGGAGGAGCACCTGCTCCAATTTTTACATTATCCCAATAATCTTTTCTTGGAGAAGCAATTTTTACATAATTATCCCAATGAATTAAATCATCAGAAAAAGCCAGCCATATATCTGGTTCAATTCTGTGAATTAGTACATATTTACCATTAATTTTTTCAGGGAAAAGTGCAGCATCTTTATTGGGACTTTCAGGAAGTATGGGCCCAAATCTGTCGTATGTAATAAAGTTCTTTGTTCTTGCCATTGCAACTTTTATTCCAGTTGGGGAATAAGCTGTATAGTTAATATAATAATATCCTTCAAGATAAGTTATTCTAGGGTCTTCAACACCGTATAATTCTTCCTGAATAGCTGGTGAAAAAACGGGTTTTTCAAATCTATTCCAATTAACTCCATCAACACTAACTGCATAACCAAATCTTGAAACCATATCTTCACCTTGTGCTCTATAAAGCATATGAAAAAGTTCTCCATCATAAACTACTGCAGGATTGAAGACAAATCTACTTTCCCAAGAATGGTTGGGATTCGGGCCAAACAAAGGATTTTTTGGATGTCTTTCAAGTTTCAATTCCATATACTATAACCTCCTCTTAAATCTTATTTTAATGAAACAGAAATTCCCTGTAAGAAATACTTTCTAAATATCAAGAAAATAAGGACCATTGGAATTGTTTGAATAACCGATCCGGCTAAAATAGGACCAACATAACTACTATACTCATGATTAAAACTTGCAAGAAGTACCGATAAAGGCATTTTGTTATAATCCTTCATAACAATTAACGGCCACATAAAATTATCCCAAGCACCAATAAAGGTAAAAAGCCCAACAATTGAAGCTGTTGATCTTGCAAGAGGAAACATAACTCTCGTAACAATCCAAAATGTATTAGCACCATCTATTTTTGCCGCTTCGATATAATCATCTGGTATTGATTTAAAAGTTTGTGCAAACATAAAGGAACCCCATGCGCTAATTATAGAAGGTAAAATGATTGCTGAATAGGTATTAAGCAATCCTAGATTTTTAATTAAAACAAACAAAGGAACAATAAACATAAATCCGGGAAATAGCATTTGAAACAAAACAAAATTAAAAAAAACTTTTTTCCCCTTAAAATCTAATTTCGAAAGTGCAAATCCAAAAAAAGCAGAAGAAAGAACAGCCAGAAATGTAATAGTAACTGAAATAAAAATACTATTTAAAAGTGCCCTAACAAAAGGCCTCTGAAGTTTGTCAGACATAAAAAAGATAAATTCATAATGTTCTAGAGTAAATTTTGTTGGCCAAAACCTTGTATATATTTCGCTTGTTGGTTTAAAAGAAGAAAACAAAAGCCAAAAATATGGATAAATCCAAACCAATGAAGCAATAAATAATATTGTAAAAGTAATGTATGGAAACCTCTTTGAACGCGTCATACCAGTGACACCTCTCTCTCAACCAAGAAACGGACAAGTAGCACACAACCATAACTTAATAATCCAGTAATCACTGCTAGACTTGCAGCATATGAAGGATTCATTCTTTGAAAAGCTGTAGAGTAAATATGCATCATAAATGTAAGAGTTCTTCTCATTGGACCTCCTCCGGTAATCATATATGGCTCAGTAAAAATTCCAAATGTCAAATTTACCGCAAATACCAGGACTGTTGTAAGTGCTGGGTTTATCAGCGGGAATGTGATTTTCCAAAATTTTTGCCAATTTGTCGCACCATCAAGTTCCGCTGCTTCATATAAAGATTTTGGGATAGCATTCAATCCAGCAAAGAGAATTAGACCATAGTAGCCGACGAATTTCCAAGTTACCATTATAGCAATCGACAATAAAGCAAGCTGGGGATCACTAAACCACGGGACTGTAAAACCGAAATTTTTATACAAAAAACTATTTAATGGCCCACTTTCCGAAAAAAGGTTTGAAAATAATATCGAATATGCAACACCCGATGAAACATTTGCTACAAGAAAACTAAGTGCAAAAAACGTTCTGAAAACATTAACTTTGTATAATGCAAGAGCAAATAACATGGAAAGTATAAGAACCATTGGAATAAAATAAGCCATAAAATTTACAGTGTTTAAAAATATTCGCCAGAAAATTGGATCAGTAAACAATCTTACAAAATTACGAAAACCAACTGGTTTAGGTGTACCAAAAAAGTTCCACTTTGAAAAAGAAAGAATTACAAGCCAAACAAAAGGATAACCCCAAAATAAAGCCGTGTATATTAAATAGATGGATGAAAAGCCCCATCCTAAATAATTCTCACGTTTTTTTAGTTTAGAAACCAAATTATCACCACCTATATAGAACTTCTTCTTTTTATAAATTTTGTAAAAAGAGAAATTGTCACAGGATGTATATCGTGTCCTATTAACAATTCATAAATCCTCTTTGCTGCAAGTGATCCCATTTCATCTTTAAATACCTTTAAAGTTGTCAATGGAGGATTAAAATCTCTTGCACTAATAATATCATCAAATCCTATAACAGATACCTCTTCTGGTATTTTTATATCTCTTTTCTTTAATTCTCTTATAACTCTCATTGCTGTTATATCATTCGATGCAAAAATCGCTTCTGGTTTTTCATTTTTCCTAAGCATAAATTCAATAACATCTTCCATGTTGTCTTTTACATCATCATATTCATAGTATTTAGGTAAAAGTCCTGCTTCCTTCATTGCGGTTGTATATCCTTCAAATCTTCCTCTAAAACCATATGAATTTAGAGGACCATGTATATGAAATATTTTCCTTAATCCTTTCTCAATAAGATATCTGGTTGCATAATATGCCCCATCATATCCATTTGTTACAATACAATCAACCTTTTCACCAGGTATATAGTGATCCAACAAAATGAAGGGCTTTCTTTTTATTCTATATTCATTAATAATTTCCTTATTCGTGTCTCCACCAACTAGAACATACCCATCACAATCACCAGGGCTTAGCAAATCCATTTTACAAAACTTTGTTCCATATTCTTCTCCTACTTTTTCTAAGGAAGTTAAAATAACGGAATAAAATTCTGGAAGAAGCTTTTGCTTTTCCATGTCTTTTAATCTCTCACTTTCGCAAATTCCAACCAAAAATTTCCCTCTATGACGTGCTAGAGCAGATGCTAAAATTTTTGGTTTATAATTCAACTTCTTTACGGCCCTCCAGACTTTCATTTTTGTTTTTTCAGAAACATTTCCTAAGTTGTTTATTACTCTCGATACTGTTGCGATTGAAACTCCTGCTTCTTTTGCAACATCTTCTATCGTCACCATCAAAATGCCTCCCTTTAGTTAAGTTGCGAGGGCACAGCCCCCGCAACCATTATTTAACAATTTCAACACTTCTAAATGACTCACTTTTTGCTTCAAGCCATTTTACCCAATTCTCAAGGTTGTCTACTTTTGTAATATTATACAACCTTACGAAGTTAACCTCTTGTCCGGCGTAATATCTATTTGGCCAGAGTTTCATATCAGTTGGATATGCTCCTTTTGTAGCTTCATATGCTTCAAATTCTCCTGGAATCCACTTGAATACACCATCTCTAAATTCTTGCGATTCGAATACCCAGGTATTACCGTCTATCCAATCTACAAAGTTATCGCTTACAACTGGAATTTCTGGCAGTATTTCTGCTACACCCATTCCGAGTTTTTCAGAATAATTTCCTCTCCATCTTTCTTGAGAAGCAAATATGTATGTTGCTCCCCACCACAATGGTTTCATAGAATCTGTTGCTGGAAATACAATATATGGTTTGTTAGCTATCATCTTTATTGCATTTCTTTCAAGCCAGTATTCATATGGTGTAATATTTAATTGATCGGCCCATACTAATCTCCTAAATACTGGTAATACGTGAACTGTATCTCCATCAACACTTGTAAGAACTCTTGTAACCATATGTTGAAGTTTCATAAGATCGGCGTAATTTCTAAATGTAATCTTGTTATTTACAAGAATATCACCATTTTTAAAAACATGAGTAATTATATACTGATCCAATCCTGCAAATGTTATTGATCTGAGTTCTGCATAGATACTAACAGCAATTGGACCTGGGATCACTTTCACAGAAACAGGTTCAAACGCATATGAAACTTCTTCAAAGTGTTTACCAAGTTCACCATCAACTAAATATGTGCTGTTTGCAAAACCTGCTACTCTTAAGATTCCAACTTCATCTAAAATTGTACCTTCAACTTTTCCAAATTTTTTAACATGAACTATTCCATGATCATCAACTTCATAACCTTCTCCGTTTTTTCCAATAATTATCCACTTGTTCCCGTCTTTCTGTACTGTAAAGTAACTTTCAAATTTTACCTCAGCCATTTCATTTTCCGGAATTATTATCTCACATTCACCTTTTCCAAGAAAAACTAGATAATCATCCCCAGAAACTCTTCCGTTTGCATCAACATCATCAATCTGGAAAGGAACATATAAACCTCCAACTTTAACTCGAATGCTATCCCAATATGGATCAATATCTTCTGGAATATAATCAAGAAAATCTGACATCTTCATGGTTATCGGTACTTCGATATTTCCAGCTTGAATTTTTAATGTGTAAGGTAAAACAAAAACCGCTGTTAATAAAAATAAAATTACTAAACTTTTTTTCATAAGCACCCCTCCTTTTAATAAAGTATTTTATTAATTTCTTTCACACATTTTTTAAGAGCTTCTTCTGGTGTGGATTTTAAATACATCAAAGGTTCAATTAAATACGTTGTCATAGCATCTTGAACGTCTATAGTATCAGTTACAAGAGCGGGTGGTATGGCATTTCCAACTTCTTTTGCATAAGCTGCAAAATATGGATCTTCATCAAGGTATTTTTTAAACAAAGGATTTGTGCCTAAATCCTCTCTTGAAGGAGGCATCTTAGTCAACTCAATCCATCTGGCATCATTTTCGGGGTTACTAAACACCCATTTAATAAACTCAAAAATCTCCTTCTTGTATTTTGATGTGCTAAATACAACTAACCCTTTAGTATCAGCAAATGTTTTAATCTTTTCCCCCTGGTAATCATCAGGAACTGGAGGAGGTGTAATCCAAAGATTTTTATATACTTCTGGATATGTTTTCTTTGCCCAATTAATTGACCAAGGACCTTGTAATACACCTAATGCTTTACCAGTTGAAAGTGAAAATTGATTTCCCATTTCTACTGCTGTCCATTTATTTTTGAACATTGTGTATATAAACTCAGCAACAGCTTTCCCGTATTCATCGTTGAAAACTGCTCGATATCTTTTTGTATCAATATACGACTTTCCTCCGCTTGCTGCATAGTAATAAGTTATAAAATCAAACCATCTATCCCACCAGTTTCTTCCCTGAACTACTTGCATAGCATATCTTTCAGGAGGATTGGCATATTTTTTTGCAAGTTCATATATTTCAGAATATGTTCTTGGGGGCTTGTCAAAACCTAATTCCTGGAGTTTATCTTTTCTCCACCACATCAAAATTGGATTTGAGTAAATAGGAAATACGTAGTAGTGTTCGTTAAGTTTCCAGCCTTCAATAATTGTCTTCATCTTTCTGATTTCAACTAATTTAAAAAACTCTTCTCCATATTCTTCATCAAGTGGAACAATAATACCCTGTTCAGCAAGTTGTGCAGCAAATCCACTGAAAATATTCGTACAAAAATCAGGTGCACTTCCTGCAGCAACAGCTGTAAGAATTGCTTCTTCAGAACTTCCAGCTGCTGGAATAGTTTTCCAATCAATTTGAGCTTCAGGATGATTGCTATTCCATTCTTCAATTAACGGTTTCCAAAATTGTTCCTGTAAAGGATTGGGAGCTGTCCAGAAAACAATATTAGCCGAAAATACAGCCAAAGCAAAGAAAATAATAAAGAAAACCAACAATCTTCTCATAAAATCACCTCCCTATTTTTGTAAGCGCTTACATTTATCGTAAAAAGGTTAGCATTTTTTACATAAATTATTCAAATAATAATACAACTTTCCAGGAGTTTTCACTAGTGATTATCATTAATTAACCAAAAAATTCTTTTGTTTCTGTATTTTTTTGTAAGCGTTTACATATCGATGTCAAAACTATCAACTATTCGTGTTTTTTCACACGGAAAAATAAATGAAGAAAGTTTATTTAAATTAAATATTTTATGAAAGAATAATTAAAATGTTCAAAATCGCATATAAAGATAATGAAACAAAAAAGTATTTAGAAAAAATTAAAAAATAAAGGAGGAATCTTCGAAGATTTTATGTTCGAATCACGAATTTAAAAAGAAAATAAGTAATAATATAAACGGAAAATCAAAAGCATTGTGAACTACTTTAGAAACAACTTTACCAAAGAGTTGGAAATCTATCTTTAACAAGATATATTGACTATCTTAACGGAACTGAATTTAACAAAGACTGAAACAAAATAGGAGAAGTTAACAAAAAACATATCTCTTTATCTTATGTCTTAAGATTTTTCTTCGATTATGGTTCCTGGTATGCAATTAAACCTTTTGGTATTGAACCAAAATTAAAGACTTATATTTATTCTTTTGAAAGAACAAAAGAGAATCAGTAGAAAAATTAAAATTAAATTAAAATTAATTGAAAAAACACTTAGAAATGTTGTTGCAAAAATTTAAAAGCCACCTGCTTAGGTGGCTTTTCTGTTATATATAAGCTGGTAAATCAAAAAGACCGTGCCCTGAAAGTGTAAAAACAATTACTTTATCTCTCTTTTCTTCTTTTGCTTTTAAAGCTTCTTTTATCGCACCTGCTATAGCGTGAGCTGATTCTGGTGCAGGTATTATTCCTTCAAGTTTTGCAAATAATTTTGCTGCTTTGAATGTTTCTTCTTGAGAAAAAGATTGAGCTTCAATTAAGTTGTTATTTAATAGAGCCGATACAATTGGGGAGGCCCCATGATATCTTAATCCACCAGCATGTATAGAGGGAGGAACAAAATCTTTTCCAAGAGTATACATTTTAAGCATAGGAGTAAATCCACCAGTATCACCAAAATCATATCTATATTCACCCTTTGTTAACGTAGGACAACTTTCGGGCTCACATGCAATAAAGCGAATATTTTTTCCTTCTAATTTTTCTGGAACAAACGGAAGAATTGTTCCACCAAAATTTGATCCTCCTCCATGACAAGCAATTATTATATCTGGATTTAATTCTAATTTTTTTAACTGCTCTTTTATTTCTAAACCTATAACTGTCTGATGAAGTAAAACATGATTTAAAACGCTTCCAAGGGAATATTTTGCGTTATTTTTATCCAATGCTTTTTCCATTGCTTCACTAATTGCTATTCCAAGGCTTCCCGGATGATCGTCGTTATACCTTCTTCCAACTTTAGTTTTCTTACTAGGAGAGGGAGTGACATTTCCTTCAAACAAATTCATTAAATTTTTTCTAGCTGGTTTTTGCAAATAACTTATTCTAACCATATAAACATTTACTTTCAAACCATACTTAATACCAGCGTATGAAAGTGCACTTCCCCATTGTCCAGCCCCTGTTTCAGTATACAAAATATCTGTACCCGAAATTTTATTAAAATATGCCTGTGCAAGAGCTGTATTTGTTTTGTGACTACCCGTAGGACTAACTCCTTCATATTTATAATATATCTTAGCTGGAGTTTTTAAAAACTCTTCTAAAAATACTGCTCTGATTAAAGGAGTTGGTCTATAAACTGCATATTCTTTTAAAACTTCTTCTGGAATTCTAATATACCTATCTACGTCGTTTATTTCTTGCTCCAATAACGGTCCTGGAAAGATTTTTAAAAGCTTCTCTGGTGTCGTTGGCTGTTGGGTTTCTGGATCAAGAGGTGGATCTAAATTAAAAGGCAAATCAGAAAGTGCGTTATACCAGAATTTAGGCATCTCATCAAATTTTAAATGTACATATTCTCTCATCCTATCTCCTCCTTTTTTTATAAAATAAAAAAAGCCGGGCACTATAATATGCCCGGCAATTGTTCTTATAATAAAAATTTACCACGACAAAAGTGGCGGACAATTGCCTCTATTCCACCACCATACAAATACGTTATTTAACTTTAATCCTGTTATTTCCCTCTTCAAATTGCTTCTTAATTCATTATTCAATTTTGTCACCTCTTTTCAAAAATTATAACTCAAAATTAATCTCTGTCAACACTTTTTAATGTATAATATTTTATAAATACAAAAGGAGGTTACATTATGAAAATTCTTGTAACGGGTTTTGAACCATTCGCAGGAGAAGTTATAAACTCTTCATTAGAGGCCATTCAGCTACTTCCAGATACAATTGAAAATGCACAAATTGTTAAAACTACCATACCCACTGTTTTTGGGAAAAGTATTGAAACTCTTAAAGAAATGCTCGAAAAAGAAAAACCAGATGTAGTCATCTGTGTCGGCCAAGCAGGTGGAAGAGCAAAAATAACAATAGAAAGGGTTGCAATTAATATTGATGATGCATCAATTCCTGATAATGAAGGAAATTTACCTAAAGATCAGATTATTTTCAAAGATGGAGAAAATGCATATTTTTCAAATTTGCCAATTAAAAAAATTGTAGAAGCAATTAAAGAATGCAAAATTCCTGCTTCAATTTCAAATTCCGCCGGCACATATGTTTGTAATCATTTAATGTATGGCCTTCTCTATTTCATTAATAAAAAATACAAAAACATTAGAGGAGGTTTTATTCATGTTCCTTATTTACCAGAACAAGTTCTAAACAAGAAAAATGTTCCAAGTATGTCTCTTGATAACATTGCTTTAGCTCTGAATTGTACTATTAAAAAAATAATAGAAGAAAGCCATTTTGATAAATCACTTTGAAAAGATTGGGGGGAAAATTATGAAATTTTTGACAACACCACTTCCAAAAGATATCGAGAAACTTCTAAATTTAGGAATGTTTAAACAGGCAAAAAAGGTGGTTTTAGAGAGATTTAAAAAACCTATTCCACAGACGTTGAAAGAACGCTTAAAATTCGAACTATTTAAACTTGAACTTTTAGAAAAGACTTATCCATATAACGAAAAAGATGCTTTTAAACTTTTCAAACAACTATTCAAAAATGCAAAAAAACAGGAGTTTGAAAGTCTTTTGGAAGATGGATTTCTCGATTTTCGTTTCATTAATGGTGAAAAAAGATTTCAAGAAAGATTTCATTATAACGTTGCCTTCTCTCTCAACGAGTATAAACAAAGACAAAAAGAAGATAAAAATAGGACCAAGCTGAGAAAATTAACCAATGATGCAATCAAAAGACTTATATCAACCAAAAAAGAAAAAACATATTCTGTAACCGCCAGAATTTCCATAAAAAGAAAAAAACCGAAAAACAAAGAAGTTTTTGTTTGGCTTCCCGTTCCTTTTGAAAAATTCCAACAAAGCTCAGTTAAAATAACTGATGCAAGCCATAACTATGTTTTATCTTCACCTAAAACCTTACAAAAAACTGTGCACATGAAAGGAAAAGACACTGAAACTTTTTGGGTAAAATTTAGCTACAATGTTTCTGAATGGATCGGAGAAAAGTCCAAATTTTTAAATCCTCCTAATAAATCAGATTTAGCTGAAAAGCCTCCACATGTTTTGTTTACCCCATATTTAAAAGAAGTACTTAAAAAAGCTCTAAAAGGAGTCGATACTACTAAAGATTACGAAGTAGCAAAAAGCATTTATAATTATCTTACCCGCAACGTTTATTATTCTTACGTTCTTCCTTACGCACTTTATGATAACATTCCTGAATATGTCACAACAGTTTTTAGAGGAGATTGTGGTTTTTACGCAATAACATTCATTACGTTATGTAGATTAGCTGGTATACCAGCAAAATGGCAATCAGGCTGGTTCGCAACTCCTTTAGGTGCATCTCCGCACGATTGGGCTTTAATTTATCTAAAAGATTTAGGTTGGATACCTGCTGATTTATCCTTTGGAGGAAGTAGAAGAAATAATGAGGAAATGAGAATGTTCTATTTTGGTAATTTAGATGGTTTTAGAATGTTTGCCAATCTTGATTTTCAAGTTAACTTTTCTCCAAAGAAAAAATACTACAGAAATGATCCATATGATAATCAGGTTGGTGAAATGGAAAGTAAAGATGGGTATATAATAGATACTGAATCAAAAATAGAAATTTTATCATTTGAAGAAATTGATTAAAAGGAGGTAAAAATATGGGAAAAATAAAATCTGTAAAATTTAAATTGAATGTATTTGAATATGAAAAACCCTTTCATATTACCAACAGTATCTCATCTCAAACAAGAAATATAGAAGTTTCAATTGAACTAGAAAACGGTATACACGGTTTCGGAGAAGCATCTCCTTCTTTTAGAGTTAATGGCGAAAAAGTCGAAGCTTTACTTTCACTTGAACCTGTAATAAATGAAATGATAAAAGGATATGACGTCAAAAATTACAGACAAATTTTTGAAATTACTGATAAATTGTTTGCGTTTCCAAGTATTAAAGCAGCAGTTCAATATGCTACTTTAGATGCTTTATCTGAAGAAATAGGTTTGCCTGTTTATAAAATTTTAGGAGGTGCAAAAGAAAAAATAGAAACTGACAAAACAGTTTCTATTGGCACGTTGGACGAAAGAGTAAATGATGCCAAAAAAATTTTTGATGAGGGATTTAGAGTTATAAAAATAAAGGTGGGAGAAAATTTAAAGGAAGATATAGAAGCACTTATTAGAATACACGAAACCACCAAAGGAGCAAAATACATTGTAGATGCCAATATGGGTTATACTCCAAAAGAAGCAGTTATGTTTGTAACCGAATTGTACAAAAAAGGTATTGATATTAGTATTTTTGAACAACCTGTAAAGATGCATGACATTGAAGGTTTAAAATTTGTTAGGTTTCATTCACCTTTTCCAGTTGGAGCAGATGAAAGTGCAAAAACAAAATATGATGTTATGAAGTTAATAAAAGAAGAAGCAGTTGACTATATAAATATTAAGCTTATGAAAAGCGGAATTTCAGATGCCTTAGCTATTGTCGAAATGGTAAAAGCCGCTAATTTACATCTAATGATAGGGTGCATGGGAGAATCAAGTTTGGGTATAAATCAAAGTGTTCATTTTGCTTTAGGAACCGGAGCTTTTGATTTCCACGATCTTGATAGTGCAATTATGATTAAAGAAAAAACATTTAGAGGAAAATATAAAACGGAAATTCCTTATCATTTTGCAATTTAACAAAACCCCATCTCAATTGAGATGGGGTCTTTCTTTACATAACTTTTATATTCAAATTTTTAAATTATATTTCCACATTCCCGTGGCATGTTCACATTAAATTATCCTAATAAAACTTCTTCAATTTCTTTATATGGTGGTTCTTTTCCAGGATCATCAGACACCCAGCTATAAATAATCTTTCCTTCTTCATCAATTACATAAACTGCTCGTTTAGAAACTACAAAATTCTCAATTCCAAGAAATTCTTCATGGACTCCTCCATATTTTCTTGAAACATTTCCTCCAAAATCAGAAAGAAGTTCAAAATTTAGTCTATTTTTTTCTGCAAATGCTTTATTTGCAAAAGGCGAATCAACACTTATTCCAAAAACTTTTGTTGATAAGTTATTGAATTTTGCCATGATATCTCTAAATGTACATAACTCTTTTTCACAAACACTTGTAAAAGCTCCAGGATAAAATGCTAAAGCTATTTTTTGTCCAATTAACGAAGAAAGTCTTATTTTTTCAAGCTTTTTGTTCACAAGTTCAAAATCAATATATAAATTTCCTTTTTCTAACATAATCTCGCCCCTTAATTAGTTATACCTAATTATACCATATAATTCAAAAAACAAAAATTCATATAGTGTTATAATATTATTGATATGAAAAAATTTGCGGAGGTGAAATGATGAATGATTATATGAAAGAATATAAAGCCTGGCTTGAAAGCCCCTATATTGATGAAGAAACAAAAAAAGAGCTTTTATCAATTAAAGAAAACAAAGAAGAAATCAAAGAAAGATTTTTTAAAGATCTTGAATTTGGAACAGCTGGTTTAAGAGGAAAAATAGGAGCAGGAACTAATAGAATGAATAAATATATCGTTGCAAGGGTTACCCAAGCTCTTGCAGACTTTATTAATTCCAAAGGAGAAGAAAGGGCACAAAGAGGAGTTGTGATTGCATATGATGTAAGGCATTTTTCAAAAGACTTTGCAAGAATAACAGCTGAGGTTTTGGCAGGCAATGGTATCAAAGTTTACATATTCGACGATATTCGACCAACCCCTATGCTTTCTTTTGCCGTTAGACATTTGAATGCAACTGCAGGTATAGTTATTACAGCAAGTCATAATCCGCCTGAATATAATGGATATAAAGTATATTGGGAAGAAGGCTCACAAATTCTGGATGATGTTGCTATTCCTGTTCAAAAAAATATTAAAAAAATAAAAGACTTTGGAGTTATCAAAAAAATTTCTTTTGACGAGGGAATATCAAAAAATCTTATTGAGATAATTGGAAAAGAAGTTGATAACGTCTACTATGAAAATGTTTTAAGTCTGGCTTTAAATGACGAAATTGATAAAAACATAAAAATAGTGTATACCCCTTTAAATGGAACAGGAAACATACATGTAAGACACATTTTAAAAGAAAGAGGATTCAACAATGTCTATGTTGTTAAAGAACAAGAACTTCCTGATCCCAATTTTTCAACTGTTGGATATCCAAATCCAGAAGATATCAAAGCGTTCAAGTTAGCACTTGAACTTGCAAGAGAAAAAGACGCGGACATTGCTCTTGCAACCGATCCTGATTGTGATAGGCTTGCTGTAATGGTAAAACACAATGGAGAATATGTTGCACTTAACGGGAACCAAACAGGAGCCATCTTGATCCAATATCTTTTATCACAAAGATATGAAAAGAAACTTTTATCAGACAAAAGTATGATAATAAAATCTATAGTTACAGGTAACTTGGGGAAAATGATTGCAGATGAATATAAAGTATATACATTTGAAACACTTACTGGCTTTAAAAATATTTGTGGGCTTGAAAACAAACTTGAAAAAGAGGGTTATCAATTTGAATTTGGTTATGAAGAAAGTATAGGGTTTGTAACTGGAAACTTTGTAAGGGATAAAGATGGTGTGATCTCTGCTATGATTGTCTCAGAAGCAGCAGGTTTTTATAAAAAAGAAGGCAAAACTCTCGTTGATGTTTTAAACGAAATATACGAAAAATACGGCTATTATCTTGAAAATAATTTCTCCCTTATTTACGAAGGAATTGAGGGACTTGAAAAAATATCTACTATAATGAACCATTATAGAAATAATTTTCCTAAAAAAATCGGAAATTTACAGCTTGTTAAATACATTGATTATCTTGAAGGAAATGAATACGATCAAAGTGGAAATATTATAGGAAAAGTTAACAGAGAACACATACCTACATCTAACGTTTTAAGATTTTTCTTTGATGATGGAAGCTGGTATGCTTTAAGACCTTCTGGAACTGAACCTAAACTGAAGGTATACATTTATTCTTTTGCAAAAACTAGAGAAGAATCTGAAGAAAAATTAAAATTAATCGAGAAAACTTTTAGAAATATTGTTGAAAGCATCTAAAAACTTTAGGGTGATTAATTTGATTTTTGAAAACGTATTACTTGTAAATCCCACAGAAAAAGAATTTGTTTGTGATATTGAAATTGAAAATGGAACGATTATAAATATAAAAAAGAAAGATGCTTCTTGGAAGTATATATTATTTCCTGGTTTTGTTGATACACACACCCATGGTTATATGGGTATTGACTGTATGTCCGCATCAAGCAAGGATTTTGAAAACTGGGCAAGTTTGTTGGAAAAAGAAGGAGTAACTTATCTTTTTCCAACTACAGTTTCTGCATCAAAAACTTCTATCGAAAAAGTGTTAGAAGAATTTAATAAGGCAAAACACCCTTCTCTTTCAGGTATTCATCTTGAAGGACCATTTGTTAATAAAGAAAAAGCAGGAGCACAAAACAAAGAATTTATAACTTCTTTTTCACAAGAAAAATTACCCAAAAACCTAGATAACGTGAAAATTATTACTGCTGCTCCAGAAATAGAAGGCTTTGAAAAATTGTATTCAATTTCTTCAAGCAAAAAAATTAAAATTTCAATTGGTCATTCTGATGCAAAATTTTCCGACTATAGCTTCTGGTACAGAAAAGGAATTAATAGAATAACTCACCTTCCAAACGCCTTGAGACCCCTTCATCACAGGGAAGTTGGGGCTGTTGGAGCAGCTGTTTTACTTGGTTTTTATGTCGAATTAATTGTTGATGGTATACATCTTTCGCCTGAATTTGTTAAATTTGTTTATAAAACTATAGGCCCATCAAGAATAATTCTTATAACAGATAGTATATCTGCTACTGGCCTTGGAGATGGAAAATATGATCTCTATGGACTTGAAGTTTATGTCAAAAACAACGTGGCTAGACTTTCAAATGGAAATTTAGCAGGAAGTACCTTAACCTTTTCAAATGCGGTTAAAAATTTCGCTAAAATTACAGGTTGTAGTTTGCATGAACTTTCCCTTGTAACTTCATATAATGCCCTCAAAAACCTTGGCAATGAAATTAAAATCCAGCCCGGTGAAAGAACAAAGTTTGTTTTGGTTGATCAAGATTTGAATATAATAAAAACAATAATATAAGGGGCTTTAAAGCCCCTTATATTTCAAATTCTTTTTCTTCTAAATATATTTTACCTTCCAGCCTTATATCCCTCGATGAAGCTCCGACTCTAATATAATAATCTCCTTCTTCAAGAATCCATTTGTTTTTACAAAAACTTGTTAAATCTTTTAATTTGATTAAGAGAGATACTCTTTCACTTTCGTTTGGTTTTAAAAGTTTTGTTTTATAAAATCCTTTTAGTTCGTGATATGGCTTATCTATTTTTCCTTTTGGAGCTTTTACATAAACTTGAGCAATTTCTTTTCCTTCAACTTTTCCAATATTTTTAATTTCAAAACTAACTTCAATATTTTCTCCATTTTTACTAATACTTAAATCTTTATATTCAAAATTGGTATATGAAAGACCATATCCAAATTCAAACAACGGTTCTACCTGGAATGTATCATAATATCTATATCCAACATAAATATCTTCTTCATATATTACCTCTGTCGGATTTTCCTTGGGTGCACCGGGAAATGATTTTGAGGGAATATCTTTATAATCTTTTGGAAAAGTTGTTGGTAATTTTCCAGAAGGATTTACATTCCCCATACAAACATCGGCAACTACTCTTCCTGCTTCCTGCCCAGGTTGCCATACAAGTAATAAACCATCGACCAGATCAATCCAACTTGCTATTTCTATTGGGCCACCAATGTTTAATAATACAATTACTTTTTTACCTTTTTCTCTGAATTTTCTAGAAATATCTTCGATGAGCTTCCTTTCATCGTCGCTCAAATAAAAATCTCCCTTAACTGCTTTTCTATCAACAAATTCACCAGAAATTCTACTAATTACGATAATTGCTAAATCGTTTTTTTCAGAAGCCTCGTCAATAGTTTTTTCAGCCAGAATATCTTCAGGTAATTTCGGAGGAATTTTTAGGTTAAATTCATTAACATATGCTGGCTTGTATTGTCCATTTCTTAATTCCCTTACTTTTTCACGATAAAATTCCCCAAGATTTTCATCAACTTTAACGCCCTTTTCTTTAAATCCATCAAAAATATTTATTGTATATCTTGGATGGGTATCTCCGCTTCCAAATCCTCCTTTTACTGTTTCAATCTGTCCAGTTCCAAAAATTGCAACTTTTGCAACTTTTGTAAACGGAAGAACGTTTTCATTTTTCAAGAGAACTATACCTTCAGATGCAGCCTTATAGGAAACTTCTGCATGCTTTTCAAAATCAGGATTGTTAGAATATTTATAGCCCTTAAACGATGGAGTTTTAACCAAAACATTCAATATTGTTCTAACCCTTTCGTTTAAAATCTCATCAGTAATTTCTCCTTTTTCATATGCCTCTTTTAGCTCTTCTATTTCATCTCTTCTGTTTTTAAATACATTATAAGTTTTTCCGGGCATTATTAAATCATTTCCTGCTTTAATCTGTTCAACTGGGTTGTCTCCAGCAAACCAATCGCTCATCACAAAACCTTCAAATCCCCATTCTTCCCTTAAAACTTTGGTTAATAACCACTTATTTTGAGAACAGTACTTTCCATTCAATTTATTGTATGCACTCATAACTGTCCATGGTTTTGCATTTTTTACTACAATTTCAAAACCCTTTAAATAAATTTCTCTTAAAGCTCGTTCAGAGACAATTGTATCTATAAACATTCTATTTGTTTCTTGATTATTTGCAGCAAAATGTTTTAAACTTGTTCCAACTCCTTCAGATTGAACACCTTCAACAAAACAAGAAGCAAGTTCTCCTGTCAGAACAGGATCCTCGGAATAATATTCAAAATTTCTTCCACACAAAGGATTTCTGTGAATATTAATTGCAGGAGCAAGTAAAAAATCGACACCATATTCTTTTGTTTCATTTCCCATAGCTTTGCCTACTTCAAATAAAATTTCTCTGTTCCATGTAGAAGCAAGCATTGAAGCTATCGGAAATGCGGTAGCATGATACTTTTTCTCTTCATTTGGTCTTTCGGGATTGATTCTTAATCCTGCAGGGCCATCTGCATGAACCGTTGCTGGAACATTCAATCTTTCAATTGGGTGTGTTTCTCCAGCTGCGCCAGGAACTATAGAAGGTTCATTTCCAAACATCCCAGGTAATCCAACGCCCACAACTAATTTAATTTTTTCTTCTACCGTCATCTGAGAAATTATTTTTTCAACATCCATTTTACTTTTCCTCCTTTACAAATAATTAAATAATGATCTTATACGTAATTTTTTATTTGTTTTAAATATCCTTCTTTCTCCCGGAAATAAAACAAAAAAGTTATCGTTTTCATATAATTTGCCATTTTCTTCTCTAATTTCCACACCTATTGCAGGTTTTTTACATGTAACTATAACTTGATTTTTCAAATAATCAACGTTAATTTCTGGATTTTCTGGTTTATATTTTCTTAAATTAGCAAGTATCTTATGATTTTCGTATAACATCTCCTCTGTTTTAAAGTAAACTTTTGCTACACTTCTTTCAATTAACTCTTTTTCAAGGAAAAATTCATCAAGTTTATAAACGAAATCTTCACCTACTGTTATCCCAGAATACTTTTTTTCAAAAATTGTGTTACCTGAAATATCCTTGATCTCTATTCTTGCATCACCTGATATCTTTTTTCCATCATTAAGTATCAGCAGAATTAACTTTTCTTCTTCTTGTTTCAAAACTGGTAAAATATTGGAATAGAAATTTTTGGTATAAAAATATAAAGCTTTTGGCCTACTGAAATAGTCTATAGAAGACCAGCTAAATACGGGCCAGGAATCGTTTAATTGCCAATAAATTGTCCCAGAGGTTTTGTATTTTTTACTTCTCCAGTGTTCAACTCCCAATTTTATTGCCTCAGCCTGGTTTAATTGTGAAAGGTAAACAAAGGAGTCAAAATCTTTCGGAAGGCCAAATCTAGCTGATATAAATCTAATTAACCTTTCCATTCCTTCAATTTGTTTGTTATGATTTAACATTATATCAGAAAAAATCTCTCTTTCACTTTCATTTGCAAAAAATTTTATTGTTTCAATATCTGGAGCCGCTTGAAATCCAAATTCACTTACAAATTTCGATGTATCTTTTTCATATTCTTTATAATCCTGCCATCCTGACCACACATTCCAAACATGAGTGTCTCCCGCAAGATTCGAATTAGCTTTTAATCCTTTCCCACTGAACGGACTTGATGGCCAGTATGGTCTTGAAGGATCTTCCTTCAAACACATCTTTAGAAAATCTTCAAGATAAAGTGTATCTCCAAGATTTTTATTGTTAACCTTTAAATTGTACCCCCACTCTTCAAAAGCCCAATTATTTTCGTTGTTCCCACACCAAATTACTATACTCGGATGATGTCTTAATTTTAAAACATTTTCCCTAACTTCCAGATTAGATAGATCTCTAAACCAATCGAGATGATCTGGATATTCCGCACATGCAAACATAAAATCTTGCCAGATTAAAATTCCAAGTCTATCGCAAGTTTCATAGAATACCTCTTTTTCGTAAATCCCCCCTCCCCAGACTCGCAGCATATTTATATTTGCATTATAAGCCATCTCTAAAAGCTTTTGATATCTCTCATTTGATGCAAAACTTAGTATATTATCTACAGGGATCCAATTTGCACCTTTAATAAAGACTTTTTTGCCGTTTATTACAAATATAAAGCTTTCTCCGTTTCCATCACTTTCTTTAAGTATTTCCACTGTTCTAAACCCTATCTTTTTTGCTTCAGAATAACGAACTTTTCCTTCTTTAATAAGATTAAATGAAACATCATAAAGATACTGTTCTCCGAGATCTCTTGGATACCAGAGCTTTATGTTTTCTATATTCTTTTCCCCTCTAAATTTATACTCATTGCCCTCTTTAAAAATTGGTAATTTTGCAATTTCTCTTCCATTCATTAAAACCTGTACTTCATACTTTGTAGAATCATTAATGTTTTCAACATATCCTTCGAAAACAACCAAACCTTTTAAATCCTTTAAAAAGGCTGTTGTATATTTTAGTTTTCCATCAGACAATTCTTCGATATACACGTTTTTATAAATACCACATGAAACTATTCTTGCACCCCAATCCCAACCAAAAGAATACTGCGCCTTTCTTATATAAACCCTTGTGGAATCTTCTGTAGCGTGAAGTTTTCCGTATATTTTTTCTTGTTGTTTTGCATATTCAGTAGCAGAATGTATAATAACCTTTACTTTGTTTTCCCCTTCTTTTAAAAAGCTGGAAATATCATATCTGTAAGTCAAAAACATATTTTCTGTTTTTCCAAGATAAATATCATTTAAATAAATTTCTGATACTGTATCAATTCCTTCAAATACTAGAAAATATGTCTTTTTTTCAAATTTTTCTATAAAAAACGTTTTTTCATATACCCAAGTTTTGTTTTCTAATTTTCTAAATAACTTTTCGTTAAGACCTACGTAAGGATGAGGCATTAAATTCTGTTCAATAAGATCACCCTGAATCGTCCCTGGAACATTTCCAAATAATTCAAATTCTTTTTCGGTATCATATACTTTCCATTCACCATTTAAAGAAATAATAAAAACCACCACCTCAGTTATTCAAAATAACAAATAATCTCGTCTACTTCTCTATTTCTAAGTTTGTATGCAAGCTCTCCTTTAATTTTGCTCCCTTTGATTTCGTACTTTTTCCCATCAACAAAAAGTTCTATTTTACTAATTTTATCTTTTAGATAAGGATTTACATATTTTATCAAAGTTTTTGAAAACAATTTAAATTCTATTACACCGTTATCAAAAAATTCTTTGCTCAACTTTGGATTAAAATTAAATGTAAGCTCACCATCCACAAGGGTAAATAATTTATCTCCAATAAATATATGCTTCCACATGCTTAAAAATTCCGCCGTTGAACCACTAAGTCTTGCATAAAAACCTCTTCCGTGAAGTTCCGGGTTTGAGTTTGCACTACTTACAATAAACGAAGAATTTTCAAGTATGCTTCTTCCATATACATTGTAATCCATATACGGTGGAAGCATTGTTTTAATATCTTCGTAAAATTCATCAATCATTCCAGATTTAATTATTTCAAGCAAATACTTAAATTCCATATGCATAAAAACAGATTCATTTTCAAGCCATCCAGGTGTGAACGCTCGTATCCTACCAATACTGTATGGTTGATTTAAAATACTCTCAGATGTTTTGTACATCTTCAGTTTTTTGTCATAGATATTGGAGTTTTTAACAAAATTATACAACATTTTCTTTTCTTTTTCGTCTATTACTTTAAATGCCCTTACAATTCCTTCCAAGAAATATGGTAATACATTTACCTCAAATCTTTTTGGTATTATCCCATTATCTTGAATATCGTAATCAACTAGTTCGTATGTAAAGAAAGTGGGATAAATTCCTTTTCCATATTCTTTAGCCTTTTTGACACCTTCTTTAAGTTTCTGGAGCATTTTTTCAAAAATATTTAATAACTTATCCTTTAATATTTCCTTTTTGTCCCCAGAGATGCTAAAGAATACCTTACTTCTATATTCTTCTTTTGCGTTTGATGCGTTATTCCAGTATTTGAATTGATCTTTTTCTTTGAAGTATCTGTCAAGTTCTAAATTAATTTTCTCAATAAATTCATACAATTCTTCGAAAACCTGAATATTACCATCGAAGCTTTTTAACTCTTCGTATAAGAAATTTATTAAACGTATAAGTTCAAAGGTTTCACTCATCCCTGAACCAAACAATGCAGGAAGGCCGTTAAGTGCATCGTTCCATCCAGGTTTGTTTGCTTCCATTTCAAGTCCCATGCCATATGGATCAAGAGTTGCAAACTTATTCACTGCAAGTATTAATAATTTTTCAAACATATTTGTTTTATAAATTTTACCGCTTTTATCCGTTAGATAATTATGCCCTCTTTTTTGTATAATTTCACGCTTTTCATGGGATTCTCCAACTGCAGCAATCTGCCTTACTTTTCCTTTATATACTTTATATTTCTCCTTTCTTGGTTTAACGTATGCATAACTATCATATGTTTTGTAATCAAATTTTTCAAAAAGAGTTTCTTTTAACTTATCTGGATAAATTTCTTTATATGTATCAACCAAATCCATTAAATAAGTCCAGTGGTCAATCCAATAACCCTCACCAAACTCTGCTTGTTCATGCTGCGAAGAGTAATATAAAAGTTTTTCAATAAACTTATCTTCATCAATGTTTTTGTTTTTCAATCTATCCAAAACCTCACCAGGAGTAAAGTAGTTGTTCATAATAAAATCTTTAAGTTCTTCATCCACTTCATCTAATATTGAAGGATCACCTTCAAATTTAAATCTTGTACCTTTAACAACCAGAGGATTATTTCCATCAGCTTGAATTAAATTTACAAACATACTTAAATTAAAATCTTCAATTTCCGGATGAAAAATCACATCATTTCTTCTGTTTTGTATAACATCTCTGAAATTACCATTTCCTTGAGAATACTTGTTTGCTTCTATCACAAAAAAATTGTAATCTCTTTCTAAATCTCCGTGTTTTCTAGAATATATGTGATACACTATCTTTCCATCTTTGTTTTCAAAAACAAGTGGATATCCACCTCTTAGTATATTATCAAGATAATTCTGTTCACAATATTTATCAAACATTTGATTGGAAGTTTTTGTTTGAATTTCACTTACTATTTCTTCAACTATCCTATCTGCTTCTTCTTTTTTTGAGATAATGTACTCATCTTTCTTCAAAGTTTCTACATAGTAGTTTATAAAGTCCTTATCTTTTGAAAAGCCAATCATACTGTTAATTACTATTTTATCCTTCAAATCTTTTTCCAATATTCCAAATGCACTTGGAAGAAGATTTTCATCATATTGTTTTTTTGATAATACTTCCTTAATTCCACCATTTTTGAAAATTGGAGGTTCTTGAAGGGAAGTTATATTTCCAAATAAAACTTCTTTATCAAAGACAACATCTAGAAGCTCCCCATCACTTGCAGCAAAATAAAAATATCCATTTTCAATTTCTTCAACTATTTCAAGATCACCAATTGTAGTTCTTACACTATAAAATGGGATCTTTTTCTCGTAATTATAAACGTGCATCCAAGCCCTTGCTGTATATCCCATTTCTTTAAAAAGTCCATTTGAAACTCCATATGGAATTACTTCTGGAAGTCCATCCACTATTTCAATATGCTTTTCTTTTTCATCGGTATTTTCAATTTCAAGTCTTCTAACAAGTGCCGCAAAATTTTCATTTGGTAGAACAAAGTAAATAACCTTAACTTTCAATCCTAACTTTTCATTTAATTCTTCTATTTCAAGGTTATTTTTACTAATTTTCATTTTTCTTTCGAAATTATTTAAATCAGAAAAAGGTTCATAATATTTACCATCTATTTTAATAAAAGTTCTAAAGCCTTTCAGAGGTGTATCGGTATAGCTTTGACCTGCAGGTTTAAATTCCAAAATGGAATTTGCCTTATTTTCAATTCCAAAACTTGCAATACATTGACCCCTATTAACATAAAATACCCATAGAGGGATTCCATGTTTTCCCGCTACACCTGGCAGAAAACTTGAAAAAAGTTTTTGTTTGGAATAATTTTCAATCACAAAATCATATCTTTCCATCTTTTCACCTCTTTCTTTTTTATGGTACGTCATACCCCCTTGAAGCTTTTAATAAATAAAACCAGTCCTGCCTATCAAGTTCAATATCTAAAGCTTCAACAGCTATTTTTATTCTTTCAAATTTCCCACTACCAACAACAGGAAAAATTTTTGAAGGGTGCTTGTAAAGCCATGCATAAGCAACATGCTCTGGAGTTGTGGAATGATTCTTTGCTACTTCAACCAAGGCATTATATATCCTCAAAACCCTTTTTTCTTCCTGCCTGTCTTCTTCTTTAAAAAACCTTCCTCCTGCAACAGGAGACCAGGCCATAGGAAGTATATCCTTTTCCTGACAATAATCTAGCGTTCCATCGAAAAGAGAATCTACATTCCAAAGCGAAATTTCAACTTGATTGTACAATATGGGCTCTGAAACTTTCTCTTTAAAAAGCGACATATGCTGATGTTTAAAATTTGAAACTCCAAAACTTAAAACCATTCCTTTGTCTTTTAAATATTCAAAAGCCTCTGAAATTTCATCGGGTTTCATCAAAGGGTCTGGCCTGTGAATCAAAAGAACGTCAATATAATTGGTTCTCAAATCTCTTAATGTTTTTTCAACAGATTTTATAATATGCTTTTTTGATGTATTATAGTGCTTTACATATATTTGTGGATGTTTATCAGAAAGGAGTACTATACCTGTTTTTGAAATTATTTGAATTTTCTCTCTTAAAGATGGAGCTTTTTCCAAAACCCTTCCAAAAATTTCCTGAGCATCATAATTTCCATATATATCTGCAAGATCAAATGTGGTAACTCCCAAATCTATTAGTTTGTAAACAAGATTTAGTAGGTCATAAGTTGTATATTTCCAATCTTTAATTCTCATTAAACCGTGAATAACTCTACTTAAATTTACTTTCATATTTAACCCCCTACCCTATTTTTTTAACTGATTCTCTTATAACCAATTCAGTTGGAAGTACTACATTTCTTGGAAGTCTAGATTTCTTTGCTGTAATCCTATCAATTAAGATCTGGGTTGCTGTATAACCTAATTCCCATCTTGGTTGTCTAACAGTTGTTAGTTTAGGTTCTATAAAATCAAGAAAAGGAGCATCATCGAAACCAATTACTGAAATATCATCAGGAACCTTTAATCCTTTGGATCTTAATGCATCAATTGCACCAATAGCACTCCAATCATTAATTGCAAAAATGGCTGTGAAATTTAAATCATTTTTGTCCAGATATTCGAATACTGCATCTCTACCGTCTTGAGAATTATATCCTCTTATGTTAGCATAATATATTTCAAGATCATCAACTTGGTCTAAAAATCTCTTTATTCCTTTCTCCCTTTCAAAGGTTGCTGGTGACCATTCCGGCCCAGGAATAAACAATATTTTTCTATGGCCATTTTCATATAAATACTTAATAGCCTTATATGCCCCCATCATGTTATCAACATTGACAACATCAAAATTTATTTCTTCTATACTGAAATCAAGAACCACCAGTGGAATACCACTTTTTAAAAATTTATCAATGTAATTTTCTCCCCCCAAAAGCTCTGCTACTATTATTCCATCAATTTTCCGCCTAAAATACTTATCAAGAATATGTTTCTCATTATCCACATCAGCTTTTGGAATAGCCAACATCACATCAAAACCATTTTCATATGCACAGCTTTCTATAGCCATAACAATATCGCTATAATGGTATCCTCTTATATCTGGAATAAGCACACCAATTGTCTTGAAAAAAACCTCTTTCGTACCTCCAATAACTGGACGAGGCCTGAAATTTAATTTTTTCATTGCCCTTAGAACTTTTTTACGAGTCTCTTCAGACACATTATTGCTGCCATTTATAACTCTTGAAACAGTAGCAATCGAAACATTTGCCTCGCGGGCAACATCCCTAATTCCTACCATTCTTTTCACCCACTATTCTACTTTTTGCCAGACCTTTATGTAATCAACATACATTCTTGCAGGAAATTTAGTTGTATTATCTGGATAACCTGGCCAATATCCTCCTACTGCTAAATTCACTATTAAAAAGAAGTAATTATCAAAAACCCACGGATGTCCCTGTTTTAAAATAGCTTTCTTTGTAACAGTGTAATACACCGTATCATCAACGTAGAAAGAAATTTTTTCACTGTCCCATATAATACCAAACGTATGGAATTCTTCGGTAAAATCTGGTTCATCAATATCCAACCTGTATTTCCAGGATTTTGCTTTATCTTTACTGTAGCCTGGACCATGAAGCGTTCCATAAACTGTGTATCTATCATGTCCTAAAAATTCAACAATATCAATTTCTCCACACATTGGCCATCTAACATACCTGTAATTTGTTCCCAACAACCAAATCGCTGGCCACAATCCTTTTCCATATGGAAATTTTGCCCTTGCTTCAATTTTTCCATATTTTACTTTAAATTTATTTTCCGTATTTATTCTTGTAGATGTGTAATAATACTCACCATATGAATCCTTCACTTTTTCCTTTCTAGCTTCAATAACAAGCATTCCATTTTCAAGATACATATTGTCTCCTTCTGTGTAATATTCAAGTTCTCCATTTCCCCATCCAGGATTCCACCTTGAATGTCCGTTACCAATATCAAATTTCCATATTTCAGTATTAAGTGTATCTCCATCAAACTCTTCAGACCAGATCAATTTCCATTCATTTTGCTTCATTTCATCGCCTCCATTTGCAAAATAAATTGAGACTAAAACAGTAATGAGAAACAATAACAATGTTTTTTTCATGAAACCACCTCACAATCATACATATTTATTTTACTTTTTGCCAGACTTTTATGTAATCAACATACATTCTTGCAGGAAATTTAGTTGTATTATCTGGATAACCTGGCCAATATCCTCCTACTGCTAAATTTACTATTATAAAAAAAGGTTTATCAAATACCCACTTAAGACCTCTGCTCGAAATTGATGCTTTTGAAACTGCATGATAAATCTTATCATCCACATAGAAACTGATGCTTTCATCGTCCCATACTATTCCAAAGGTATGAAAATCCTCAGTAAAACTTGGATTTTTTGTGGTGTAATTTCTTGATATCCCATTTCCACCGGAGTAGCCAGGACCATGTACTGCCCCATATATTTTGTTAGGATTATCTCCCAAAAATTCAACTATATCTATTTCTCCACAATTTGGCCAACCTACCTTTCCAATATCTGAGCCCAAAAGCCATATCGCCGGCCATAACCCTTTCCCATTTGGAAACTTTGCCCTAACCTCAATCCTTCCGTACTTAATTTCAAATTTTTCCTGTGTATTTATTCTCGTTGAAGTATAACTGTAATCTCCATATTGATCTTTTCTATATTCTTTCCTTACCTCTATAACCAAAATACCATTTTCAATATATGCATTTTCTCCATCGGTGTAATATTCAGCCTCGGCATTTCCCCATCCAGGAATTCCCTTTGAATGTCCATTTCCTACTTCAAAGTTCCAAACATTTCTATCAATAGTCTTGCCATCAAATTCTTGTGCCCATATAAGCTGCCAATCATCGGTATTATTAAAAACTTTATTTTCACACGATCCTAATATAAATGAAATAAACACCAACAAAAACGCCAATATTTTTTTCATGTTCATCACCTCTACTCTCCTGTGATCCCTGTTCTTTCAAGACTTTCAACAAATTGCCTCTGTAAAAATAAATAAGTTATTAGCAAAGGTAATATTGTAATAAAAGTCGCAGCAAGGCGTATTCCTTCGTTTAATCTGTTTGAAGGACTTCCAGTTGATGA
The DNA here is from genome assembly GCA_017656335.1 of Thermosipho sp. (in: thermotogales). Classification (GTDB taxonomy): domain Bacteria; phylum Thermotogota; class Thermotogae; order Thermotogales; family Fervidobacteriaceae; genus Thermosipho_A. The sequence continues at coordinate 240,249 of JACDOA010000002.1, forward strand.
TGGAAACATCTGTGCAAATCTCCAAATAAAGTCTCTCAAAGCAATTGGAAGTGTTTTTATGGAATTTCCCAAAATCAAACCCGAAACAAGCGTTTCGTTCCAGTACCAAACAAGTGAAAAAATAAATGTTGTAACCATTGCAGGAATTGAAAGTGGTAGCATTATAGTCCAAAAAATTCTAAAGGGACCCGCACCATCAAGTTCGGCTGCTTCATCAAAGGTTTTTGGGAGCATCTGGAAAAAGTTGTAATAAAGTAAAATAAAAATTGCACTTTTAATTCCCTGACCAAATAAAGCAGGCAAGAAAGAAGCAAGTGGAGTTCCAACTAATTTTAATTTACTAAATAATATGTACTTGGTAACAAGTGTTGTCTGAGCAGGGATCAAAAATGTTGCTAAAACCAAAACAAGCCAGAATCTTTTCAAAGGTATATCAAATCTTTGAAGCCCATACGCTATTAATGCTGTACTGAAAGTTTGAATTAACGCAGGAACAACTGATAGATATATACTGTTGACTAAGGACTTTGAAACTTCCAAAACTTCCCATGCAAGTTTATAATTATTTAGCGTAGGATGAACCGGAATCCATCTAATTGTAGGATTTACAAGATCTTCTACGCTCATAAAGCTTGTGGTAATCATGTATAGTAATGGATACAAATAAGCATAACCAATTCCAATTAACAAAACGTAGAGAACCAGTTTAGTTCCAGGTGTTTTTATGTATTTGTAATAAAAAGATCCTCTCATATTTTCACCTCATTTAATCCTTTCTTCTTAAAATCAAAAATGCTACCCCAATAATAGCCATTACGGAAACAAAATATATCCAGGATAAAGCGGATGAATATGAATATGGCTTATCAATATCAAACATATGCTGAGTAATACTGGTGTTAACAGCGTTGTTTGCAAATGAAGCAAGATCTACAATAGTATATATTGTATTTATTAATATAAAAGGTCTTATCAAAGGTAAAGTTATTTTCCAGAAAATCACCCATGAATTAGCGCCATCAATTTTTGCTGCTTCGTAAATCGATGAACTTATTTTCTGCAAACCAGCTAGGAAAAACAGAATCTGAACTCCAGAAAACCATAGTATCAAAACTAAATTATCAAACATATATAGAAAAGGGAAACTAATCCTATCGGGTAAAGTAGTGAAAAACTGGTATATAAAGTATTTTCCAGGATCTACAATTTGTGCGGCATTGTTTGCAATAAGTTCGGAAACAACCGGACCGCTGATAATAACAACAGGTAAAAAATATAAAAGTCTGAAAAATGCCCTAAACCTTATTTTATTGTTCAGTAGAATTGAAACTATTAGAGCAAAAATTACTATTAGAGGAGTTGATAAAATAATGCTTGTAATAGTATTAGTAAAATTAATAGGAAAAGTGAGATCTCCTCTAAATGCATATTTATAAAATTCAAATCCGACAAATGTTGATTCAACTCCTGAAACTGTAAATCTTACTTTAAAAAAGCTTAAATAAAGTGAATAAAAAAACGGATATGCAGTAAAAACTAAAAATCCAATTATCCATGGTGAAAAAAACAAATATCCAACCAGTGCTCTTTTTGTTTTTACTTTTAATTTTTTACTCATCTTTCTCTTCCCCTTTATTTATTAATATCCACGATTCAGGCTGTACTTCCAAATTCTTGTAAACAAAGGATTCTTTCGTATAATTAATTAAAAACTTTATACCATTTTCATAGCTTACCAAAACAATTCCAGGAGCAATTACCTTTCTGTCTTCTATAGAATAACCTCTTACATGCTTTAGTGCTTCATTTATTTGAGAGTAAATATCTATAATACTTTTTTTCCAATCTTCAAATTTTGTAGAAGGATAACACCAAAGCGGTGTTTTAAAAAGATAGTAATTGTCTATCTCTGTTAGTATGAAGTTTGGATATGCACCAAAATCAATAGATTTTAAAACATCCAATCTTGAAAAAAATCCGTCATTCATAAAAGGAACAAAATAGTCTATATAACCACTTAAAACAATCTGCAAAAACGGAACTGTATCCGTTTCAAAAAGGTATTGACTGTTGTTCATAGGAATATTTACTATTGCATCTGCATATTTCCAAAGGTAAGAATTTGCATTGAAAAATACTAGGCTCATATCTTCTGTAATCTTTTCAACAGTTTCTTTTACCAATTCTTTTGCTTGATCTCTAAAGATTTCCTTGTCAACCAGTAAATCACCATACAATTTTATTCCATATTCCTGAATAGCTAAATTTTTAATTCCTAATTCATCTAATTTTGAAGCTTTTTCTTCCAAATATTTGCTTGCAAGTTTTATGTTTGTATAATAAGATCTATAAAACCAAAGATCTTTGTTATTTTTATCTTCATAAATTAAAGATTGGGAAAGATTAGTTCCTGCTTCTTTATTTATGTTGATTTGTTTTTCAGTTACTTTGGTAACATTCTCAACCAGCACTATCTTTGTTTTTTCATTATTATAGTTCTCATATAAATGAAGTAATTCATCTTTTCCGCCACTTGATTTTTCAAAAGATAATTTAGATATTTTATTTCCACTTCTTCCTCCATCTTGCCAGCCTTCGATCATTACAAGCAAATTTTCAATGCCCTTTTCTTTGAAAAGATTGATAACATCTTCTATATACTTATAACTTGTTGTACTCAAAACATTGAATCCCAAAACTTTCTTTTCTAATTCAGATGCCACAAAATCAAGAGAAAGTGGAATATCTCCTGTCTTAAACTTCTTACTCAATATTCCTTCACTTAAAAGCATACTTCTGTATAGTTTTGCCATTCCAATATAATTTGCATCATTTCCATTTAAAAAGTAGATTTGTAATTTAGCGTTAAATTGATTTTTCTTTTTTTGAGGAACCTGTATTCCACTTCCACTTCTACTTGTGGGTTGTAAATATTTTTGTCTATAAATAAACTTAACACTTGCCCAATTAAACGGTGTTACTGAACCACTTGGATATGCAACTATTGAACTGTACTCATCACCGGAAACAACTCTACCAAACATAGCATTCTGATTAACTCCATGTACAATTCCAAATACTGGCATGTAAATTGTTGGCTCATCTCTTAAAAAATCGTTTGGTCTACTTGCTTTTAAATCACTTACTTCTCTTAAATTTTCTATACTGTAGTCTTTACCGTAAATTCTTTTTTCAAAAATATTTGAAGAAAGAGAAGATTTAGAAAACCTAACTAGCGCTCCAGAACCATCTGGTATGAAAATATAACCGTACTTTTTGTTTTCTCTTACTGCTCCTAAAAATGGTGCAATATAAACTGATGCAAGTTTAAATTCTCCAATTTCTTTTATGCTTTCAAATGGAATATAAAATTCCAAATGATCATTTTTTAAGGATATAAAAAGTTGGAGTAAAATCCCAAGATTTTCATATTCAATATTTATCTTCAAACCATCTTCTAAGGGTATAAACTCTTTTTTTACGCTATCATCAGATATACTTAAAAGATAACTCAAAGCATTTTTATCAAAATATTCTATTGTCAAAACCGAAGATGCTATTCCTTTCCAAACTCTATTCATTCCTGATAGATTTTTTGAATCTACAAGCCCCCAAATATATCCACTTTCCTTATTCACTACCCTTATGGAATAAGTATCTTCATCAAACCAGAGTTCTAATTTCTCTGATTCTGCAATTAAATTAAAACCCTCTGTTGTCAAATCATTTACAACCAAAATATTTTTATCGGGCTTTGTAAATCTATTTGAAAGATAATCATCTCCAATCGAAAACAATAGTGATGATATTAAAATTAAAAAAGCTATAGATAACTTTATTTTATCTAACACGATATAGCACCTCCTGAATTATTCCGTAAACCGTTTCCACTATTTGATCCCAAAGCATGTACACAATTGAAAATACAAGAATAATTACAAGAATCCAAACAATAGAGTAAATAATGCTTCCAATTGTGCCTTTTAATTCATAATCGTGTGTCTCTTTAACTCCAATGAATAAAACAATGAAGGTCCATGAAATAATAAAGAAAGAGCCAAAACTAATTAAAAAACTTTCGTTATATGTTAAAACATACGTAAGAAGTATGATAAAAGGCTGGAAAATTATATATGGAGCAGTAGAATATGCTGTAAAAATATAGATATTTTTCAATGTTCCTCTACCTTCGTTTATGGAACTAACAAGATAATTTGAAAAAATCCATAAGAATATGGGAACAATTGCTGAAAATACCACATATCCAACAGATCTTTCGGATGTGTTCAGGTTGAAAATAAAACTTCTTCCCATGTAATCGAAGGTTACAACAAGAACAAATAAAGCATATATTATTGTCGCAGACAGGATACTTCCGTGGGTACTTTTTCTCAGATAATAGAAGCTATCAATTGGATGTCTTATGAGATTTTTTAGGTACAATATATCACTTAAAAGTTTATTTCTAATTTTTATTTTTAACCTTATGCCTTTCTTTTTAAGAATTCTACCTCCCACTTCAAATAAAACAAAAATAACAAATAAAAGTATTATTATTACTTTCATATTTTTTTGTAAAAACTGATTTCTAATTTCCCAATATGCTTCAGAATATTCTCTTTTGCTGTAAGCAACTTTGAAATGTAAAGCTGCTTCTTTGTAATTTCCTTCTTGAAAATATGCTTTTCCAAGTCCATTATGAATAATACTTGAATATCCATCATATTTTAAAACATCTTCCCAAATGGATTTACTTTCAATATATTTTCCTTGGATGTATAAATTCAACGCTTTGTGTATTTTTGTTGCATAAATTGTTGGATTAAATATCTGCACCAAGCCTTTTTCTCTATCTAAAACATATACTCTTCCTTCATCATCCACTTCAATTGCAGAAGCTACCGAAAAAAGCCCATTTTTGTCATACAAAATAGCTCTTCCGCCAAATGAAAAGATCAAGTTTCCTTCCTGATCGTATTCATATATAAGTCCAGTTTCTGTTAAAGCATATATTCTTCCATCGTTATCAACGGTTATATCAACAAAATTCCCTTCATCAACCATTGATTCCAAACGTGATAGATACAAGATATTATTTCCAAGCGTATTGTGCTTTTTTATTGCATCACCGTGTTCCTTCTGGGTTATTGTATAAATTAATCCCTTATTATCTATTGCAAGGTTATAATATGGTTTTGGTGCTCTTGTTAAAAGCCTTTCTTTTTGTTCTTTTGAATAAAATAGATCTATAAATTTATCTAAGGCAGTGATTCTCACTTTGTTTGCACCAAAATATCCTAAAAACTCTCCATTTCTGTCAAGTTGAATAATTCCATCCAAAGAACCTTCACTTACAATATACAAATTACCTCTTTTATCAACAACAATTTTTCTGGGTTTAAATTTCGTATATTGTCCAAATAAAATACTCTTTGGTTTTCCTATTGTTTTTATCTCATTCCCGTTTTTATCAAAAATCACAATTTCAGATAATCCAACATCTGCAACATATATGTAGTTATTATCAACAAAAACTCCGGTAGGAGTAAAAAGAGACCAAGCACCTATTTCTGAGATTTTTCTAGTTTTTAAGTCATATACAAGTATTCTTGCATTTCCAGAATCAGCTATATAAAGTTTCCCATCTTTTAAATACATATCTTCAGGATAGTATAGTCCAGCATCTTCAAGAATAACCTCACTCACAAGATAAGCATCCTGGGTAATTTTCCATTTGTTGTTCTGCCCAATTGTATATGTCAAAAATGTACTATTTGAAGAAAAAGCTAAAATTGATAAAATCAAAAGGATGAAAATTGCTTTTTTTCTCACTTTTACTCCTCCCGATTACTTCAATCCGCTATGAGCCATGGTGTTCATAACTCTTGATTGCATAAAGATAAATAACACAAGATTTGGAACAAACATTATCAAACTTGCTGCCGCGGCAATTCCTTGACCGGCTATTGTATTTCCTGTAACAGCAGTGAGATTTGAAACATAAAATGCAAATGTTCTTAAATTTTCATTGTTAATAAAATACGTTGACGCATCGGCACTATTCCAGGCCACCTGAAATGCTAGAATTCCAACAGTTGATATTGCCGGCTTAAGAAGAGGCATAATGAGGTTAAAAATAATTTGAAAATCATTTGCCCCATCAATTAATGCCGCTTCAATTAAAGCATCAGGTATCTGGTCAACAAATTGCTTTATCAAAAAAATACCAATTGGCATTGCAAGAAGAGAAAGTATATTTATAATAAATGTATCTATTAACCCTAATTTTTGGACAATTAAATACCTTGGAATTATTACAGCAATTGGAACAAACATAAGTGCAAGATTATTAATTGTGAAAATCAAATTTTTTGCTTTAAATCTTTTCTTTGATAAAGCATATCCGGCAAAAACAGAAATAATAATTGTAAAAATTACTGTAAATAAAGCAGTTAAAATACTGTTTATAAGATACCTGCTTACCGGAATACTTGAACCCTTCGTAGCAGCAAAAAGTTCATAAAAATTGTTAAGCGTAGGTCTTCTCACAAAAAATCTTGGAGGATATAAGAATAGCTCATCAATAGGCTTAAATGCCTGGGAAAAAATGAATATAATAGGTAAAAGCATAAATACTGCAATTGGAGTTAAAATGAAATAAAATTTTAATTGACTTTTATGGAATCTTTTTGGATTGGTTTTAGTTACATAACCTGCCACTCTATCACTCCTTTAATTAACTCTCACCAAACAATTTCCAGGCAATCCTTGAGAAAAGATAAATAATAATTAGAAGCACTACCGAAACAGCTGCGGCATACCCCATTTCATAGCGTAAAAAACCATAATCTTCTATGTGATTTACAATTAACTGGCCTGCATATTGTGGTGTTGGATTTGTACCAGATAATGCAACCCCAATACCAGCAGTTGTAAATGTTTGAACAATTGACATTACAGCTCCAAATAACATTTGAGGTTTCATCGCTGGAATGGTAATGTATATAACCTCTTGAAGTCTGTTTTTTATTCCATCAATGTATGCTGCTTCATATAACGTTTCATCTACATTTAAAATTCCAGCAAGCATTGCAAGAAATCCAACCCCCATGCTACTCCACAATGAAACTATTATCATTATGGTCAATAAATATTCAGGTGATTGAAGCCATTGGATTGGTTTGTCAATAAACCCCAATCTAAGTAAAAGGGCGTTTAGATACCCTTGCTGATCGCCGTTAAATAAAACCCTCCAAACAACAGCCATAGTTACACCTGCTGTTAGAGAAGGAGAATATAAAATCAAAGCAAAAATCGTTCTTGGTATTTTAGTAAGTTGTGCAACAAGCCAGGCTAAAACAAATGATAGAATATATCCACCTGGGCCCACAATTAAAGAAAATTTAATCGTATTTGGTAAAACCTTTTGCATAAAAATTTCATCTCTGGTAAAAAGATCTATATAATTTTGCAAACCAACCCACCTTGGAGGTTGAATAGCATTAAAATAAGTAAACGAAAGGTAAATTGCAACAATAATAGGCAGCAGAATAAATATGATAAACAACGTTAAATATGGGGATAAAAGAATCCAGTGCATGTATTTTTTTATCTTTTTCATTTGGACCACCTCTTAAAAAAGTCGTAAATAGAATCGTACATTGGAAATTCCTTAACAACCTTTCCATCTTTTATATATCCAAATTCTGTCAACTTTCTTTCAAGTTCCCTGTTTATTACTATCTCAGCTCTATCAATTGTTGGTCTTAGACTTTTGCCTTCGATTACAACAGCATTCCATACATTACTTACCTCTCTTTCTGTCATATAACCTCCAGGATGCCTTTGAACTTCTTTTATCCAATTCCATTGTTCAAGAATAACCTTTTTGTGATTTTCAGGAAAATAATCTAATTCCTTAAACGCAGAAATATTTGCAGTATTAAACATATACTCTGGACCATATCTATTAACTAACATTCTTGCATATTTTACCTGAGTTTCTTTGGAAAGCCACCATTTTAAAAATGTCCAGGCTTGTTGCTTTTTATCAGAATTTTGAAATATAACGTCAGCCCTATCACTTGCAACTTGATATCTTACAATTTCTCCTTTTTCATTTCTCACTCCTGGAGAAGGAGCAATATCCCATAGTCCGTATATTTCATCAGCTGCATTTGAAAGTAAAATATAGTTTGCAAAATCAGCTACACCAATTGGAATAAGGCCGTACCTAAAACTATTGTAAAAACTTGCAACCTGCTCAGGTAAACCATATATAGAAAATAAATCTGTCATTAACTCAAAACCTTTAACTGCTTTTTCTTCTCCAATAGCAGTTTTTAAACCATCTTTGCTATATATTCTTCCTCCAGTCTGGAAAATAAATGGAGCTGTGGTATTAAAAAATTTTGTTGTTTGTTCACACATAGGAATAAAGAAATTCATGCCTCTTCGTTGAAGCTCGGGAAGAATTTTTTTTACATCTTCCCAAGTTTGAGGAATTGGTACATCAAGTTTTTCTAAAATATCTTTTCTGTAAAACAAGATATAGAAATTCTGTGTTTCAGTAACTCCATAAATTTTGTCTTCTAAAATATAAGGTAATAAGGTTTCAAGATTATAATCATTTTTTAATGTATCAACAAAATCTGGGAAAGCTGACAATGGGTATAGTGCTCCTCTTATTGCAAGATCAAAAGGAATCCAGCTACTTATACCAAGTGCAATATCAGGAGTGTTACCCGCAGCACTTGCTAAAATCAATTTCTGCTCATTTTGCATTATTGAAAGTTTTACTTTTATTCCATACTTTCTTGTAAAATCTGAATCAATTAAGTACTGCAGTGTTTCAACATATTGAACTGGTCTATTCACCCATACGGAAAGTTCATCTTCAGATGTTTTTTCATATACAGAATAATACTCATTTTTGTTTGTAAATGACAAGAACAATTTGTAAAGTTCTGCATATGAATTAATTAAAAACCTGCTTTCACTACTTTGAACAAAATCATCGTTTGAATAAATAAATATCTTATCAAGCCCCAATGGCTGTTCCTTCAATGTCAAAGAAAGATTTGAAAGTCTTTGGGCAATTGAAGCAGCTCCTTCACTTAAAACATCCAAATAAAATGGAAGCCTTTCAGGTTCCTTTATAATTTCCCTGATAAGATCCGCTGCTACCATCATGTCTGAAATTGATGCCCTACCTTGCTCACCTAATATTTCTAATAAAGATTTGTATTCTTCCTCTAGTTCATCGGAAAGATTTTTTAAATCACTTACAACATTTGGCATATATTTTTCAATATTCCATGTTCTATTTGGGTCAAAATTATTTCCAATCAACTTTCTAATATCAAGTCCTATATCCTGAATCTTTCTAACACTTTGTTGTAGAAATTTTATATATTCTTCAAAAGGGCCGGTTACAACCTCTAAAGTTAACACATGCAGTCCTTTATCCAGATAAATATAATATGGTTTTGAATTATTTGAAAGGGTTTCAGTTGTCCATTTATAGCCAGTATAATTAAATGGGTAAAATTCCAATTCTTTAAATGGTATTTCTCCGTCTATTTTTATACTTCTGTATGAAGGTATACCTTTATTAACCGTTTGCTTATATCTAAAAGCTATTTTGTATAAACCAGGATTTTCTATATTAAACACCCACATTATCTTCTGCCCTGAGGATGAAAATGTTTCTTCTAAAATATTGTTTAGTCTTTTTTTTGTAATTTCATATGGCGTAATTTCTGGTGTTTGCTCATTTCCAATACTAGATGTAAAATCTGATTTTAAAACTAAATCTTCAGCTTCTATCATTAAATTATCTTGTGAAAAATTACTGAATTTCTTTATGTATTCATCGTAGCCAATCAATTTTTTAGGCTCAATAAGATAAATTCCTTTAATTGTAATATCTGATTTTAAATTTTTCAAATTCAATGAATTTCTTCCTTTTTTAAATTCAAAAATCAAAGGTTCTGATTCTATTCTTTTAGCATCTTCTAATATGCTGTACAAATCAATATTAACCCTGTATTGTTCTGGTACAACTTCGTTTCCGTATCTATCTAAAATTACCTCTGATTTGTCATAATAAGCATAATTATCTAAAAGAGCAAGAAAATTTCCGCCGCTACCATCTGAAATTTCCAGAGAACCGTTGTTAGTGGTATTTGTGTTTATTGTGTAAATAATCAAAATATTGTATCTTCCTTCATTCTTCAAGTTAAATTCTACGGTAGTTGATTCATCGGTATGCAAAATAAAATTCCCTGTAAAAATAGGAATTTTTTTCATATTTTCAAAAAAAGAAAAATAATGTCTCAAGACATCTTCGGGCGCATTTTTTATATTTACTTGATTTTCTTTTATTGTATGAATATATTCAAAAAATTTCTGATAGCTATTTTTTCCTAGAAAAAATATCACTAGAGCAGTCAAAAAGGCACTTAGGAATGTAAGTCCAATAATTTTGATTAATTTTGACACCTAACATACCTCCTGTAAATAATTAGAAGGGTCCCCGATAAATCGGGGACCTATATTGTTTTTATTACTCTACTTGTTTTCTAATTTCTGGAAAGTTCTTTTGGACTTCTTCTACCTGTTTTATAAACTCATTCCATGCTTCTTCAATGATTTCATTTAATTTTTCTTCTGTCTCAGCTGCAATTGCTGCAGGTTCTGCTTCACCGCTTCTTATTTTCATCTCTGTTGGAATCATAACATCATTAATTGCTTGGAACCATCCTGGAATAACTTTCCACAAATCAACGTGAACAGTTTTATCAAGATTTTCAAGCATATATTTTACCCCGTTAGGTATAAAACTTGCTTCATTAAATACTTCAAGGACATCTGGGTGCATCGTTGCTGGAACAAACCAGAATGGATTTCCAATCGCATCCGTTTCAGCAGTGACATATTTGAATTTTACAGCAACACCTTTGGGGTCATATGTTATGTATTTCAAAAATTTAAATGCTTCCTCTGGATACTTTGTTGTTGATGTCATAAATGCATAATTAATGTGAATGGGTTGTCTCATTCCAATTTCTGGATCCTGTGGTAAAGGATACATATCCATTTTCCATGGTAGTGATTTTAATCCTTCTTCATCCCAATCCCAGGTTCCTTTAAATCCCATTAAAATTTTCCCTTCAAAGAATGCATCGGAATCTTCTCCAAATTTTTTCTGATAATCATCTAATTCTCCTTGGTCTCTCAACTCTTGATTGAAAAGTGTTGAGGCATCAAGACCTGGTACCTTTCTCAACTTTTCTTGTAATTCTACAGCTCTGAGCCAGCCACCATTAGTTAAGTCAAATCTTTTTTTATTAATATCAAAGCTCCAGAAAGAAGTATGATCACTGAGAACTGCAGCCATAAAAGCATCAAATTCCCAAAGATTATCAATTCCAGAGTATTCCCTTGTTGTAGCACGCCTTGCAAGGTTCATAAAAGTATTGATATCCCATTCATAACTTGGAACAGGAAGATTTAACTTTTCAAGTAAATCTAGATTTAAAACTATTGTATTAAAATGAAGTCTTTCACCTAGGGCGTATGTTGTTCCTAAAAATTTGAATGCATTTTGCACTGAGTCTGGAACATATTTATAATCTGGATCATTTTGAATGAATTCATCTAAAGGATATATCCAACCTTGAGAAATAGGATATACAATTGGTTCCCATGACTGGGCTATAACATCTGGAAACTTCTCACCAGAAGCTGCCTTTGCAGTTAAAAAGCTATTGATGATATCTCCAGATGTCCAAGGGATCTCAATTATCTGAATCTTTATATCAGGATTTTCTTTACTAAATTCTTGGGCAATTTTTTCAAATATAGGAACATCCCATGTAAAAACTCCCACTGTAATAACTTTTTCAGAAATCCCAATTACGGACAACAAGATCAAAAATACTAGCAAAAATACCTTTAAGTTTTTCATATTCTCCCTCCTTAAATTGAAAAAATTAAATTAAAAACCAAGAAGAATTTTCATATAATTTACTTATTTTTATGCTTTCTAAATCTTTAAAATTATTAATCTATGAGAATTATATCTATGTAACGCGTTACATAAGAAACTATGTAATTCGTGTTTTTTTAAGATTATATACTAAAAATTATATCTTGGTCGATTTAAATATATATTATAAATAAAAACTGTGATATAATACAAAAAAAGAGATTTAAAGGCAGGTTTAAAAACGATCAAAAATTGCACCTAATGATGTAACAGTTTAAGTATTATTTTAAGAAATTCTTCAAAAAAGACTATAAGTTTATTATACTTCACCAAAACTAAAGAAAAAGGAGAAAATACAAATCAACAAAATCGTTTTAATAAATTCAAAGATAAACTTTTTTAAATAACTTTAATTAAAAAGCAATATTACATAATTAATGTCGGAAATAAGGGGAGAAATTCGTGAAGAAAGGATTTACTCTTATAGAGTTATCAATTGCTCTTGCAATAATTGCAATAATTGGTGCATTACTATCAATAATTATAGTTAACTACCCAAAAAAAATCGAAAACACTTATATAAATGTATTACATGAAAATCAAAAAGTTTTAATGGAAGCAGTTGTTTCAATAGTTTTTGATGAAAATCTTCCATCATATTTAAGCACAGATCAAAACAAATTGAGGCAAGCTTTGAGAGACAAGCTTAAAGATACAGAGATAGAAATTTATAACCCCCTTACAAAAGATAATTCAATCATTGCTACAACCGAAACACGATATCACGATAGTGCAGCAGTTATTATCTCTAAAAGAAAAACTACAATTAAAACCGCTATTAATAATCCCAAAAAATATCTTTATCCTCTTAACGCTTCAGAAAATGCAAAAAAGAAATTTGATGGTGCACTAATTATACTTATTTGTGAAGATGGATATATTTTCTATGGATATCTCCATGGAAAAGTATTAAATATAGAAACAATGAGGTTCTAAATAACTACTTTATTCAAGTTGTTATTTTGACTGATGTTTCTTTAATAATCAAACTTTCAATCCTGGGATTTTTTATTTCATCAATAATTTTAATATATTTTCTACAAGGCTTCTTTCTTATTTTCTTAAACTCTATCCTTTGCTTTACTGTATTCCTCCAAAATTATATATTCTATCCCTGAAGCTAATTTAATATCTGCTATTAAAACTTTTTTGGGCATATTAATCCATACAGAGAATTTGGTATAAGATGTACATGTCTACTTTCACATTAACAGAAAATTAAGAGTAAATTTTGTTTTAATTTCACAAAATTCCATATTATTAGTTGAGTATTCAACTAATTCTTTAAACATTTATATTTCAGGTACCGTTCTTTTTTAACTTGTTGTTTAATTCCGAGAAGTTTTTTGTGAAAACTTTTTTTATTCTAAAATTTTACTTTTTCTTTGTTAATAATATGTATTCATGCACCAGCGTTATTCAAAGACACCTGAAATGCTAGGGTTTCTAATGTTGATTTTCCAGTTTTAAGAAGATTTACAATGTTGTATAATTTAATTGAAGGTGCGGTAATGGATTTAAAATCGTTAAAAAGAATAGCACTTGTTGGGGCGACAAAAAACAAAGAAAAGGTTGGAAATATTATTTTAAGAGATCTAACTAAGAAGGGTTATGAGGTAATTCCTGTTACACCAAAAGATGATGAAGTTGAAGGAATTAAAACTGTAAATAAGGTTGAAAATCTTCCAAAAGATATTGATTCAATTGTTTTTGTTGTACCACCAAAAATAGGAATTGAAGTTACAAAAGAAACAATTAATTCTGGATTTAAAAACCTTTGGTATCAGCCAGGGACATATTCAGCTGAAATCGAAAAAATTTTATCTAAAAATGATATTAAAGCTATTCATGATATTTGTATATTGGTTGAAACAAGTAAAGTGCTATGATGGCAAGTCAAAAAAGCTTTGATTGGATTGAAATTTTTAATTTCTCTAGGAAATAATAAATTAAAAATCAAAAAAAAGAACATTAATGAAATCAAAGTTTTTAAAAAATTTTTTAATATTACCATTTTCCCAATTTTAACCTAATAAACAAAATATTTCCAGTTGACTGAATAAACGGATATTTTTCATGAACTAATTCGGTTGAAATATCCTCTCCAAAATAAACTGATTCTAAAACAAAATAATTTTCAAATTCAGTAGATGAAATACTATATTTAGAAAGATCCTCTTCTTTTAAACTACTATCTAAGTATGATTTGTTTTCTAACAAATTTATTGAAATCTCTGTAAAATTTTCTGGTTTTTCTGTGTAATAATATGTTTCTCCTGCATTAATAAGGTTTCTTATATTTCTCCCTATTTGTGTTGCTCTTGCTCTTTTTACTGCATTTAACGCTATTGGAATTGAAACCGTTAACAAAAAACCAATTATAGCCATAACAACAATGAGTTCCATCAAAGTAAAACCTTTTTTCATATAATCCCCCACATTCAGAAAAAAAAACATTAACTTATTTAATTATATTTTATCACATTTATAAGACAAAGAAAAAATAAAGTCCCCTTTCGGGGACTTTAAAGTGAGAAATTTTTATCAAATTACCACCATTTTTGGATAGTTAAAGTGGCCACTGCAAGATTAGAAGCTTCCACAACATCTTGAGAAACCTTTGCAACTTCAGCGGGATCAATATCAGTTCCTGTATAAACAATATCTATTGCATAAACGCCTACATCAGTTTGAGTAGCACCCCATATCTCATAATAATCACCAGGTGAAGAATTCAGATATCCTGTATTCACCAATGAGGCCACACTAAGATCCGTAAGATCTTCATCCTGTTGAATATTTACATAACTTTCTACAGCCGCTTTAATATTTCTTATGTTTTCAGCTACTTGTGTTGCTTTTGCTTTTCTAACAGCATTCAAAGCAATCGGTGTAACAACAGCCATCAAAGCTGCAATAATAGCAAGAACAATTAATAACTCAATAAGTGTAAAACCCTTTCTCATTTTCATATAACCCACCTCCCACATAGTTTTCTTGATACTATTATAACACATAAAAACAGTTTGATGCAAAATCTTTATATTTTTATTATTATAAATTAAAAACACAATCTAAAAAACCTCATAAATAAATGTTTCAACAACATTCTAATGTTTTATTATTCTTTCCACTTTTCTTTACTAAAGCATAAAATCAAAACGACTAATTTAATTGAAACTAAGCTTTATAAATTATCTTCAAGTGAAATAATTCCTTTAATTTAAATTATACAACTTTAAATTCAAATTTCAAAATCAAACAATAAGTGATAGAATAAAAGTAATCAGAGTAAATAAAAGGAGGTTTTAAAATGTGGGAAAATGTAAAAAACACAGATCCAGAAATATATGAAGTTTTGATAAAAGAATGGGAAAGACAAGAATACGGCCTTGAATTAATTGCATCGGAAAACTTTGCATCTTTAGCTGTAATTGAAGCTATGGGAAGTCTTCTTACAAACAAATACGCTGAAGGTTATCCCGGAAGAAGGTACTACGGAGGCTGTGAATGGGTTGATGAAGCAGAACGACTTGCAAGAAACAGAGCAAAAGAACTTTTTAACGTAAAATACGCAAATGTTCAACCCCATTCTGGTTCTCAAGCTAACATGGGAGCATATTTTGCCGTTGCAAAACCAGGAGATACTTTAATGGGTATGTCATTAAGTCACGGAGGACATCTAACTCATGGTGCGTCAGTTAATTTTTCAGGACAAATATACAATGTAGTCCAATATGGAGTTGACCCACAAACAGAAGTAATAAACTACGATATGGTTAGAGACCTTGCTCTTACACATAAACCTAAAATAATTGTAGCTGGAGGTAGTGCCTACTCAAGAATAATTGATTTTAAAAAATTCAGAGAAATAGCTGATGAAGTTGGAGCATATCTTGTGGTTGATATGGCACACTTTGCCGGGCTTGTAGCAGCCGGAATTTATCCAAATCCAGCTGAATATGCCCACATTGTCACAAGCACAACACACAAAACACTAAGAGGCCCTCGAGGAGGCCTTATATTAACAAATGATAAAGAAATATATAAAGCAATAAATAAGAGCATTTTCCCTGGAATACAGGGGGGACCACTAATGCATGTAATTGCTGCAAAAGCTGTTTGCTTTAAAGAAGCTTTAACAGATGAATTTAAAGAATATCAAAAACAGGTTGTTAAAAATGCAAAAAAACTTGCTGAAGAACTTGAAAAAAGAGGTCTTAGGATTGTTTCTGATGGTACTGATACTCATTTAATGCTTGTTGATTTAAATCCTCTCAATGTAACTGGAAAAGCTGCTGAAATAGCTCTCGGAAAGTGCCATATCACAGTTAACAAAAATACAATTCCGAACGAAACTAGGAGTCCTTTTGTTGCTAGTGGAATAAGACTTGGAACACCTGCACTTACTACGAGAGGCATGAAAGAGAAAGAAATGGAAGAAATCGCTGAATTAATAGTAGAAGTACTTAAAAATGTAAGAGATGAAGATGGAAATGTACCAGATGAAATAATTGAAAAAGTTCAAAAACAGGTTTTAGACCTTTGTAAAAGATTTCCACTATATGAAGGTAAAATAAAGTTATAAAAAGAAAAATCCCCCGCATTCGGTATTTGCGGGGGATTATTTATATATCCTAATCTCTATTATTCACCAACTACATACTTTATAAATCTTGAAACTTGAATGTTTTCACCTATTTTTGCAATAGCTTCTTTAATCAATTCTTCAACTGTTTTTTCTTCGTCAAAAGCAAATTTTTGTTCATATAAACAATTCTCTTCATAGAATTTGTTAAGCTTTCCTTCGATAATCTTTTCAACTACATGTTCAGGCTTTCCAGAATCTTTTAGTTGTTCTCTATAAATTTCTTTCTCTTTTTCAACTACATCCTCTGGAACGTCTTCTCTTTTAACCCATCTTGGAGACATTGCAGCAATGTGCATGGCTATTTTGTTTCCAAGCTCCTGAAACTCCTCTGTTCTTGCAACAAAATCTGTTTCACAGTTTAATTCAACAAGAACACCTATCTTTTTGTTAAAGTGAACATATGAAGCAATAATTCCATCGCCAGTTTCTCTTGACGCTTTCTTTGCTGCTTTTGCAATACCTTTTTTTCTTAAAATTTCAATAGCAAGGTCTATGTCTCCATTTGCTTCTTCCAATGCTCTTTTACAATCCATCATTCCTGCACCAGTTCTATCTCTTAATTCTTTAACTTGTTGTGCGCTAATCGCCATCTTTTCTCCTCCCTTTTTATTTTATTTAGCAACCAATTTTAATCGCATTCCATTCGCCATTTAAAATTCTAATATAATCAAAACCAAGTTCTTTTAAAATCTTTGTGGCTTCTTTTACTCCTCTTCCAACATCTTCTGCTTTGTGAGCATCCGAACCTATTGTTATAAATTCGCCTCCAAGATCTCTGTATAATTTCAGTATCTCAAACGAAGGGTTCGGCTCTCCATATTTTAACATACTATCAGTATTTACTTCAATACCCTTGCCATCATTGATAACTTTTTTGAATATTTCTTCTATGATAGGATACAAATCCTTTGAAAATGGCTCAAACTTTTTTGAATATCTTCGCGGAAAATCAAGATGTCCCAAAACATGATAACTATCAAATTTGTTAATTATATTCAAAAGCCTTTCTAAATAATCCTTATAACTTTCCTGATTAATTGGATTTTTAAACACATGACACGATAAAATGACAAAATCAAAATTTTTCAAATCTACATCAATTGGGCTTTCTCCATCCCAACCAAATTCCACACCAACAGGTAAACAGAACTTCTCCATTGTTCTCCTATACTCTTCAACATTAAATTTAAATTCATGATCTCCCTTTACTACTTCAAAATGATCGGTAATTATTATATTATCTATACCTCTTTCTCTAGCTTTCTTTAATATTTCTTCTATTTTTGCATTCGAATCAGGGGAAAATTCACTGTGTATGTGATAATCAATCATATTTCTCTACCTCCAGCTACTTTAACTAGTGCTTTAAATAATGGATGAGGTTCTCCAACCTTTGTTTTATATTCAGGATGAAACTGGATGCCAACGAAAAATGGATGATCTTCTAGTTCCACTGCCTCAACAAAATCTGACCGCGCTGAAATCACAAGTTTATATCCTTCTTCACCTGGTTTCTTAAAAAGTTGTGGAAAAGCCTCTGCATCAACTTCATATCTATGTCTGTGTCTTTCATATACAATTTCCTGCCCGTTGTATACTTTACTTAAAAGAGTTCCTTTTTCAATTATCGTTTTTTGAGCTCCAAGTCTCATAGTACCACCAAGATTTAAAATCTTTTTTTGAGATTCCATCATATTAACAATTGGATATGGTGTGTTTTCATCAAATTCGGTTGAATTTGCACCTGTTAGACCTCCAACGTTTCTTGCAAACTCAATTGCCATTAATTGCATACCAAGACAAATACCTAAAATTGGTTTTTTATTTTCTCTTGCATATTTTATTGCCTTGATTTTTCCCTCAATACCACGCCTTCCAAATCCTCCGGGAATAATCAGTGCGTCAAACTGATCTAGATATGATTTAACCTGTTCATCGTTCATTTCTTCAAGCTCTTGAGAATCAATAATTTCTGGCTTTTGCGAACCGGAAAGGTATACAGATTCAATAATACTTTTATAAGCATCATCTGTTCCCAAATATTTTCCAACTATGGCTATTTTTAAAAGTTCAAATGATTTAGGAAAATTCCAAGAAAAATTGTCTTTGATTTCAAGACCAAGTTTCTCTGCAACAAGCTTATGTAATCCTAAAGAATGCAAAATATTTGGTACTTCATATACATTTGCCGAATCCGGTAAGTTTATCACCATATTTCTTGGAACACCACTGAAAAGTGCAACTTTATACAAGCTATTTGCATCTATAGGACTTTCAGTTCTTACAACAATGGTATCTGGATGAATACCTATTTTTCTCAAAAGCTGAGCAGATTGTTGTGTTGGTTTGGTTTTAAATTCGTTTGTTGTTCTAAGATAAGGAACGTAGGTAACATGAGCAAACAAAAAGTTTTCTCTTCCAACTTCAAAAGCAAGTTCTCTAACAGCTTCTAAGAAAACTTCACCTTCAATGTCTCCTACAGTACCACCAATTTCTATAACAAGTAAATCACCAGGCATTGATTTTATTCTTTCCTTTATTTCAGATGTAACATGTGGAACAATTTGAACAGTAGATCCCAGATATTTTCCTTCTCTTTCTCGTTGGATTACTGAAAGATAAATCTGTCCTGCTGTAATGTTATTTTTTCTTGAAACATCAATTCCTAAAAATCTTTCATAGTGACCTAAATCAAGATCTGCTTCATATCCATCTTCTGTAACAAATACTTCCCCATGTTGATTTGGATTCATGGTTCCTGCATCAACATTAAGATATGGGTCTATTTTTAAAACATTTACATTTACTCCACTATCTTTCAAAATACGAGCAAGGGATGCAGAAAAAATTCCCTTTCCAATTCCACTTAAAACTCCACCAGTAACTACAATAAATTTCTGAGGCATTTAAAATCCCTCCTTTTCAAGCTAATTCTACTATCTAAATTTATAATTAGTGTTGCTTTAAAGTTAAATAAGGTTACAGAATTTATATAATTTATGATATTATATATTTGGAACGTTTCCAAAAATTTATTTTTCATGAAGAAAAAGAGGTGTTTTGCTTGAAAAAAGTTATAATACTTGCTATTGGAAATGAAATTGTTGAAGGAATCATAGTGGATACAAATTCAAAATACATTGCTAACAAACTTCTAGATTACGGTTATAAAACCATAATGACAAAAACTCTTCCAGATGACTTGAATTTAATATCTTCTGAATTTAAAGATTCATTACAAAAGGCAGATTTGGTTGTTACTACAGGTGGCTTAGGCCCCACTGATGACGACCTTACAAGAGAAGCAATTTCTCTTGCTTTAGAAAAAAAATTAATTTACGACCCTGTTATTGGAGAGAAAATCGTTAAAAAGGCAAAAAACTATTACAAAACTGTCCCTGAAATAGTTAAAAAGCAAGGATACGTTATTGAAGGAGCAAAAGTTATAGAAAATCCTGTTGGAACTGCACCTGGACAGGTTCTAAACTTTGAAAACAAAACAATAATAATTCTTCCTGGCCCTCCTGCAGAGCTTTATCCTATTTTTGAATCAGCACTAAAAACTCTTGAAAAGGATGAACCCCTATACACTAGAAGAATCAAAACTATAGGTATTCCAGAGGCAGTTCTAGTTGAAAAGTATAAAGACATTATTTATTCAGATTCAAATATAACAGTTGCAACCATGGCAAGTTATAAAACAGGGGTTGAGTTAAGGTTTACAGGGGTATTTTCTTTAAAAGATAAAATTGATCTTATTGTGAATAAATTACTCAAAGAAATTTCACAATATGTGTATGCTTTAGATAACAAAAGTATTGAAGAAGAAGTGTATGAAAAACTTAAGAACTTAGGAAAAATGGTTTCTTTTGCGGAATCTTGCACAGGTGGTCTTGTGTCATCTAGATTTGTTGATGTTCCAGGTGTTTCAAGTGTTTTTAAGGGCTCTATTGTAGCTTATTCAAATGAAATAAAAGAAAAGATACTTAACGTAAAAAAAGAAACACTTGAAAAATTTGGAGCTGTAAGCGAGGAATGTGTAATTGAGATGGCAAGAGGAGTTTCCAACCTATTTTCAACGGATTATTCTGTATCAATTTCTGGTATTGCCGGTCCAACAGGTGGAACAAAAGAAAAGCCGGTTGGTACTGTTTGGATATGTGTATATGACAGAAATTCCAATAAATATTTAACCGAAAAATATTCATTCAAGGGGAATAGGGAAACTATTCGTTTTAGATCAAGTTTATATACTTTTAATCTTTTAAGGAGGATGCTTAAATGAAAAGAAGAAGTGTAACTATTAAAGATGTTGCAA
This sequence comes from Thermosipho sp. (in: thermotogales), assembly GCA_017656335.1. GTDB lineage: Bacteria > Thermotogota > Thermotogae > Thermotogales > Fervidobacteriaceae > Thermosipho_A. Next base: position 261,270 of record JACDOA010000002.1, read on the forward strand.
AAAAAGCTGGGGTTGGTGTTGGAACTGTTTCACGGGTTATTAATAATAGTCCACATGTAAAACCAAAAACAAGAGAAAAAGTAATTAAAACAATTGAAGAACTTAGATATCTTCCAAATCCACACGCAAGAAGACTTTCAAGTGGTCATACTAAAATCATTACCACCATCTTCCCACAAATGGTTGGAGAGTTTCACCAATTGCTTTTAAGTGGGCTTGATAGAGAGCTTGAAAAGGAAGGATATACATCCTTTGTATATCCTCTATACAGCGAAAATAGATATAACTTCGTGCGCGAAAGTTCAGATTTTGTTCTGGGAACAGATGGTTTAATAGTTGACGCTTTAAATGTTGATAAATTACTTTCTTCCTTTATACCCAAAAAAATGCCCGTTGTTTCTGTCGAATATGAATCAGAAACGTACGATTCTGTCCTTGTCGATAATTATTATGGTGGAATTTTAGCAGGAGATTACTTAGCAAATTTTGATAAAGATCTGTATATTATTACCCATAAAAGGGAAAGTAAGCTGGAAAGTTGTGTATTTCAGGAAAGGGTTAATGGTTTTCTTGAATCCATTGAAAGAAAAGGCAGAAAAGTAAAAGAAATTTTTGAAATCCAGCTTGATTGGATTCAAGCTTTTAACACGGCAAAAAGAATTTTTACCCAATCAAAAAATTGTGCTATATTTACAACTACGGATTATTTTGCGTTTCCCGTTCTTGAATATGCAAGGGTAATAGGTCTTGAACCAAAAAAAGACTTTTATTTATGTAGCTTTGATAACCTAACCCTTTCAGATATTTTAAAAATTACTACTATAAAACAACCTATTGTTGAAATGGGTTCAATTGCCGGAAGAATCCTATTAAGAAAAATTCAAGGTTACAACAGAAAACCACAAGCTGTCGTTTTAAAACCAGAACTTATATTGAGAAACACATAAAAAGGAGAAGACTATATGTTAGAAATTAAACCTATGATTTTTACAGAATATATCCATGCTCCAGTTGAAAAAGTTTGGAATACCTTTATCAACGAAAACGGTTGGGATCCGTGGTTTACTGATGGAATGAAGATGGAATTGAAAGAGGGAGGAAAAATTTTCTTTAGATGGGAACGCTTAACAAATGGAGAAGTTGTAACAGATAATGGTTATACTGTATATCTTGTTCCATACAAACACTGGGAATTTTGGTGGTATGAGTATGAAGATGGTTTCCGATCAAGAGTATTATTCAAATTTCAAAAAGACATGGATGAAGGTACATGGCTTACTATAATAGATCATACTTTGGTAAAGGACTTAGGTGAACTTAAAATAAGATATGGCTGTGCATATGGCTGGGGACAAATGATTGCATATGCAAAAGCATACATAGAAAAAGGGATAATATTAATTTGAAAATGGTTAAAAATTTGGCAATTTATTTGTCTATATATAGTTGATTGGAAAGTTAAGTATACAATATTTTGTTTTTCTTACCAGCGGTAAGAAATTTTAATCACCAAATTAATATTTTTCTTACCACTGAACTTCAGTCGTTTTTTAAAGTTTTTAGATTTCAAAATCATTATAAAAAACTTACCACCAGAAACACTTATAAAATATTGATTTTTTGTGTTTTACAAAATTTACTTTCCACAAGTTTCCAAAATTTTGGAAAGTAAAAAGTCTTCTTTAATAGTTTAAAACATCAAAAAGAGCCCTTTACTTTCCAAAATAACCGATACCTACTGTTACTGTTAAAAAAGATATAAATAATAGAAAGGATGATTTAATGATAGAAAAAATTTTAAAACAGGAATTAGATGAAGAACAATATCAAGCAGTAACTAAATCAACTGGAAAAACGCTTGTCATTGCAGGACCAGGAAGTGGAAAAACCAGAGTAATAACATTTAAAATAGCATATTTAATAAATAACGGAATCAAACCTCCTGAAATCATGTTAGTAACATTTACCAAAGCTGCAGCAAAAGAAATGATTCAAAGAGCAAAACAGGTTTCAAAATCAAATTTAGAAGGTCTTGTAGGTGGAACATTTCACCACATATGTAATTTATTTTTAAGAAAATACGGTTCAGTCATTGGATTAAAACCAAACTTTACAATACTAGACAGTGAGGATTCCAAAGATGTAATGGAAAGCGCACGAAGTCAAATAATTCCAAAATCAGAAAGAAAAAAAATGCCCACCGCAAAACAACTTCTTGCAATAAATTCATATATGAACAATACACTATGTTCACTTAGAGAGGCAATTGCAAAATACAATCCAGCTTACCTTGAACATGAACACATTATAGAACAAATTTTAATAAAATATCAACAAGAAAAAATGCAACAAAACTCTTTGGACTACGATGATCTTTTAATTCATACTCTTCACATTTTGTCTACTCATAAAACTATACGAAGAAAAGAATCTTCAAAATATAAATGGATCCTGGTTGATGAATTTCAGGATACAAATATAGTCCAATTTCAAATTGCAGATCTTCTTTCTGAAGTACATGGAAATCTCCTTGTAGTTGGTGACGATGCACAAAGCATTTATTCTTTTAGAGGAGCAAGATTTGAAAATGTTCTTGATTTTCAAAAAGAAGCAAAAATATTTAAAATACAGACAAATTATAGAAGTTCACAAGAAATTGTAAATTTAATTAATGAATTACTTCCTAAAAAAGCAATACCTAAAATCTTAAGATCTACAAGAAAATCTGGAATCAAGCCGTTCTTAGTCCAAGTGTTTGACCATTATGATGAAGCAGATTTCGTTGCTAATGAAATACTAAATTTCCACAATCAAGGTATTTCTTTTAATGAAATAGCAGTTTTATACAGGGCTCATGCTCACTCTCTAGAGTTACAATTAGAACTATCAAAACATGGAATCCCATTTAAGATTTTTTCAGGTCTTCGATTTACCGAAACCGCTCACGTAAAAGACTCACTTGCCTTTTTAAAAGTTACAGTTAATCCTTCAGAAAAAATTTCCTGGATCAGGTTATTAAAACTTTTGTCTGGTATAGGAAATATAAAAGCAAACAGGATTGCTTCAAAAATTTCTTCTTCACAAGCTCCATTCAAAGAACTTGAAAATATCACTGAAAAATCCGAAGATTTCAAAAATGTTAGAAATATAATTTTAGAAAGTCTTTCCATTGAAAATCCTGGAGAGCGACTTGAAAAATTCTATATAAATTTTTACAGAAAATACCTAGAATATACATATGATGATTATAGAGAAAGGCAGGAGGATTTAGAACGTTTAATTGAAATGTCAGGATTTTATAAAAACACGGAAAACTTTTTAACAGATATCCTTGTTAGTGAAAGTTATGAAATTACACAAGTAAATGAATTTGAAGAAGACAAAGAAAAGGAAAAAGTTACCTTAACTACCGTTCATCAAGCAAAAGGACTTGAATGGAAGGTAGTTTTCATTCTCAGTGTAAATCCTGGTGATTTTCCACATATAATGTCTCTTAGGGATAATAACTTAGATGAAGAAGAAAGACTTTTTTACGTTGCTATAACAAGAGCAAAGGATTATCTGTATATTATTTACAGTGTAGGAGGTTCATCAAGAATTTTCTATGGAAATGATTATATTATGAGAAGAGGACGAAATTTCATTGATGATATTCCATTTCACTTAGTTGAACATCTGGAATATGGAGTGGAAAAATGACTTTGGTTGGAACAAGTGGCTATCAGTTTGATGACTGGATTGGTGAAGTATATCCTGAAAATATAAAATTAAACGAACTTTTAAACTATTACTGGATGAAGTACGGTTTTAATACAGTTGAACTTAATTTTACATATTACACATTACCAGGTTACAGATCAATAGTTAACATATTGAGAAGGCTTCCAAATAATTTTTACCTTTCTATAAAGTTATATGGTAAGATTACCCATGAGAAAAATCTAAATTATGTAGATAAATTTCTTAAAAATACAAAAATTGTTTTGGAAGAAGGAAGATTAATTGGTTATCTTGCACAATTTCCTTTCTCTTTTAGGTTTAATAAAGAGAATTTGGAATTTTTAAACTTATTAAGTGAAAAAGTTCCAAATTTATTTGTCGAATTCAGACATTCATCATGGATCGATTTTGAATCTGAAAAATTTGAGATTGTCTCAATTGATCAACCTAGATTACCTAATTTTTATCCGTTTTTAATTAAAGCAAAAAAAACTTTATATGTTAGGCTTCATGGAAGAAATAAAAATTGGTTTCAGGGGGATGCAAAGACTAGATATAATTACAATTATTCAAAAAGTGAAATGATGGAAATCTGGGAAAAAATAAAGAAGTTTTCTGGAAAAAAAATTATATATTTTAATAATTGTTTTAAAGGAAATGCTCTGAAAAATGCTCTTTATTTTAGAGAGATTTCTGGTGGTGAAAAAATTGGGATTTTTTAGCAAAAAAGAACATTTAAAGAGTAATGATAGTCAAAAAAACTGGGATAATGAAATAGAATTTATAAAGGCATTGAAACGTGGTGAAGAATGGGCATTTAGAAAATTATATAGAGAATACGCTCCAAAGATAGGTGCATTTGCAAGGACCTACTTTGGAACTGATGATATTGATGATGTTATCCAAGAAGTAATGATGAGAGTTTACAAAGGTATAAAAAAATTTAAAGGTAATTCATCATTATCTACCTGGATTTATAAAATTACGATGAATGTTTGTAATACGTTGTATGAAAAAAACAAAAAGAAAAATGAAAAAATTTTTAGTGTTCAAAATGACGAAGAAGAAAATGATATAGAAATAGTTGATACTGAAAAAAATGTGCAAAAGCAAGTTCAGCAAGAATTGTTGTATGAAAGGATAATGGAAATTATTGAACAATTGCCAGAAAAAGAAAGATTATTAATCAAGTTAAGGGATATAGATGGTTTACCTTATAGCGAAATTGCTGAAATTCTTGAAATTCCAGAAGGAACAGTAAAAAGTAGACTTCATAGTGCACGTGAGAAATTGAAGAAACTTTTAAAGGAGGAAGGACTTGTATGAAATTTGATGATGAATTTTACACAAAAATTATAAATATTTTTGCAAGAAGAATAAACTACACTCCAGGAAGTTTACTTGAAGAGAAAATTATCAGTCAAATAAGAAGGAGAAAAAGATTTAATATTACTAAAATTTTTGTAGTAATGGCAATTGTAGTAATTTTTGTTACTGTTGTAGTATTTAGCAACTTGAATACTGTTAATCAAAGATCAATATATTCAAGTTATGAAAATAATAATATTCAAGAAGTTCCACAAAAATTTGAACCAATAATTGATATCAGTCTTGTTAGCGATGGATTTTGAGAGGTGAAATGGTGAAAAAATTTTTTGTGTTGTTCTTCTTTATAATTTTTACAGTTTTAATGTTTTCGTTTAGCTATCATGCATACAGATTTGTAATTGAATATACGAAAGATAAGCAATATACAAGATATGAAGAGGTATATTACAAAGATGGAGACAAGATTGTTTTTGTAAAAATTCCTAGAAGAATTATTTGGGTAAAACTGGGAGATAAATATTATATGGGGACTTCAGATAAATTAAAACTTTGCCCTCCTATAAAAGATCTGGAAGATATCTTCTTAGAATATGCAAATTCTCATGGAATATCGCTTGATTTTAACGGTGAAATTACTATCTCTGAAAAAGCTTTTACTTTAAAAGCTTTGAAAATTGATGGATTACTTAGAAATGTAATAAGAAAATTTGAAGATGTAATTACTGAAATGCAATATATTTATACTCTTTCAAATTATACTTTTAATGAAATTCTTCAAAATTTCAAATTTATAGATAAAAGTGAAGTTCCACAGTCAATTTACAACATATTTAACCTGTTTTTATGGTTTAATGTTGAATATGAAGATGATGTTTTAAAGGTTTATGCAATTGACAAGGATGGGGAAAATATTTTATTAGAGATTTCAGATAAAAGTGGTGATTATCAGGTCGGTGAATATTATTTAACAATTTTGGAAAGTTCTGATAAAACAAGAGAGGAAATTTTAAATGAAATCAGCAGTAATAGTTGATGGATATGTAGATGAGCCTGCTGTATTAGGGGTTCCACCATATATCAGTACTTATGCCCGCTATATTGCGGGTACTTTATTTATTAAAGGATTTGATGTAGATTACACAACTATAGATGAAGTTAGAAAAAAAGAACTCTGGGCTTTTTTCAATAAATATGATGTACTTGTTATTCTTTCTGGAGTAACTGTTCCAGGAAAATATGTTGGAGGAATACCAATAAACGAAAAAGAAATAAAAAGAATTTTTGACCTTAATAAACGTCCGTTTAGAATATTAACTGGTGCATCTGTAAAATTAATTAAAGATTCAGGTGCTGATGACTTAGCTGAAGATTTTATTTTATACGCTTTTGAAAAAAAGAACTATGAAATTATTAGAAAAGTGGCAATAGAAGGAGCAAAAATTGTAAGAAAACATCCAAGATTTCCAGATGTGATTTGTGAAATAGAGATTTCACTTGGATGTGAAAGAAAGACATATTGCACTTTTTGTAGTGAACCAATTTTACATCCTGGTTTTGTTTCACGGCCTGTTGAGGATATAATTGATGAAGTAAGTGAACTATATCAAAATGGTATAAAAGCATTTAGACTTGGTAGAAGTGCAAATATTCTCGCATACGGTTATGAAAAAAATAACGGTATGATAAATATTGAACTTTTAAAGGAATTATATGAAGGAATTAGAGAAGTTGCTCCTAACCTAGAAGTTTTACATACTGATAATGCTAATCCAGCTTTTATTTCACAAAATTATCCACAAAGTGCTCGTGCGCTTGAGATAATAGTACAAAATAATACTGAAGGAGATATTTTATCTTTTGGAGTAGAAAGCTTTGATGAAACTGTTAGAAGAAAAAATAATATCCAAGGTGATATAAAAGATATAGATTTTGCAATTGAGTTAGTTAATGAAATAGGTGGAGTAAGGATTAATAGTGTTCCTAAGTTGCTTCCCGGTTTAAATTTCATTTTTGGCCTGCCTGGAGAAACAAAAAAAACATATGAGCTTTTATACTTAAAACTTAAAGAATATCTTGATAAAAATCTTTTACTTAGAAGAATAAACTTGAGACAGATCATGATTGTTCCCGATACTCCATTATGGTATTACTCGAAACATCATAAAGTAAAGGTAAATCACAAGTTGTTTAAACATTATAAGTATTTAATTAGAAATGAAATAGATTCAGAAATGATAAAACGTGTTTTTCCAAAGGGAACGATTATAAAAAATGTAATATACGAATTTTCAGAAGGAAACATTAAATTTGGAAGGCCTCTTGGAACTTATCCTATTTTGATAGGTGTACTTGGAAGATTTGATAGAAAAAGTGATATAATGATATATGACCACGGAATTAGATCAGTATCGGGGATAGTATTAGATTTAAGAATAGGGGAATTATCAGAGAATGAGTTAGCTAAATTACCGGGGATAGGTAAAAAGAAAGCAAGAGAAATTAAAGAAAAGTTCTCAGTTTTTTTCGTACGTGATTTAATTTTGGGGGGACTATATTAAATGAACAAAGATTATTTTGATTTACTAACTGGCAATATTATTTTAGAAACTTCTATTGAAAGTTTTCAAAATGGAAATTCCTTTGATTTTTTTGAAAATCTTTCATTGAGATTAAAAAAATATTTTAAGTTTGATGGTTGGACTATCGTAGATTTAAGAAAAGGAAAGCCAAAGTTTCTATCATATTCAAAAAATTATGAAGATTTAAATTTAAAAGAACTTGAAGAAAAAATGTCTGATAAAGAAAAATTTTTATACATGCAAGTAAAAAATAGTAGAAAATGGAAATATGTCAAAGATCTTCAAAAAAATTCAATTTGGATTCCAAGAGGAAATTTGGTTTATTCATGGATTGGCATCCCGTTAGTTTTTAAAAATATGGAACCTCTAGTTTTAAATTTAGATTTTTTTTCGGAAAAAAAGATTTCTAAAAAGGAAAAAAATTTTTTAAATAAGTTTCAGGAAAATTTCTTAATGTATACTTTTAAAATTTCCAAATTAAGAGACATTTTCAACCAACAATATGTTGATGCACTTACAGGTTTGAAAAACAGGCAATATTTACTTGATATTCTAAATAACGTAGATCTATCAGAAAAACTTGGAATTATTTTTTGTGATTTGGATAAATTTAAATCCATTAATGATCAATATGGGCACAGCTTTGGAGATGAAGTTTTAAAAATTGTTGCTAAAAGAATGAGGAATTTAGTGAAATCAACGGATGAAGTTATAAGGTTTGGTGGAGATGAATTCATTATTTTAACACGTAATGTAAAAGGAGTAAAGAATGTAATTGAAAGAATAAAGAAATTTATAGGAGAAAGAGAAATATTTTTGGATGATAAGAAAATTGGTGTTGGAATTTCCTGTGGTTATGCAATTTTCCCTGATGAATCGGAAGATTTTGGAGAAATTCTTCATATTTCTGATATGAGAATGTATAAAGATAAAAATTTAAATAGGTAAGGAAAGATGACAGGAGTTGACTATGTTGAAACAAGAAGTAGAAGTAAGGGATTTTCCAATTAATTTTCAAACAGTTTTTAAAAATTTTAAGATTAAAACAAACATTGGTAGATATAAAGTATTTATTCTTTCAAAATATTATTCACAAAAGGATTTTCCTGATGAAATTTTAGAAAGAGACGAAAGGTTTTTAAGAGAAAAAATTTATGAGTTCAAAAACGGGGATAAAGAGGTTGTAAAAAGCTTTGCTGAAGTAATCTCAAAATTATTAAAAAAGGAAATAATAGATCCTAGTTCTATTTTTTGCGTCATTCCAGCTTCTACAAAATCAAAGACGCGAAAGAGATATAAAAAATTTTCAAAGATAGTTTCTAGAAATCTTAATTACAAAAATGGTTTTAGTTGTATAAAAAATGTAAAGGATAGACCTGCAAAGCATATTTCAGGGAAAAATGAAGATATTTTGGAATATTTAAAGTTTAACCCAAAAAAGATTCAAGGGAAGACTGTCATTCTTTTTGATGATATTATTACTACAGGGAATTCTTTTTTGAAAATAGCAAACACTCTTTTAGCATATGGTGCACATGATGTCATAGGTGTGTTTCTGGCACAGACTGTGAGATACGTTCCTCAAGAATATGAAAAACACTTTTTCAATTGCCTTTTTTATCCTAAATTTTTTGAAGAAGTACTTAATGATCTTGAATTATCTTTTTTTAAAGAATTTTCTAAATTTACGATAAATGATTTTGGATTAACATCTGAAAATGATACACCTTTGATTTTAGCTTCCAAAGTTTACAATAATATTCTTCAAAGAGGAATTCCAACCTATTCTTCCATCTTCTTTGAGGATAAAATGAAAAGCTTTCCTTTGAATGCTTCTATTAAAACACGTTATTTAACTGAACTTAAAAATTCAATTGTTTCACCTCATAATATATTTGCTAAATCTATTTTATCGTCTTGGCTTCATAAAACACTTGTTAGTGTAATAGTCGATGGTATTTTAACTCAAAAAGAAAAATGGAAAATAGCAGTCATAGAAAATGATGCATTATTTTCAAAAATTGCCATGGAAGATTTCTATATTTATATGAAAAATATATCTAAATTGTTTAACTTTTCATTTCCTGAAATTAATTTAACTATTTTCAGAGAGGATTCAAATTTTAATTTTGAAAAAAGTGAATTTATAAACGTTACGTATAAGAATATATCTGAATTAAAAAATGAAGATAATTTTGATTTAATAGTTGATGCAGGTATAAATAAAAAAAGACAGAAGTATTATTTAAAAGATAGAAGTAAGTTGGTGATTATTCTTCCTTTGGATTATGCTGTTGTTAAAAATAACCAGCAATTTTATGATTTTGAACTTCAAAAATATGAGATCAATGAAGAAAAAGAAGATGCATTGAAATTTATTTTAAAAAACGTTTTTAGAAAAGAAAAATTCAGAGAAGGGCAAATGGATATAATTAAACGGATATTAGGATTAAAATCTACAATTGGCTTACTTCCAACGGGAAGTGGAAAATCACTTACTTATCAATTAAGTGCTTTATTACAACCTGGAGTAGTTGTTATAATTGATCCAATTAAGTCTCTAATGGAAGATCAAGTTAGTAAATTACAAGATTTGGGTATAGGTTCCAGTGTATTCATAAATGGTAATCAAGATCAAAATCAGAAGCAAGCAATTTTAAAAAAATTACAAGAGGGGAAATACAAATTACTTTTTATTTCTCCCGAAAGGCTTCAAATAAAAAGTTTTAGAAAATTATTAAAAGAGATGAATTTGAAAATTTCATTTTTAGTTATTGATGAAGCTCATTGTGTATCTGAATGGGGACAAGATTTTAGGCCTGCCTATTTGAATATTGCTGGAAACCTTAAACAAGTTACTGTTAATGAAAAAACACCAATCATCGCACTTACTGGTACAGCTTCTTATTCAGTTTTAATGGATATCAAAAGAATTTTACAAATTAAAGAAGAAAATTCGATATTAACTCCCAAAACATTCGATAGAGAAGAATTACATTTTGAGGTAATAAAAGCCAAAAACAAAGAAAAAGCTTTGGAAAATATTTTGTTTGATAAACTTCCCAAAATATTTAATATTAAAAATATAACAGAAATTTCAGGAATTATTTTTTCAAGTACAATTGATGCCAAAAATGGACTATATTCTGTATACGAATTTTTAAAAAAGAAAGGGTTTAATACTGAAATATATTCTGGAAGAAAGCCAAAAAAATTTAAAGTCAAAGATTTTTCGTTTTATAAACAAAAAGTTCAGGAAAAATTTTTATCAAACGATGTATCTATTCTTGTGGCAACAAAAGCGTTTGGAATGGGTATAGACAAACCAGATATAAGATATACGATTCATTATAACCTACCTTCATCTATTGAATCCTTCTATCAAGAAGCTGGTAGGGCAGGAAGAGATAGAAAAGATTCTTTTTCATTTTTAATTTTTACAGAGGAATGTCCAGATTTAACAGATATTATTTTGAATCCAGAACTTCCAAATAATATTGCAATAAAAATTTTTGAAAATTACGATTATATAAACGACGACATCTTTACGCAGTTAAAGTTTCATTTCAATTCTTTCAAAGGAAAAGAAATTGAAAAAATTGAAACTTTAAAGTTTTATCGAAGGATAAGGCCTCATATTTCAAAATTGAAAAAGGGTGAATACAAATTTTTAGAGATAAAATCTTCAAGAAATTCATTTGAAAAGATAATATATCGACTGAGCATTTTAGGAATAATTGATTACTATACAGTTGAATTTATTGGGAAAGAAAAAATTTTTGAAATAAAAATATCTAAAAAGGATAGGAAAGAAATTGCAGATAATTTAAAAAATTATTTGTTTAAAAATGGGGAAGTTAAGGAGATAAAGAATAAACTTGGTATAGAAGAATCCATTTCGATTTTGATAGATTTCATTTATGAAAGGTTAGAAAAACAAAGAAGAAAGTCATTGTTCAATATTGTTGAACTTGCAAGAAAAGCAAAAACTAATGATGAGGTAAAAAAATATATTTTAAATTACTTTAATGAGTCAGTATATGTTAGAAAACTTATAGAAATTATTCAGAAATTTAATAAAATAGAACTTCTAAAATTAATTGATGAACTGGAAAATGAAACCGATGAAAGAGAATTTGAAATATTAAATGTAAACTTGGAAAGACTTTTTGAAAGTTATCCAGGAAATCCTTATATCCATTTGATAAAGGCATTTTTGGAAATCAGAAAGAGAAAATTAAAAAATGCAATAAATAATTTTAGGAAATTTTCTGAGTTTGCTCCAACATATTTTGTAAAAAAAGCGGTTAAGAAATTTGTGGATTTTTCAAAAAATTTGGGCATTGAGATAAATGAAAGAGATTTAGAAGTTCCCACTTTTAAGAAATCAAAAGTTATATTTCAAAGTAAATTAGATTAATCAATTCTCTAGAGACAGTTCTAGATGTTTTTTGAGTTTTTTAAAAGTAAATACTGAAATTACAGATGAAATAAAAATTGAAGCGATCATTATCAAAATTGAAATAATCCTCATTTTAAATGAAGTTTGGGGATTAATTAAAAAACTAATTGGAAGAATTGATCCAAAAGCAAGGCCCATAGTTATTCCTTCTATGATAAAAGTCTGACCAATTCCAAAAATTCTGTTCATGTTTTCAGTTTTAGGAGGATTCTTTGCAACAAAATACATTCCAATTATTGAACTCATTGAAAACAAAAGGAAAGTAATTGGAACAATTAAATAAGATAAATTTGTTTTAAAAGCAGAAAACATGAAAACGCTTAGAACAATTAAGAGATTTATTGAAGTTGGAATAATGATTTTTGGGATCATTAAGGTTGTAAATTTGACAGGATAGGTTAATATAGTTTGGAGATTTGTGAATTCAGCATTAGTTAAAATAGCAGTTTCAAATGCAACATAAAAAGTTGTAATGGGAATAACAGTAAATAATGTCACAAAATAATCTTTATTTATAAAACTAAAGAAAATTCCAAAACCAATTGGGTATAAAACAAAATACAAAAACTGTTCGTATCTTAGAGTTGCCTTTAGATCTTTGCGGTAAATGGCCTTCATAACTGTTCCATAACCTTTAATTTTGTAATTTTTACTTGTTTTTCTTTCAACTGGTTCAAATGCTAATTTATTTGCTAAGATAGAAAAAACTAATGTAAATAATATGCTTAAAAGCAAAGCGAAAATAAATAGTTTATTGGAAATAAAGCTCCAGGCAAGAATATTATAAGGCTTTGTTGTAAAATCAAAAAATTTAACTAAAGATTGAACCTGATCCATATTTACATTTTGAAAGCTTATTATCAAAAAATAAAAGAATATAGCAAAAAGAGAAATAAGAACATTAATTTTTCTAACAATTCCTTTGTTTGTTTTTCCACCTAATAAAACGGCTATTACAGATGAAAAACTTATTAAGAACAAAAAGTGAACAAACAATTTTAATATTCCAAAAATTATATTTTCTTTTGAAACAATCATGTAGGATAGATAAATAAAAAAGTAAAATGATAAAACAAATAACTGTGAAATTGTTGATACAAAAATTTGATAAATAGTTAGAGTTCTTCTTTTTATTGGCAACGTTAAAAGAAACTCTATTTCTTCATTTCTAGAAAGAGAATACATTGCCATACCTAAGTATCCAACTATGAAAAATAGAGAGAGGATAGTTATCCAAAAGAGAAACATTAACTTGGAAATTTGGGGATCAACAGAATATAATTTTGTAAATAGATCTTTAGTAAAGAAAAAGACAACAATTCCTAGTGGCAAGGAACCAAGCAAAGATAATATTAATTGATTTTTAAATGAATTATATTTTTTCTTTTTTGAAGAAAGTCTTTGTGAATACACATTAGAGGCTCCGTATTTGAGCAAAATAAAAAATTCTCTCATTAAAATCACCTCGACAAAGATTCTACAATATGTTTGATGTCTTCTTCTTGAGCTGTTAATTTTAGGAATAAGTCTTCCAAGGTTTTGTTTTCATCTCCTGTTTGTTTTTTCAATTCTTCCATCGTTCCTTGGGTTATAATTTTTCCATTATTAATTATTGCAATTACATCGCACATATATTCTGCTATTTCTAAAATGTGGGTGGTTAGAAAAATGGTTGTGCCTTGTTTGGCATAGTTTTTTAGAAGTTCTTTTAAAATTTTTGCACTTTTTGCATCAAGTCCAACTGTTGGTTCATCTAGAAAAACGACTTCAGGTTTTCTCATTAATACACTTATAAGTATTAATTTTTGTTTCATACCGTGAGACATATCAGAAATCATCTTTTCTAGATAATTAACTCCAAAGGCATTACAGAGATCTTCAATTTTGGACAATGTTTCTTTATTGTTTATTCTATAAATATCCATAACAAATTCTAAATATTCAAATCCTTTTAGATGGCTATAAATTCTTGGTTCATCAGGTACAACACCAATTCTCCTTTTTATTTCAATTTCGTGTTTCTTTAAATTTAAACCTAAAATTTCAACTTCTCCATCTGTGGGTTTCAGTGTACCTGTTAACATACGAATGGTGGTGGTTTTACCAGCACCGTTTGGGCCAAGAAACCCAAAAATTTGTCCCTGTGGAACATCAATATTTATATGATCAACCGCAATAACATCTTTAAATTTTTTGGTAAGATTTTTTGCTTTAATCATTTGAACACCTCCAAAGATGAAAAATCATTTTCGATTGTCATAAACAATTTCTACATCATATTTTCGACCGTTAAAAAGCAATTCTAAATTCATTATTTTTCGCAGTGATAAAATTTTTTCGCCATTTTTATACATTGAAAAATTTTCTTCTGAAAGATGCGTGGATAACACTTTCAAATCGCTAGAGTTGTGATCAAAATTATAAAGATTTGCCCAAAAAATATTTTCGGCATATAATTGTACTAATTCTTTTTGTTTTATCTTTTCATAATAAATCTTTTGAGCAGAAATAGTAGGAAAAACAACCGAAATAGCTATACCAAGAATTAAAATAGCTATTAGAACTTCAATATAGTTAATAAAGATTACCTCCTTTATTAACTTTCTTCAAGCCATTCTTTAGCAGTACCAACAATGAAATCTCTTTCTATTTCAACTTGATCTCCTGTTTCAAGGTTTCTCAAAATAACAACGTCTCTTTCAAGTTCGTTTTCACCAACGATTATACATAACTTACATTTTAAGCGTGAAGCGTGTTTAAGTTGAGAGCTTAAACCTCGCTCCATAGTGTTAAAGACAACAGAAATACCATTTTCCCTCAACTCTTCAGAAATTTCAAGAGCAACTAATTTTGCCTTTTCACCTAAGTGAGCAACAAAAATCTCATTATTTTTAAAGTCTTCCACAGGTATATTTTCATTTTTTAAAGCAATAATTAATCTTTCAATTCCAACTGCAAACCCCAAAGAAGGAGTATCAGGACCACCAAGTTCTTTAACTAGCTTATCATATCTTCCTCCACCACCTACAGCACTTTGTGCACCAAGTTTGCCATGGTGAATTTCAAAAATAATTCCGTTATAATAATCAAGGCCTCTTACTAATCTTGGATTTTCTTCAAACTTTATATCTAATTCTTTAAGAATTTCCTTGGTTTTTTCATAATGATTTTTACAATTCTCACACAGGTAATCAATTATTTTAGGTGCATTTTTTGCATATTCTACATCTACTTTACAGTCAAGAAGCCTTAAAACGTTTGTATTATATCTTTTTTTACAATCATCACAAACCTTGTCGAGAATATTTCCATAATATTCTTTTAAAGCTTCTCTATATTTTTTTCTATCTCTTTCGCAGCCGAGAGAGTTAATTATGATTTTATAATCAACTAATCCGAGGTTTTTAATAAATTTGTCAGCTATAATAATTGTCTCAATATCTGCCATCGGAGAAGAAGAGCCTATTAATTCAATACCAAATTGGTGGAATTGTCTTTGTCTCCCAAGCTGAGGCCTTTCGTATCTAAACATAGGTCCAATGTAAAAAAGGCGTTTTGGAAGGCCCGTGACAACCATTGAATTTTCAACAAAAGCTCTAATTGTAGGTGCTGTTCCTTCGGGTCTTAATGTTATGCTTCTTCCACCTTTATCTTCAAAAGTATACATTTCTTTTTGTACGATATCAGTATCTTTTCCAACACTTCTAACAAACAATTCAGTTTGTTCGAAAATGGGAGTTCTTATTTCAGAATAACCGTATAATCTTGCTGTTTCTCTAGCAATTTTTTCTATGTAATACCAGTATTTCATATCTTTTCCGTAAATATCTTCTGTTCCCTTTATTTTCTTGTACACTTCCTTTCCACCTCCAAAAGTCTTTCACTTGCAACTTGTTTCCCTTCTTCATTGATATATTTCCAAACAATTTCACCTTCAACTTCCAAGGCTTTTTGGTACATTTCAATAGCTTTTTGACAATTATGTATTTTTTCATAATATTTTCCTAATTCAACATAAGTATACACGTGATTGGGGTTTAACTCAAGTGCTTTTAATAAGTGTTCTCTAGCACTAGATAAATTTCCAAATGGTGTTTCAAGATTTAGAATACCAACCAGCAAATGAGCCAAATATTCATCTGGCCCATATTGAACTGCCAAATTGGCATGATAAAAGATTTTTTTGTAGTAAATAAAAGCATAAAAAAGATTTTTTTGCACATAATGGCCATATACCATAGCAGCAGCATAATTAACTTTCCAGTAAGTGGGCGAAGATTCTAAAAGTTCTTCTACGTATTTTTTGGCAATTTCCTGATATTTATCTACATCACCTTTTCCCCAAAAAAAAAGATCAGTATATGCTAATACTACTTCACATTTAAAATCAATCGGAAGGGTTTTATACTCCAAAGAATTTATAATATTGATAACTTGATTTTGGTTTCTTTCTCCTACAGCAATTTGTAAATCAAGTTTAGTGAAGGAGAATGAAATAACTGAAAGTAATAAAAAATAATTAAAGAACAAATTTTTCAATCGCAAAACCAACTCCTCCATCATTATTTGAAAGAGAGACAAATTTTGCGAGGGATTTAACTTCATCAGGAGCATTACCCATTGCAACAGGAAATCCGACAATTTTCATTATACCCATATCATTAAAATTATCCCCTAAAAACATTGTTTCTTCAGGTTTCACTTTGAAATAATTCAACAGGAAGTTTAATGCAGATTCTTTTGAGGCACCTTTTCCAAAAAACTCAAAAAAGGCTTCGCCTTTGTATACACTATTTTTTACGGGACTAAATTCATCAGAGCATTTTTTTCTCAATTGTTCGATAATTTTTGTTATTTTTTCTTCGTTTCCAATTAATACAACTTCAGCAACAGAATCTTTAGTAATATATTTTAAAATATCATCCACGTATGTAAGTCGCCAGTTATTTTGTTCTAAGTATTTTGAATATTGGCCGGAATACCTTTTATCCATATACATATCTTTTTCAACTAAAAAGTCAGTGTATAAAATATAATTGAGTTGGTTTTTTCTTGCCAAAAAAATAAGTTCTTTTGCAATTTTTGCAGGTAAAGGAGATTCATATAAAATTTTATTTTCAAAGGGCATGTAAATAAAAGCACCATTTTGCAAAATAACAGGAACATCTAAACCAAGTTCTTCTATATATCTTTTAGCCGAGAAATAATTTCTACCAGTTGCTATGCTAACATGAATACCTTTTGATATTGCCTTTTTTAGAGCCTCGACATTTCTCTCAGGGATATGTTTTTCATCGTTTAACAGTGTTCCATCTAAATCACTTAAAATTAGTTTAATCAATTTTCTCACCTCACTATTTCTACTTTTCCCATGTCTCCTATAACCAATCTTAATGCTTTTGGTTTCTTTTGGCTCTCAACAATTTGAACGTTTTTTCCAATTAAAGATGAATCAATTGGATAAGGTAAATTAAGAAGTTTAACATTATCCATAATAATACTATTTTGAATTTCACAGTTTTCAACAATCACATTGTTTCCCAAAGAAGAATATGGTCCAATATACGAATCTTTAATTATACAATTATCACCTATTACGGCAGGTCCTCTGATGGTACTATTAATTATTTCTGAATTTTCCCCTATAAATACTCTTCCTTGAAGGTCGGAAGAAGGATCAATAACACCCTTAATTTCAGCTTTGATATAGTTATCGTCTAAAATCTTCCTGTTGGCTTCGATTAAATCTTCAGGTTTTCCTGTATCCTTCCACCATCCATAGATAATATGTCCTTTTACTTTAAATTTTTCATTTATTAGATAACCAATGGCATCAGTAATTTCCAGCTCGCCTCTCCAGGATGGTTTAATATTTTTAATTCCATCAAAAATAGTTTTTCTAAACAAATATAGGCCAATAATTGCAAGATTTGAAGGAGGTTCTTTTGGTTTTTCAATTACTTGAATTATTTCACCATTTTTAACAACGGCTATCCCAAATCTTGAAGGGTCTTTAACGGGAGAAAGAAGAATAGAAGCCTGTAATTCTTTGTTGTTTTTAAATTCTTCAACAAATGGGTTTATATCATCTAAAATGAGATTGTCTCCAAGATACATTAGAAAATCGTCATCTTTTATAAAATCTCTGGCAATCCAAACTGCATGTGCAAGACCCTTGGGTTCTTCCTGAATAATATATTCTACTTTTAAACCGAATTTATTACCATTACCTATGGCAGTTTTAAAGTCATTAAAGTTTTCAGGATTAACCACAATCCCCACATTTTCAATACCTGCATTTTTGATTTTTTCAAGACTGTAGTAAATAACTGGTTTGTTAGCAATAGGTATTAAATGTTTAGCAATTGTAAATGTTAAAGGTCTTAATCTTGTTCCTTTTCCAGCACAAAGTATAAGAGCCTTCATTAACCCCCCTCCTTTTTTAAAAATATTTCAATTTGATTATAACATAAGAAAAATTTGATTTATAATTTTTTTGATTTTTTAATAAGATTTATAATAAATCTAAGTAAATCTATAAGATGGCTATAAAAACACTTTAAAGTTATTGAAAGAAACAGGAACAGTTCCAAAATAATAAGAAAATTACAAAAATTATGGCACAATAATTTATAACAAAAAAGATTAATGGTTCCAAATATTCTTATGTTGGTTTCAAAAATGTTATCAGAAACACCAAGTTTTCCAGGAACTACCATGAGAAGTGGATTTAAATTTTTAATTTGTTTTTTAAAAAAGAATTTTTGAAAATCAAATCATGTTCAGAAAAATATATGAGAGGTTGTGTGGTTTTTTAAATGGAAATTATAATAATGAATAAGCTAAAATAAGACAATTTTTCCTATATTTTTTCCGCCTTTTTCAATTTAGAATAATTTAATCATATCATATAATATAGTTGATACGGTGAAAAAAGAATGAGTTTTCTGAGAAAGAAGGAGATGTATTGAAGGAAGATTTTGTAGAGCTGGAATTTAAAAACATTGTTCCGGTGGAGTACCGTTAATAAATTATTTTTTTACTTGTTCAACTTTCGGAGGTAAGCTCAATGAAGAATCTTGATTTAAATCAAGAGATTAAGTTCTCTAAGATTGGAAGGATTAAAAAATGGAAAAATGGAGAAGTTATTAATAAAAAATGGTCGGGGTGACTGGACTTGAACCAGCGGCCTCTTGCGCCCCATGCAAGCGCGCTAGCCAACTGCGCTACACCCCGACTGCAAATCTAATTATATTATATTATAATTTAATTGTCAATATAAGGCGAATTGATTAAAGGAGGGAGGTATTTATTAAAAAGATAAACTATGTATTTAGTTTTACCATTGCACTTTTGATATTTTTGTTTTTGGCCTTCATATTCAATTGGGCTTTGAAGCCAAGAGGAGTAGAGATAAAAACCTTTAGGGTTATTGAAAATGAAGAAAAATTTGGAGAAGTCTTAACTGCACCTTTTGTTTTTGTGCTTAAAAAACCCACTTATGTTGTTTTAAAAACAAGTATTCCTCAAACAAGTGAAAAGACTTATTTATATTTACCTCAGGTTGATACATCATACTTTGAAATCTATGCTAATGAAAAATTGATTGGAACATATGGTTTTCCAAATAAAACGGCACATATTTGGTATCAACCACTTTTATATACAATTCCTGAAGGAACAAAAGAAATTAAGTTAAAAATTTGGGGGATATATGAGCTTGGAATAGAATTTATACCATATTTAATCGATGAAAGTCAAAAAACAAAATTTTTAGTTTTAGAGTTTTTAACAAATAAATTCCTCTTAATTTCAATTGGTAGTTTTGTAGCATTATCTATAATTTTGCTAATGCTTTCTAGAAATGTTCATAATATTAAGAGGAAAAAGATCTATTTTAGTTTCTTTCTTGCCAGTGTTTTTGGGACGTTATGGTTATTTGACCTAGTTCCATTTCAAAGTATGGGAACAGTTTTTTCAATGCTTTTGTTAAGAAAAATTTTTGTCGCAAGTATATATTTTGGATTTGCTTTTTTGATAAGGGGAACAATGCTAGATATCACGGAAATTAAACCGTACCTTGGAAAAGCCTTATTATACATTGATTATTTTGCTGGTTTTTTAATGCTTTCTGTTCCCTCAATGTATTATTTGGAAATTTTTACAAATTATTTTTCAGTTGTTTTAATATTAAATTCGCTCTTTTTCTTGGCCTTATCATACAAATCGAAAATCATTGTAAATATATTAACTTCAACTTTATTTTTCTTAACGGTTTTAAATGATTCTACCACTTTGTTTTTAAACTACAGCAATGAATTCCTTTCTTCTTGCGGAGTATTTGCTGTATTTTTAGGTTTTTCTTATACCGTAATTCGGGAGTATAGGTTTATGGTTAGAGAAATTAGATTAACGCATAAGAAAAGCTTAAAAGATAAATTAACAAGCGCTTTCAATAGAGGAATTATTGATTTAACAACTTTTTCGCCTAGCGATACAGTTGTTTTTGTCGATTTAAATGATTTAAAAACGATAAATGACACGTATGGTCATAAAAAAGGAGATGAAGTACTGGTTAATTTCGTAGAAAGTGTAAGAAAAAATATTAGATCAAACGATTTAATTATAAGAATGGGAGGAGATGAGTTTTTAATAGTGTTAAGAAATTGTCCACTTGAAAAAGCTAAGGAAATAATGAAGAAAATATCAGAAAATTATGAAAAATCAAGTGATATTAAGCCGTCTTTTTCTTGGGGAATATCAAAATTTAAAAGTTCTTTCGAAGAAACGATAGAAGAAGTTGATAAAAAAATGTATGAAATGAAAAGTAAATTTAAGAGTAAAAAATAAAAAGCTTGGCTCATTTTTTGAGCCAAGCTTTTCTTTATACCTTTTCAAGTTTTACTTTTGAGGTCTCCACATGAAGAGATTTTCTTTTCTAACCTTGCTCTTTTCCTCTGGTGTTAATCCCCAATTATAATTATAAACAGCTCCTTCCCAGTCTCCATAAATGGGATTTGGTAATACAATAAACTTTGTTCCCCATTTATCCTTCATTTCATCTACAAGAGCATTTCTTTCTTGTGTTGCTTTGTGTCTGAATACTGATGAAAAGTCGTTTAAGTTGTCTCCAATGAGAAGAACAATCCTATAATTTTCAGCAACCATCTGTCTTCTTGGTTCTTTATCAGAAGTTGTAGATTTTGTCAAAACATGTTTTTCGTCAGCAAATGGAAAACCAAACATCTTAAGATTTTCAATTGTTGCCTGCTTTAGGCTGTCATTTCTATTGGTAATATAGAATACTTCTCCTCCTGTCTCTGCTACGTAATTTAAAAATTCAACTGCTCCAGGAATAGGAGTTGCAAGCTTGGCTTCACACCATTCAGACCAGCCTATAGGATAAGCATTGTTTGTATCGACTGTTCCAGCGTCGTATGGTGAATTATCAAGAACAGTTTCGTCCACATCAACAATTACTGCCCGAGGTTTTGTGGCTTCTTCTTTTAAATCCATGTCATAAAGAATTCTTGCAAAATTGTAGGCCTGATATGCAAGTGCTCTTGCTTCTCCGGCATTTTGATACCAAAGAGTGGCCATTACTAATTGTTCATTTAAATCTTTTTGTGTGTATGGAGGTGTTAGTCTTAATTTCTGTCCTACAATTATAAGATCGGGGTTTTCAAGGTTATTGTATTTTACTAATTCTTCGACTGTCACTCCATTTTCCTTTGCAATTTTGGATAGAGTATCTCCTTTTTGAACTATGTAATAATTTCCTGCAAGTAATATAGATACTGACAAAAGAATTACAAAAATAACTAAAAGTTTCTTCACAACAATCCCCCCTTTCAGATAGTTATACGAAACAATTATATCATAATAACTACTTCTAAATTAAGAATAAAAAATAAAGAATATGACGATTAAATAACTCTAAGGGAAAATTATGAGATTTTTTTACCACGAATGATATTTTCCCAAAGATGAGTTACGGAATCGCTTTTTGTTTCTATTTTAAAATTAACGTTATTAAGCATTAAATTCTTTCTATTTAGATGCAAAATTGCCGAAGATCTCATAACATCATAAATTATCCAGGTTTCTCTTGGAAGTTTTCTGGAAAAGTAGTTACTAAGAGGAAATATTACATTGTTGTAAGGTTTGATTTTTGCAAAAAATATATTGTTAACTTTTGAAAAAATGAGATTAGTTGAAAGATCAGAGATTTCGTAAAGTACATTTTTAACAATTTTTTGAAACATCATATTTATTTTGGAATTATAACCATTATTAATTCTATAAAAAATGTATGAGATTATAAAAGATTCAATGTTTTCAATTTCAGATAGATAAGCGTAATATATATTTTGAAGTTCATCTTTACCGAGTTTTGAAGTGAGGTATTTTGTTATAAGTGGGATATTTAAATTTTTTATTTTTATAACAGGAAGTCCCGGCAAATTATTAAATTTGAATATATAGTCCGGTTTTATACCTTTTGTTATACAAAAATAAATCAATGAAATAAAACCAGAGAAAGAACCATCATAAGCTAGGAGTTTCAACTGTATTTACCTCCTTTGTAAAATCAAACAAAAATAATGGAGTTAATTCTCTATTTTTGTCATATTTTTTTCCATTGCAAGCAATAAAATACTGTGCTTTTTTTAGATTAATTCCCAATTTTTTTAGGTTTTCAAAACTCAGAGAAGAAGATTTACGTGCTTTTATTATAAGATTGGCAGATTTAATCCCGATACCTGGAATCCTTAAGAGTTCATCATATGAAGCTTTATTGATATCAATCGGGAAAAAATCTGGGTGATTGACTGCCCAGTTAGTTTTAGGATCAAGTGTTAAATTGAGATTTTTTGATTTTTCAAATAATTCTTCTAAGGTAAAGTTATATTCTCTTATTAAAAAATCTGCTTGATATAACCTTTTTTCACGTATTATCTCTTCATTTTTTAACGGTAACCTTTTATCTTTGTTAATTGCAATATATGCTGAATAATAAACGCGTTTAAGTTTGTACTGATTATATAGTTTATTAGCAAAAGAAAGTATATTTTTGTCTGATTCTGGAGTTGCTCCTACAATTATTTGTGTAGTTTGCCCTGCTGGAGAGTAAATTTTCACGCTTTTGTACTTTTTTGCTTCGTGGATTGTTTCAATGTATGTTTTTGAGGATAAAATCAAAGGATTTTGAATGCTTTCTGGCTTTTTATCTGGTGCCAAAAGTAATAATGAATGTTTAGTTGGTAATTCAACGTTTATACTTACTCTATCTGCATAAAACCCAGCCTCTTTTACAAGAATCTCACTGGTTCCGGGAATAATTTTTAGATGTATGTAACCTTTGAATCCTTCTTTGATTCTAAGCTTTTTTACAACTTTTAACATTTGTTCCATTGTAAAGTTAGGATTTTTAATTATAGCCGAACTTAGAAAAAGTCCTTTAATATAGTTTCTTTTATAAAAATTTGTTGTAAGATTTACCAATTCATCTACGGTGAAAGTTGCTCGAGGTACATTGTTTGTTTTCCTATTTATACAGTAAGCACAATCATATATGCAGGCATTTGAAAATAACACTTTTAAAAGAGGGATAGTTTTTCCAGTATTACTTTGACTATAATATATAAAATGTTTTGGACGAATTTTTAAGTTTTTAGATTTACTGTAAACACAGGATATATCATATTTTGCATAAGAAGAAAGAATTTCAAGCTTTCTTTCGATATCCATGTGTCTCACCTCCTTGCGTATACATTTGTATATAATTATATCATAATTTAGAAAAATTCAAAAATGATTTTTTGTTGTAAAATTGAAAATATAAGAGGAGGTGTAAAAATGAAAATTTTTGAGGGAAAAATCAGAAACGAAAACTATGAATTAATTCTCGAGAAAAAAGAAATATTAAATGGAATAGTTATAAAAGGAAAAATCAAAGGTAAGCCTGGAAAAATAAAATTATTTGAAGTTGACGTTGACGGAAAGTTATTTGTAAATAACTGGCAAAGTTGGGGACCAGCAAAAGTAATAAACTTAGACGAAAAACTGAAAATTCCAGAAGAATTTCTAAAAAAAGCTGGATTTTCCCCAAATCCAAATCCACATTTGCTACTTGAAGGTATAGTAAGTGATTATTTTATTGCAAAAGAAAATATATTAGTTGGCTTCTTAAGTTCAAAAATTGGTCATCCTTATTTTTATATACATGAAAGAAAAATAGAAGGTTTCATAGATTATTTTGATGCTGAGTTTGAGGATTTCGTTGAGATAGAACCACTTATCATACTTTTTGGAAATATTGATCATCTTTTATTGCTATACGCAAAAAAAGTTGAAGAAGAATTGAAGCCTAATTTTAACAGTTGGAATCCTGTAGGTTGGTCAAGCTGGTATTATTACTTTGAAAAATTAACATGGAATGACATTTTAAAGAATCTTGAACATTCTAAAAAATACCCATTTGAGGTTTTTCAGATAGACGATTCCTGGCAAAAAGATATTGGAGATTGGGAACCTAAGGATACTTTTCCTGAATTACATGATATGGCTGAGATAATAAAAAGTTATGGATTAAAGCCTGGGATTTGGCTAGCACCCTTTAGTGTATCTGAAACATCTACTATTTTTAAAATTCATGAGGATTGGCTTGTAAAAGATGAAAATAACAATCCTCTTTTTGCTTATGAAAATTGGAATAAGAAAATTTATGCACTCGATTTGACACATCCAGAAGTAAAAGAATACATTTATAAGATATTCAAAAAAATAAAAAATGAAGGTTTTGAATACTTTAAAATAGATTTTTTATTTGCAGGGGCGATACCAGGAAAAAGATTTGTTAGAGATAAAACACCAATACAAGCATATAGAGAGGGGTTGCGTTTAATACGAGAAGCAGTAGGTAAGGAAAGTTTTATTCTTGGTTGTGGGGCTCCCTTACTTCCTTCAATAGGTTTTGTAGATGGAATGAGAATAGGCCCAGATACAGCACCCTATTATGACAAAAACTCTCCTGATATAATGATGCCTAATGCTTATTATGCTTTGAGAAATACTATTACTCGATATTTTATGAATGAAAGATGGTGGTGGAATGACCCGGACTGCCTCCTTTTAAGAAAGATAGAAAATAAGTTAACTACCAATCAAAAAAAGATGTTTTCTTTAACAGCTGGGTTATTAAACAACATGATTTTTATAAGTGATAATTTAGAGCTTGATTTAGAGGACTATTTACTTGATGCTACATTAAAATTAAGAGGTGGAATATATTTTGTAAAGAATATTATGAAAAAAGGATATGAAATTGTTTCAAAAAACACTGGTATTGGAGATGTTAGATACAGGATTTGTTTGGAAACAGAAAAGGCAGAATTTATTATGGAAAAAAACAAGGAGAATTAGAATTAATTGGTTGACTTTTATAAATTTTGTTATTGTTGCACCTAGGCCTCTGTTCCAAAAATATCATTTCAATTGTATATGCTGGAAAATATGGTTATAATGAACTCTACACTTTTTATTTGGAGCAAGTTTTGTTTTTTGCGTTCTTCTAATTACAGTTTTTTAATTATTGGCTTTTCTTAAATGCTATATCTGCTTTAATGATTTTAAAGGGACTTCTGGAAAAGAAAAAAACAGTGTCTTTCAGAACAGGAATTTTGTTCCAATTTATTAATTTCAAATTGGTTCTTACGGTAATTATAATGACTGGTAATTTTATAATTCCAGGCTTTAATTTATTCATTATACTTTTTTTATATCAGGCTTATTAGATTTTATTTATTTTCTTGCAATTTTCACTGATTATTGGAGTTGGAATGTATAGATAACACTATACTTTTCTCTTATAAAGGATAATTTGAATTCTATCAGATACATCTTCAGAAGTATCTGAAATGTCTGCTATTCTGTGGACAAGCTTTTTTAATTGAATTTTTTCTGCTAAAGGAATATCAAGAGAAAATATTTTTCTTATTGTATCTCTTTCAATCTCATCTGCTTCGTGTTCGAATTTTTCAGTATCTGTTATTTTTTGACTTGCACTATCGAAATCTTCAAACATTTCTTTGGCGGCATCTTTTAATGCCTGGAAAGTTTCCAAGGATTTTTTTGCTAGCATTTCAAAATTTTCAAATAATTCGGACGGTATTTTTAAGTTTTGTAGCTCTATTTCATCTGCTACCGTTTCTGTTTTATTTGCTATTTTATCAAGTGATTCAATTATACCAAGTAAATCTCCTCTAAAATTTGGCAGAAAAGCCCCTGTATACATTTCCATTTCTGCTTTTCTTCTTATTTTATCTGCTGTTGTTTCGGCCTGCCTTACCACTTCTGAAAGTTCTTTTACTTTTTCATATTCATTGTTTTTCATACTTTGAATGAGTTCTATCATTTTTACTATTGTGTTCTCAATTGAATCAAGGTGTTGATAAAATAATTCTATGACCATTTGTTCTTTTTTTCCAAAGAATAAGCTCATTTTCACACCTCCAGATTATATATTTATTTTAAAAACAACCTTCAATAATAAGTATAACAAATATGTAATTATTCCTGCAGATATAGGTGTGTTAACCCAGGCACTTACTATTTTTAAAATTATTTTTTTGTTAACCAGTTTCGAACCTTTAGCATATCCTGCTCCAATAACTGCTCCAACAATTGCTTGGGAAGTAGATACAGGTATTCCTATAAGTGCATATATCCAAACGGTTATTGATTCCCCCAAAACAGCTATAGCTGCAGAAAAATAATCTAGTTCTATTATTTGTGCTCCAACTGTCATCATTACTTTGTAGCTGTAAGTTAAAACTCCAAATCCTATGCTTAAGCCTCCAATTAATGCAGCCATTTGTATTCCTATTGTTTTAGCAAATACACCTGTAATATTAGCTACATTGTTTGCCCCCAGAGAGTATGATCCGTATGCTCCTATAATAAGTGTTGCAATGATTATGATCTTTTCTCTTGTATAAACAGATTTTATTTTATTAAACGGGACTGACAACAACTTATATGAAAGAAAACTGAAAATTATTCCACCGATTGGTGTTCCTATCCAAGCTAAAATTAATTTTGAAATTATTCCCCAATTCACATTTCCTTCTATTAAACCTACTGCAATTATTGAACCAACAATTGCTTGGGATGATGATACTGGAACTCCAAGGTATGTCATTATTGTCATTGTTATTGCCGCCGATAGTACCGAAAGGGATGCAAGAGCTAAATTTGATGTTGATATACTGCTTATAGTCTCAAGCCCTTTTGCTCCCCCTGTTAAAGCTCCAACAACAATAAATACAGCTGAAATAATCGTAGCTGTTCTGTATTTTATTATTCTATTTGAAACTGCTGTTCCAAATATATTTGCAGCATCATTTGCCCCTAATGACCATCCAAAAAATATTGCCGGGAGAAGGTATATGAAAATTTAAACCACCCCTATTAAAACAATTGTATCTTTTAATATTAACACATCATCTAAGACTTTGAAAAATAAGAAAAGTAAAAAATTAAAACAAAACAACTAATTTAAAATTTTGAAAAAATAGTAAATGGCAAAAGTTGTTATTCCAGAAAAAACGGGGGTGAAAATCCATGTTGAAACAATTTGTATTATTGTTTTCCAATTTGTAAGTTGAGAACCTCTAGCTAATCCAGTTCCAATAACTGCACCAACAGTTGCATGTGAAATTGAAATAGGTATTCCTAGTATGGAAAAAATCCAGACAGTCATTGATTGTCCAAGTATTGAAATCGCAGAAGAGAAGTAATCTAAATCTATAATTCGTTTACTAACGGTATACATAACCTTTTTATTACTTAAAAATGCGCCAAACGCAATGCTTATTCCACCCAGAAATGCTGCATTTTTAATACCTATCTCTTTTGCAAATACACCAGTAATATTAGCCACATTGTTAGCGCCAAGGGAGAATGAAGCATATGCTCCAATTATAATAGTGGATAGTAAAATTACTTTTTCTCTTGTGTAAATAGATTTTATTTTATTAAACGGTATTGCCAAAAGATTATATAAAATAAAGCTAAGAATTATTCCACTGATCGGTGTTACGATCCATCCTAATATGAGTTTTAGGATTATTTCCCAATTTACATTTCCTTCTATTAAACCTATTGCAACAATTGAACCAACAACAGCTTGAGAGGAAGAAACAGGAATTTTTAAAAAGTTTAGCATTATAATCATTGTTAAAGCAGATGCTAGTGTGGATATAGATGCGAGTAATAGGTTTGATGTTGAAACATTACTTATTGTTTCAAGCCCTTTTGCTCCGCCGGTTAATGCTCCAATAACAATAAATACTGCTGAGATAATCGTGGCTGTTCTGTACCTTATTATTTTATTTGTAACTGCTGTTCCAAAAATATTTGCAGAGTCATTTGTACCTAATATCCACCCAAATAGAACAGCCGGTAATATATAAAAAGTCAATTTTTAATCACTCCAATAAGCATTTTAACGTGATTTAATATATTATCATATTTTTCTAAATTCAAAAAGATTGAAAAAAGAAGAAAAGTGTTAATATTTAGAATTAAAAAGAATAAATTAGAAATATTTCGGAAAAAACAGAGATTTTCTTTTGTTATTCAAAATGAGTTATAATATTAAAAAAATTGGAGGGCTACTTATGAGAGAAAAATTGATAAATCTATACGGATTATTAAATTTTTTTACATTTGGATTTGTCCTTGTACTTATTGGTCCACTAATTCCTGTGATTGAAAAAAATTATGTAGTTAATCATTCATTAGTGGGGTTTTCTTTGAGTTTGGGTTCAATAAGTTTTTTAATTGCTTCACTTTTGTTTGGATATTTATTAGAAAGGTTTAATGCTTTCATTCTTGTTGTAAGTGCCGGTTTAATCTTTACTTCTGGTGTATTTTTGTTATTTATGATGAACTCTTTTCTTTTTTTTATATTTGGGTATATCATGATGAATTTTGGAGGAGCGGCTATAGAAGTATGTATCCCGTTTTTAATAGGAGTTTCAGGTGAAGGTAAAAAAGCAAAAAAATTAAATATACTTCATTCGGCTTTTGCAATAGGTGCAGTTATTAGCCCAATTCTTTCTTCTATTATTTTAAAATATACAAATTTTTGGAAATCTCCTTTCGGTATAGCCTTTTTAATTAGCTTAATTCCATTTTTTCTTTTAATATTCATAAAAGATAATATTAAAAAAGTTCATGGGGAATATCTAAAGGAAAAAGCCCCATTGAGAGGTAGTATCAATTTTTCACTGGTAATTTTAATTTTGGCACTTTCATTTTACGTAAGTTATGAAATGAACTTTTCCTCATGGATTTCGGTGTTTTTACATGAAGTTAGAAACTTTGAGATTTCAAAATCTGCAATTTTTCCGTCGTTTTTGTGGATGGGGCTTTTTCTTGGACGACTATTTCTTGCCAAAACTCCTGAAAAACTTGGATATAAAAGATGGTTAACTATTGTAGTTAGTCTTTCACTGGTGTTTTCAAGCCTTACAGTATTTTTATCCAATACCATATTTAGTACTTCTTTTTTAGTGTTTTTAACAGGACTTTTTTATGCAACAACTTATCCCACAATACAAGCAATAATTATTGAAAAATACAAGAAAAATAAAGGGATAGCTTTAAGTTTAGCTTCTTCAATTACATCGCTCTTTTCGGGAGGTGCATCGTATTTAATAGGATTTTTTGGACAGTATTTTGGGATATTTTTTGGTTTTTTACTTATATTGATGTTTAATACCACAGAACTAATTATAATATTAAACTTAAAAGAAAAGAATTCTTAAAACAATTAATCTAGTTATTCTTCAAAATGAATTTTTTTGTTTTAAAAGCAATAAATTTTCTAAAGAAATAAGAAGATTTATGACCGGAAGGAATGTATATCCTTTTAGCATTATGAAGCATTCTATAAAGACTATCGGAGCTTTTTTTGTTAATTACTTTATCGAATAATCCAGTAAACATTAGTACTTCCTGATCTACAAATTTTGCAAAAGTCATGGGATCATAATGATAGCATCCAACTGGATGTTTAAAAATATCTGCAATATTTTTGAATTTTGAAATTACTTTTTCAGGTTTTCCGCGCAATTTGACACAGTATTCTTCGCTGTTACATCCCATTTCATTTCCCTGCGTTCTGTACTCAATTCTAACAGATTCCGTATAAGGAGAATACCAATTTATCCATCTCCAATTACCACCTGTAAAGGCTAGAATTCCCTTTTTGATTCTTTTATCAACAGCTAAAGATAAAGTTGAAATCATTCCACCAAATGAAAATCCCATTATTGAAATAGGTAAATTGGAAATCATTTGAATATAGTCAATTGTTCTTCTAACATCAATAACAGCTTGATGAAATCTCACAACGCACTTTTTAGGAGAGGCAGAATAAAAAGGTTCTCCGCCTTTCCAATTAGATGGAGCCCTATTCAGATGGTAAGGTAAAATAAGAAAATATGTATTAATTCCATAATCTTTAAATTTTTCAGCAAACCACATTAAATAAGGAATATGACCATTGCCAATTCCATGAAGAAAAATCAAATTGGAAACAGGTTTTTTAGCTAAATATTCGTATATAATTATATTGCCTGATTCTTTAACATCAGGAGTATAAGGAGTATCAAAAGATATAATATTATACCTTTCTTTTCTTTCTCTTTTTACTTTGATTTTTTTATTTTCGTATTCAAAAGGTAGCATTTTGAATCTCCCTTGTTTTATTCATTGAACCAGTTAATAATTTTTTCTGCTACTTTTTCTTTTTCGATGTCGTTAGTCATAACGTGGCCAGATTTTTTAAATATTTTAAGCTCTCTTTTTTGAGAAGCCACATTATTGTAAATATATTTAGCAGCTTTTATTGGAACAGTTTCATCTTTTTCGGAGGCAAGTATTAAAATATCAGATTTTACGTATTTTAACCTTTTCCTCGCTATTTTCATGAGTTTTAACAAATGTTTGGCTTGTAAGGGCCAATTATATTGCCAGTATTCTTTTGATAAGAATTTAAAATCTTTTTCTTCATATTTTTCATTAAAATTTTTCCTTTTAAATTTTTTTGAAAAAAGCGAAATTAAAGGTGTTAAATTAATTTCCCGGCTTTTAACCATTATTGCGCCTGCAATTGTAACAACCTTGGGAGGGTTAACAATGCTTGACAAAATTAATGTTAAAACCCCACCCATTGAAAGACCGGCAACATAGACTTTATCACAAATACCTGCAAGATCAAAATAAGAATCAATTACTCTTCTCAGCCAATCTCTCCAATTACTTCTCAAAAAGTCCTCTGAGGAAGTTCCATGACCAGATAATCTTGGAATTAGTACCGTGTATCCTTTCTCGTTTAATCTTTTACCTAAATAAAGCATGTCATAAGGTGTTCCAGTAAATCCGTGTATTAGCAAAACACCGATTTTTTTTTCACCTTTCATAAAAACTGGTTGAGCAACATCAACAGTTTTAATGTTTTTTGGTAAATCAAAAAGATTCATAATTATTCCCTCCTTTATTGAACCCAAATTTATAATATCAAAATAACCATAAAAAAATAATAGTTATTAAAAATTTAAAGTTAAGTTTAAACTGAATTAATATTTGTGATAAACTTATTTAAGAGAATGGGGGGATTTTATGAACATATTTTCAAAGGCAATTACTTTTTTAATAATTTATTCAGGGTTGTATTTTGGCATTGAGTTAGCAAATTGGACATTTTTAATTTTCCTTTTTGGAACGAATGAAACAATACTCCAAAATATGGAACTTGCTTTTTGGGCATATTTGATAACAAACATAGTTGAGTATTTAGTTATTAAAAGAAAAAGACAGGAAAGAAATTTTTGGTATTCGAGGTTATTTTCGAATGTTTTAGTACCATGGTTAGTTGTTATTATTTGGTCTGTTCTTCCTGGAATTGCTGGTACTTTGGGGCCAGTATGGTTTGAAACTTCTTGGAATGTTTTTGTTGCTTTTATTACTGGATTATTTGTGATAATTATTGAAAGAGTAAAGTATAAATTTTCGTTCTCTTTTAGAGTAGTTATTGTTGTACTGTTTCTAGTTTCCTTATTCTTTTTTATAACGATTTCTTCTGGGAATCAAAATTTATATATTTTTAAAATCTCATAAAAAGTTAGGGGGGAGATAAATTGAATGAATTAGCGCTTAGTATAGATTGCGGTACACAAAGCTTGAGGGCAATTTTATTTGATAAAAATGGTTATTTGGTGGATATGGAAAGGATTAAGTTTAATCCTCCTTATTTTTCAAAATTTTATGGTTGGGCGGAACAAGATCCAGAGTTTTACTGGAAATCATTGATTATAGCTGTAAAAAGATTAAAAGATAGAAATTTTGAAAATTTTAAAAATATTATTGGTGTTACTGTTACTACTCAAAGAGATACTGTTGTTTTAGTTGATAAAAACGGGAAACCATTAAGACCTGCAATTTTATGGCTTGATCAGAGGACTGCTTCGAAGAAAAATCCACTGACTTTTTGGGAAAACATAGGTTTTACTTTAATAAACAAAAAAGAGACTGCAATTAGAACATTTAGAAAAAGCAAGCCTAATTGGATTAAAGAAAATGAACCTGAAATATGGGATAAAACCTATAAATTTTTGCTCCTTTCGGGATATTTTTTGTATAAACTTACAGGAACATTTATTGATTCGAAAGCATCGCAAATTGGTCATATACCTTTTGATTACAAATCTCAAAAGTGGACAAAGAGTAAAAACCATTGGAGATGGCGAGTTTTTGGAGTTGAACGCGAGAAGTTACCAGAGTTAGTGCTTCCATGTGTAGAGGTTGGAAAAATATCAAAAAGAATATCAGAGGAAACTGGCATTCCTGAAGGTATTCCAATTATTACTTCTGGTTCAGATAAAGGTTGTGAAACTATTGGAGTTGGATGTTTTGATACAGATTCGGCAAGCTTAAGTTTTGGGACAACTGCGACAGTTCAAACAACATCTAAAAGATATTTCGAAACAATTCCTTTTATTCCTCCTTATCCAGCGGTTGTTCCTGGATATTACAACCCTGAAATTGAGATATTTAGAGGATATTGGCTTGTTAGCTGGTTTTTGAAGGAATTTGGAAACAAAGAAATAGAAATTGCTAATGAAAAAGGAATCTCTCCTGAATTCCTTTTAGAACCATTATTGGATAAAGTACCGCCGGGATCTCGTGGGTTAATTTTGCATCCTATGTGGACTCCTGGTCTTGATATGCCTAATGCTAAGGGAGCAATGATTGGATTTGGAGACGTTCACACAAGAGCACACATATATCGAGCAATTGTAGAAGGAATCAATTATGCTCTTAGAGATGGTATGGAAAGAATAGAGAAAAAAGGAAAAATAAAAATAGAAAAATTAATGGTTTCAGGTGGAGGATCACAAAGCGAAAAAATTTGTCAAATCACGGCTAATATGTTTAATTTGCCAGTCTATAGAACACAAACTCATGAAATGTCCGGGCTTGGAGCCGCTATGTGTGTATTTGCTGGAGTAGGTATCTATAATGATATTTTTGAATCTGGAAAGAACATGGTAAATTATTCAAAAGTTTATGAACCTCAAAAAGATGAAGTAGAAATCTATGAAAAATTGTACAGAAAAGTTTACAAAAGGATCTACAGTTCATTGAAAAAAATTAATATTGAAATAAAAAATATTGTTAATTACCCTGAATGAAAAAAGCCCCCAATTGAGGGGGCTAAATTTTTAAGGATTTTTATTAATTAAATCAAAGGAATACTAATTAACCAGACAATTACTGCAGCGGTTAACCCTTCTAAGAATGTTCCCAAGGTTTGTAATTTGTATCCTGTTTTAACATCCATATTGGAAAATTGTGTAACTACCCAGAAATAACTATCATTGGCATGTGAAACTACCATTGATCCTGCACCAATTGCAACAACCACAAGTGCTTTTGCAATTGTGGATGTAAAGCCAAGGGGTGCCATCAACGGAGCCATAAGAGAAGCTGTGGTGATAATAGCCACTGTTGATGAACCTTGTGCGGATTTAATAGCTGCGGCTATAAGGAATGGAAGCCAAATACCAAGATTTGCCTTGGTAAGAGTTTCACCAAGTGCTCCCGCAATTCCTGAATTTTGCAAAACTTTTCCGAAAGCTCCTCCGGCTCCGGTTATTAAAATTATAACACCAGCATTAAGAACAGCCTTTCCAACCCAACCTTCAACAGAAACTTGTGTTTTGCTGAGCTTTTTAGGTAAGAATAGAGCAATTAATATACCTATGATTAATGCAGTAACAGGGTGGCCAATAAATCCTAAAAATGCTCTAAGACTACCATCTCCAAAAGGTTTTGTTGGAAAATCTGAAATAGATTTAAGTACAATTAAAAGAATTGGAACAATAATTGGTAAAAACGCCTTTTTAGCACTAGGAGCTTCTTTCATTTTTTGTGAAATTTCTTCTTCTGACATTTCTGGTTCGGGATCAATTTGAATTTTTGAGCCAAATTTTAAAGCAAAAAGCCAACCAATAATAAGTGAAGGAATAGATACAATAAGTCCCCAAATAATTACAACGCCAAGATCAGCATTTAAAATCCCAGCTGCTGCAACAGGGCCAGGAGTTGGGGGGACCATAGTATGTGTTGCATAAAGTCCAAGACTCAAGGCTATAGCGCTAACTGCTAAACTAATTTTTGACTTTTTACTGAGAGCCTTGTTTAAAGGAGAAAGGATTACAAATCCAGAGTCACAGAACACAGGAATTGAAACGATATAACCAATTATACCCATTGCAAGAGGTACGTTCTTTTTTCCGGTGATTTTTAAAATTGCTTCCGCCATCGTATAGGCTCCACCGGATTTTTCTAAAAATACTCCAATGATTGTTCCAGCAACAATAACTATACCTATAGAACTTAATGTTCCTCCAAAACCAGCTGTAACAGAAGAGAGAATATCACCAAATTTCATGCCGGACAATATGCCGTAAATAAAAGCAGCAAAAATCAGTGCAAGAAAAGGATGAAGTCTCCATTTTACTGTTGAATATACTATAAACAAGATGGTTAAAAGTAGTAGCACTATTAACCAAATTGTCATAGCCCCACCTCCTTATTTAGGTTAAGACAGGAAAATTATATCAAATTTGATTATAAAAATAAAAGCATATGATAAAATGAGATTAAAGGAGGGAGATATATGGAATACGATTTGAAAAATGGAAAAAAATTAAATTTTGATCATGTTTACATAATGGGAATTGTGAATGCTACACCTGATTCTTTTTACCCTGGAAGTAGAATAAAAAAAGACAAATTAATTGATATAGTATCGAAAATGATTAACGATGGAGCGGAGATTATTGATGTTGGCGGTGAAAGCACAAGACCGGGTGCAGAAGAAGTTCCATTAGATGAAGAATTGAATAGAGTGGTTCCTGTAATAGAAACTATAAAGAAAAATTTTGATGTTATTGTTTCTGTAGATTCTTATAAATCTAAAGTTGCTGATGAAAGTTTAAAAGTGGGAGCAGATATGGTTAATGATATTAGCGCTCTTAGATTTGATAAAAACATGGTAAATGTTATCAGAAAATTTGATTGTCCTGTTATTTTGATGCATATGAAAGGCACACCTAAAGACATGCAAAAAAATCCATACTATGAAGATCCCGTGTTAGAAATATATGAATTTTTAAAAGAAAGAATTGAATTTGCCAAAAGAAATGGAATAGAAAAGATAATAATTGATCCAGGAATAGGATTTGGTAAGCGTCTAACAGATAATTTACTTATAATAAAAAATCTAAGTAAATTTAAGGAATTAGGATATCCGATTTTATTGGGAGCAAGTAGAAAATCCATGATTGGAATGATACTGGATTTACCAGTTGAAGAAAGATTAGAGGGAACTTTAGCAATAACTGCAATAGGTGTTGTGAATGGAGCAGATATAATACGTGTTCATGATGTAAAAGAAAATTACAGAGCTGTTAAAGTTGCAGAGGCGATAAAAAATGCGGTTAGATAAATTTCTCTCAAACGCAGGGGTTGGAAGTAGAAAAGAAGTTAAATACATAATTAAAGAAGGAAGAGTGTTGGTAGATTACGAAATAGTTGAAGATCCTTCTTTTGAAGTCGGTAAAAATCAAAAAATATTTTTGGATGGAAAAGAGATAATTCCATACCATAATGTGTATATAGTAATGAATAAACCAGCTGGTTTTACTTCAAGTAAATCTGAATTTGAAAGAAATGTGTTTGAGTTTATAAATCATCCGTATTTGAAAAAATTACATATTGTTGGAAGATTGGACAAAGATGTCGAAGGTCTTTTAATAATAACGAACGATGGGGATTTTACACATAAAATCATTTCTCCAAAATCAAAAATTGAAAAAGAATATTTAGTGGAAATAATAGGAACATTAACAGAAGAGATGGTAAAAATTGCAGAGGCAGGTATAAAACTGAAAAACGGTACAAAATTTGCGCCAGCTAAAATAAAAAAAATAAATGAAGAAGTTATATCAATTACAATAACCGAGGGAAAATTTCATGAAATAAAATTAATAACTACAGTTATTGGTTTAAAATACAAAAAGATAAAAAGGATAAGAATTGGAAAATTAAAATTGAGTGATTTCAATTTGTCTCCAGGAGAATGGATTGAAGTTCCCTTTGAAAAAGTAAGATTAGCCATGGAAAAATGAATTTAATATCATTTTTAATAATTAAATACTACTAACGAAGATTTATAGAATTTTTCATTTTTGTTACAAAATATTATAATTTGATTGTCTTTGATTGTCATACAAAATTGGGGGTGAAAAAATTGGATAGGGTACCTAAAGAAATTACCCTGGAAATGGTAAGAGTTACTGAAGCAGCTGCACTAATGGCAAGTAGATATATGGGTAGAGGAAATAAAGAAATTGTTGATAAAGTTGCAAGTGATGCAATGAGAGGAATGTTAGATTATATTGATATGCAGGGAGTTGTTGTAATTGGAGAAGGTGAAAAAGATAAAGCTCCAATGCTTTACATAGGTGAAAAAGTTGGTAATTGGGAGGAAAACACTCCTGAATTAGATATAGCTGTTGACCCTATTGATGGTACTAGATTAGTTGCTTATGGACTTCCAAATGCAATAAGTGTAATTGCTGCAACCGATAGAGGAGCTATAGAGTATCTTCCAACTTTTTATTCATATAAATTGGCCGTTGGTCCAGAACTAGCAGGAAAATTGGATATAAATGCTTCCATTAGAGAAAATTTAAAAGTAGCAGCTGCTATTTTAAATATTGATATTTCTGAATTAACCGTTGTGATTTTGAATAGGGAAAGACATAGGGAAATCATTGAAGAAGTAAGACGAGTTGGTGCGAGAATAAAATTAATAAGTGATGGAGATATTGCAGCTGCAATAGCAACTGCTCTTCCTGAAAGTTATGTTAATATTTATCTGGGTATTGGAGGTTCTCCGGAAGCAATTTTGGCTGCAGCAGCATTAAAATCTCTTGGAGGAGAAATTCAGCTGAAGTTGTGGCCAATAGATGAAAAAGAAAGAAATTTAATGTCTGAAAAAGGTTATGATGCAAGTAAAGTATATAAAACAGATGATTTGATAAAAAGTGATAATGTAATTTTTGCTGCAACAGGTGTCTCAGATGGCGATTTATTAAAGGGTGTTAAATATTCAAAAAATATTGCTATAACGGAATCTATAGTAATGCGTTCTAAGACAAAAACTTTAAGAAAAATAATTTCTCATCATAATTTAAAGTACAAAACGATTCCTTTAAAGAGCGAAGGAGAGGTAAGATTTTTAAACGGGAAGAAAATGAACGAAAAGGAAGAAGAATAAAAAGTTCATTTGAGTGCCATTTTGGCACTCTTTTTCTTTGAAAAGATTTACCACCATCTTTGAATTCTTTTATTTTTTTGGGGCATTTTTTTCAAAATATAAACATTTCCTAGTTTGGCATTTTCATATATTCTTTGGGTTGGCCTTCTTGCAATAATATTAAGAATACTGAATACAAAAATTTTTGGAGAAACATACTTTTGTGTTTTTACACTGGCAAAAAGAGGGATAGCTAAGAATCTTAACACACCTTCTATTAAGAAGTAAACTTGAAGGCCAAAAATGTGATAATTTGAAATGTAGAAATCTAATTTGTTAAAGTAAGAAGCCAAATACCCTCCTGAAAACGAACCAATAAGTCCTCCAAGCCCTCCAAAAAAACCGAAAACAGCGAAATACATAGGAGAAATTCTTTTAGCTGCTTCCATGGGAAGAATAAGTAGTGAAATGTTTACAGCCGCCCAACCAATTCCAGAAATAACTGCATCAAATACAAGTCCATAGGGCCAGTGTTGTTCGTTCATTAATATCCAGAAAAATGGAGTAAGTGATACAAAGAAAATTCCCAAAACCATTATTGTTTTATTTCCTAACTTGTCACTTAATCTTCCCCAAACAAAATAGAATAACATAGATAAAAGAGACATAGCAATTGTTGCGTAACTAATATAAGTAAGAGGAATGTGTAAGTTTTTAAGTTGATGATACGAGAAAAACGGAGCGGTCAATAACAAAATAAAATTCCAGTACATGTTTGCAAGGGATAATTTCATAAAGTTTTTTTCTGTAAAAACTTCCTTTAATTCACTTAAAGTTCCTATAGTTTTTAAAGGAGGATCGTCAACAGGTATTAATGTAAGAATTCCTAAAAAAGTAGCAATCAAGGTAATTAAGATGACATAAATATAATTTAAAGGTGCAGATATATTATCAATTAGATAGGAATACATGTAAAAAACGATTAAAGTTGAGAATGAAATTAACGTACTTCTAAGTCCAAAATATTTTCCTCTTTTTTTCTGAGGAATTATATCAGAAACTAGAGAAGACCACGTGTTTCCTGCAAAGGATGAAAATGCCTGCGTGGCTGCAAAAACAACAATTAAAATTATGGAATAAGTTTTTCCAATTAACAGGGAAATTAAAACAATAATCCACAGGAGTTTAAAAGAATTAAAGAACATTAAAAGTTTTTTTCGATGTCTAAATTTTTCAATAATTGCAGGTGTAATAATTTGGAAAAGTTGGAATATCATAGGAAAGGAAGCAGTTATGCCCAAAAGAATTTCGTTAAATCCAAAATAAATAGCAATAGAGGTAAAAACAACTCCTTGGGTTAATATGAAATAAAAGTTAGCAAAAATTCCTTCCAAAATTAATAATTTTTCATTTTTACCCATTATCCTTTTAAAACCCCCAAAGGGATCATTTTTGCAACTTTTTTAGATAGTCTTAGTTTATCGGTAATTTTTATAACCTTGTCAATATCCTTATACGCATCAGGTGCTTCCTCAATAATTGTTTTTTTGCTTTTACTTTTAACAATTATACCCTTTTTGTTTAGAGAAGCAAGAATGTCATTCAATTGTAACGTTCTTAAAGCTTGTCTTCTCCCTAATAGTCGTCCAGCACCATGAGCAGTAGAAGAAAAAGCAATGTTTTCAGATTCATCGGTTCCAATTAAAAGGTAGGATGCAGTACCCATATCTCCTGGAATAATAACAGGTTGTCCAAATTCTTTATATTCACTTGGTATTTCTTTTCTTCCTGGACCAAAAGCCCTTGTTGCGCCTTTTCTGTGAACTACAAGTTTTTTTGTCTCGCCATTTAAAGAATGAGTTTCCAATTTTGCTATATTGTGTGCAACATCGTAAATTATTTCAACAGAAGTGTTAAAAACTTCTTTAAAAACTTTTCTAATATAATGGGTAATTATCTGTCTATTAGAAAAAGCGTAATTTGCCGCACAATTCATTGCAGAAAAATATTTTTGGCCTAGTTCGCTTTTGAAAGGAGCATATATTAATTGCTTGTCTGGAAGATAAACATTTTTGAAATTGTTTCTCATAAGTTGAATATAATCTGTAGCTATTTGGTGCCCAAATCCTCTACTACCTGTGTGAATCATAACTACTATTTGATTTTCAAATATTCCCAATTTTTCTGCAATTTTTTTATCAAAAATTTGAACAACTTTTTGTATTTCAACAAAATGATTTCCTGCTCCTAAGGTGCCTAATTCTTCTCTGCCACGTTCATAAGCTTTTTTGGATATATCTTCCATATTTGCGGGGGTTATTATACCGTTGTCTTCTATGAATTTTAAGTCTTCAGGGGTTCCAAATCCCATTCCAATTGTTGCCTTTACTCCATTTTCTATGATATTTCTGAAATCTTTTAAATTGAATTTTTTTGAAGTTGATCCAACCCCGGCTGGTACAGATTCGTAGAGTTTTTGGATGACTTGCTCTAAATGGTTTTCAATGTCGCTTAAATACAAATGCGTTTTTAACAATCTAACACCACAATTTATATCAAAACCTACTCCCCCAGGACTAATTATCCCTTCATTTGCATCAAAAGCTGCAACTCCTCCAATAGGAAAACCATATCCCCAGTGAATATCTGGCATTCCATACGCAGCTTTAACAATTCCCGGTAAACTTGCAACATTCTTTAGCTGTGTAACTGCCTCAGATATTTCTTTGAGTTCGTCTTCATCAGTAAAAACATAAGCATCAACATTCATTTTTCCTTCTTTTGAGATTTTAAAAACATATTCGGATATTTTTTTCATATTTTCACCCGCTTACGTTCCAGAGATTAATTATCTCTCTGGTTAATTTTTCTTCGTTCGTTTTTTTAGAAATAATGTATTCTTTAATTATTTTTGCAGGTCTGTTTGATAATACAAGAATTCTATCTCCCAGCAATATTGCTTCTTTTATATCATGAGTAACCATAATAATAGAAAAATTTCTGTTTTTCCATTCATTTACTAAATCATTTATTATACTCCATT
Organism: Thermosipho sp. (in: thermotogales); assembly: GCA_017656335.1. GTDB lineage: Bacteria > Thermotogota > Thermotogae > Thermotogales > Fervidobacteriaceae > Thermosipho_A. The sequence continues at coordinate 302,303 of JACDOA010000002.1, forward strand.
TAATATGAATATCAAGAGAAGCAAATGGTTCGTCTAATAAAAGAAGATCTGGCTCTGTTACCAATGCTCTTGAAAGATTTACCCTTTGCTTCATTCCTCCACTTAACTTATTTGGGAGGTAATCTTTGAAATCATAAATTTTCATTGTTTTCAATACATTTTTAATTTTTTCGTCGTTTTCTTCGACAAATTTTAGGTTTTTATATATCGTTTTCCAAGGAATTGTCCGAGGTTCTTGAAAAACATATCCAAGTTTTCTAAATTTTTTTATTAAGATTCCTTCGTAGTTTTCAAGGCCAGCAATGATTCTTAAAAGTGTGGTTTTCCCACAACCAGATGGGCCAAGAAGAACAAGTTTTTCACGCGCTTCAAGTGAAAAACTAATATTTTCTAAAACTTTTAGATTTCCAAATGATTTTTTTATGCTTTCTAATTTAATTACCATATTCCCAATCCTTAAGAAATATTTTTACAAACAATTTTGAAAGTCTTTCTGATAAAATACCGAGAATAACTGCAAAAATAGTAAGTGCATAAACTTTAGGTATATCAACATATTGCCTTGCCCAGGCAATTTGGACTCCTATTCCATTTTTTCCACATAGGTATTCTGAAACAAATATTACTTTCCAAAGATTACCTGACACAACTTCCAAGGCAGTTAAAATAAATGGAACTACTGAACCTAAATAAAGGTCTTTAATAATTTTTTTCTTACTAACATTATAAACTTTGGCCATTTCAATCAGAGATTTATCCGTGTTTTTAACTCCATATGCAACTGCAAAAGTGGTATTTGGAAGAAGTGATAAAACAGTTATTGCAATTGGTCCTTTGATTCCAATTCCCCACAAAAAAATTACTAACACTAACCAAGAAATCACAGGAACACTTTGAAAAACAGTTAAAATTGGTCTTAATAGTTCAAAACAAACATCGCAAATTCCCATGAAAAAGCCAATAACAAACCCCAGAAATAATGTTAGAATCAAAGCGATTAAGCCTTTGTAAATAGAGGAGGCCAGAGCATTCCAAAGTGTTTTAGTTTGAATAATTTCAAAAAAAACTTTCCCCACTGTATATGGGGAAGGTAAAATGAATAGAGAATTAATTAGAAAGGATAAAACCCACCATATCAAGATAAAAACAAGAATTCCATAGAAAAATTTCATTTTAGATAAAATCCTTCATCAGGAATCTTCGGAAGACCTTCTGAATAAAGCTCGTTCATTTTTGATAAAAATAATTCAACATCTTTTTTGCACTTAGAAACTGGAACATATCTAAATTCTGTTCTTTTCATTGATTCTTTTAAAATTGGAGTTGGAATTGTCAGATATTTGTTGGTGATTTCCAGAGCTTTATCAAGATTTTCGTTAGACCAATTAATGCTTTTTTCAAAGGTTTTTTCCACATCTTCAATAAGGTTCACGTATTGAGCTATTTCGCCAGTTACAAATAATCCTGCCACTGGTATTCCGTTGCTAGAACCAGAAATTTTATTCCATTCTTCCTGAAAATCAAGTACGATTTTTCCGTCGCTAGCCAAGCACATTGAAACAAAAGGTTCTGGTAAAGCAGCAAAATCTACCTTTCCAGCTTTAAAAAGAGCTACAACTTCTTGTGGGGGTGCGTACACAAATTGGACATCTTGATCTGGTTTGAGTCCGCTTAAAACTAGCAAATATCTAAGCAGAACATCAACTGTTTGTCCTCTTCCATGAGCAGAATATACAGTTTTACCTTTTAAATTACTAAGATCTTTAAAATCTTGTTTTGAAACCAAATAAAAAACCTTCCATTCATGTACTCCAACAAGTTTAATATCAATGCCTTTAGAATATAAATTTGCTGCGGTTGTAATAGGTAACACTGCAAACTTTGCTTCGCCAGATACAATTCTTGCGATGGCTTCATCAGGATTTTTCCAGAGACTGATATTAAGGTTTACATAACCCTGGATAACACCATCTAACATTGGTGAAATGGGAATAATCGTTGGACCAAATGGATTTATGAATGTTATTGAAAACGAAACAATTGAAATGAGAGCTATCAAAAATACAATTAAGCTTTTTTTCATACTTTCACCTCCTTGTAGCTTTTTTCACATATAATTATACCACTTTATTTTTAGTTTTTAATGGTAAAATAATTGTGAAAGTGATTTGAAAAAGTTTTAAAGGAGGAATTCTTGATGAATTTTGTAGATACACATGCCCATTTACAAATGAAACATTTTGAAAATGACAGAGAGGAAATAATAAAAAACTTTGAAAATGCTGGAATTTTTTTTGTAATCAATGTAGGAACAAATATTGAAGATAGTATAATTTCAGCGGAATTTTCTAGAAAATATAATAAGATTTTTTCTTCCATTGGGATTCACCCGCACGATAGCAAAAATGCTCCAGAAAATTATTTAGAAAAGCTTGAGGAATTATCTAAAAATGATAAAGTTGTTGCAATTGGTGAAATAGGCCTTGATTATTTTAGAAATTTTTCCCCAAAAGAAATTCAGCAAAAAGTTTTTACTGAACAGCTTTTGCTTGCAAAAGAATTGCAACTTCCCGTAATTATTCATATTAGAGATGCATATGAAGATGCGTACAGTATTTTAGAAAGTTTTGGACCTTTTGAAAAAGGAGGAGTAATACATTCTTTCAGTGCCGATAGCGAATGGGCTTTGAAGTTTGTAAAATTGGGATTTTATTTAGGAATAGGAGGTCCAATAACTTATAAAAAAAACAAAATCTTAAGAGAAGTAGTAAGAATGGTAGGGGAAGACAATATATTAACCGAAACAGATTGTCCTTATCTTCCTCCTCAACCATTTAGAGGTAAAAGGAATGAACCAGCTTATGTGAAATACGTTGTAGAAGCAATAAATGATATAATTGGTTATGATGTTTCCGAAATTCTTATTAAAAATGCAGTTGAATTGTTTGAGGTGAATCTATGATACATGCTGTTTTAGGACAATTAGAAAAAATTGAAAATGGAAAATTATATATAGAAGTAAATGGATTAATTTTTGAGGTTGTAGTTGGTGAAACAGGCGAATACGAAGAGAAAACAAATGAGAAAATTAAAGTATACACAAAGTTAATAGTTTCTGATGATGGAATAACGCTGTATGGTTTTTCAACAATTGAAAAGTTAAAATTGTTTGAAAAGTTAATTTCCGTTAATAAATTGGGGCCAAAAAGTGCTTTAAAAATTCTTGCATCAAGCAGCGTAGAAGAACTTGTGTCTGCAATTATCAGTGGAGATGTTGCTAAACTTTCAAAGCTCCCTGGCGTTGGAAATAAAACTGCTGAAAGGATTATTATGGAATTAAAAGATTCACTAAAGGAATTCGATGTGTCGTTGTCTGAAAAAGATAAAAAAATACTTGAGGCAATTGAGGCACTTGTAACACTTGGATTTTCAAAATCCCAAGCAATAAAAGCAGTTAAAAAGGTAGCAAGTGATAAAGATACTTTGGATGATATTATTAAGAAATCTTTGAAATTTTTAAGTAACAGGCATTGAAGGAGGATAAACATGAATCTATCAGAGATAGCTGAAAAAGCTTTGCTGGAAAAAGTTTTTTGGAATAATGATTATGAAATACTTCACGCTTATACTGGTGATCTTTTAAGTTTGGTAATGAAAAATGCAAAACCTGATTCAATATGGATTACAGTTCAAAGCCACGTTAACATTGTTGCTGTTGCATCTATGGTTGGAATAAGAGCTATAATACTTTGTGAGGGAGTAAATCTTCCTGAAGATACCCTAGAAAAAGCAAGAATCGAAGGAATAAATATATTGAGAAGCCAAGAAGATGCTTTTCGAGTTTCAGGAAGATTATATGATCTAGGATTAAGATGAAATGCGATTTACATGTACATAGTTGTCTTTCTCCCTGTGCAGATTTAACGATGGTTCCAAATGAAGTTGTCAAATACTCTCCTGATATACTGGCAATTTGCGATCATAATTCAGGAGAAAATGTTTTGTCATTTTTAAAAGTTTTCGAAAATCATTCAAAAATACTAATTCCAGGAATTGAAATTCAAACAATTGAAGATGTTCATATACTTGGTTATTTTGATAAAATAGAAAATTTGTTAAAAGTTTCGAAAATAATTTATGAACACCTTCCTAAGATTTCTTATGATCCTGAAAAATTTGGATATCAATTAAAAGTAGACCAAAATGACAAATTTATTTCTTTGGAAACCACTCCTTTAGGATTTCCCACTGATTTGAGCATTAAAGAAGTTACAGAGATAATTTTGAAATATTCAGGTATACCTGTGTATGCACATATAAGTAGAAAATTTGGTGTACTCTACCAGCTGGGAATTTTTCCTGATTTAAATATACATATTGCAGAAGTAACAAACAAGGAAGAGTACCTAATTGCCAAAAATAATAAATTTATTTCTATTTCTTCTTCAGATGCACATTTTCTTAATCAAATTGGCAAAAGATATAGTATAATTAAAGATAAGGTTAAAAACGCCAAAGAATTTCTATCTTTCTTAATAAGAGGAAAGGTGAAAACAATATGGGACTCTTAACATTGGCTGATCATGTTCACGATATAGCTGAAAATGCTGTAAAAGCGGGTGCAAAAAATGTTAAACTTATTATAAATGAAACAGAAGATTTTTTTTTGTTTAGTGTAGAAGATGATGGCCCTGGTATAAAGAATGTTGAAGATGTTTTTGACCCATTTTATACTACTAGATCAAAAAAAATAAGAAAAGTTGGACTTGGGTTACCTTTTTTAAAGCAAGCTACTGAAGCAACTGGAGGTTTTGTGAAAATAGAAAGTGAGATAGGTAAGGGCACAAAGGTAACAGCAAAATTTTTTAAAAAACACATTGATTGTCAACCTGTAGGTGATTTAGCTTCTGTGTTTTTTTCACTTTTAATGAACCAAAACGTTAATTTTAAAATCATAAGATGTAGGAATGATGATTGTTATAGTATAGAATCTGATATTATCAAAAAATATTTAGGTAATATAGATTCGTCTTCAAAACTAAAGATTTTAAAGGACATAATAAATGAAATGGAAAAAAATTTGGAGGAGGAGTAAATATGAAAAAATCTTTAGTATTTTTGTTATTAATCCTTTATAGTGTAATCTATTTTTCTGCTATTTTAGATTCTGTCTCAATCCAAAATCTTAAAACAGTTTCTCTTGACGAGCTTAAACCTTCATATGAAAATTATGTGGGTTTTGATGTAAATGAAAATGCAATTAATAATATTGTATCTTCAATAAAAGCTACAGGTTATTTTTCTGATGTTGAGTGGACCAAAATTGCAACTGATGATCATTTTGAATTAATTATTAAGGTTGAAGAAAACGAGCCAGTAAGTAAAGTAAATCTAAATATTTATGGAGTAGGGTTAATATCAAAAGAAACTTTGCAGGCTTCTGTTACTTTGAAGGAGGGTAAAGCTTTTAGCTTCCCTCAATTTAAAAAATCAATTGAAAATTTGACTGAATTATATCAAAAAGAAAATTACATAGTTTCAAATGTTTTTTCTAAAAATAAGGATCAATCGTTGGTTTATATAACTGGAAAAATCAATGGTAACAATGTGGATTTTAACATTACCGAATATGCTCTTTACGACTTGGAATTTACGGGGAATATAAACGGCTTGGAAGAAGTAATAGAGAATATAAAAAAAGATGTAGATTTAAAGTTATATAAGAATTATCTGGAAAAAAATGCGATTTTGAAAATTTTTGATAGCAAAAAAGACTATTATCCAAAGTTTTCAGATATTCAAAAACTTTATCAATCTTTATCTAAATATGTGTATTTTTCTCCCCTTTCTAACATACAATTTGAGCCAGCAAGTACTGAAATACCCTCAAAAATTTTAAAGGTTTTTGTTGTGCAAAACCTTTTAGTTAAAAACCCGGTGTATATAGAAAATGTAATGGTAAATTCGAGTTTGTATGATTTTAGTGATTTAGTTTCCACACCCGCAACTTTTACAAATTTAGATTTACTGAAATTGGTCCAAGTAGTAAAGGATCGTTATGACAAAGATGAGTATTTTATAAATATAAACCCGTTAGTCAAAGGAAATGATTTTATAATTGATGTAGTTGAATACAAATTTGGAGATCTAAAGATAGAAGGAAATACTAGAACTAAAACTTATACTTTTGACGATTTAATTAGAATTTCATCCGGAGATTATGCTTCAAGAAAAGCTTTAAGGGAAACATATATAGAAATTTACAAAACTCAATTCTTTGATAACATTGATTTTGATATAACTCCAAGTTCGTCGAATATATTAAATGCCACCCTGATTTTAAAGGAAAAGGAGAAAAAATTTAATTTTATGGGCGGAGGAACGTGGGCTCCACCTGAAGAAGGAAAGAAATGGTACGAGGGTTTTGCAGCACAATTACAGTTGAGTACTACTAATCCCTTCGGATACGGCCAAACATTTAGTTCTACGGTTTCTCTTGGATTTAGTGGAAGAATTGTGAGTTTGGATTATGGTATTAGAAAACCTTTTGGAAAACCTTTTTCATTGTCGACAAGTTTAAGCTATAATTATCAACCTACAACGGATACATTAACGGAGGGTTCTACCGAAACAACAACTTCTACTAACCTTACCAATTTTAACTTTGATTTTTCTTTAAGTAGTTTAAAAATCAACAATTTTAAGTATAGTTTTGGTGCTGGAGTGAATTATAAACTCGAGGAGACTGCTGTTTCAACTTCTGTTAATTCAACAGAGGTTAGTAGTTCTACTTCTTCCACGGAATATATTGGAGCCAATGTTTTGTTAGGCGTAATTTATGAAAATTTGGATGATTTAATTATTCCGTCAGATGGAATATTTTTATCTGCAACTTTGCAAAAATATTTTAATATTTCAGGAAATGCACCTGTTGCACTTAAGATGCAGGAAGAATTTTCTTTGCATTTACCGATAAAAAATACTTATTTTGGCTTTGCTACAAGATTATATGCAGCTCAAATTTTCCAGCAAAGCGGTGTTGACATTACAAATTATTTAGAAGGTTTAAATTCACTTAGAGGAGCAAATTTAGCAGGAGATATGGCCCTTCTTTTAAACAATGATTTTAGATATGTAAATAAAGATGGAGAAATTCCATTCTATGTAGCATTATTTTTAGACACTGGATATGTTGGAAGTAGCTACGATTTTTCAGTTCCATTTGAGTGGTCTACAGGTGTTGAACTCGGGTTAAATGTTTCAATGTTTGGACTTATTCGTATTGGCGAAGCATATTATAATGATAATTGGAACTTCTACTTTTTGATGGGAAAAACATTTTAGGGAGTGGAAGTTGTGAAATTGAAAATCGAAAAAGTTGTAGAAGATAAAGGAAAATATTACCTAATATCAGAACAAAGTCCCTTCTATCCAGATTATAAAGGTGGCCAACTTGGAGATAGAGGGAAAATTGGCGAAGCAAATATTATAAGTGTTATAGAAGTTGATGGAAAGGTATACCATGAAGTTGATAAGCCTTTAAAGCCGGGTGAATATGAAATTGTTGTAGATGAGAATCATAGAAATTTTATCAGACAACATCATACTGCTCAGCACATTTTATCGGCTGCGTTTGAAGATGTGGCATATATTTCCACTGTAAGTTTTCACATGGGTTTTGAGTATTCTACTATTGATTTGAATGTCCCCTTTATAACAGATGAAGTTTTATTAGAGACCGAATTAGAGGCTAATAAAGTGATTCAATCATGCTTAAAAGTAGAAGAGATAATTGTAGAAAAGAATGAAGTAGAGAATTTTCCATTAAGAAAACAGTTAAGTGAAAAAGTTTCTGGAAAGGTGAGAATAATAAAAATAGGTGACTATGATTATTCTGCTTGTGGAGGATATCATGTTAGCAACACAGGAGAGATTGGTCTTGTGAAAATTTTAAAAACTGAAAAGGTTAAAGGAAACCTTACAAGAGTGTATTTTATTGCCGGATTAAAAGCGCTTGATTATTTTCAAAGATATACAAATATTTTAAGAAAATTATCAAATTTGTTAACTTCTTCAATATTTGAATTAGATGATCGCGTTAAGCAGCTTCTTGAAAGGGTGAAGGAACAAAATTCTAAACTTGAAAATATTTCAGAGTCTTTAGCGAAAGAAAAAATCAAAGAACTAGAGAAAATAGCCGAAGATATATTTTTTATAGAAGTTGATGAACTTATATCAAAATATCTTCCAAAATATTTTAAAGAACCGAATTCAATGCTTATTACTTATGATGGAATAAAGTATACCTTTCTTTCAACTGGAAAATACAATATAAAAGAAATTATAGAAAAAATAAAATCAAAAATTTCTGGAAAAGGTGGCGGAGGAAAAGAGAGAGGAACATTTATTCCTGAAAGAAAAATTGATATTAAAGAAATTATAGAATTTATGGAGGTGTTAAAATGAAAAAAAGAATTGTAATTATAGTCTTATCAGTACTTTCAATTATGATATTTTCTAATGCTCTTAAATTTGTTCCTAAAGAGTATGATTTTTTAACATATGTTCCAGATTTAACTACCCTGTACAACGAAATAAAAAAGACAAACACTGGTGATATATTTGCAAACCAAGTTGGTTTAGAACAGATGATTAAAGGTGTTATTGAACAGCAACTAATGGTTGAAAATTATACGCTGGAAGACATTGATATTTTTAAAGAATTGTTAATAGCTGTAAACAAGGATGAAGTATTGTTTGTGATTGGTCCTTCGCAACACCCAGATAAAATAAAGGATATTCTTGAAAAATTTACTGGTCAAACTTTACCAGAAGATGTAAAAATTGAAGATGGGTATTTCATAATTGGAAAAAATTATGGTGGAGGAGCAATTCCACAAAATTTGAACGATTATTTATCTAAGGGATATTTAGCTGTTAGTTATGTAAATACCCGTGAAGATAAATATGAGGTAAAAGGATATGGTTATCTTGAATCAAAAGATAACACACTTTCTTTTTATAACGAAATCGTTCCCCAAAACGATGAAACTAGAAATTTAATCAACGAGGTTTCTATGCAAAAAGGAAAAGAAATTTTAAAAGACGAAAATATTGGAGGAGATGTTTTTGCATTTGTTAACAGGAAACTTCCAGATTTTATTATGGGACTGATTTCTTCAGCTGCTACTGATAATGAATACCTCGAACTATTAAACGATTTTGATGGAACGGCATATTTATCTGCTGATATTTCTTCTCTTATTGTTGATGCGTTATCTGGCATAGCGCCTTCATCAGTACCATATTATGGAGTAATTTACTATAATTCTCCTTCCTGGGATAAATTAGAAGTTGATATCTCAAAATTTGAAACAATAAATGGAGTAAAGTATGGAGTTGTTACAAGTGATGAAGGTACCCCATTAACTTATATAAATTTGGAAAACGACAAGATTGTGTTATATGGTGTTTCTCCCGACAAATATGTTCCTGGAAATAAGGATTTCGTAAAAAACAATTACAAAGATAATTATTTATTAGGTCTTTTTATTAATTTAGAACCAGCTATTTTTAATTTTGTAGGTATTGAAACAGAAGCCTATTTGAAAGTTTACAGTTTCATTCAGGACGGTAAAATTATTCAACAAGCAATTTTTAAATAAACGAGGTGAAAAAATTGAGTAATTTTAGAAAATTAACAATATCAGAAATTTTGAAAAATAAAGGATCTTATATAAAAGATTCATTAGAGACTATTAAAAAAGTCGATGAAGATATCAAAGCTTTTATTACAATCAATGAAAAAGCAGAGGTTCTTCCTGGAAAATTTTCAGGAATCCCAATAGCAGTAAAAGATAATATTGTTACTAAAGGCTTAAAAACCACATGTGCTTCAAAGATTTTAGAGAATTATATACCTCCATATGATGCAACTGTGATAAAAAAAATAGAGAAAGCTGGATTTACAATTGTAGGAAAAACAAATTTAGATGAATTTGCAATGGGTACAGGAACAGAATATTCCGCATTTTTTACAACTCGAAACCCCTGGGATTTAACTAAAGTAGCTGGGGGGAGTAGTGGGGGATCGGCGGCCGCTGTCGCGAGTGGAGAGGTAGTTGCTGCCTTGGGAAGTGATACCGGAGGTTCTATAAGGCAGCCGGCCGCTTTTTGTGGAGTAGTTGGTTTTAAGCCAACATACGGATTGGTTTCAAGATATGGTCTAGTTGCTTTTGCGTCTTCTTTGGATCAAATCGGACCAATAACTAAAAATGTTGAAGATGCAGCAATCTTAATGAATGTAATTGCGGGATATGATCCTTCGGATTCAACAACAGTTGATATGAACATTGATTTTACAGAATATTTAGATAAAGATTTTTCTAATGTAAAAGTTGCCTTTCCGAAAGAAATTTTTGGTGAAGGAATAGAGGAAGGCGTTGCTGAAAAGTTTGAGGAATTTATCGCATTTTTAGAAAAAAAGGGAGTCAAAGTTCAAGAGGTAGATTTTCCAGAATTAAAATATTCTGTAGCAACTTATTATATAATTGCGCCTGCCGAAGTTAGTTCAAACCTTTCTAGGTTTGATGGGATAAGATATGGAAATAGAATAGAAGAAGAAGGTCTTTTGGAAACCTATTTAAATACAAGGTCAAAAAATTTAGGTCCAGAGGTAATAAGAAGGATTATGATTGGTACATTTACATTGAGCGCAGCTTATTACGATGCGTATTTTGAGAAGGCTCAAAAAGTTCGAAGGATAATAACCAAAAAAATTGAAGAATTGTTAGACGAGTTTGATTTTATTGTTACTCCTACATCACCTATTACAGCTTTCAAAATTGGTGAAATAAAGGATCCCCTTATCTATTATTTAATGGACATTTTTACAATTCCTGCCAATCTTGCAGGAATTCCTGCAATAAGCATACCTTTTGGTTTTTCAAATAATTTACCAGTAGGAATACAAATCATGGGTAAAAAATTTGATGATGCAAGAGTACTTGGTTTTTCAAGATTTATTGAAAAAGATATTCCTAAAGTTTTTCCGTTCGAGGAGGAAGAAAAATGAGATTTAAACCAGTAATAGGTCTCGAGATTCATGTTCAATTAAATACAAAAACAAAAGCTTTTTGTTCTTGTCCCGCAGATGTTTTTGAGTTAGAACCAAATTCTGCAGTTTGTCCAGTTTGTACAGGACAGCCTGGAGCTTTACCCGTACCTTCTGAAGAAATGTTTGAATTTGGTATTTTACTTGCTACAGCATTAAACTGCAAAATTCATGAATATTCCAGATTCGATAGAAAAAACTATTTCTACCCAGATTTACCGAAAGGATACCAAATAACTCAATTTTTTCATCCACTAGCTACAGAAGGGTATTTAGAATTAAACGGCAAAAAAGTAAAAATAAGAAGAATTCATTTAGAAGAAGATGCAGGTAAATTAATTCATTCTGCTGAAACAATTACAGAGGCAAAATATTCATATGTTGATATGAATAGATGCGGTGTGCCTCTAGCAGAGATAGTAACTGATCCAGATATCGATTCTCCACGAGAAGCAAGAGAATTTTTGGAAAAATTGAGACAAATTTTGAGGTATATTGGTGTAAGCACTGGTGATATGGAAAAAGGAGCTTTGAGATGTGATGCTAATATTTCTGTTATAGATACAGAAACAGGTATTCAAAGTAATAAGGTTGAAGTAAAAAATATGAATTCATTTAAATTTGTGGAAAAAGCTCTGGAATACGAATATGGAAGAATAGTTGAATTAATGAAAGAAGGTAAAGAAGTTGAAAAGGAGACAAGGGGTTGGGATTTAAGTTCCAAAACCACTATTTCTATGAGAAGCAAAGAGGAGGCAAATGATTATAGGTATTTCCCAGAACCAGACATACCACCTGTAATTTTGTCAAAAGACTATATAAATAACATCAAATCCAGAATACCCGAATTACCAGATGAAAAATTATTAAGATTCAAAAATGAGTATGGATTGGGAGATTATGAAGCAAAAATTTTAACTTCAAGTGTTCAACTTGCAAATTATTTTGAAGAATGTGTGAGGATCACTAAAAACCCAAAGGAAACATCTAACTGGTTTTTGACAGAATTATTAAGATTTGTGAGCCCTGAGGATAATTTCCAAAATTTAAAAATTAAACCGGAACATTTTAAAGAACTTTTTGATATGGTAAATAATAGAGAAATTTCAAGAAATATAGCTAAGAATGTATTTGAAGAGACCTTCAAAACAGGAAAAAATCCAAGAGAAATTGTAGAAAAGAAGGGTTTAAAAATTGTTGGTGATGAATCAATGATAGAAGAAATTTTAAGAAAACTAATTGATCAGAATCCTGATAAAGTACAGGCTTATAAAAATGGCAAAACGGGACTGCTTGGATTTTTTGTCGGTGGTGTTATGAAAGAAACAAAAGGAAAAGCAGATCCAAGAAAGGTAAATGAGATTGCCAGAAAATTACTTTCTGATTAAAAATTTTGAGGTGGTAATATGAAGAAACATTTTGCACTGATTTTTATTTTCATGCTGTCTTTTATTGCCTTTTCTGGAACTTTTGCAATATTTAATGAATATTTTCTTCTAGAAGCTTCTCCGATTTTATTATCTGTGGGAGAAAATGCATTTGGGGTTGGATTTGTTTATTCTACTTCCAAAACTCAATATACTGAAACCAAGATAGGATTTTTAAAAATTAAAAAGCCATCTGAGAAGGAATATTTGGATTTTTCCGTAATTTTAGGCCCCATGTATGGAGTGTATACTTCTATAAGGTATGAAAATTTGAATTATCCTGTTTCCTCACAATATTTGGAATTTTTTGTTACAAATAAAATTAGTTTTATTTCATCGCAAAAAAAGACATTTTATGCTTTAGGCCCCATATCATTAAATTCTGAAAGTAGTTTTTTGAAGCAAAATAATGAATTTGGTTATTCTTTCTCGCGTTATTTTGGAAAAATTCAGAATCTTTCGGGATATTTTTTGAAATTAGATAATGCATATCTTTTGGGTTATTTATATCCTTTAGATGCATCTTTAGAACAAGGTATATTGGCAGGCTTGGGAACTGAAGATTTCAATCAATTATATCTAAATTTTGGAATTAGGAAATATTTTAAAGCAGGAGATTTAAAAGGTTTTGGATTTACTTACCTTTATGTTGATAAAGATGATTTGGGCAACATAAAGTATTTTAGTGGTTTAAAATTTTTGGGACCATTGAAGGGAGATTTAATATTCTGGGATGGCAAATTCACTTTCAGAATTAATTGGTGATTTTAATAAAATTTCATTGTATATTCATATCCCTTTTTGCAAAAAAAGATGTTATTATTGCGATTTTGTGAGTTTTACAGAAGGAAGCATAGAAAATTACATAAGTGCGCTTTTAAGCGAAGTTGATTTGTATAGGGAGAAGTTGAAAAGGGGAGTTAAAACTCTTTATATAGGAGGAGGTACTCCAAGTTTTATTAATGAATATTATATAAAGAAAATAGTTGAAAAATTAAGTGAGTATTTAAAACTGGAAGAGTTTACAATAGAAGTTAACCCTGATTCTTTTGATGAATACAAAGCAAAATTTTATAAGGATTTGGGAATAAATAGACTTAGCATAGGGATACAAACTTTTGATGATATAGTTTTGAAAAAATCCGGAAGAACTCATGATGCAAAAGAAGCATTAAGGGCGTATGAGATTGCAACAAAATATTTTGAGAACGTAAATGTTGATTTTATAATTGGACTCCCTGGAGAAACTTGGAGAAGCATTGAGGGAATTGTTGATTTTATAAGAGTTTATACTCCAAAACATATTTCACTATATCTTTTAGAAATACACGAAGGGACTTTGATTTCTCAATTTTACAAAAAGCATCCAGATGAAGTATATGAAAGATATGATGCTGTTTTAACATTTTTAAAGTCAAGTGGTTATGAACGATATGAAATTTCTAATTTTGCATTAGAAGGTAAATATAGCAAACACAACTTGGTTTATTGGGCAAATTTAGATTATGTTGGTCTTGGAATCTCGGCTGGTGGTCATTTGGACAGTATGCGGTATAATAACGTTTCAACTTTTGAACAATATTACACAAAGCTCAAAAAGAAGGAGTATCCAATAGAGTATAAAGTTATTAATAAGATTGAACGCGAAACTTTAGAAAGTATATTTATGATGCTTAGAACAAAGTGGGGAATTGATAAAAAGCTTATTGCAAATTTACCCAAATTAGATACAGTACTGGATATTCTTTCATCAAAATATGAGTTTTTTGATGGGACAAAGTTAAATGAAACTGGTATGGATTTTTCAAATTTGTTTTTAGGAGAGCTTTTAAAGATATGGGAGGATTTCTATGAGAACTAGTGTTGCAATACTGTTTATAACAATACTTGTTTTGTTTACAATAGGTTCTATTGCAATATATAGTTTAGATTTTGCCAAGGAATATTATTATTCACAAAGTTCCAATTTGTTTGAGAAATATATTGTTAATATAATTTTAGGTACCGTTACTTTTTTAACTTTTGCTTTTTTTATGCCATACGATATTGAAAAGTATTATAATGTTTTTTACGTTTTTGCCAATTTGGTATTACTTCTTCCATTATTTTTCCCACCGGTAAACGGGGCTCACCGATGGTTAATGATTGGTGGTTTTAGTTTTCAACCATCTGAAATATCAAAAATTTTTCTTATCCTATTTTTCTCAATTTATATCAAAAAAAACAGAGAAAAGATGAATACTTTTTACACAGGAGTTGTAAAACCATTTTTGTTTATACTTCCTCCTTTATTTTTAATTGTAATTGAACCTGATTTAAGTACTTCTGCACTTATTTTCCTTACAATAATTACTTTGTTATATTTTGGGGGGGCAAAATTATTACATCTATTATCAGTTTTTGCAGGCTTAGGAGTATTTGGTTTTTTTGCCCTTCAATTTGGTTTAATACATTCCTATCAACTTGGAAGGATTAGTTCTTATTTTTCCAGACAAATGCCATGGCAGTTAGAAATAGCTTTAAAAGCGATAAATAATGGTGGATTTGTAGGGACTGGACCGGCTTTAGGAAAATTTTTCTTAACAGTTCCTGCTGCTGAATCTGATTTTATAGTTGCTGTAATTGGTGAAAATTTGGGATATATAGGAATTATCGTTTTAATTGTTAGTTATTTATTAATTGCAATCTCTCTTATCCGAGTATCTGAGGAGATTAATAATGAAATTTTAAGATATTTTACATGGGGATATACTGCTCTAATGCTTTTTCATGTCGTTTTCAACACAGGAGTTGTTAGTGGGGTTTTCCCTATCACGGGTATTCCACTTCCATTTGTTAGTTATGGTGGTAGTTCCCTTTTATCATTTTCTATGGGTTTAGGAATAATAATTTCTGGCTTTTTTAATGAGTTAGAAGGTGCTAAGACAAAATAGGAGGATGATATTTTGATTTTTCTTGATTCAATTGTTGAAAACGTTTCAAAGGTTATAAAAGGAAAAGATGAGAAAATAAAAATTATTAGTTCTTGTCTTTTAGCAGGTGGTCATGTGCTTTTGGAGGATGTTCCAGGAGTTGGAAAGACAATGCTTGCAAGAGCTCTTGCAAAGACATTTGATCTTGATTTTAAAAGGGTACAGTTTACTCCTGATATCTTACCTACCGATTTAACTGGGTTATATATTTTTGAAAAAGATACAGGACAATTTGTTTTTAAAAGGGGGCCTTTGTTTACTAATGTTTTATTAGCAGATGAAATTAATAGAGCTACTCCAAGGACCCAATCTGCTCTTTTAGAAGCTATGGAAGAAAAACAGGTAACTGTTGAAGGAATAACTCATCATCTTCCGGATGTGTTTTTTACAATTGCAACTCAAAATCCCATAGAATCTGAAGGTACTTTTCCGCTCCCGGAAGCCCAGTTGGATAGATTTATGATTAGAATTGATATAGGTTATCCCGAAAAGGATAACGAAAAAGAAATGCTGGTTTCTCAATTTGATCATCATCCAATAGAAGATATAAAACCAGTGATTTCAAGGCAGGAATTAAAAAATAAAATAGAAGAAGTGAAAAAGATTAAAATTAGTGATTCGATTTTAGAATATATACTTGATATAGTAAATGCGACAAGAAATCACGAGGATATAAAAGTTGGTGCCAGTCCTAGAGCTTCGATTGTTTTGATGAAACTTTCCAAAGCATTTGCGTACCTTGAAGGAAGGGACTTTGTTATTCCAGATGATATAAAATATCTTGCACCTTATGTATTGAATCACAGAATTATTTTGACAATAGAAGCTAAAATAAAGAGGCTTAATCCCTTTGAAATAATAAATGAAGTTTTGAATGAAGTAAAAGTGGTGAAGTAAAAATGGAAATTCAAAATAATCAATTGGTTTTCTTAACGGTGATAGTTATCTTTTTAAACCTTTTTAATATCAATGGTGTTTCATTGTTTTTACTGGCGTTAGTAGTTTACGAATGGATAGAATTTAAAATTACGATTAATAAAATAGAAAGAATAAAACTGGCTGCATTTTTTAAAAACAAAAGAGCTTTAATAGGCGAAAATGTGGAATTTGTAATAAATATTTCTAATTCTAAAAAGGGCATGAAATTTACTGTATCTATACCTGAATTAGCCATTAGTAAAATGAATGTAATTACAAAATCAAGTGCTACAAAAATATCGTTTTATCATTCATATCATACCCGTGGTAAAAAAATAATTAATAAGGTATTTTTGAACTATAGTTCTCCATTTTTTAAAGTGATAAAGAAATTTGATATAAAAGAAGAAATTTTTATTCTCCCAAATTTTGAGTTTGTTAGATTTAATAAAGAAAAAATTTTGGAATTAATTCCCAATTTATCCAGTTATTTAAGACTTTTGGAAGATCCGACACATATAATTGGTATTAGAGAGTATAATAATGATCCTGTAAAAAAAATACATTGGAAATTATCTGCAAAGTTTGACAAATTGTTGGTCAAAAACTATGAATTTTCCTCTCAAGGAAAGTTGTTTGTGGCCTTATTTTTGAATCTCCATCCAGAGATTTTTTCCAAAAGGGCATGGCTTCCAATTCTGAAAAAGTATACCGAAGATGTTATTGCAGGAATAGCGGGAATTATAAAAGAAGCCATTGAAAAAAACATACCAACACGACTCTTAGTAGATACAAAAGATGGTATAAAAAGTGTATTTTCGAAAGATTGGATAGACCATTTTGATCTTCTTGCTCAAGCGTATGGTTCAACCGAAGTTTACAATTATGAAGTGTATGAAAAAATAGAAAATGAAATAGGCTACAATGATACTTTATTGATTGTTTCTATGTATCTTACTGAAAATGACATTCCTTATATTTTAAGATTAAGAGAAAAATGCTCAAAAATCATTGTTCTAATACTTCCATATGGTTTTAGAAAGTATAGTACAAAAAAATTCAAGACTTATTTAAACATTCCACCTGATATTATAGAACTTCAAAAAAAGGCTCTAATTTTGCGTGAAAACGATATATTTGTAGAAGTATATAGTGAAAACACAGCGTTTCAGGAGGGTATTGAACTTGTTAATTGATATTGTTGTACTGTTTTTATTTTTTTCAACCTTTTTAAAACTAAATTTATATACTTTTCTTTTTTTGGGTATTACTTATTTAGCCTTTCGTTTTAAAAAATTAAAATGGCTTTATTTTGTGTCTTTAATTGGAGCATTAATTGTCTTTAAAAATCCTTTACCAGTTTTGCTTTTTTATACATATGAAAAAGCCAAAAAAAATAATAAAGAAATCTATGTGTTCATAGCTTATTTTTTAACAAGCTCCTTTTTTTATACCAATTTTAAAGTTATTGTTTTTTCAATATTTATGGCATTGTTAGTATCTGTAAAAGAGAAAAAAATGTTTTACTTAATTTTAATTCCCCTTCTTTTCATACCAACATTTTTTACCCCATATCAAAATATTTCGACGATTAACTTGGAAAACGGAAGTATACAAACCAATTTGGATAATGCCACTTCAACTTTTCAAGAAGGAGAAGTTGGAAATACTGAAAACCAAAATGAAATTAATATAAACACTCGAGAGCTTAAATATGACAAATTTGAAAACATTATCTTTTTCTTGTTATTTTTTGTGGGAATATTTTCGCTCTATATTCTTTTTAAATTTACAACCAAACCAACTATAAGAATTGTTCTTGGTATTATTGCCGTGGTAAGTTTTTCATATATACTGTTTTTAATTTTATTTCCAAATATAGGGAAAGATTTTTCAATGCCTCAATCTGAGATGAATTTTGAACATCAATTAACCCAAGATATTGATGTTCAAAACAGTCCTTTGGAAGCGGCTACTACTTTAGACACAAATATAGAAAAGACTTATAATCTTGTTAATTTATTGAAAATAGGTATGATTATTTTAGTTGTATTTTTATTGATTTTGTTAATAATTGTAATTTATTTAATTAAAAATATAAATGCCAAACAGATTGAAAAAATTGAGAAAAATTCCCAGGATATTTGGCAAACTCAAGATACCTATGAGGATATTTTAAAATTGAATACCAAAGATTTAGTTAGAAGAATTTATGTATACATAAGAGCAAAAGTTTTTCCGGGGTTTTTTTATTTAACACCTTACGAATTAGAAAGAAAGATCAAAGATCCGGAGCTTTCATACATAACAGAACTTTTTGTGAAATCAGAATACGGAAAATCAAAAGTTGATTATAATTCTGAGGAATTGAAAAATTTGTTGAAAACAATTATTGAAAGATACAATTCACAAATTTTACAAAATCATTGAACAAATTTGTTAAGCGTTGTTTTCAAGAAATCAAAAGCTTTCTGCCAAAATTTTTCAAGTTTAATAGCGTGGAATAAGCGCAAAAAAAATAAAAAAACTTCTATATTATAACTGAATAAAACATTCTGATACAAAAGTGGTTTTATACATGCTATATGATATTTTAAAAAAGTTGTGTTTAAAATAGATATTTAAGAAATTAAATTAATTCAAGGTTTGTTGTTTTATAGCACTATAAATATATGAAAAATCCATAATTTCTACCTCCGAAATGGACCATATTATAGCATATAGTCAGTACACTGAACACTGAACAAGTAGGGCCATGTTTGTCAATGAGCTGACTATATTTGCATTAATTAAGTTGTCAAGTTGATAATTCTTGAAAAATTTTTAATTTATCTTTTGAAGAAACTTTGCATTTCAAATAATCAATAATAAAAACTTGGAAAATTAATTTTAATTTAATGTGTGTGAAAATCCTTTTAAAAATAAAAGATTAAACAAACAAAACCACTCAATAATTCTAACAAAACACATCAAGATTAAATGATTTCATATTTTATTAGAAAAGATATTCGTGCAGCTTATTATTTATTTAAACTTAGTTAAAAAATAGGATTTTTTAGGGAATAAAATATAGAAATGAATAATGATCTTGAAATCGAAAGTTGATTGAAAAGAACATTTTTGATAATTTGGAACAATGCAAAAGAACTTATAAAAGGAATTTGAAAAGTCTTGCAACTTTTTCTGCCGCATAGCTTTTCTTAGCATTAAAGGTTGATGCGTGGTTTTACCTTTAGCTATATTCAAATTCTTTGAGGTGAGATCTTGCATTTTTTCAGAGTGTTTTATTGAAACAATAAAAGGTTTGCATAAAAAACCTCCCCAAAGTTTAAGAAGGGGAGGTTTTGTTTTCACTTTTTAACTTAAAATATAATCAACAAATTATAAAGAATTATTGAACAACTTCTTTTAGCATTTTTTCCAGGAAATCAAAAGCTTTCTGCCAGAATTTTTCTTCATTTATGTTAATTCCGACTTTTTCCAAAAGTTTTTCTGGTTTATCCTTTCCTCCACTTTCAAGAAGTTCAAGATATTTTGGAACAAAAGTTTTACCCTCTTCCAGATATTTTTCATACAATGCAATAACGAGACAATTTGCGTAATTATATGCATAAACGTAAAATGGTGTGTGGTAAAAATGTGGAATGGTAGACCATTCAAATCTATATTCTGGTGTTATTTTTACACTATTTCCAAACATAAGTTTTAATTCTTTTTCATATATATCAGATAATTCATCCCAGGTGGCCATACCTTGTTTGCTAATTAAATTGTGAGATTTAATTTCAAAACGAGCAAACATGTTTTGTCTAAACATTGTTGCAAAAATTTCCTCTAGTTTAGAAGCTATAAAGAATTTTTTATCTTCTCCTGTTAGTTGATTCTTGAGTTTTTCAAATACAAGAAACTCACCAAAAACTGAGGCTATTTCTGCCATTGTTAAAGGGGTCTCATAATTTAAAAAGGTTTGTTTTGAAGATAAAGTTCCATGTAAACCATGACCAAGTTCATGAGCAAGGGTCATAACATCGCTCATTTGTCCAGTAAAGTTTACCAAAACAAAAGGTTTTATTTTGGGTGTGTAATATGAACAAAATGCGCCCCCCATTTTGCCTTTAGAAATTTCAGAATGAATCCTTTTTTCGTCAAAAAATTCTTTAATAATTTTTCCAGCTTTTTCATCAAATTCAAAATAAGCATCTAAAACAATTTCTTTTGCTTCTTCAAATGAATATTTTTTTGGACTTTTATTCAAAGGTGCATAAATATCTGCCGGTGTTAGTGTTTCATTCATTTTTTCAGATTTCCATTCATAGTATTTATGTACAATATCCACATTATTAACAGTAACCTCAATAAGTTTTTCAACACTTTCATCAGAAACTCTATTTTCCATATTACGCATAGAAATTGGTTTTTTGTAATTTCTCAATCTTGCTTCTGTGTCATAATCTTTAACAACGATGTTATAAAGTCCATTTATAACAAGGTTATCTTTTTCATATTTTTCAAATAAAGTTTTCATAGCTTTTTTTCTTAACTCACCATCTGGAGAACGTCTTAAAGATCTGATTTCACTATCTGTTAAATGTTGAACTTTACCATCAATTTCAATTTCAAAAGTATATGAAGAAGTAATTTTTTCGTAAAGTTCTGCTATGGCATCTCTTCTTGAAATACTTGTAGCGGCAAGAATTTTTTCGCCATCTTTTGAAAGTATATGTTTTTTTTCTTCAAGGATTTTGTTGAAGAAGTTTGAGTATTCTGGTATTTCGTTTGATAAAGATTTCAATTTTTCATCAGAAAGTTTAGCAAATTCACTATTTAGAGGAGATAAAAGTTCTTTGATTTTCGAGTAATATTGACTTGAAATGCTATAAAGTTGTTGGTATTTGGTGTTTGAAGTATCTTCAGAAAAAAGCAAACTGGAAAACTGCATAGGTCTTGAAAAGCCATCCAAAATATTTTCAATTTCGATAAAAAATTTTTTAGCTGTTTCAGCATCAATTGATTCGTTGATTTTATTTTCACAATTTTCGACAAGTTTTTTGGTTTTTGTTAAAAAATGTTCCAAATCACTTTTAATAAATGAATAATCAACGCTTTTGTAAAATACAGAAAGATCCCATTTCATTACTATCACCCCTATCTTTATTTTTTGCATTTATATTTTAACATTTTTAGTTTTAAATTTATGTTTTGTCATAAAAAATGTTAAAATAAATGGTAGTTCTAAGTAATGCGTTGATACTAAATAAGGAGTGGTAAAAATTAAAAATAAATTTTTGTTTTTGGCTATTTCTTTGGTTTTGGGAATTTTCTTACTAACTATTAATAATAATTTTGTTTTGTCTACTGATCCAGTATTATTATTTCTTCTTTTTTTAGGATTGTTTTTAAGCATAATTATCGACTTAAAAGTACATAATTTTTCTTTTATGACTGAGTTTTTAGTTATTCTTCCTTTTCTTTTATTTGTAACGCCTGAAACCATTTCCATATTTGTACCAGTTTCTAGATTACTGTTTTCCAAAAGAAACAAAATAACTCATTTTTCTTTTTCTTTTCTAATGCTTTCTTTTGCAACTTTTTTATATCACATAGTTTCTATAGATTTTTTAAAAATTCCAGTATTTACTATAGGATTTCTGATTATGAATTTGTTTTTGTCTTTATTCTATTTTGGATTTAATCTTGTTAAAAAAGAAGAATTATTGATAATTATAAAAAGTTATTTAATTATAATAACTCTTTCTTTTGTTTTTTCTTTTGCGTATATTATACCTGAAGTAAAAAAGGAATATTTTTTAATTTTGTTTATTGTGTACTCGTTGATATCCTATGTAATGTTTGATTATATAAAAGAAGTTAACGTTTTTTTGATTGAGAAAATTGAAAATAAAAAGCTCAAAAATATCAATAAAAATCTGGAAAAGTTAAAGGATTTTGTGTTTAGCAACTCATTGTTAAAAAATAGTTTAGATGAAGATTTAGGTGAACTTCTTAAGTTAGTATGTGATATTTCTGGATTTAAAGTAGCCGTAATGAGTCTTTTTGATAGGAGATCTGGAAAAGTCATTCGTGTCACACAATATGGTTTGGATAGATCAAAATTCGAAGAAATTAAGAAAAAACAACCAGAGATTCCAGAAATTATGAAATATTTTAATAGACGGTTTGAGAATAACGGTATTTATTTTATTCCTAGGGGTGTTACTCTCTTTGAAAAGAATTTAGGTTTTATAATAAGCGAAGAAAGAAAGATAGATGATGAAAGTAAGTGGGATCCTCTCGATTTATTATTGGTCCCCATTGAAGATGGAGATTCTAACATGATTGGTTACATAAGTTTAGATTTACCAGAGTCTGATTTACGGCCAACATCTGATGAGTTAATCCTACTGAGATTTTTGTCTTGGGTTGTATTTGAATTTTTGAAAAAAACACCGCTTTCAATATACTGGATAACTGAAAAAGATAAGTATTTGAAGAACATATCTTATCCTTCTTTTGTGAGATTATGTGAGAATATAATTGAAAACTCCGAGAAAATTGTTCTTGCTTATTTGGATATAGATGATTTTGATAAAATTAATTTGGAAAAAGGTCCAGAATTTGCAGATTCAATTTCATCTTTATTGGAAACATACTTATATGAGAAGTTTAGTAATGCAATATTTTATAAAATTAGTGCGGAAAATTTTATTGTATTGTTTCATGATGTTTCAAAATTAAACGCAACAATTTACTTAAAAAAGATGATAGAGTGGTTAAAAGAGAAAAATCTTGATTTAAGTTTGAGCATTGGAATTAGTGCGAGTTTAAAAAAACAAAAAAATATATTTGAATTAATTTTTGAAGCAAAAAAAGCATTAAATATTGCAAAAAAATCTGGTGGTGGGAGGATTCACGCCTTATGAAAAGATTTGCAATAGAGTTTTCATATGATGGAACAAATTTTTTTGGTTATCAAGGTCAACCCAATGTTAGAACGGTTCAGGGTGAATTGGAAAACGCACTGGAAAAGATTTTTAAAGAACGAATTTACACTCAAGTGGCAGGTCGGACGGATGCAGGAGTACACGCGAATGGTCAAGTGGCTGCATTCAATTGTCCTATAGAAAGATTAACTGCGCGAGATATAAAAAATGCATTAAATGCAAATCTTCCAAGAGACATATATGTTAAAAAAGCTTGGGAAGTAGACAAAAATTTTAATCCCCGTTTTAAAGCAAAGAAGAGAATATATCATTATTTAATAAAAACAGATGAAAGAAATATCTTTTTAAGGAATTTTGTGTGGCATTTTAAATATGAATTAAATATAGAAAAAATGAGAATTGCGGCGAGGTTTTTGGAAGGTGAACATGATTTTAGTTCCTTTAAGAAAGGGAATGATAGGAAAAATCCAATTAGAACAATTTTTAGGATAAGAATTATAAGGTTAAGAACTAATTTGATTCTAATACGCGTTGAAGGTATTTCTTTTTTAAGAAGTATGGTAAGAAATATCGTTGGTTCACTTGTAAAAGTTGGATTAGGACAGTGGCCCCCCGAAAAAATAAAGGAAGTTTTGGAGTTGCGCTCTAGGCAGGAAGCCGCAGGTACTGCCCCTCCACACGGATTGTATTTATATAAGGTAATATTTTGAGTAGGTGAGAATATGGCAAAAAAGAAAAGATTAGATTTGATTTTGGTTGAAAAAGGACTAGTTGAAAGTAGAGAGAAAGCTAAAAGATTGATAATGGCCGGAAAGGTAATTGTAGAGAATGAAAGAATTGATAAACCAGGAAAAATGTTCGATGAAAATGTAAATATAAGAATTAAAGGTGCAGAAAAATATGTCGGTAGAGGAGGATATAAAATAGAAGGCGCTTGGAATAGCTTTCGCTTTGAAATAGAAAATAAAATTGCCTGTGATATTGGAGCATCTACAGGAGGATTTACAGACTTTTTACTTCAAAATGGTGTAAAAAAAGTGTATTGTATAGATGTTGGTTATGGTCAACTTCACTGGAAGATAAGAAACGATCCCCGAGTTGTTGTAATGGAAAGAACAAACGCTAGAGAACTGATGCTTGAAGAAGAAGTTGATTTAGTCGTTTGTGATGTTTCATTTATTTCATTGAAAAAAATTTTTCCAACCATTAAAAGAATCCTTAGAAACAAAGGTGTTGCAGTAGTACTGGTAAAACCTCAATTTGAAGCTGGAAGAGAAAACGTGGGAAAAGGTGGAATTGTGAGATCAAAAGACATACACAAGAAGGTATTATATGATATAATAAAGAATGCTATTGAAGTAGGATTATGTCCTAAAAATATAGATTTTTCAAAGATAAAGGGTACTGATGGAAATATAGAATTTTTTCTGGAATTAGTTAATGAAGAGTGTGAAGATTCATCTATAATAAACAAAATAGAAGAAGTAGTCAATAAAGCATGGGAGGAATTAGCTTGAAAAAGTATGCTATCATTATTGTTATTTTATTATCTTGGATTATAGTCTTACCTAATATTTTTAATTTTGTTCCATATGATTACGATATTTTTATCAGATTTAATAATAGCGGTTATTGGTACAATGAACTTAAGGAGGTCCCTTTTGCTAAATTTATATTAAATGATGAGGGACTTGCTTTCGAGTCTTATTTTTTAAGATATCTTGAAGATATTGATTACAGTAACGGCACCAACAAGAACGTATTTTTGTCTGCTCTTGCCAGCGATGTTTTGTTTGTTGCAAAAGGGATAGAGCTTTCAGCAGAAAATCTGATTTCTTTTGATGCTAATTATTATATAGATATTTTGAAAACTTTGTCTAAAGATTCTGCATTAATTTTTAAAACGGATAAACCAGTTGATGTTATAAGGTATTTTTCCAATTTGATTGGTTATAAAATTAAAACGGAAGGGAATATATATATTTTAGGAGATTCAATTTTTTCAAAAAGCATAGATGATTACCTAATTTTGGCAGGTAGTAAGAATGCTTTAGAATATATTATAAATGTTTATAACTCTCCAGAGTTTCAATTTAAATCAAAATTCAGTGATTTGTTTGAAGATTTGAATTTCAATGGGAAATACTGGATTTCAGGTTATTCCAAAGGAGATGCAATAAAATTAAATTTCCCCGTTGAAGCACTTGAAGATGATGTTAAAACTGAATATATTAAATTTTCGGGAATTGTTGATAATTCTGTTTTGAGAATCAATGTTCTTCAAAAAACCAATAAAGAGCAACCAAAAAGCACTCTAAATGAAGATTTAATGGAGAAAATACCAGTTTTGGGCAATTACTTTGCTGGAATAAGTATAAATGATAGTTTAAATGTGATGAAAATTCTTGAGCAGTGGACTATAACTTCTGATAGTACTAATTTGGAAAAATTATATGACTTAACATCTTCGATCTTGAAAAACGCTACCTCCACTTTTTATGTTGTTGGTGATATTGGTGATTCAGCAACAAATTTATCTGTAGCGTTTTTATTTAAACTTTCTGATGGTTTGGAGGATATTGAAAAAACAATTAAGAAATATTCTGGAAGATTTGATGATAAAGAAGACCAATGGATAATTGATGTTAGTGAGGAATATAAGGTGTTTTTTTATGAATTTGATCAATTTTTCGTTGTGAGTAATATTGATAAAGAAACATACTCTAGAAAAGCGAAAATACAAAGGTTGATGGATTTAGCGGCCTATAATTATTTAGATAAACAAAGAAGTTATAATATTAAAATTTTTCTCGATTTAGGAGATTTTATTCAAAAATTTCTGGGGATAAAAATTAATTCAAAATTAATTTTCTGGGAAGAAAAGGATGGTTATTTTATAAAATATTATTTGGATATAATGTGATTGTCTATAGTTCTTTTTATATCTGAAAAAATCTCATTAACGTTTCTTTCACCATTTATTATGATAAAATTAGATTTTGTTTTTGCAATTTCCATATAGGATTTTCTTACTTTTTCAAGAAAACTTCTCCCTTCTTTTTCAAGTCTATCTTTATTTTTCATGTTCAATCTTTTTAAGGCGAGTTCAACTGAAATATCAATAAAAAAAACTAAATCGGGGAAAATATTGTTTGTGGCAAATTTGTTAAGAAAATCTACTGTTTCAATTCCTAAATTTCTTGCTCCACCTTGATAAGCGATGCTAGAATCGGCAAATCTATCTGCTAAAACATAGTACCCACATTTTAAAGCGGGTTTGATTATTTCTTCAACTAATTGTGCTCTAGATGCAAGAAATAGTAGTAGTTCTGCCCTATCGTTTATGTTTAGATCTTTGTTTAATAATATGGAACGGATTTTTTCTCCAACTTCTGTTCCGCCTGGTTCTCTAACTTTTATAACTTTTTTGTTTAGTGATTTTAAGTAATTAAAAAGCAGTTCTAATTGAGTGCTTTTCCCACAACCGTCTAATCCTTCAAAAGCAATGAACACTATTATAACCTCCAAAAAAGCCCCCAAAAGGGGGCTTACTTATATTAAATTTCTTCCTGTTCTTCAGTATCTTCTATTTCGAAAAGTTCTTCTTCCTCTTTTGCTTCTTCTTTTTCATTTTGTTCTTTTATTTCTTCTTCGGAGAAAGCTACTCCTTCTTTACCTTCAAGATATGCATCAGCAATTTTTGAAGTAATGAGTTGAATTGCTCTTATAGCATCATCGTTGCCAGGGATTATGTAATCAATTTCATCAGGATCGCAGTTTGTATCAACTATACCAACAGTAGGTATTTTTAAAAGGTTGGCTTCATAGACGGCATTTCTTTCTTTCTTTGGGTCAACAATATAAATAACATCTGGAATTCTATCCATGTTTTTTAAACCGCCAAGGTTTTTTCTGAGTTTTTCTAAAATCCTTTTTAGTCTACTTTGTTCTTTTTTAGAAAGTTTTTCAAATTCTCCATTTGCTTCCATTTCTTCAAGTTCGATAAGTTTGTCTATTCTCTGTCTGATGGTTTTGAAATTAGTTAATAATCCTCCAAGCCATCTATGATTTACATAGAAAGCTCCACATCTTTCAGCTTCTTGTTTTATTACTTGTTGAGCTTGCTTCTTGGTTCCCACAAATAAAATTGTCCCGCCTTCTGCAGCTTTTTCTCTAACAAAGTTATAAGCTTCATCTAATAATTTTGTTGTTTTTTGCAAATCAATTATATAAATACCCTTTCTAGCTCCAAAAATGTAATCTTTCATTTTTGGATTCCATCTTTGGGTTCTATGCCCAAAATGTACACCTGCTTCTAAAAGTTGCTTCATGGTTACTACCGGCACCGTAACACCTCCTATTTGGTTTGAACCACCATTCCTTTCTGACCCACCGACCTTTTCAGGCACCGAGGTGGGAATCCAGGAATGTGAGTTCTTTATTTTTTAATTGCCTCCTTGGCAATGTTAACATATTCCTTAAAAGTTTCAGGATCATTTACTGCAAGCTCAGCAAGCATTTTCCTATTTATAGAAACCCCAGCTACTTTTAAACCGTAAATTAATTCATTGTATTTTAATCCTTCATTTCTGGCAGCGATATTTATTCTAGTAATCCAAAGTTTTCTGAAGTTTCTCTTTTTTAATTTTCTGCCTGAATAAGCATGTTTTTTAGCTTTTATATATGCTTGTTTGGCAAGTCTATATCTTCTGCTTAATGCACCCCTGTATCCTTTTACTGCTTTTAAAATCTTTTTTCTTTTTTTTCTAGCATTAACTGCATTTTTTACGCGCATTTAAATTCCTCCCTTCTCTTATCTTTTACCAAGTACTCTTAAAATTCTTTTTTTGTCAGCTGGTTTTACTTCAACTTCAAGTCTTAATTTTCTGAGCGTTGATCTTCTTTTTTTACCTGTTTTATGCCAGGCAAATGCTCTTCTTCTCATTATCTTGCCGTTTTTAGTTACTTTAAACCTCTTAGCGGCTGTTTTGTGTGTCTTCATCTTATTCTTAGCCATACTTTCCCTCCTCAATTCTTAGGTTTTAACATCATCCACATGTCTCTTCCTTCAAGTTTAGGTGGTTTTTCGACGGTTGCGATATCTTTTAGATCAGAAATAACTCTTTCTAAAATCTCTTTTCCTTTATCTACAAATGCTAATTCCCTTCCTCTAAACATTATTACAACCCTAACTTTATTTCCTTGTTCTAAAAATCTTTTAATATGTCTAACTTTTGTTTGATAATCGTGTTCGTCAATTTTTATTCTGAACTTCATCTGCTTTACCTCAATAATTTTTTGATTCTTTTTAGCCTTTTTCTCACGTTTAGCTAATTCATATTTATATTTACCATAATCCATTATTTTAGCAACTGGTGGATTGGCATTTGGTGCAACTAAAATAAGATCAAGCTTTTTGGAATAAGCCAATTCCAAAGCATCTTTCGTTGGCATAATTCCCAATTGTTTTCCTTCTTGATCAACAACCCTTACTTCAGAGGCTCTAATTTCCTCGTTTTTAATTATCTTATCGATGATTTTCCCCTCCCAATATAAAAATTTGGCGAGCAAGCGCCCGCCAATATTAGTTCCGAAAATTTATATTAACCCTTTCGCCTTTGTGGCTGAGGGTGGGAAGCGGGCGCTTCCACTTTTAATTATTTATTACTTTGGTGGGCCGTGTGGGACTCGAACCCACAGCCCCCTGATTAAGAGTCAGGTGCTCTACCTGTTGAGCTAACGGCCCGCTCATGGTGCCCCAGGGAGGAATCGAACCTCCATTTGCGGATTAGGAATCCGCCGTTCTATCCGTTGAACTACTGGGGCTTTGGCAGCCCCACGGGGAATCGAACCCCGACCTTCGGACTGAGAATCCGACGGACTAGCCGTTATCCTATGGGGCCATAATACCATATTAAATAATAACATAAAAAGTATTGTTGTCAACACTAATGGAATTCCAAAATATAAAATTTATATTATTTTTTGTTTAAGTTTTTCTCAAATTATTTCTTGGACTTGAACAGTATTTGTTGTACCAGGTTTTCCCCATGGGATTCCAGCGGTAATGATAACTTTATCAAAAGCTTTTGTTAGTCCAAGTTCTTTAGATATTTTCATTACTTCTAAAATCATTTCATCTGTAGATAAAGTTGGATCAATTTTTACTGGAATTACACCCCAAACTAAAGAAAGTCTGTAAAAAGTAGATTGATTTGGAGTTGGAGCAAGTATTGGTATCTTAGGTCTGAATCTTGCAACATTTATAGCAGTTTTTCCAGTACTGGTTGGTGTAATAATTAGCTTAGCGTTGACATTTTCAGATAGTTTAAAAGCTGCTTGTGAAACAGCATCTTCAATGTTTTCTAATGTGTATAAATTTTTTATCCATGAATTATTATTAGTATCGTATTTATGAATGTATTTTTCAGTATTAATGGCTACTTCGTTCATAACATTTACAGCTTCAAGCGGATGTTTACCAATTGATGTTTCTGCCGATAACATAATAGCATCAGTTCCATCTATTATTGCATTTGCTATATCAGATATCTCGGCTCTTGTGGGAGTTTCGTTGTTAATCATGGTTTCTAGCATTTGAGTAGCAGTTATAACAGGTTTAGCATATCTATTTGCATTTTTTATAATTTCTTTTTGGGCGATAGGAACTTGTGAGAGAGGAATTTCGACACCCAAATCTCCTCGTGCTACCATTACTCCATCGGCTTCCTTTACAATATCTTCCAAATTTTGAAGAGCCTGGGCAGTTTCTATTTTTGCAATGACGGGGATACCATTACTTAATGATTTTGCTAGTTTAACATCAGATGCTTTTCTTACAAAAGATAGGGCAATATAATCAACATTTTCTTCTATAGCAAGTTGAATGAATTGCTTGTCTTTTTCAGTAATTGGGGATATAGACAGATCAATTCCAGGTAAATTAACTCCTCTGTGATGAGTAATTGTTCCTCCGCGGATCACTTTTGTTACTACTTCTTTTTCTTTTGTTTCTAAAACTTCCAATTCTATTGCACCATCATTAATAAGAATTTTGTCGTGAGATTTTACTTCATAAGGAAATTTCGTATAATTAATGGAAATTTTTTCTTTTGTCCCAAGAATTTCTTCTGTCGTTAAGACCAAAGTATCTCCTTCTTTAAGGATTATTTTATCTTGACTTAATGCCCCTGTTCTGATTTTGGGGCCTGACAAATCGATCAATATTGAAAAGGAAATTTTCTTTTCATCTCTAATTTTTTTTAGTGTTTGAATTCTTCTTCTATGATTTTCGAATTCATCGTGAGAAGAATTCAATCTAAAAACATTTACACCTAAATTCACTAGATTTCTAAGCATTTCTTCGGATTCAGTGGCCGGCCCAATCGTAGCTACTATTTTTGTTTTCCTTAAAATCATAGCTATCATCCTTTCTTAAAAATACTTTAAAAATACCATATATACTTAAAGCGATTAAAATAGTTATCAACTCTCTATATATATTTATAAAAATAGGAGCTCTAATATGACAAAAAGTATTAAATGTTGAAACAAGGGCGATACTACCAAAAATTTCGAAAATTTCTTTCCATATTTTTCTTTTACTTAAACTACTAAAAAAAAGCAATGGATAAAACAACAACTCTTTTGTTCTTGGCCTAATAATAAAAATATTTTCTATTGCTTCTCTGAAATTTTTTTCTATTGATAAGACATAACCATTATTACCACTTCTTAAAATATAATATACACCAAAGATCAAAAATAATGGA
This sequence comes from Thermosipho sp. (in: thermotogales), assembly GCA_017656335.1. GTDB lineage: Bacteria > Thermotogota > Thermotogae > Thermotogales > Fervidobacteriaceae > Thermosipho_A. The sequence continues at coordinate 333,446 of JACDOA010000002.1, forward strand.
ATAAAAAATTTTATTATTCCCTTTATTTCAGATTTTCGACGAATTATTAACAAAAACAATAAGGAAGATGGTAGAAGCAATAAGGAAATTTTGACACCTCTATATACATCAAGATTATTTAAATGGTAAAAATCATACAATGCAAGGTTTGTAAAGATCCCAAGAGTGAAAAATGCAAAAAATTTTAATAATTGATCCTTAATTTTGAAAAATAAAATCAAAGTTCCAACAATGGACATTGTTGATATAAAAATGGTATAAGAATAATAGTAAAGAGCAAATATAATTAAAGCATAAGGGAAATAAAAACTTACAAAAATTCCCAGGATTATCCCAAAGATTTTTTGAAAATCTTTACTAGGTATATATGGAAAAGGCTCGCTTTTTTGAAAAAAATCAATGAAATTGTTGTAAACTGTTTCTGTAAGATTAGATCTTGGAGTAATAATTAGATCGATACTTCTTTCAACAACAGCCCTCCAAAAACGTTTAAAAAGTGTTTGTTCGTTGTAATTTTTAAGTTCTTCAGGTTTTATATAATGAACATAAATAACTTGATTTTCGGGGAGATTTTTAGCTATTTCTTTTGCTAAATTCTCCGATTCATTAAATTCTAAAACACCGAATTTTTTTGTTCCTAAATTTTCTATGAGATTTTTTATATTTATTGAAGTAGCATCTTTTAAGATAACATATTTTGCACTTTCTGGAATAGAAGCATTTGAAGTATAAAAAAACAAAGAAGGGTCATCTTGGAATAAAATATTTACTTTCATGTTTTCTAAGTCATCTTGAAATCTTAAGAAAGAAGAAAAAAGAGCAACGAGTGTAAAAATAACTAAACTTATAAAGATAATTTTATGGGAAAATTTTGATAATGTTTGTTTCTTTATCATAAATCCACCTCTTTTGATTTGAATTAATCCAAACCTTTATATAAGGCGATTTAATTGTAACACCTCCTATATCAAACCAAACTTTTTCATTATAAAATTCAAGACCATTCTGAAGATTCTTAGAGCGAAATATATTTTTAAAAGAAAAAGAAAAATTTCCGAAACCATCTTCTGAATATGCAATTAAAAGATTTTTTCCTATTTCCAATTTGATAATTCCACTTTTAATTTTTCTGTTATTTAATAAAATTTCTGTTTTTACAGGAGAATAATCCGTTACATTTACGTCAATTTTACAGTAGCCGTTAAATAGATTTTCAAAATTAATCTTTATATCAGGTTTTGTGGTATCCCTAACTATAACATTGGTTATAGTAGCAACATATGGTGTAATTTCGTAAAAGTTCTTGTTTCCAACAAAATCTAAGTGTCCATATTTTGAATTACTACCTAGTTCAAAATATTCATTTTTAAGTATTATAGTTGATTTTGGCACAATTATTTGTCTGGTTAAAGTAGATTCTAACCCAATTTCATCAATAGCAGAAACAAATATTGTATAAGTACCCGAAGTTAAAGTTCCAAAATTAGAGGAAAGATTTCCATTTATATATGTTTTGATTAGTACTTTTCCTTTATCAGAAAAAGATACATGGTAATAACCAAAATCAGGGAAAACAAATGTTGTTAAGAATATTTTTGGTTTTTCAGGAGTAATGTCGTAATCTCCATAATAAATGTTGGTTTCAGGTAATTCATAATAATCTAGAAATAAGTTTAAATACTCTACTAACTTTTTCTTATCAATATAATCTTTAACAGAGATTTTATTTGAATAAATTTCTACTGGAAAGTAATCTATAATGATGTTTTCTATAAGATTCTTCTGGTACAGTTCTAATAATTTTTTAAAAACATCTTCAGAAACTTTTATAGTACCCTTCATTCCAATAGTTTGTCCGTCATCTAGTACAAGTAAATTAGATGGAATATTAGAATTAGGGATGTTAATCCCCTTGAAGTACATTTTGATTTTTCCTCTAAATTTTTCAGCTACGCCTTGATATGGATATATTTTTTTATCTATAATTATAGAATTATCATATATATTTATAAAGATGTTTATTCCAAAGAAGCTTAGAGAAATGAATAACAGCAAAAACGAAATTAACTTTTTCAATTAAACACCTTCTTTTAATTTTTTTATAACTTTAGTCAAGTCTTCTGGCAAATCGGCGATTGCTTCAATTCTTTTTCCTTTGTAAAAGAAACTCATTTTATTACAATGAAGAAAGTATCTTTTAAGACCAAATTGCCTTTTAAATTCTCTGTTTAATCTCCTATCTCCATATACATCATCGCCAACTACTGGATGTTTGATTAAAGCAAAATGCTTTCTTATTTGATGTTTTCTTCCAGTTTTTATTTCTACATTTAGAAGAGAGAAATATCCTGTATCGGTTTTAAATATATTTTTTGTATTGTAAATAGTTAAAGAGTCTTTTTCATCGAGTGGCAGATCTATTTTTCCGCTTTTGTTTGTCTTGCCAACAACAAGAGTAACATATTGTTTTTCCATTTCTCTTGAAGAAATAATTTCGCTTAATATTCGAGAAGCTGGAGCATTTTTTGCAATTATTAAAATCCCAGAAGTATGTTTATCGAGTCTGTGCACTAGAAGAGGTTTAAAATTATTTTGATTACCATAGTAAATTAAACCTTCAATAAGAGTTGCAATATGTGTTCCTTTTCCAGGATGGATTGAAATCCCAGCTGGTTTGTTGATTATTAAAATATCTTCATCTTCATAGACAATATTTAAATTCATTTTGATTGGTTTTATTGATTTGTTAGTATCTCTATTATAATTTGCGATGTCTTCTTTTATTTCAATTGAATCACCTATTTCAATATTATAAGAAGGATTTTTCACTTTTTTTCCATTGACATAAACCTTTCCCTTTCTAATCATTTTATAAATAGCACTCAGAGGTATGTTTTGGAAATTTTTTCTTAAAAATTTATCAAGTCTTGTATAGTAGTTGTTTTCATTTACAATCATTTCTTCACCTCAATTGAAATATAATATCATTTATATTATACATTAAAACAAAATTTTGAGTATAAATTCTTGACAATAAAAATAGTTATGTTAAAATAAACTCGGTTTGGGTGCGTAGCTCAGTGGGAGAGCGCTTCCTTGACGCGGAAGAGGCCGCAGGTTCAATCCCTGCCGCACCCACCAGAAAGGGGCGCAATGCCCCTTTGAGTTTCTGTAAGTTGGGGCGTCGTCTAACTGGCAGGACACTGGACTTTGGCTCCAGCAGTGTAGGTTCGAGTCCTACCGCCCCAGCCAGAGGGCCTTGTGCCCTCTTTTTTTGTCAAACCTTATATTGAAACGCACGAGGGCGTGGACGCAACAAAATGTTCACGTATTTTTCAAGACAAGTAACATAATTGAGTTTATAATAAACTAATGGAATAGAATTCAATTGCGGCGTGGCTGAAAAGATTTAAAAGTGAAGAGTCTTGAAGGGAGGGTTTAGATGCCTACTATAAACCAATTGGTAAGGCATGGTAGAAAAGTAATAAAGGAGAAATCAAAATCACCAGCTTTACAAGGACATCCACAAAAAAGAGGTGTTTGTGTTAGAGTTTCAACAATGACACCAAAGAAACCAAATTCTGCTTTGAGAAAAATAGCCAGGGTAAGATTAAGTAATGGAATTGAAGTTACAGCTTATATACCTGGAATAGGTCATAATTTACAAGAACACTCTGTTGTATTAGTCAGAGGTGGAAGGGTTAAAGACTTACCAGGTATTAGGTATAAAATTATACGCGGTACTTTAGATGCCGCTGGTGTCGAAAACAGAAAACAGTCCAGAAGTAAATACGGTACTAAGAGACCAAAGAAATAATTTGGGAGGGAAAAATACATGAGAAGAAGAAGAGCGGAAATTAGGAAAGTCCCACCCGATCCAATTTACAATGATGTTTTGGTTTCTAAGCTTATTAACAGGGTTATGTGGGATGGAAAGAAATCAATAGCACAAAAAATTGTATATAAAGCTATGGAATTTTTAGCTGAAAAGACAAAGAAAGAACCTTTAGAAGCATTGCATCAAGCAATCGATAATGTTAGACCACTGGTTGAAGTAAGGCCCAGAAGGGTTGGTGGTGCAACATATCAAGTACCAATAGAAGTTCAAGAACCAAGAAAAACATCATTGGCATTGAGATGGATAGTAGAGGCAGCAAGATCGAGAAAAGGTAAACCTATGGCTGAAAAACTGGGCGAAGAATTAGTTAATGCGTTTAATAATACGGGAACAGCCATCAAGAAGAAAGAAGATGTCCATAGAATGGCGGAAGCCAACAGAGCTTTTGCACACTTTAAATGGTAATTGAAGTAATTAGGAGGAAAGTATGAAAGAAATTAGAGCGGTATATGTCGACCTGAATAAATTAAGAAACATTGGAATAATGGCGCATATAGATGCAGGTAAAACTACGACTACCGAGCGAATCTTGTATTATACAGGTAGAAAACATATTCTCGGTAGTGTAGATGATGGTACTGCAACAATGGATTGGATGATTCAAGAAAAAGAACGTGGCATTACCATTGTTTCAGCGGCAACTACTTGCATGTGGAAAAATCACAGAATTAATATAATAGATACGCCTGGACACGTTGATTTTACCATTGAAGTTGAGCGTGCTCTGAGGGTTTTAGATGGTGCGATTGCTGTATTTGATGCTGCTGCCGGAGTTGAACCACAGTCGGAAACGGTATGGAGGCAAGCAGATAAATACAGTGTCCCAAGAATTGCTTTCATGAATAAAATGGATAAAATCGGTGCTGATTTTGATATGTCAGTCAAATCAATGGTTGAGAGATTAGGTGCAAATCCTATCCCAATACAAATGCCAATGGGAGCAGAAGACAGTTTTGAAGGAGTTATTGATTTAATACAAATGAAATCTATAAGATGGCTTAATGATGATGGCACAGAAATGGTTTATGAAGAAATCCCAGAAAAGTATTTGGCAAAAGCCGAAGAAATGCGTGAAGAAATGTTAGAAAAAATAGCCGAAATTGACGATGATGTAATGATGCTTTATTTGGAGGGTGAAGAAATACCTGAAGATTTATTGAAAAAAGCATTGAGAAAAGCAACAATAGAAAATAAAGGCACACCAGTTCTTTGTGGATCGGCGAAAATGAACAGAGGGGTTCAACCTCTTTTAGATGCAATTTTAGATTATTTGCCTTCTCCGCTTGATATGCCGCCTGTAAAAGGTTGGGATAAAAACGGAAATGAAGTAAAAATAAACCCCGATGAAAACGAACCATTTACAGCTTTAGCTTTTAAAATCCAGGCTGATCCATATGTTGGTAAATTAACATTTTTCAGGGTCTACAGTGGAAGGCTTGAAAAAGGAAGTTATGTATATAACTCATCTAAAGGAAAAAAAGAAAGAATTTCAAGATTAATATTTATGCATGCAGATAAAAGGGAAGATGTAGAATATGTTAGAGCTGGAGACATAGTTGCAGCAATTGGTTTAAAAGATACCAAAACAGGAGATACGTTATGCGACGAAAAAAGACCTGTTATTCTTGAAAAAATGGAATTTCCAGAACCCGTGATTTCTATTGCTGTTGAACCTGAGACAAAAAACGATCAGGATAAGCTTTCAAAAGCGTTAACTTTATTAAGTGATGAAGATCCATCATTTAGAGCATATGTGGATCATGAAACGGGTGAAACCATTATTTCTGGAATGGGAGAACTTCATTTAGAAATAATAGTTGACAGATTAAAAAGAGAATTTAACACTAAAGTTAGAGTTGGAAAACCACAGGTTGCTTACAGAGAGACAATTCAAGTTCCCGCTGAAGCCGAAGGTAAATACATTAGACAAAGTGGTGGTCGCGGTCAGTATGGACATGTAAAGATGAGATTTGAACCGCTTGAATTAACAAAAACTTTTGAATTTGAAGATAGAACAGTTGGAGGAGTTATACCTAAAGAATATATACCAGCTGTTGAAGAAGGTGTCAAAGAAGCAACACAAAGTGGTTATATTGCAGGTTATCCCATGGTTGGAATCAAGGCTATTTTACTGGATGGTTCCTATCACGAGGTTGATTCGTCTGAGATGGCATTCAAGATAGCTGCTAGTATGGCTTTTAAAGAAGCCATAAAACATGCAAAACCAGTTTTACTTGAACCAATTATGAAAGTTGAAATTACAACACCAGAAGAATATATGGGTAATATTATTGCGGATCTTAACTCGAGAAGAGCGCACATCGATTCACTGGAAACAAGAGGTCATTTAAGAATAATTAAAGCTCTTGTGCCGCTTTCTGAGATGTTTGGCTATGCAACTGATTTAAGATCATTATCCCAGGGAAGGGCAACTCATACAATGGTATTATCGCATTATGATAAGGTTCCTGAAAAAATTGCAGAGAAAATTTTGAAGAAATAACCACGAAATTTAAAGGAGGGTGAATTATGGCAAAAGAAAAGTTTGTGAGAAGTAAACCTCACCTTAACGTAGGAACTATTGGTCATATTGACCACGGAAAAACAACACTTACTGCTGCTATGACAAAGTATTTGTCTTTATTTGGAAGAGCAGATTATACTCCATACGAACAAATTGATAAGGCTCCAGAAGAAAAACAAAGAGGAATTACTATTAACATTGCACACATTGAATATGAAACCGAGAAAAGGCACTATGCACACATTGACTGTCCAGGACACGCAGACTACATTAAGAACATGATTACTGGTGCTGCACAAATGGATGGAGCAATTCTTGTTGTTGCAGCAACTGATGGACCTATGCCACAGACCAGAGAACACGTTCTTCTTGCAAGACAAGTTAATGTTCCTGCAATGATTGTTTTTATTAACAAAACAGATATGGTTGATGATGAAGAGCTTATCGATCTTGTAGAAATGGAAGTAAGAGATCTTCTTAGCAAATATGAATTTCCAGGCGATGACTTGCCAGTAGTAAGAGGTTCTGCTCTTAAAGCGGTTGAAGCTTCTGATGACCCAAATGATCCAGCATATAAACCAATTATAGAACTTCTTGATGCAATGGATTCATACTTCCCAGAACCACAAAGAGAAATTGACAAACCATTCTTGATGCCAGTTGAAGACGTTTTCTCTATAACTGGTAGAGGAACAGTTGTTACAGGGAGAATTGAACGTGGAGTAATCAGACCAGGTGACGAAGTCGAAATTATTGGTATGAGCTACGAAATTAATAAAACAGTTGTTACAAGTGTTGAAATGTTTAGAAAAATTCTTGACGAAGGTATCGCAGGAGACAATGTTGGATGTTTATTAAGAGGCGTTGACAAGGACGAAGTAGAAAGAGGACAAGTATTGGCAAAACCAGGTTCAATTACACCACACACAACATTCAAAGCACAGGTTTACGTATTGAAGAAAGAAGAAGGAGGAAGACATACTCCATTCCAAAAGGGTTACAAACCACAATTCTTTATTAGAACTGCGGATGTTACTGGTGAACTTATTGATTTCCCAGCAGGTGTTGAAATGGTTATGCCAGGTGACAATGTTGAAATGACAATTAAGCTTATCTACCCTGTGGCTATTGAAGAAGGAATGAGATTTGCTATTCGTGAAGGTGGAAGAACAGTAGGTGCAGGAGTAGTTACGGCAATTATTGAGTAATTGACTTGAGAGGGGGGGATCCCCCCCTTCTTCCTGAAATAAAAAGGGAGGGAACAAAATGCCAGGACAAAAGATAAGAATAAGGCTGAAAGCATATGATCATAAGTTGCTAGATGAATCTGCCAAAAAAATAGTTGATGTTGTTAAAGAAACCAACGCAAAGGTTTCAGGTCCTATTCCTTTACCAACAGAAAGGACCCTTTACGTTGTGTTAAGATCACCTTTAAAACACAAAGATTCAAGGGAACAATTTGAAAAGAGAGTTCACAAAAGATTGATTGATATTGTTGAACCAACACCAAAGACTATTGATGCACTTATGAAAATAAACCTTCCAGCTGGAGTTGACGTTGAAATCAACCTGTGATACGAACTTGGAGGTGCTTAAGATGAAGATGATAATAGGAAGAAAGATTGGAATGACTCGGGTATTTAAAGACGATGAAGCTATTCCAGTAACAGTGATAAAAGCAGGCCCATGCTTTGTTGTTCAAAAGAAAACAGTTGAAACAGATGGATATAACGCTGTTCAAATTGGTTTTGAAGAAGCCAAAAAAGTTAATAAACCAATGGAAGGTGTATTTAAAAAAGCTAGAATCAAGCCTTTAAAAATATTAAAAGAATTTAGAGTTGACGATGTTGAAAATTACGAAATAGGTCAAGAAATAAAAGTTGATATTTTTGAAGAAGGAGATAAAGTTGATATTACTGGTTGGTCAAAAGGAAAAGGATTTGCAGGTGCCATGAAAAGATGGGGTTTTAGAGGCGGACCAAAATCTCATGGTGCAAAGTTTCATAGAGAACTTGGTTCTGTTGGTCAACATAGTGAACCTGCAAGAATTTTCAAAGGAAAAAAAATGCCGGGACAATATGGTAACGAACGCGTAACAATCTTAAACTCAGAAATTGTTAAAATTGATGTAGATAATAATCTAATAGCAGTTAAAGGTGGAGTTCCAGGAGCGAGGGGCGGCCTTGTCCTCATTAGAACTGCAAAAAGAGGATAAGAGCAAGCCTCGAAAATGTAAAAAAGGAGGCTATGAAAAATGGCTACTTTAGATTTATTGAATTCTAAAGGAGAAAAGGTAGGAACAATTGAATTAAAAGATGAAGTTTTTACTGTGGAACCAAATTTGGATGTTATGTGGCGTTATGTTGATATGCAACTTACCAATTCAAGATCTGGAACTGCGTCTACAAAAACACGCAGTGAAGTATCTGGTGGTGGAAGAAAACCTTGGCCACAAAAGCACACAGGTAGAGCAAGACAAGGATCAATTAGAGCACCCCATTGGAGACACGGTGGAGTGGCTCATGGTCCAAGACCAAAAGTTTATTTTAAAAGATTAAACAAGAAAATGAAAAAGCTTGCTTTGAAATCTGCTCTTTCATTAAGATTCAAAGAAGGAAATTTGATTGTTGTTGACGATCTTAAACTTGAAAGAGCAAAGACAAGAGAGTTAAAGGAAGTAATGAAAAATCTTGGACTTGAAGAAAGTAAAGTCCTTTTTGTTCTTCCTAAAAAGATTGAAGAATATGAAAATGTAAAAATTTCTGGACGAAATATCCCAGGAGTTAAAGTTATTATTGCAGATAATCCTGGAACTGAAAAAGTTACAATTGATGGATTAAATGTTTATGATATTTTAAATCATGATAAACTAGTGCTTGTCCAGGGTACCGTCCAGAAGATCGAGGAGGTGCTCGGATAATGAAAAATTATGCCGACATTGTTATCAGACCAATAGTAGGTGAAAAAGCATATTATGCCAGAGAAGATAGAAAATACGTTTTTGAAGTTGCAAAAGAAGCTAATAAACTTCAAATAAAAGAAGCAATTGAAAAGCTTTTTAATGTCAAGGTTGATAAAGTTAATGTTGTTAATGTAAAACCTAAACCAAAAAGAGATATTAGACGTGGAGCGTTAGCAAGAGAAGGTTATACAAAATCATGGAAAAAAGCAGTAGTTACACTTAAAAAAGGCTATACAATTAAGGAACTTGAAGGAGAACACTAAAAGGGGTGAATAATGATGGCACTTAAGAGATTTAAACCAACAAGCCCTGGAAGAAGACAAATGATAATATCAGATTTTTCTGAAATAACAAAGAGAGAGCCAGAAAAATCATTAACAGTTCCTCTGAAGAAAACTGGTGGTAGAAATAATTATGGAAGAATCACTGTTAGATTTAGAGGCGGAGGGCATAAAAGAAGATATAGAATTATCGATTTTAAAAGGGACAAAATTGATATTCCTGCAAAGGTAGTTTCAGTAGAATATGACCCAAATAGAACTGCGAGAATTGCTTTATTAGTATATGCTGATGGAGAAAAGAGATACATTTTGGCGCCTCAAGGATTAAAAGTTGGAGATACTGTTCAAAGTGGTCCAAATGCAGAGATCAAACCCGGAAATGCTTTACCTTTGGAGAATATTCCTGTTGGTACTATCATTCACAATGTTGAATTTATACCAGGTAAAGGTGGTCAAATTGCAAGATCAGCAGGAAGTTCCTGCCAATTGATGGCTAAAGAAGGAAACTATGCTCTTCTCAGAATGCCATCTGGAGAATTAAGAAAAGTCCCTGCTAAATGTTACGCAACAGTTGGAGTAATTGGAAATGAAGATCATAAAAACGAAGTTGATGGTAAAGCTGGAAGAGTGAGATGGATGGGTAGAAAACCTCACGTTCGTGGAGTTGCAATGAATCCAGTAGATCACCCACATGGTGGTGGTGAAGGTAGAGGAAAAGGACACCATCCACAAAGTCCTTGGGGACAATTAGCTAAGGGCTATAAGACAAGAAGAGGTAAGAAAGCTTCAGACAAATTAATAGTCAGAAGAAGAAACGGATAATAGGGAGGTGCAACGATGGGCAGGTCCACCAAAAAGGGACCTTATGTAGATCCCAAACTTTTAAAGAAAATAAGACAATTAAATGAATCTGGTGAAAAAAAGATTATAAAAACTTGGAGTAGAGCAAGTATGATTGTTCCAGAAATGGTAGGACACACTATTGCAGTCTATAATGGAATAAAACACATACCCGTTTATATCACAGAAAATATGGTAGGACATAGATTAGGAGAATTTTCATTTACAAGAAGATTTGGAGGACATGCGGATAAGTCTGCAAGCAAGGGTCAGGTTAAAAAATGAGGAGGGTGGAAACAATGCAAGCTCTTATTAAAAGAAATGGAATGAAACGTTCTAAATTCCATTCCGCAAGAAAAGAGAAATTGGCGACTATGCCAGTATTTGAAGCTAAAGCTGTAGCAAAGTTCATTAGAATTTCTCCTAGAAAGGCAAGAAGTGTTGCAAATTCTATTAAAGGTAAAAATGTTTCAGAAGCGTTTACAATTCTTGAATTTTCGCCGAAAAAGGCTGCACGAATTATAAAAAATGTGTTAAAATCAGCAGTGGCAAACGCAGTAAATAATTTTAATCTTTCAGAAGAAAATTTGTATGTTTATACATGCTATGTAAATGATGGTCCAAGAATGAAAAGGCTTTGGCCAAGAGGTAGAGGAAGTGCTGATATAATTCAGAAGAGAATGTCCCATATTACAGTTATTGTTAGGGATAAAGAAGCCGAAAAGGCAGCAAAGGAAGAAAAGTAATAGAAAGGTGAGGTGGTAAGGTGGGTCAAAAAGTTCATCCACGTGGGTTTAGACTAGGACTTACAGCTGACTGGCAAGCTACCTGGTTTAACGAGAAAAATTACGCCGAATACCTGCTTGAAGATGAGGAAATCAGAAAAATAATTAAAGAAAAATATAATCATGCTGGTATAAGCGAAATTGCAATTGAAAGGCCAGATTCAGAAAGAGTTATTGCAATTGTTAAAAGTGCAAGACCTGGGATTATTATAGGTAAAAAGGGTGTTGAGATTACTAAATTAAGACAGGACCTTGAAAGAAGATTTAACAGAAGATTTATTATCAATATTGAAGAAATTAAAACGCCCGAAGCAGATGCACAGTTAGTAGCTGAGAATATTGCTGGAAGAATAGAGAAACGTGCATCATATAAAATAGTTATGAAAAGAGCAATTTCAAATGCAATGAGAAAAGGTGCAAAGGGAATTAAAATTATGGTTGCCGGAAGACTTGCAGGTGCAGAAATTGCAAGAACCGAGTGGTATCTTAAAGGAAGGCTTCCACTTCAAACCATTAGATCGATTATTGATTACGGTACCGCAAGAGCCGAAACAAAATATGGTACTATAGGAATTAAGGTTTGGATTTATAAAGGCGACGCCGACATCTGACGTCAAAAGGAGGTAGTACGACATGTTAATGCCGAAAAGAGTTAAGTACAGAAAACAACATCGCGGAAGAATGAAAGGAAAAGCCAAAGGTGGAACATTAGTGAATTTTGGTGATTATGGTTTAAAAGCTATGGAATCTCACTGGATCACAGCACAGCAAATAGAAGCTTGTAGAATTGCAATTACAAGAACTTTGAAAAAATCTGGAAAGCTTTGGATTAGAGTTTTTCCTGATAAATCATATACAAAACACCCGGCCGAGAGTAAGTTAGGAAAAGGTAAAGGTAATGTTGAAGGTTGGGTTGCAGTTGTAAAACCTGGGAAAATTTTGTTTGAAATTGGAGGAGTAAGCGAAGAATTAGCAAGAGAAGCTCTTGAATATGCTGCTACAAAGCTTCCAATAAGAACAAAAATAGTAAAAAGACATGAGATAGGTGGTGAAGCAGTATGAAGGCTGCTGAACTTAGAGGCTTAACAAACGAAGAATTATTAAATCTTCTTGAAGAAAAGAAAAGAACATTAATGAACCTTAGGTTCCAAAATGCCCTGGGACAATTAAATGATTATAGCCAAATTTCAAAAACAAGAAAAGATATAGCAAGAATCAAAACAATTCTCAGGGAAAGAGAACTGGGTGTAAGGAGGTAATTGACATGCCAAAAAAGAAGCTTGTAGGTGAAGTTGTGAGTAATAAAATGGATAAGACAGTAGTAGTTGCCGTTAATACATTGGTAAAACACCCGACTGTGGGGAAATATATAAAAAGAACAAAAAAATATTATGCCCACGATGAAAATAACGAATGTAGTATAGGCGATACTGTTGAAATTATTGAATCCAGACCTTTGAGTAAATTGAAAAGATGGAGAGTATTAAGAATAGTCGAAAGATCAGTTTTTGCTGACGAAAACGCTGAAGATAACGTAGACTTGGAAGGAGGTAGTAACAATGATAATTAATGAAAGCTACCTCAATGTTGCAGATAATTCCGGAGCAAAGCAATTAAGAGTAATAAGAGTATTGGGTGGTTCTAGAAGAAAATGGGGAACAGTAGGAGATATTGTTGTATGCAGTGTTAGGGATGCAGTACCAAATGGTGATCTAAAAAAAGGAGATGTTGTAAAAGCCGTTATTGTTAGGACAAAAAAAGAAATTAGAAGACCAGATGGTACATACATTCGTTTTGATGATAATGCTGCTGTTGTAATCGATAAATTCAATGAGCCTAAGGGGACACGTGTTTTTGGACCAGTTGCAAAGGAACTTAGAGAAAAAGGATTTATGAAAATAGTCTCCTTAGCGCCAGAAGTATTTTAAGGGGTGATGTGCAGTGGCAAGAAAAATAAAAAAAGGTGATACAGTACAAGTAATTTCAGGAAAAGATAAAGGAAAAACAGGGGAAGTTATTACTGTTATTCCAAAAGAAGATAAGGTAATTGTAAGGGGTGTTAATGTAGTTAAAAGACACCAAAGGCCAACATCTCATATGAGACAAGGTGGAATTATAGAAAAAGAATCACCAATTTATGTTTATAAGGTAGCTCTCGTGTGTCCAAGCTGTGGAAAGCCAACCAGAGTAGGTTTTAAAGTTCTTGAAGATGGAAGCAAAGTTAGGTATTGTAAGAAATGCGGAGAAGTCATAGATAAGTAAGGAGGAATAGAGCATGCAGTACATACCATTGAAAGAAAAGTATAGAAATGAAATTATACCTGCAATGATTAAAGAATTTGGATATAAAAATGTTTTTCAAGTTCCCAGAATTGAAAAAATAGTTATCAATATGGGAATTGGAGAAGGTTCTAGAAATAAAGATGTTGTCGATGTCCATGCAAAAGAATTAGCATTAATTGCAGGTCAAAAACCCGTTATTACAAGGGCAAAGAAAAGTATTTCAAATTTCAAAATTAGAAAAGGTATGCCAATAGGCCTAAAAGTTACATTAAGAGGATTAAACATGTATAACTTTTTATACAAACTAATTAATCTTGTTTTACCTAAAGTTAGAGACTTTAGAGGATTAAATCCTAATGGTTTTGATGGAAGAGGAAATTATTCGTTTGGATTAACTGAACAATTGGTTTTTCCAGAAATTTCTCCGGATCAAGTTAAAAGAGTTCAAGGTATGGATATAGTTATTGTTACAACTGCAAAGACTGATGATGAAGCTAGAAAATTATTAGAATTATTTGGTTTTCCTTTTAAAAGATAATAAGGAGGTTACGATATGGCTAGAAAAGGTCTTGTAGAAAGATGGAAAAAGCCTAAGAAATTTAAAACAAGAGAATACACAAGGTGTAAAATTTGCGGAAGAGCTCACTCTGTTTATAGAGAATTTGGGATTTGTAGAGTTTGTTTTAGAAAAATGGCCAACGAGGGAAAACTCCCGGGTGTTAGGAAGGCAACATGGTAAAAGGAGGGGAATACAATGTGGAGCGATCCAATAGCTGACATGCTCACTAGAATAAGGAACGCAAACGTTGCGTTTAAAGAACAAGTAGACATTCCAGCATCAAATTTAAAGAAAGAAATCGCTGAAATTTTAAAAAGCGAAGGTTTTATAAAAGGATATACTTATATTGAGGATGGAAAACAAGGTATATTAAGAATTCAAATGAAATACAAAGGAACTAGAAGAAATAGAGAAAGAGTAATTCACGGTATTGTGAGAGTTTCAAAACCAGGAAGAAGAATTTATGTTGGTAAAGATAAATTACCTAAAGTTAAAAATGGACTCGGAATCGCAATATTATCAACTTCAAAAGGAGTTTTAACAGACAAAAAAGCAAAAGAACTTGGAGTTGGCGGAGAAGTAATCGCCTACATCTGGTAAGGAGGTGTGCTTAATGTCCCGTATAGCAAATAAACCTATTGTTATACCAAATGGTGTTGAAGTAAAATTGGAAGGAAATATTTTAAAAGTAAAAGGACCTAAAGGTGAGTTACAACAAGAATTTTTACCATATGTGAAAGTGGAAATAAATGGCAATGAAATTAACGTTCAACCAAACGTTGAAGTTATGAAGAGAAAATCAGATCTTAAAAAGATGAAAATGTTTACTGGAACGTATTGGAGATTATTTAATAACATGGTAATTGGTGTGACACAAGGATTTAAAAAGGAACTTGAGATAGTTGGTATTGGTTATAGAGCACAGATACAAGGAAACAAACTTGTTATGAATCTTGGATATGCTCATCCTGTTGAAATGGAAATTCCTTCTGATGTAAAAGTAGAAGTTCCAAGTCCCAACAGAATAATAGTGAGTGGAATTGACAAACAAAGGGTAGGACAGGTAGCTGCTGATATAAGAAAATGGAGAAAGCCAAATGTTTACTCCGGTAAAGGTATCAGATATGTTGGTGAGTATGTAAGAATGAAGGAAGGAAAGAAAGCATAAAGGGGGTACAACTGAGATGATAAAGAAAGAAAACAGGAATTGGAGAAGAAAAAAGAGACATCTAAGTATTAGAAAAAAAATACATGGTACTGCAGATAGACCAAGATTTTGCGTGTATAAAAGTGAAAAGCACATATATGCACAAATAATTGACGATGACAAAGGACATACTTTAGTTGCAGCTTCTACACTTGATAAAGAATTAAGAGAATCTTTGAAAAAAACTTGGAATAAAGAAGCTGCTCGAGAAGTTGGAAAATTAATTGGAAAAAGAGCTGTAGAAAAAGGAATAAAGAAAGTGGTTTTTGATAGAGGCGGTTATAGATACCATGGTAGAATTAAAGAACTCGCTGATGGTGCTAGAGAAGCCGGTTTGGAATTTTAAGGGAGGTGCACTGAATGGCAGACATTGCACAGAAAATTAAGAATACAGGAGAAGAATTTGAAGAAAGAATTGTTGAAATAAGAAGAACAACTAAGGTTACAAAAGGTGGAAAAAATCTTTCTTTTAGAGTTCTTGCTGTTGTTGGAAATAAAAATGGTAAAGTTGGAATCGGCGTTGGAAAGGCTAGGGAAGTTCCAGAGGCAATTAGAAAAGCTCTTTCTGCTGCTAGAAGAAATGTTTTTGTTGTTCCAATATATAATGGTACAATTCCTCATGAAACTGTTGGAAGACAAGATGCGGCAAAAGTTTTACTTAAGCCTGCTGCTCCAGGTACAGGTATTATTTCCAATGGTACGGTTCGTGCAGTTGTAGAGCTTGCAGGTATTCATAATATATTAACTAAGAGTAGTGGTTCTACAAATCCAGTAGCTCTTGCACAAGCAACTGTAAACGGATTAAAAGGCCTCCTATCATTGGAAAAAGTTGCTGAACTTAGAGATATCACTCCCCAAGAAGTTATAAATGGTGTAAAAAAGGAGGGTTAAGTAAATGAAAAAACTTAGAATAACACTTGTTAAAAGTCCAATTGGCTATAAATATGATCAAAAAGACACGGTAAAAAGATTAGGTTTGAGAAAACTTAATTCTTCTGTTGTAAAAGATGATGTCCCACAGATTAGAGGGATGATTAGGAAGGTACAACACCTCGTAAAAGTTGAGGAAATAGAGGAATAAGGAGGTAATATACTATGAGATTAGATGAACTTAGACCCACACCTGGCTCCATGAAGAAAAAAATTAGAGTTGGAAGAGGGATTGGTTCCGGTAAAGGTAAAACTTCTGGAAAGGGGCACAAAGGTCAAAAATCAAGAGGTGCAGGAAAAGTTAGTCCTTGGTTTGAAGGTGGGCAAACACCACTTCACAGAAGACTTCCAAAATTTGGATTTAAAAATTTTAACAAAAAAGTTTTTACAATAGTTAATGTAGAACAACTTGAAAAACTACTTAATTCTGGTGATGAAGTAACCCCAGAAAAGCTTTTGGAACTTGGAGTAATAAAAAACATTAATGATGGAGTGAAAATTCTTGGAAATGGTGAAATAACAAAACCATTAACAGTTATTGCTCACGCATTTAGTTCAAGTGCCAGGAGGAAAATAGAAGCCGTTGGCGGAAAAGCTGAGGTGATATAAAAATGTGGAAGGCTTTAAAAAACGCTTTTAAAATTCCAGAACTCAGAGATAGAATAATATTCACACTCTTAATGCTTATAGTTTTCAGGCTTGGTATTTATATTCCAGTCCCTGGAATTGATTTGAAAGCATGGGGGGCAGCTTTTACTCAATTGGGTAGCGGTTCTGCTAGTGGTTTGTTAAGTTTCTATGATGTCTTTACAGGTGGAGCATTTAGGCGTTTTTCTATTTTTTCAATGAGTGTTACTCCTTATATTAATGCATCAATTATTTTACAGCTTCTTTCTTCCGTAATTCCTTCATTAAAAGAAATGTTAAAAGAAGGGGAAGAAGGGAGAAAAAAATTCCAAAGATTAACAAGAAATCTTACGGTAATTTTAGGAACTTTACAAGCTTTTATAATTTCTTTTGGCCTTGGAAGAGGATTTCAAAATATATTAGTTGTTCCTCTTTGGACATTCACATTTGTTGCAACAGTTTCACTTATAGCAGGAACAATGTTTTTACTTTGGATTGGAGATAGAATTACCGAGAAAGGCATAGGAAATGGTATAAGCGTACTAATTTTTGCTGGAATTGTTGCAAGATATCCATCATATTTCAGACAAGCAGTTTTAGGTGGACTAAATATTTTTGAATGGATCTTTCTTATTGGTATTATGGTGCTTATGGTTGTTGGAATTATTTATGTCCAGCAGGCAGAAAGAAGAATAATGGTCCAGTATGCTTCAAGAATGGTTGGAAGAAGAGTATATGGAGGAACTTCAACACATATTCCAATAAAAGTCAATCATAGCGGTGTTATTCCAATTATATTTGCCTGGGCAATTGTCTCTATCCCAGTAGGTATTGCTCAATTTACAAATTCTGATACTGTAAAATCTTTATTCTCAATGACAAGCCCTATTATTATAACAATCTATGCGGTTCTTATATTCTTCTTTACGTATTTTTACAGTATTGTTGTATTTGATCCAAAAGATATAGCAGAAAATATAAAAAGTTATGGTGGATACATTCCGGGTATTAGGCCAGGAAAACCTACTGAACAATACATAACTAGAGTGCTTAATAGAATTACATTTGTAGGAGCCTTGTTCCTGGTAGTAATAGCCCTGCTCCCTTACTTGATTCAAGGTGTTGTAGGAGTTAATATTTGGTTAGGTGGTACAAGCGCTTTGATTGCCGTAGGTGTTGCATTGGATGTTGCTCAACAAATGGAAGCCCACTTAATCATGAGAAATTACGAAGGTTTTGTCAAAAAAGGAAAGCTCCCTGGAAGGAGATGATTCAATGAGTTTAGATATGGTTTTTTTAGGACCACCAGGGGCAGGCAAAGGAACTTATGCAAAAGAATTAGTTAAATTATTTAATATTCCACATATATCAACTGGAGATATGTTTAGGGAAGCAGTAGCATCAGGTTCCGAACTTGGAAAGAAAGTTGAAGAAATATTAAAAAGGGGAGATCTAGTTCCTGATGATCTGACGATTTCAATAGTAAAAGACAGGTTATCAAAAGAGGATTGTAAAAATGGTTTTATTCTAGATGGATTTCCGAGAACTGTTGATCAAGCAAAAGCTTTGGACGAAATATTAAATTTCTTAGGTAGAGAATTGGGCTATGCTTTTTACTTTGAAGTAAATGAAGAGGTTGTTGTTCAACGAATAACAAATAGAAGAATTTGTAAAAATTGCGGGAAAATATATAATCTTTTAACAATGCCTCCAAAAGTTGATGGAAAGTGTGACGTTTGTGGAGGAGAACTTTTTCAAAGAGAAGATGATGGAGAGGAAGTAGTAAGGAATAGGTATAAAGTATACATGGAAAACACATATCCTGTAATAGAATATTATCAAAAACAAAACAAACTTTTTACAATCGACGGAGCCTCAGGTGTTGATTCGGTAATAAAAGAAGTATTAAATATAGTCAGAAGGTGACGAAATGATTTTTATTAAAACTCCACAAGAAATCGAAAAAATTAAAATAGCTTCAATGGCTGTTGGAACAATTTTAGATGAAGGAAAAAAATTAGCTGTAGAGGGAGCAACTGCTTGGGATTTCGAAGTCATGGCAGAAAGGGTTTTGAGAGAGTTTAAATGTAAACCGGCTTTCAAAGGATACAATGGATATCCATATATTACAACAGTATCAATTAATGAAGAGGTTATCCATGGTTTTCCGTTAAGAAATAAAGTATTAAAAAAAGGTGATATTGTCTCTTTAGATGTAGGGGCTATTTACGAAGGTTATTATGGCGATGGAGCGTATACTTATATTGTTGGAGAAACTGATGAAATAGGGGAAAAGCTAGTAAATGTTACCAAAAGAGCTTTAGAAATTGCAATTGAAACTGTGAAAGATGGAGTAAGATTAGGTGATGTTTCATATTCAATTCAAAGTTTTGTTGAAGAGAATGGTTTTGGAATAGTTAGAGATTTTGTTGGTCATGGTGTTGGTAGAAGACTCCATGAAGATCCTCAAATTCCAAATTATGGAAAAAAAGGAACGGGTATAATTTTAAAAGCGGGTATGACGCTTGCTATAGAACCAATGGTAACTGAAGGCGGCTGGCACGTGGAAATTTTAGATGATGGTTGGACAGTAGTTACTGTGGATGGAAAGAGAGCAGCTCATTTTGAGCACACCATTTTGGTAAAAAAAGATGGTGCTGAAGTTTTGACCCTAAGGGGTGATACGGTTGTCGAATAAGGATGATATTATTAAGATGGAAGGTACAATAGTTGAAGCACTTCCAAACGCAATGTTTAGAGTGGAACTTGAAAATGGTCATAAGATACTTGCTCATATTAGCGGCAAAATGAGAAAAAATTTTATAAGACTTGTTCCAGGGGATAGAGTTATTGTTGAACTAACCATTTATGATTTAACAAAAGGAAGAATAGTATACAGGAAAAAGGTATAGAAGAAAGGAGAGTGTAATATATGAAAGTACAGTCTTCAGTAAAGAAAAGATGCGAGCACTGTAAAATAATCAGAAGAAAAGGCAGAGTTTATGTAATTTGTAAAGTAAATCCAAAGCATAATCAGAAGCAAGGTTGAGGAGGGAGATAGATGGCTCGTATTGTAGGTGTTGAAATTCCTAACGACAAAAAGGTAGAAATAGCTCTTACATATATATACGGCATTGGTAAGACAAGAGCAAAGCAAATTTGTGAATCTATAAACGTTGATCCTAACAAAAAAGTTAGGGAATTAAACGATGAAGAAATCAGTAAGATTGCTAATTTTATTCAACAGAATTTTAAAGTTGAAGGTGAGCTTAGATCAGAAGTTATGTCAAATATTAAAAGACTTATTGACATCGGCTGTTATAGAGGGCTAAGACATAAATTAGGGTTACCAGTAAGAGGACAAAAAACAAAATCAAATGCTAGAACAAGAAAAGGTCCAAGACCAAGTAGAATCAAGAAGAAAAAATAAGGAGGGAAATAAATGGCTAAAAAAACCACACGTAGGGCTTCTTCGAAGAGAAAAAGAAAAATTGCCATTGATCATGGTGTTGTTCACATAAAATCGACATATAACAACACAATTGTGACGCTTACTGATCCTGATGGTAAGGTAATTACATGGGGAAGTGGAGGAACTGCAGGTTTTGAAGGAACGAGAAAAGGAACACCATATGCGGCACAACTTGCTGCTGACCAAGTAGCGAAAGAAGCAGTAAAACTCGGAATAAAGAAAGTTGATATTCTTGTAAAAGGTCCTGGTTCTGGAAGGGAAGCTGCTATTAGAACGTTCCAGGCAGCTGGATTAGAAATTGGAACAATTAAAGATGTAACGCCAATTCCATTTAATGGCTGTAGGCCTAAGAAGAAAAGAGTTTAAGGGAGGGAAATAAATGGCTAGATATACAGGTCCACAATGTAAACTTTGCAGACGCGAAGGAATGAAGTTGTACCTGAAAGGTGAAAGATGTTTCACTGACAAATGTGCTTTTGATAAAAGACCATATGCTCCAGGTGATCATGGTAGAGATAGGAAAAAGTTAACACAGTACGGTATACAATTGAGAGCAAAACAAACAATGAAGAGAATTTATGGAGTTCTTGAAAGTCAATTTAGAAGATATTATGAAAAAGCTTCTAAACAATCTGGAGATACCCGTGAAAATTTGGTGCTTCAAGTTGAAAGAAGACTCGATAACGTGGTATATAGATTAGGTTTTGCAGTTAATCGAACAACAGCAAAGCAACTTGTAACTCACGGACATTTCTTAGTCAATGGCAAGAAAGTATCCATACCTTCTTATCAAGTAAGACCCGGAGATGTTATTGAAGTTAAAGAAAAAAGCAGAGGTATTGAGCCAATTAAAAATGCAATAGAAATTAATAAAGATAAAAATAGAATGCCATGGGTTTCAGTTGACTATGAAAACTTTAAAGGCGTTTACGAAAGACATCCAAAATTAGAAGAAGTTATTGATCTTCCAGTTGATGTACAAGCAATCATTGAATTGTACTCGAGGTGATGAATTATGGAATTTGTTATGCCTAGAAAACTCAAAATGGAGGAACATACTGAGGCTGAAGATTATTATTATGCTCGATTTGTTCTATCTCCACTTGAAAAGGGATATGCAATTACTATAGGAAATACTTTACGAAGAGTTTTACTTTCTTCTATACCTTCTTTAGCAATTACTGATGTCAGATTTGTTAGACCAGAAAAATATCATGAATTTGATACAGTTGAAGGTGTTAAGGAAGATATCATAGAGATTTTATTGAATCTTAAAAAGGTTCAATTAAGAATGGAAAGTTATGTTGAAGAACCAGTTAAGTTAAAAATCCAGCATAAAGGTGCCGGCGAAATAAAGGCAGGAGATATAGACGTTCCAGCGGGTGTAACTGTGACAAATCCCAATCTTCATATTGCAACATTAAATGAGGAGGCCGATATTGAAATTGAAATATTTGCTACTATTGGCAAAGGATTTGTCCCGGCAGCTGAAAGAGTTGAAAGACCTGAAATTGGTTGGGTAGTTTTGGACGGAGTTTATAATCCTGTACTTAAAGTAAATTGGAAATCTGAAAATGTACGTGTTGGGAAGAAAACCGATTATGATAAATTGATTTTAGAAGTTTGGACTAAGAAAAATATTAAGCCTATAGAAGCCATGAAACAAGCAGTTAAGATTATAAACGATCACTTCAAAATAATAGAAGAAAGCTTTGTTGATATTGAAGAAGGTCCAATTTCTATTGAAACAGCCACGGAATACGTTGAAGAAAACAAAGAAGAAGATGATGTATTAACTAAAAAGATTGATGAACTTGATTTATCCATGAGAGCATTGAATTGCTTGAAAAGGGATAGAATTGAAACAATTGGAGATTTATTAAACAGAGGCGAAGACGAACTTTTAAAAATTAAGAATTTTGGGCAAAAGTCCCTTAATGAAGTAAAACAGAAGTTGATGGAAAAATTTGGACTCACATTTGGAAAGGGGGACAACTAAATGAGACACCGAGTTAAAAGACATAGAATAGGAAGATACGGAAGCCATAGAAGAGCAACATTGAGAAATTTATCAAGAGAAATAATTGAACACGGAAGTATTATAACAACCACACCGAAGGCTAAAGCCGTCCAGATTTTCTTTGAAAAATTACTTACAAAGGCAATTAAGGCTAAAAAAACAGATGTGAAAGAAAAAAGTGTTGCACTTAGAAGAGAAATATTCAAGGAAATTGGAGATAGAAGATTGGTTAACAAATTAGTTGATGAAGTTGCTCCAAAGTACTTAGAACGACCAGGAGGGTATACTGCAATTTATAAAGTAGGTCAAAGAAGAGGCGATGGAGCAGAAATGTCCCTAATTAAACTTGTTGAAGAGTAAATACATGGGGGTAATCCCCCTTTTTTACTCTTTTGAGGAGGTGTAGCATGGAAATCAAAGAAGTGGGAGTAGAAAAAAATATTGTTACGAAAGAATTTATTTTTGATAGAAATGAAATAGAAATTGCTGAAAGAAGAGTTGCAAATGAATTAAATAGAAAATACACAGTAGAAGGATTTAGAAAAGGAAAAGTTCCTCTTTCAATATTCAAAATGAGATTTGGAAAGGATTTTTATGATGTTTTTGTTTATGAGAAATTAGTTGATATGATTTATGAATCTGTAAAAAATGAGCCTAATTTATTGTTGATTCCCGAAATTGTAAAAAAAGAAATTTCCAGTGAAAAAGCAATAATAACTGTAAATTTGCACAAAAAACCTGTAGCTAATATTGATTTTAGTAAGATAAAAGTTAGAGTAGCAAATAAAGAACAAGTTTTGGATAACTATGTTGATTTAAGGTTAAAATCACTTCAAGAAGAACATGCTGTTTTAGAACCAAAAGAAGGTCCTGCAGAATACAATGATTTAGTAAGAGCTAAAATATCAGTAACAAATAATGATTCAGGAAAAGTTTTGATTGATGGCAATGAAGATGAATTTGTATTATATGAAGATGATGAAAGACCAATTATTAAGAACTTAGTTGGTCATAAAAAGGGAGAAGTAGTGGAATATGACAGAAATTTTGAAAACCAAGGAACTGAAAATAATATGCCAAGTTATCATTATAAAATAGAAATTTTAGAAGTTTATAAAAGAAATTTACCTGAAATAACTGATGATTTTGTTAAAACCTCGCTTGCAGAAATGCATTTGGAAACAGTGGAACAGTTGAAAGAAAAGTTTAAAGAGGAAGGCGAGAAAATTTATGAAAAAGAAATAAAAGGTTCCATAAGGGAACAAATTCAAACAGCTCTTTCTTTAGCAACTGATTTGTTCATTTCAGATAAAACAATAGATTATGCTGTAAAATTAATTGTTGCAAACATGAAAGAAGAAAATAAATATGCAGATTTTGTTAAAAAATATGAATCAGAAGAGAAAGCAATTGAAGCACTTAAGGAGTATTATGTTAATGAATTAAAGAAAGAAACAGCTATTGATAAAGTAGCGAAAGAAAATAATATTGAAAGAAAAGTATCAGAACAAGAATTAGAAGAGTATGCAGTACTTCTTGCTCCATACTGGGGAATTAGTGTGGAAAGGGCAAAGGTTTTAGTAAAAGAAAAACCAGAAGTCCGTTCAGAAGTTGAAGAAATGATATTTATTGACAAAGTTTTGGATAAAATCTCGGAATTTGTAGAAAAAGAAATAGTCGATGTTAACAGTGGCAAAGAAGGTGAAGAAAGTGAGAAAAATGAAGAAGGATGAGCTTAATCAAATTGTACCAATAGTTGTTGAAAATACTGGAAGATATGAAAGAGCATATGATATATATTCACGATTACTCAAAGATAGAATTATATTCCTTGGGAGTGCAATTGATGATTATGTGTCAAATTTAGTAGTAGCACAGTTATTGTTTTTAGAAGCTGAAGATCCTGATAAAGATATTCAGCTTTATATAAATTCTCCAGGTGGTTCTGTAAGTGCAGGTCTTGCAATATACGATACAATGCAATATGTAAAATGTGATGTTGCTACAATATGTATAGGCCAAGCAGCATCTATGGGAGCAATTTTATTGGCAGGTGGTACTAAGGGTAAAAGATTTTCACTTCCAAATAGTAGAATTATGATTCACCAACCTTTGGGTGGAGCAGAAGGTCCTGCAAAAGATGTAGAAATCCTAGCAAAAGAATTATTAAGAATAAAAGGTAAAATTAATGAGATTTTAAGTTTTCATACAGGGCAGCCTATTGAAAAAATAGAAAAAGATACTGATAGAGATTTTTTCATGACTGCTGACGAGGCACTTGAATACGGAATTATAGATAAGGTAATAAGACCGGGAGATAGAAAATAAATTATGATATAATCAAGTTAAGGAGTTAATTTTAAAGGAGGTAAAAAAATGTCAGGGCACAACAAATGGGCGAATATCAAACATAGAAAAGCAGCCCAAGATGCTAAGAGATCAAAGATATTTACGAAATTAATAAGAGAAATTATAGTTGCTGCAAGGGAAGGCGGGGGAGATCCCGAAACTAATCCAAGATTAAGAGCGGTTTTGGAAAGAGCAAGAGCAGCAAACATGCCAAAAGATACTATCGAAAAATCTATCAAAAAGGGAACTGGAGAATTAGAAGGCGTAGATTATCAAGAAATTATATACGAAGCATATGCCCCTGCAGGTGTAGCACTTTATATTTATGCAATGACAGATAACAAAAATAGAACAGCACAAGAATTAAGGCATTTATTAAGTAAACATGGTGGTTCACTTGCTGAAAGTGGATCTGTTGCGTGGCTTTTTGATAGAAAAGGTGTTATTGAAATTCCAAAAGAGAAGATTGCCGATTTTGAGGAATTTGCTATGGTTGCAATTGATGCTGGAGCAGAAGACATTATTGAAGATGACCCTATTCAAGTAATTACAACACCTGATATGTTAACAGAAGTGAGTAAAAAATTGGCGGAAAATGGGTATGAAGGAGAAGCAAAAGTAACATTTATCCCAAAAAATACTGTTCATATAACAGGTTCAGATGCAGAAAAAGTTTTAAAATTAATAAGTGTGCTCGAAGATAACGATGATGTACAAGAAGTTTATGCAAACTTTGATATTGACGATGCTGAAATGGAAGAAATTATGTCTAAGCTTGAAGGATAAAAAATAATATGAAAAAAATAGTCCTTTTAGTGCTTTTAGTTGCGAGTATTTCTTTCTCGGGTTTTATAAATTATTGGGTTGACCCTTTTTTTGAAAATCATGGTTTTAGTTTATATCAAAATGTAAGTTTTTGGAAAATTAATGCCCTGCTTCGATACGATTTAAACGTATCCTGGAAGCAGGGTTTTGCTTTTGTTTTCCCACGTTATCCAGAAATAACATTTGATCTAGTTTCTGAAAACTATTTGATTCAGTATGGTTATTTTCATGAAGGTGTCCCCTTCTCCACGTACGTTAATCCTGTTGATAAGGGTTTGAACTTAAAATGGGGTTTTGTAGGTTTTTATAATGAATATCAATATTTTTCTTCAGAAATAATTGACATGATAATCTCTGAGAATTTTTGTAATTTTAGTTTAAAAATGGATAATTACGGATTGTTTTTTGAAAAAAGTGAAGATGAAATTTCATTTGGGACTTGGTTAAATGGAATAGTTTTATATAAAAAGAATAATGACATAAAGATGGGATTAAACCTTAATTTAGAAAATACTATTCTTTATTTTCTTCCTTTTGATAACAAACTAGGATTTGTAATAAGGAATGAACAGAATTATTTGTTTTTGACTAACAAAGAAGCAACTTTTTCATTAAAATGGGGCGAATTGATTTTCTTTGGAAAATTGGAAGATGAAAACAAAATTTTTAGAATTGAATTTCCGATATGGTGAAAAATTTATTATTTTATGATAAATATATCATTAACGGTTGTTTCAAGATTTTAGATTATTTTTTTCAATTGCCAACTGTTTAAACTAAATTAGGAAGTTTTTTGAAAAAACTAATATTTATTTTTTAAAGTACAGATAATTTAAATCAAAAACGTTATTTAGAAATTTATACCGAAAAATTGAGGTGATTTTTTTGTTTTGGGTTAGTCTTGTTTTTGTAATAGACCAAATTACTAAGTATATTGCAAGTGAAATTTGGCGTTTTAATCCTACCAAGTTATTTGGTTTTTTTTATTTGACTTATGCTACGAACACAGGGATTTCTTTTGGACTTTTTCCTGGTTCAAAAGAAATTGTGGTATATTTAACACTTATAATAACGCTTGGAATCTCAATGATACCGCTTTTTAAAAAATTATCCTTTGCTGCAAACATGTTTTTGGGATTTATAGTAGGAGGTTCATTAGGAAATCTTGTTGATAGGATTAGATTCGGCTATGTTATTGATTTTATAACTATGCCATATTGGCCTACAATTTATAATTTGGCTGATTTTTTTATTTTAGTTGGTGCAATTGGAATAGCAGTTTTAATTCTTTGGAGGCGAGATGTTGGAAATACAAATAACTCCAAGGGAAATGGGTTGGAGACTAGACAAGTACGTTCAAGAGAAAGCGCCGAATTGGATTTCAAGGACTTTCATTCAGAAAGCGATAAAGACGGGAAAAATCAAGGTAAATAATGAAATAAAAAAACCAAGTTATAAATTAAAACTTGACGATATTGTTTATATAGATCTACCTGAAAAACCTCAGACAGTTGAAATTTTACCTGAAAATATTCCTCTTAAAATTATTTATGAAGATAAAGATATAATAGTTGTTAACAAAGATCCTGGAGTTATTACGCATCCAACACCTTCTATAACATCCGGGACCCTTGTTAATGCCATTATGTATTATTGTAAGGATTTACAAGGTATTGGGGGTGAATTAAGACCAGGAATAGTCCATAGATTAGATAAAGATACAAGTGGAGTTATAGTCGTAGCTAAAAATGACAAGGCGCATCAAAGTCTTTCAAATCAGTTTAAAGAAAGAGTTACAGAAAAAGTATATGCAGCAATTGTCCATGGTATTATCAAAAAAGATTATGGAACAATTGAAGTATCACTTGCAAGAAATCCAGTTGTTAGAACAAAAATTGCCCCCTTAGATTGGGGAAAACACGCCTTAACATATTATAGAGTTCTAAGACGTTTTGATTTTGCAACTTTGGTTTTTGCTTATCCAAAAACAGGAAGAACTCACCAAATTAGAGTTCACATGAAATATATTGGCCATCCTTTATTGGGGGATGAATTATATGGGAAAGGTAGTAAAGATCAAATTTATGGTGCTAAAAGACAAATGCTACATGCTTTAAAGCTTTCTTTTTATCATCCCTCCACTCAAAAGAAAATGACTTTTGTTGCCCCACTCCCCGAAGATTTCAAAAAAGTTCTCAAAATTTTATCACAATTAGAAAAAAATAATTGAATTTTTATTAAAAATTAAAATATGCTATAATAATTTCAAAATTTGGAGGATTTTTCCAGTTATGTCCTTTTTTGTTTATTAGGAGGGATAGGATGAAAAAATCAACGATTTTTGAGGTTGTAAAAAAAGAGAACATAAGATTTATAAGACTTCAGTTTTCTGATATCAATGGGCAATTAAAAAATGTAGAAATCCCCGTAAATGATTTAGAAAGAGCATTGGAAAAAGGAATAATGTTTGATGGTTCTTCAATTGAAGGATTTGTAAGAATTGATGAATCAGATATGTATTTAAAGCCTGATGTTTCTACTTTTGCAATATTACCTTGGACGTTAGAAGGCAAAAAAAGTGCCCGTTTTATATGTGATATTTTTAAAGCTAATGGAGAGCCTTTTGAAGGTGATCCAAGGTATAGACTAAAATTAGTTATGGACAAAGCAAAAAGTATGGGCTATGTTCCTCATGCGGGTCCTGAAGTTGAATTTTTCCTTATTCCTAGAAGAAATGGAAAACCGGTTTTTGAGTTTTTGGATGAAGGTGGATATTTTGACTTATTACCAGTTGATGTGGCTGAAAACTTGAGAAGTGAAGTGGCAGTAATGCTTGAAGAAATGGGTATTGATGTTGAAGCAACTCATCATGAAGTTGCACCATCTCAGCATGAAGTTGATTTTAGATATAGTAATGCTTTATCTTCAGCTGATGCAGTTCAGACAGTTAAGCTGGTCATAAAAACACTTGCGGTGAAGAATGAACTACATGCAACGTTTATGCCAAAACCATTTTATGGAGTAAATGGAAGTGGTATGCATGTTCATCTTAGCCTATTTTCTGAAGATTTAAAGAAAAATGTTTTTTATGATGAATCTACTGGAGATATTTCTAACGAAATGAGATATTTCATTGGTGGAATTATAAAGCATGCTAAATCAATTACAGCTATAACGAATCCAACAGTTAATAGTTATAAAAGATTAGTTCCAGGTTATGAAGCACCAGTGAATATTGCATGGTCATTAGGTAATAGATCGGCTTTAATAAGAGTTCCAAATGCCAGAGGTATGGCAACAAGGCTTGAATATAGATCTCCAGATCCTTCATGTAATCCATATTTGGCTTTTTCGGTTTTGATAGCTGCAGGCCTTGAAGGCATAGAAAATAAAATTACGCCTCCCGAACCCGTAGATAAAAATGTTTATAGATTGAATAAAAAGGAAAGGGAATTTTTTGATATAAAAACGTTACCAAAGTCTTTGGAAAGAGCCATTTATGAAGCTGAAAACGATCCATTAATAAAAGATGTGTTGGGAGAACATGTTTTTAACAAATTTATTAAAATGAAACAAAAAGAATTTGAGGAATTTTCAATATATGTCACTGATTGGGAAAGAGCAAAATATGAAAATTTATAAAGAATTTAGGTTATCATTTTCTTGTTTGTATTAATTTTTTATATTTAAAATGTGGTATAATCAGTATGGGAAAGATACGATTAGAGGTATTTATATGAAAACTATAATTATATCAGCCTTGATTTTTTTGATAATTTTAGCAGGGGTAGCTTTATTTTTCGTGTATATGTTTTTTACAAAAAAACCAGAGAGTAGTGTAAACAATTATTTAAAATCCTCTGATGAGGTTTTAGTAAGTTATGATAAAACAGGGAATATAATTTTTTTACCAAAAGAGGCAAAAAATATAGCGATTCTTTTTTATCCAGAAAACTTAGTTGAAGCAGAAGCTTATGCACCGCTTTGTTTTAAATTAGCCAATGAAGGATATGGTGTTGTTTTAATAAAACCTTTTTTAAATATTTCTTTTTTTTCAAATATCAATGCATTTAAAAGATTAAAAAGTGAAAAAGGAGTAATTCATTGGGTAGTTATAGGTCATGGTTCAGGTGGAAGAGTAAGTTCTTTTCTTGCAAGAAAATTTCCTCAAAAAATAAAAGGCATTGTTTTTTTAGCCTCGTATCCAATCTTTGATATTTCAAATTATGATATTAAATCTTTGGTAATTTATGCTGAATTTGATACAATTGTGAATTATGAGCAAATAATGAAACACTTTGATGAATTTCCCAAAGACTGTGAATTTTTCAAAATTGCTGGTGGTAATCACTCGCAATTTGGTTATTTTGGAGAGATATTTGGTGACGGGGAATCTTTGATTACAAAGGAAAAACAACAAGAGATTCTAATTGAAAAGATAAAAGAATTTTTAGATTCGATTCAATAATATCTAAAGTATATTACTCTACTTATAACTTTCCCCAAATTTAAGAAGCGATAATAAAAAAATAAACCTTAAAGGTTTGTTTTTTTGTTTTTAAGAAAAATTATAACTGGAAAGTTCCAGTTGAATATTGACCTTTTTTTGAATATAATTTAAAATTAAAACGTAAACAATAATTAATATTGTGATAATAATAGGTTTCATTTCTAAACAAATACAAAAAGGAGGGGAAATTATGAAGAAATTATTGAGAAGGATATTCGTATTTGCATTGATAGCACTTCCATTTGTTATTTCAACAGTAGGGAATATAACACTTTGGCCAGGAAAATCAGGAAAATAATTTTGAAATTTTTGAATAATTAAAAAATACAAAAAGGAGGGGAAACCATGAAGAAATTATTGAGAAGGATATTTGTATTTGCATTGATAGTACTTCCATTTGTTATTTCAACAGTAGGGAATATAACACTTTGGCCAGGAAAATCAGGAAAGTAATTTTGAAATAATCGTTTTTGTGGTAAAATAGTTCTAGTAAAGAAAATAATAATGTGTGGTGGTTTTTGTTGCAGTTAGCTAAATTTAAATCTATATTCAAAAGATCTTTTGTAGAATTTTATACATTAATGATTTGGACCATTTATATGGTCCTTATTTTTATAGAATGGAATAAGGGAAATATTGATTTAAAAAATGCCAGTTTTTGGGTTTTAACTTTGTTTTTTATTTTATTTGAATCGATGGCCGTGAGTTTTCAATCGTTCATTTTAAGAAAATTTGGAGAAGATAAAACGACGGAAATGCTTGTTAGTACAGGTGTTATAATTAGTGTTTTATCTGCTGCAATTTTACCCCCTTCTTTAGCAGTTCTTTTACCTTTATTTGGATATTTGTTTTTAAGAATAAAAATACTATTTAGTAAAAACTATTACTATTTTTTATTTAATGTTGCTTCTTTAGGTATAATAACTTATTTTACCTCAAATTTTCTTCATCTGTTTTTTAATAAATTTGGTAATAGTTTGCTTGCGAGTACTATTTTTATAACAGCAGGTTCGATGATTTATTTTCTATTAAACCTTGGTCTTACTATTACTTTTTTATTTGCATTTTATGAGAAGATTTCAAAAGAAATTGTGGATTTTGTAATTGGAGAAGGAAGATTTTTTAACACTTTTTCCACTGCCGTTAATACTTTAATTGTTTATGTTTTATATACTTATATAGGTCTTTTTGCAATACCACTTTCTCTATTTACTTTTTTAACAATTCAACTTAGTAATTATTATTCAACAAAATACAGGAATGCAAAAATAGAACTTTTAACAGCATTAAGTAAAAGTATAGAAGAAAAGGACCCTTATACAGCAGGACACGGGGAAAAAGTATCGGAATTTGCAGTTAAAATTGGCGAGAAATTTGGTCTTCCAAAAAAAGATATTGATTTATTAAAAACGGCAGGTGTACTTCACGATATTGGCAAAATAGGAATTCCTGATTTTATTCTTTTAAAGAAAGGTAAATTAACAGATGATGAGTATCTTATTATGAAGGAACATCCAAAAAAAGGATATGAAATATTAAAGCAAGTAAATGAATTTGAAGATACAGTAGCAAAATGGGTTTTGCACCACCATGAACGATGGGATGGAAGTGGTTATCCAGAAGGATTGAGTGGTGAGGAAATTCCTATTCAGGCAAGAATACTGACATTAGCGGATGTGTATCATGCTTTGATAAGTGATAGGCCTTACAGATCAGCTTTATCTAAAGAAGAAGCAATTAAAATTATTCAGGAAGAATCCGGTAAGTTGTTTGATCCACAATTGGTTGAAATTATATTAAATCTTATAAGAGAGGGGAAAGTATGATAGTATATGTTTTTGCTGTTGCGTTTGTGATTTCTATACTTACTAAAAGAATTAGACATGTAATTGAAAGAAATTATAAATTTTTTTATCTTTTCCCAATTCCTTTTATTCTGCAAATGATTACACCCTATAGAGAAATTTGGATGCCTCTTTCATTTGCGATGCTCGTAACTCTTCTTATCTTAAATAAGCATGTACCAGGGTTTAATTTGATTACGATTGGTACAATTTTAAATTCTTTTGTTATGATGATACACAATTGGAAAATGCCTGTTTTAAAATCTTTGGCCGAAAAATTTGAGCTTCCAATTGGAATAAGACATGTCCTTGTAGATCATTTTAATATTAAACTTTTGCTAGGAGATTGGATTCCTGTTGTTCTTCCATGGAAAGAAGCATATATAATTAGTATTGGAGATATTTTTGTTTATATTGGAGTATTTTTGTTTCTTTTGAAGGTAGAAAAGCAAAGATAATAGAAAAAAGCAAATTTCAGAATAAAAGGGGGCTTTGCCCCTTTTATTTTGTTAATCTTTTTATGTTAAAATTATTTAAGGAGGATATAAAATGAAAATATTTGCGATTGATTCATCTACAGAAAAAATTGTTATGGTTTATAAAGATGATGAAAAAACTATAACCCTTTCCTATAAGGGAAAAGATAAGCATGGAAGAAATATTGGGGTTTTATCAAAAAAATTAAAAGATTTTAATATAAATTTTAATGAAGTAGATGTATTTGGAGTAGGAATAGGCCCTGGTAGTATAACAGGTTTGAGAGTTGGAATTTCATTTGTTCTAGGATTGGGGATTGATAAAAGAAAAGTTGCAATTCCATCGACTAAAATAATTGCAGCAAACATGGCTTTTTCTGGTAAAAACATTGTGGTAGCAAGAAAAGCAAGACAGGGTTATTTATATGGCGCTGTATATGATGAAAATCTAAATACATTGATTAACCCATTTATAGAGACAATAGAGAATTTCAAAAGGATTGTTTCAAAATTTTCAAATTGTATAATTATTGGTGATGGGGCTGATTTTTTTGAAGAAAGGGGATTTTTAGACACTATTTTTAATTATCCTTCACCAGAAAGGTTACTATTTGTTTTGCAAAAAGAAATTCAAAATGGGAATTTTACAGAAAAAATTCAACCGTTATATCTTCAAAAATCCATAGCGGAAATAAACTTTGAGAAAAGAAGAAGAGGTGAATAAATTGAAAAAAATAACTCCCATGATGAAGCAATATATGGAAATTAAGAAAAATTACAAGGATGCAATTCTTCTTTACAGATTGGGAGATTTCTATGAAGCATTTTTTAAAGATGCTGAAATAGTTTCTAAAGTATTAAATATAGTTTTAACTAAAAGACAAAGCGCTCCTATGGCGGGAATTCCTTACCATGCCCTTGATAATTATTTGAAAAAACTTGTCGAAAATGGTTATAAAGTGGCAATATGTGAGCAAATGGAAGATCCTTCAGAAGCTAAAGGAATTGTAAGAAGAGAAGTTACTCGAGTCGTGACACCTGGCACACTTATTGAAGATGAAATGTTAACATCAGAAAACAATTATCTGATGGCTATAGATTATTATAATAATTCATATAACTCAGTTCTTGTAGATGTTTCTACAGGAGAAGTATTGGTAAAAAATTTTGAAAATTTTGATTCCGTAATTGATTTTTTGAGAATTAATAATGTTTCACAGGTAATATGTTCAGAGAAAATATTTGATAATTTGAAAAGTAAAATGCCTAACTTGTTCATTGAAAAACTAGATGAATGGTATTTCGAACAATCAGAAAGAAAAATAAAGGAAACGTATAAAGTTGCTTCAATTGATCATTTTGAATTGGGAGATAGCTTGAGAATTTTTGGAGCTACAATAAAGTATCTTGAATATACATTAATGGCAAATATCTCCTTGTCAATTCCGGTGAAGCTAGAAGAAACTGACTGGATGATTTTGGATTCTAAAACGGTGGATAATCTTTCTTTGATTCCTGGAGAAAAAGGGAAAAATTTATATGATGTTTTAAATAAGACAAAGACCTCTATGGGAGCAAGACTTTTAAAAAAATGGATTCTTCAACCTTTAAAAAATCTTGAAAAAATTAAAGAGCGGCAAGAAATTGTAGAAGCATTTTTTAATGATAGATTATTGTTAAATGAAATTAGAGAGTATCTTGGATATATATACGATATAGAAAGAATTTTAACAAGACTTTCTTACAATAAAGCAAGTCCAAAAGATTTAATTTCCCTCAAAAATTCTCTTAATATTATTCCCCAGATAGTTTCTGCTCTAGAAACCAATCCGGATTTATCAGATTTTGCCAGTTTAATTAAACCAATTCCTGAGGTTGAAAAATTAATAGAAAATTCCATTTATGATGAACCTTCTAATTTACCTGGTGATGGTGGAGTAATAAAAGGTGGATTTTCATTGGAATTAGATGAATATCGAGAGCTTCTTTCGCATTCTAATGAAAAGTTAAAAGAGTTTGAAGAAAAAGAGAGATTAAAAACTGGAATACAAAAATTGCGAATTGGTTATAACCAGGTGTTTGGTTATTATATAGAAGTTCCTAAAGGACAGGTTAAAAATGTGCCTGAATATTTTATACGCAAACAAACTCTGGTCAATTCTGAAAGATATATTACTCCAGAGCTGAAAGAATTTGAAGATAAAATCATGTCAGCAAAGGAAAAAATTGAAATTATCGAAAAAAAACTTTTTGAGGATGTATGTTCAGAAATTTCAAATTATATATCTGAAATGAAAAAGACTGCAGAAACAATTGCGCAATTAGATGTATTATCAAATTTTGCATATGTAGCTAATTTATATAATTTTACAAAACCGGAATTTTCAAATAACAAGTTTTTGATTAAGAAAGGAAGGCACGCAGTAGTTGAAAGATTTGTTTCAGATTTTGTCCCGAACGATACTTATATGGACGAAAATATAAGAATGTACATTATTACTGGCCCAAACATGAGCGGAAAAAGTACTTATATTAGACAAGTGGGGCTAATTGCTTTACTTGCTCAGATAGGTTCATTTGTTCCTGCAGAATATGCAGTTTTGCCTGTTTTTGATAGAATTTTTACAAGAATAGGTGCAAGAGATGATATTTCTACAGGTAGAAGTACATTTCTTGTTGAAATGAGTGAAGTTGCTTTAATTCTATCAAAGGCAACAAGTGAGAGTCTGGTTTTGCTTGATGAAGTAGGAAGAGGAACGAGTACATTTGATGGTATAAGCATTGCTTGGGCCATGAGTGAGTATTTGTATAATGAAATAAAATGTAAAACCATGTTTGCAACACATTTTACAGAACTTACTGAATTGTCTGATGTGTATAGAGGAATAAGAAATTTAACTATAAAAGTAGAGGAAACTAATAATGGAGTGGTATTTTTACATGAAGTTACTGAAGGGATAGCTGATAAAAGTTATGGTATAGAGGTTGCGGCAATAGCAGGTGTTCCATCAGGTGTTGTTGAAAGAGCAAAGGAAATATTGGAAACAATTACAGAAAAATCGGAATTAGAAAAGAAGGTTGGAGTGTTAAAAGAAGGGCAATTAAAAAAAGTTATAAGAAAAACAAAAGTTCCAGAAGGCCAAATTAGTATTTTTGAGGCTGGCGATGGAAATTAAAATTTGATGGATTTCTTGGAATGAAAGGAAACGATAAATCAATAAAAGCTGCGACAATAAAAATTTGAGTATTTTTTGAAAAATCATAGAAGTATAAAGATTTTTTTGGAAAATTAAATTAGGAAGAATAAATTACTTGTAACGTTCAACGGTAAATCTATAAATTTCAAAATCATCATCGAATATTCCTGCCTTAAGTTTTGCAATTCTAATTTGTTCTTTAACTGTATCAACACCTTCTATATCAGGTAAAAGAAGACCTCTTTGCCAACCTTTTGCAACTATTATCCCATATTTTTTTGGATCTAATTCGTCAATAGAAGATACAGGTTCTATTTTTCCAAGAACATCAACTGATACAACTATATTATTGAGTTCATCTTCTATTACTGGTGGAAAACGAGGATCACGAGTGGCAGCAGAAATTGCATTACTTCTTATCTCATGTGCAAGGTTTGGTTGTATTGGCTCATAAGTGCCAATACAACCTCTTAAGCTTCCATTGGTTAGGTGAAGAGTTACGAAACATCCCGCTTTCCGCTCAAATAATTCTTTTGGGAGTTTTTCTTTATCTGGTTCAATAATTTTATTAAATTTTACATAATTTTCGATAACTTCAATTGCCCATTTAACATATGGGTGAGTGCCAAACACTCTGATCGCTCCCCTCCAATAATGGGGGTGTTTTTAATATTCTTTAGTATAAATAACAGTAGGAAAGTATTCCAAAGATTCACCCATCCACTTTAAAATGTTTTTGTCTATACTAGTTGGAGTTGGATCAATAGAAATAATTTTTGAGTTTTCGGGTAGTTTAATCACAAATTCTGAATCTTTGTTTGAGTTAATTTGAAGTTTTCCCATACTTAACTCATATTGATTGTCTTTTTCGGAAACCAAATTTTTAATCACAGCAATTTCTTCAATTTCCAAAATCCCAGCTCTTTCAGTAGCATTGTTTTTATACGAAATAACTATAAGATTCTTGCCGATTTCATCAGAAATTTTCTTGAAATAATCTATAAATGTTGATGAAGCGGCATTAAGGTAGCTTTCTTTATAATTTAATAAATCTTCATCTTTTTTAAAGTAAAGATCTGCCAGAGATGTTATAGTAGAAGCATCGGAAAAATCTGCTTCAACTTTTGTCTGATAAAACGTCACCTCAAATTTTGGTTTTCTAGCAAAAAGCGAAAAAATATCAAAAATCAAAAAGACTGCAACAAAAGCAATCAAAATATAGAGCAAAGTTTTATTTTGCAATTAAATTCCCTCCCTTTTTACATAAAATTATAACATATCTTATTTCATTTTCTTCCCAAGAGTACCTGTCAAAATTTTTTCCTTTGTTCTGCAGAATTTACAAATATTTGATGTGGTTGGAAATCCGCATTTTTCACAGAATTTAATCTCAACAGTTTCTTCTGGCAAAAATTTCTTAATTTCAAGAATAGAATAGATAAAATTTAACTTTTGATCTCGAGTAAATTCAGTTTTTGTTTTAAATTTCTTTTGAGTACTTTCCATTGAATTTGGACAAGCACAACCTATATATGGAAGATTTTTCAACTTAGCGTATAACAATATTTCTTCTTCTGCTAAGTAATATAAAGGTTTGACTCTACCAATAAGTTTTTTTTCAAAATTGGTTTCTGTGAGTGGACCAGTTCTTTGAATTTGAGAGATATTTTTTCCAAAAAGATTATTAAATGCGAAGAAGACTTCATCATCAAGGTTATGACCCATAACTACATAATCAAACTTATTTTCATATGCATATTTATTTAAAATATATCTTCTAGTCATTCCACAATATGAACAGGGTTTATATTTTATATCTGGAATTACGAATCCTTCTTCCTCTTTTAAATCATATATTGTTAATGGATACCCAATTTCTTGAGTAACTTTTTTTACAATTTCCTCAGATTTTTCTGTAAAAAATGGAATTCCGAGCCTAATAAAAAAATATTCTAATGAAAGATTATATTTCTCTTGCAATTTGGATAAAACATACCCCACTACTACAGAGTCTTTTCCACCGGAAATGGCTATTAGAAGTTTTTTATTTTTTAAATGATATTTTTCAATAAATTTTCCAATTTTTCTTTCAAAATATTCTATAAAGTGATCTTCACAAAGTCTAGGAGATTTAAGAATGGCGTTTTTTTTGCATAATTGGCATTTCATATTTTTCCTCCTTAACATTTTCCAATATAATCTAGTACATCTTCATCGAATTTTTTTACTGATTGAGTTAATTTTCCAACGCGTCTTATTGTTTCTTCAACGTTTTCTGCAACAATTCCATTTCCACAAGGAACGTCTATATTATTTAACGCAAGTTCACTTGTTTGAAGTGCAACCATTGTACCAGTAGCTGCTTTTAAAGCGCACCCTCTTTTTGCTCCATCACAGGTTAATCCAAACAATGTACCCAGAGTATCGTTTATAGCTTTTTTTATTTGCTTTTTACTTCCACCTTTTAAGTAAGTTAAACCAGCAGCACTTCCAGCTGCGGCAACAATTCCTGCTCCGCATATGGGAGATAAAAGGCCAGTATATGATTTTATATAAATAGTTACAAGAATACTCAGCAAAGTTGCTTTTAAAATTAGAGTCATAGAATAGTCGTTAATGCAAGCGGCAATAGGTAAAACACAAGATAATCCTTGATTACCACTCCCAGCAACTGTCATAACAGGTTTAAGAATCCCACTCATCCTAGCATCAACAGCTGCACTGACAAGTTTAACATAATTATTAATAGCTGCATTTGAAAAATTTCCTGGTGTGTTAATTCCAACATTTGCAATATTTAAATTCATTTCAATTGTTTTATTGACATAGTCTAATACCTCTTGGTCTGGATTTTCAATGTAGTCAAGTATGTCATCTAAAGTTAATTGTTTTATTTTTTCCAAAAGACTTTCAGAATTATTGTAAGGTTTATTAAAAATTTCTTCCGAATTAACTTTAATACTGACTATATTATCATGTTTTCCTTTTATATTTACTTCAACATTATTGTCTGAAACAATCCTTGTTTTTATATTCAGCTCATTATCATTCAGTAAAGTAATGAAGACACGCTTTGCAATTTCCTCAGCTTTTTTTATACAGGTATAATCAATATATTTTAAAACTTCAAGACCAAGGTCAGATTTTCCACATAAAAAGCCCAGAGCAGCAGCATATTCCAAACCATAGATGTTTGTACCTGGAATGTTTACAACAAGTCCATTTTTGTAGGTATTTTTGTCTATATGAGTTTCTATTTTCTTTAAATTTCCTTTTGCATATTGTTTACCAACAGCTGCAGAAAGGGCAATGGCAATAGGTTCAGTGCAACCGTATGCAGGTTTTACTTGATCAAAAAATATTTGTTTTATCATAACAATCCTCCTTGCTTTCTAAATCTAACTAATATGATTATATCATAAAGGATTTTTTAGAATTAAAAACTTTTTGTATTTTTAATAGGATATGATACTATATTTTATGCTAAAAGATATTTTGGAGGGATTCAAATGAGAAAAGTTGTTTTATTAATTTTAATTATTGTTTCTGTTTTGGCATTTTCTTTGAATATATTAGAAACAAAACAATTTAAAGATGGCACCGATGTAGTAGTTCAAGGAATAGTTACAGTTGAACCAGGTCCTTTTGACGTAAACATTATTTTTATACAAGATGAAACTGCTGGAATTAATGTATATTTAAGAGGCGGTTATTTTGAGGATATAAAAAGGGGAGATTTAGTAGAAATCAGCGGATATTTGTGGACACACAGATTAAATCGAGAATTAGTTATTGATAACGATAAGGAAAAGTATTATATAAAGGTAATATCTAGGGGAAATGAACTTCCAGAACCAAAGCAAATCAGTACAAAAGATATAAACAATGAAAAATTACAAGGGTTATTAGTAAAAGTGGAAGGCGATGTAGTAGAAATAGACAAGGGTGATAATAGAAAAATTTATATAGATGATGGTTCTGGAAAAGGTATGGTATTTATTAGAGGAAATACTGGGATTGATACAGCATATTTCAAAATTGGAATGCATTTGAAAGTTGTTGGTGTTTTAGGAAGGTATCAATCTGCTTTTGAACTTTGGCCAAGAGGAATGGAAGATATTGAGGCTGGAGATATCTTTCCGCCAGAGGTGAAATCAATCTTTTTGAAGGAAGATAAGGTTTATGTAGTATTTAACGAGTCTGTCGATGAAAAAAGTATTATAGATAATCAAACTGTAAAAATTTCTGGGAAAACAATTATCTCTCACGAACCATATTTTAATGATAGAGTATTTATATTTGAATTAAATTCTCCTCTGGAAAAAAGCGAAAAAATAATGGTAAGATTTGTTAGAGATAAAAAGAACAATAAAATGGGTTCAAAAATTTATACGTTAGATCCAGTTAAAGATATTTATACAAAAAGAATATTGTTCGATGCTGGTCACGCACAACAAGCAGGTAACGCTGATTGGGTAATAGATGGGGCATATTCAGATTTTGCAGAAAGCCTTGAGGAAGGATTAGGCTGCCATGTTAAATCAACTAAAGAAAAATTAAGATATGAATTGTTGAGTTTATACAAAGTTTTTATAATACCAGAACCTAACAGACCATTTGAAAATGAGGAAATTGAAGCAATAATAGAATTTGTTAAAGAGGGCGGAGGGTTATTTTTAATAGCAGATCATGGTGATTCCGACAGAAACGGTAATGGTTGGGATTCACCAAAAATATTTAACACTTTTGCAGAAACTTTTGGGTTTAAATTTACAGGTGATAATATTCAAGAGGAACCCATTAAATATGTAATTCCTCATGAAATTACAAATAATATTAAAGAAGTTGGAGTTTGGGCTGGAACTACAATTGAAATTTTAAATAACAATGTCCAAGTTTTACTTGAAAACAAAGATAAAAAACCATATATGGTATTGTCAAAATATGGTAAAGGTTATATTATAGCTATTGGAGATAGTTCACCATTCGATGATGGAACAGGAGATATAAACGATACTTTACATGATGGATGGCACTGGGGGGATGATTCAAGATTGGCTATAAATACAGTTAAATTTTTAATAAATCATTGAAAAATTCTCTTATTGTGAGATTTTTTCATATACTAATACTATTGTTCCATTTTCATTTAAAATATTTGTTTTAATAAGCTTGAATTTTAAAAAAATGTTGGGATCTAATTTAATTGAATTATTTAGAATAATCGGTTCGATAGTAATGTATAATTTTTCAATAAATGGTAGGAATTTTTCAAAAATGGATTTACCTCCAATAACTGCGGCATAGTGTATATTCATTTTTTTCAGTTCATTAATTATATGTTCAGGTTCGCCTTTTAGGAATATTACATTGTCATAATTTTTGAGATTTTTGCTTGTTAAGACAATATTTAATCTATTGGGAAGTGGTTTTCCTATGCTTTCGAAAGTTTTTCTTCCCATAATGATTGTTCCAATTTTAGTTGTTAATTCTTTAAAATGTTTTTTGTCTTCAAATGACCCCCAATTAATTGGGTCATATTCTTCAATTGACATTCCACCGAAAATGTCGGTTACAATTACCATAGATAAATGCATTTTTTTCACCTTCTTATCTTTAATTATAACATATGAAAACATATGATTTTGAAAATGTTATATAATATATATGTAAAATAAATTCAAAGAGGTGGGATTATGCCAGATCTTCTTGTTAAGTTATACAATCTTGAGAAATTGGATATATCATTAAAACTTCCAGAAGAAATATTAATTAAAAGGCCAATTGGTCCAGAAAAAAAGACCATAGTAGAATGGGTGGAAAAAAATTTTGGAAAACTATGGGCCAGCGAATGTGATGTTTCATTTTCTAACAAACCTATTTCATGTTTTGTTGCGTATGAAAAAGTAACAAAGGAAATAGTAGGATTTGCCTGCTACGATACTACAGCAAGAGGATTTTTCGGTCCTACAGGAGTTCTAGAAAAATTTAGAGGTAAAGGTATAGGAAAGGCATTATTGGTTTATTGCTTAAAAGATATGCTGAATGTGGGTTATGCATACGCAATAATTGGAGATGCTGGACCAGTGGAATATTACAAAAAAACTGTAGGAGCTGAAGTAATTGAAGATTCATCCCCTGGAATTTATAAAGATTTACTTCAAAAATAGCAAAGAAATTGTTTAATAAATTTGTTTATGATTATAACCAAATCAAAAACAGATTAAAATCTTCTTGTTGATTATTAGTAGATGATTTTTCAAATAATTTTTTACATTAAAGTAAGGTATTTAGAATTATCATCTGGAAAAATTGTGACAACTTTATTTAAATTGTATTTTTCTTTAATTTTAAGAGCAGCATAGGCATTTGCAGCTGATGAAATACCAGCGGATATTCCTAATTTTGTATTTAAGTATTGAAACATGTTTATAGCTTCGTCATCACTTACGGTAATAATTTCATCGATAATAGAAACATCCAAAATTTTTGGAATAAATCCTGGCCCAATTCCTTGTATTTTATGTTTTCCTGGATTCCCTCCAGATAGAACAGGTGAATTTGAAGGTTCAACTGCAACAATTTTTACATTTTCTTTAAAAAATTTTTTTAAGATGCGTCCAACTCCTGTTATTGTTCCACCCGTTCCTACTCCGGCTACAAATGCATCAATTTCAAAATTCATTTGAGATAGAATTTCCGGTCCAGTTGTTAATTCATGAGATAAAGGATTGTTAAAGTTTTCAAATTGATTAGGCATGTAAGCTGTTTTTGTTTTCTTAATTTCTAAAGCTTTTTCAATAGCACCTTTCATTCCTTTTTCACCGGGCGTTAGTATAACATCTGCCCCAAAAGACTTCATAATAGCTATTCTTTCTTTAGACATTGTTTCCGGCATAGTAAGAATAACATTAAGGCCTAATTTTTTCCCTATCCAAGATAACGCAATACCAGTATTTCCACTTGTTGGTTCAACTAAGATGTTGTTTTTTAGTTTATTTTCCATAAGTGCTGCTTTCATCATAAAAAAAGCCGCTCTGTCTTTTACGCTTCCCCCGGGGTTGCTTCTCTCTACTTTTACAAAAATGCCAAGTTTTTCTATAAACATCAAAGGTGTTTTTCCAATCATTTTACCACCTTCTTTCAAATAGATTTTATTTTAGGATTTTCATTGTTTATTATTTCCACTATTTTTGCAGGGATTCCTATAGCCTTTGTATTTGGAGGAACATTTTTTAAGACTACTGAATTTGCCCCAATTTGTGAGTTGTCTCCAATTCTAATTGGGCCTAAAACTTTTGCACCAGAACCTATTAAAACATTTTTACCAATATCTGGATGTCTTTTTCCTTTTTGAATATTTCTAGATCCAAGAGTTACTCCATGATAGATTAAAGTTCCGCTACCAATAGTTGTAGTTGAACCAATAACCGTTCCTATTCCATGGTCAATAACTACACCAGGTTCAATTTTAGCAGCAGGATTAATGTCGATAGCGAAAAGTATTCTTGAAAAAAAATGAAGTAAAAAGGCAAGAAATTTTAAATTATGAGAATAGAAAAGATGAGACCATCGATATAGTATTAAAGATAAAAAACCGGCATGAAAGATTAATTGCCATTTACTTTCGATAGAAGGATCTTTTTCTAAGTATTCTTTTTTGTCTAATTTTATTGCCCTATGTAATTTAGATAAGTCTTTAAAAAAAGTACACACCCCATAAAAGATCACCTCTACTTAGTCATTACTAATTTAGTATAGCATAACTAATATTCAAAGTCAATTTTTTAAAGTAAAAAAATGATATAATTATTTTAGGGAGGTATTTAATACTATGCTTTTGTACGTATTAGTTTTACTCATTATTGTGTTATTAATCTTTTTGTTTAAACAATTTATCATGATGAATTACTTAAAAAAGATTAATAAAAAAATAGGATCTCATGAAAAGAATGAAATTTTAGGACAAGTTTTAATATCTAAAATCTATAAATTTGTTATTGAAAAGTTTGATCAAAAAAATAATGATAAACAAGTTTTAAGTGATTTACTCCAAATTATATCAGAATTTTTTGAAGCAGATGAATGGTCTCTTTTGTTGACACCGGAAGATAAAAAGTGGACTTTTTTAGCTTGGTCATTTAAAATGGACAAAAAGCCTCTTGATGAAATGGCTTTATTTTTGCAAAAAGAAAAACCTGAAACTGTGAAAAGAATATTAAAAACAAAAGAAATGTTTTATATTAAAGATACCTTACATTTTAAAGATTGGAGAGAAGTCAAAGAATTTCAAACATTATCATGGATAGGTATTCCTATAATATTAGACGGAAATGTTTATGGAATTTTAAATTTAGATTTTTACAAAAAAATCAAAAAACTTAGTAGAGCGGAGAAAAAATTAATAAATTTAATTTCAAAAGAGATTCCACTGGTTATTAATCACATTTTTAATTTGAGAGATTTAGTTCTAGATTCATATAAAGATATTTTAACGGAGGTATACAATAGGAAAATCTTAAATGAAAAAAGTTTAAGAGGATACAAAATTTTTTTCTTTATTGACATTAATGAATTTAAGAGAATCAATGATAATTATGGACATTTAGTAGGAGATGAAATTTTAAAAATAACTGCCAAAAGATTAAAAAATATTTTTAAAGAAGATGATATTATAGTAAGATATGGAGGAGATGAATTTCTGATTTGTTTAAAAGAGAGAAACAATCTTTCTATTGAGGATATAAAAGAAAGAATTAAAAAAACTTTATTCCGGGATATTAAAATCGAAGATCTAATAATAAAAATATCTGTTTCTGTTGGTGAATTTTTGAAGGATGGGGATGAATCCTTAAATGCAATTATCGAGAAAACTGACGAATTAATGTATAAAGATAAAAGGAAAATTTAAACTATCGTTTACTTATATTTTAGTTTAAATGCTTGACATTGAACATACAATATGATATTATTTTAATCGGCTCATGAAGCCTGGGATGACCTGGTAGCTCAGCAGGTAGAGCACCTGACTTTTAATCAGGGGGCCGCGGGTTCGAATCCCGCCCGGGTCACCAGAGGGGCGAGAGTGGCGGAATTGGCAGACGCGCTGGACTTAGAATCCAGTGGGCTCGCGCCCGTGTGGGTTCAAGTCCCACCTCTCGCACCAAAAACAGTGGAATGCGGGTGTAGCTCAGCGGTAGAGCGCCTGCTTGCCAAGCAGGAGGTCGCGGGTTCAAATCCCGTCGCCCGCTCCAGTATTTGAAAATATTCATAAAAAAAATAGCTCCTTAAAAAGGAGCTTTTTTGTTGAACAATTTAAAATAAAGTGGCTCAAATGAGCCACTTTATTTTTTTTCTTCTGCAATTGATGAAGGTTCAACCTTTATACCAGGACCCATGG
Source organism: Thermosipho sp. (in: thermotogales) (assembly GCA_017656335.1). Taxonomy (GTDB): domain Bacteria; phylum Thermotogota; class Thermotogae; order Thermotogales; family Fervidobacteriaceae; genus Thermosipho_A. Next base: position 378,435 of record JACDOA010000002.1, read on the forward strand.
TGGTAGAAAGAACTACTTTTTTAATGAAGTTTCCTTTTACACCAGCAGGTCTAAGGTTTAAAATTTGTTCGTATGCAGATTTTAGATTTTCTTTAAGCTTATCATTTTCAAATGATACTTTTCCGATAGGAATATGCAAATTTCCGGTTTTATCAGTTCTTACCTCGAGTCTTCCTTTTTTGAATTCTTTTACAGCATCAGCCACATTTTCAGTAACTGTTCCAGCTTTTGGATTTGGCATTAAACCACGTGGTCCCAATATTCTACCAAGTTTACCAATTACTTTCATCATATCTGGAGTAGCAATTGCAACGTCAAAATCTAAGAAATTTTCTTTCTGTATTTTTTCTGCAAGTTCTTCTGCTCCAACATAATCTGCTCCCGCTTCTTTAGCTTGCTCAGCTTTTTCTCCCTTTGCAAAAACTAAAACTTTAACTTCTTTACCAGTTCCATGTGGAAGTGATATAGTACTTCTAATTTGTTGATCGGATTTTCTGTAGTCTATATTTGTTTTAATATGTAATTCGACAGTTTCATTAAACCTTGCCGTTGCTACTTTTTTAGCTAAATCAACTGCTTCATCCACATTGTAGAGTTTATTTCTGTCTACTAATTTCCTTACCTCATTGTACCTCTTGGAGTGCTTCGGCATTTTGCCTCCTCCTTCCTCATTTAATTAATAATTTTTAATCTACAACTTCTATACCCATACTTTTAGCAGTTCCCTCAATAATCTTAATTGCAGCTTCAATATCATTTGCATTTAAATCTTCTTTCTTGATTTCTGCGATTTCTTTAAGTTGTTCTCTTGTAACTTTACCAACAAATTTCCTTTTTGGTTCAGAAGAACCAGAATTAATTTTTGCTGCTTTTTTCAATAAGAAAGAAGCAGGTGGAGTTTTCGTAATAAAAGTAAATGACCTGTCTTCGTATACTGTAACAATAACAGGGATGAGCATACCAGCTTTGTCAGCAGTCTCAGCGTTAAACCTTTTACAAAATTCCATCAAATTAACACCACGTTGACCTAAAGCAGGTCCTACTGGTGGTGCAGGTGTAGCCTTTCCGGCCTCAAGTTGCAGTCTTACCTGTGCAACAACTTTTTTTGCCATAATTTAACCTCCTTTATGTGGTTATAGGGTTAACCCTCCCACGGATTGCACGTCAATTTATTTTTTCAACTTCTGTTGTATGAACAGTAACAGGTGTTTCCCTTCCAAAAATGGTAACAGCAACTTTTAATTCATTGTGTTCAGGATTAATTTCTTTAACATTTCCAACAAATCCTTCAAATGGGCCAGAAATAATTTTCACAACATCTCCAACCTCATAATCAAATTCGATTTTAACTGGTTGAGCTTTTTCAAGTTTAGGAGTTTCTTCAATTCCAGCAAGCCTTAGAAGTACTCTAACTTCATTATCACTTATTGGAATTGGTCTGCCTCCGGATGAAACAAAGTCTATTATTCCTGGTACAGTTCTTACGAAATGCCAGAATTCATCATTCATAACCATTTCAACAAAAAGATAACCTGGAAATAATTTCCTGACTTTAACTTTTTGAATTCTAATTTCTTTTTTTGTTGGAAAATCAATAATTTCAATTCTACCAGAACTTTTGGCAATAATTTTTTTAGGTTCTGCTAATATTTGTCCCGCTTTTACCTGATTTCCTTTTTTAACAAGCTCAGTATTAATAGCTTCATATGGAACAGCATATACATCTGTTTCTTTTGTGTTGTTTTCTATAACAATTCTTTTCATTCGTTCTGCTTGAATGATTTTTCCATCTATTTCACAGATTATCTCACCATCAGCAGATAAGGGCATTCCTTGTTTTACATATCCACCAACTTTTAAGCCTGTAATTGGTTTGTTTTTCTGGGGAATCACATAGGTTTTAGTAAATTTCTTATCAGCAGTTTCAATGACAATTTTTTTTGCATTTCTAACATCTACAATTTTTCCATCTTTTCTCACTCTTACTGCAGGTTCTTCTGCCAGAATATCTCCTTTTTTAACTTGATTTCCATTTGAAACGAAAAATTTAGCATTTAAAGAGACAATATGTCTTTCTACTGATTTGGCAGAAGCATCAATTACAACTTCTTCGGGTAAAAGTACTCTTGAAATCAAATGATCATAACCTTGAGCTTTCACTTTTGCCTCAAGGTTTTCTTTTGCAGCGGCTTCGTAGCCAGCTAATGTTTGTAATATATACCATCTTTTTTTCATTATACCACCTCAAAAAATTAGAAAAGCTTAAACAAATTGCTTATTACACCAGAGAAAATTAAATCAAGGACAAAAAAGTAAACACCTGTGGAAAGCAAAATAATTAAGACAACACCAGTAGCTCCTAATAGCTCCTTCCTATTAGGCCAATGTGTCTTTTTGATCTCGGTTCTTACTTCTCTAAAGAACTTTCTTAATTTTTCCACTTGAATCGCCCCCGTAAAAAAATTTTTTGGCAGGGGCGGCAGGACTCGAACCCGCAACACCCGATTTTGGAGACCGGTGCTCTACCAATTGAGCTACGCCCCTGCGAAATAAAATTAGGCTTTTGTTTCTACGTGATTAGTGTGTTTATTGCATTTTGGACAATATTTTCTTAATTGAAGTTTTTCCTTTTTGTTTTTTTCGCGTGTCGTGTAATAGTTTTTATTACCGCATTCTGAGCATTTAAGAGCGACTTGAATTCTCATAATCTTCCCTCCTATTAAAAAAAATCTGGTGGTGAGGGAAGGATTCGAACCTTCGAAGGCATTCTGCCAGCGGATTTACAGTCCGCCCCCTTTGGCCACTCGGGCACCTCACCACCTCTAATCTTGGAGCCAGCGGAGGGACTCGAACCCTCAACCTATTGATTACAAATCAATCGCTCTCCCGGTTGAGCTACGCTGGCTCGCTGCGGTATCAATTATACACTATGTCAAAGAACGTGTCAATATTTTACATAAGGGAGCAGGGCCATATGTCTTGCTCTTTTAATAGCAATTTTAACCATTCGTTGATGTTTAGCGCAATTTCCAGTAATTCTTCTGGGGATTATCTTTCCCTTTTCGGTTAAGAATTCTTTCAAAAGCTTAGTATCTTTATAGTCAACATATTCAACTTTTGATTGGCATAACTTACAAACCTTTGGTTTTCTTCTTCTTCTATATTTCATTTTATTTACCTCCTTTTTCAAAGATCAAAACGGTGGTTCATCGTTTTCGGTATCATCAAACAATTCGTCATATTCTACTGTTTCAGTTTCATCAGCGTGATTGCTTTTTTTCTCCATAAACATTACTTGATCTGCCCAAATTTCAGGAGTACTTCTATATTGTCCATCGTTTCCTTGCCATTTATTTATTCTAAGTTTACCTTCTACTAAAATTAAACGGCCCTTTTTCAAATAATTCTGGACAAATTCAGCTAATTTACTGAAAGTTACTATTCTAATAAAATCAGTTTGTTGGTTATCTTCAAACCCTTTTCTAGTAGGCCTACTTACAGCCAAAGTAAACGTTGCAACTAGAGTACCGTTTAAAGTTTGCCTTACCTCAGGATCCCGGGTCAAACGACCAACGAGGACCACCTTGTTATAATTCACTCTTCCACCTTCTCGGTATTCTCTGACACCTCTTCTTTCTTTCCTTGTTTTTTCTCTTTCTTTTCTAAATCTTCTCTTCTAAATGTTTGCCATCTTAAAAATTCGGGTCTTACTTTAAAATATGTTTCTAATTCTGTAAGCTTTTCGCCGGTACATCTGAAATAAACAACAGTGTAATCCGCTTCATTGTACTTTTCTAGAGGGTAAGCAGTTTTCTTAATTCCCAATCTATCTACTTTATCTACTTGAGCTCCGACTTTTTCCTGCAGAAATTCAACAACTCCGTTTGCTAAATTTTCTCTTTCCTCTTCAGAAATATCCGGCTTAACGACGAACATAGTTTCGTAAATCCTCATTTTTACACCTCCTCCCTCGGACTTTTTGGTCCCACCTTCTAGGTGGAACGGGAAAATTCAGAATAAAAGGGAGCTCTTGCTCCCTTTTTGGTGGGCTCGGGAGGAATCGAACCCCCGACCATCCGGTTATGAGCCGGACGCTCTGCCAACTGAGCTACGAGCCCACTTCAGTTTGGAGGCGACGGTGGGATTTGAACCCACGAATAGGGATTTTGCAGACCCCCGCCTTAGACCACTTGGCCACGTCGCCTCGCGATTGAAATTTTAGCACAATCTATATATTGTGTCAATAAAAATCCAAAATTTTATATTTTCTTCACTATATTTTAAAATATTAAGATGTTATAATATTCATGGAGGTTAAACTGTGAAAATAATTCATACTAATAGGAAAACAATTTCAATAGGATTAGATAAAAAAGGTAATGTAATTATAAAAATTCCCAACAGTCTAAAGCAATCAGAATTGGATGAGATTTTAAAATTGTATAAACCTTTTGTTGAAAAATTGTCCAAAAAAAGCAATTTAATAAAAGATAACTTAAAACATTTCAAGGAAGGTGAGGAATTTTTTTATTTAGGCAAAAAGTATAAACTAAAGATTATAAAAGAACAAAAAGAAGATTTAATTTTTAAGAATGGATTTCTTCTGTCTGAAAATAAAATAGATAAAAGCAAAGAAATCTTTAAAAATTGGTATTGCGAACAGACTTATAATTTAGTTATGAATAAAGTTAATTATTTCTCTAAAAAATTTAACTTGGAATTTTCTCACATAAAAATTTCAAGCTCGAAAATTTCTTGGGGGAGTTGTAATTCAAAAAAGGAAGTTAGATTTTCTTGGAGATTATCAATGCTCCCAGAGGATATAATAGAATATGTTGTAGTACATGAATTAGCACATTTAAAAGAATTAAACCACTCGCGGAAATTCTGGAACTTGGTTGAATTGATGTTACCAAGTTATAGAATTCACCGTAAATGGTTAAGAGAAAACAACTATCTTTTTATAAATTTATTTTGAGGTGAAAGAATTGAAATTTGTTTCTTCTTATTCGACAAACCCCATTGTAGTTAGTGAAACAAAAGAAAAAATAATTTTGAAATCTAATTATCCAGGAGAATATAGTGATTCAGATATTCTCCCTTTATACTTTTATCCTTCAAAAATTAATACTAAAAATACTTTGCTTTTTATTCATGGTTTAGGAACCAAGAATATAGAGTATCTTAAATGGTTTCCGAAGCAATTTTCTAAATTAGGTTATAATGCTTATTTAATGATACTTCCATATCATTTTGAAAGAACACCTAAAGGTTTTAAAAGTGGAGAGCTTTTTTTAAAACCCGATTATTTGCGAGAAAGATTTGAACATGCGGTTGTTGATGTGTTAACTTCTCTAAATTATATTAAAAACAAGTTTAATGATAAAAATTATCTAATGGGATTTAGTTTTGGTGGAATGATTGCTACAATTGCAGCTGCTTACTTTAAAGTTAATGGTCTTTCTTTATGTGTAACAGGTGGGAACTTCTACCATATTACTTGGAAAAGTTTTGCCACAAAGGTTCTTAGAGTAAAATATGAAGAAAATAAAGAATGTGATATTGAAAAATGTAAAAAATTTCATGGAAAAGATTTTTATAAATACTTGGAAAGTATAAATTCTCCGGATATTTCAAAAGATTCAGCACCAATGACTTGCTATGAGTATGACCCGTTAACTTTCGCAAAGTTTGTTTCAGCTCCAACGATAATGTTCAGGGCAATTTTTGATATTTTCATTCCTAAAAGATCTTCTTTAGAGTTATATGAAAAGCTTGGAGCCAGAAATAAAGAAATTCATTCAATTTTTTCGGGTCATTTAACATCTTATGCATATAGAAATTATATTTTGAAGAAAACTGTTAAATTTTTTCAAAAATATTCAGCATGATTTTTTATCTGGAAGGTGTTAATTTTGAAAGTGAAGGAAAACAAAAATTTTAATATTTTAATATTTTCCTCAGTAGTTTTTCTCATTTTTTTTGGTTTGCTAAATTTATATAGTGTTTTAAGACCCACAGGTGATTTTATCCTTTTTTACAAGCAAATTGTGTGGGATTTATCCGGTTTATTTATTATCATATTATTTTATATATTAAAAGAAAGTTTTATAAAAAGAATGATATTACCATTATATATCATCAGTTTAATACTTTTGATTGGTGTTTTATTTTTTGGAACAAGAGTAGGTGGAGCTATAAGATGGTTTCGTTTGGCTGGAATTTCATTTCAACCTTCTGAATTATCTAAACTTTCTTTGATCCTGGCTTTGGCTTATATTTTTACAGATAGATCTTTTAGAGGTTTTCTCGTTTCAACCATCGCTACTCTTATTCCAGTATTTTTGATTTTAAAAGAACCAGATTTGGGTATTGCTATTCTTCATGTGTTTATTTGGGCTATTATGCTTTTGTTCTCAGGAATTTCTTATAAAATCATTACAACAGTTTTTGGTGTATTATTAGGTTCAATTCCTGTAATGTATTTTTTTGTTTTAAAGGATTACCAGAGAGAAAGAATTATATCATTTTTAAATCCTGAAAAATATTTTTTAAGTTCTTCTTACAATGTTATAATGTCAAAGAATACAATTGGATCAGGAGGAATGTTTGGAAGAGGATTTCTTGTTTCTCCTTCTGTAAATGGTCAATTTGTTCCTAAGTTTGAAACGGATTTTATATTTTCAGCTGTAGGAGAACAATTTGGATTTTTTGGAAGTCTTTTGGTTTTGCTTGCTTTTGGAGTTATTATCTTTGAAATTTTAAGAAAAGTTAAAGATTTTAAGGATAATTTTTGGAAGTTGACTTCAATAGGAATAATATCTTGCTTTATGTTTCATGTTTTTGAAAATATAGGAATGAATATCGGACTTTTACCGGTTACAGGGATACCTCTCCCATTTTTAAGTTATGGAGGGACTTCAACAATTATTTTTAGTATAATGATTGGATTTCTTTTGAAAGCAAATGCTTTGAGTAATAAAACAAGGAAGGTGATTTAAATGGTACAGCCTAGTCATAAGAAAAAACGTGAATTTTCTTTGCTACCTTATATATTTATTTTTTCTTTAATTTTGATTTTTATAATTTCTGTGGTACTTTCAGTAAGCAACTTTTTCAGATATCGTAATTTGTTGGAAGAATATAACTCTTTAAAAAATTATGTAAATAACAAGTTATCAAATTATGAGTTAAAGCTAAATGATTTACAAACCAAACTAGGTCCAAATTCGCTGGTAGATAAATATATATTATCGGCAAATTACATGAACAACTTTGGAGTTGATCTTGAGTACATCATGAGTAATCTTGAAGATGATCCAGGAACTGGTTATTTTATGGTTTTTGTAATTGGAAATGAATCAAGTTGGTTAACTGTAAAAAAAGGAAATCAAACTTACTTTTCAAGGGAGTTGAAACCAGGGTTATCTAAATATAAGTTTTATTATTTTAAAGAACCTAGAATTAAGACAGACTACGATATAATTATATCAAGTGATTCAGATTTAGTGGTGGGAAAACCCGGACGTGTTTATTTATTGTTTTTTGGTGTAGGAAGTGGCTTTCATCCGACAAAAGTAGTTTTTATAGATAAAATGAAAATCGAAAATCTGCAAAAAACGTTTAGCCTATATATTCCCGGGAAGTAGTAGAGGAGGAGAAAGGATGTATCTGCAAGATATAATTCGAAAATTGGATGATTTTTGGTCATCATATGGTTGTTTTATTGATCTGCCGTATGATATGGAAATGGGAGCAGGAACATTCCATACATCAACGTTTTTTGGGGTATTGAGAAAAAGAGGTTGGAAGGTTGCCTTTGTTCAACCTAGTAGAAGGCCAACTGATGGAAGATATGGAGAAAACCCCAATAGAATGCAAAGATTTTTGCAATATCAGGTAATAATTAAGCCTAATCCAGAAAAATCTCAGGAAATTTATCTAGAATCTTTAAAAGCTTTGGGAATTGAACCGAGAGAACATGATATAAGATTTGTGGAAGATAACTGGGAATCCCCCAGTTTAGGTGCTTGGGGAGTTGGTTGGGAAGTGTGGCTTGATGGTATGGAAATAACACAATTTACCTATTTTCAACAAGTTGGCGGAATTTCTTTGAAACAAATCCCACTTGAAATCACTTATGGTCTTGAAAGAATAGCAATGTATTTACAGGGAGTTGAAAGTGTATTTGAGGTTATGTGGAATAAAGATGTAAAATATGGTGAATTATTTTTAGAAAACGAAAGACAATTTTCAAAATATAATTTTGAAGAAGCAAATACTGAAAAATTATTTAAATTGTATGAAATATACCGAAGTGAATTTAATAGTTTAGTAAACAAAGGTTTATTTTTACCTGCGTATGAACAATTAATAAAATGTTCTCATATTTTCAATTTACTGGATGCTAGAAACGCAATAAGTGTAACACAGCGGCAGGATTATATTAGGGACATTAGAGCAATGGCAACGGTTTGTGCCGGGAAATTTTTGGAATATGAGGAAGGTGAAAATAATGGCTGAGTATTTATTTGAAATAGGAGTTGAAGAATTACCTACAACTGAAGTGAAAAATATCTTAGAGCAATTAAATGAAAAAATACAAAATTTATTAAAAACTGAGAATCTAAATTTTGATGTTGTAAGGGTGTTTTTTGCCCCTAGAAGATTTGGATTTTATATTCAAAATTTACAGGAAAAACAAGAAAACAAAATCATTGAAAAAAGAGGTCCTTCTGTAAAAATTGCCTTTGATGAAAGCAAAAATCCCACAAAAGCTCTTCAAGGATTTTTAAATTCGAACAAAGCTTCTTTGAAAGATGTGGTAGAAAAAGATAACTATGTTTATATTAAAAAGGAAATAGAGGGTAAAACTTCCAGTAAAATACTTCAGGAAAATTTGCCAAAAATTATTAAAGAACTTAATTTTAGAAAACCAATGAAATGGGGTAATGGCGCTTACAGTTTTGTAAGGATTCCACATTGGATTTTATCAATTTTCAATGGGGAAGTTTTAGATTTAGAAATTTTTGGAATTAAAGCTTCTAACAAAACATATGGTCATAGATTTGTTAAAGATGAGCCGATAATTGTAAAAAATTTGAATGATTATATTTTAAAGTTGAAAGAATTTCAAGTATTTCCATTTGAAGATGAAAGAAAAGATTGTGTGGAAATACAAATAAATGAGTTTGAACAGAAAAACAATTTGAATGTTGAAAAAGACGAAGAACTTATAGATGAAGTAGTTACGTTAACAGAATTTCCAGGGGTTTTAAGTGGTACTTTTCAGAGTAAATATCTATCACTTCCCGAAGAACTTATTACTATAACTATAAAACATCATCAAAGGTCTTTTACGGTTTTTGAGAATAAGGAAATAACAAATCAGTTCATCTCTTTTATTGACTCTCCAACGGGGAATAAAGATGTAATAAGGAAGGGCTACGAGAGGGTAATTAATGCAAGGCTTGAAGATGCAAGATATTATTTTGAAAAGGATTTAAAAATTCCTCTAGAAGATTTTAATAGTAAACTTGAAGAAATGGTGTTTCAAAAAGAACTTGGAACTTTGAAAGATAAAGTAGAAAGAATAGAAAAATTATCAAATTTAATATGTGAAGATTTAAAAATTTCTTATTCTGATAAAACAAGAATATTAAGAACGGCAAAATTATGTAAAGCAGATATTGCATCAAACGTAGTTTACGAATTTCCTGAACTTCAGGGAGTTATGGGAAGAATATATGCCTTAAAAGATAACGAAGAAGAATCAGTAGCATACGGGATAGAGGAGCATTATAATGATGTACCAAATATTATAACTGGGGCAGTTGTGGCGCTGGCTGATAGAATCGATACAGTTGTTGGTAGTTTTGCCATAGGAAACATTCCAACGGGGTCAAAAGATCCATTTGGATTAAGGAAAAAGACAGATACTTTATTTGAGATTATTATTCACTATGAATGGAATTTAAATTTTGAAAAAATGGTAAAAGAAGCTTCAGAGTTAATTGGTAAAGAAATTCCAGAAGAATTAATTCAATTTTTTGAAAATAGATATGAACTATTCCATTCTAAAGTTAGATATGATATAGCAAGAGCTGTTAAAAGTTATTGGAGAAAACCATATGCAGGAAAATTGATTGTGGATGCTTTGAATGGAATAGTTGATCAAGAAGAGTTTCAACATCTTTTAGTAGGTTTTGAAAGGGTTCACAATATTTCCAAGAAATATGATAGCTTCGATTTTGATCCAACTAAATTTTTAGAAAAGGAAGAAATAGATTTATTTAATGTATATATTGATGTTAAACCAAAAATATTAAAAAGTATTGATGAATTAAATTTTAGAGATGCATTGGAACATCTCATTAGTTTGAGACCATATATTGACAATTATTTTGATAACGTATTTGTTATGACAAAACAAGATGATATAAGAATGAATAGGCTTGCTTTCTTAAAAAATTTAGATAATCTTTTTTTGCTTTTGGGGGATCTCAGTGTGATCGAAAAGAAATTAAATTAATATGGTATAATATTAGTTAAGGGGTGAGATAATGAAAGAAATGACAAAAAAATTTTTAGAAGATGCTTTTGCTGGTGAATCTATGGCTCATATGAAATATTCTATTTTTGCTGAAGAAGCAGAAAAGAAGGGTTTAAAAAAACTTGCAAGGCTTTTTAAAGCAATTGCATATGCTGAATTTGTTCATGCAAGGAATCACTTCAAAGTTTTAAGAAAACTTTCTGAAAATATGTCTGATAATGTTCAAAGTTGCATCGATGGTGAAACTTTTGAAATTGAGGAGATGTATCCAGTATATAAAAACTCAGCAGAGTTTCAAGGAGAGAATGAAGCTGTAAGAAGCGCACATTTTGCTCTTGAAGCTGAAAAAATACACGCTGAGATGTATAAAAAAGCAAAAGATTTAGTGGAAAAAGGTCAGGACTATACAGCTGAGAAGATTTATATATGCCCAGTTTGTGGTTATACAGTGGAGGATGAGGTTCCAGAAAAATGCCCGGTTTGTGGAGCTCCAAAAGATATGTTTGTTGATTTTTAGAAGGCGGGAAACGATGGACCAATTTGTTAAATTAAGTGACTTTAAAGGAGAAAACCATGTTCCTGTTAAAGTTGCTTCACAAATTGTCCCTACAATGAGCAAACCGGTTCTTAGAGCAAAGGTAAAACTTGAAAAACTTCTAGGATTATTGCACCATTTTATTGTAATTTACACGGTTTGTGGGAAACAATTATTACTGCTTAGGTTGAATGAAATTTAAGAAACATAAGGTGCCAAACGCGCCTTATTTTTTTGGAGGTGTATATTTTGATTAAGAAATTTATTGTTTGGATTATTTTGGCGATCGTTATTATTGTATATTTTGGAACAGGTGTTTATCAGGTGGGGCCTTCTGAAGTAGCCTTAATAAAAACATTTGGAAAGTATTCACAAACTACTGGTCCTGGAATCCATGTTCATTTACCTTATCCTTTTCAAACACATGTTATAGTTGATGTTGAAACTATAAGAAAAGAGGAAATAGGTTTTAGAACGATAGAGCGATACGGAAAAATAGCTTATCAATCAGTTCAGAGTGAATCTTTGATGTTAACTGGTGATGGAAATATTATTAGTGTTGAAGTTGCTGTTCAATACAGAATAAAAGATCCCGTTAAATTCGCATTTAATGTTATAAACGGAAGTGATTTGGTAAGATTTACAACAGAATCTGTTCTTAGAGAAAGAATTGCTGAAAGGAACATTGATGATGTTTTAACAGTGGAAAGGGATAGAATTGCTATGGAAACAGCAGAACTTGTTCAAAAAACTCTGGATCGATATGATTCTGGTATTTTAATAAATAAGGTTTATATGCAGGAAGTAGCTCCTCCAGATGAAGTAGTAGAAGCATTTGATGATGTAAATAACGCAAAACAGGATAGAGAAAGGTTTATAAATGAAGCTAACAAATATGCAAATGATATAGTTCCTAAAGCTCAAGGACAGGCAGAACAAATTTTAAGAGAAGCTGAAGCATACGCAAAGCAAAAAGTATTGGAAGCAGAAGGTGAGACACAGAGATTTTTAAGTGTATTAAAAGAATATGAAATAGCACCAGATATAACAATGAAACGTTTAAAAATTGAAAAACTTCAGCAAGTGTTTTCAGGAACGAAAAACATTTTTGTGTTAGATAACAGTGGTACATTAAAGCTTCTAAATGTGAACGATCTAATTGGTGGTGATACAAAATGAGTGCAAAATTAATTAGTTTTATTGTTATTTTAATAATAGTAATTATTTTATTATCACTTTCTATGTTTGTTGTTGACCAGACTCAGCAAGCTGTTGTATTAAGATTTGGACAAATTCTCAATACTTATGAAACTCCAGGTATTCATTTTAAGATGCCTTTTGTTGATAATGTAGTAAAGTATGAGAAGAGAATACTTCTGTACGATATAGAACCCGAAAAAATCATTACAGAAGATAAAAAAACATTAATTGTTGACACATATGCTCTTTGGAAAATTGTAAATGCCAAAAAGTTTATTGAAACCATGAAAACTATAACTTTAGCTGAATCAAGAATTGACGATATAGTTTATTCGCATGTTAGAAATGTTTTTGCAAAACACACCTTTGATGAAATTATTTCAGAAAAAAGAGAAGAGTTTTTAGCTCAAGTTACCAATCTTTCAAGATCTGATTTAGCCGATTTTGGTATTGAAGTAGTAGATGTTAGAATTAAGCACGCAGATCTTCCAAGCGAAAATGTAAAAGCAGTGTATGAGAGAATGAAAGCTGAAAGATATAGTATTGCTGCACAAATCCGAGCAGATGGTCAGAAGGAGGCTCAGAAAATCCGAGCTGAAGCAGAGAAACAGGTAACAGTTATACTTGCAGAAGCTCAGAGTGAGGCTGAGAAGTTAAAGGGATCCGGAGAAGCTAGCGCGACAAGAATTTATGCACTTGCTTATCAAAGAGATCCTACATTTTTTGAAATTTGGAGAACTCTAAGTGCTTATGATTCAATATTTAGTGATGGAACCGTGATCTTTGGGAATAATCTTGAAATATTTAAGTATATTATTCATTAAACAAAAGCCCCGTTCGGGGCTTTTTTGTTATAATATTGTTAAAGTGATAATTGGAAAGGATGAGTCATGTGAATATTCTTGAAAAAGTTCAGAAAATCTTTTCTGATATGAAGGTTACTGAGATTATGAATCACGATGTGATTTACGTATTACCTAATAGAACTATAGCTCAAGTAAAAGAAATTCTTAGAATAAAGAGAATATCAGGTGTTCCAGTTGTTAATAATGAAAGGAAAGTAATAGGAATAATAAGTATAGAAGATATCATTAAAAGTATTGAAGCAAACAAATTGAATGAAAAGGTTGAAAACCAAATGACAAAGCGAGTTGTAACAATAAACTACAATGAGACACTTAGGACTGTACTACAGTATTTTGAAAAATACGGTTATGGAAGATTTCCAGTGGTTGATGAAAATGGAAAATTAGTTGGAATTGTTACAAAAAATGATATTTTAGGAGCAATTGCAATGAAATTAGGTATTTTGTACTTACATGATGAAAGACGAAAAAGGGTTTTAGATAGTGAAATCGAAAAATCATTAATTACGGGCGGGGAAATTAACAAACTTAATGCAGATTACTATTTTAAAATAGATTATTTTGATATCAATTCAATTGGCATTGGAGCTGCTAATTTAAAAAATTTTTTGCTTGAAAAAGGATTTGAAGAAAAATTTGTTAGGCGTATTGCAATTAGTACATACGAAGCCGAAGCAAATGTAGTTATTCATAGTGGAAGTATTGGTGAAATTTATTGCTTTATCAATGATGATAATATAGTTATTAGAGTTGAAGATAGAGGGAAGGGAATCGAAAATATTGAACTTGCCATGAAAGAAGGGTATACTACAGCTCCTGATCATGTCCGAGAACTTGGTTTTGGTGCTGGAATGGGGCTTCCAAATATGAAAAGATATGCTGATAAAATGGTAGTGTTGTCCGAAAAAGGGAAAGGTGTAATAATTGAGATGGTATTTTTTAAGAATTAATTTTTAAATTTGGAACGGCCTCAAGTTCTAAAGAACTGATTTCTCCATTTAGAATTTTGTAATATCCTGCCATAGCAATCATAGCTGCGTTGTCGGTACAAAATTCCAGTGGTGGAATTAAAATTTCATAATTGTATTTTTTTCCAAGGCTTTTTGCTTTTTGTCTTAATCTTGAATTTGCAACAACTCCACCTGCTAAAACAATTTTATTAATTCCGTTATTTCTAGCAGCTTTAAAAGTTTTTTTGAGAAGAACATCAATAACAGCTTCTTGAAATGATGCGGCAATATCAGCAATTGGAATATTATTTTTAAGTTCTTGTGCAGTATATAAGACAGAAGTTTTAAGTCCAGAGAAGCTGAAATTGTAATCCTTTGAATTGAGCATTGGTCGTGGAAAATTGAATTTATTTGGATCTCCCACTTTTGATATTTTTTCTATTTCCGGACCTCCAGGATATCCTAACCCCAAAATTCTTGCAACTTTATCAAAAGCTTCTCCTGCAGCATCATCTACCGTTTTTCCTAAAACTTCAATTTTATTTTCTTCAACTTTTAAAATTTCTGTATGACCACCAGAAACCATTAGAACAATAAATGGAGGTTTTAAATCGGGATATGCTATATAGTTAGCATAAACATGCCCTATAATGTGATTTACTCCAATTAATGGAATACCATATCTTAATGCTAGTCCTTTTGCAAATGAGAGGCCTACTAAAAGTGCACCGATTAAACCGGGACCATAGGTAACTGCTATGGCATTGATTTGCTTACCACTAATTCCTGCTTCTTCAAGTGCTTTTTCGTATATAATTGGTAAATTTAAAAGGTGGTGTCTTGCTGCAACTTCAGGGACGACACCACCAAATTTTTTGTGAATTGTTATTTGAGAAAAAACAATATTACTTAGAACTTTTTCATTTTCTAAAACTGCAACTGAGGTTTCATCGCAAGATGTTTCTATTCCCAATATAATCACTTTATGCTGACTCCTTCATTACTAATTCAGGTTTTTTCTTGTTTAGAACACATTCTTCGGTAACTATGACCTTTTCAATGTTTTTAAAATCAGGCAACTCAAACATAACATCAATCATGACTTCTTCAAAAACGCTTTTTAATGCTCTTGCACCAGTTCCCCGCTCGAGCGCCTTTTTAGCAATTGCAAAGAGAGCTTTTTCTGTAACTTCCAGTTCCACATTATCAAGTTTGAATAATTTTTTGTACTGTTTAAGAATAGAGTTTTTTGGTTCAATTAAAATTCTAACCATGTCCTCTTTGGATAAATCAGAAAGAGTACCAATAACGGGAAACCTACCGACAAACTCGGGAATTAAACCATACTGAACTAAATCGTCGGGTGTAACATGTGAAAGAATCTCTCCGAGTTTCATTTCTTTCTTACTTTTTACTGGAGCATTAAATCCCATAGCACTACTTTGAATTCTTCTTTTAATGATTTCTTCGAGACCATCAAAAGCGCCGCCAACTATAAATAATATGTTAGAAGTATCAACTTTCAAAAATTCCTGGTATGGATGTTTCCTACCACCTTGAGGTGGAACATTTGCATAAGTTCCTTCAACGATTTTTAAAAGTGCCTGTTGAACACCTTCTCCAGAAACATCCCTCGTGATCGAAGGATTAGGAGATTTTCTTGCTATTTTATCTATTTCATCAATATAAATAATTCCATACTGAGCTCTTTCAACATCAAAATTTGTAACTTCAAGAAGTCTAAGAATTACATTCTCCACATCTTCACCCACATAGCCAGCTTCTGTTAAAGGTGTAGCATCAGCAATTGCAAATGGAACGTCTAAAATTTTTGCAAGTGTTCTAGCAATTAAAGTTTTACCACTACCTGTTGGACCAATGAGAATAACATTGGATTTTTCAATTTCAACATCATCAAAATCCACATTGGAAAAAACCCTTTTGTAATGATTGTATACTGCAACAGAAAGAATCTTTTTAACTTTTTCTTGACCAATAACATACTTATCAAGCTCTTTTTTGATTTGTGATGGTTTCGGAAGTTCTTTTCTGTCTTTTTTTGAAGAAAAGCCCTTTTTATCATCTTCTAAGATATCATGAAAGATTTCAACACAATCATTACAAATATAGACATTTCCAGGCCCTGCTATAAGTTTTTCTACCTTATCAGATGAACGACCACAAAACGAACAAAATTTTTGTGCCATACTTTTTCCTCCTTAAAGTAACTCATGATAATTTTAACACACAAAAATTGTTAATGTGTTTCTTTGTTGTGTATTATTTTTTTCAACATAATTAATTGAATAATTTAGCATATTTCAGTAATTTTTGTTTTATGGCCTATATTGACAACGTTATATTATATGTTAAAATTACTTAATGTAGAGATTTGCCGAGGTGGCGGAATTGGGAGACGCGGTTGACTCAAAATCAACTGGGGTTGACGCCCCATGCGGGTTCGAGTCCCGCCCTCGGCACCAAAAAATAAAGGAGCCTTTAAGGCTCCTTTTTCTTTTTCGTGTCTATATGCTGGAGGGAAAGGGAGGGGTATCTTTGTCTTCTAGTTATTTTGACTTTCCTGAATTTTTTTAGTTCAAATTATTTTGTTAAAAAAGGAATATAAAATTGTTTTTTTAACATTCAAAATATTGTATAATAAAAGTAATAGGGGGGAAATATATGAAAAAAGTTATAATTAATATACTAGGTGCCATAGTGTTGTTTTTGATTTTGATGTTTTTGCTTAATAATAATTGGATTGAAGATAAATATATTTTGAATGAATGGAGCATTAATTTACCATTTTATAAGACCTTGGGAAAATCAGGAACTTATTCTTTTGAAACAATTTTCGATGATGTAGGCTTTGATACTCTGGTTTTGCCAAAAATATCTGGGAACATTTTAAAGGTTTATTTAAACAAAAAATTAATTTATACTCTTGGTACTAAAACTTCAAATATTTGGAGTAGAGTAATTGTTTTAAGTTTGAATAAGGATTTAATAAAAAAAGAAAATAACGTATTAGAAATAGAAATATTTGGCCTATATGATATTGGTGTACATAAAATTCCTTTTTTAACAACTTATGAGAATTCTACCAGATATTCAGTGATAATGAATTTTTTGCGAGGAGATATTTATTTAATTTCTCTTGGTATAAGTTTAATTTCTGGAATAATTTCATTTATTTTTAGTTTCGGTTTGAGAAACAAAAAAGAAGCAAATTTAAGTGGAGCATACAAAAGTTTTGGAGTTTTTCTTATTTTGATAAGCATTTATCTTTTTGATTATCAATTCAGACTCACTTCTTTTAATGATACATTGTTTTTTTCACTAAAAAAGTTATTTATGATATCAGCATACCTATCTGTTGTTTTTTATCTCTATGGTATTGAAACATATAGGTTAAGAAGGTTTGTTTCAAAATGGATGTTGTATATTATATTTCCAATAGTTTCAATAATAATAATTTCATCCGATTTTCCTACATATGTAAAGCTTTCTCCCTTTACAAACCTTTTATTTGTACCTCTATTAATTTATATTTTAATAAGACTTTTAATTTTAAGAATAAATAAACTTTATTTTTCAGCTTTTTTTGCTTCTTTTGCAATTATCCAAACTATTTTAGCATTAACTTTTAGTTTTCCCCAATTTTTTACACTAGGATATGCTATTATTGCTGTTTCAATAGGTGTTATTGTAATGCTCTCTTCTGATTATAAAATGCTTTCAATTGAGAATTATATCTTATCTAAGAAATCTTTAGTTGATCCTTTGACGGGATCATACAATAGAAACATTTTAACAAAAATAAAAGGTGGAGGTTATTTTATTTTGATTGATTTGGATAATTTTAAAAATATTAATGATACTCATGGGCACGAACATGGAGATGTACTACTCAAAGAATTTGTAAAATTGGTAAAAAATAACATAAGACAAGAAGATTTTTTAGTAAGATTAGGGGGAGATGAATTTGCAATAATAACAAAATCTTCTGAGCCGGAAAATCTTGTTGAAAGATTACAAAAAGAAGCGAAAGATAAACTTAATCTTGAATTTTCATATGGAATAGTGGAATATACAGAATTTTCAGAAACATACAGAAAAGCTGATGAAAAATTATACAATATGAAAAAATTTGGAAAACGAACAATTTTTTGATATAATTACTTTTGAAAATAAATTTAAATTTTAGAGTCTGGAGATGTAGAATAGCCATATACTAAATTTAATTGAGTATATGGCTTTTTATTTTTTTAAGGAATAACCTAAAGAGGGAGGGGGCATATTTATGAAAAGTGAAAGAAAAGTGAAATTTTTACTGCTTTTGTTTGTATCACTAGTTTTAATCTTTTTAGGAAGTTTTCTTGCTCAAATGTATAACACTTCGTTTTATTCTGTTAAAGTAAGCCGAATTAAGTTTGATACAGACAAAGGTACTTTATCAGGGTTATTGTATATGCCTAAAGATGCTGGGCCGAACAATCCAAAACCAACTATTATAACGACCCATGGATATTTAAATTCTGCTGAGATGCAAGATGCAGCGGCAATTGAAATGTCAAGAAGAGGATTTGTTGTTTTAGCCCTTGATATGTATCATCATGGTCATTCACTGTACAATGAGGAATTTGATTCTTCGGGTGCATTTTTTACTTTCTGGCCAACAAGTCTTTACGATGCAGTTCAGTATATGTATAAGCAAGATTATGTACTTAAAGATGAAAAAGGTAACGGAATAATAGCAGTTGCTGGGCACTCTATGGGTGGTTTTTCAACAACTATGGCTATTGTAGCTGATGAAAAAGACTATGCTCAAACAGGAATTAGAAAAATATTTGCAGGATTACCTATGGGTTCAGATCATAGTTTTTCTGCCTATTTAGGAGTTAATGCAGATGTTGCTTTTTCTGCATATGGTCCCCGGGCTGTGGGTATAGTTGCTGCGCATTACGATGAATTCTTTTTTGATCCTATAGCTTCGCAAAAAGGTGAAACGGTTGTTTTCAAAGATTATGTGAAGACAGATGAAGGTAAAGCATTTTTAGGTAATCCCGAATTTCCTGGCCCAGAGACCTTCTATAGATTGGAGAATGGAGGATTAAGGGTAGTATTTGAGCCGTGGCAAATCCATCCTTGGAATCATTTTTCTTACATTACTACATCGGATCAAATTGAATTTTATTCGACTGCTTTTGAAAAATATTCAAACTTGGTCAATTTAAATATTCCTAAAACTAATCAAATTTGGTTTTTAAAAGAATATTCTGAATTTTTAGCATTAATTGGATTTTTCATGCTTCCAGTAGCTTTAATATTAATGTTTTTAAAAATACCATTTTTCTCAGTTATTAAAACAAAAGCAGTAATTCCAGATTTAACCAACATTTCAAAAGGATCAAAGGTGATTATGTGGATTTTAACAATCTTTGCAATGTCGTTTCCTGCACTTTTCTTCCCAACGTTTATGGATAAAGCTGGAACAGGGATGAGTTTACTAAAATATTCATCAATAATTTTAATTTGTGGAACAATTCTTATAGGAATATTAAAAATGTTTGGAAAAAAATCTAATAAGAAATCAGTTCTTACAGGAATGATTTTAATCAGTTTGGCTTCTTTAAGTTTGATGTTATCTGTGATTTATGCCGATAAAATGTTTACTCTGAACAGCTATTTTAATCAACCAACCACTAATCAAATACTTTATTGGGCCATTATGGTTGCTGAAGTTGTTGTAATCATAGAGTTGATAAATTATTTCACAATTAAGAAACCTTCTGGAATAAAGATTGATCATTATGGCTTTATGGTAAATCCAAAAATAATTATATCTTCACTGGTAATGGTTATTTTAACAGTTGCAATTTCTTATGGTATTTTATACTTGGTTGATGCAGTATTCAAAACAGATTTCAGAATTTGGACTTGGGCTGTTAAAACCTTTGAAAGCTGGCACCTAACTGCTGCTTTAAGATATATTCCTTTGTTCTTTATATTCTATTTTGTTATGACAATCGCTGTTAATGCTTTAACAAGTTCAATGAAAAAAACATGTGGTTATTGTATTGCTTTTATTCAAATGTTTGGTGGTATAACAGTTTATTTAGCCTTACATTATGGAATACTTTTTGCAACAGGTAGAGCATTTTATCCCAATCAATCACTTTCTAGCATTTTACTTTTTGCGCTTATTCCAACTTTGTTAGTAGCAGCAGTTTATATGAAAAAACTTTATAAGGAAACTGGGAATGTTTATACCCCTGCTTTCTTGAATGCAATTTTGATGACTATGATTACAGTTGCCAATACCACTACCTATGTTGGATTAAAATAATTTTTTGGTATAATATTTAGTAAAAGATAATATTATTTAGGCTTTGGAGATGATGGAGAGCCATATGCCAATTAGAATTGGCATATGGCTTTTTATTATATGGAGGTGTTTATATGAAAGTTTTTGTAATAGGTGCTGGAATAACTGGAAGTCTTATAACCAGGGAACTTTCAAAATATGATTTAGAAGTACATGTAATAGAAAAAGCGCCTGATATTGGTTGGGGAGTTACAAAAGCAAACTCGGCAATTGTTCATGGTGGCTATGATGATCCTCCTGAAAGTGTAAGGGCAAAGTTCGCAGTTCCTGGAAATGAGTTGTACGATAAACTTTCTAAAGAATTGGAATTTGACTTTCTCAGAACTGGTTCGTATGTTGTTGCTTTTAAAAGAGAAGATGTTGAATATTTAAAGAAATTAAAAGAAAGAGGCAAAAAAAATGGTGTGACAAATCTAGAAATTTTAACAGCCAAAGAATTAAAAGAAAAAGAACCGAATCTGAATGAAGAGATTATTGCAGCGTTGTGGTGCCCTACTGCCGGAATAACTGAACCATGGGAGGTCTCTATAGCGGCAATAGAAAATGCCCAAGAAAATGGTGCAATTGTCCATTTAGGCGAAAAAGTTACGGATATTATAGTTCAAAATCAAAGAGTAAAAAAGATTTTAACAGATAAAGGTGAATATGATGCTGATATTGTTATAAATGCTGCTGGTTTATTTGCGGATGAAATTGCTAAAATGGCTGGTATTGGAGATTTCGAAATTTTCCCGAGAAAAGGAGAATATATACTTCTTGATGAAAAGTTAAAAGGATTGGTTAATGCTGTAATTTTTCCAACTCCAACAAAAAAATCAAAGGGAATTTTGGTAGTTCCAACTGTTGATGGTGGAATTTTGCTTGGACCAAATGCTGTTGATCTTCCTAAAGATCAAAAAGAAAACCTTGAAACAACACGAGATGGATTAAATGAAGTGTATGAAAAATCAAGAAAACTTGTACCAAAAATTGATTTATCGTATACTGTTAAAACATTTGCTGGATTAAGACCCGAAACAAAAGACAAAGATTTTATAATAGGAGCTACAAAGGTGTGGGGTTTTATAAATGTTGTTGGAATAAGATCTCCTGGTTTAACTGCCGCACCTGCAATTGCAAAGTACATAGCAGAAAAAGTATTATCAGAAGATTTGGGGTTAAATCTTTCGAAAAAGCTTGATTTTAATCCTTACAGGAGAAAAATTCCTCATTTGAATGATTCAAACTTAAAAGAATGGGAAGAATTAGTTAAAAAAGATCCAAGCTTTGGAAGAACTGTTTGCTTCTGTAATAATGTATCTGAAGGAGAAATATTAGAAGCAATTAGAAGGGGTGCAAGAACATTAGATGGTGTAAAGTTTAGAACAAGAGCTTCTTTTGGAAGGTGTCAAGGAGGTTTTTGTAGTCTTAAGATATTAGAAATAATTTCAAGAGAGTTATCTATTCCTTTGGAAGAAATAAAGCAAAATTATGAAAATTCATGGATTATAAAAGGTAAGGTGAGACCATGAGAAGAGAAAATGTTGATGTATTGATAATCGGTGGTGGAGCAGCAGGTCTTGCTGCTGCAATAGAAGCAAAAAAGTTTGGCGTAAAAACACTTCTTTTAGAAAGAGATAGGAGTACCGGAGGAGTTTTAAATCAATGTATTCATAATGGATTTGGACTGCATGTATTTAAAGCGGAATTAACTGGTCCAGAGTTTATGGAAAAACTTTGGGAGGAACTGGGAAATTTAGACGAGGTTATTAGAAATAACTATACGGTTTTAAAAATAGATCCTGAGAAGAAAGAAGTAATTACTCTTTCAGAAGAAGGAATTGTTGTTTTTAAACCAAAAGCACTTATTATGGCAACTGGTGCCCGAGAAAGACCTTTGAATTCTTTAAGAATACCAGGTTCAAGAGTAGCAGGAGTTTTTACAGCAGGAGTTGCCCAAAAAATGGTGAATATTTATAACAGGCTCCCTGGGAATAGAGTTTTAATTGTAGGTTCGGGTGACATTGGTTTAATAATGGCACGTAGACTAAAAATAGAGGGTATGGATGTAGTAGGAGTTGTTGAAATAATGCCTGAACCAGGAGGGTTAATTAGAAATGTTGTTCAGTGTTTAGATGATTTTAATATACCACTTTGGTTAAGTCATACTGTTTTTAAGATTCATGGAAAAGAAAGATTAGAAGGAGTTACAATTGGAAAAGTTGATGAGAACTTTAAACCAATACCTGGAACAGAAAGATTTTTAGAAGTTGATACTTTGGTAGCTTCAGTTGGGTTGATTCCTCAAAATGAGTTAATTGAAGATTTTGTTGAAATGGATGCTATAAACAGAGGGCCTGTAGTTGATGATTTAATGCGAACATCAGTCGAATGGATTTTTGCAGCTGGTAATAATGTTGCAATTCATGATTTAGTTGATTTTGTATATGAAGAAGGAAAAATAGCGGGGAAAAATGCTGCAAAGTATGTTTTAGGTGAAAAGTTACCAGAAGCAAAATATAGATTTGAAAGAGGTGATAATGTAGGAGTATTACTTCCACAAAAATTTACTGGTTCACAGCCATTTAAAATGTACGTGAGGTCAAGGAAAAGTTTAGAAAAATCAGCTATATCATTTTCAGGAAGAACTATAAGAAAGTTTAATTGGAAAATAAGACCAAGTGAGATGATTGACCTGGTTGTGAAGAATTTTGAAGGGTTTCCAGATGAGGTACTTGTGGAGGTGAACCAAATTGGTTAAAAAGTTAACTTGTATATCCTGTCCAATTGGATGTGAACTTTCCGTTTCTCTAGATGAAAGTGGTAAAATATTAAAGATAGAAGGAAATAGATGTCCTCGAGGGAAAGAATATGCTATTACTGAAATTACAAATCCTCAAAGGATTTTACCAATTAGTGTAAAAGTAGAAGATGGTGAGATGGAATTAGTCTCAGCAAAAACTGATAAACCTGTTCCTAAAAAGAAGATGTACGAAATTATTGAATATATTAAAAAATTAAAAGTAAAGGCTCCAGTAAAAAGAGGAGATTTGATTGTAGAAGATATTCTTGGAACTGGAGCAAATTTGGTTGCAACTAGAACTGTTAATAAAAAAAGTTGAGTGGGGGGATAATATGAAATATATTTTAGCGCTTGATCAAGGGACTACAAGTTCTAGAGCTATTGTTTTTAACAAAAACGGAGAGTATGTATACGGATTAAATAAAGAATTTAAACAAATATATCCAAAACCCGGCTGGGTTGAACATGATCCTATGGATATATTAAATTCGCAGATTGAGGTTGCAAAAAAGGTCGGAGAGCATGTAGGTCTTGAGAATATAGAAGCTATTGGTATAACAAATCAAAGAGAAACAACTATTTTATGGGATAAAAGAACTAGAAAACCTGTATATAATGCGATTGTTTGGCAATGTAGAAGAACTTCAAATATATGTGATAATTTAAAAGAGCAAGGATATGAAAAATTAGTAAAAGAAAAAACAGGGCTTGTTATTGATGCGTATTTTTCTGGAACTAAGATAAAGTGGATTTTGGATAATGTTCCAGGAATAAGAGAAGAAGCTGAAAGAGGAAATATACTATTTGGAACAGTAGATTCGTGGCTTATTTGGAATCTGACAGGTGGAAAGGTTCACGTAATTGATTATACCAATGCTTCTCGTACTATGTTGTTTAATATTCATACACTAAAATGGGATGAAGAAATATTAGAAATTTTGGATATTCCAAAACAAATTCTTCCAACTCCAGTTCCATCAAGTTATGTATATGGTTATACTGATAAATCTATTTTTGGTGTAGAAATTCCCATTTCCGGAGATGCTGGAGACCAACAAGCTTCGCTATTTGGTCAGACCTGCTTTAATGAAGGAATGGTAAAGAACACTTATGGAACCGGTTGTTTTATTTTAATGAACACTGGAAAAAAACCATATTTTTCAAATTCTGGACTCTTAACTACAATAGCCTGGGGGCTAGACAATGAGGTTGAATATGCATTAGAAGGGAGTATTTTTATCGCAGGAGCGGCTGTTCAGTGGTTAAGAGATAATTTAAAGTTAATAAATCACGCTTCTGAAACAGAAGATCTAGCTTTATCAGTGGAAGATTCGGGTGATTTATATTTTGTTCCTGCAATGGTAGGGCTTGGTGCTCCTTATTGGGATATGTATGCAAGAGGGTTATTAATTGGTATAACAAGAGGAACAACTAGAGAACATATTGTAAGAGCAGTTTTGGAATCAATCGCATATCAAACAAGAGATGTTCTTGAAGTTATGTCAAAAGAATCAGGAATTAAAATGGAAACATTAAGAGTAGACGGGGGAGCTTCAAACAACAATTTCTTAATGCAATTTCAAGCTGATATTTTGGGTGTGCCTGTAGAAAGACCTACTGTTACAGAAACAACAGCTTTAGGAGCTGCGTATCTTGCTGGACTTGCTGTTAAATTCTGGGATAATAAAGAAGAAATTAAATGGAATTTGGATAGAAGATTTAAGCCATCAATATCTCTAGAAAAGCGGGAAAAATTATATTCTCGCTGGAAAAAAGCGGTAGAAAGATCTATGAGGTGGAGTGAATAATGCATCCTTTTTCATATCCTATTGTCCCTGCGATAAGAAATTTAAAAAAAATAAAAAAAATACTTGAAACAAACGCTAGTTCTGTTTTTTTACTTGAAGGAGATATTTTTTCGATGAAAAAATCCACAAAGATTTTGAAAGATAGTGGAAAGTTTGTTTTTGTACATTTTGATTTAATCAATGGGCTTGGTAGAGATGAAGCAAGTGTGAAGCTGGTTAAGGAGTATATTGGTGCTGATGGGATTATAACAACTAGATCTAACCTTATTGAAATTGCGAATAAATTAGGGTTGATGTCAATTCAACGAATATTTTTAATTGATTCAAAAGCAGTTGAAACAGGTATTCAACAAATAAAAAAACACAAAGCTAATTTTGTTGAAGTTATGCCTGGATTATTGCCATCTTTGATAAAAAAAATTAAAGATGAAATTGAACAATCGATTATTGCTGGGGGATTAGTTTCAGCAAAAGATCAAATCAAATCTGCTTTAGAAGCAGGTGCTATTGCGATTTCAACGAGTAAAGAAGAATTGTGGAAACTTTTTTGAAAAAAAGAAAAATTTTTGTATAATATAATGTTCAATCTTAAAAAGGGAGGAGAGATTATGAAGAAAAAGTATTTTGGAATTTTAATTGTTTTAATAGCGTTAACTTTTATTTTTTCTGGTTGTCTGCAACAAGTTCCACCAGTAAATAATGGTGGTGATGAAGGAACAACAACAAATGTAGTTTTGGATGGTATTGCGAAGGCAAAGTATGATTTCTTAACAACAGGCGCAACAAATTTAACTATTACAGGAATAATTTTAGCTAAAAATGATAGCAATATAATCCTTCACGATGCAACTAGTGGTATATTGATTTACGATAGTTACTTCCTCGATACTTATAAGGTTAACGTTGGAGATTTAGTAACACTTGATGCTACTTTTGTTTACTACTACAATGATGTTGAAGCAAAATATAACACTATTGATGTTGTTTCCACAAGTACTACTTCTGAAACATTGACCCCAGTAAAATTAGATATAGAATTAAACAACGATTGGTTGGTTGATGCAGACTATAATGATTTAACAAAAGAAAGTAGTGATGCAACAAGTTTAGCTTTGTGGTTGTATAGGTATGTTACAGTTGAAGGAACTTTAACAATTAGTGATGATAAGAATTTTAGTATTGAGTATTCAACAGATTCAGGTACTTCTTTAATAAATGGTTATTATAAAGCAGGTGGTTTAACGCCTGTGACAGATGTTCCTGCAACGGTAACAGGATATCTTGGAGCAATTTTTGATGCATGGCAATTATACATTTGGGATGAAAATAATATAGAATTTTAATCAAGGCTATTTATAAAGGGCCGAAAGGCCCTTAATTTTTCCGGAGGTGATTCCGTTGAAAAGATTTTCGATTATTACTGGATTATTGATATCGTTATTAATTTTTTCCGGAACATTTTCTCTTTCTGTTTTTAATTTAACAACAGTAGGAATTGAAGATGGAACACTAGATTATTTTCCTATTGTTTATGTTACATACAGCCCATTTGATTTCTTATCATTTAAAATATCAGACTATTTAATGCTATCACATAATACCTGGTCAATAGGAGGATACTCTATTTTTCAGCCAAGGTACTATTATATAGAAGGTAAATTTAATTTTTCAAATATAAATCTTACAGTTGATGTTTTGAAAGCAAGAATGAAAAAAACACAAACTGAAAAGTTAGACGGATTAAGAGTTGGAGGTTTGAAGTTTGATTATACTGGTGTTGGTGTTTATGTAAGATACAATAAGTTTAATTTAGGTTTTGCATACGATATTTCTAATTTATTTGCTGGATTTATTCAAACTGAACTTTTTGGATTTAAGTTGGGTGGATATTATGAGACAAAATATTCCCAGATTTCAGTGGATTTGAATAAATCGTTTAACATTAAGGATTTAAATATAGATACTTGGGGAGCTATTTCTGCAAAAACCTCAGATGTAGCTAATTTCTCATATCTTGTTGGTGGGGAAGTTCGATTTGGAAATTTTGATTTTTCTACTCAGTATTTAAAATTAGGCTCTAACAAATATGATGCCGACTTCCAAACTGGAGATCCCAATGATGTAGCTTTTCTTCCAGGTGCTTGGGCATTTTATGCCGATTTGGATTACATGCTAGGTGGGTATGAACTTGGTGTGTTTTTAAGACATAACAGTGTTTGGCTTAATGATAACTATTTACCTTTAATTGGTGCAAAATTGTCATATAAAGATTTTACATTAAAAGTAGGGAATGGAGATTTGATTAGTAATATTTCTGGTGAACAAAAAATAGCAGTTGAACTAAATTATTTCTATTCTCTAGATTTTGATAAATTGTTTGTAAAAAAGTCTCCATCCTTTAAAACGGAGAAAAAAGGAGTAGAAAGTGAAACTACTTACAATTCAATAATGGATGTAATTTTTGGAGAAGAAGGTCAAACTTATACAGTTAAAGGTGTTGTTACTTCTCCAAAAGATTTATTGGGTACAGGTAGTTTTTATATTCAAGATGAGGTTTCGGGATTGATGATTTATGCTCCAGGTTTAACCGAAGAGATTAATTTAGGTGATGTTGTTGTAGTTACGGGAAAGACTAAACTTTGGAATGGTATTATTGAAATTGTTGCTGATCAGGTAGAGAAAGTAGGAACTGCTACACCCAAAGCTGATGTGTTAACAAGTCTTTCAAAAACCTTTATTTCTAGCTTGGTATATGTTGAGGGTGTGGTAAAAGAGAAACACACTTATGATTTCATAGTGGACACTGGTAGTTTTACTATAAAGGTTTATATTAAAAAAGGTACAAATATTGATTTGTCAAGTATTCAAGTTGGAGCAAAAGTTAAAGTTGTTGGTATTTTAACAACTTATCAAGGAGAATATGAAATCTTACCGAGATGGCAGGAAGATATAGAAATTAAATAATAAATATGCCGCCATTAGGCGGCATATTTATTAAAGTCGAAAAAAACTCTTTGAAAGGAGTTTCAGCATGAATTTCAAAAATTATTTTGTATTATATTTATTCATTTTTGGTTTATTTATTTCATCTTGCGTAAATGTTGATTCATCTTTAGAAGCAGTTAAAGTAACAAGCGTAATAGATGGTGATACTTTTTATGTTAATTATGGTACAACTCAAGAGTCTATAAGAATAATAGGAATAGATACACCTGAAATTCATGAAGGAAGTAAACCTGTTGGAGAATATGGAGAAGATGCTAAAAAATTTCTAGAAGACTTTGTAAATAGCTTTGATATTTATTTAAAAAAAGATGGTACGGATCCTTACAATAGGACTTTGGCTTATGTTTTTGGAAAAGATAAGAACGGAGATTTAATATTTTATGAGGAAGCAGTTTTGAAAGAAGGTTTAGCTAGACCTCTGATTTATTTAGATAACGATGATGAAGAATTAACACCCAAAATTGTTGAAGCATATAATTATGCATTTGAAAACAAAAAAGGTATTTTTTCAAAATGGGATACTGCAAAGGTAATAAAAAACAGAAATGAAATTACAAATTCATTAGAAGGAAAAATAGTTTTTCTTGAAGGGAAAGTTAATGATATAGAAAAAGATGAATATTATTTAGAAGGTATTTATCATTATAAATACAATATTGATTGTATTTGGTTTAAGATAACAATAAGAGATGGTGAATATGAATATTTTTTCGAAGATTTTGATATATATTCTCTAAAAAATATGAATGTAAGATTTTATGGAGAATTGTGGTTTGAAAATGAAAAGCCTAAGATTTTACTCAGAAGTCCAAATGAAATAGTTATAAATTAATATTTTTCTTGACATTCAAAAAAAATTAAGTTAAAATCTTTACGTGATACCTGGAGAGGTGGCCGAGTGGTCGAAGGCGCTTGCCTGCTAAGCAAGTGTGGGGGTAACCCCACCGAGGGTTCGAATCCCTCCCTCTCCGCCAGAAGGTGGGGGATATTTCCCCCATTTTTAAATTTATGTGCCCGTAGCTCAATTGGATAGAGCGTCAGACTGCGGATCTGAAGGTTGGGAGTTCAAATCTCCCCGGGCACGCCAAAAGGGAGGCTTAAGCCTCCCTTTTTGTTTTGGAATTCGTTCCACAAAACTTTGTAAGTCTTTGATATTAAGAATAAGCTATATGGACATGGTGGTAAATTGGAATATTGCAACTGAAAAGGATGGTATATCTGTTATTTGAACACCAGGAGAGAATGTTTCTAAAACTACTATGGGCTAAAAAGTAAATATGAAGTTTCTTCAACCCACAAATATGATTCACAACAACTTTAATTGGATTTGTTTTTTCAAATTCTTTAAATCTCCTGTTAAATCCAACAGAGGAAATTGAACTTTCTTTAGAATATTCTGGTGCTAATATACAATATGCAAAAATCA
>JACDOA010000003.1 GCA_017656335.1 Thermosipho sp. (in: thermotogales)
TTTTTATGATTAAAACAGACAATTTTATTTATGAATTGGAAACGATTTCAAAAAGACATTTTAAAGAAAAAGAAAAAAAACTAATCGAAAAAGCCATTGAGGTGGCAAATTATGCACACGAAGGATTTTTTAGAAAATCTGGTGAACCTTTTGTTTATCATCCCTTAGAGGTAACAAAAATCTTAGCTTCCTTAAAATTAGATACAACCACATTAATTTCTGGTATTTTACATGATTCAGTTGAAGACAGTAATGGAAAAGTGTCATTAAAAGATATAGAAAACGAATTTGGTATAGAAGTTGCAAGAATTGTTGACGGAGTAACAAAAGTTAGTAAAATAAACGCCCCTGTTGGAAATATTGAACAAAAAAAGAAAAGTGAAACAATACAAAAAATGCTTTTTGCCATGGCTGAAGATGTAAGGGTTATATTTGTTAAACTCTCTGATAGACTTCATAATATGAGAACAATTGAATTTGTCGATGATGTTGAAAAGAAAAGATATAAAGCACTCGAAACTCTTGAGGTATATGCCCCCATTGCTCATAAACTTGGAATACATATAATCAAATGGGAATTAGAAGATTTATCCTTTAAGGTATTATTTCCAGAAGAATATTACAAAATTAAAGAACTCGTTTCTGAAAAGAAAAAAGAAAGAGAAGAAAGAACTAATGAATATGTTAAGCAACTCTCTCTAGCTTTAAAAGAACATAATATTAAAGCAAAAATTGAAGGAAGATATAAACATTATTATAGCATTTGGAAAAAGATGAAAGAAAAAAACAAAAATTTCGATGAAATATATGATTTAATTGGAATTAGAGCAATAGTGAATGACGTAAAAACATGTTACACTACTGTTGGTATTGTTCACCATATATGGGTTCCGTTACCTGGAAGATTCAAAGATTATATAGCAGCTCCTAAATCAAATGGATACAAATCTATTCACACAACTGTCATCACTCAATATGGTGAACCTTTAGAAATACAAATTAGAGATTATCAAATGCACAATGAAGCTGAATATGGTCTAATTGCACATTGGATATATAAAGAAAAAACAGTTGATTTAAAACAAAAATGGCTTTCTCAACTATTAGATTGGAGAAAGGAATTATTAAAAGGCTCAACAAATTTATCCGAATTAAAAAATGAACTTCAATTGGATGAAGTTTTTGTTCTAACTCCAAAAGGCGAAATAATGCACATGCCTAAAGGTTCAACAGTTATAGATTTTGCATATGCTATACATACCGAAATTGGCCATCATTTTTCAGGTGCAAAAGTAAACGGGAAAATTGTCCCAATAAGTTATAAATTAAAAAATGGAGATGTCGTAGAAATTTTAGTTAATAAATCCAGTAAAGGACCGAGTTTGGATTGGCTTAAATATGCCAAAAGTCCTCGTACAAAAGCCAAAATAAGAAGGTTCTTTAGAGAACAAGAAAAAGAAAAATTGATTGATTCTGGAAAAGATGTTATTAGGAAATTAGCAAAAAGATTTAATACTTCAATTGAAGGGATACTTGAAAATGAAAAAATAGCTGATTTTTTGAAAAACCACTACCTTACTATTGAAGAATTATATACCCGTATTGGAGAAGGTAGTATAACTTTTAATGATCTACTTAATCTTATTGAAAAGCCAAAAGAAATTAGAAAAGTAATAAAAAAACAGAAAAAAAGCTACAAAAATCTAATTGCCATAGATGGAATTGCTTCAATTGAAGTACATATAGCAAAATGTTGTATGCCAGTCCCGGGAGACGAAATAGTTGGAATAGCAAGCAGAAGGGGTATAACCGTTCACAGAATAGAATGCAAAAATGTAAAAAATATTGATAAAACCAGAAAATTTAAAGCTAACTGGATTTCAGAAGAATCAGGTGGTTTTTCTACTGCAATTGAAGTCGAAATTGACAAAAATGAGCGTTTACCAGAAATAATGAATATTTTCGTAAATAAAAAAATTAATATTTCAAGCATGAAAGTTTCAGAATCAGAAACCTGGAAAACAGTATTTGCATATTTTACAATTATGGTAAAATCATTAAGTGAACTAAATGAATTAATAAATGAAATCGAAAAGAAAGCTGGAGTTATAAGGGTGAGAAGAAGATGAGAGCTGTTGTTCAAAGAGTATCTGAAGCCTCTGTTGAAGTTGATAATAAGATAATTGGAAAAATCAACAATGGATTATTAGTTTTACTAGGTGTTGGAAAAGATGACTCAGAAGAAGATATAAAGTATCTTGCTGAAAAAATTATTCACTTGAGAATATTTGATGACAAAGATGGAAAAATGAATTTGTCTTTACTTGACGTAAATGGAGAATTACTTATAGTTTCACAATTTACTCTTTATGGAGATTGTAGAAGAGGAAGAAGACCTTCTTATTCGGAATCTGCACCTCCTGAAAAAGCTGAAAAACTATATAATTTGTTCGTTGATTTTTCAAAAAAATCTGGCTTAAAAGTTGAAACAGGAAGATTTGGTGCTTATATGAAAGTTTCACTTGTGAATGATGGACCAGTAACTCTTTTGCTAGATTCAAAGAAGGTGTTCTAATGCTTTTACATGTTTGCTGTGCACCTGATTTGGTACCAGCTTATTTTCATTTGAAAAATGTTGAAAAAGTATTCTTTTATAATCCAAATATACACCCTAAAGAAGAATATGATAAAAGATTGTTTGAAGTTGAAAAATTATCTAAAAAATGGAATTTTAAAATTATAGATAGCAAATATGAACCAGAAGTTTTCTTTGAATATATAAAGGGAACTGAAAACTTTGGAGAAAATAGTACAAGATGTGATAAATGTATTTTTATAAGATTATTTAAAACTGCTTTAAAAGCAAAAGAAATCGGTGAAAATGAAATTGCAACAACTTTAACCTCATCTCCACGAAAAAATTTAGATAAAATTAACAAAATCGGAAAAACTGTTGAAAAAGAAACTGGAATAAAATATATTGAAACTCGTTTTAGAAAAGGAATTGAATATCAAAAAGCCTTAAAATATAATAAAGAAGAAAACATATACCGACAAAATTACTGTGGCTGTATCTTTTCTCTTAGAGAAACAGAAAAATTAAAACAAAAAAGGCTTCTTGAAAGACAGAAAAAGTTAAATAGGTTAGGTTTAGAAAAGTTTACTCTTGATCCTGAAATTTTTATCGTTGACAAAGAAACTTTTGAATTAATATACAAAGATTTTTGTGAATTTATCGAACTAATTAAACCTAAAACATTAATTACCGAAAAAACAATTGCTAAAAAATTAAATCTGAAAAATGGTTGGAATAAACTAAAAAAATATAACCTAAAAGTCAAAATACTTGATAAAAATGAAATTAGAAGATTAAGGAGTGTGGTAGATGTTAGATCTTTTTAAAAATATACCTTTACTCGCTTCAATTTTAGCTTTTTTATCTTCTCAGTTTTTAAAAATGATAATTTATAGGGACATTAAATCATTTGGTAGATATGGTGGCATGCCAAGTGCTCATATTGCTACACTTTCAGCTTTGGCTTGGGCAGTTGCAAGAACAACAGGATACGATTCACCTCAAACTGCTATTTCAACCATTTTACTTGCAGTAATAGCTTCTGATGCAGTTGGCCTCAGAAGAAAGGTTGATCCTAATAGTGGACATACAATGATTGAAGCAATAGCTGGCTTTATTTTAGGTATGATTATTGCTTTTATAATAACTTAAAAAATTTAGGAGGATTACTATGAAAAAAACAATTTTAATATTTACTCTTATAGTTCTTTCGACAAGTTTATTTGCATTTCCTGGTCAGTGGTTTAGAGACATGATAAAAAAATATAGAACCTCACATGGTCTAGAAACTTATGATGAAATGTTATATGATATTGAAAATACAATATTATCAGTTTCGAAAGAAACCGGGATAGATCCTTTGTTAATAACTTCTATAGTGATTGTAGAAAGTGAATTTAGAAATGTTATCGGGTTGTATGGAGAGCTTGGTATGATGCAAATCAAACCTGAAACTGCAGCATATGTTGCAAAAATTTATGGTATAAACGAACCCGAAGAAGGGTGGATTAGAATTTTGTGGGACTATAAATTAAACATAAAAATTGGAACATATTACTTGAAATATCTTTATGATAAGTTTGGAAATATTGTAGACGCTGTTAAAAATTACAATGGTGGTATTTATAAGGATATCTATGCCGAAAGAATCATGCAAACTTATCAAAAAATGCTTGAGGTGGCTGCTTTAAATGAAAAAAATACTTGAAATTGAAAATTTATGCTTTTCATATAATGAATTTTCTATTAAAAGCTTAAATATTACTTTATACGAAGGAATATTTGTTGGTATAATTGGCCCAAATGGTGCAGGTAAATCGACTACTTTAAATTTAATTGCAAAATTATTAAAACCAAAATCAGGGAAAATTAAGATTTTTGGAAAAGATTTAAAAAAACTTAGTAGATCAGAAATTGCTAAATATATTTCATTTGTAAGACAAGATTTTTCTCCAGTTTTTGAATTTAAAGTAAAAGATATTGTCGAAATGGGAGGATTTCATAGAAATAAAAGTTTCTTTTCGAATATTGAGGAAATTGACAAAATCAAGAAAAGTTTAAAAATTGTCGGATTAGATGGATTTGAAAACAGATATTTTTCTACTTTAAGTGGTGGAGAACAAAGGAGAGTATTAATTGCAAGAAGTCTTTATCAAGAAACTCCTATTTTGCTTGTAGATGAACTAACCGCTCATCTTGACATTTCTCACTCTTTGCATATAGTTGAAATCCTTAAACACCTTACAACAATCGGAAAAAGCGTTTTAGCAGCTTTTCACAATATAAATATTGCTGCAAAATATTGCGATTATATTTATGCCATTAAAGATGGAAGAATTATTTTTGAAGGTAATCCCGAAGCAGTCATTAACAAGGAAAATATTGAAAAATTATATGAGACAGAGGTTGAAATACTTTCTCATCCTTCTAAAAAATATCCTATTGTAATTTTTTAAGTTAAGTTATGTACAAGTTTCTTAAATTTTTCATACATCTCTTCCATATCTCTTTCCATTTTTTCTTTTACTTCTATCTTATAATCTTTTATAATTGAAATTTTGTATGAAGCCTCTACAATATCTTTAGCATATCCTTCATAGTTTTTTATATACTTATGAAAAAATCTCCTGAACTTTTCGTCTTTTATAGAAACAAAAGGAACCCCAAAATACGAAGCAATTAGAGAACCGTGGAAACGTTCACTTATAACCATTTCACTTTGCTGTATATATTCAATTGCATTTTCAATTTGACTAATATAGGAAAGCTTTAACCCTTTTACAGAAAAATTCGACATTTTTTTTGCAAGAGGTATATCCTCAGGAGAAAATGGAACAAATACAATCTCAGAAAATCCTTGATTTGCCAAATTCAATAATATAGGAACATAACTTTTAAATTTTCTTGGTATAATTACAACCTGTCCATTTTTTTTCGGTTTAATTTCAACATTTTTTAAAAAATTAATTGCTGGATCTGTTCCTAAATAACTTTTTACATTACATCTCTTCACATAATTATATGAAATTTCATCTCTTGCAAAGATGTATAACTTTTTATTTTTTAGAAGATTTCTAAAAAGTTTTCTGCTCAAATATCTTTTAAAAGGGCCAAAACTATTTCCAAAAAATATTAGAGGCTTTCCTAAAAAAGCGGATAATTCAAAAACAAAATAATAATATAAGAAACTCTTCAAGCTAGTTTTATCCTGTAGAATTCCTCCTCCTCCACAAATAACAATATCACTTTTTATCAGTGCTTTAATTATTGAAAAAAAATTAAATCGTTTAAATGAATTATCGTGTTTCTCACTTTTAGGAAGTAACTCTAAGATTTCAAAATTTTCTTTTATTAAAAATTCTTTAATAGATTTTCTCATTAATTCGTCCCCTAAATTTCCGTATCCATAGTAGCCAATAAGTAATATTTTTTTCAAACGTACACCTCCTCGTAAAAAAGTATATCATAAAAGTAAAAACAATTGAGCAATCTATAATCTTTAATGGTATAATTAACTTAGGATTTTATAATCAACTACCCAGGAGGAGTTTTTATGAACATAAACACAATAATGAAAATGAAAGGGAAAGAGAAAATTGTAATGGTTACAGCATATGATACTCCTACAGCAAAAATTGCTGAAAAAGCAGGAGTTGATATAATTTTAGTTGGTGATTCACTTGGAAATAATGTTCTTGGATATCAAAATACAATTCCAGTTACAATGGAAGAAATGTTAATTCATTTAAAGGCTGTAAGAAGAGGAGCCCCCAACACTTTTATTATCGCAGATATGCCTTTTTTATCATACGGCTGCAGTGATGAAGAAGCAATTAAAAATGCGGGATTATTTCTTAAAAACGGAGCTAATGCAATTAAACTCGAAGGTGGAAAATTTTTTGGAAATTTAATTAAAAAAATGATTTCAATTGGTATCCCTGTTATGGGACATCTAGGTTTAACACCTCAATCATTGAATGTCTTTGGCGGTTATAAAGTTCAAGGTAAAAGTGAAAAATCAAAAAATTATTTAATCGAAAACGCAGTTGAGTTGGAAAAAAGCGGAGTCTTTTCACTGGTACTGGAAATGGTAGTAGAAGAAGTTGCAAAAGAAATCACAGAAAAGCTCTCAATTCCAACAATTGGAATAGGAGCAGGAAGATATTGTGATGGACAAGTTCTAGTTTTTCATGATATTGTCGGCCTTAATCCGGAATTTAAACCAAAGTTTTCCAAACAATATGCCAATACATTTGATATAATGCTTAATGCTATCGAAAAATTTAAAAACGAAGTTAAAGAGAAAAAATTTCCATTGGATGATAATGTCTTTAAAGGAGGAAAATAATGCACGTACTTTTAGGAGTTTCAAGCGGGATTGCAATTTATAAAGCGGTAGATCTGGTAAGCAAACTAAGAAAGGAAAGCTTTCAAATAGATATCATCATGACTGAAAATGCTTCAAAATTAATTTCTCCTTCAGTATTTTCTGCAGTTGGAAATTGTAATGTTTATACCAATACTTTTAACGTAAATAATGGATGGATAATTCACACTGAACTTTCACAAAAAACAGATATTTTTGTTTTGGCTCCTGCAACTGCTAATACTATAGCAAAAATCGCTTCTGGTATAGCTGACAATCTTTTAACTACAGTTGCTCTTGCTATTCCAAACGCTACACCTAAAATTCTTGTTCCAACTATGAACTCAAGAATGTTAGAAAATCTTATTACTCAAAAAAATATTGAAATACTTAAAAATAACGGCTGGTATGTTACAGAACCTGAAGAAGGACATCTAGCATGTGGAGAAATAGGAAAAGGACGATACCCTGAAAATCAAAAAATTGTGGAAACAATAAAATTTTTAACAGCTCCAAAAATTTTAAAAAATAAAAAGGTTCTAGTCACAGCAGGGCCAACAAGAGAAAAAATTGATCCTATTAGATATATCTCAAATTACTCCAGTGGGAAAATGGGATATTCGATAGCTAAAGTTGCTAAAAGATTAGGAGCATATGTATGTTTAATTTCAGGACCTACTTGTTTAGAAAAGCCCTATCTGATTGACAATTTTATAGAAGTAACCTCGTCGCAAGAAATGTATGAAATAGTTTTATCAAAATTTCTAGAATATGACATAATTATTATGACAGCTGCTATAGCTGATTTTAAAGTTAAAAATACTTCAAATAAAAAAATTAAAAAGGAAAATTTCAACTTAATTCTTGAACTTGAGCGGACAATGGATGTTTTGTCTGAATTGGGGAAAAATAAAAAAGAAAATCAAATATTAATTGGATTTGCTGCTGAAACTGAAAATTTTATAGAATACGGAAAAGAAAAGCTTCTCAAAAAGAATGCTGACTATATAATTGCAAATAATGCTAAAGAAGTCATGGGTAAAGATTTTACCAAAGTTTACGTTATTTCTAAAACAAAAATAGAAGAGCTTGAAGGGAGTAAAGAAAAAGTTGCAGAAGAGATATTTAAAATTATCATTTAGCTTACTTTTTATAACTTTAGCTTCTTTATCTTTCCCTTTAAAAATAGCTACTGGTGTAAAATATACTTTTAGAAACACCTTTTACGAAAATTATATTGTATTAACTAGTTCATTAGAAAGAAAAATAGTAATTTTTAATATGAAAACTCAAAAAATTGATTATTTTCTTAATAATATTGGAATTTACCCTGCTATTTCTTATTTATATAAAGATAAACTTTTAATCATAGATTCTGTTGGAAAACAATTGATTTTATATAACATAAATAATTCTGTAGTCAACACTAAAAATTTAGAGAATAAACCAGTTTTTTACAAACGTTTTGACAACATTGTTTATGTTTTAGATTCTACTGGAAATTTATATGGTTTCAACTTTGATTTAGAAACAGTTTATTTCCACAAATTTTTATCAGATCCTGATTACTTTGATTTTTTTAACTCAAAACCAATTGCTTTTTATATTTGGAGAAATGAATTCGATGTGGAATACGAAGAAAAATTACTCAATTTTAACTTAACTACTCCTGTTTTTATGGTTTCAAAATATATTCTTGATTTTAGAGGTGGAAAAATTCTAGATTTTGAAACTAAAAAGGTTTATGAAACCGCACCTTACATTTCTTTTGGTGTTATCTGGAATAACAAATTGTATTTTGGTTCAATGTTTTCTAAAGAAATTTATGCTTTTGAAAATGATAAAATATATAGTGAAGCAAAATTAGATTTTCCACCTACAAGTGGAAAAATTCTAAATAACAAATTGTATATTCTTTCTGCTCCAAAAAACAAATTAATAATTGTAGGAAAAGATATTAAAACATATGATACAGGAAATTTTCCAGTTGATGTTTATAGTTTTGATAATAAAATTTTCGTCATTTGTGCAGAAAATGGTGAAATAAATATAATTGAAAACAAAGAAGGAGGGTAATTTTATGAATGTTAAAAAATGGGTTATAAGTCATTTTCCAACAATTAGAAAATCACAAACAGTAGGAGAAGCTTTAAGAAAAATGCGTGAATATGCATGTGATTATTGTATTGTTCTTGATGAAAATGACAAATTTGAAGGAGTCCTATATAAATCCAGTATTAGAGAATCCGAATTAGATGCTCTCGTAGATGAGTACGTAACTTTTCCAGATTTTTACGTTGTTGAAGATTCAAATGTAGAAGAAGCTGCTTTGATGTTAATTGAAAACAGGGATCAGATTCTACCCGTTGTTAATAACAATGCTGAAGTTATAGGTGTTTTAACAGTTCAAGAAGTCTTAGAAGCATTTACTGAACTCTCAGCTATGGATGAACCAGGGACCAGAATAATTTTAGAACTTCCGGATAAACCCGGTGAATTAAAAAGAGTTATCGATGTATTAGCTAACAATAAAATGAATATTCTTTCTATTCTTACCCTTAAAGATGATGGGAAAAGACAGGTATCTATTAAAGTCCAATGTGAAGATCCAGAAACTATAGCCAATTTGCTTGAAATCTACGAGATAAATTATATTTCAATTATAGAAGAAGAAGGTTTTTAATGGAACTACTTTTTAAATTTGAAGATTTCGAAGGGCCGTTGGACTTAGTTTTATTTTTAGTAAAGAAAAATAAATTGAGTATAAGGGAAATTCCCTTATCTTTGCTTGCTGATGAATTCATGGAATACTTAAATAAAATGAAGGAAATGAATTTAAATGTAACTTCTGAATTTATTGTTACAGCTTCTTATTTAATGCAATTAAAATCAAAAAGTTTATTACCAAGAAGTGAGGAAGATAAGGAATTTTTAAGCTCAAAGGAAAAATTCTACACTCAAGTTGAACAATATGCTAAATTAAAGGAAATGGTCGAAAACATCAAAAAATCCGAAAATATTGAACTTAAAAACTATCCAGTAAATGTTAGAATTGTTTTTCCTAAAGTAAATGAAAAAAAGCTAAAAAGAATAATTAAAAATACACTCCAAGAGATAGAAATTAAACAAAAAATATATCAAATAAAAAAAGAGGAACTTTCGATAGAAGTCATAATGTCACAAATCCTTACTGAACATGTTGGGAAAAATCTCTTTGATATTTTAAAAGAATCAAATAGTAAATATGAACTTATAGTGAAATTTCTAGCTATTTTAGAATTAATTAAACTAAACAAAATATATCTCGATAAAAAATTTAAGATTAAGAGAGTGAGAGAAAATGCAAAAAAATCAAATAGCATTAATTGAAGCAATAATTTTTGCATCAAGAGGAATTAAAAAACAAGATTTAGAAAAACTCACAAGTATTTCTGAAAAGGATTTAGATGAAATTATAGATTTTCTTCAAAAAAAATATAATAATTCAGAAGAGCATGGTATTGAATTAAGAAATATTGATGGATATCTTCGTTTTTACTCAAAAGAAAACTTTTCTGAAATTTTATCAAAAATTGTTAGAAAAAGATCATTAAATAGCCTTTCAAATTCACAACTTGAAATTGTTCTATTATTGGCTACAAGAAATAAAATGACAAAAACAGAAATTGATAATATAAGGGGAAAAGACTCTTACAATATACTTAAACAACTTTTATCAAGTGGAGTAATTAAAAGACATAAAAAAGGTAGGGCTTATGTATATTCGTTAACTGATGTTTTTAAGGATGAAACAATGATAGAAGAACTTGTTTCAAATCTTGGAGGTGCTGAACTTGACATTACAAGAGGCTAAATATTTAGCTTTGAAAATTATGGAAAGTGGAGAAGTTCCACTTTTGGTTGGACATTTCGGGGTTGGAAAAACTGATTTAGTGCGTGAAATAGCTGAAGAAACAAATAGAAAACTTGTAATTCTCGTTTTATCTCAAATGGAACCAGGTGATTTAATTGGACTTCCTTCAAGAGAAAATAATAAAACAGTTTTCTTGGCACCAGATTGGTGGCCTGATGAAGAGAATTATATTATCTTTTTGGATGAAATAAATCGTTCTCATAGGAGCATTAGAAATGCAATTATGCAACTTTTAATTGATAAAAGAATTCATAATCATGTTTTACCAAAAAACACTTGGTTAGTTGCTTCTATGAATCCTCCTGATGAAGATTATGATCAAGTAGATTTAATAACTGACCCTGCTTTTCTTTCAAGATTTTTCATACTCGAAATTTCTCCTACTGTTGACGAATGGCTTCAATGGGCTAACAAGATGAATTTACCTAACGAAATTAAAAACTTTATTATGAAAAATCCAGAATTTCTTCATCCTGGCTCAACTGTTTCATTGAAAGCAAATATAAGACCTAGCCCTAGAAGTTGGTACAAATTAGGAAATGTATTAAAAAACTTATCTGAGGAAGATAAAAAGAATTTTGGCTATCAATTAGCTTCTGGAATATTAGGCTCAGAAGCTGCTAAGATTTTTTCAGAAAGTGCTTTTTATGATATTCCTAATGCAAGAGACATTATTTTAAATGGACTCATTCCCAATGAAATGGAAATTCATGAAATAAATTCAATCATAATAAGAATAGTTGATTTCTTTTCAACCATTGACGATGAAGAGGCAAAAAAATTAATAAATGAAATAGATAAAATTTCACAAAATCTCTTAAAGTTATCAAAAGCTGTTCCTAAAGATAGTTTTTTCAGTTTAGTTAGACTTTTAAGTGAACTTTCCAATGAAAAAGGTTATAAAGGAGAACTTTGTGATAAAATAATTGAAAAAATTAGCTTTATTGATTAATATTTTCTTCAAATCTTTCAAAAATCTTATCGATATTTCTCAAATAAAAAGAGGGACTAAACAATTCCTCTATTTCTTTTTTACTTAATAAATCTTTAAAATCTTTTTCTATTTTTTCCTTGAATGATAACTTTTTGGCCCAACATTCTAGTGCAATTTTTTGAATTCTTTGATATGCTTTTTCTCTTGAAAAACCTTTGTCAATTAAGGCATGTAAAACCCTCTGAGAGTAAATTAATCCTTTAGTTAATTCTATATTTTTTTTAATGTTATCTTCAAAAATTACAAGTTTTTCAATTAAATATTGAGATTTCTTTACCATATAAAAAATTAACATAGTTATATCAGGAAACATAAACCTTTCAGTAGATGAATGTGAAATATCTCTTTCGTGCCACAAAGAAATATTTTCTAGAGCTACATTGATATAATTTCTAACAATTCGTGAAAGACCAGTTAATCGCTCACATAGAATTGGATTTTTCTTATGTGGCATTGCGGATGAACCTCTTTGATTTTTCTTGAATGGTTCTTGGACTTCTAAAACTTCTGTTCTTTGTAAATGCCTTATTTCTATGGCCATTCTTTCTATTCCAGCGGAAATTAATCCAAAAACCTCTATTAAATGAGCATGATAATCCCTTGGAATTACTTGTGAAGACACTGGTGCTGGTTTTAGGGAAAGATACGAAAGTGCTAATTTTTCTATTTCAGGATCTATATTAGCATAATTTCCTACAGCACCAGATAATTTTCCAACCGAAATCTCTTCTCTTGCAATTTCCAATCTTTTTAAGTTCCTTTTAACTTCATCAAACCAGGAAAGAAATTTCAGACCAAAAGATGTTGGTTCAGCATGTACTCCATGAGTTCTACCTATAGTAGGAAGATACTTATATTTAACAGCTTTTTCAAACAATAAGCTGCCTAATACTTCTAATTCCTTTTCAATGAATTTTATAGAACGAAGAAGGGCTAACATATTGGCTGTATCAACTATGTCAGATGAAGTTAAACCATAATGGAAATATTTGGCTTCTTCTCCCATTTTAGAAGTAACAACCTTAATAAAAGCAATTACATCATGTTCCACTTCTTTTTCGACTTCTAAAAATTTGTCAATATTAAAATAAATATTTCTACTTATTTTCTCAAACGTTCCCTTTGGAACTCTATTAAATACTTCATATGCCTTAATAACAGCCAATTCAACTTCTAACCATCTCTTATATTGACTTTCAAGGTTCCATAAACTCTTTAATGGTTCAAGTGCATATCTTTCAACCACAAAATCACTCCCATTCAATAGTTGCAGGAGGTTTTGAAGTTATATCAAAAACAACTCTATTAATTCCTTCAACTTCATTTACAATTCTTTTTGCAACATTATTTAAAAATTCATATGGCAATTTTGACCAATCTGCTGTCATGCCGTCCAGACTATTTACAGCACGAAGTGCAATTACGTTTTCGTATGTTCTATAGTCTCCTTTAACTCCAACACTTTTAATAGGAAGTAAAACTGCAAAGGCTTGCCAAGTTGCATCATATAAATTATTCTTTTTCAACTCATCAATAAATATAAAATCTGCTTTTTGTAATTTTTGAATTGATTCT
The DNA here is from genome assembly GCA_017656335.1 of Thermosipho sp. (in: thermotogales). Taxonomy (GTDB): domain Bacteria; phylum Thermotogota; class Thermotogae; order Thermotogales; family Fervidobacteriaceae; genus Thermosipho_A. Next base: position 13,424 of record JACDOA010000003.1, read on the forward strand.
TTCGTAACCTCTCCAATTATCCTCACTGCTAAACCTGGTCCAGGGAAAGGATGCCTGTTTAAAATTTTATTTGGTACACCTAAAATTTCTCCTATCTTTCTGACCTCATCTTTGAAAAGATATCTGAAAGGTTCTATAATCTTAAAAGGTAAATTATCAGGTAATCCACCTACATTGTGATGAGTTTTAATCTTTGAAGCATCTTTTCTTTCTTTTGTTTTACTTTCAATAACATCCGGATACAAAGTTCCTTGTGCAAGAAATTCTATATTTCCATACTTCTTCATTAAATTCTTTGCTGCTTTTTCAAAAATTTCTATAAAAATCCTACCTATAATTCTTCTTTTATCCTCAGGATCTTCAATACCTTTTAGAGCATTTAAAAATCTTTCTGATGCTTCAATAATCTCTATTTTTACCTTCAATTCTTTAAAATTATTTATCACTTCTTCCTTTTCATTTAATCTTAGAAGACCTGTATCAACAAAAATAGGAATAAGATTATCATCAATAGCTTTATTTAACAAAATTGCCAGAACCGAAGAATCTACCCCTCCAGACAATCCTAATATAACTTTCTTATTTCCAACAATTTTTCTTATTTCTTTAATCTTTTTTTCAACAAAATTATCCATTTTCCAATTCTTTTCTAATTTGGCAATCTTCTCAAGGAAATTAACTAAAATTTCTTTTCCATACTCACTATGAGATACCTCAGGATGAAATTGAAGACCATATATGCTACCTTCATAATTTCTTATTGCAGAATAAGGAGAATTTTCACTTTCTCCGATAACAACAAAACCTTCTGGAAGTTGTTCAACTCTATCCGAATGACTCATCCATACTTTTGCTTTTTTTGGAATTCCCTCAAATAATGGATCTTCTCTAATTACACTAAATTTTGAAGAACCAAATTCTCTTTTCAAAGATTTTTCCACTCTTCCTCCAAATTTTTTCACTAATGCTTGTAATCCATAACATATTCCCAAAATAGGAATATTTAAATCAAAAACAAAATCTTGTAAATAAGGAGCATCATTTTCAAATACACTTGAAGGACCACCAGACAAAATTATTGCACCTGGATTTAGCTCGATAATTTCTTGTTCAGAGGAATCCCATGGTAAAAGTTCTGCATAAAAACCGGCCTCTCTGATTCTTCTAACTATTAATTGTGTATATTGAGATCCGAAATCCAGCACAATAACAGTTCGATTTGAATTCATTAATTGACTCACCTCACAACATTTTGATTTGATCAACTCTTGGTCCAAACGAAAATGCTTTGATTTTTATTCCAGTAAATTCTTCTATAAAACCAATATATTTTTTAAAGGAAATATCGTTTATATCATTCCATCCATCTAAATACTCATAAATGGGGACTGCATTTTTTATATCATCTATATCTAAAATATTATCAACAAATTTTCCATTTATTCTATACCCAATACATACTGGTACTTTTTCTAACCCACTAAGTATATCTCCTTTCGTTAATATCATTTCCTGAACTCCAGAAACAGTTGTTGCATATTTTAATAAAACTAAATCTAACCATCCTACTCTCCTTGGCCTGCCAGTAGTTGCACCATACTCATTTCCTTTTTTTCTCAATATTTCTGCTTCTTTGCCAGAAAGTTCGGTAGGAAAAGGCCCATTTCCAACTCTAGTTAAGTAAGCCTTAAAAACACCCGTAAAATTATCTAATTTTACCGGAAAACCAACTCCACTTTGCACACCTGTAGTACTGCAATTTGAGCCAGTAACATACGGATATGTACCCATATCCAAATCTAGTAAAACCCCTTGAGTTCCTTCAAATAATACCTTTTTCAATTTAATTTCATTTATAATCTCCAATTGGCTTATTATATAGGTTCTAAGATTTTGATAATGTTCATAAAGATTTTCAAAATCAAATACTATTTCATATATTTTATCATAAATTACTGAGATCTCATTAATCTTCATTCTTAGATTTTCTTCATTTTCAAAATCTTTTAATCTGAAACCTATTCTATTTATTTTATCTGCATAAGCTGGACCAATTCCTCTTTTTGTTGTTCCTATCTTATTTAATTTGTCAAATTTTTCATCTAGTTTTTTGTGTATAGGTAAAACCACATGAGCTAAATTTGAAATTTTAATTTGTGGAAAATTATCCACTTTTTTTCTAAGATTTTTAATTTCTTCACATAAAATTTCCAAATCAACAACCACACCATTTGAAATAAGCAACTCTATTGTTTTATTTTTATAAAACGACGGTAAAAGATGATTTACAATTTTTGTTCCATCATTATATTCAATTGTGTGACCTGCATTACTCCCTCCACTATATCTAACTACACTATCGTAAAACCTTGAAAAATAAGCAACAACTTTTCCTTTTCCCTCGTCTCCCCATTGAAGACCAACAATTACCGTTTTCATAAATTCCCTCCTAAAATTATTTTAACTCACGTTTTAATTTCATATATTCTAATAATCCATGTGCTGTAGCGTGCACTATACTTCTGGTAAAACCTGAACAATCACCTATAAATTTTAAATTTGGAACTAAATCATTATTCATTTTCTTGCTGTAAAATTTAACTTCTATTCCGTACATTAAATGAGAATAATTAGAAATACCTGGAATTACCATTTCAAGTTGCTCTAAAAATTCCGTTATTGCTTTTACCGTTTTATGAGGCAAAACCAAATTTAGATCACCTAAAATATATTCATTTGAATTTAATGTTGGAAAAACATTCCATAATCTTTTGGTTCTTTTACCCATTTTAAAATCTCCATATGTTTGCAAAATAACCTTTCTACCACCTGCAAGAATGTTAGCTAAACGGGCAATGTATTCTCCATAACCATTTGGATCATTGAAAGGTTTTGTAAAATTGTGCGTAACCAAAATTGCAAAATTTGTATTTTTAGATTTTTTACTTTGAAAAGAATGTCCATTTACAGTTACAAAACTTGGATATTTTTCGGTTACAACATAACCAGATGGATTATTACAAAAAGTTCTTACTAAAAGTCCGTTTGAAGCTTGGTATTTTATTTTAAATTCGTACAGCATGTCATTTAATTTTTGAACTACGAAGTTGGGCAATTCATATCTTATCCCCAAATCAACTATATTATTTCTTACCACAAGTTCTGGATATTTTGTGCTTATTAAATCAACTAACTTTAAACCACTTCTCCCAACAGCAATGTATACTCTATCAAATTCTTCTGTATATTCCATTCCTTCCTTTATATACTTGATTTTTACAATATTTTTTTCTAGTCCCACATCTACCACTCGCGCCCCAAAAACAAATCTTATTCCTTTCTGTAAAAATGTTTCATAAATACTTTGCAAAAAAATCTTCAATTTTTCGGTTCCCAAATGATAAAATTTTGCTTCAACAAGCTTAAAACCATATCTGTGAAAAGCTTTTTTTAATTCCAAACTATTTTCGTGATTTCCCATTTCAGGAATAGTGTCAGCAACCTTGCAATAAAAATTTATTATTTCTCTTTGTAGATCAAGATTTAAAAGAATTTCTTCTAAATCTCCACCCATTTCACTCGAAACAAACAATTTTCCATCTGCCCTTATTCCACTTATTGATGAAGAAAATACATCTTTATTTGCCTCAAATACGGTTATATTCTCATTTTCTACTTCCTTCAAAAACCCTACGCTAGCAGCTCCAAACCCAATAACAGCTATTTTCATATTTTCTCCTCCTGCTTTTTAGTCAATAAAAATAAAAAGAGAGAAGCCTAGACTTCTCTCTTAGTGTAATAATCCCTTCTTTCTTTTAATAGAAAGGAAAACCAAAAATCTATAACTTTTATATGATAACATCTGAAATTCATATCACATCCCCCTTTTAACACAAACATATTTTATAATTAAGTTTAAAAATTGTCAAATTACAATAAAAAAACAAGGCTCTAGAATTCCAACTAGAGCCTTGTTTTATGCGTTTTAATTTTATTTTCACTCTTTTTCTTCTAATTCACGTTTTCTTTCTTGAATGATCTTTTCTTGAACATTATTTGGAACGATATCGTATCTCAAGAATTTCATAGTGAAGTATCCTCTACCACTTGTAATTGATGACAACCTTCCGGAAAAATCAAGCATCTCAGCAAGTGGAACTTCAGCCATAACCTTTGTAGTTCCTTTACCTGCAGGTTCCATTCCTAGTGGTCTACCTCTTCTTGAACTAATTTCTCCCATTACATCTCCTGCATTATCATCAGGGACAAATACCTCAACTTCCATAATTGGTTCAAGCAAAACAGGTCTTGCCTGCTCAAAAGCTTTCCTAAATGCCTGAATCGCAGCAATTTGGAATGAAATATCAGATGAATCAACTTCGTGATAAGAACCATCAAATAATGTTACTTTAACATCAACAACTGGAAATCCTGCAAGTGAACCTTTTTTCATAGCTTCTCGTATTCCTTTTTCTACAGATGGAATAAAGTTTCTAGGAATGACTCCTCCAACAATCTTATCTACAAATTCAAATCCTTTTCCTCTCTCTACAGGTTCAATTTCAATTTTAACGTGTCCATACTGACCATGTCCACCAGTCTGTTTTTTATGTTTATGCTCTCCAGTTGCTTTAGAAGTGATAGTTTCTCTATAAGCAATTTTTGGTTTTCCAACTTCAACATCAACTCCAAAAATATTTTTCAATTTTTCTACCATAGCTTCAAGATGAATACTACCCACTCCAGAAATTACAGTTTCAGCAGTTTCAGGATCAAATTCCCATCGGAATGTTGGATCAGAATCAGCCAATCTTGCAAGGCCATTACTAATTTTATCTATATCTGATTTTGATTTTGGAGTTATACTTTTAGAAATCATTGGTTCTGGAAAATTAGGAGGAACTACTTTTAATTTTCTATCTTTATGAGTCATAGTATCTCCTACTGAACTTTCTTTAAGCTTAGGAACCACAATAATATCACCACATGATGCTTCCGAAACTTCATATGTTTCCTTTAAATTTGCAAAATAGATATGACCTATTTTTTCGGAACTTCCTTTGTTAACATTTATCAAAGTATCTCCAGCGGATACTTTTCCACTAATTATCTTAATAAAACTAAGTTTTCCAACAAATTGGTCTACAATAGCTTTAAACGTGTATCCTACTACGGGTTCATCTTCTACTGGATTTACTTCTACTTCATCCCCTGATTCAAGTACTGCTTTGTATGGAACTCCTTCAGAAGGATTTACACCTAATGTTCTAACGGTCTTTAAGAAAAGATCTACACCAATATTTTTTTCAGCAGAACCACAAAAAATAGGAACAATTTCTCCAGATTTATAACCAATTTTTAATGTTTTTAAAAGTTCTTCTGCAGAAATTTCTTCATCTGCAAAATATCTCTCCATCAATTCATCATCAAGGGAAACAATATCTTCAATCATTGAAGATTTCAATTCTTCTACTTTTGACTTTAACTCCTCAGGTATATCTGTTTGTTTTACTTTACCATTTTCATATAGAAAAGCTTTTCCTGAAAATACATCAACAATTCCTTTAAAGTTTTCAGCTTCACCAATTGGATAGAAAATGGGCACAAATTTTCTTTCAAACCTTTCTTTTAAACTCTCAAGAGTGTTATCAAAACTTGCTCTTTCTTTGTCCATTTGATTAACAAAAACCATAATTGGTTTTTTCATTTCTTCTGCCATTGCCCACGTTCTCTCAGTTTGAATTTCAACACCAGCAGTTGCATTAACTATTGAAACGACATTCTCTGTAACAAACAAAGCATTTATAACTTCTCCAACAAAATCACTAAAACCAGGAGTATCAATCACAGTATATTGAATACCATCAAAATCAAAAGTTGCAACGTGAGAAGATATACTTGAACCTTTTTCACCTTCAATAGGGTCGTAATCAACATCTTTGTTTCCGATTTTATCAAGTTTTCCCGCATTAAAAAGCATTGCGGAAAGCATGTAACTTTTACCAGAACCGTTATGCCCAATTAAAGAAAGAGTTCTTTTTTTGTCCACAGTTGACATTAGCTCACCTCCGATTAATAATTTTATCCCAAAGTAATTATATCACATTATCTTTCTGCATTATTTCTGACATTTGAAATAGCAATCCTTAATCCACCTTCAATTAATCCTGCACCTAAAAGAACTAAAATAAATTCCCAAAAATTAATATAAACAAATCCTAAAGATGAAATTATTATAATTATACCTACTATTAAGGCACCAATTCCATTAGGGAAAGATTTAATTAATTTATAAACTCCAAAAATAGAAATAAAAAAGCCTATAAAAAGCCAAAAAGAATTTGAAAGAGAAAAGAACACAGCTAAAATTATCAATATTCCAAGTGACAACAAAAAAATTCCAGACATAATATCACCTCACGAAAAGAAATCAGTTAATTCAGATTCTAATTCATATTCATATTCTTCTTCATCAAAATTAGATTCAAAAACTTTTTCAACTAAAGTTTTAACAACAAGTTTTGTTATTTCATTGTTTGTCATATTTTCAGTTTTTTGCTTAGATAACAGAACATAAATAACATTATTTTTAAGTATTAAACCTTTTACATAATTATCAGCTATTTCAGAAATTTCAATATCAACAATGAAAGAATCTTCAATCTTTAATTCTTTAGAAAATGTTCTAAACTCGGAACTATTTAATAACCATTCAGAAACATCTCTTGTTAAAGAAAGACCGTTAAAATACACTAAATCTCCTTCTTCATCCGTTTCATATAATTCAATTTTTACTCTTCCAAAATTTTCGTTAGCTACAAGATCACATTTAAAGCCTTTTTCTAAGAACTCCGATAATTGTTTTGTTATTCCCATTAAAATATTCTTTTTATCCTTTTTTACATATTTTACAACAAAACTATCTATAAACTTCATCTTAAACCTCCTTTTTGTATTTGAATTCAGGAACAATTTCCTTTGCTATTGAAATGGCCTCATCAATTTTTCCAGTTTTTAAAAATTCTAGTAATTCTCTTGACTTCTCTTCAATTTCTTTTCTAGAACTTGCTAAATTATATTCAACATCAAATATTTTTAGATGATGAGAATTTTTAGGTTTTTCATACGGATAAAACAGTTCTTCGTAAAGTTTTTCTCCTGGGCGAATACCAATATATTTAATTTCTATATTGCTTTTTCCCATCAATTTCGCAAGAGATCTTGCAACATTTTCTACTGGAATTTGTTCACCCATATCCAATACAAAAAGCTTTTTATTCTCTAAAAAAGCCCCCGCTTCTAAAACTAAAGAAACAGCTTCTGGAATACTCATAAAGTACCTTTTCATTTTTGGATCTGTAATTGTAATAGGTTGATTTTGTTCAATCTGTTTTTTAAATTTCCAAAGAACGCTTCCACGGCTTCCAAGAACGTTTCCAAATCTTACAACGCCAAATTTTGTAGTACAATTATCAGAGTTAGAAAGAATATATAATTCAGCAATTCTTTTGCTTAAACCCATAAAGGAAATTGGATTTACTGCTTTATCAGTAGATATAAATATAAACCTTTCTATGTTGTATTTACATGAAAGTTTAACCAAATTTAATGTTCCAAAAACATTCACCCTGATAGCTTCATATGGATTTTCTTCCATTAAAGGTACATGTTTATGGGCTGCTGCGTGGAAAATAATTTCAGGCTTATATTTTTTAAAAATTTCTTCCATCCATTCTTTGTTCTCTACATCAGCTATAACTCTAACTGTTTTTAAATTTTCAAATTTTAATGATAATTCCTCGTTAATTTCATATATGCTATTTTCTCCTCGGCCAAGTAAAATCAACATTTTTGGTTCTTGAACAGCAATTTGCCTACATAACTCCGAACCAATACTTCCTCCCGCTCCTGTTATCATTATTATTTTATCTTTTAAATATTTTCCTATTTTTTCTAAATTAACTTTAACAGGCTTACGACCTATTATATCTTCAAGAGATAAATCCCTTATATCTTCTAATTTAACTTCATCTCTTAAAAGCTCATTTATATGAGGGAGAACTTTAACATTTACAATTTCTAAATCAATGTTTTTTAAAATTGCTCTAATTTGGTCTCCAGTAGCAGAAGGAATGGCAATTATAACTTCATCAACTCCATATTTTTTAACAAACTCCATTATTCGTGATATGGGGCCTTCTACCTTTATTCCTAAAATACTTCTACCTATTTTTAAAGGATCATCGTCCAAAAAGAATACAATTTTCCCATATCCAGAATTCTGTATTTCTCGAGCTATCATTACTCCAGCGTCTCCTGCACCAACAATGACTACTTTCTTGTTTCCTTTTCTTGTGTTAAAAACAAAGTATTGATAAAATAATCTAGTTATAACTATCAAAACAAACGAACCTAGAAAAGTTATCATTCCCACTGACCTGGGAAGAATTATACTTTTATAAAAATGAAGAAATGTTAAAATTCCGATATATGATACAAACGTCCCTCTAAAAATTAATAAAAAATCTTTAGGAGTCGCATATCTCCAGATAATATTATAATTACCATTAAAAATATATACAACAGCTGAAATTATAAGATAGACTAAAATAAAATCATTATACTTATTCATTTCTTGAAAATTAAAACCAAATCTTACAAAAAGCGCTAAAACAGCTGCGAATAAAGTAGCTAAAATATCAATAAAAAACAAATATATTTTTCTTTTCAAAAAAATCACTCCAGATGCTCTATTTTTCCATTCAATCCTCTAATTTTTTCAACAATACTTTCATATCCTCTTAAAATATGAAAGTCATTATAAACTTCTGTTATGCCTTCTGCAATTAACCCTGCAATTACAAGAGCAGCACTTGCCCTTAAATCTGTTCCCTCTACTTTAGCACCACTTAGTTTTTTAACACCATTAATAATTGCAGTTCCATTAGTTAAATAAATATCAGCTCCCATTCGAACAAGTTCATCTACATGCAAAAATCTATTTTTAAAAACATTTTCAGAAATTGTACTTGTTCCATTGGCAACTGAAAGATAGACCATAATTTGAGGTTGTAAATCGGTAGGAAATCCAGGATAAGGCAATATATTTATTTTTGTACTTTTCTTTTTGCCTGTACCATCTATAAAAACTTTATCCTCATAAATTTCCACTTTTGTTCCAGTATTTTTCAAAACATCCCATAATGCATCAAGGTGAGAAGAAATTACTTTTTCTATATATCCCTTACCTCTACTAGCAGCAATTGCAATTGCATAGGTTCCAGCCTCAATTCTATCAGGTATTACCTCATGATTTACACTTCTTAAAGAACTAACACCTTCTATAACAATCGTTTTTGTTCCAGCTCCATTAACTTTTGCTCCCATTTTGTTAAGAAATTTCTGTAAATCTTCTATCTCAGGTTCCATCGCAGCGTTTTCGATAATAGTAGTACCATTTAAAATTGTTGCAGTAGTCATTAAATGCTCAGTAGCCCCCACACTTGGAAAAGGTAATGAAATTACTACTTCATCTTCTTTTTTTCTAAATTTTGCCCAAACTTCACCATGTTCAATTTCTATATCAAATCCAAGTTTCTTTAATCCCTCTATATGAAAATCCACAGGTCTAACTCCTATTGCACACCCACCAGGTAATGCAACTTTTGCCTGACCTAAAACAGCTGCTAACGGGCCAAGAACATTAAACGAAGCTCTCATTTTTCTTACTAATTCATAAGAAATAGTACCATTAGTAACATTTGAACTAATTTTAACAACACCATTTTCAAATTCTACATTTCTTCCCGATTCTCTAATAATACAAAGCATGGTTTGAATATCCAATAAATCTGGGACGTTACTAACAATAATTTCCTGATCTGTTAACAAAGAAGCGGCCAAAATTGGCAAAGCAGCATTTTTGGCACCAGAAATTTTTACACTTCCACTTAAAATCGATTTTTTCACCCTAAAGAAACCCATTTTTTATCATCCTCAACTTTTATTATTTTATTAGATAATTTTTCAGTATAATAAACTTTGTTTTAAAAGTTATATCTGGAATATTTTTAATAAAAATTCCATCCTTAATCTCTCCCAAAGAAATATCCTCATTATGTAGCAAATAACTATATGGTTGATATTTTGATAAAAACACCTTTCCAAAATTTATTGAAATGCTATCTTCTACCTCTAATTCACCATTTCTGATAATTGCCTCAGTTTCAAAATTATCCGATACTATCGTAACATCAATTGTATCGTACCACCATTTTCTTATAAATACAAATTTTCCGGTACGCTCAGCAATGCCAACAAATTTTTTATCAGCTGTGATTACTAACCCTGGATTGTCAATTTTATAAAAATAAATTCCATCAACTGTATAACTTAAAGGGGTAAGGACTTCAAGATTTTCGTCAAATAATTTTACTATGTAGTTTGTTTCATCTTTTTTTAATGCATTATTCAAAAAATTTCTGAATATAAAAAATGGATAAGAAAGCTTGGTATAGAAACTTGAAACATTGTGTGCAAGATTATTACTTGAAAGGAAATTCAATAAAAATATTGATAATAATATAAGTAGAGAAAAAAGTAAAATTTCAATTTTATTTTTTCTCATTCGTTCCTCCTTAGCCTTGATAAAATAGAAACTTTATCCAAAACTAAACCTGCTCCTCTAGCAACACATGTTAATGGATCATCTGCTACCAAAGCATCTATCCCTGTTTCTTTGGCTAAAAGTTTTGTCAAACCTCTCAATAAAGCCCCACCACCTGCAACTACAATTCCTTTTTCAGTGATATCTGCAATAAGTTCTGGGGGGGTTTTTTCCAAAGTAATTTTCGTGGATTCTATTATTTGCATTACTATTGGTCTTAGTGCTTCTCTAATTTCTCCACCTTTTAAAATCAATTTTTTAGGTAATCCACTAGACAGATCGATTCCAGTTATATAAGTTTCTAATTCATCGTATTCTTTATCAGGGTAAACATTTCCAATTTCAATCTTTACTCTTTCTGCAGTTCTTTCACCTATAACCACTCTATATACTTCTCTAACATATTGTATAATAGCTTCATCCAATTCATCACCAGCTACTCTTATAGAAGTCCAAGTAACTAAACTTCCTAAAGAAATGACAGCTATTTCCGTGGTACCTCCACCAATGTCAACAACCATGTTTCCAGAAGGTTCTTCAACATCTAAATTAGCTCCTATTGCTGTAGCCATAGGTTCTTCAATTAAAAACACTCTTTTAGCTCCAGCTTCATTACCGGCTTCAATAATTGCCCTACTTTCAACCTCTGTAATTCCAACTGGTACACCAACAACAACATTTGGTCTGAAAAATGTAAATCCTTTCTGAGCCTTACTAATATAATAATCAAGCATAGCTAATGCTATGTTGTAATCTGCAATTACCCCATCTTTTAAAGGTCTAATGGCCTTTATATAAGCTGGAGTTTTACCTATCATATTTTTTGCCTCGTTTCCAACTTTAATTACTTCTTCAGTTTCTACATTTATAGCTACAACTGAAGGCTCGTTTATAACAATACCTTTACCTTTTAAATATACTAACGTATTAGCTGTTCCCAAATCAATTCCCATATCATATCTTTTAAACATACTAACACTCCCTGTAAAATAATTTGAAAATACAATTACAAATAATCGACACGTTGTTTGACGAATTAATTGAAAAGTTAACATATTTCATTAAGTTTAATCATAATTAAACTAATTTTTGATTTTTTAAAAATTTTGCCTTTTTCGTAAATTTAACAATTAAATATAGAAAATTACTTATCAAACCTTTCTCACAAAAGTATACTTATACACTACTGAAAACAATGCTTGGTTTTTTATTTTAACTTTCACTTCTTAAAGAATATTTCTTAAATATTCTTTTAATTTTCCAATAGCTTCATTTATTTTTGTTGGATCTTTACCTCCTGCTTGTGCAAAATCTGGTCTACCTCCACCACCTCCAGCTAATACCTCGGCTAACAATTTTGCAATTTTTCCAGAATGTATTTTATCTAAGCTTTTTTTCCTTTTTACTACAATTACCACCTTACTATCAAGTCTATTAAACATCACAACTAAATCTAAACCTTTATCAATAAGCTTATCAGTAATTTCTCTTAATGTATCCGTATCTAAATTTTCAAACACTTTTACAATAAACCTAATCGAGTTTATCTCTTCAGAAGATTTTAAAAGCTCATCGATATTAATTGATTCTTTTATATAGTCTTTCAATTTATTTTCAAGTTCTCGAATATCATATTGCATCTTTCTAATTCTATTAATTACCTCAGAATCATTGGCATCAAGTTCCAGCTTAACCATTTTCCAATTTTCTTCTAATTTTCTTAAGTATTCAAGAGAATTCAACCCGGTAATTGCTTCTATTCTTCTTATACCCGCACTTACAGAACTTTCAGAAATAATTTTAAACAAACCTACTTCACCAGTATTGGAAACATGCGTTCCACCACACAGTTCCTCACTAAAATCTCCTGCCTTAACAACTCTAACAAAATCTCCATATTTTTCTTCAAATAAAGCTATTGCACCTTCTTTTACGGCTTCTTCAAAGGTTTTTTCTTCAACTATTACTTTTTGAGCTTTCAAAATCTCATGGTTGACAATATCTTCAACTTTTCTGATTTCCTCTTCAGTTAAAGCTTGAAAATGAGTAAAATCAAACCTTAATTTTTCTGGAGCTACCAACGAACCAGCTTGTTTAACATGGTCTCCTAATACTTTTCTCAAAGCGGCGTGCAATAAGTGAGTAGCAGTATGATTTCTCATCGTTGCTTTTCTTTTTTTTACATCAACTTTTGCATCTACAATTTCGCCAACACTTATTTTACCTTCTAATTTTCCTCTATGAACTATTATTCCTTCTTTTGGACTATAAACATATTCAACTTTAAAAACACCATTCGAACCTTTTATTACTCCAATATCTGAAACTTGTCCACCTTTTTCTGCATAAAATGGTGTTTCATCTAAAACAATCTCACATTCAGTATCTTCAGCTTCTTTAACAAAATCATCAGTTTTTATATATAAAACCTTAGATTCTTCTTCAAATTTTTCATAACCAACAAAACGTGTTACTACATTCAAAGATTCATATGCAGATCTTTTTGCAAATTCAATTTCACCCTGAGCTTCTCTTCCTCTTTTTCTTTGTTGTTCCATATAGAATTCAAAGCCTTTTTCGTCAAGTTTATAATTATTTTCTTGCGCAATATCCCTTAGAATATCAATGGGAAATCCATATGTATCATACATTTTAAATGCATCTTTTCCACTTATAAAACCATTATTTTCTTTAGCTATTTTATTAACAAGTTCTAAACCTCTTTTTAAGTTTTGTATAAATCTTTCTTCTTCACCTTGAACAATTTTCCTTACAAATTCCTTTTTTTCTTTAATTTCAGGATAAACTGGACTCATCTTTTCAACTACGGCATCAATAATTTTGAACAAGAATGATTCTTGGGCACCCAGCAATGTTCCATGTCTTGCAGCTCTTCTTAAAATTCTTCTTAAAACATAACCTCTTCCCTCATTTGAAGGCAAAACCCCATCAGATATTAAAAATGTAATAGCTCGAATATGATCTGCAATTACCCTAATGGAAACGTCGGTTTTTTCATCTTTTTTATATTCAACATCTAGTATGTTACATATTTTATCAATAATAGGCACAAACAGATCTGTATCAAAGTTATAATACACACCTTGCATCATTGCTGCTAATCTCTCTAAACCAGCACCTGTATCAATGTTTTTTCTCTCTAAAGGATGAAGTTCTCCTTTTTCGTCTTGATAAAATTCTGTGAATACCAAATTCCAAATTTCAACAAATCTTCCATCAGTATTCGATGGATTTGGTTCCTTATCATCAATTGTAGGAACCTCCAAGCCTGTATCATAAAAAATTTCCGTATCAGGTCCACATGGGCCAGTTGGTCCTGCAGGTCCCCAAAAATTATCCTCTTTACCTAATTTTAAAATCCTATTTGAAGGGATACCTATCTTTCTCCATATTTCATATGCTTTATCATCTTCTTCGTATACAGATATCCATAATTTATCTTTAGAAACTTTTAAAACTTGAGTAACAAATTCCCAAGCCCATTCAATAGCTTCTTGTTTAAAATAATCTCCAAATGAAAAATTACCAAGCATTTCAAAAAATGTGTGATGTCTCGGCGTTCTACCAACATTTTCAATATCTGTGGTTCTCAAGCATTTTTGACAGGAAGCTACTCTAGTATATATAGGTTCAACTTTGCCCCAAAAAATCGGCTTAAATGGTACCATACCAGCAACTGTAAAAAGAAGCTGCGGATCATCTGGAATCAAGGAAGCACTTGGAAAAATTTTGTGCCCTTTTTTTTCAAAAAATTCTAAAAATAATTTCCTAATCTCATCACTTCGCATATTACAGAGTCCACCTCCGAATTATTTACTTAAAATTTCAAGAAAAATGTAAATCGCTGGTACAACAAATAAAAGACCATCAATTCTATCTAACATTCCCCCATGCCCTGGCATAAAATTTCCCATATGTTTTAATCCATACGCTCTTTTTATAGAAGATTCAAACAAATCGCCAAAAGTATCTAAAACACCGGTTATTATTCCAAAAACTATTGAATACCAAAATGGAATACTATATTGAAAAAATGAATTTATTATAGCAAAATAAATTAAGGTATATAAAATTGTACCGAGAATTCCTCCAAATACTCCTTCAAAGCTTTTATTTGGACTATATATCGAAGGAAGTTTGTGTTTTCCAAAAGACATTCCAAAAAAGTATGCAAACGAATCATAAGCCCAACTTAATGTTAATGTTAACAACGCAACTGCTGCACCATGTTTAGCGTAGAGAGGTATAAAAAAAGAAAGATTCATCGAAATGTAAATCAGCGCAATTAAAAAAACTCCATAATACTCCATTATTTTATTTTTGTCTTTAATTAAAAACAATGTAATAGTCATTCCAATTATAAAAAGAGTACTTAGAAGTTCTAACGGATTATTAATAAACCATAATCCAAGCAAAATTGGAAATAAAGAAGTTAAAGATATGTATATAATAATAATTCCAATTTTTTTATTTTTCATAATCGTTGAAAAAAATAGCTCTGAACTGGATAATAAAACTATTGTTGAAACTAATCCTACTAAACTTTTAAAAGAAATAAAACAAGCTACAACAAATGGAGCAACAATTAAAGCTGAAATAAGTCTCAATTTTGTTTCGCTCACTGTATCCCTCCAAATCGCCTTTTACGCTTTTTATAATCTTCAATAGCTTTATCCAATTCTTCTTCTGAAAAATCAGGCCAATAAACATCAGTAAAATATAATTCACTGTAAGCAGATTGCCACAACAAAAAATTACTTAATCGTTTTTCACCAGAGGTTCTTATAATCAAATCAGGATCGGGAATATCGGGAGCATATAAAAAGTCCTTAAAATTTTCCTCATCTATATTTTCTAATTTTCCCTTAATAATTTTTCTAACTGCATCTATTATTTCTGCCCTTCCACCGTAATTTAAAGCCATATTTACAATAATTCTATCGTTATTTTTTGTTTTTTCCTCATACTCCTTGCAAATATTGAAAATCTTATCTCCTATTTCTTTTATGCGGCCCGAAAAAATTAATCTTACTTTTTCTTTTTTCATTCTTTCATAAAATTCAGAAATTTTGTTTTCAAGAAGGCCTAAAATAAAGTTAACTTCGGTTCTAGGTCTTTTCCAATTTTCAGTTGAAAATGCATAAAAGGTGGTGTACCGAATCCCTCTTAATGCACACCACCTAACTACTTCCTCTATTTTATATGCACCCTTCAAATGCCCATACACTCTGGGCTTGTTCCTTTTTCTTGCCCATCGACCATTACCATCCATTATAAATGCTATGTGTTGAAGACTCAAAATTCCATTATCTCCTTTTTCTTTCTCTCAAAAAGATTATCTAACTCTTGTATATACTTGTCAGTTAAATTTTG
Organism: Thermosipho sp. (in: thermotogales); assembly: GCA_017656335.1. Lineage (GTDB taxonomy): Bacteria > Thermotogota > Thermotogae > Thermotogales > Fervidobacteriaceae > Thermosipho_A. The sequence continues at coordinate 29,484 of JACDOA010000003.1, forward strand.
AATCTCTTTTTCATGTCTTTTTTCATCATCTTCAGAAAGTTCTCCGTTTTTTTTCATTTCTTTCAAATCTTTTAAAATATCTCTTCGAATATTTCTGATAGCAATTTTCCCTTGTTCGACAATATCTTTTGATTTTTTTACCCATTTTTCCCTTTGTTCTGTTGTAGGAGTTGGAAAGACTAATCTTATGACATTTCCATCGTTCATAGGATTTAAGCCTAAATCACTAGCCTGTATAGCTTTTTCAATTGCATTTAATAAATTTCTTTCCCATGGTTTAATAATCAACGAACGTTCTTCAGAAACACTTACAGTAGCAACCTGATTTATGGGCGTAGGAACTCCATAATAATCAACTTTTATTTCCTCTAATAAAGCAGGTGAAGGCCTACCTGTCCTTAATTTCTTTAATTCATCATCAATAGCTTCAATAGTCTTTTTCATTTTTTCTTCAGTTTCTTTAATAAAAGCTGGCTTCATTAGAGCACCTCCCGAATCTTTATTTTACTTTGATATTATAACATGTATTTAATTATAAGAATAACTATTCTTCTTCACTACCTCCTGTAACTCTAATAACTTCTGCAAGAGTTGTTTCACCAGATATGACTTTAAACATCCCATCTTCAAATAAAGTCCTCATCCCTCTTCTCTTAGCAGCTTCAGTTATTTCAATAACTGAATTTCCTCGTTTAATTAATCTTCTAATTTCATCATCAACTATTAAAACTTCTGCAATAGCAGTTCTCCCTTTATATCCTGTATCATTACAAGCATCGCATCCTTGTGCAACTAACTGTTTGGGTTCAAACTCTGGATAAAGTTTTAAAACCAAATTTTTGTATTCTTCGGGTAAAGATGATTCAACCGAGCAATTTTTACAAGCCTTTCTTACAAGCCTCTGCCCAATCACACCTATTAATGACGAACTAATTAACGATGGATCAATTCCCATATTTACTAACCTATCAATAGCTCCAGGAGCAGTGTTAGTATGTAAAGTTGATAAAACTAAATGCCCAGTTAAAGATGCTTCAACAGCAAGCTGAGCGGTTTCTTTATCCCTTATTTCACCTACCATTATAATATCTGGGTCTTGCCTTAAAAATGATCTTAAATATTTTGCAAATGTCAATCCAATTTCTGGGTTTACTTGACATTGAGTTATTCCGTTAATTGTATATTCAACGGGATCTTCAGCTGTTATAATATTCACACCTTCATGGTTTAAAGAATTAATAATTCCAACCAAGGTGGTACTCTTACCACTCCCCGTTGGTCCAGTAACCAAAATAATTCCATAAGGATGTTTAATTAATTCTTGTATCCTCTGATAATTATATTCTGAATAACCTAATTCTTCTAACTTTCTATGTGATTGAGATACTCTCAAAATTCTCAAAACAATTTTTTCTCCATAAACCGAAGGCATTGTTGATACCCTGAAATCGAATTGTTCATTCTCTTTTTTTAAATAAAATTTTCCATCTTGAGGTAATCTTCTCTCGGTTATATCTAATTTTGACATTATCTTTATTCTTGTTACCACTGAACTATGACTAGCCTTTGGGTATTCAGTTATTTTTCTCAAAACACCGTCAATTCTATATCTCACAACTACATTCTTCCCTTCTCGAGGCTCTATATGAATATCACTAGCTTCTAATTGTATTGCGTGTTCTATTATATTATTAACCATTCTTACAATTGGTGTACTTTCATCAAAAAGTTCTTCTTCGTTAACAGTTTCTTCCTCTTCTTCCACCTCTTGCGAAAACAATTCTTCAGCAACTTCAAAATCAAATTCTTTTTCGTTTTTAATTTCAAACATTAACTCTTCAAATAAATTAGGAGCAATTAAATAAAGTTCAACCTCTTTATCAAAAAGAAATTTCAATCGTTTTTTTATCAAAGAAAGATTATACACATTATCTGTTGCAACAATTAATTTATCAGTTTCTTCTCTAATTGGTACAAATCTTAACTCTTCCATCAAATCAACTTTAATTTTGTTCTTCAATGACATATCAATTTTCGGTTTTTCAGAAAAAAAGTTCAAACCATATTGTTCTGCTAATGCTTTTGTGATTTGTTGCCAAGTGCAAAGACCTAAGTCAACTAAAATTTCACCAATTGGCTTTTTTGTTTCTCTTTGTATATTCAAAGCATACTGTAAATCTGCTTGTGAAATAACACCTTTTTCAATTAAAATATCCCCTAACCTCTTATACCTTTTTTCCATCATCCCCCATTACCTCCAAACCAAATTTAAATAACGCTGGAATATCCTCTTCTGAGAATAAGAAATCTTCTTCTTGGTCAAAACCTGTAGCTATTAGAGTAACTCTAATTTCATCCTCCGGTACTTCTTCATCAATTATAACACCAAATTTCATATCGGCATCCTCACTGCATGTTTGTCTAATAATCATAGCAGCTTCTTGCATTTCCTGCAATTTAAAAGTCTTAGGAGCTGTAATGTTTAAAATTAATGAACTTGCATTTTCAATAGGATGTTCAATTAAACGGCTTTCCATTGCACTTCTTGCCGCCTCAATAGCTCTATTTTCACCTTTTCCAACACCTATACCCAACATTGCAGCACCAGCTCCACGCATTACTGATTCAATATCTGCAAAATCCAAGTTAATATATCCCCGTTTAGTTATTAATTCCGAAATACCTTTAATTCCTTGGTGTAGTGTTTCATCAGCTTTTGCAAAAGCTTTTACTAATGGAGTATCAAGTGAAAGTTCTTCGAGAAGTTTATTATTGCTGATTTTAATCAGAGTATCAACTTTACCATGAATTCTTTTTATACCCTCCATTGCTGCTTTCCACCTTGGGGTTCCTTCAAAGAAAAATGGCGTAGTAATAATTGCAACTGTTAAAATTCCTAAACTTTTTGCTATTTCTGCAATTACTGGAGCTGCACCTGTTCCAGTACCTCCTCCAAAACCAGCAGTTATAAAAAGCATATCTGTTCCTCTTAAAAGCTCTTCAAGTTTTTTCTTATCTTCAAGAGCTGCTTCTTCACCAACCTTAGGATCTCCACCTGCTCCTAATCCTTTTGTTAATTTTTCACCTATTTGAACAACCTCATCAGCTTTACTCACTTCAAGAACTTGAACGTCAGTATTTACAGCCACAAAAATAACATCTTTTATACCTGCTTCTACCATTCTATTTACAGCATTGCAACCTGCCCCTCCAACCCCAATAACTTTTATTACAGGTAAAGTCTTTGAGACATTATTTTCGCGTCTAACATTAAAACCCATATTTATTCCTCCTCAAAACAATTTTTTAAAAAAGTTAGAGAGAATTTCTGCAAAACTTCTTTTTTTTACATTCTCATTAATATAATCAAAAGCTTTTTCGTATAATACAACATTTCCCAAAACTGAAGCAAACATTGGATCATTTAAGACATTTTCATTTTCTTCTATCACAAAATCCTCATTGTATATAAAATTACCTACTCTAACAGAACATCTCAATATGTCCGAAGCAACATCAGTAATTCTAGGAATATTTGCTCCTCCTCCAGATAGAACAACTCCACCTGGAATACCTAAATCTTTAAATTCATCGAAATTCAAAACAGCATCTCTATACACTCTTCTTACTTTCATAAAGATTTCTCTTAGTCTTGCATGTATGATTCTCGCAAGTCTTTCTCTTTCTGTTTCAAAACTAGTTCTTCCATCTAATGCTTTGTATTCAATTTTTAATGATTCTATGCCTTCAAAAACACCTATTCCATGTATTTTTAACAATCTTTCCGCTTCGTAAATAGAAGTTCGTAAAACTCTTGCAATATCAAGAATTACATGCCTTATTGCAACAGGAATTCTAACCAACATTACTGGTGCACTATTTAAATAAACTGTGGCAACAGTGGTATGGTAACCCATATCAACATGCATTACACCACTATCCTTCTCGGTACCAGTTAGTATTGCCTCTGCTGCAGAAACCGGAGATATAAAATAATCAGCTTCTCCAATTGTATCTCTAGTAGCGTAATCAACTATACTTCTATGAACATTATCTCCAATAATCAAAGAATAAACTGCTTCAAGTTTTTTAGCACTCATATCAACAGGATTGAAAACAATTTTTTTGCCATCTAAAATATATCTCTTAGTATAGAGGTGGTAAACAAGATTGTTATCTCCTATAAATTCTGTTAAAAGCAGTTCTTTCAGTTCATCTAAATGTCTCTCATTAACAATTGCATTACTCTCATCTTCAGAAAGTATTAATTCTTCCTTAATTTCTCTCAACTCGAAATTCCCACAACTAGATGAAACTAAAAAATCACCTTTTAAAATTTTACCAACCTGTTCTTCTAAATTCTCAATTAAAATATTCATCGAGTCATTTAATGAAACAACATCTTTAATATCTCCTAATTCAATACCCTTTGACTTTACAGCAGAATATGCTACAATTTCTTTGCCTTCATTTGTATAATTAATAACAACTCCTTTAAGTGTATCATTACCAATGTCTATAGATATAACTGGTGCCCATTTTGCCATTATTTCACCTCACTTTTACTAACATATCGTCTTTAATATAATAAACTTCATTAACGTTCGTATATTTATACCAAACCTTTAAATTCTCAAAGTAAACAGCCAATTTACCAATATCTTCAAAATAAATTTTTGCATTATTTAATAGTACAAAACTATTATCTTTAAGATTTATTTCGTATATTATTGAAGGAATTTTGTCTGGAATAAATTTGAGAATGTCCTGGCTAACAACTCCATTAATTTCGTCAATAAAATCTTTGGGAATTTTTATAACTGGAACCTTTTTAAATTCACTTGAACATTGGATTAAATCAAATATCTTTCCATTTTTATCTACCAACCACAATTTATAATTATATGGTAAAATAAAAGTAGCCGAAAAATGCATTAAATCTTCGGTGTTAATTGAACTTTTTTTAAAAAATGGCATTAAATTAATTGTCATAATTGTTAAAATCACAATAATTAAAAAATAGGTTTTTTTCATTATCATATCCTTGATACTATTTTATCATATTTATTTTAACATAAAACATTAATTTTTTTTTAACAAGGAGTGGGGCATGCAAGCGCGGTTAGTCAAACTTAGACTAACCGAGGAAAGTCCGGACTCCATGGGCATGGTACCGGATAACATCCGGAGGGTAAAACCCTGGATAGGGCCATAGAAAAGAAAACCACCGAAAGGTAAGGGTGGAACGGTGAGGTAAGAGCTCACCAGACATGGAGTAATCCATGTGCTTGGTAACCCCTACCTGGAGCAAGGTCAAGCAGGGATAGGGTGGCTCCGCCCATATCCCGGGTAGACCGCTTGAGAAATTTGGTAACAAATTTCCTAGATAGATGCTTGCACAAACAGAATCCGGCTTATGCCCCACTCCAATTTTAAATAAAATTTTAGTGTGATATAATAATTTTGAAAATAAAAGGAGGGAAAATTATGTACGTAAACACCAAAGAAATCTTAGAAAAAGCAAGTGAAAATTTTTACGCAGTACCTGCTTTCAACATTAACAATCTAGAATTTTTAATTGCAATTATTGAGGGGGCTGTTGAAAAAAATGCCCCAGTAATTATTGAAACCAGTGAAGGAGCTATTAAATATGCTGGAAATGGTGACATTTATCGAGGCACTCGTTTGTTTGTTAAAATGGTTCGAGAATATGCAGAAAGTGTGAATATACCAGTTGCTTTACACTTAGATCATGGAAAACATTTTGAATTTATAGCAGCTGCAATAAAAGCAGGATATTCATCTGTCATGATTGATGCTTCACATGAAGATTTTGAAAAAAACATGGCTATTACAAAAGAAGTTGTAAAATGGGCTCACGCTTCAGGAGTTTCTGTAGAAGCTGAGTTAGGACAATTGGCAGGCATCGAAGATAACGTTTCAGCTGCAGAAAACGTATTAGTTGATCCTGATCAAGCAAAAAGATTCGTTGAAGAAACTGGTGTAGACTTTTTAGCTCCTGCTATTGGTACAAGCCATGGGGCATTTAAATTTAAAGGAGAAGTAAAATTAGATTTTGAAAGACTTAAAAAGGTTAAAGAATTAACCAAAATTCCTCTTGTCCTTCACGGCGCTTCTAGCGTTTTAAAACAATACGTTGATATTGCTGAAGAATTTGGAGCCGATTTCAGCGGAGCTAAAGGTGTACCTGCTGAAGAAATCAAAAAATGTGTCCAATTTGGTATTAATAAAGTTAATACTGATACGGATCTTAGACTTGCATTTGTCGCTGGACTTAGAAAACATTTAAAAGAAAATCCAAAAGAATTTGATCCAAGAAAATATTTCAAAGAAGGAATGAATTTTGTAAAAGAAGTTGTTAAGGATAGATTGGAATTTTTAGGGGCTGCTGGAAAAGCATTATAAGCAAAGGAGGATTGAAAAATGATAGTTCTTGTTGTAAACAGTGGTAGTTCATCAATAAAATACCAATTAATGGATATGAAAGATGAAAAAGTTCTATGTAAAGGAATAGCCGAAAGAATAGGAATACCTGGAAGTAGAATTGTACACAAAAAAGATGGGGAAAAGTTTATTGTAGAAAAACCTATGGTAAATCACGACGAAGCTCTGAAATTTGTCCTTGAAACTTTAATTGATGAAAAATACGGTGCCATTAAAGACTTTAAAGAAATTAATGCAGTTGGGCACAGAGTTGTCCATGGTGGAGAAAAATTCTCAGGATCGGTTCTTATAGACGATGAAGTTATAAAAGCAGTTGAAGAGTTTTCTTTCTTAGCACCTCTTCATAATCCACCAAATTTAATGGGCATTAAAGCAATAATGAAACTTTTACCAAGCGTGCCAAATGTTGCTGTATTTGATACTGCTTTCCATGCCAAAATGCCAAAAAAAGCTTATTTATATGCAATTCCATATACTTATTACGAAAAATATAAAATAAGAAGATACGGCTTTCATGGAACAAGTCATAGATATGTTTCAAAAAGAACAGCTGAAATTTTGGGATTAGATTATAATAAATCAAAAATTATTACTGTACATTTGGGAAATGGCGCATCAATAGCAGCCGTCAAAAATGGTAAAAGCATCGACACTTCAATGGGGTTTACACCTCTTGAAGGCCTTGTAATGGGCACAAGATCAGGTGATCTAGACCCCTCAATTGTCACTTTTCTTATGGAGAAAGAAGGATTAACTTCTGAAGAAGTATATACAATTTTAAACAAAAAAAGCGGCGTCCTTGGCCTTACTAACAATTTTAGTTCTGACATGAGAGATATAGAAGATAAAGCTTTGGAAAATGATCCTTTATGTCGATTAGTACTTGACATATATGAATATCGTATAGCAAAATACATTGGTGCATATGTTGCAGCAATGAATGGTGTTGACGCCATAGCCTTTACTGCAGGTGTTGGGGAAAATTCCCCAATAACTAGAGAGGAAATATGTGAGAATTATTTAGGATATCTTGGAATAAAAATTGACAAGGAAAAAAATAACGTTAAAGGAACAGAAAAGGTTATTTCAACACCTGATTCAAAAGTTTCAGTATTAATTGTCCCAACAAATGAAGAATTAATGATAGCAAGAGATACAAAAGAAATAATTGAAAAAGGTATTAAACAAATAGAATATTAATTAATGATTATAAAAAAGCTGGCAATTGCCAGCTTTTTTTAACTAACTAAATAACCGTTGTAATAGAATTTATAATCAAAAATACGAAAGAAACAATGACAATTATCAATATTATCATCTTTACGTATTTCCAAATCTTTCTAATTTTCCAGGAATAATCGTACGTGGGAATAAAATAACCTAATACCATACCTGTTAAAAAACCACCAAGGTGTGCTGCATTATTGATATTTGTACCTGGCATCAATCCAAAAATTACATTTATTAAAATCATTGGTAATAAAGCCGTACCTGTTAATGGCTTAAGAGCATACGGAGTATCCTTCCTGAAGCCAGCTGCAAAAAGAACTCCAACTAAACCGAAAATAGCGCCACTAGCTCCTACAGATAAAGACTTGTAATAAAATATCTGTGTGCCTATATTTCCCATTAATCCACTTAAAAAATAAAACCCCAAAAATTTATCAGTTCCATACACACCTTCAACTATTCTTCCCAAAAAATAAAGGGCGTACATATTAAATAACAAATGGATAAAACCACCATGAACAAACATTGAAGTAATAAGCCTATACCAATGGCCTCCGGAAACCAATGGACCATATTGTGCACCAAACCAAATATAAACCATCAAGTCACTAGCAGTATACAGTTTTGTAATTTCCATTGCAAATAGAATAATTACGTTAACTAAAATTAAATAAATATAACTCTCTCTTCTCATAAGATCCCTCAAATTCCAAATGGCAAGATATCTTGTGTAACTTTTGAAAGCTCTTCTTCTCTTTTTTGCTCTATTTTTTCTATTAGTTCATCAAAGCCAGCTGTCAGTAAATCTTCCAACATTTCCTTGTCTTCTAGCAAGTCATCATCAATTTCAATATTTTTAATTTTTCTATCTGCAGTAGCAATTAATTTTAAAGCACCTCCACCTACACTTACTTCAATTTCGACATTTGAAAAATTTTCTTCAACTTCTTTCATTTTTCTTTGAACTTCTTCCTGTAATTTTTGAATTCGTTCCATTTGGTTGGTTTTACTTCCAAGACTTTTGCCACCAAAACTCTTTAGTTTTTTCATATTATACCTCCTTAATAAATTTTCTCATACATCGAAAATCCATCAGTTTTATAAATTTTTTGATCAGGAGAAATCAAAAAAACTTCTGAATTATTTTTCGGAAACACTGTTCTAGTAAACAACCAATTTTGAACACCTAAAACAAAAGCAGCTGTGGAAAATGCATCTGCACTGATTGCATCATCTGAAATAACAGTAGCACTAATCGCTCCGTTAGCTGGAAAACCTGTTTTTGGATTTATTAAATGATGATATCTTAATCCATCTTTGATGAAATATCTTTCATAATCACCACTTGTCGCTACAGAACCACTTTTTAAATATATATAACTTACACTATCTGTCCCTCGGGGGTTTTTTATTCCTATAATCCAAAAATCTTTACCAAATTTGGGGCCAAGTATTCTTATATCTCCACCTGCTTCAACAAAACCCGAACATTCTGGATCAGCTGTTTTAGCTATTTGATACGCTCTTTCAAGTGCATAACCTTTAGCTAATCCTCCCAAATCTATCCAAACTCCATTTGTCTTAATAGCTTTTTTATTATAATCTAACTGAATCTTTTCGTAACCACTCTTATTCAAAGCTTCTTCAATTTCTTTTGCATTCGGTACAGTAAAACCATCATTTTCAGAAAATTTCTCTGAAAAGTGTGAAAAGCCCCATAAGTCTATTAATCTTCCCAAAGTAGGATCAAAAGCACCATCTGTGATTTTTGCATATCTTAATGCTAATTCAATTAAAGCAAAAGTTTCATCATCAACTTCAAGCCAGTCATTACTATGATTTAATTCATACAAGATAGAATCTTTTTTATAAGGATCGAACTTTTGTGATATTCTATCCATTTCAGCAAATATTTCTTTTGAAATTAAATCTGGATTTGATTTTGTGGAAATTTTCAAATGAACATAAGTTCCCAAGGTAAATTGTTCAAAATCCTTATACATATTTGGATTTCTTAAAAAAACAGCAATTACAACTATAATAATAACAACAGATAACAAAACAAGCAATGAAAAAAAAGAAACTTTGCTCAATCTATTTAAATCCTGACGATTTCTCTTCCGCATATTTTACATTTTCCCTCCTTAGTTAAATTTAAAATTTTCACATCATATCCTTCTCTTATAATTAAAGGAGTATTACACTCTGGGCAAATGGTACTTTCATATTCAGACTCAAAAATATTACCAATATAGACAAAATTTAAAAATTCTTTCGCTAAGAGATATAATTTTTTTAATTCATCAACTGGTGTAGGAGGAATATCGTATTTATACGCAGGAAAATATCTCGTTAAATGAAGAGGAATATCTTTGCTTATTTTTGAAAGTGCCTCAAATTCTCTTACAAGCTCTTCTTCATTATCATTTTTTCCAGGTATTACAAGTGTTGTTACTTCAACATGAACTCCATAATCATATGCAAATTTTATAACTTTTAATACGGATTCATAATCTCCCAAACATTCCTTTTTATAAAACTCACTATTAAATCCTTTCAAATCTATATTCATTGCGTCAATATTTTGCAATAATAACTTTAAGGGTTCAATTTCAATGTATCCGTTAGTAACTAAAACATTGTAAAGCCCCTTTTTATGCGCTATTCTCGAAGTATCTAAGACAAATTCATACCAAACTATAGGTTCACTATAAGTATAGGCAATACCCTTAGAACCTCTAGATAAAGCAATTTGAACTAATTGATCTGGTGTAACAACTTTAATAGCTGGTTTTTCCTGAGATATTTCCCAGTTCTGACAAAATTTACATTTCAAATTACAGCCCCATGTTCCAACAGAAAGAATTTCAGTACCAGGACTGAAATGATATAAAGGTTTCTTTTCTATAGGATCCATCGAAATAGATGAAATATCACCATAATTTTTCGTAAATAATATACCGTTTTCATTAAATCTTACTCCACAAATGCCAGTTTGTCCATTTTTTAAAAAACATTTGTGAGGACATAAATTACAAATTACTCCACCATCTTTTTCCTCAAAAAATGTCGCCATTTTTTTCATATTAACACCACCTGATTCTATTATAACATAAAAAAAGCCGCTTTTTATGCGGCTAAGATTCAATAAAAAATTTATTATTGATTTTCGAAACTTCTCCAATAATCTTCAGCAAGAATTGACATTCTTACTAAATCCCAATATTTTCCTTTTAAATATTTCGCTTGCCTCTCTTTCCCTTCTAATAAAAAACCACATTTTTCGTACACCCTAATAGCTCTTTTGTTATACTCATATGTTTTCAAATAAACCCTGTTTAAGTTTAAATACTCAAAAGCATACTTTAAAACTAACTTCGTTGCTTCAGTACCAAGCCCTTTATTCCAATAATTCTTATCAAAAATTCCAATTCCAAATTCAGCCTGTCTGTTAATCCAATCAATATTATTTAACCCAGTTGATCCAACTAAAAGATTCTTATCTTTAACTTCTATTCCTAAAGTCACAGTATTAAAATTATTTGCATCGTTTTTCAACCAATTTTCTTCCATGTATTTATTAATCGGAAAAACTAAAGCCAAGTACTGTCTAACCTCTTCGTCATTTATTAATTCAACAAATCTTTTTGCATCTTCAACCTCAATTGGTCTTAATAAAACTTTTTCCCCCACCAGTTTCAATTTTCACACCTCCAGTAAGAAACTCTCTAATACCTATACTTCTAACGTGAATCAAATTATCTAATTCCTTTAATTTATCTATTTTAACCAATACAGGGGATGATGCTCCTTGTAAAACAACATACACAAATCTTTCATATTTTTCCCAGAATTCCTTAACAGTGCCCAAAAATAATGTTTTACCACCTTCTAAAATTAATACTTTAGAACAAATCTTTTCAATTTCTTCATCTTCATGAGTAACATATAACACTATTTTATTTGATTTTTTTAGCTTTTCTATTCTTTCGATAATTAATTTTTTAGACTCTATATCAAGACCACTTGTAGGCTCATCCATTAATATTATTTCAGGATCTGGTAGTAAAGCTATTACCATTGACAACCTTTGCTGTAATCCTTTTGATAGTTCCTTTGGTTTTTTCCTAAGATGAGGTTTTAAACCAAAATAATCAATCTCTTCTAAAATCCTCTTCTGTGAAATTTTTCTAAGATTGGCAAAATATTTTATATTATCTTTAAGAGAAATTTCGGGAATCAGTATAGGTTTTTCTGGTATATAAGAAATCAAACTCGAATTGGAAATTATTTCACCAGAGCTTGGTTTCAAAATACCAGCTATTAAGTTTAAAAGAGTGCTTTTCCCACAGCCGTTTTTACCTACTATTCCTAGGATTTCTCCTTTTTCAAGTTTAAAACTTATATCTTGTAATGCCCAAAAGTTCTTAAATCTTTTGCCAAGATTTTTTACCTCAATCAAGGCTTAGGAACCTCCAAGTATATATAACTGTTATTATCATCAATTTTAACTGACGGATTAACCGATTGAACCATCAAAAATTGAACATCTTTACTTATGTAATATATTTTACAAACCTTTTCATCATCGGAAAGCCAAATTTCATACCCTTTATCAGATAAATCTTTATCAATAAATCCATCCTGATATAATTTTTTTATCCTTAATTTTGCTTTCTCTTTTTCATTTAATTCGTTATTGTTATCAATTTCGAAAAAATAATTTGAATCGTAAGTAAGGAATGCCGCAAGAACACTTTGAGAAAGATTCCGCAAGTTTGCAGCCACTTGCGCTGCTTTAGCCTTTGAAAGTGCATTCAATCCTATGGGTGCAGCAACACCTAAAAGAGCTGAAATTATAGCCATAACAATTAATAATTCAATCAGAGTAAATCCTTTTTTCATATTTTCACCTCACGCTCTCACAGGAAGCACAATGTAGAGATATCCTCCTACATCTTTCGAATTCACTTGCATTGGACTAAGCTCATCTACAAAGTTGAAAACTATTTCCTCTTCATCAACATTCTTTACTGCCTCGTTTAAAAATCTAGGATTAAAATTAATAATCAAATCTTCTCCCTCTTTTTCAATGTTCAGCTCTTCTCGAACTTCACCAAATTCAGGACTCTGACTGGTTAATATCATAGAGTTATCTGTAATTTCTAATCTTACTTTATCATTTCCTCTTTTGGCAATAATCATATTTCTTTTTAGAGCTTCTAAAAATTCACTTTTATTGAAAGTTATTCTTGTTTTAAATGCTTTAGGTAAAACTCTTTTGTAATCTGGAAATACTTCTTCAACAACTCTAGTAATAACAGTAATATCTCCAGAGTTTATAGCCATTTTCTTATTATCACATGTTATCTTAACAACAGGCTCATCAGCTCCAGATAACATGTTCTGAAGTTCTTTCATACTTTTTAATGAAATTATAAAATCAATTTCAGCTTCAACATCAACTTTTTGTTCTACTAAGGCCAATCTGTATCCATCGCTTGCAACAAGTCTTAAAAATTTATCCTTTATTTCCCAATAAACACCATTTAACGCTCTCATAGCAGTTTCGGTTGATGCACAAAAAATTACTTTATCAATCATCTCTGATAAAATGGAGGTTTCTATTTCAAAATTAATGCCAGTTTTTTCAAATTCTAACGGCGGGAATTTTTCAGGATTAGAATAAGTTGTTAGATTAAAAGCAGTTTTACCACTTCTAACATTAAGCTTACCTAAATTATATTCTAAAACAATTTCATCTTCATCAATATTTTTGACAATTTCTTCAAGAAGTTTTGCATCAACAGCAAAGGAATCACTACCATCAAATTCGTTAACATCCAATTTTGCAACGACAAAAGTTTGCATGTCTGTAGAAAAAACCTTAATAGAATCATTTTCAGGCTTAAATAACAAGCACTGAAGAATTGGATCAACTGTTTTAGAACCGACAGCTTGGGCTGCAACGGAAATTTTCTTTGAAAATTCCTGCTTATTGATCACGAATCTCAACATGAAATCCCTCCTTTTTAAGCCTTCATCAATATTTTATCATATTCTTTCTGAATTTAGCAAAATGCGGTAAAATATAGTTAAGAGGTGAAAACGTGAAAATAGTTTTTTTGGGCGAAATTTTAATAGATCTAATTTCAAACGAAAAATTAACCATAGCCAAAAATTTTGAAAAGAGATTAGGTGGTAGCCCATTAAATATAGCTATCAATCTTTCTCAGCTAGGTATTGAAACTTCTATAATTTCAAAAATTGGCAATGATCCTTTTGGAATTTTTATATTAGAAAATCTCCAAAAGTATAACATAAATAGGGATTTTTTACAAACTGATAAACTCCACAATACAACTTTGGTCTTTGTCTCAAAATCAAAGAGTTCACCGGAATTTTTTGTAATCAGAGGAGCTGATAAATTCTTTGAAATACCCGAATTAAATTTTAATAATACAAAATTTTTACACCTAAGTTGTTGGACTATAACTCACAAAGAAAATTACACTAAAACCTTGCAAATTATAGAGCGTGCCAAGAAGCACGGAGTTAAAATAGGATTTGATCCCAACTGTAGAAGTATGATTTTTTGTGATCAAAAATTAGACTTAGACAGAATTTTTGAAGTTATAAAAAACTCCTATATAATGAAACCGTCAATAGATGACGCAAAAGAAATTTTCGGACCTTTACCTGAAGAAAGATATATTGAACTTCTTCATAATTTCGGAGTGAATTTTGTAATACTAACACTTGGAAAAGAAGGAGCTTTAGTTTCAGATGGTAAAGTTGTTAAACACATCCCTTCATTAGCTACTGAAGTTATAGATACCACTGGTGCTGGAGATGCTTTTTGGGCAGGCATTTATTACGGTTTGTTAAATAACTGGTCTATTTTCAAATCAGCTAAATTGGGAACTATGATATCATCTTTTGTTTTAAAAAAAGTTGGTGCAATTACTGATTTAAGTAAAATCAAAAATTATATTAAGGAGTTAGAAAATAATGCTGAAAAAAATAGCTTTTTTTAATCCCCAAGGAAACTTTGATAGAAATGATAGTCATTTAACAGAGCATCCTGATTTTGGTGGTCAACTTGTTTATGTTAAAGAATTAGCCAAAGCTATGTCCAAATTGGGTTTAAAAATTGATATTATTACACGTAAGATTATTGATCTTGATTGGCCAGAATTTTCTGAAACATTTGATCATTATCCTAACTATGAAAATTTAAGAATAATTAGAGTACCTTTTGGAGGAAGCAAATTTCTGAATAAAGAACTTTTATGGGAATATCTTGGAGATTATGTAAAAGAAATAATTCGTTTTTATAATAGTGAAGGAGAATTTCCTGATTTTGTCACCACTCATTATGGCGATGGTGGAATATCAGGAGCAATGTTTCTAAAAAAAACCGGAATAAATTTTTCATTTACCGGGCATTCACTTGGGGCACAAAAAAAAGATAAATTTTCCAGTTTTAACAATGAATTTCTAGAGCAAAAATATAGATTTTCTATTAGAATCGCTGCAGAAAGATCTGCTATTAAATATTCAACTTTTGTCGTTACTAGTACTGAACAGGAAAAAACTGTTCAGTATATGCATCAAGCCTATAAAAATCTTACGCTGGAAAATTTAAAAAAATTTGTTGTAATATCTCCAGGGGTTAATACAGAAATTTTTAATACTTTTGAAGATGAAAAGGTACAACATTTTGAAAAATTTTTAAAAATATATAATAAAAGCTTTATAATACTTTCCAGCAGAATTGATCCTAAAAAAAATCATATTTCTGTTGTAAAAAGTTATTTAGAAAATAAAAAATTGCAGGAAATTTTTAACTTAATTATTGTAGTTCGTGGAATTGAAAATGTTTTTGAATATTCAAAAAAAGAAACTGAAGATGCTAAAATTTTAAGTCAAATTATTCACCTTCTCAAAGAAAACAATCTTCTTGAAAATATTATTTTTTTAAATATTGATAGCCAGATTGAACTTGCTTCGTTATATAAAGCAGCATCTAAATTTAAATCTATTTTTGCCCTTACTTCTCTTTATGAACCTTTTGGTTTAGCAATTATTGAAGCAATGGCATGTGGTTTACCTGTTGTTGCCACAAAATCGGGTGGACCAATTGAAATATTAAACAATGGATATTATGGGAAAGTTGTTGATCCAAATGATACTAATGAAATTTCCAGTGCCATCTTAGAAATTTTCAAAGATTATAATAAGTATCAAAAATTGGGAATTAATAGAGTAATTTCAAATTACACCTGGGAAAAAACCGCAGAAAAATATCTCGAAAAAATACATTCAACTTATAAAATGAAAACCGAGCATGTACAATTACCGCTTTTCTTTGAAAAATTAATATAAAAGAAAGGATGTAAAACATGTTGAAAGACGTTCAAAATGAAAAGGATGAAAGGAATATCCCTTTAAAACATGTTGGAATTAAAAATTTAAGTTATCCAATTATTGTTCTCGATAAAAAAAATAAAATTCAACACACCGTTGCAAATATTAACATGTTTGTTGACCTTCCTAGAGATTTCAGAGGTACTCATATGAGTAGATTCGTAGAAATAATAAATGATTTTCATTTTAAAATTGAGCCTAAAACAATAAAACAAATACTTGATAAGCTGAAAGAAAGTTTAAATGCTCAAAGTGCAAAAATAGAAATAACTTTTCCATATTTTTTGAAAAAAGAAGCTCCTGTTACCAAAATAAAAAGTTTTCTAGAGTATAAATGTGGTTTTAAGGCTTATGATAACGACAACAAATATGATTTTTATTTAATCATTGAAGTTCCCATACAAACACTTTGTCCTTGTTCTAAGGAAATAAGTAAATATAATGCTCATAATCAGCGAGCTAAGGTTTTGATGGAAATAAAAACATACGATTTAATATGGTTTGAAGAGTTAATAGAAATTGCTGAATCTTCTGCTAGTTCACCTTTATACACTCTTTTAAAAAGACCAGATGAAAAATTTGTAACTGAAGAATCATATGAAAATCCAAAATTTGTTGAAGATGTTTCTAGAGATATAGCTTTAAAGTTGAAAGATGACAAAAGAATAAAATGGTTCAAAGTAGAAGTTGAAAGTTTTGAATCAATTCATTCTCATAATGCATATGCATGCGTCGATTCTTCAGTTCTGGAGGTGTAAATTATGAAAGAAGAAAAAATACTTACTTTATTGGGATTTGCTTCAAAAGCAAAAAAATTAGTTTATGGAAAAGAAAATATTCGAGACTATATAAAAGATCATAGATTAAAACACAAAATTATAATCATAGCTACTGATGCTGGAACACGCGTAAAAAAAGATATAAAAATTCGGTGCGAAATTTCCAATGTTCCTTATATTGAAATTTCCACAAAAGAAAAGTTATCTCATGCAACTGGTATGGTGAATGTTTCTGTTCTTGGTGTTAGTGATGAAAATTTAGCAAAAAGTATTGTAAATTTTTCCTCGGAAAGAGGTGATTAAAATGAATTTAAAAATACTGACTCTTGATGAATTTTCACGAATTGATTTTATAAATTTAGTTAACAAAGTATTTGAAGATTATACGGTACCTATAAAATGGGATGTTGTAAGTTTTCAGTTAGATGTAAAAGAAAATTCCATTTCTCTATCTGATAGTTTTGTTTTTCTTAAAGATAACATACCTTTTGGATTTATAGTAGTCAGTATTAGAAAGGAAAAAGCTAGAATTGATGCAATGGGTGTTATTAAAGAAGAACGAGGTACTGGAGCTGCTAGTTATATTTTAGAACATACAGTTAACTATCTAAAATGGCGTGGAATCAGAAAAATTCAACTAGAAGTTGTTAAAGATGATATCAGAGCTTACAAATTCTACGAAAAACACGGATTTAGAGAAAAAAGGCTTTTATATTCAATGATTCTTAAAAAAACAATAAATCAAGAAATTAATTATAGATATTTCCCAGTTGAACCTAGAACTGCTTACATTCAAGCTCTAGAAATTTATTTTAATGGGCGAAAACCTAACTGGCAAAGGGAACCTATTTCTTTGCTTCTTTCAGATAATAGGTATAATTTTACAAAAATTGTTACTAATTCTGGTGAAGGATATCTTGTTTGGGGAAAATTAGAAAAAGAAAATGTGCCCATTATAGATATAGTTGCTAAAAACAATTATACTGATATTTTAAAGGCCTCAATTAACTTTTTAAAATCACAAACTAATTGCAAAAATATTTTAATTTCCTCAGTTCCTGAAGATGACTACTTATATCAACCACTGAAAAAAGTTAGTTTTCAGTCAATTTTAACGCAATCAGAAATGGAAAAAGAAATATTTTAAAAGGGAGGAAATGAAATGGGGGAAAATCTGGAAAAATTAAAAACTCATCTTCGAAAAATCTCAAAATTCGAGAATGCTCTTTCTTTACTTCACTGGGATCTTGAAACTTATATGCCAAGAAATGCTTCTGAAAAAAGAGCTGAAATTATTGGAGAAATCGCAGGTTACACTTTCAAAGAATTTACTTCTGACAAAACTTTTGAATTATTGCTAAAAGCAGAAAATGAAGCACAAACCACAGAAGATAAAGCTTTGATAAGAGTGACTAAAAAAGAATTTGAAAAATCGAAAAAAATACCTCCTGAATTATTCATTGAATTTCAAATCGAATCTTCAAAAGCTCAAAATGCTTGGCAACTTGCGAAAAAAGAGGATGATTTTAACTTATTCAAACCTCATTTAGAAAAAATTGTAAACCTTTCAAAAGAGATTGCAGAACATTTAGGATATGAGGAAAACAGGTACGATGCACTGCTAGACAATTACGAACCAGGTTTAAATACAAAAGATCTTTTAAATATGTTACCTTCATTGAGAAATTTTTTAATTAATCTCCTTGAAAAAATAGAAAATAGTACTAGGCCAAAAAAAGATATTCTTATAGGAAAATTTGAAGTAAAAAAACAAAAAATTCTTTCTGAATTTATATTGAAAAAATTAAATTTTGATTTTAATTCAGGAAGATTAGATCTTTCTGAACATCCTTTTACTATCACAATTAGTCACAACGATGTGAGAATCACAACAAAGTATGATGAAAGGGATATTAGAAAAGGAATTTTTGGAACAATTCATGAATGCGGACACGCTTTATACGAAATGGGGATTCCAGAAAAACTAAGAGGACTCCCTATAGGAAATGGTGCATCTATGGGAATTCACGAAAGTCAATCAAGATTTTGGGAAAATATTATTGGAAGAAGCTACAATTTTTGGAAATATTTTTATCCTAAATTAACCGAAATTTTTCCACATTTTTCAAATATATCCTTAGAAGAATTCTGGCGAAGTATTAACACCGTTGAAAAATCGCTTGTTCGTGTTGAAGCAGATGAAGTTACTTATAATCTTCACATTATGTTAAGGTTTGAAATTGAAGAAGGTCTTATAAATGATAAAATAAAAGTTTCTGATTTACCTGAAATGTGGAACCAAAAAATGAAAGAATATTTAGGAATAACACCAAAGTCTTATAAAGAAGGAGTTTTACAAGATATTCACTGGGCACTTGGTTCTTTTGGATATTTTCCGTCTTACATGCTTGGAAATTTATACGCAGCTCAAATTTATTACAGCTTATTAAAAGATTTAGAAAACATTGACGAAAAAATTGAGAATGGGGAATTTATAGAAATTTTAAACTGGCTTAGGGAAAAAATTCATTCTAAAGGTAAAATCTATGAACCTCAAGAGTTGATTTCTCAAATTTCTGGAGAAAAACTAAATCCAAATTATTTCATTGATTATTTGAATTTAAAATACAAAAAAATATACAATTTGTAAATCGAGGTGAGTAATGTTAAAAATTGAAACGGGCATTTTTAAAAACAGGAAATTAGAAATGGTACCTGACAAACGAACACGATATACGCCAAGTAAAGTAAGAATGGCTTTGGTTAATTCAATTGAATTAAAAGATAAAACCATTTTAGATTTATGCGCTGGTAGTGGAAGTGTTGGATTTGAATTTCTGAGCAATGGAGCTAAAGAAGTTCATTTTGTTGACTCTTCTTCTAAAGCTATTAAAACTATTAAAACTAACGTCAAGAATTTGAATGTAGAAAATAAAATAAAAATATTCAGAATTGATGCAAGGATATTTTTAAGAACAAATAAAATTAAATATGATATAGTATTCACCGATCCACCCTTTGAACTTGGAATACTAAATGAGATAATAAAAGATTTATCAAAAAACATTTATGAGAATGGAATAATAATTATAGAACATTCAAAACGAGAAAAACTATATATGCCTAACAATTTGGAGGTTATAAAATCTAAAAAATTTGGAGATATTTTGGTAGACTTTTTAAAATTAAAAAATGTATTTTAAATATTTTCTCATAAAAACGCTTATTACAATAGTTCCAGCTAACATTAAAGTTGAGATAGCATTAATAGTTGGAGATATACCAAATCGTATCATAGAATAAATTTTTAATGGTAATGTGGTTGACCCTGGTCCTGCAACAAAAAATGTTATAACAAAATCATCAATAGATAGTGTAAGAGACATAAAAAAAGCTGCTAAAATTCCGGGAAATGAAATTGGTATTATCACTTTAAATAATGCAATTTCTTCAGTAGCTCCTAGATCATATGCTGCTTCTATTATGCTATATTCAAAATCTTGAAGTCTTGAAAAAACAATCATCAAAGCATATGGAAGAGAAAAAGTAACATGCGCAATAAATATTGTAAATAAACTTAATCTTAGTTTTATAAATACAAAGAAAATTAATAAAGAAACACCAATAATAATATCTGGTATTATTAACGGCAAATAAGAGATAATCCAAATATAATCCTTACCTTTAAATTTTCCCCAATAAAGTCCAATAGCACCAAAAGCACCAAGGGCTGTTGCGACAAAACTAGCAGAAATCGCAACTATTATCGAATTCCAAAATGCCTTCCAAATAGAATATGAATTTGTGAATAACTCTTTATACCACAACAAACTAAATCCAACCCATACTGGGGATTTTGAAGCATTAAAAGAAAATAAAACTACAACTGCTATGGGAATATAGAAAAATATTAAAATCAAAAATGTAATAAGTCTAGAAAATTTTCCAGGATTCAATTTAACACTTCCTTTTTGCTATTTCTGACAAACAATATAACCCCTAATAAAGTTATTAAAGTTAAAACTGAGGAAATAGCAGAGGCAGCTGGCCAATTTTTAGCTGTAGTTAATTGCCTGGCTATTTCATTTCCGATCATTTTAGAATTTACTCCTCCTACTAAATCTGGAATAGCGTACGAGCCCATGGCTGGAATTAAAACAAAAATGATCGATGTAATTAATCCTGTCTTAATATTTGGTATTAGAACTTTAAAAAATGCTTTTCTTTTACTGCAACCCAAATCCAAAGCTGCTTCAAAAATGGAATTATCTAGCCTTTCAATGGAAGCATATAGCGGTATTATAGCATATGGTAAATAAGTATAAACAAGGACTAAAATAACTGCCCAAGGATTATATAAAAATTGTATATGAGAATCAATTAAACCTATAAATCTTAAAAATTGATTTATAATCCCATTATTACCAAGAACAAAAATCCATGCATAAATTCTAATTAATGAATTTGTCCAAAAAGGAATCACAACTAGTATTAATAGCAAATTCTTAAATTTACTTTTTGCTATATAATAAGCTGCTGGTAATGCTAGTAAAACAGTTATAAGAGTTGAAATAATAGAAATCCAAACTGTTCTCCAAAAAACTTTTAAATATCCAATAGTTAAAAGCGATTTATATCCTTCAAGCGAAAAAGAAAAATTTACTCCACCATAAGGAGTTTTCTCTAGAAAACTAAAACTTAGTATTATTATTAAAGGTATAACGAAAAAAATAACTAACCATAAAGTATATCCAGAAACGTATTTCAATTTTCTTCCACCTCTATTATGAAACTATCATTGGGATTCCAAGATACAAAAACTTCGTCTTTCCAATGTATTATCTTTTCATCTAAGAGGTAATTAACGTGTTGTTTGTATATCTTTAAAATATAACCTTCATCTAGTTTTACAAAATATTTTGTTTGATAACCCATGTATATTTCTTCTTCAACAATTCCATGAAAACTATTTAGACCTTCTAAAGGTTTTGAAGAAATTTTAATTTTTTCAGGTCTTAAAGTAAGTAAAATTTTATCACCCTTTTTCACTTCTTTATCTTTATAACATTCAAATTCACCAATTCCCTTTGCAAAAACCCTTACAAATTCCTCATTTGTTTCTCTTACTTCTGCTTTCATGAGATTAGTTTCACCAATAAATGTTGCAACAAAATTATTAGCTGGGCTTTCATATATTTCATATGGTGTACCTGTCTGAACAATCTTTCCATTATTCATAACTGCAACATGATCTGAAACACTGATTGCTTCAGCCTGATCATGTGTAACATATATAAATGTTATACCAACCTGATCATGCAAATTATCCAATTCAACCAGCAATTCCTGCCTTAATTTTGCATCCAAAGCGCTCACTGGCTCATCCAAAAGTAAAACTTTTGGTTCATTTGCCAGTGCTCTAGCAATTGCTACTCGTTGCCTTTGCCCGCCAGAAAGTTGCGAAGGTTTCTTGTTTTTATGCTCTTCTAATCTAACTAAATAAAGTAACTTTCCCACCCTTTCTTTGATTTCAGTCTCTGATATTTTTTTTAACCTGAGTGAAAAAGCAACATTTTCAAAAACTGTTAAATGAGGAAATAGTGCATAATTTTGAAAAATCGTATTTACTTCCCTCTTATTCGCAGGAATATTAATAACTGATTTATTATCAAACAAAACATCGCCGGAATCTGGTTGCTCCAGTCCGGCGATTATTCTTAATAAAGTAGTTTTTCCACATCCTGATGGCCCTAAAAGGGAAAAAAACTCACCTTTTTTTACTTGTAAACTAACATTGTCTAACGCTTGAAAGTCGCCAAAAAATTTACTGATATTTTTAATTTCTACATTACTTCCTAGCATCCTTATCCCCTTACATTATAATTTCTTGCCATACTTTGTTATATAAATCTATATATTCCCCAACATCTTCGATAAATTCACAGTTTTTTAAATCTTCAATAGTATAAATAGGTTCTGTAGTAATGTATTTTCTAGCCTCAACATTTGGAGAAGGAAGTCCTAGGAACTCAGCAATTATTGCTGCATTTTTAGGATCAAGAATGTGATCGATGAATTTATATGCTAGATCTACATGTTTTGCATCTTTTAAAATCACCATATTATCTATCCAAAGTGTTCCACCCTCTTCTGGAATGAAGAAATCGTAATTATCTTCTTCACCTTCAGGAACTCTTTGAAAAATATCTTCAGCATAGCCATGAACGACCCAATACTCCCCGTTTACTATTCCATTAGCATATGAAGATGCATCAAACTTTACAATATTTTCTTTCCATTTTAAAACAAGTTCTTTTGCTTCTTCTATCTCTTTAGGATTTGTTGTATTAACAGAATATCCGAGATATTTTAAAGCTCCTCCTAATACTTCTCTCATATCATCTAAAAGTGTCATATGCCCTTTTAACTTCTCATCTTCATAAATTGACCAGGAATGCTTATAATCTTTTACATATTTTTTATTAACACAAATTCCAGTTGAACCTAACATGTAAGGAACACTATATTCATGATTAGGATCGTAAGTTGTTTTACTTAAAACATTTTGATCTAAATATTTAAAATTAGGTATTTTTGATAAATCAAGTTTTAAAAGCATTTCCTCTTTTTTCATAATTGAAACATGATCTCCAGAAGGAAAAACAATATCATATCCACTGCCACCAGCTTTGATTTTTGCATACATTTCTTCATTTGATGCAAATGAATCATATACAACTTCACAATTATATTTTTCTTCAAATGAATCGATAACTTCCTGTGGAATATATTCTTCCCAGTTATAAATGTATAAAACTTTCTTTTTAGGAATGGCAACTATTGTAACAACTATTGCTACAACAACTAAAATCAAAGTAATCCAAAATTTCTTCACCAAAATCCCTCCTTTCTTTTTTTAACAAAAAGGATGGACATAATGTCCATCCTTTATTTAATTTTGGTTATTTTTTCATAATTGCTCTAACTCTTTTTTCAAAAATGTCGGTAGAGCAAATGATGCATTATGAATTTCCTCATTATAATATTTTAATTCCTCTTCGAAATTTTTCACTTTCTCAGGATTAAAATCTTTTAAAGGATCTAAACCTTTTGATGCAAATGTATAAGCCCACATTCCACTTGGATAAGTAGGCATAAAACCTAAATATAACTTAGTAATAGGAAAAATCTTTTTGATTCTAGAATAAGCTAATCTCAACCAAGCACCGTCATACATCCAATCTTCTGATTCTGCAGAAAGCACACCATCTTCCTTAAGTGCATCATAACAAGCCTGATAAAATTCTTCAGTAAATAAGTGACCACCTTCACCTGCGGTTGGATCGGTTGAATCAATAATAATTACATCAAATTCGTTTTTGAAATTTTTTACAAACTGAGAACCATCTTCAAAAACCAACTCAACTCTTGGATCATCTAACTTACTAGCAGTAACAGGTAAGTATTTTTTTGCTGCTTCAACAACCATTTCATCTATTTCACACATAATCACTTTTTCAACACTTTTATGTTTTAAAACTTCTCTTACACTTCCTCCGTCTCCTCCGCCAATTACCAAAACTTTCTTGGGATTTGGATGTACAAACATAGGAACATGTACTAACATTTCATGATAGAAAAAGTCATCTTTTTCGGTTGTCATAGTAATACCATCCAAAGAAAATACTCTACCAAAAAAGTCCGTTTCAAAGATATCAATTCTTTGATATTTACTTTGAGCACTGTATAAGTGTCTATTCATTTTCATAAATATTCCACAATTACCAGGAGTATAATATTCAAAGTACCACAAGTGTCTATTTGGAACAAATCCATATTCCATTTTTTACACCTCCATTTTATGTGGAGAGTTCTCAGGAATTCCTATTTCATCATATTTGCCCCTCAAATGTTCTACAACATGAACTCTCTGTGAATTTAAAACTTTTTTCAAATAAGAAAATGCTTTCCAAGGATCAACATCATCTCCACAAGTAAATAAATCAACAGCTGCATAACTATATTCCGGCCAAGTATGAATAGTTAAATGGGATTCAGAAATTACCACAACACCACTTACCCCATAGGGGAGGAACCTATGAAAAGAAGAATTAACTATAGTCGCACCTGTTTCATAAGTTGCTTCTTTCATGTGGTTTTCAATTGCTTCAACATCATCCAGAATATTTTTATCACAATCATAAAATTCTGCTATGATATGTCTACCTAAACTTTTCAATTTAATCCCTCCCCATTTTTAATTTTTATTCTATATCTATCCATAAAAATTTAACTGTTTTTTTGTATGGATTTCTTATCTTATGTTTCCTATCAGAACAATAGTAAAAACAATCACCTTCATTAACCTTATAAACTTTTTCTCCTAAAATTAGTTCTAACTTTCCAGAGATTACAAATCCAAATTCGTCTCCTTCGTGTGGCTCTTCCTCTTCAGTCTCAGCTCCAGGAAGCAATTCAATAATCTTAGGATCTATTGATTTATCTTCTATATTATCCATTAAAATATACCCTTTAATACCCAATTCATCTAGATACATTGGAACTCTTTCATCAACCTTAAAAACAATTTTTTCTCTTTTTTCATCTGATGCAAAAAAATTTTTTAAATCTGTCCCTAATACCCTTAATATTCTTTCAAGTGTATCTATTGATGGAGAAACTTGATCATTTTCTAATTGAGAAATAAAACTTCTTGATAAATCACATCTATCAGCTAACTCTTCTTGTGTATACCCCCTTGCAACCCTTAAGTTCCTAATTTTTCTACCTAATTTCAAATTTTCACCCCAAAAATGTCTATAATACTAAACAAAAAATGTCTATAATACACAACATATTATATAATCTTTTTATAACCTTTCAAGTAAATTTAATGTAAAGCTTATGTAAACAATTTAAAAATTCTTTTATTTAAAAAATGTTTCATAAAATAGTATAATTATCTTGAAAGGAGGGAAATTAATGATTTTATTTGGTACTGGTGGTATAAGGGGAATAATGAGAGAGGGAGAATTCGATGAAAAAACCGTAATGGTTGCTAGTAAGGGAATTTCCAATTATATGATTGATAATAAAATGGAAAGTGTTGTAATAGCATACGATACTAGAAATAATTCAAAAAAATTTGCAGAACTTGCGGCCAAAGTATTTGCTGGAGATGGTCATAAAGTACTTTTATTTCCTAACCCTGTTCCAACTCCTGTTTTATCATTTGCAGTAAGATATCTCAAAACTGACATTGGAATAGTTATAACTGCAAGTCACAATCCCCCAGAATACAATGGTTACAAGGTATATTCTTCGAATGGCGTTCAAGCAATCCCTGAAATCACCAACATTCTCTCAAAATATGTTGAAAAAGCCTGGAATTTACCTATACAAATTTCAAATAATTTTCAAATTCTAGATAATACCATTTTGAACAAATTCATAGAAATAGTTGTTGAAACAATTAATGTGGATTTAAATGGTTTAAAAGTTGTTTATACACCTCTTCATGGAACAGGGGCAAAACCAGTAACTGAGGTTTTAAAAAGGTTAGGTGCAGAAGTTATCACTGTAAAAGAACAAATGACACATGATGGAAACTTTCCTACAGTTAAATCTCCTAATCCTGAAGATGATGCTGCTTTAATATTATTAAAAAAATATATGAAAAAGTACGGAATTTCTCTCGGAATTGCAACCGATCCAGATTGTGATCGAGTAGGAGTTGTTTGGAAAGATACCAGATTAACTGGAAATCAGGTTGGTGTTTTATTAACACATATGCTATTAGAAAAAGCTTCTAAAAACTCTATGGTTATTAAGACTATTGTTACCACGGATATGGTAAAACCAATGTGTGCTGAAAAAAATGTTAAAATTTTTGAAACACCAACCGGCTTCAAATTTATCGGTGATTTAATTGAAAAAAGCAGTTTCACATTTTTATTCGGATTTGAGGAAAGTTGTGGCTATCTGACAGGAAACCATGCAAGAGATAAGGATGGAGTAATTGGTTCTGCTTTGATAGCAGCAGCTTCAAGAAAATTCAACCCAATTGAAAAGCTGGAAGAATTATACTTAAAATATGGTTATTATTTTGAAAAACTTTTGAATTTTAAATTCAATGATATAAATATTGCCAAAAACTTATATCAAAAAATAAAAGATGGAAATATACCTGCAAAAGCAAAAAATGTTGTTGATTACTCAAAAGGAGTAGACGACATAATTCCCAATGAAACACTTAGAATTGACTTTGATGAAGGAAAAATTTTCGTAAGGCCTTCTGGAACAGAACCTAAATTAAAAGCTTATATAATGGTTAATTCCAATAATAAAAAAGAATCTCTTTCTAAACTGGAGAAATTAGAAAATTACTTTTCTTCCTTCATTGATGAAATGATATGAACAAATATATCATATAACTGGCAATACTTTGGGAAATTTTTGCAAAAAATTTCTCTTTCAGATTTTATTATATCCATATCTTTTCTAACAACGGGGCCAGTTATTGAATTTACGACCCCGTTATTTTTAATGTTTTTTATTGTATTTCCTATCAAGCTTTCCATAACATAATGGAAATTATTTTTTTCAATTCCACCAACATCGTATAATCTTTCTGCAAGAAAAATAAGAGCATGAGAAAAATTACTCATCAATACGGCAGCAAGGTGATAAAGTGATTTTGAATTTTCTGGAATAATAAAATATTTTCCATTTAAAAGTGAGACAATTTCTTTAGCAATTTCGATATTTCCTTCAATTCCAAAAACAACATCATTAAAATTTGCTTCTTTCGTTGCTACAGGACAATTAGGATGTATTGAAGAAGGATTCCAGTCAGGTGGAAAAATTGATGAAGAATAAAATCCACTAAAATGTACAGCAAAGATACTACCATCTACAAATCTTTTCAATAATTTCGGTGCTTTTGGAATTATTGAATCTGAAAATCCAACAAAAAGTATACCTTTGAATTTAAAATTATCCGAATAATCTACAGCTATTCCTTTACCAATTTCCCCTACAAATTTTTGGGCTTTTTGTTTATCTCTCGAAAGAATGTAACCTATCTCTACTTTATCCTTTAAATTATAAAGAATTGCACTAGAAACTCTTCCAAGACCTGCAACATTTACCTTCATGTGATTCACCTCTATAACTTAAAAAAGAGAAACAACATAAACTAATAAAGGAGAAATAAATAAAGCTGGTAAAAAATTACCAACTTTAGTATCTTTTATTTCTAGGATTTTTAAACCAATCCCAAGAACCATTAATCCACCAACAGCAATTAAATTATTCAAATAAGAACCTTGGGTTAAAAAGGATAATTTTGAAGAAAGAATAACTATAGCACCTTGAACTACTAACACAGAAATCGATGAAAGCATAACACCAAAGCCGTATAACGAAGCTAGAACAATAGAAGAAATACCATCTAAAAGAGATTTCATATATATAATTGAACCATCGCCAGTAAGACCTGCTGTTATTGAGCCCACAATTGTCATTGGTCCAATCAGAAAAAGAAGGGAGGAAACAACAAAACCCGTTGAAAAATCTCCTTCTTTAATTGAATCACCAATCTTTTTCAAGGCACCTTCTATATTTAAAAGTTCTCCAATTACCCCTCCTATCGCCATAGAACCCAAAACTATCAAAAAACTATCAACTTTCAATACCATTGTTAAACTTAGGCCAATTGTTGACAAACCAACAGCATTAAACAATATTTTTCTAATATTTTCAGGTAATCCTTTTCTCAAAAAAATTCCTACCAAACTTCCAAAAAGAACTGCTACTGCATTAACTAAAGGGGTTAAAATAAATATCACCATCTTTATCAAAGTAAAGTTTTTAAATCAACTCTATTTCCTTTTGAATAAACAGCTGCTTCAAAAAATGCTAGATCTTTCAAAGCTTCTAGTGGACTTCCTAATTCATTTTCCTTATTATTAACTACTACCTCATAAAAATCTTCAAATTCTTCCTTATATCCCATATTTTCTTCAAACTCAAATTCCTCATTATCTATAATTATTTTATTTTCAACTAATTTTAATCTTTTGTCTTTACCAACAATTTCAAACTCATCTTGTCCGTTAATTCCATATGATACGGTATAATTTCCCAAAACTCCATTTTCAAATTCAAAAATAGATGTTAGAAAATCGGGACCTCCTAAATAATCAATGACCTTTTTAATAAAAGCAGATACCCATTTAATTTCTCCAAATATCAATCTCATTGCTGCCACGTGATGAACTCCACCATCAGATAAAAATCCTCCTACATGCTTTGGTTCTTGTCTCCATTTCGTATTAGCATATTTATTTTCTTCATCCATACCTACCCATATATTCCATCTAAAATACACAGGATTATTTACTCTATCTAATAATTTTTTTACTAAATAAAATTTCTTTATATGCCTCCAATTTTCAGCTATGTATATCACTTTATCAGTTTGTTTTGATAACTCGACAATTTTTTTACCGGTCTCAACATCTGTTGAAATAGGTTTCTCACAAATCACATGTTTACCTTTTTTAATAGCCTTTTCGATAAAAGGAACATTTAATTGAATTGGTAAAGTCAAATCAACTGCATCTACAATGTCAGAACTGAGAAGTTCTTCATAGGAATCAAAAATTATTGGATTTCCAACAAGTTTTGCAAAATTCTCGGCATGTTCCTTGGTACGACTAGTCACAGCGGTAATTTCAAACTTATCAGTAAGTTCTTTTAAAGCGGGATAATGCAAATCTCTTGCAGCTATACCACAACCGACAATTCCCAATCGAAGTTTTTTCATATTAATCCCCCCAATTTTTTAATCATATAAATTATACAATATTCTTTTAAAATTTTAACTTCCAATCTAATTTATAAAAAATTCCAAGATAGAATTTAGAAAAATTTATAAGCTTTGCATATAAACTTAAAAATGAAGATTCACTAGATAGTGTAAAAATATTATACTTTTTGTATTCACCTTTAACGGGTAGAGAAACCGTATTGCTTGTCCAACCATCCCAGAACCATCTCCATCTTTCAAGCCCATCCTCAACCACAGTACCTTTTACTAAATAATTGTATTCGAATACAAAAGGTATATCAAATATTTTTGTTGATAAGTTTAATGTTAACATCCTTGCATCAGGACCGTAAATGAAACCAAGTGGATAATCAGCAAAAAATCTTCCATCTTTTGTTGTGAACATATGCCTAACATTAACAGTCATATAAGGAGAATCATAAGTTGTATACATCCATTCATTAACAAAATCATATTCTCCTCTTAGAACAAAATCCTCACTAAAAGATTTTTCAAATCCTAAAACATAAGCATAAGCAAATGGCCTAGTAATACCCCCAGCTTCCTCAGCCAAAATAATATCATCTACAGAAAATTCTCCATAAATTGAAAAATTTTCCGTTAGATCAACGTTTAAATCCATCATTCCAACAACATTGGAATTGTTTCTAAAGTTATGATGATATATTACAACAGGACCAATATCAATAATATCTGGTGTTCTACCTCCTATAACATTTAACTCTCCTATTGAAAAATTAATCTTGTTAAAATCAAATTCAATTCTGTGAGCAAAGATAGTTTTTATATCTTCAAGGTTTTGTCCAAAAACGGATTTTTCTTCAGATGTAAATCCAGGATACGAAGAAATTGCTAAAAAGTAATATTTGGTTTTTGGAAAATAAAAAACTAAATTAAAATTATCCTGAAAAATAGTTGGAGAGACAGTAACAGGGTACAGTGCATTTCCCCATTTTAATGGAAAACGTCCTATATTAATTTTGAAACTTTCTTCTATCAAGGACAAATAACTAAAAAGAGGCAAACTTGGATCAAGGTAATAATAAAGAGTTTCAAAATCAAATCCAATAGAATTGGTAATATATTTTAACCTTCCTGATAAATCATATTGAATTGGATATTCAAAGTGGAATTTAATATTATTATTCTCGAAATGTAATATAACATTTCCAAAAGGCAAAACCTTGTCTTGCAAATAAAAAAGCAGTTCGGCAGGATTTATTGGGTTAATTCCAAAAAAATTATCTTTATAATCTGAGAATGAAGGGGCAAAGACAATTTGAGGATTAAGTTCAAATTCCACATAATTATCATTTGTTAATTCACAAAAAATTGAATTTTGAAAGAAAAGAACGAAAAACAATAATGCTGAAATTAAAATAAATTTAGATTTCATTATACCCCCCTAATTAATTTAATATTATATTATTAGAATTAACCACAATATAAAATAAAAACCCCTAAAACTAAAAATACTGTACCAATTATTCTTAATTTTACTTTTTCTCTAAAAATTAAATATGCAAACAGAATTGAAACAAAAACAGAAATCATTGATAAAGGTTCTGCTATGCTGATATCTATATATTTAAAAGCATTCAATAAAGCAATATAAGCATAAGCATTACATATACCACCAAAAATTAAAAATAACCATTTATTTTTAACTATTTCTATGTGTTTTTTTAATCCTTTTTCCTTTATTAAGCTTGCAACAAAAAAATTGATACTCATTACGGTATAAACTCCTATAGAATAACCTAGTTGATCTAAATTTCTCTGCTTTGTTAATATCCCATCTATCGTCCTTCCAAAAGCGATAAACAACGAAGAAAAAATCATCGCTAATGCACCTTTACTTTTTAAAATATTTAAATAAGAAAACACTATATTATTTGATTTTTTTAAGTAAGAAACACCATAGATCATCATTAAACTTCCTAATATTTTATAAAGTGTTATTTTTTCATTTAAAAAAATATTAGCAATAAAAACTAAAAAAATAGCATTAATATTATAAAGTGGTGCTACTACGGAGATATCTTCGTTTGATAAAGCATACATATATAAAAAAAATGAAAATGAATAAATCATGCCGCTTATTAATGAAAATCTTAAAATTTGAAAGCTTAATCTTGCACTAAATGGCAGAAGCACTAGGAGAGAAAAACTAAAAAAAGCCCATGATGAAACTATTGAAGAGGTATGTTTGGTTATTATTTTTCCAACAATTCGCTCAAATCCCAATAAAAAAATTCGAAGAGTCAACCACAAAAAAACCATACAAAGACCTCAAAAATTATTCTAAGTATTTTTTTAAATATTCATCTTGTTTTTTAAACATCAACTCAGCTTCAGATTTATCGTATTCATGATCATATCCTGCCACATGAAGAGCTGCGTGAATTAAAACTATAAGTAGCTCATCATAAAAAGTATTTGAAAATTTTTCAGCATTTTCTCTTACTATCTCTTCACAAACAAATATTTCAGCGTACAGATCATCATCACCATAAACAAAAGTCAAAACATCCGTAGGACCTTTTATTTTCCGATATTTATAATTTAATTTTGCTATTTCATCTTTGTCAACAAATACAAGACCTACATTAACTTCTTTTTTTAATTCGTTTTTCAAGACCTCATCCATTATTTCTAAAAATCTTTCATCATATTCAAAATTTTCATTGAATATCATTAACTTGCACCACCCTCTGAATATCCTCTTTAGGATATTTAATTCTTTCTTTTTTTATGTTTATTATAACCTTAATGAATTCTTCAACAATTAACTCCAATTCTCTTAAGTTTAACCCTGATTCGTCTAATTGCCTTTCATTATAAACACCTGATACAATATCTTCCACAACTTCTTTTATTGTCTGATAATTTGAAGAACTAATACTTTTTAATGCTGCTTCAACGCTATCTGCGAGCATAATTATGCCAGCTTCTTTAAATTGTGGCTTTGGCCCTGGATATTTAAATGCTTCTTCTGACGTTTCTGGATCCAGCTCTTTGGCTTTATAATAAAAGTACTTCTGAACCCGGGTACCATGATGCTGAGGAATAATAAATTCTATTCTTAAAGGAAGTTTATATTTTCTGGCTAACTCAATTCCCGATTTTATATGATCTTCTAATATAATATGACTTAAAAAAGGACTAATTTTTTCGTGAGGATTTTCATCCGTATTTGTAAGATTTTCAACAAAAAAATAAGGCCTTTTTATTTTCCCAATATCGTGGAAATAAGATGCAACTCTTGCAAAAGTTGAATTTATTCCTATTCTCTCGGCCGCTGCTTCAGCAAGCGTAGCAACCATTATACTATGATAATATGTACCAGGAGCTTGAATAGAAAGTTTCTTTAAAAGAGGATGGTTCATATTTGCAAGTTCAGACAAACCAATATTTGAATATATTCTTGTAAAATATTCAATATAAGGAAGAAATCCCAAAATTAATACAGTAGAAACAAATGGATTAAAAAATGCTACGAAAAAGTTGTAAAAGTTAAAATAAGTTGGTTGCAAAAATAATATTATTATTGATAAAAATGAAGTAAATAAAGCAGCTTTTGCAATTTCAATTCTTCTATTAATATTTCTGATCAAAAAATTCATAAAAATTATCTGAGGTACAAAATATATGAAAATTACAAAATTCGCCAAATGAAAAGATATCATCAAAGATTGCAAAATCCCAGCTGTTATTCCCACTTCATAGGACATTAATAAGGTAAGCAATAACGAGGTTATTAAAAATGGAGAAAAAACAAAACCAAATCTATCTATAATCGGATATGTAGTTAAGATTCCTAAAAGAAACAAAAAATAAAAAGTAAATCTATAAATGTAATGCAACCTGAAATGGTAAATATTTTTTATTAATAACTCTATTACAAAATACCATATAAAAATAAGCAAAATAAATTCATTAAAGGATTGTAAAACCTTTATATCAAACAAATTTAATATTAATATTGCCAAAATTGAAATAAATAACCCCTCAAAATCTCTAGGTTTTAAACCTTTTAAAATTTTAGCCATTGTTATTTCTTTCTCCTTTTTCGTAATTTTCATAAGCTTTTATGATTTTTTTAACTAAAGGATGTCTGACTACGTCAGCTTCTGTTAAATAAACAAAACTAACTCCCTCAATATTTTTTAATATTTTTTGAGTCATTACTAATCCTGAATGTTCTTTAATATCAATCTGAGTTATATCCCCAGTAATTATTGCTTTTGAATTAAAACCAATTCTTGTTAGAAACATTTTCATTTGTTCATAGGTAGTATTTTGAGCTTCATCCAATATTATAAAGGCATTATTCAAAGTTCTTCCTCTCATGTATGCAAGAGGAGCGATTTCAATAATATTTCTTTCACGATAGGAAATGAATTTTTCAAAAGGAAGCACATCCATTAAAGCATCAAACAAGGGCCTTAAATAAGGATCAACTTTTTCAGCTAAATCTCCTGGAAGAAAGCCAAGCTTTTCTCCAGCTTCAACAGCAGGTCTTGTTAAAATAATTCTATTGACTTTCCCCGATCTTAAATAATCTACAGCCATTGCAGAAGCAAGATAAGTTTTTCCAGTTCCTGCTGGACCAATTGCGAATACTATGTCGTTTTTTTCAATTGCTTCTATGTATTTCTTTTGCCCTTGAGTTTTAGGTTTTACCCTCCCACGCGCTATAGTTTTAGTAACTACATCAGTGAGAACTTTTGAACCTTTCTCAATTTCTTTTTCATCAACTAAATATTCAAATTCTTGCTTATCAATTAGATGACCGTCTCTTGTAATGTTTATCATTTCTTTAATTATGCTTTCAACAACTTCAACATTATCAACATTTTCTCCTCTTATAATTACTTCATTTCCCCTAATCGTAATTTCTAAGTCAAATCTTTTTCTAAGATATCGAAGTCTGTTATCGTATTGTCCAAAAATTTCAACTATAACTACATCATCAGGTAATGAAATTTTTTTAATTACAGCCACTTAAGCACCTCACTTTAATCTTTTTAAAATTTCTTCTGCTTCAGCTTTTGCTTCCTCATGTGTTTTTATAAGCAAAGGATGAGGAAGACTATCAAGAACGATATTTAATTCTTTAATTGCTAATTCTTTTCTTCCCCATTTTTCATACAATTTTCCTAATTCTAAATGGATATTTGGATAATTTGGTAAAACTTCTAATGCTTTCAACAAAAATTCTTCAGATTTTTTATAATTATACAATGGCCAGGGAAGATCTCTATACCTCATGCCTTTGGCAGTAAGAGCTAATCCTTTATAAAAATTATCATCCAACAAATCTATAGCTTTATCAATGTAATCATCAAAATCTCCTAGCATGAATAAACTTTGAACAATTCCTTTGTACTGCGCAAGTCTTCCAATTGTAGCTCCGGCTATATAATAAGCTCTTCCATTTGTCTTGTCCAATTCAATTGCTTTTTTTGCATATTCTAAAGCCTTAGTATATGTTTCTTCTTTTTTATCTTCAGATGCTCCCCATAAACCGTATTCCATATATGACTCTGCTAAAAGTGTATAAATATCTGTATCATCTTGAAGATTGCTTTCTAGAGTCTCAATCACTTCTTTCATGTGCTGAACATTATGAAAACTTCTAGCTTCCAAAAATTTGACCTCTACTAACTTAAATTGTACAGACTTAAAATTCAAGGAAAAAGCAAATAAAACAAGTAAAATTAATGTTAATGTTAGCATTTTTTTCATCTACCCCACCCCTTTTAATAAAAAATTATATCAATTATTTTTACAGATATCATTTATTACCTTGCTAATCACATTACTTAATTTATCAAATTCACTTATTTTTTCTAAACTTTTCTGAATTCTTTTTATCAAAATTGATTCAGCATGTTTTTTTAATCTTCTCTCTTTTCTTTTTCTTATTTCACCGTTGTTATGAAATTTACTTAAAAGTTTTTTAATGTTAAAAATCAATTCTTCAACACCTACTCCAGAAGTTGCTATTGTCTTTACAATTGGCTTTTTAACATTGGAAAGAGAAAGCATTGATTCAAGTCGCATCTTATAAAAATCTGCTCCATCTAAATCTGACTTGTTTATAACATATATATCTCCTATTTCCATTATTCCTGACTTTAAGAATTGAATATCATCGCCCATTCCCGGGGATAAAATTAAGACAACTATATCTGAAACGTAAACAATATCAACTTCGCTTTGTCCCGCTCCAACTGTCTCTATTAAAATATAATCAAATCCAAAAGCATCCATTAATTTAATAACGTCAAATACACTTTCATTTAACCCACCTAAACTCGTACCACTTCCCATACTTCTAATAAAAACACCATCATCCAGAAAATGTGTTTTCATTCTTATCCTATCACCTAAAAATGAACCACCTGTGAAAGGACTTGTAGGATCTATTGCTATTACTCCAACTGTACGATTTTCCCTTCTCAATTGAGATATCACAGCATTTACGAGAGTACTCTTACCTGCTCCAGGACTTCCCGTAAATCCAATTACTTTTGCTCCTTTTGAAGGAAGATTTTCCACAAACCTATCTTCAGGATGGTTTTCTAAGTAAGTAATTAATTTTGCCAATGATTTTATGTCGCCGTTCTGCATTTTTTCTAGAAGATCTTTCAAGATTCTACCTCCGAAAATAATTGTCTTATCTTTTCTACTATAGTTGAAAGTGGAGTTCCGGGACCAAAAACCTCTTTTATCCCCATTCTTTTCAATTCTTCAGCATCATCTGGAGGAACAATTCCTCCAACAAACACGGGAATGTTTTCAATATCATTTTCTTTCATTAATTCGAGTAGCTTCGGACAAATATTCATATGTGCACCAGATAAAATCGATAAACCTATTAAATCAACATCTTCTTGAATAGCCGTTTTGACAATTTGTTCAGGAGTCTGTCTAAGTCCCGTATAAATAACTTCCATTCCAGCATCTCTCAAAGCTTTAGCGACAACTTTTGCACCTCTATCATGTCCATCTAGTCCAGGTTTTGCTATCAAAACTCTTATTTTATTTTTCACTTTATCCCTCCTATTCGAGTTCAACTAAAGCTTGTCCCGTTTCGACACTATCTCCTTCTTTTACAAGAATTGACTTTACAACTCCAGAAACATCAGACTTAATTTCATTCTCCATTTTCATTGCTTCCAAAACTAAAAGTTTATCTCCGGCATTTATTTTTTGACCGGGAGAAACAAATATTTTCAAAATAATTCCTGACATTGGAGACACAATGCTTTTACTTCCTTCTTTTGATTCTCTTTCTTCAATAACTTTATCTTTATTAAATTCTTGTTTTTC
Source organism: Thermosipho sp. (in: thermotogales) (assembly GCA_017656335.1). GTDB lineage: Bacteria > Thermotogota > Thermotogae > Thermotogales > Fervidobacteriaceae > Thermosipho_A. The sequence continues at coordinate 66,582 of JACDOA010000003.1, forward strand.
TTCCAAAGAAACTGGAGATTGAGTTTTTTTATCTTCAAACAATTCACGGGATTCTTGAATTTTTTTTGGTTGATTTCCAGTTGTTAATTCTTCTACTTCAACCAAATATTCTTTTCCATTTAATTTTACCTTAAATTTTCGTACCATCCTTTTACACCTCTCCAACCAGATTTTTTCCAATATTCCCAACCGCGTGTTTCTCTTTTTCTTTTATTTACTCTCTTAATAGATTTAACTTTTACATTTTCACCTATCAAAGCATAAATTGCAGCAATTATTGCAACTTTTTCTTCTTCATCATTTTCCAAAAATTCTTCACGTATTGGAATCTTCTTTGGTAATTTTACTGCGGCCTTTTTTGAAAAATAACCAAAAAGCCAAAAAATAAAATATAAAATTACAAAAACAAGAAATACAGTAACAATTCCTATAAATGTAATAATTGCCTCCTGCATCTACTCACCTCATAATGGTATATTTCCATGTTTTTTCTTCGGCCTTGGTTCAACTTTAGAAACACCGAATTCAAGTAATTTCGCAATCCACTCTTTAGTGTTTCTAGGATCTATAACAGCATCAATATATCCTCTTGAGGCAGCTACATATGGATTAGCAAACATTTCTTTATACTCATTAATTTTTTGCAATCTCATCTCTTCAGGATTTTCTGAACTTTCTATTTCTTTCTTAAATATAATATTTGCAGCTCCTTCAGGTCCCATTACAGCAATCTCTGCTGTTGGCCAAGCAGCAACAAAATCAGCACCTAAATGTTTGCTTCCCATTGCTATATATGCGCCACCATATGCTTTCCTCAATATAATTGTTATTTTCAGTGTTGTAGCTTCACTATATGCATATAATAATTTTGCACCATGTCTAATAATTCCTCCATGTTCCTGTTTTGAACCTGGTAGATATCCTGGAGTATCTACAAAAGTTAAAATGGGCATATTAAATGCATCTAAAAATCTGATGAAACGTGCAGCTTTATCTGATGAATTGATGTCTAAAACTCCAGCAAAAACACTGGGTTGGTTTGCCACAATTCCTACAGAGTATCCATTTATTCTAGCAAAACCAATAACAATATTTTTGGCAAAATGTTCGTGGACTTCAAAAAATTCACCATTATCAACTATCCTTTTAATTACATCTCTAACATCATACGATTTCTTGGAGTCAGGGGAAACAATATTTAAGATACTATCGTCAAGTGTTGTATCAAACGATTCTCCCATTGGAGGTTCTTCCATGTTATTTTGAGGAATATATGATAATAATTTTTTAATCAATTCTATTGCTTCTTCATCGTTTGAAGCCAAAAAGTGAGCATTCCCACTTTTTGTGTTATGTACCATTGCTCCACCCAAATCTTCTTTAGTAATTTCCTCTCCTGTGACTGCTTTTATGACATTTGGTCCCGTGATAAACATTTGTGCTGTTTTATCAACCATCACAACAAAATCAGTTATAGCTGGCGAATAAACAGCACCTCCAGCACAAGGACCTGCAATCAATGTTATTTGAGGTATAACTCCAGAGGCTAAAGTATTTCTAAAAAATATTTCCCCATACCCGTACAATGAATCAACACCTTCCTGTATTCTGGCTCCTCCAGAATCATTAATTCCAATAAGAGGAATACCAAGTTTAATTGCTAAATCCATTAATTTAGCAATTTTTTTTGCATGCATTTCTCCTAATGAACCACCCATTACCGTAAAATCTTGAGAGAATGCCGCAACTGTTCTACCATTAACTTTTCCAATGCCAGTAACAACTCCGTCAGCCGGCAATTCTTTTTTATCTAAACCAAAATATGTGTTTCTGTGTTTTACAAATTTATCTATCTCCTCGAAAGTACCTTCATCAAAAAGCAATCGCAACCTCTCACGTGCAGTTAATTTACCGGCTTTGTGTTGTTTTTCAATTTTTTCTTCTCCACCGCCAAGTTCAATGTTTTTAGACATTTCATTTAACTTTTTTAACAGTTCTTCCATCGCTTTTTCCTCCCTTATTTATGTTCTCCTTCAACTAGTTCAAGCAATATGCCGCCAGTTGTTTTTGGATGCAAAAATAAGACTTTTGTTCCACCTGCACCTGATTTTGGTACTTCAGAAAGAGGTTTAAAACCTTTTGATTTCGCAAGTTCTACAGCTTGTTCAATGCCTTCAACATTTACTGCAATATGATGAATACCCTCACCTTTCTTTTCTAAAAATTGAGAAATTTCAGAATTCTCGTTCAAAGGTTCCAATAATTCAAATCTAGTTTCACCAATTTCAATAAAATATATTCTCAAACCTCTATCTGCTAAATCCTCAATGTTTTTAACTTTTAATCCTAAAAAGTCTTCATAAAGTTTTAATCTTTCCTTTGCATTTTTAACAGCTATTCCAATATGATCTATTTTGTTAACCTTCACAAAATCACCTCCAAATTGATTTTAACACCTAAAAAACTCTTAATCAAATTCAAAAAACAACCTTTAGATCCAAATATAAGTGTGATCTAAACTTAATTTCTACTTTTAAGGTTTATATTTCATTTTAACTTTCTATTTTCTTTTCACCTTTAATTTCTTCTTTCCTGATTTTTTATTTACCCTTCTTTCTTTTCTACTTACCAAACTAAATTCCTCATGCACTACGCTGAGTTTTTCCAATTCCTTCTTGGATTCTTTTTCGGCTTTTTCAGCTTTTTCACCTATTTTCCTGAGATTTAGAACCAGCATAATTGTTTGTTCATAAATTCGTGCCATCATTTCATCAAACATTCTAAAAGTTTCCTTTTTAAACTCTATTATCGGATCTTTTTGACCATATGATCTCAAACTTACTGCTTCTTTAACATGTTCTACTTCCTCTAAATATTGTCTCCAATTTTCATCTATTACCCTTAATGCTATAAATCTACCAACCTTTGCAAAATCTTCTCCGAACTCTTTGCGCTTTTCCTCGAATTTTTCTTCAAGTTTTCTAATCAAATCTTCGCGTAATTCATCTTTTGTATCAGGTAAATTACCAAAGATACCAACTAACTTTAATGACTCAGAAATTGCTTTAACATCACATACTCCTTTTTCGCAAAATTCATCTAATCGTCTTTCCACAAAATCTTCAATTGCTTCTCTAAAATGTTCTTCAACATTTCCTGATAAAAGATATTCTCTATATCCATAAATAGCTTTTCTTTGAGCATCGAGCACCGTATCCATTTGCAATAAATTCTTTCTTATTGAAAAATTAATACTTTCAACTTTTTTCTGAACCTGTTCTACTAATTTAGTCAACATAGGATGAAAAATAGGTTCACCCTTCTTTATCTTAACCATATCCATTATTTTAGAAATTTTATCTCCACCAAAAATTCTAACTAAATCATCTTCAACAGAAAGGAAAAATATTGATTCTCCTGGGTCTCCTTGCCTACCCGCTCTACCACGAAGTTGATTGTCAATTCTTCTACTTTCGTGCCTTTCGGTTCCTATGATTAACAAACCACCAAGTTCCTTAACCCCTGGTCCTAACTTTATATCCGTACCTCTTCCAGCCATGTTAGTAGCAATGGTAACTGCCCCTTTTTGCCCCGCTTTTGCAACAATTTGAGCTTCTTTTTCGTGATATTTAGCATTTAAAACTTCATGAGGAATTTTTTCTTTGGAAAGCATTCTACTCAGGAGTTCACTTTTCTCTATTGAAGTGGTACCTACTAAGACAGGCTGTCCCTTTTTGTATCTTTTTTTAATTTCTTCAATTATTGCTTGATATTTTTCTTCTGCAGTTCTATATATTAAATCATCTTTATCCTGCCTAATCATTGGCTTATGCGTTGGTACCACAACGACTTCCATTCCATATATCTGTTTAAATTCTTCCTCTTCAGTTTTTGCAGTCCCGGTCATACCAGCAAGTTTTTCATACATTCTAAAGTAATTTTGATATGTAATAGTTGCATATGTTACAGATTCTTCTTTAATTGCAACACCTTCTTTTGCTTCTATCGCCTGATGAAGACCTCCGCTGTACCTTCTTCCTGGAAGTAATCTTCCAGTAAACTCATCAACAATTATTACTTCGCCATTATGAACAATATAATCAACATCTTTTTTAAACAAGTAATGAGCCTTTAATGCGTTTAAAAGAAAATACATTTTATTTACATGCTCAGGATCATATAAATTATCAATACCTAACAGTTTTTCCACAAATTCAATACCGTCATCAGTTAATATAACCGTTTTTTTCTTTTCATCTACAGTAAAATGTTTATCTTTAACAAGTTTTTTTGAAATTTGATCAAATCTTTTATAATCTGAAGCCCGTGTTTTTGAAGGTCCACTAATTATCAAAGGAGTTCTAGCTTCATCAATAAGAATACTATCAACTTCATCGACAATAGCATAAAAATGACCTCTTTGAACTCTATCATTTAAATCTATAACAAGATTATCCCTAAGATAATCAAATCCAAATTCAGTGTTTGTTCCATATGTAATATCACAGAGATATGCTTCCTTTCTTGAAATTTCTTTCAGTTCGACTTCAAATGCTTCAACCGCTTTCTTAACTTTCTTTTCATCTGGTAAAAACTCACCTGTAAAATCTTCAGGCCACACACTCCAACTTTCTGATAGAGCAATCCCAGCAATTTCGGGATTTTTCCAAACTACTTCATATGACTTATTCTGTGTGTTAATAACGCTTACTCTTAAACCCAAAGCAAGGTATATTGGACCCATCCACATTGCATCACGTTTTGCAAGATAATCATTTACTGTTACCAAATGTACACCTTTTCCAAGCAAAGCATTCAATACAATTGGCATCGTTGCAACTAGAGTCTTTCCTTCTCCGGTTTTCATTTCAGCTACTTTTCCTTCGTGTAAAACCATTCCACCAACAAGTTGCACATCAAAAGGTCTCATTCCAACAGTGCGTTTAGCAATCTCTCTGACAATTGCAAAAACTTCATTTAAATAATTATCCATATTTTCAATTGTAATTTCTTTTTGTATAGTCCATATTTTTTCTTTCATTTCTTTAGATCCAACATTTTCATATTTAATTTCATTAATTTTCGCTACTCTTTTTAGATATTTTTTAATAATTCTCTCATTTTTATCAAACAATTTCATTTTTAAACCTCCATTTAATCTTCTTTATCTTTAAAATTTTCAATATAAATCTTCCCATTTTTTGCATATACAACAACTGGATTATCAAAATTTTTATTTAAGATCTGCTTTGTTTCTCCAATTTGAACAAGTGAGCTATTAAGGCTTAAAGAGAGAATATAAGAATTATCATCCTTCATTCCTGCTCGAACAATCCCGAAGCATTCTCCGAATATAACCACAGTTCCTCCTGCAATTACTTCTGAACCAGCATGTACGTTACCAATCAAAATAAGATGGCCAGAATGATTTATTTTTTGGCCAGAACGCACATTTTTCATTACAACTAAGGTTTCCATCACATTTTCATCTTTTTCCTTTATTTTTAAAACTGTTTGATTTTCTTCATAGTTTTCAGTTAATATATTAGAAACTTTTAAACCAAAAGTTTCTAATTTCTCAATAATCTTTGGGATATCAGAAATTTTTTCTCTATAATTTTCAACTTTAAGCATTATTTTATCTCCACTTTGAAAGAAATGATCCACACTTTTAAATTTCTCATCTATTTCCTTTAATAAATCTTCTAATTTTTCATACTTTTCAATATATAAAACAATACCAGATTTATACATTCTTAAATCGACCATAAACCCACCCCTAGAATATTAAATCTTCAATTTCATCTATCCAATCAGATAGATCCAATTCGGTAAAATTTTTCAATTTTCTTTTAAAATCAAAAAAGGCATCTTTAAAAACATCTTCTTTATTCCCAGAAACCATTTCTAGAGAGCATTCTAATAAAGCAGAAAAATAATCAGAAAATCTAACTATTTTTCCTAATGGCCCGTCAAAGGGATCGGAAACAATATTTGAATATTTTTTCAAATAAGAAATTCCCGGATTTCCATTAACCCAATCTAAAAACATTTCTTTTTCAACCAATGAAACGAGACTATCAAGTTCTGGAGTTTTCTTTTTAGTTGGCGTAATTACATCTCCAGTAAATGCTTCTGGTAGATCATGCAACAATGTTCTTTTTATGACTTCTTCCTTTTCCTCATCAGTTAAAGAAAGTAATGTGGAAATTATATATGATATAACTAAAACAATAAATGAATGACCAGCCACGGTTGTTTTAATATTTCTATGTACCCTATTCCATCTCGTCATTGAAATCATATTCAAAGCGATTGTAAAAATTGTTTTAGAAATATTCATCAATTCATCCTTATTATCCAAATTTATTTTTTCTAATTTTTCATTTAATTCATTTATTGGGGTCTCAAAATCAAAGATTTTTCCATTAACCTTGGCTTCAAATAAACTAGTAGAAACATCGGCAAATTTATCATATTCAGATTGATTTTCAGAAATAATTTTTTTAATAAACGATTCATCCACAATCTTATGTAAATCTAAAAAGGCTTTCTCTCGCACTTCGTTCCAAACATCTGGAGAAAATCTTTCAACTCTCTCCTTTAGTTCTAAAGAAATATCAGATAAAACTAATTTAGGTAAAACTCTGGAAAGTCTCCACTGCACTGATTCTTCAATAGTTTTATCAAATTTATCTTTAATAGCAAAAGAGATTAAAAGAGTTGTATAGGCATTATCTGCTTCTGAAAACTTTATAATTGCCGGTTTATTATTCCATCTTTGAATAGTAAATAAATTACCAAGCATAAAAATAAACTTGCCAAATCCCATTTTTCATTCCTCCCTTAAAACTATTCTATCATATATATAGATTATTTGATACAATTGTTAGTGGAGGGAAGATATATGCTATATGTAATTGGAGATATACATGGTTGCTTTAAAAAACTAATAAAAATTATGACTTACATTAACGATAATTCTAAAATAATTTTTTTAGGTGATTATATTGATAGAGGTCCAGACTCTAAAGAAGTTGTTGATCTTGTCAAAAATTTAAAAAATTCAATTTTGTTAATGGGAAACCATGAAGATATGTTAATAAAATACTTTGAAGGAACAAGTAATGCTTGGCTTTATCCCAATAATGGTGGAAAAGATACAATAAGATCTTTTGGTTCTAAAGAAAAATTCATCGAATATCTTGATTTCTTTAAAAATCTTAAATTTCTTCATATTGAAAATATAGATAATATAAACATACTTTTCAGTCATGGAAACATAAATCCAAATTTTCCAGTTTATGATGTTTTAAAAATAAAAACTTATGAAGAATATTATGAAACTATCCAAGGAAAAATAAGTTCTATTATGGAAACTAATATTTGGGAAAGAATGTATTTTGATAGACCTTCTGGGAACTTTGTGGTTATTCACGGACACACGCCTTTTGAAGATGTCTTTATTAATTCGTTTTCAAAAGGGATATTTGAAATTAATATTGATACTGGTGCAGTATACGGAGGAGCATTAACTGCACTGAAAATTCCTTATACACCTGAAGAAATTAAAAATGATCCTGTGATTTATAAAATTTCATATAAAGATGAATTAAAAATAACTCCATTATGTTTGCTAAAAGATTTATACAAGGAGGAGTAAAAATTGAACAAAAAATGGATTGCAGTTTCAAATTTATTACTAGTTACAGTAATTTGGGGATTAACTTTCCCAATTCAAAAACTCATACTCCCTGAAATTTCTCCTTTTGTATACAATGCAGTTAGATTCTGGATTGCCACAATTTTATCGTTATTTTTCTTTGGATGGGGAAATAAATATGGTTTTATTCTCGGAATAATTTTGGGGGTTGCATACGCAACTCAAACTTGGGGACTTTCAATTACTTCATCTTCTAAAAGCGGATTTATTACTGCTTTTTATATAGTTTTAATCCCAATTTTTTCTTATTCTATTGAAAAAGAACAACCAAATATTTTTCAAATTTCTGGATTTTTCATAGCAATGCTTGGAGAATACTTTTTATCTGGAGGAATTCATAATTTCAACTTTGGAGATTTCTTAACATTTGTCTGTGCAATTTTATATGCACTCCACGTAGTCTTAGTTACACATTATTCGAAAAAAACGGAAGAAAAACATCTTTTAACATCTCAATTTTTAACTGTAGCAATTATAAATTCTTTGCTTGGTGTTACTTCGTCATGGAAGATAACATTTAATGCCCTTGGTGTTGCAACATTTACTGCGGTCTTTGCAACAATATATGCACTAATTGCTCAAACAAAATACCAAAAAATTGTAGGAAGTAATACTTCTGCATTGATCTTTGTCGGAGAACCTTTATTTGCAACAGTTTTTTCAATTTTAATTCTTTCAGAACATCTTACAAAATTTCAATTTATAGGTGTAATTTTAACAACCTTTGCATTGATTTTAGCGGTTTTTCAAACAAAAAAGAGGTGATTCAATGTATGAACATCTTGAAAAGTGGGGTGTTTCTAAGAAAATAATTACTGCTATGAATAAAATTGATAGAAAATTATTCGTTCCTGAAAATCTCAAAGATTATGCATATGAAGATATTCCATTAACCATTGGATATGGTCAAACTATTTCAGCACCTCATATGGTTGGAATAATGTGTCAAGAATTAGAATTAAATGAAGGAGATAAAGTTCTTGAAATTGGTACTGGAAGCGGCTATAACGCTGCAATAATGAGTTTACTGGTGGGAAATTCTGGGCATATTTACACAATAGAAAGAATAAATGAACTTCATAAATTGGCTAAAAAAAGATTTGAAAAATTAGGTTTAACAAATATCACTGCAATTTTAGGTGATGGTAAAGAAGGGCTTAGAGAATTTGCTCCATTTAACAAGATAGTTTTTACTTGTTATTCTAAAAAACTTCCAGAAAAATTATTAGAGCAACTTTCAAACAATGGAACATTGCTGATTCCTGTAGGTAATGAGTTTATGCAAATTCTAAAGAAAATCAGAAAAATAAACGAAAAAATAATTGTAGACGATTTAATAAATGTTAGATTTGTACCCCTAGTTTAAATATTCCAAAAAAATAAAGTATGGAGTTGAAAACTTATGTCAAAAACAAATAAAGTCAGAAGATTATATGGAGAACATTTAACTCCAATTGAAGTTTTTAAGGAATTTATTCTTCCCGAAATCAAAAATAAAGTTTATGATTACATTTGGGTAGATTTATTTGCAGGAAAAGGAAATCTTATTCTTCCCATTTTAGAATTAATTCATGAAAAAAATAGAATCGATTTTTTTAAAAAACATATTTTTCTTTTTGATATTCAAAAAGAACTGGTTGAACAGGCTATTGAAAATGCAATAAAATATGGTATACCAAGAAAAATTGCTGAAAAAAATATTATTCAAAGAGATACAATTAAAGATTATCCGAATTTTTTACTTGATTCAGATTTGCCAGTTTATCATATAACGAATCCACCATATTTATATTTAGGATATATAGTAAAACATAAAGAAACACAAAAATATTTAGAATATTTTAAAGGAGAAAATAAAAGATATCAAGATTTATACCAACTTGCATTAATAAATGACTTAAGACATGGAATAAAAAAGATGACATACATTATACCATCGAATTTTTTGTTCGGATTTTCCGTTTCAAATAAAATTAGAGATGATTTTTTAAAATATTACACAATCAAAAAAGGAATCATTTTTGAAAAAGAAATATTTGAACATACTGGAACAAATGTAGTAATTTGTTTTTTTGACAAAAAAGAAATTCCTAAAGACGAACCAATAAATTTTAAAGGTATAAAAATAAATAATGAGGTACAAAAAAGAACATACGTACTTAATCCTATAAGTCATTACCGTGCAGGAAGTGATTTTGAAGAGTTTGTAAGCAATTACAGGACGGAAAAACCTTTAAAGGTAACATATTATTTGACAATTGAAAAAATAGAAAAAAACAAGGGTAAATGCAAAATAGAAGTAATAGATGCAAATAAAATTAGAGGAAAAGAATATATAAAAAAAGAAATTTATGTAAACAAAAACTTATATGAAAAAATTAAATCAAATGTCTTATTTGTAAGAACCATTGATACAGGAAATATGGATGGAAGAGCAGGGCTTTATAAAATTAAAGATGTTTTTGAAGTAGATGGAATCCTTGTTTCTAAAGCAAAATATAGAACCCATCCTATACAGATTTTTATTGATCCTCCACTTACAATTAAAGAACAAAATTTATTAAAGGATTACTTTAATTTGGTACTAGAATATTTCAGAAAAGAAACAGATAGTGAATTTATGACCACTTATAAATATTCTAATAGCAAGTACACAAGAAAATACCTTGGTTTAACTCAAGTAAAAAAATTAATTCAAACCTTTCCTTGGTTAAGTTTAAATCAAAAAGAAAAAAGTATTTTCAAGAATCTCATCAATACTAAAAACACAGATGAAATTATATCATTTATAAAAATGAAAAACAAAAAGTAATAACTAAAAGAAATCCCCTTCTTTGAAATTTAAAGATCAAAGAAGGGGATTTTTATATAATTACAAATTAATTATCTTACTATTTTGCATATGCTACGCTTCTTTTCTCCCTTATAACTACAACCTTTAATACACCTGGATATTGTAATTCTTCTTCAATTTTCATTGCTATATCATGCGAAAGTTTTTCAGCAAACGTGTCGTTAACCTTATCAGGTTGAACTATGACTCTCACCTCTCTTCCGGCCTGTATTGCATATGCGTTTTCAACATATTTAAAACTTTTCGCTATTTCTTCAAGTTTAAACAACCTTTTTATATAATTTTCCACGTCTTCTCTTCTAGCCCCTGGTCTTGCAGCAGATAATGCATCAGCAGCTGCAACTATAACAGCTTCAGGAGTAATCGGTTCTTCTTCACCGTGGTGTGCCATAACCATGTTAATAATTTCATCACTTTCACCATATCTTTTCAAAATTTCTGCACCTATTACAGTATGTGAACCTTCTACTTCATGATCTAAAGCTTTCCCAATATCATGTAGCAATGCTCCTCTTTTGGCCTTTTCAACATTTAAACCTAACTCAGAAGCAATCAAACCTGCAATTAGTGCAACTTCTATTGAGTGAGCAAGTACATTCTGACCATAACTTGTTCTAAATTTAAGTCTACCCAGAAGTTTAATAATCTCTGGATGTAATCCACCCACACCTGTTATAAATGTAACTTCTTGACCAGCTTCTTTTATTATTTTTTCAACTTCTGCCTTGGATTTTTCATACATTTCTTCAATACGCGTAGGATGAATTCTTCCATCGGCCACCAATTTTTCTATAGTTCTTCTGGCTATTTCTCTTCTTAAAGGATTGAAACAACTTACTGTGACCATTTCCGGAGTATCATCAATAATTAAATCAACACCTGTCACCTTTTCAAAAGCCCTGATATTTCTTCCTTCTCTTCCAATTAATCTTCCTTTCATATCATCATTTGGAAGCATCACAGTACTTACAGTTATTTCACTTGAATATTCAGGAGCATACCTTTGAATTGCATCTGCAATAACTTTTTTAGCATATTTTTCAGCATCTTCTTCATACCTGGATTTTATTTGAGAAAACACTTTTGATACCTCGTACTCATATTTCTCTCGGGCTTCTTGAAGTACTATTTCTTTAGCCTGTTCTGGAGTGATACCTGCAAGTTTTTGGAATTTTTCCTCTAATTCCTTTTCTCTTTCTGAAATCTCCCTTTGTTTAATTTCGAGTTCTTTTCTCAAATCTTCAATATAATTTTCCTTTTTATCAAGAAGTTCCTCACGTTTTGAAACCATCTCTTCTCTTTTAATTAATCTTTCTTCTGCGTGTCTAATTTCTTCCTCCCGAGTCCTTCTTTCTTTTTCCCATTCTTCTCTCAATTCATGAAGTTTTTCTCTTGATTCAATTATTGCTTTCTTCTTAATCTCATTAGCCTCTTTTTCGGCTTCCTTAACAATGTGTTCAGCATCTTTTTTGGCTTTTAATAAAGACCTTTCTATATTTTTTTTAGCAACTATATAGCCTACTAATAATCCAAAAAAAAGCGCAACTCCACCAATAATATATGTCAACATTATTATTCACCTCCAAATCCTCTTCTAAATAATATTTCTCGTGCTTTTTTTGCATCCAATCCTTTTGTTAATTCCCTCTTAATTTCTTCCAAATCTACTTCATTTAAAACCTTTTTTATAGCATCTTCAATAATAAATTCGTCAACACCCAATTTAATTAGTTCCATTTTTATCTTAAACGGCCCTTTTTTATGTAGAGTCAAAGAATCATATGCATAGAGATATGCAAATTTTTCATCGTCAATAAAACCTTTGTTTTTTAGTTCCTCTATAGTCTCTCTAACTTCTTCATCACTATATCCTTTCTGTTTCAATCTTAAAGCCAATTCTTTTTCAGATCTTATCCGAAACTTTAGTAGTCTTAAAGCATCACTCTTTGGATTTTTCTTCCTCACTTGAATTTTCTCCTTTGATTAAACCATGTTTTTCCCGAAGTCTAAATTCAATTTCATCAAGAAGTTCTGGATGAGCAACCAAATACTCGATAGAATTATTCTTTCCTTGACCAAGAGAATGTTCAGTACCACTCAGATCAATATATGAGAACCAGCTTCCTCGTCTCGAAATCAAATCTTCATCCACAGCAAGATTGAATAATTCATATTCTCTTACAATTCCTTTTCCATATATTATATCTACTATAGCTTCTTTGAAAGGTGGAGCAACTTTATTTTTTACAAATTTGACTCTTACTTCATTACCAACATGATCTTTTCCTTCTGTTAATTTTCCTATGGTTCTTGCTTCTAGTCTCATGGTTGAATAAAACTTCAAAGCAACACCACCAGTTGTTGTCTCAGGATTTCCATACATAACACCAATTTTCATACGAGTTTGATTTATAAATATAACAACGGCTTTAGACTTATTTATGTTTCCAGCAAGCTTTCTCAACGCTTGAGACATAAGCCTTGCCTGAAGACCAACCTGGACATCTCCCATTGAACCTTCAATTTCAGCCCGTGGAACAAGCGCAGCTACAGAATCAATTACAACCAAATCAACTGCATTACTTCTGACAAGTTCGTCAACAATTTCAAGAGCCTGTTCTCCAAAATCTGGTTGTGCAATAAGTAAATTCGAAACATCAACACCTAAATTTTGAGCATAAACCGGATCAAGTGCATGTTCAGCGTCAATAAATGCAGCAATTCCACCGTTTTTTTGAGCTGACGCTATTGCATGAAGTGCAATGGTTGTTTTACCACTCGATTCCGGACCATATACTTCTATTATCCTTCCTCTAGGATAACCCCCAACTCCAGAAGCAATATCAATAGCAACTGAACCACTTGGAATAGTTTCAATATTGGGCACATGAGTATCTTCGCCCAAAAGCATTATTGAACCTTTTCCATACGTTTTCTCAATTTTACCAATTGCTTTTTTAAGGACTTCCATCTTTTTATTATCACTCATTTTTCATCAAACCTCCTTCAAATTTGACCCTATAAAGCCATTTATAGATCGGACCAGCCGGTGTTAAATTAGATGAATAAATTGTTATACTATCTACTGGAACAGTTATTTTCGGAGTTGAAATATCCTCGATTAAATTTTCCCAGCGTTCTGGACTATATTTTACTCTACCCAAAGTAATATGTGGGACAAAATTCCCCTGATCATCAAAAGGAACTCTCAATTTTTTCATTTCAGACCTCATTTCCAAATAAAGAGTTTGTAATGCTTTATTTTGCATCACTTTTAAGAAAAAAACTCGAGGTCTGTTTTTAAATCTAAAAAATCCAAACCCTGATACATCAAAAGAAAACGAAGGAAATCCTGCGAGCCTTCTATGAAATCGCTCCGCAAGATTATCAATTAAAGACTCTTTTACATCTCCCAAAAAAAACAAAGTTAAATGCATATTTTCAGGTTTCACCCAAGATGCTTTAAAACCCATTCTCATAAGCTTAGATATAGTTTCTTCAGCAATGTCTTTTACCTCTGAATTTATATCTAATGCTATAAACGTCCGCATTTGCTCACCCCTTTAAAACATGGCTATTTTGGACTATATAAATAAGTCCTGAAAGTATGGTAAACCCGGCTACAAAATACCCAACAAATTCATTAAAAAGAAACAAATTTGGAAAGTGCAAGATTTGAAGAAATAACCCCACGATCCAAACTATCTGAGAAATTGTCTTTAATTTTCCAAAATAATTTGCTGCAATCACTTGTCCACCACTTGCTGCTGCCATACGAATTGTACTTACTAAAGTATCACGGAAAATTATAACAATTAAAATCCAACTCTGGATTAAACCTAGTTGTACAAAAACAATCAAAATACTAGTTACCAAAATCTTATCACTCATTTGATCAAATATCTTCCCAAAATTACTCACTTGGTTCAATTTTCTTGCAAAATAACCGTCAAGATAATCACTAAAAGAGGCAAGTAAAAATAAAATAAAAGCAGCCATATACCAATTTTGTAGCAAAAACCAGACAATAAAAATAGTTAAAATAACCCTTACCCAAGTAATTGTATTAGGGATGTTTAAAGATTTATTCATCGACAAGCACTCCTTCTAAATCGTATGTGTCTGCTTCGGTAATTTTAACTCTGTAAAACCCCTTTTTAAATTCTCCCTTAACAAAAATATTAGCATCTATTTCTGGAGCATCCATATAGGTTCTTCCAATTAAAACCCCGTATTCCTCATCATCAAATAAAACATCAAAAATTTTTCCTATCAATTTATTGTTTCTCTCAAAAGAAATTTCTGATTGAACCTCCATCAAAATATTTAATCTTTCACGAGCAACTTCTTCACTTACTTTGTCCTCCAACCTGAAAGAAGGAGCTTCTTCTTCATCTGAATACAAAAAAGCTCCAAGTCTATCAAATCTTACCTCTTTTACAAATTCCAATAATTTCTCAAAGTCTTTATCAGATTCACCTGGAAAGCCAATGATAATACTAGTTCTAATTATAGCATCACTATATCTTTTTCTTATCTTGGAGATTAGCTGTTTCAATTGTTTTGCGTTCTTTGCTCGATTCATTAGTTTTAAAATTTTACTACTTCCATGTTGGACAGGAATATCAAAATATTTTAAAACTTTTGGATAAGAAAAAGCTTCAATAATTTTATCATTTATATGGTCCGGGTGCAAATACATAACTCTTATCCAAAAATCTCCGTTAATTTCATTTAATTTACTTAACAACTCTGGTAAAGCCTGTTTTTGATATAAATCTATTCCATACCCTGTGGTATCTTGAGCTACCAGTATAATTTCTTTTTTTCCTCTGCGTACTAATGTTTCCACTTCCTCCACAATATCTTCTATTTTCCGACTTTTAAAACTACCCTTAAACAAGGGAATAGTACAAAAAGAGCATGCTCTATCGCAACCATCAGCAATCTTTACATAAGCATACTGACAGTCATCATCTACTCTATCCTCAAAATCATATATGGGATCAGGTTCCTTCAAAATTAATTTATTTTTTGCAATATTTTTTGCTATTTCTTCAGGTTTTACAACACCAAACCAACCATCCACTTCAGGAATTTCTTTTTCAAGTTCATTTCCATATCTTTGGACTAGACATCCTTTAACAAAAACTTTAAAATCCTTATCTACTTTTTTTCTTTCAACATTTAACAGTATTTCCTCAATAGATTCTTTCTTAGCTTCTAAAATAAAGCCGCAGGTATCAATTATTATCGCATCAGATTTTTCTAAATCGTCCACTACATTATGTCCATATTTTTTTAACTTAGCTTTCAAAATAGCACAGTCGGCAACGTTTTTTGGACATCCAAGTACTTCTAAATAAAAATTCATATTCCTTTTCCCTCACTTTAAGTATCTTTTTCTTTTTTCCAAATAAATTAATCTAATCTTTTCAAGTTCTTTTTTATATTCATCTTCTTTATAATTTGGATATGTGAAATCGTAGTCTTTCCATCTCCCATTAATATACATTAAAGTCGGTTCAGCATAAATTCCTTTACCAATGTAAATCCTATGTGGCCACATCTTTGTAGTAGCGAGTACAAATTGCATATGATGTATATAACCGGGATCAATGTTAAATCTTCTGTTTCCATTAACTGCAAATTTTTGTTCAATTTCATTTGTAATGTTTTTGATATCGGCAAGCTGGTACGGATGTATCAATCTTTCAAAACTAATTAAAATACCTTTTACTCCTTCTCCCATTTCTTTGTTATAGTACAGTGTATATTTTTCAAAATCTAAAATATCAGAGATATAATCAATTGATCCAAATGCTTTTATTAATGTATCTTTCACTTCTTGAAACCAATACTCGACATACGAAGAGAAAAAAAACATAACTAAATTTACAAGTTCAACTCTTCTTATTTTTCCCACTTTATCACCACCCGGTATTCATCCATCAAGATCCTTTTGACCTTGTTATCTATTTTCGTAAACAAAGCAGGTCCTTTTACATAATATTCTCCTTCATTTAATTTTGCTTCTTTTACAACTTCCCCATTTATTTCAATACTACTGTCTATTGATCTTACACTAACAAGAGGTGAATTTAAAACTCTTAAAAATAAAAAAAGAGAAGCTAAAAACAAAAACAAGGATAATACAGATAAAACTAAATAAGGAGCTAAATATTTCAAACTTTTCTTTTTTGCTATTTTTTTCTTTTCAACAACTTCATTTTTAGTTTCTCCTTTGCCCTCTAAATATAAAGAAACTAAATCTTCTTCAATATCCAAAAAATCTTTCAATTTTTTCAGATGATGTTTAATATAAATTTCTGGTCCATTAAATTCACCATTTAAATAATTTTGTAGGGTAATTTTATCGATACCCAACTTTATTGAAATATGCAATAAAGAAAAGTTAGAGGAATTAACCTCTTTTTTTAAAATCTCTGATAGAATTTCCCATGCCTTTTTTTCCATAATCAATTTATATTATACTCTAATTACACTACTATGTGCAAGCTTGTTATTTATGATAAATAATCTTTAAAAGAGTTGGCAAAAGAGTTAAGCTCAAAAATGAACTTGTAAGCATTGATATCCATGTAATCTCAACAAAATATTCATGAAATTTAAATGGAGAAAGTAGCAAAACAGAAAATCCTATTGCCAGTCCAAGAGCATTTGCTAAAATAGGTTTTGATGTTGTAGAAAACGTGTTTTTTATAGCTAAATCAAGATCTTTAAATTTCTTATAGTTATATCCAAAATTTTCCACAAAATGAATTGCATAATCTATTCCAACTCCTACAACAATACTCCCCATAGTCGCAGTAATAATACTTAATTTTATTCTGGCATAACCCATAAATCCAAAAAGTACTATTAAAGTTAAACTGATTGGAATAATAGAAACAAAAGCTTTCTTCAAATTTTTAAATCTAATCAGAACTATAATAAACACAAGAAAAACAGCCAGAATCAATGATTTAATTTGCTGAGGTATGATAACTTCGTTCATTTCTTTCATAATATATGGAACACCAGTTACTTTCAAGGGTTCTTCTACATTACTTTCTATTTTATTCAAACTTTCTTTTGAAATTTCAGGTGGAAAGATCAAAACTCTCCCGGCTTTCCTTTCTCGATCTAAGAAATTTTCATAGACACTAGGAATTAAATTTAAGAGTATTCTAGCTTGACCAATATTTTGAGGATAACCTTCTCTTTTTAATATTTTTTCGTTAATATTTGAAACAAGATCGTAGAAAGATATTACTTTATTCCCATTATTTCTCAAAGTTTCTTCAATTTGCAATACTTTATTTGCAAACGAAGGTTCAATTGGATCAAAACTAGTTTCAAAATACGCATATACGGGAACAGAAATCCCAAAAACATTTTGAATTTTATCCATGTTTTTCTTTACTTCAGTTGTATTTTTATACATATCAATCATATAAAATTCTGTGTTTAACATGTATAAACCTGGTAAAAATACTATTAATAAAAGAAGGGAAACTATAATAGATTTTTTACCTAAGAAACTTTCAAAAAAACTGGATATTCTACTTTCCTGTTTAGTTGCTTTTAGCTCACTATTTAGCAAAATTATTGGTAAAAAGAGCCATGTAGCAATTCCAGCAAAAGAAATTCCTATACTACTAATAAGAGCCATTTCTGCCAGTGATTCGGAATTTATAAAAGATAAAGATAAAAATCCAACAACAGTTGTAACAGTTGTCAAAATCATCGCAACACCTGTGCTTCTCAATGTTTCGATTAGCGCATCGTCTTTTTTTCTATTTTCTTTTAAATCAAGAAAATGTGAAACAAAATGGAGACCATCAGCACTTCCCATTACAATGGTAAAAATCGGCGCTAAAATTGTTAAGATTGAAATTTCTCCTTTATACCATCCTAGAAACCCCATTGTCCACAATGCACCTATTCCAGCTGGGAAAACAGAGAAAAAAGTAGCCTTCATGCTTCCTAAACGCCATTTAAATACTAAAAATACTGTAATTATTGCAGCAGGTGGAAGTGTAAAAATTAAGAAAATTAAATAATCAAAGATTTTTTCTTCTAGATATCTAGTACCTCCAAAATAATGTGGCATATCTTGTAAAACTTTATCCAATTCTTTTAAAATTTTCTTTTCAGAAGGAACTACATAGAACATTACATAATATTTCCCATCTTTTTTAGTTATATTGTCAGTTTCGATCATACTAAGAAAATTAACAACATACTTATAATTTTCCTGATTAATTTCAGAAACATCAATTTTTTTAAAACCTATTGGAATTTCTTCTGGAATAGGCGATATAACATTTAATACGCCATCTAAATTTTTGAGTTTTTCTTCTACATTTCTGATTTTTTTTAGTCCATCAATCGAATATGGATCTTCATCCAATTCTATAACTACATTGAATTGATCGTTGGACTGAAAAATTTCTTCCATTCTATCCAAGATTTTCATGTATTTTGAATTTTTAGACATAAATAATGTATAATCAGCGTTAATTCTAATTTTAAAAAGTCCAACAAAAAAGACTATGTTTAAAATTATTAGTAATATTAAAAATCGCTTGCCATATTTCTTAAAAAATTCAACATATGTTTTCATTTTCCAACCTCCTCAAGGATGTGTTTTATAAAATCTATTAACTCAACCTTAAAAATTCCTCCTAATTTTATTGATCTATCGATTGAAAATATTCTTTTTATTATTTCTTTTAAAATCTCAGGATTATAAACACCTAAATGATTTAATGGAATAAAATTCTGATCTTTAAATTTAAAACCAAGAAATCTAGCTATTTTTGAGGTATTTTTTATGCCCAGTTCCTTAGCAATTTGAACTATTTCAACCCATTTGAATTTTTCCTTGTAGTTTACATTTAATACCAAATCAAAAAGCATGATGAAATGTTTCGACAAAGCACCAGTAACTATCACAGGTTCGTAATCTTTTAAAATATCATCCAACATAGCGAAAACTTCTTTTTTCCTTTCTGAAATCATAAAACAAAATTCGTCTAGTTTTGAAACGGTATATTTATGTACATAATTTTTTATACCGTTAACATTTAAAGTAACGTTTAGTACTTTTAACTTTCTTATTTCATTGTATAAAGCAAGCTCATTTGGTCCAACAATTTCAAAAAGATATTCAGGAACATCTATCTCATGTTTCAAAGATTCCCTATTCAAAAGTTCTTCAATGTATTTTATCCATTTACTTTTTTCCCATGGATTTGGAACAGTAAAACTCCGTAATTCAATTTTTTTTGAAAGTTGTTTTTCTGTTCTTAAAAACACAGTTATATTATCTGGAATATTTAATTCTAACACTTTCCTTTTTTCGGCTGCTTTCCAGTTATCAAAATCAACTAGATCAATAACACTTTTAGGAGAAAAGAGACTAATATTAGTGCTCTTTTCAATAATTATATCGACTTTATCATTATCATCAGAATAAAGTCTGATATATTCAATGTTATTATTCAGAAAACTTTTTACATAAAATTCCTTTCCCAATTGTGAATTTCCATATAAATTAATAAGAGGCATCCAATCACCTCATTTATTCAAAATAATTAGCTTTAATAATTTTATCATAAATTTTTGTTGTATAATTAAAAGAAAGAAAATCTAAGAGGATGGAGGAAAATATGCTGGATGATTGTACACTTTGCCCAAGAAATTGTAAAATAAATAGACATAAACAAAAAGGAATATGTGGAGTTAAAGATAAAATTCTTGTTAGTAATATTCTTCTCCATAAAGGTGAAGAACCTCCAATTTCCGGAGAAAATGGAGCAGGTATTGTATTTTTTTCTGGATGCCCTATGAAATGTATATATTGTCAAAATATGGGGTTTTCTCAAAAAGGAATAGGAATGGAAATATCAATTGAAAAGCTTGCAGAAGCTTTTTTGATTCTTCAAGAAAACGGGGCTCATACTCTAGATCTTGTAACCCCAAGTCCTCATGTTGTAGGAATAATTGAAGCTTTAAAAATTGCCAGAAAAAAAGGATTTAATCTTCCAGTTGTTTATAATACTTCAAGTTATGAAAAAGTAGAGACTCTCAAATTAGTAGAAAGCTATGTTGATATTTATTTAGCAGATATAAGATATACCAGTTCTCACTATGGTGAAATATACTCAAAAGTCGATAATTACTGGGAAATAGCACAAAAAGCCATAAAAGAAATGTACAGACAGGTTGGCCCATACAGTAATAAAAAAAGAAAAGGTTTAATAATAAGAATTCTTGTTATGCCAAACAAAATTTCTGGACATTTTGAAGCTTTAAGATTTGTTGCAAATCTTGACCCAGAAATCCCTATATCTTTAATGTCCCAATATATGCCTGTTTTTGGAGCAAAAAATGATCCTTTTATTGGAAGAAAAATAACAAATGCAGAATACCAAGAGGCTATTGAATATATGGAAATTTTAGGGTTAAAGGGATGGATTCAAACAAATGAAAAAGAAAAAATTACAACAAAGGCAGTGAATTGGCAATGATTATTGTTAATCCATCTGGAACTTTACCTATTTCTGTTACTAATTCATGTCCAATGAATTGCAAACATTGTGGTGGAGTTTATATTAAAAGCATGGTTCATATTTCTAATATAGAAAAATATATTGGAAAATATAATTCATTTTTAATTAGTGGTGGTATGACAAAAGATGGAATTATTCCTTTTAAACAATATATTCCAAAATTATATGATTTAAAAGAAAAATATAATCTTATTTACAATTTTCATATAGGTTTTCCAAAAAATCCACCTTACGAAATTGAAAAAGTAGCAGATGTTGTAAGTTTTGATTTTTTCTCTGATAAAGAGGTTCTACAAGAAATATATGGCATTACTAGAACTCCTAATGAAATATTAAATTCTGTTTTGCCTTTGAAAACTCCTAAAGTTCCACACGTTACTATAGGTATACTATGTGGAAAAATAACACATGAATTAAGTAGTATAAAAATTTTAAGCCAATATTTTGATACAATTGTATTGAATATTTTAATTCCAACACGGAAAACGGTATTTGAAAAATGTAGTCCTCCAAAAATAGACGAAGTTAAAGATATCTTTAAAGAGGCCAGTAAAAGATTCAAAAGTGTAATACTGGGGTGTATGCATCCCCACGGTAAATACAGAGAAAAACTACTCAAAAACATCTCAAATTATTTAGATGTTTTTGTAAATTCTGCAAGCAAAGAATTTGATTTTAAAGGATGTTGTTCTCTATTAACGTTAAATAAAGAGAAGGAGGAATAGTGTGAAAATAATAGGCGTTGATCTCGGTGGAACATTTGTGAAAATAGGTCTCGTTGATTCTTCGACAGGTGAAATACTCAAAAAATCTGAAATTGAAACCAAAGTAGAACTTGGTGGAGATGTTGTGGTTAAAAGAATAGCTGAAGCAATATCTAATTTAGCGGGTGATCAATATGAAGCTGTGGGAATTGGATCTCCTGGCTCAATTGACAAAAACAATGGAATTGTTAGATTTTCACCTAATTTTCCTGACTGGAATAACTTTCCACTTGGGCCCAAACTATCAAAAATTCTTAATAAAAAAGTTTATGTAGAAAATGACGCAAATTCTTTTGCTCTAGGTGAAAAATGGTTTGGAGCTGGAAGAGGAAAGGAACATATTATTGCTTTAACTTTGGGAACTGGTGTTGGAGGAGGAATTATCTCTCACGATTTTCTTGTTACAGGCTCTAATGGCATTGGAGGAGAGCTTGGACATGTTATTATAAATCCTCAAGGACCATTGTGTGGCTGTGGAAATTATGGTTGCTTAGAAGCATATGCTTCTGCAACTGCAATTGTGAGAATGGCAAAAGAGAGACGAAAGAAATTTCCTAACTCTTTAATTTTTAAAAATGAAGAAATCACCGCTAAAGCTGTTTTTGATGCTGTAAAGCAAAATGATCGTTTAGCATTAATGATTAGAAATGATGTTGTAGAAGCTTTAGCTGTCGCAATAACAGGATTTATTCACACTTTTAACCCTGAAGTAATAATTATAGGAGGAGGAGTTTCAAAGGCAGGAGATATTCTTTTTGAGCCATTGAAAAGGAGAGCTAATGAGCTTGTAATGCCTTCTTTTAAAAATACCTACGAAATCTTACAAAGCCCATTAGTAGAAAATGCTGGAATATTGGGGGCTGCATCTATTGTGCTACAAAGAGAAAAATTATGACGTTTACTGTGTAGGAAAAACTAATTTAGATTTGTTCTACTATATTGATCAAATTAAATTAGAAGAAAATCACATAGCAAATGAATTTTATTATTTTGCTGGCGGAAAAGCAACAAATGTTGCAATAAATCTTTCAAAATTTGGTTTGAAAGTTGGTTTAATTTCAGTAATTGGAAATGACGTTTTTGGTAAAGTTGCACTTAATATTCTGTCAGAAAAAAATATTGATTTTTTGGGAAAAAAAGTGAATGAAACCACATCACTTACAAGTATAATAGTAGATAAGTTTGGTAAAAATACAATGTTTCACAATATAGGGGCTAATTCCAAACTTTCTTCTGATTTAATTCCTAAAAAAATTCCCTTTTCTTTTGTACAATCAGGAATACCAACAGATACTATTATTAAAGCCATAAATAATTCAAAAATATCATTTTTAGAGCTTTCAGAAACTTCTCAATTTGAAATGATTAAACCTCTTCTTAAAAAGATAAAATTTGTCTCATTAAATGAAAATGAATTAAACAATATTTTCAAAACAAACAACACGGAGAAAAATTTGCATTTACTTTCGAATTTTTCAAACAATATTCTTTTAAAAATAGGAAAAAAGGGATTAATATTTTTAGATGAAAAAGGAAAAGTATACATGGTGCCGGCTGAAAAAACTGATGTTATAAACACTACAGGCGCTGGTGATGCCATTTCAGCTGCTTTTATATACGGTTCTCTAAAAAAATGGGAAATCCCTGAAATTTTAAGATTTTGTGTAAAATTTGCTTCTCAAATTATTAAAAGTAAATATTCAACTTAAAGAGGTGAAAAAATTGAAAACATCGAATTTGATCGTAGAAAAAAAGAAACTTGCTTATGGAATTCACATGTTCTGGATAGAAAATGAGCTGGTTGCAAATAATGCTAAAGCAGGTCAATTTGTTATCTTTAGAATTCACGAAAACGGTGAAAGAATTCCTTTAACTATTGCTGGGGTTAAAGATGGTACCTTTCGAGTTATTGTAAAAGCTGTAGGAAAAAGCACATACGAACTTTGTAGATTTGAAAAGGGAGATAAAATAATTGATATAGTAGGACCTCTTGGACAACCAAGTGAAATTAAAAATTATGGAAATGTTTTAGTAATTGGTGGCGGTGTGGGAATAGCAACTATTATTCCAATAGTAAAAGAACTTAAAAATCATCGAAATAGAGTTGATGTAATTCTTGCCGCAAGAAATAAAGATTATTTTGTATTGGAAGAAGAATTTAAAGAAGTTGATAACCTTTATTTTGTTACAAATGATGGAAGTAGAGGAATGAAAGGATATGCTCATGAAATGATGGAAAAACTTTTAAAAAAGAAAAAATATGATATTTCCTGGGCCATAGGACCTTCTCTAATGATGAAAGCTTGTTCGGAAGTAGCTAAAAAGTATGATTTAAAAATTTGGGTATCATTAAATGCAATAATGGTTGATGGAACTGGAATGTGTGGGGGATGTAGAGTAAGAATTAGTGATGAACTGAAATACACTTGTGTTGACGGGCCTGAATTTGATGGTAGATTAGTTGATTGGGAAAGTTTTAATACAAGATTAATTCAATATAAAGAAGAAGAAAAACTTGCTCTTGAAAAATATTTGGAAAAGGTAGGCGAACCTACATGGCTGTAAAAGATAGAATTCCCCCGATTGAAAGAGATCCTCAAAAAAGAGCCAAAGATTTCTTTGAAGTTTCTTTAGGCTACGACGAAGAAAGGGCTGTTTTAGAAGCCCAAAGATGTTTGCAGTGTTCAATACCAACCTGTGTCAAAGGTTGTCCTGTAGGAATAGATATACCAGGGTTTATAAAACAAATTGCTCAAAAGAACTTTGAAGAAGCTTATAAAATTCTGAAA
Source organism: Thermosipho sp. (in: thermotogales) (assembly GCA_017656335.1). GTDB lineage: Bacteria > Thermotogota > Thermotogae > Thermotogales > Fervidobacteriaceae > Thermosipho_A. The sequence goes on from JACDOA010000003.1 coordinate 91,292, forward strand.
GATTATAACTCTCTACCAGCTGTGTGTGGGAGAGTTTGCCCTCAAGAAATACAATGTGAAGGTGCTTGTATTTTAAATAAAGCCGGAAAACCTATTTCAATCGGTAATCTTGAAAGATTTGCAGCAGATTGGGCTTCAAAAAATAATGTTGAAGACGAAATTCAAATAGATAAAAATCAAAATAAGAAAATTGCAGTAATTGGTTCAGGACCATCAGGCCTTACAACTTCTGCTGAACTTGCAAAAAAAGGGTACACAGTGGATTTATTTGAAGTATTTCACACTCCAGGAGGAGTCCTTGTTTATGGAATTCCAGAATTCAGATTACCTAAGGATATAGTTAAAAAGGAAGTGAGTTTTCTTGAAAAACTTGGAGTTAATATCATTCTTAATATTCCTGTGGGATTTGCAATTCATCCACAAGAAATCTTAGAAAATTACGATGCAGTCTTTATTGGTGTAGGAGCAGGTACACCGAAATTTATGAATATTGACGGTACTGAATTAAACGGAGTTTATTCAGCAAATGAATTTCTTACTAGGATTAACTTGATGAAAGCGTACAAATTCCCCCAAACAGACACACCAATAAAATTTGCTAAAAAAGTTGTAGTAATTGGTGGTGGAAATACTGCAATGGATGCAGCAAGAAGTGCATTAAGACTTGGTGCAGAAGTTACAATAGTTTACAGGCGAAGTGAAAATGAAATGCCCGCAAGAAAAGAAGAAATACATCATGCAAAAGAAGAAGGAGTTAAGTTCCTAACTTTAACTCAACCTGTTAGATACATTGGAAGAAACGGAAAATTAATAGCAATTGAGTGTGTAAAAATGAAGCTTGGAGAACCCGATGAAAGCGGAAGAAGAAAACCAATTCCAATAGAAGGAAGTAATTTCATTATTGAAACAGAACTTGCAATAGAAGCAATTGGAACTCAATCAAATAAATTTCTTTTATCTCAATTTAAGGGACTTGAATTAAATAAATGGGGATATATAAAAGCAGATGAATTTGGAAGAACAAGTATACCCAAGGTTTTTGCTGGTGGAGATATTGTTACCGGAGCCGCCACTGTAATTTTAGCAATGGGAGCTGGGAAAAAAGCTGCATACGCAATTGACCAATTTTTAAAATGAGATGTGGTGAAATTATGAAAAAAATATTTTTGATAATTTTACTTTTTTTAACCGTATCAACTTTTTCAATTCAATGGCTAGAATTTTCAAATGAAGTCAATACAGATGTGTTGTATGGCAGCATTTCCTTTCCTGTTTTCTTTGATATAAACAATTTTGCTGTAGAAAAATTTATAAACGAAACTATCTACAATGATATTCATTCCTTTTTAAGAGAAACTTATCAAATGTCTTTAGATACCAAGCGAATAGCAAAAGAAACTGACTCAACTTTACGAAAATCAAATATTTTCATTGCATTTAAAGTCTTTAATTTCAAAAACTATTTAAGTATTGTTATCGATTATTCTAGGTACACTGGAGGAGCTCACGGGATAACAACAAGAAAAGCATACAATTTTGATTTTCAAAATGGAATTCAGTTAAAATTAAGCGATTTGATAAGTAATAATACCAGAAAGAAAATTATTGAAAAAATTAATAAGGTAATAGAAAATAACAAGCAAAAATATTTTGACAAAAAAATTGAATATTTATCTCAAGAACAGTTTTATCTTTCCAAAGAAGGTCTTATTATATTTTTCCAGCAATATGAAATTGCTCCATTTGCTTCAGGAATTCCCGAATTCAAATTTAATTATACTGAGATTGAATTCTTACCTGATGTATCTGATGACTTCTAGAAATCAAATAATATGATATAATGTTATTTTCAAAATAAGGAGGTGATAAAATGAAAAAAAGCCTTGTTTGGATAACGTTAACTTTATCGCTTTTTGTTTTATTTAGTTGTATATTTAATAAACCACTTCAGAAGGCTACTGTTGAAGTATTGTTAACCGACAGTCCAGTAACTGAAATTGATAAATTAACGATTGATATAATAGGCTTTACTTATCACTACGCTTATGAAGATGCTACGGGTAATGAAACAGGTATTTGGGCTACACCAACAAATATAGCCACAACAGTTGATATTTTATCTCTTGCAGGTACAGAAGTATCATGGTTAACGATTGAAGTACCAGTTCCATCAACAATAACTCAATTAAGAATTTTTATTAACGATGCCACTGTAACTGTTAGCGGTGAAGATCCTACTAGTGTAACTTTATCAACTAAGGAGGTAAAAATACCAAAAACTGATATTACAATAAACGATGACGGACAATTAATACTTGATTTTGATGTTTTAAGGTCTTTAAAGTTCCAAAATGGAAACTATAGATTAACGCCTGTCATTCTACCAACATTTAGAAATTACGAAGTTTACCCAATTTACGGTGAAGTCTCCCAAAATTCTTCTCCTGTAAGCAAAGCTGTTGTAGCATTATTTGATTCCGATGATTCGACCTCTTTGAAAATTTCTTTAACAAAATCTGATGGAACATTTTACCTTGGTAAATGGCACGAAGGTGATTACATAATAAAAGTCTCTACGGGCGTTCAGATACCCGAAGATGAACAAGATTTTGATTTAACAAATTATACTGAGACAGCTTCAAAAACTATTGAAGTACCCTTTTCAGATCCTGAAAAAATTCAATTACAATAATTTTTTATCATTGAATTTAACAATATTTGAAAAACCTCTCCGGATCTGTTCCGGGGAGGTTTTTAAGTTAAATTATAGGTTTTCTAAATTTCTAATTTAGCATATACTCCCATATGATCAGATACCCTACCACATTTATCATCGTCTTTAAAAACTATCTGACTTTCTAACACCTTAAAATGCTTCGAAGTTAAAATATAATCAATTCTAGCATTTTTATTGAATTTATCTCCTCTAAATGTAGGTTCAGTTAAACTATTTGGATTAGCTTCATAAAAAACATCAATTAATTTTTGATTATTTACTTTTATGCTTATAAATTCTTCATACACTTTACTCCCAGCTTCCACATTAAAATCACCGGCGATTATGAAATTATTAATAGATTCACTACTTATCCAATTAACAAGTTCCAGATATTCATTTTTGAATCCTTCTTCTGGCCAATTAAAATGAACTATATAAACATCAATAATTTGGCTATTAAAATTTATAGATGCTTTTAGAAGCTTTCGAGAATTAAAAGAGTTAACATTCTGAATCTTAGAAACATACTTACTTTTAAAATCAATTATAGGATATCTACTTAAAATACCCAATCCTTCTTCCCAGACATTCCATCCATAATGGGCCCAATCCCAGGCATACTCATAAAATTTTCCATCTTTTAAGAGAAGGTCTCGCAAAACCTTAATGTAATTTTTTTCTCTAATCTTTACACCGTATTTTTCTTTAATTACATCCATATCTTTATGTTGTACAGCTTCTTGAAAAACGGCAATATCAATATCTTCATCTAAAATAAATTGAGTGATTTTTTTCTGGATTTTCTCATAGTTTTTAAAAAAATGTTTGGCATTTTTTGATTTATCAAACTCAATTTCTTGATATCCATGTAGATTTAAAGTTAATATTTTAAGCATAAATATACCTCCTTTCTTTTATTTTACCACTTTCATAACAATATTTGACAAATTAATGCTGTAATATTATAATATTACAGTAAGGAGGTTAAAAAATGTGGTTTACTATTGATTTTTCTTCTCACGTTCCTGTATATAGACAAATTGCCGAAAAAATCAAAATGGAAATTATACAAGGAAATATCAAAAAAGGAGAATTTCTTCCATCCATTAGAAAATTAGCAAATACTTTAGGGGTTAATTTAAATACTGTTTCAAGAGCTTATAGAGAACTTGCCAATGAAGGTATTATTGAACCAGTTCGTGGTGAAGGTTATATTGTTAAAAAAGAAAAAATGAGGAAATTTAATCAAGCACTTTTAAATCAACTGGAAGAAGTTGTTGAAAAGTGTATTAAAGCCGGTATATCACATGAAAAAATATGTAAAATAATAGAAGAAAAAACCAGGGGGGAAAACGTATGATTTTAAAAATTGAAAACCTTAAAAAGTATTATGGAGAAAACAAAGCTGTTGATGATATTAGTTTTGAAGTTCAATCAGGCGAAATATTTGCACTCTTAGGACCAAATGGTGCAGGTAAAACAACAACTCTTAAATGTATTTTGGAATTGAGAAAACCAGACTTTGGAAATATAATTTTAAATGGAACATATTCCTATTTACCTGAAAAGAAAGAGCTCTATCATTATTTAACCGTTTCAAAAATGTTAGATGTTACTGAAGAATTTTCAAAAAAGTTTTCCAAAGAAAATGCGATTAAATTATTAAAAGATTTTAAAATTCCCTTAAATGAAAAAATTGCTAACCTTTCTCATGGGATGTTAACGCAAGTATATGTTTCAATAGTTTTTTCGGAAGATGTTGATATATATTTTTTAGATGAGCCAACTTGGGGATTAGATCCTTTAATTAGAAATCAAGTTCTGGAGTTAATTAGAAGCATGTCAAACAATGGAAAAACAATTGTTTATACAAGCCATATTCTTTCAGAAGTTGAAAAAATAGCAGAAAAAGTAGCAATTATGGCAAATGGTAAGATACTGGAAAATGACTTTCTAGATTCAATAAAGGAAAAATATGTGGCGTGTATTACGAATAAAGATGAAGAAATTGAAGGATATTTATATAAAACAACTGATGCCGAAAAAGTATTTATCACCACAAAAGATAAAGCAAAGGGAAAAATTGAACCTGCCACTTTCGATATGATATTTGAAGCAATTGTAAAAGGGGTGAAAAAATGAAAAAAGAATGGATTGATATGAAAGTTAGAGCAATAGTAATTTTTATTGTTATGCTTGGTTTATTTCTTTCTCTGGCCCCTTTACAGAATTGGACAATAAACATATTGGAGGAAAACTCTCAAGCGGTACAAAAATATATGAATCCGACGATGATTGAGAGTTTAAAGAATTGGGATTTTTACATTTATTCACAATGGTTTGGAAAAAACTTCGGACAATTTGTTCCTATCATAGCTTTAATAATAGCTTTCCCACTATTTTCAAGAGAATATGAAAACGGAACTATTGAATTTTTATTAACAAGGGCTTCTCGAAAAAAAGTTTTTCTAAATAAATTAACTTTGAGTCTTTTAGTATTAACAATTCAACTCACCATCTTATCCCTATTACCTCTTATTTATTCAGTAATATTTTCAAAAGAATTCACCTCAATTTACACATTTAAATTTCTGATTCATTGCTTAATAGGCGGGATATTCTGGTATTCTGTAACACTACTTTTCTCCTCGTTTTTTAACGACCAAGTAAAACCAATTTTAGCTTCAATTGTAGCACTTGGAGTTTCAACTGTTCTAGGAATATTAAGACCATTAAAATTTCTCAATACTTTTTTATACATACTTGGAACATCTATTTTCAATTACAATTCAATAAACTGGACTTATTCAATTGTACTATTAATACTAAGCATTTTCTTGATCATAGCTTCTTACCTTATCTTCCTTAGGAAGGAGATGTGAATCATGAAAAAATTTATTTTTATACTTTTGATAATACTATCAACAACTATTTTTACCAACTCCGGGGTTTTTCAAAATATCGCAATGCAATATTTTAATTATTTATCTCAAGGTGAATATGAAAAAGCAATGGAAATATCAAATGATATCATGAAAAAAAGTGTCAACGCAAAACAATTAGAAGCAATTTGGAAAAATATTGAACAAGTATACGGAAAATTAAATCAAATTTTGAAAGTTTCCTTTCAAACAGTTAATCAATATGAAGTATATACAATAACCGCAAAATTTGAAAAAATTAATCTTAACGTCATAATTAGCATAGACAAAGATGGATTAATTGCAGGATTGCATTTTAATCAGGCCGAAGAAACCAAATGGAAAACTCCAAAATACGCAAATGTCAATTTATTCGAGATAAAACATGTTTTTATTAATTCATTACCTGGAGAATTAACCATTCCTAAAAATGCAGAAAAAATTCCTGCGGTTATATTAATTCACGGTTCCGGACCAAACGATATGGACGAAACGATTGGGCCAAACAAAGTTTTTAAAGATATTGCATATGGGCTTTCAAGTAATGGAATCGCCGTTTTGAGGTATAATAAAAGAACATTGTATCCAGAAAAAATGTCAAAACATGATACTATAAAAGAAGAAACAATAGAAGATGTAATTTTTGCAATAAATTTTTTGAAGAAACAAAGTTTTGTAGATAAAATATATTTGCTTGGTCATAGTCTTGGAGCATATATTGCACCTTACATAGCTTCCACAAACAAAGATGTAAACGGTTTGATTTTACTTGGAACCCCCGCAAGAAATCTTGAAGAACTTATGATCGACCAGTTTAAATTCTTAGAAACAATAACAAAAAACGACTATACCAATTATATATCTACGTTAGAGAAATTAATTAATAATGAGATACCAGAAAACGAGGAGATTTTAGGAGCTTCTGCAAAATATTTTTATGATTTGAGAAATTACAATCCACAGAAATTCATAAAAAATTTACAGATACCAATACTAATGATTTTTGGAAAAAATGATTATCAAGTATCTACAAAAGAATATGAAATATTCAAAGAAATTTTAAAAGATAAAAAAAATATAAAAATAATTTTATTTGACAACTTAACACATCTATTTTCAGAGGGCGAAAAAAGTCCTTATGAATATTTAAAGGAAAATCATGTGAGTGAAGATGTAATACAAACAATTATAAATTGGATAAAGGAGGTTGATAATGATGATAGTAACAACAATTGAACATATTTCCGGCTATGAAATTGAAGAAATTTTGGGATTAGTTATTGGTAATATTGTACATTCTAAACATTTAGGAAAAGATATAGCAGCTGCCTTTAAAACTTTAGCAGGTGGTGAAATTAGATCATATACCGAAATGATGACTGAAGCTAGAAACAAAGCATTGGAAAGAATGATTGATGAAGCTGAGAAATTAGGCGCAGATGCAGTATTAGGTGTGAGATTTGGTAGTTCAGCTGTTATGTCTGGTGCAGCAGAAATGCTTGCATATGGAACAGCAGTGAAACTACGAAAAAAAGAATGATTTCAATCAAACATTACAATTGCTATAATTTTTATTTACAATTATATTTATCGAGCGGATAGCCCTTTAAATACTGGCTATCCGTTTTTTGTTACTTTTAATTTATCACTCTTGACAATAGAGTGCTAATGTCATATAATATAGTCGGGAGGTGAAATAAATGGCAGAAAGAAAAGAATATGTAGTAGGTATAGACCTGGGTACAACTAATAGTGTAATTGCGTGGATGAAGCCTGATTCAAGTGTTGAAGTAATACCAAACGCTGAAGGAACTAGAACCACACCTTCTATTGTTGCTTTTACAAAAACAGGTGAAATTCTTGTTGGTGAACCTGCAAAGAGACAATTAATTTTAAACTCAGACAGGACAATAAAATCAATTAAAAGGAAAATGGGTTCTAATTACAAAGTTAAAATCGATGATAAAGAATATACTCCACAAGAAATTAGTGCATTCATCTTAAAGAAACTCAAAAGAGATGCAGAAGAGTATCTTGGCGGGGAAATTAAAAAGGCCGTCATTACATGTCCTGCTTACTTTAATGATGCTCAAAGACAAGCAACAAAGGAAGCCGGTATTATTGCAGGATTTGAAGTTTTAAGAATAATAAACGAACCAACCGCTGCAGCACTAGCATATGGACTTGACAAAAAAGGTAAAGAAGAGAAAGTGTTAGTGTATGACCTCGGTGGAGGTACTTTTGATGTTTCCATATTAGAAATCGGTGATGGTGTTATTCAAGTCGTAGCAACTTCAGGAAATAACCATCTTGGAGGAGATGATTTCGACCAAAGAATAATTGATTGGATGGCTGAAGAATTTAAAAAACAACATGGAATTGATTTAAGAGAAGACAAACAAGCATTGCAAAGACTTAGAGATGCCGCAGAAAAAGCCAAGATTGAGCTTTCAAGTAAACTTGAAACCGATATTAGTTTGCCATATATTACAGCAACAGCCGAAGGACCATTACATCTTGAAATGAGACTAACGAGATCAATGTTTGAATCGTTGACAAAAGATCTTGTCGAAATGACAAGAAAACCAATTGAACAAGCTCTTTCAGATGCTAAAATCAAACCAGAAGAAATTGATGAAATCATATTAGTTGGTGGAATGACCAGAGTTCCAATGATTCAAAACTTCATCAAAGAGATTTTCGGAAAAGATCCTAATAAAGGAGTAAATCCAGACGAAGCAGTAGCAATGGGAGCAGCAATTCAAGCAGCAATACTTGCAGGTGAAGAAGGCGCTCAAGGAAAAGATATAGTTTTAGTAGATGTAACGCCATTAACCTTAGGAATAGAAGTAAAAGGTGGATTGTTCGAGCCAATAATCTCAAGGAATTCAACAATACCAATTAAAAAGAGTAAAGTATTCACTACAGCCGAGGATGGACAAACAGAAGTTGAAGTTAGGGTATATCAAGGTGAAAGACCAATTGCAGCTGATAATATACTTCTCGGAAGCTTCAGACTAGTTGGTATTCCACCTGCTCCAAGAGGTGTTCCACAAATCGAAGTTACATTTGATATCGATAGCGACGGTATAGTACACGTTTCTGCAAAAGATCTAGGAACCGGAAAAGAACAATCAATGGTTGTATCTGGAAGACATCAACTTAGCGAAGATGAAATTAACAAAATTATAGAAGATGCCCAAAAATTTGAAGAACAAGATAAAAGAAAAAAAGAAGAACTTGAACTTAAAAATAAAGCTGATGATCTAGCCTACTACATTGAAAAATCATTGAAGGAATACGGTGAAAAGATCCCAGAAGATGAAAAAAACAAACTACAATCACTAGTCAATGATTTAAGAGATGCTATAAACAAAAACGATATACCAAAAATTAAAATGTTATTTGACGAATTAGATAAAGAAAAAACAAAAATCGGTGAATATATTTACAAACAACAGCAACAAAATTCTGGAGATCAACAAGCAAGTAATCAATAAAAAATAAAAAATTTAGAAAGGGGAGGTGAGATTATGTTAGCAAGAAGAAATTTCTTTGATCCATTTGTAGAATTACAAAGAGAAATTGACAGATTATTTGAAGATTTCATCTCTCCGACACGAAAAGATTATGCATTTGTACCAAGGGTAGATGCATACGAAACCGATAAGGAACTTATTATCGAAGCAGAACTTCCAGGTCTCAAAAAAGAAGATGTTAAAATAACCATAGAAGATGGAGTTTTAACAATCAAAGGTGAAAGAAAATTCAACAGAGAAGACAAGAAAAAAAATTATAGATTAGTCGAAAGAGTCGAAGGAAAATTTGAAAGATCGTTTACACTACCTGAATACGTTGATTTGGAAAAAATCAAGGCAAAATTTGAAGATGGAGTATTAAAAATAGAAGTACCCAAAAAAGAAGAAAAAGCAAGAAAAGTAATTGACATCAAAGTTGAGTGATACCAAAGCGGCCTAAAAGGCCGCTTTTTCATTTAATACTAAAATTGAGTTTTTAAGTCGAAATATTATATCTAAATTGAAAAATAATAACTTATATAATTTTATGCTTGAGTATGCTTTATTATTCTTGCCTATGAAATTCCCCCTTTCATTGTTAAAATACTTTATGTAAAAGAAAGGGGGATTTTTTGATGGCAACTAAAGAATTTTTCAACATTTCTGAAATTTCTAAAACTAACCCGTTGTTTTCTAGAATTAGAATTACCATTGAAACAGCTTTTTATAGAAACAATGTGGAATTAGTAACTTCGCCTAAAGAAGCATATAAACTTGCCAAAAACTCCCCAGGAACAATTGTAACTGACTGGAATGTTTATAAACCTGGACTACTTGGACTTGACAATGACACAAAAGTTCTTATGTTCAACGATGGAGCAGTTACTGGTAGATACGCAGCTGGAAGAAGAATAATAGGAACGCCAGGTATTGATGAGAATATGTATGCTGAAATTATAAGAGAAGCAATTTATAATAGTAGATATAAAAAAATGTATCACGCAATTTCATTTACAGGACTTTCAAAAGAATTTATGGTAAAAAACCACATTCTTATCCCTAAAGGACATGAAAATTTGTTGTATAACTGGCTTCTTAATTTTCAATATCCATCTTCTGAATATGAAAAGATGTATCAAAGTTCCTATCAATATAACGAGGGGGATATTTATATATTCACTGATCCAGATTGGAACCATCCTAATTACCCCCTCGGATTAGCTATTTTTGATCCACAACATAACTGTGCTGCAATTCTTGGGATGAGATATTTTGGAGAATTTAAAAAGGGAACACTTACACTTGGATGGGGAATAGCAAATAGAAATAATTACGTAGCATGTCATGGTGGACTTAAAAAATTCAAAAAAGAAGACAATTCCTGCTTTGTAGCCGCCTTTTTTGGCCTTTCAGGTTCTGGAAAATCAACACTTACCCATGCTAAACACGCTGGAAAATATGAAATTACAGTTTTGCATGATGATGCTTTTATAATTTCATTAAATGACCTTTCCTCGCTAGCACTTGAACCATCTTATTTCGATAAAACAGCTGATTATCCATCCGACTCCATTGATAATCAATATCTTTTGACTATTCAAAATTGCGGTGCTACAAAAGATGACCAAGGAAGAATAGTTCCCGTTATGGAAGATATCAGAAATGGAAATGGAAGGGCAATAAAATCTAAACTTTGGTCTTCAAACAGAGTAGATAAAATAGAAGAACCTATAAATGCTATATTCTGGCTAATGAAAGATCCTGTTTTGCCGCCTATTGTTAAAATTGAAGATCCAACTCTCGCATCAACTTTAGGAGCTGCATTAACAACAAAAAGAACTTCTGCGGAAAAACTTGACAAAAACATTGATCCTAATGCCCTTGTCTTTGAACCTTATGCAAATCCTTTCAGAACCTACCCACTTTCTGACGATTTTTTAAAATTTAAATCATTATTTGAAAAAGGAGTCAATTGTTATATTTTAAATACGGGCTACTTCCTTAATAAAAAAGTTCCAAAAGAACTTACAATTTCACTAGTAGAAAAAGTAATTGAAAATAAACTAGAATGGATTGACTGGTATGAGAATTTAAAATATACAAAAATCGATGGATTTATTCCACCTAAAGATGAAAATTATCTGCACCTTTTAAAAGAATCAATACTCAAAAGATTGAAATTTATTGTTCTGAAAAAATCTAAAAATGGCGGAAGAGATAAATTACCAGAAGAAGCAGAAAATTCTCTTGAAAAATTAATTGATAGCATAAAGGATTAAATTATTCTTTTAAAAAGAAATATACTTGTCTTGATTTAATGATGTATGTCTCGTTTTTAGTTAAAAGAATATTTTTATCTTCAAAAGTAAATCCATCATTTGGAGAGTTCAAATCAGCAAAAAATATTAATCGATAGCCTTCAAGAACTACATATTCTGATTCCGAAAACGGATCAGGATTTACCAATAATAAAACTTGCTGATTTCCAAAAATTCTCTCGATTGCAATCAAATTTTTATAATCTGCCCTAATCAACATATCCCCCTTTGATAATGAGAGATATGTTTTTCTTAAATTTATAACCTTTTTTATGTAGTTAAATAATGAATTTGGTTTTTCCATTTCTTCTTCCACTGATATACCGTCATATGGATCATCATATATAGCACCATCTATATTCGCATTTCCAAACGTAATTTTTGAATATTTCTCTTTTGCCCAGAAAGTCTGACCTACTCCGCTTCCACTTTTATACCATTGCATCGGTTCTCTAACAGGTATGCTCGAAGGATAATCATTCCATTTATAACCTCTTTGTCCTATTTCATCTCCATAATAAATAATTGGAATTCCTTTTAAACCTATTAAAACTGTATTCCAAATAGCAAATTGTGCTTCTGAATAAAATCTAGGATTTCCAGAATTAGAATAAAAACTTTCAAGGTCGCTAATAAATCTATTTTCATCATGATTATCTAAAAACAAAAAGTTTCTCATTAAGCTATCGTCATACCATAAATACCCCGAAAAAATTTGTGAATCTGCTCCTTCTTTGTTAAATAAAATTTGATATCTCATTGAAAAATTTAAAACAGACATTGGTGAAAATGACTTCAAGATGTTTTTATCGCCAGTATAAACTTCGGCAACAATTATTGCATCGGGTTTCTTTGAATATACATACTCAGCCAAGCTTTTCGCATAAGATACAGATTGTGAAATCCCATCATCAAAACCATAACCATATATATTTTTCAATGCATCAAATCTAAAACCATCCACTCCTCTTTCAAGCCAGAAATCAATTGCTTTTCGAATTTCCAATTTTACCTCATTATTTTCAAAATTATAATCGGGCATAGAAGAATCAAAAAGTCCAAAATACCATATTTTCTGACCTTTTGAATTAATTTTCCAATGCCACCCAAATTGATTCGAGTGATCATCAAAAGATAATATAAACCAATTCCAGTATTTTGAATTATTTGTATTCTCAATGGCATCTATAAACATTGGATTTTGATCTGAAGTGTGATTTATTACAAGATCCAATATTACTCTTATTCCAAACGAATGAAGCTTATTTACCATATATTTAAAGTCATCAAAATCCCCATAATCATCTTCAATTGAATATAGATTTATTGGATCATAACCATGATAACTCTGTGCCTCATTGATTGGCATCAACCAAATAATATCAATTCCCAAATCTTTCAAATATTGAGCTTTTTCTGCTACTCCTCTTAAATCACCTATTCCATCATCATTTGAATCATAAAAGGAACGCACAAAAATTTGATACATTACATTACTCGTTTTACCAGGTGAATCAGTTAAAAAAGGGGAAATACAAGATGTAAGGAAAATTAAAATAATAAATAATAGAAAAAATTTCAATATCTTCATTTTTTCCCTCCTTACACACTTTTTCAATTATTATATCAAAACTTATTAATGTGATATAATTTTCTTGTAAAAAAGGGGGCAAAATTATGAAAAAATTTATATTAATATTTTTAATATTTGTTTTTAATATGATAGCTTTTTCTGGAATAGTATATGTTCATAGTGTTTCAGCAAATATCCCTCAAAATCTTTTTGAATACGCTGGTTCTCGAAGTAACATGATTTATTATTTAGAACTTTTTAATGATGGCGAAGAAAAAGGATACCTTATATCAGGATGGTTTTTTACCCCTGTTAAACCCATTGAAAAAACCAAAATCTTAATTGAATATGATAACTTTAAGTTTGAATATAACATAGATAATAAAATTTCAAAAATTTATTCCGATATTCCCCTTCATTTGATTATTTGTCCCTCAAATTCAGAAATAAAAATCGGAGAAATCTACTTACCTAACAATGATAATGAGAAGAGAAACACAAAAGATGTAATTAAAAATATTCCAAAAATTCAAGAAATGGGCATATTTACCTTTACAATTGAAAATGGAGAAGTACTATTAAAAAATTTATTTGATCAAAATGAAGAAATTTATATCTTAATAAATGCGGGCATTAGAAAAACTGGAGGTTTTTCTATTGATATAAAATCATATGAAATAAAAAACAGCCAAATTGTTATCGAAGGAGAGCTTAAAGAACCTTCAAAAAATGAAATTGTTACTCAGGCATTTACTTTCCCTTCAATACAAATAAAAATTGGAAAATTAAAACCTGGAAATTATGTAATAAAAGCAAACATAAAAAATCTAGGGATTTTCACCAAAACAATTGAGATTAAATAAGGAGTGTTAAAATTGATTATTTCAGACAAGGTTAAAAATGCCTTAAACAATAAATTACCAGTTGTAGCACTTGAAAGTACTGTTTTGGCTCACGGCCTTCCTTACCCTGAAAATATCAAAGTATTTGAAGAACTCGAAAAAGTAGTATATGACAACGATTGTATACCTGCAACAATAGGTATTTTAAAAGGAACTGTAAAAATCGGATTAGATAAAGAAGAAGTAATTGAATTGATAAACAATAATCCAATAAAAGTGGGAACACGGGAAATCCCATATGCAATTGCTAAAAAAATGTATGCAGCTACGACAGTAAGCTCTACAGCTTATCTTTCTTCAATCTCTGGAATAAAAGTTTTTGCAACAGGAGGAATTGGGGGCGTTCATAGAGGTGAATGGGATGTTTCTCAAGATATAATAGAACTTTCGAAAACAAATATCATTGTTGTTTCAGCAGGATGTAAATCAATTTTAGATATAGATAAAACTCTGGAGTTTCTTGAAACTTTTCAGGTTCTAGTTGTTGGTTATAAAACTAATTTGTTCCCAATTTTTTATAACGGACTTTCAGACAAACCCATTTATTCTGTTGAAAATCCTAAAGAAATTGCTGACATTTTTAAAAGTAAAAACGAGATAAATATTAAAAGTGCGGTTTTAGTTGCAAATAAAATATCCGAGAAATACGTCATTTCTAATAATGAAATAGAAGATTATATAAATATTATTGAAAATGAAATAAAAGCCAAAAACATAAAAGGGAAAGAAGTGACACCTTATATGCTAAGTAGGCTTGTCGAACTATCAAATGGGAGAACTCTTACTTCAAATATAGCTTTACTTAAAAATAACGTTAAACTTGCTTGTGAAATTGCTAAAAACATTTAAAAGTTGAGGTGAAATTGTGAAAGTTTTAGTTGTATCAGATACACATGGTTCTTTATATTACTGGAATAAAATTGAAAATATTTTGCCAACTGTAAATGAAATTTTTCATTTAGGTGATGTTTTATACCATGGTCCTAGAAATCCTTTGCCCAAAGGATATGATCCAAAAAATTTATCTGAAGAATTAAAAAAACACAAGATTAATTATATTCGCGGAAACTGCGATGCCGATGTTGATTTAAAAGTACTTGGCGTTCAAGAAATGCCAAAACAAACGTTTGAATTTTTTGGTAATTACTCAATATTTATGGTACATGGAGAAATAGTTGAAGATGATAATGTAAATTTATTTGAACTTGCAAAAAGTCATAATGCAAAAATTATTTTGTACGGTCATACTCATGTTCCAAAGATTGACAAAAAAGATGGGATTATTGTAGCAAATCCAGGTAGTCTTTCTCTACCAAAAGAAAATAATAAACCAACATATATGATTTTAGATTTTAAAAATAAATTAAAAATTACGATTTTTACAGTCGATGGGGATGAGGTGAATTCAATAGAGATATGAAAAGTTATAAAACAATCTTTGGAATACATGAAAATAAAATTAATATCAATAGATCAATTTTTATTTGTAATTTATCACATGTTGAAAGTATAGATGAAGCAAAAGATTTTTTTAAACGAATTTCAAAAAAATACAACGATGCAACTCATAATTGTCCAGCATATAGAATATTAGAAAATGACAAAATCATAGAATTTTCTTCAGATGCGGGAGAACCTTCTGGAACAGCTGGAAGACCTATGCTCGGTGTACTAAAAAAGTATGAATTAGTTAATGTTGCAGTTGTTGTAACCAGGTATTTTGGAGGAATAAAGCTTGGAATCAGAGGATTAATCAATGCATATTCCGAAAGTGTTGAAGGTCTTATAAAAAATCTAAAAATAGTTAAAATGATTCCTAAACCATTTTACAAGATCAAATTAAAATATACAGACTACGGTAAAGCTATGCAAGATTTGCATTATCGTGGATTTACAATTTTAAATTCTTCATTTGATGAAAAATTTGCCTACATAGATTTAATGGGTGATGGTGAAATTAATGACTATGAAATCATCAACAAAAAAATAAAATATGTTAAGGAGGCGTTGTAAAATGATCTCAAATAGGGCATTAAACATGCCAGCAAGTCCAATAAGAAGGCTTGTCCCGTTTGCTGACGAAGCCAAGAAAAGAGGCATCCAAGTTTACCATTTAAACATTGGACAACCAGATATTGAAACACCTAAAGAATGGTTCGAATATATTGAAAAATTTAAAACAAAAGTTGTTGCTTATACTCACTCTCAAGGAATCTTACCACTGAGAGAAAAATTTTCTGAATACTACAAAAAATGGGATATTAATGTCTCTCCTGATGAAATTATGGTTACAAATGGTGGAAGCGAAGCAATAATGTTTGCTCTTGGTATTGTATGTGACCCAGGCGATGAAATACTTGTTATTGAACCATTTTATGCAAATTATGCTGGTTTTGCAGCATATTTAAATATAAAAATTATTCCTGTAACAACTACACCAGAGAATGGATATAGGATGCCTGAAAAAAAGGAATTTGAGAAACGTATATCTTCCAAAACAAAGGCAATTTTATTTTCTAATCCATCGAATCCAACTGGAGTGGTATATACAAAAGAAGAACTTCAAACAATTGTTGAAATAGCTAAAAAGTATAATCTTGTAATCATTTCTGACGAAGTTTACAGAGAATTTGCTTTTGATAATAAAAAATCAATCTCTGCCTTTGAATTTGAAGAAATTCATGATAGATTGATAATTGTGGATAGTATTTCTAAAAGATACAGTGCTTGTGGTGCAAGAATAGGAACATTTGTAACAAAAAACAAAAAATTTTACAACGCTGCTTTGAAATTTGCTCAGGCAAGACTATCTCCTGCTGAAATCACACAATATGGAACAATCGGGCTTTTGAATTCAAGTGAAGAATATATGAAAAATACCCTTACTGAATACCAAAAAAGAAGAGATGTTGCATATGAGGAAATAAAGAAAATTCCTAGTGTTGTTGCTTACAAACCTGAAGGTGCCTTTTATCTTTCAGCAAAACTTCCGGTTGATAACGCAGAAGAATTTATAAAATGGATGCTTACAAATTTTAATGTTGATGGAAAAACAACTATGGTTGCTCCACTTTCTGGTTTTTATGCTACACCAAACACTGGGTTAAGCGAAATTAGAATTGCATACGTTTTAAATTCAGAAAAAATAAAAGATGCAATAAAAATTATGGCATTGGCCATTGAAAAATTTAACAATCAAAAAAAGTTAGTGGGAGAATCTAAAGTAGATTAACTATTGTAGAAGTTTTTTCTTTTGAGTTTTTAGTTACAACAAGAATATTAACTAGTTTTTTAATATCATAGATAATAGTGCAAATATATCTTAAAAAAAGAATGCCTTTTTAAGGCATTCTTTTTTATTGACAAAATTTAAAAATAAATATATACTAAACATGAACATATATTCATAAAAGAGGTGTAAAAAATGGATGAAATGATACCAATTAAACTTGCAGAATTTTTTAAAATTTTAAGTGACCAAACTAGATTAAAAATATTGATGCTTCTTTCAAAAAAAGAGTGTAATGTATCAGAAATTCAGGCTTCTATTGGAACAAGTCAATCAACTGTTTCGCATCAACTAAGAATTTTAAGGCAAGCAAATCTTGTTAAATATTCAAAAGTGGGAAAAAAGGTGTTCTACCAGTTGTATGACAAACATGTAAGTGTAATTATCAACTTTGCAATTGAACATTTACTAGAAGGAGATGGAAAAATTGCATGATCATTCTCATAAAACAATTGATATTATTGGGGCAAAACTAATCTTTTCAGTTATATTTAACTTAATAATTACTTTATCTGAAATAATTGGTGGGTTTCTTTCGGGAAGTTTAGCATTAATCTCAGACGCTCTTCATAATCTCAGTGATACTGGGGCACTTTTGGTTAGTTTCTTTGCAAGGAAAATTTCAAAAAAGCCTAAAAATCAAAGATATACGTATGGTTATAAAAGGGCAGAAATAATAGCTGCAATAATTAATACAACTATCTTACTAGCCATTTCTGCAACCCTTTTGATAGAAGGCACAAAAAAAATTATAAATCCATCTGAAATCAAAACAAGCTTGATGCTTGTAATTGCATACATTGGACTATTTGGAAATGGTTTAACGGCAATTCTTTTATTTTCACATAGCAAAGAAAATTTGAATCTTAAGTCATCTTTTTTGCATATTCTAAGTGATTTATTTTCATCAATTGCAATAATAATTACTGGACATTTAATAGCTAGATACAACATTTGGATATTAGATCCTATTATAACGTTTTTAATAGCAACATATATCATAATAGAATCAATCAAAATTCTCAAAGAAAGTTTACAAATAGTAATGCAAGCTACTCCAGAACATATTGATATAAATTTTTTGAAAGAAGAATTGGAATCTCTACCATTCGTAAAAGATGTTCACCATATACATTCTTGGACACTTGATGGGCATGATGTGTTTTTAGAATGCCATGTTAAAGTTGAATCTTTTGATTACGATAAATGTTTAAAAACGATATACGAAAAATTAAAAGCTTTGGGATTTAAACATAATACAATACAATTAGAATTAAAAGAATGTACAGATAACTGTATTGCTTAAAACATTAAGCTATGCTAAAATAATAAATGCACGTCTGGGCGTAGTTCAGATGGCTAGAACGCCAGAATCGGGATCTGGAGGTCGTGGGTTCAAATCCCACCGCCCAGACCAGTTTATTTTTATATCTTCTATCATTTTATAATTAAAAAATTAAAATACCTACAATCAAAAAAGGAAGACCGGAAGAAGCCATCGCTAACAAAACATTTCTTCCTGCGGTTAATCCGGCAAAAATAAGCAAAGCTATTGAAGCAAAAATGACAATCAGAGCACCTGTCCTTCTATATTTCCAGTTAAGCACAAAACCAAATATTTCGGTTAACATGATCAAAAGTAATATTGTACCTTGAAATTTTGCGCTTTCAACTAAATATTCATCACTCTCACCACCAAAGATATCACCAAAAAAAATAAATAACCATATTGAAATTATGATAATTCCCAATATTCTTCCTATTTTTCTGCGCATTTTTAAGCGCCTCCAAGTTAATAAATTCTGATGATATTTCACCAACTTATTCCCAACAATACTCCAAAGATTAACAAGCTATTCAGAGACATGCCGATATTATAATTTAAATATTTTATTCCTAATTCTCCTGATATTAAAAGGTCTTTACGCATACTAACTTTTCCCATTAATAAGACATCGTTATTAACTTTGTAAGTTGTTCCAATCCCAAGACCGAAATCCAAATTCTCAGCTAAATACGGGCCATCCAATTCTCCAAGATTTGAAATATCAATAGGAAAACTCCCAAACAATTCTACAAAAATAGGATTAAAATAATATGTATCTTTGGCACTTAAAATTAAATTTGTAGCTTGATCTAATTGAATCACTGCACCAAAATAAAAATCATCAACTAATTTCATATTAACACCTACAAAATAACTGTTATCTTTTAATATCACAGCTTCTAAATTTTTATCAGACAAACTTATTTTAAAATCATTTGAAGAGTAATATTTAAAACTAAAAGTTTTATCTGGAACATAATCAATATTTGACATCTTTTCTTCAATTTTACTTTTTAATTCGGAAATATTTATTAAGACAATAAACTTACCAAAACTTCCATTTAAAACATATTCTTGAAATCCCATTGAAACTTGAGATTCGTAATTCACAGAATCATTTTGTGATTTCAAATTGAATTTCAGCTTATTATTTTTCATTTCTGCAGATAACGATATTCCCCCAATTGTATTTAACTTTATCTCATTTCCAACGAAAAAACCACTGGTATTTGTTACAAATTTGGCTTTTTCCAGCGCAGGAATTAAATCAAGTAATTTTTGGGGTTCTAAATTGTATTTCTTAATATCACTGTTTTTAATATAGTAAACTACATAAGAAACAACTAAGTTTTTCGATTCACTATCAACTTCCTGTAATTTTTTTAAATACTGAGGCCATAATTCGTTAGGACAATATATTACTACATTATCTCCAACTGCATAAGCTTGAATAACTCTCAAGACTTCAACAATTGACTTAGCAGAACGATTTTTAGGCTTGTAAATATGGGGAATATAATATGAAAAGGATGATTCTGAAAAAACAACGTAAACATCTTCTATCTTTTCATATGAATAACCAAAAGAAGACAAAATTACTTTTAACGCAGCATCAAGAGAAATATCATATAAAATTATGTTTACTTCTCCTGTTAAATCGTTTGAAAAAATTATTGTTGAATTATAAAGTTGACCTAATTGCATTAAAACATCTTTAATGTCTGAGTTTTGAAAACTAATGTCTTTAGTTTGAGAAAATAAAGTTAATAACATAAAAGAAAGAATAAAAATCACAAGTATTTTTTTCATTTAACATCACCTACCAATTTAGCTTGAATAATTACAATAATATTTTTCTTATGTGTTTCATATTTGGTACTCTTAAATAATTTACCAAGTATAGGAACATCTTTTAAGCCCGGAACACCACTATCAACTTTTGAAACTGTTTCAAAGGATAATCCTGCAATATAATAAGGTTCTCCATACTTAACATCTACATTGGTTTCAAGAAGTGAACCCACAGGATTATTATTATCTCCATCACTCATAGTTGATTCAACAATAGTTTTAATATACATATTTATGTGATCTAGAAAAACATTACCAGAAACTGCAACCTCAGTTGTTAATCTTCTTTCAACATAAGTATTATTGTTTTCATTTGATATTCTTAAACCAATTGTTGTATATCCTGAAACTTTCGAAGTTGAACCAGATTTCAATAAAAGAGTACCCTGGCCCAAAACTTCGGCATTCCCAGATTCAACCAAAGAGTCGAGAAGTAAATCAATCTCATAAGACAATGGATTAAATATTGCCGAAATACCATTTGGGGAATAATTAATGTCAAATCCTTCTGAACCTTCAGAATTCCAAGACCAATTAATTCCAAATTTTTCAAAATCTTTTTCATCCACTTCAATTATTTTTACTGTTATTTCTGCAGTATACACTGGTTTATCAACAATTGATATGGTTTCAGCGATTTGAGAAGCAATTTTTGGAGGAGCATAGATTAAAACCTGATTTTGATTAGGAGTCCTATAAATATAATTCTGCATAATTTTTGGTAAAGCATTACCCACGTCATCAAATGTTGTATGATACAAATTAATAAGATATCTACTTGAAATTAGAGGAAATCCTGGACTATCTGGATTAGCAGTTCCAACAAAATATACATTATTTATCTTTGTCCAATAGTATCCTAGTGGCATAAGCATCAAGTCCAATGCTTTTTCAAGTGTTATATCATAGACTTCTACCGTTATAAATCCTGAAACCTGTGGATCATATAAAATAGAAACTCCTTCTTGCATTGAAATTTGACTCAAAGCATCTCTTATATCTGTTTGATAAAAATAGACATCTACTCCAAAAAAGGTACCAAATAAAAATAAAAAAGTTAATAGAATCAGAATTTTTTTCATTCTTTCACATCCCCTATAATTTTCTTTTTATCAAAACTCTCATCTCCATAAAGCCTATACAAAATGAAAGTACTATTCTTTATTATTTCATTGTATCCTGACGATATGACAAATTTCTTAGTTTCAAGAGGAAACACAACAAACACCTTTGTTAGATCTGTAGTTTGAAGAGGATCTTGCTTTATGATTTTCCCCTCTAAAATTGTATTTCCTGTATTTTCAACATTTACTGTGAAAGTATTTGTAGCTACATCAGATACATATGTATTTACATCAGTAATCAAATTGCCAGATCTTAAAACTACTACAGGGCCTTTAAAAAGTAAAATATCTTTCTCAGAATTTACATTTATCCTATAAATATTGTCTCCGTCTTTTAAAGAAGTCTTTCTTGAATCAAATTTAATAAATCCACTTATCTTGGTATATGGAAACAGACGGATTTTTGAAGGAAAAATTTCTAACGCATCATTATCAGTGATAAGATTAAATTCTAAAGACTCAGGAGAAAGGTTTTGGAGATTTATTTTAAAATTTTCTATTGTTCTTTGTACATCAATTAAAACTATATGAGGATCAATTAAAATAGCAATTTCTTTTGGTTGATCACCAGTAATAGTAATTCTTTTAAAATTAGTAACACGGATCCCCTGAGAAATTCCATCAAGTTGTATTTCAAATTTTCCTCGAGGGAAAACAAATGGTATAAAATATTCAAAAGTTGCTTTTTGTTCAGGAAAAACCACAAAAGAAGTATTATCAAGAGGTATTGACGTAATTATCCTATTTATTTCTCTTGAAATAAGTCTAAGCTCACCATTTAAGGCTAAAACTGCATTTCCATTATTTCTTACCGTCAAATCTAAAACTGTTCCAAAATTCCCATATTTTTCTATTAAACTTTCGGAAGCACCTGAAGTTAAATCAAATGATTTTACATCTAAAATTTCAGGTCTTATAACTTTTTGAAATGGAAAATCAAGTATTATCACAGAAACATAATCAAACACAGTTTCAAAAACATCCGTTTTTCCTCCTTTTTGCTTAAAATGAATAGCACCAAATGCTTGAGCCCCTCTAAAATCCCTAGGGATTTTAATGGTAATTTCGTAATCTTTTGATTCTCCCGGTTGTAAAAGTAATCCAGTTCCTTCAGCGCTAATCCAATTCTTTATGCTATATTTATATTCACCTACATCATATAAATATTTAGTTCCTTCAATGACAAAATCAGTAATCTCAATTTCTATTTCTGCTATAGCTGCACTTGGATTAGAAACATTAATGCTTAGTTCCATTTCATTACTGTTTGGTTCTACTTCAACTCTATTTACAAGAGGATAAATTGTAACTGTAAAAGATAAAATACTAAAAAATATTAATAATAAAGAAAAAACT
Source organism: Thermosipho sp. (in: thermotogales) (assembly GCA_017656335.1). GTDB lineage: Bacteria > Thermotogota > Thermotogae > Thermotogales > Fervidobacteriaceae > Thermosipho_A. The sequence goes on from JACDOA010000003.1 coordinate 114,190, forward strand.
TTTTTCATATTTCCACCTCAATATATCTAATTTATGTATTTTTATTATATCACATATATTCGAAAAATATTAAAAATTTATAATCTTCAAGTTGTGGTAACAAATTGTCAAAAAAATTGGCCCCGGATGGGGCCAAACCAAAAAGTTTTTTTATTGTTTTTTAAAACG
>JACDOA010000004.1 GCA_017656335.1 Thermosipho sp. (in: thermotogales)
CTTTTTGAAATCGTTTCCAATTCATAAATAAAATTGTCTGTTTTAATCATAAAAATCCACCTCTTATTTTACATATTTTATCACAATTTTTTGTATGGTATGTTATAATATTATGCTATTTTTGTGATAAAATAATTATACAGTTACATTAACTTAATTTTACAGGAGGTGAGACAGTATTAAAGAATAGTTCTTTGAATTTTTAACTTTCAAAAACAAAACTTAAAGGAGGGATAGGCTGTGCGAAAAAAACTTTTACTTTTAATGCTTGTTATAAGTTTAGTTTTTGTCTTTTTTAGTGGATGTGTACCATTTGGAGTTTCTTCAACCGGGCTTAAACTTTATGTTACTGATTACAATTCAGGTTATGTGGTATCCGGTGCCACAGTAAAGGTTTATTATGAGGGGACGAAGATTATGGAAGGAACTACAAATGACAAAGGCTTGGTGTTTTTTAATATTCCAACAAATGTAGATTCTGGATACATAGATTTTGTAATTTCAAAAGAAGGGTATGCAGTTTCAAGATTTAATAATGTGAAATTTGAAATGGAAAAAACTTTTACGATTGAAACACAATTAAGGAAACCTTCTGTGGGGAAGACTACTACTGAAATTCCTGCTGAAATAAACGTAAAATTCTATGAAGATAGTTCAAAAGCTACTGAGTTGATATTAAATGATAATGAATTAACTGTTAATGACGATATTTATTACGAAGTAAAAGTGAATACATCAGAATATGATGTTAAGTACATATATGTTAAGTTAGGTTCGATTCCAGGGGCTGGATTTTTAACAAATCCAAGAGCGATTTTTTATGAATCTCCAGCAGAGGGCACATTGTCAATTTCAGGATTTACAGGAATTACACCTCTTTATATAGTAACTTTTGATCAAAATGAAAATATGGTAGTTAATGTATATTATCTAAACATTAAAAAAGAAGAGGTTTCAGTGGAAAATCCGTATGAAGTTGAAAAGGAAGATCCTAGTATATTTGCATATACAAGAAGGGGTGGAGTTGCTTTCTACAATAATCCAATTAAAATTGATAAAAAAGTTGTACCTGATTTTGAAAGAAGTAGTGGAATTGAAGCAGCTCCAATGAAAGATACAAACCTTTGGGTAGAAATCAATTGGGTGTTATGGAAAGATTCAACTGCTTCGTTGACAACAGATGAGCCTGAAGCATATGTCATATACAGAAGTTTTGATGGGGAAACTTTTGAAGAAATTGCTACCGTACCAGAAGGATATAATTATTATCGCGATAAATCACCACAACTTGAAGTAGGTAAAGAAGTTTGGTATAAAGTAGCTGCAAAGTATAGTAATTTTGTTGCAACTCCAACACTTTTAGGTTCAGTGATTCCTTTGGATCTATTTGAAATAAAGTATCTAAATCCAACAGATGGAGCAACTAATGTATCTATTAATCCAGTATTTGCTTGGGAAGTGATTAATCCAGTTACCTCCGAAGAAGGAACACCTTTATATTATTTTGATATCTGGTTATATGACAATACGGTAAACGAACTTGGTTATTATTCTCTAAGTGTTCCCGGTTACCCATACTACAGCTTTTTAGCCACTTCTGCAACAGCTGTAGCATTCGAATTTAATAATCCGCCATTTGGTTGGTGGGTTGATTTTGCACTAGGAGATTGGTATCAATATGATTCATTACAAAAGAATAAAACATATGAATGGGGTAATGAACTTGCAGTTGCAATTGTAGCAGACGAAGATTCAGAAGCATATTCAATTTATGCTGATCAGAATAATGTTATTGATCCATTTGGAGTTGAAGCGGAAATTTATAATACATTCACCACAGGTGAAAATTAAAGAAGGGGGGTAAATGTTGATGAATAAATTACTTAAATATTCGTTGTTTGGAGTGTTAGTTTTATTTTTAATACTGTCTGGTTGTGGAATAAATGATATAACTTCAAATACAGTAAAAAGTGATTTATCTATTTCAAATTCTAGTAGTACGGATATAGATTTTGGAAAATTAGATGTAGAGTATGAAGAAGGAAAAATATTGGTTGGATATGAAGATAAAAAAGAAGTAAGTAAAATAGTTGAAGCTTTAAACGGAACAATTTCTGTTGATTTGCCTCAGATAAAAATGGTGTCGATTAAGTTTGATGGTACAGTTGAAGAAGCATATGAAAAAATATTAAAACTTAATTTAAAAGGTATTAGATATATTGAACCAAGCTACAAAAGACACATAATAGATCCACAACCAGTTTCTAATGAAATCATAAATGTGAAAGGTACAAAAGAAACTGTTGTTAATTCAACAATAGGCAGAGGAAATGAGGAATTTTCAAAATATTTATGGGGTTTAGAAGCGTTAAATGTTGAAGATGTGTGGAATGCAGGGTATACAGGGAAAGGAATAGTAGTAGCAGTAGTGGATACAGGTGTTGACGGCACTCATCCCGATTTAGCCGGGCAAGTTATTGAAGGATATAGACCGCTTACAGATGAAGTTTTGCCTGCAGGAACAGATTCATCATATGGAGGTGCTCATGGAACACATGTAGCAGGAACTATAGCTGCACTTAAGAATGGGTATGGAATAGTAGGTGTCGCACCAGATGCTAAAATAATGCCAATAGTCATATTTGATACAGTTGGATATGTTGGTGATGATGAAGTGGCAGAAGGTGTAATTTGGGCAGTTGATCATGGAGCAAATGTCCTCCAAAATTCATGGGGAGGATGGGGATATAGTTATACTTTAAAGTATGCCTTTGATTATGCATTAGATAACAATGTGGTTGTAACGGTATCAGCTGGAAATGATCATACTGATCAACATTTACACTATCCATCTAACTATCCTGGAATAATTCAAGTTGCAGCTGTTGAATACAATGGCGGAGATTACAGAACAACGTGGTTCTCAAACAGAAGTGATGCAATTACTGTTGGAGCACCTGGTGTAGCAATTTTATCATCTGTTCCAGGTTCTAGTTCCTTAGGGTATGAAGGATATTCATTAAAAGGCAGTAATAATGGAACATATGATCTTTGGCAAGGAACTTCCATGGCTTGTCCACACGTATCAGGTGTTATAGCATTATTGCTTGAAAAACATCCAACTGCAACTGTATGGCAAATAAGAAAGTTAATTGAACAAGGAGCAGTAGATATTGATGAGGTTGGATTTGATCATGATTCTGGATTTGGACTAATTAATGCAAAAAATTCATCAGAATTGGATTTACCGGAAAATGGTGGATTATCATTTGATGTATTAGCTGTAGATAGCTGGGGTTATGGAATTCCAGGAGTGTTTGTATCACTAAAAAGATTAAATAGTAATGGTCCAGATTATTTTGCAAAAAGTGACGATACTGGAGTAGCCCATTTTTCAAATATAGATGCTGGTCAATACGAAGTTATAGTTGGAGGTCCAGATTCAAATGATAGAGCATATGCTGGAGGGTATTTAATGAGTTTTGCTTTTAGAAGGGAAGAAGAAAAACAATATAATAAAGTTGTTGATGTATCTACAGATGCAACAGAAACATTTGTGTTTACTTCAACTTTTGAAGTTGAATTTGATACCCCAACTGTTGATTTAGGTCAAGCAACTGTTACTGTTGATTCAATGTTTTATGAATTAAAATACGGAGAAAGAGGCACTTATTTAGCTGCTCCTTTTGTTACAAATGTTTCATATGATTTTTCAGCAATTGCTGATCTTGTATATTTAAGAATAGAAAGATCTAATGTTGGAACTATTTGCACTGTACCAGGAACAGTAACTTTAAATGGATACGAAATACCTGTATACGGTACATTTGACTCAACTGATGCAACCCTTGCAACTGTAGATGAATTTGGTGGATATAACTATCCATATGGATGGTGGCTCCTGTTTGGACAATAAATATACAATTAAAAAACTATTGAACTTTTTTAAATCTTTGATATTGCAAAATTAGAGCAATTTATAAAATTTTAAAATTTGGCTTCGGCATTTTACCGAAGCCATTTTTTGATTAAACAATTTTTTGTAATTTATAGATTTTTTGTATTTAAAAATTAATATTAACCCCCCTATCTTAAAATGGGGGGTTAATTTTTTGTGTTTAATTTTGAAATTATTTTTTATTCAAATTCATTAGTATTTTTTCAGGAGTTATAGGTAATGTTTTAATTCTAACTCCAACTGCGTTATATATTGCATTTGCTATTGCAGCTGGTGGTGTATCAATTCCAATTTCTGCAACTGATTTTGCTCCAAAAGGCCCAGTTGGTTCATAACTTTCAACAAATTTGACTATTATGTTTCCAATATCTAATCTAGAAGGAATTTTATAATGCATAAGATTATTTGTAAGTAATTTTCCATTAGGAGAATATTTTACATCTTCAAATAAAGTCATGCCAATTCCTTGAACAAGGCCACCTTCTACCTGAATTCTTGCTAAGTTGGGATTTATAGTAACACCACAATCAACCACTGCAACATAATTAATTAATTTAACTTTTCCAGTTTCTATATCCACTTCAACTTCTGCAAATCCTGCCATAAAAGGTGGTGGAGATTCTTCACCAACATAGGAAGCATCGGAAATTAACTGTTTTTGATTTTCGGTGTATAGTAAGACGGTAGCAAGTTCTTTTAAAGAAACTTTTTTATTTCCATTAATTTCATAAATGTATTTTCCATCAAAATCAACCTTTGATTCATCTAATCCTAATTTAAGAGCACCTTCTTTTATGATTAATTTTTTCATTTTTTCAGCTGCTCTTTTTACAGCATTTCCAGAAACATAGGTGGTACTTGAAGCATATGCACCAACATCAAATGGAGTAAGGTCTGTATCAGAGGAGTAGACTATTATATCTTCTGTTGGTACATTTAAAACTTCAGCGGCTATTTGTGCTAAGATTGTATCACTACCTGTTCCTAAATCAGTAGCACCAACTAGTAAATTAAAAGAACCATCATCATTTAATTTTAGAACAGCTGCTCCCATATCTATATTAGCAATCCCAGAACCTTGCATTGCTATTGCCAATCCAACACCACGATATTTTGTTTCTGAGATCTTTTTTCTTGGAAATTTTTCTTTCCAATTAATCAACTTCATACCTTCTTCTAGACATTCATTTAATTTACAGCTTCTTACTACCATATCTACGCCTTCACGACCTTCTCCCATGATCTTAAATATTGGAGAAGTTTCACCTTCTCTAATCATATTTTTTCTTCTAAATTCAGCAGGATCCATTCCCAGTTTTTCTGCTAATAAATCAATTGCTGATTCTAGAGCGAAATTACCTTGAATTGCACCATAACCTCTATATGCACCTGCAGGAACTTTATTAGTATAGACTACCTTTCCTTTAAATCTCACAGCATCTACCTTATTATACATTGGTAAAGTTTTTGAACCTGCTACCATAAATGTTGTTAAGGCGTGTTCACCGTATGCTCCAGTGTCTGAAAGGCCCTGCATGTCTATTACTTTTAATTTTCCATCTTTAGTAGCACCTAAAGTAATATCATATCGCATAGGGTGCCTACTGTAAGTTGCTTCAAAAACTTCTTGTCTTGTATATACTATTTTTGCAGGTTTTCCAGTTTTAAGTGTTACAGCAGCAACAAATGGTTCACCATGAACGGCTTGCTTTCCGCCAAACCCACCACCAATTCTAGGTTTTATAACTCTGATATTTTTAATAGGAATATCAAAAGCTTCAGCAATAATTCTTCTAACGTGGAATGGAACTTGAGTGGAGGTTAATATAACTAACCTTCCTTGCATATCAATATAGGATGCTGCAGAGTGAGGTTCAAAAGCTACGTGAGCTTGAGCCTGAGTGTAAAATCTTTCGGAAACAACAACATCGCATTTTTTAAGTTCTTCTTCCACACTACCTATTTCCATTTCGTAGGATGCTGCTATATTTTTTTGAGCATCAAATCCAATTTCAAACATTGGATGAGTTTCTTTCTCTGGGTGTATTACAGAAGAGTGTCCTTCAGCTTTTTCAAAATCAAGGACTGGTTCGAATACCTCATATTCAACTTTAATTTTCTTAAGTGCTTCATCAACACATTTTTCATCTTTTCCAGCAACAATTGCAACTTCATCACCGACATATCTAACGTATTCGTCTAAAATATACCAATCATGTGGTGATGGTTCAGGATAACCTTGCCCAGCTCTTGTAACGGGAATTCTTGGGACATCCTTATATGTGAGGATACATTCAATTCCCTCTATGTTGGTTGCTTCTAACGTGTCGATATTTTTAATTTTTGCAAAAGCATGGGGGCTTCTCAGAATTTTGACAATTAGAGAATTTTTTGGTGCAAGATCATCAGTATATACAGGTTTTCCAAGAAGTAGACCTAATGCATCCTTTTTTGGTATTTTTCGAGTTACTTCTTTCATTTTTCCACCCCCAAAAACTTTTCAATTGCTCTGTGTTGACCCACATATCCTGTACATCTACAGAGATTACCTATAAGTTTTATTTTAACTTCTTCAATTTTCTTAATTTTCAATTTTTTTAGATAAACAGTATTTACAATTAATCCTGGACTACAAAAGCCACATTGATCAGCTCCTTCTTCAGCCAATATTTTTGCAAGTTCTTTTGCTTCTGGGAGACCTTCTACTGTTGTTATTTCGTGGCCATCAACTCTAGCGGCGAAGATAGAACAAGAAGGAACTGGTTTTCCATCTAGAAGAACTGTACATATTCCACACATTCCAGTATCGCAACCTCTTCTTACGCTATGATAGCCATATCTTCTTAAAACATCGAGTAAAATATCATCAGGAGCAATTTCAAGTTCCTTTTTTTCATTATTAATAGTTACATTTATTTTCATTACATCACCTCCAGTAAAGCTCTTTTTACAAGAGCTTCACAAACTTTTTTTCTGTATTCTTTAGAAGCTTTTATATCATCTGCAAAAGGAATTTCTTCAGAAACCATTTTGGCAGCTTCTTTGATAATTTCTTCGTTTAGATCTTTGCCATGTAAAAATTGCATTGTTTTGTATGCCAGTTGAGCAACTGCCGGTCTTCCGCCAACAGCTATTTTTACTTCGTTTCCTTTAGAAACAGCCACATTCAAAATTGAAAAATCATATTCTGAGTTTCTAATATATTGGAAAGAAGTTTTTAAATTTTCCTTTTTTATAACAATTTTTGCTAAAATGTCTTTGTGTTCTAATCTGGTTTTTAGAAAATCCTCTACTGAAAATTTTCCTGATTTGTATAGATATACTTCTGTGGGTAATACCAACAAAGCAGTGATTAAATCTGAAAAACCGTACTTTGGATACAATGTTCCACCAACAGTTATAATATTTCTCATTTGAAAACTTAAAACTGTTTCAGATACATTTTTCAAAAAACCGTTGTAAAGTTTTGAAAGTACTGGGTTTTCTTCAAATTCAGAAATTGTCACCATAGATCCTATTTCCACAGAATCATTGATTTCATTAATGAAATTTAAATTTGCATCAATGAGATCTATTGCAACATCAATTTTTCTGTTGGATAATCTGAGAAAGGCACCTCCCCCAATTATTTCAGCATTTTTTGTAGTTAAAAGGTTATAGGCATCCTCAATAGTTTTAGGTTTAATATATTCTTTAAATTTGATCATTCTTTCACCACCTTTTCAAATAGATTGTTATATGCTTTAATAACTAAATTATGAACAAGTGATTTTCTATATTCTTTTGTTGCTCTAACATCAGTTATGGGAGAAGAAAGCTTTTGATATTCAATTGCTATATGTTTAAATAGTTCTTCGTTTATGGTTTCTCCTATTAAACTTTTTTCCAAATTTTCATCTCTCAATATGTAAGGCGCAACTGAACCAAAAGCAATTCTTATATCTTTAATTTTGTTGTCTTTTTCTTTTAAAAGTAGTCCTAAGCTTGCAATTGAAATTATCATTGCATTTCTTCTACCAACCTTTTCGAAATAAAATTTGTAATCATTTAATATTTCGAGTTCTATACCATAAACAAATTCATTTTCTCTCAAATCAATTTTTCCAGGTCCTTTGATAAAATTTTTTACAGGAAGTTTTCTTGAAGTTGGTTCAATTATAACTTGAGCATTGAACAGATAACTTGCAAGGACAAAATCTCCAGCCGGAGAAGCATTTGAAATATTTCCTACTGGTGTTCCTCTATTCCTAATCATAGGTGAACCTATAGTTTTAACAATATTTTCTAGCATGTTATTAACATTATTTTGTTTTATAAACATTCGAAGTTCACTGTAAGTTGCGTTAATAGGAATAAATAATTTGTTGCCAGTTATTTCAATTTTCCTTGAATTTAAATATTTAGTATCAATAACTGTATCAGTATCAATTGTGCCAGCTCTTAATTTTACAAATAAGTCAGTACCACCAGAAAACAAGTATCCTTTGGTTTTCAATTTTAGTTCAGAAAGTTCATCTATTGTTTTTGGCCTGAAATAATTTTTGATCATTTTTTATCACTTCCTTTGTTGTACATTTTAACAGCTAATTTAACGGCTTCTTCAATTTTTAAATATCCCGTACAACGACAAAGGTTTCCTTCAAGAGCTTCTTTAATTTCTTCACTTGAAGGATTTTTGTTTTCATTCAAAAGTGCTTTGGTTGAAATGATAAATCCTGGAGTGCAAAAACCACATTGAATTGCACCAGCTTCAACAAATGCATTTTGTATTGTTTTATCTTTTAATCCTTCAACAGTTAGTACCTCTTTTCCGTCAAGTTCAACTGCAAGCATTAAACAAGAGTGAATATTTTTACCATCAACAAGAATAGTGCAAGCTCCACATTCACCTTCGCCACAACCTTCTTTTATTGATAAAACTCCAAGATCGTCTCTTAAGAAATCGAGTGCTCTTTTATGAACAGGAACGTCTTTTACAATCTCTTTTCCATTAAGTTTGAATTTTATTATCATGATTTCACCTCATTTATAAAAGATAGGACATCATCTAAATATGGTTTAACTTTTGTAGGTTTAATTAGTTTTTCAACTGATTTAATGTCTTTTAGCCCGTTTCCAGTTACAAAAATACATATTTTTTCATCTTTTCCAACTAAATCCAGTTCAATGGCCTTTTTTAAACCTGCATAAGATGCTGCTCCGGCCGGTTCGCCAAATACCCCTGAAAATCTAGCAAGTTCAGAAATTGCCTTCAAAATTTCCTCGTCAGATACTCTTAAAAATGTTCCACCACTTTTTTCAACATACTTACATGCTTTTATAACATCTCTTGGTTTTCCTACTGAAATACTGTCAGCAATTGTGGTTGATGTAATATCAGTTGGAATATAAGGCTTACCTTTTTCGAAAGTCCTTATAATTGCATCAGCATTTTTTGCTTGAATTCCGATGATTTTTGGAATTTTCTTTATCAATCCTAAATTATAAAAATCAAAGAATCCCTTAAAAATGGAACTAATAACAGTACCATCTCCGACGCCAACAAAAACAACATCTGGTGGTTCAAAATTATTTTGAATAATAACTTCTAAAGCTCCAGTTTTTTTCCCTTCCAATAAATAAGGATTAATTGCGGAATTTCTTGAATACCAATTAAGTCTTTTGCCAACTTCCATTGAAATGTCAAATGCTTCATCATATGTTCCATCAATCTGTATTACATGAGCACCATAAACATATAATTGAGCTATTTTAGCAATAGGAGCACTTGCTGGTACAAAAATGTAGGTATTTAGTTTAGTTGGAGCAGTTAATCCAGCAAGTGAACTGGCAGCGTTTCCAGTAGAGGCGCAATATATTGTGTCATAATCAAATTCGTATGCTTTAGAAACAGCTATTGCGGTTGCTCTGTCTTTATACGATGCTGTTGGATTTGTACCGTCATACTTTATAAGTAGTTCTTTGATACCAAGGATATTTTTGAATTTATACAATGGTGTCCCCCCGACTTTTAATTGAACTGCATAATCATTAATAGGCAAAATTTTTGAAAATTGAGATATATCACCTTCGGGATAAAAATCAGATTTTTTAACGTTTATTTTTTCATAATCATAAATAATTTCTAAAGTACCCATTCGTTCCCCGCAATGTGGGCATGTATATAAGTCTCGGGAAGGCTCATAAATTTTTCCACATGATATACAACGAAGTTTGTACATTTTATCCCTCCTAATTTGCTTAAAATTATACTTTTATTGACAAATTACAAAAAGCGTAGTAATTTTAAGAAATAAAAATAAAAATAGCAATTTTTAACGATAAATCAAAATAATAAAAGAACAAAAAGAATAAATTTTTATTATTTAAAATATGGTATACTATCTTTAGTGGAGGTGATCGAATGCTTTCAAGAAATGAGGCTTTAGAACTTTTGAAAAAACACGTGAAAACTAAGAATTTAATAAAGCATTGTCTTGCTACCGAAGCTGTAATGAGAAAAATGGCCATTTATTTTAATGAAGATCCTGAAACATGGGGATTAGCTGGTTTATTACATGATTTAGATTATGAATATACAAAAGACAAACCTGAAGAACATGGTTTGAAAACTGTAGAATTGTTGGGAGACACTGTTTCAGAAGAGATTAAAAATGCTATTTTAGCACATTGTGAAAAAAAAGAAAGAGAAAGTTTGATTGAAAAAGTAATTTACGCTGTGGATCCAACCACAGGTTTTATTGTTGCTGGAGCATTAATAAAACCTGAGAAAAAATTAGCTGCGATTGATGTTAAATTCTTGTTAAATAGATTTAAAGAAAAATCATTTGCTAAAGGTGCCAGTAGGGAACAAATGAAAAGTTGTGAAGATTTCGGATTGTCTCTTGAAAAGTTTTATGAATTATCTTTGGAGGCTATGAAAGAAATTTCGGAGGAACTTGGATTATGATTTTAAAGTTTTTTTTATGGGTTCTTCCTTTGTTTTTTGTGGCTTTTGATATGTCTTTTTTTGATGTTTTTGTCATTTTTCCTCTGTTTTTTTACACAGAATCTTTAAATGAGTTTAGTTTTGAAAAAGCTTTAAGATATATAACTTATCTTTCTCTTTATGTTTTAGTTAATTATCATGAATTTAATCTTTTATTTGCCCTTTTGATTTTTATTATTATAATAATTGATTCATCCCAAAAATACTGGATGAAAGTTTGGGTTTTGCCATTGATGCAAAGTCTTCTGTTTTTTACCCCTTTGCTTTTTGAGAGGTATTTTTTTTCGTATATTTTTTCAATAAGTTTATTTTTTATAATTTTTGTTGTACTTTTTGAAAAGAAGATAATAGCTTATAGTTAATTATGGAGGTGCTAAGATGAAGATTATCCTTCCAGATGGAAGTATTAAAGAATATGAAACCCAGGTAACACCAGGTCAGATTGCTAGAGAAATAAGTGAAGGATTATATAGGAATGCAGTAGGTGCGGTAGTAAACGATCAATTGTGGGATTTAGAAAGACCAGTTAATTTTGATTGTCATCTAAGAATAGTTACGAAAAAAGATAAAGAAGCTCCTGGATTTTTTAGGCATACAATGGCTCATATTATGGCTCAAGCTGTTATGAGAATTTATGGGGAAAATAATGTTAGATTAGGAATTGGTCCTACAATAGAAAATGGTTTTTATTATGATTTTGAAATATTAAACGCTTCAATTACTGAAGATGATTTGGGAAAAATAGAAAGTGAAATGAAGAAAATAATAAAAGAGGATTTAAGAATAGAAAGATTTGAATTATCCAAAGAAAAAGCAATTGAATTTATGAAGCAAAAAGGTCAGATATACAAAGTGGAATTAATATCAGAAATACCAGATGAAAAAGTAAGTTTTTACAGACAAGGGGAATTCGTAGATCTTTGTAGAGGTCCTCATCTTCCAAGGACGGGAATTATAAAGCATTTTAAATTATTGTCAGTTTCTGGAGCTTATTGGCGAGGCAGTGAAAAAAATCCTATGCTACAGAGAATTTACGGTACTGCTTTTGCTACCAAAGAAGAACTAGATAATTATTTAAAGATGATTGAAGAAGCTAAAAAAAGAGATCACAGAAAATTAGGTCCAAAACTCGGTTTATTTTTTATTAATTCAGATGTGGCTCCAGGAATGCCTATTTTTTTACCGAAAGGATCAATAGTTTTAAATGAACTTATGAATTTTTCCAGGGAATTACATAAAAAATATGAATATTCAGAAGTAATGACCCCACTTGTTATGAATGTTAAACTATGGCATCAAAGTGGACACTGGGATCATTACAAAGAAAACATGTATTTTACTGAAAAAGAAGAAGTTGAATACGCTATAAAGCCTATGAATTGTCCGGGTCATATTTTGATATACAAAAATAATGTAGTTTCATATAGGGATTTACCTATTAGATTATTTGAATTTGGAAAAGTCCATAGGTATGAAAGAAGTGGAGTATTGCATGGACTATTGAGAGTAAGAGCTTTTACTCAAGATGATGCTCATATATTCTGCAGACAGGATCAAATTGAGGAGGAAGTAACATCTGTTGTTAAACTAATTGATGAATTGTATAAACCATTTGGATTTACTTATAGAGCAACTTTAAGTACTATGCCAGAGGATCATATGGGAGATGAAAAAACTTGGGAAAAAGCCACCGAAGCTTTAAGAAAAGTTTTAGAAGATATTGATTTAAATTTTGATGTTGCTGAGGGTGAAGGAGCATTTTATGGACCTAAAGTAGATTTCCATGTAAAGGACTCTTTAGGAAGAGAATGGCAATGCGCAACAATACAACTTGATTTTCAAATGCCAGAAAGATTTAATTTAACATATGTTGACAAAAACGGCGAAGAAGTAAGGCCTGTAATGATACATACTGCAAAGTATGGTTCACTCGAACGGTTTTTTGGAATTTTAATTGAACATTATGCTGGAGCATTTCCTCTCTGGATTTCTCCAATACAAGTTATAGTGCTTCCTGTTTCTGATAAATTTTCGTCATATGCTTCGAAAATAACAGATGAGTTAATTGATAATGGAATTCTAGCACAGCTTGATTCAAGAAATGAAACATTGGGTTATAGAATAAGAGAGGCCCAGATGCAGAAGATACCTTATATGGTTATTGTTGGCGAAAAAGAACAGAGTAGCGGAACTGTGAGTTTACGAAGTAGGGAAGGTGAAGAAATGAATGGAATTGATTTAAGTGAATTTATATCAACATTAAAAAGTAAAATAAAAAATAAGGAATAAAAAAAGGGGGTGATACAATCAGTCCAACAATTTTTTGGATAATTCTGGGTGTAGTATTAATGGCTTTGGAAATTGTAACTCCGACGTTTTTCATATTCTGGTTTGGATTAGGTGGAATTGCAGCTGCATTAGTTGCGTATTTCGTAGGAAATACTATTTGGGAGTTAGTAACTTTTATTGTTGTTTCTAGCATCCTTGTTTTATTAACCAGGCCATTGGTCAATAAAATGACAGGAGGACAGCCTAGAAAGATTAATGTTGATGAAATAATTGGTAAAAAAGCTTTAGTAATTGAGGAAATTGATAATAAGTCTGGGAAGGGAATTGTTAAGATTAATGGAGACACTTGGAGAGCATTTTCAGTTAATGATGAAGTAAAAATTAAAAAAGGGGAATATGTAAAAATTTTAAGGGTAGAAGGTGCTCATTTAGTAGTGGAAAAACATGAAAATAGGGAAACAGATGGTTAGTATAGGAGGGGGTAAATATGTATATTTTATTTTTAATATTAATCTTATTTTTGTTTATTTTAGCAGCGTCAGGTATAAAGATAGTCAGGCCATATGAAAGAGGTCTAGTGGAGCGATTAGGGAAATTCAAAAAAGAAGTTAAAGCTGGTATACATTTCATCATTCCTTTCTTCGATCGCATACAAAAAGTAGATTTGAGAGAACACGTTATTGATGTTCCGCCTCAAGAAGTCATTACAAAGGATAACGTTGTAGTAACAGTTGATGCTGTAATTTATTACGAAATTACGGATGCATACAAAGCAATCTACAACGTGAGTAATTTTGAATTTGCTACTATTAAGCTTGCTCAAACCAATTTGAGAAATGTTATAGGTGAACTTGAATTAGATCAAACTTTAACATCTAGAGAAAAAATTAATACAAAATTAAGAACTGTATTGGATGAAGCTACAGACAAATGGGGTATAAGAATAACAAGAGTAGAAATTAAAAAGATAGATCCTCCAAAAGACATCATGGAAGCAATGAGTAAACAAATGAAGGCAGAAAGAACTAAAAGAGCGGCAATACTTGAAGCGGAAGGTATTAGGCAATCTGAAATATTAAAGGCAGAAGGGCAAAAGCAGGCTGCCATATTAAAGGCAGAAGGTGAAGCAGAAGCAATTAAGAAAGTGGCTGAAGCTAATAAATTTAAACTTGTAACTGAAGCTGAGGGTCAGGGTAGTGCAATTAAACTTGTCTTTAAGGCTATACATGATGGAAAACCAACCAATGATTTAATTGCAATAAGATATCTTGAAGCTCTAAAGGAAGTAGCCAATGGAACTGCTACAAAAATATTCTTGCCTATGGAAGTTTCAGGTATATTGGGTAGTATTGGCGCAATTGGCGAGATGTTTAAGAAAGAGAGCGATGGCGGTGAGAGCAAAAATGCTTAAGCTTTTTTTGATTGTTTCTTTTTCAGGAGCCTTGGGGCTCCTGATTTCAATTATTTTCGCCTTTCTAATTGTTTTGTCTAGTTCATTTTTTAAATACGGCTCTTTTAGATTATTTAATGAAATGATGGTTCTTGGACTTGCAATTTTTGGCTGGTATTATTTAAATACAAGTTTATTAAATTTTGTGTTTTTCTTAATTTTATCCATTTTATATCACTTATATAGGATTATTAGTGAAATTTACTCAATTGATGCTCGATTTAGAACTTTGGTTTTGGCTCTTGGTAAAGATAGATTTGAATATGCTGCTTTTTCTTTGAAAAGAGTTAGAAGAAGAATTTTTGGCACGTTTTTTAAATATTTTGTTATTATTTTGACCGGATATTCTGTTTCTCAGTCCTTGCATCCTTTAATAATTGGTGGTATATCTTTAGTTGTTGGAGTAATTATAATAGTTTTGCGTTTGGACTGAGAAAGGGGAAAGTTTGTGAAGAAGAAAAAGATTAGTTTTGAAGCCATTATATTTATCATAATACTTGTATTTATGTTTTATTTAGTAGAAGAAACAATGGGAACAGCTAATTTTTTTAAAACATTAATGGCAACCGCTCATGATCTATTGATTAACACTGTGTTCTTTATAATGGCTGTTGCTGTTCTTACAGGTTCTTTTTCTTCACTTTTGTTTGAATTTGGTGTTGCAGATTTAATAGATTTTTTATTAAAGCCTCTTATTAAACCTCTGTATAATCTTCCAGGCGTTTCTGTAATGGGAATAATTTCCACTTATTTCTCTGATAATCCTGCCATAATTGCTCTAGCCAAAGATAAAAGATTTATGAATAATTTTGAAAAATGGCAGGAACCACTTTTATGTAATCTTGGAACCTCTTTTGGAATGGGATTGATAGTTTCAACATTTATGATTGCCCAAGGAAATAGAATGAGTGTAAATCTTGTGCCCGCGGTTATAATTGGAAACATAGGAGCGTTTTTGGGTAGTATAATTAGTGTAAGAATGTTTTCTTATTTCACAAAGAAAAAACTTGGAAATGTTAAGAAAACTGAAAGATTATATCCTCAAGAGTATTATAGAGAAACTCGCCCTGGTAGTTTCATGGAAAGATTTTTAGAAGCATTACTTGATGGTGGAAAAAGCGGTGTAGAAATAGGTTTAGGAATAATCCCTGGTGTTCTTGTTATAAGTACATTTGTTATGATGATTACTTTTGGTCCAAATGATCCTTCAAAAGGTTATCAGGGATTAGCCTATGAGGGAATACCTGTTTTACCATATTTGGGTAAAAAAATTTTCGTGTTTATTAAAGCATTATTTGGTTTTAATAGTCCAGAATTAATTGCTTTTCCTTTAACTTCACTTGGTTCAACTGGAGCGGCTTTGGCATTAATTCCAAAATTTATAGATTTAAAAATTATTAATCCTAATGACATTGCAGTTTTTACTGCCATGGGGATGACATGGAGTGGTTATTTAAGTACTCATGTTGCTATGATGGATGAATTAGGTTATCGCTACTTAACTGGGAAAGCTATTTTAGCTCACACTTTTGGTGGTTTATTGTCTGGAGTTATTGCTCATTTCATTTTTTTGTTAATATAGCCTCACTCCTTTTCAATTACACAATTGTAACATCCTGTATCATAAAATTAAAGTTTTGTACGTTTTATTGTTTCAAATTTTAGTTTATTATTTATTTGACTTTACTTGAAGGGAGTGGGGCAAGTGGATAAATTAAGGATAAACCAAACATTAAAAGAGCTCTCTCATAAATATGGTACACCATTGCTTGTAATGGATTTAGAAGTGGTTAAAAGAAATTACGAAAAACTTATAAATAATATTAACAATTGCGTTGTTTACTATGCTGTTAAAGCCAACTCCCATGTTGAAATTATTAATACTTTGAATAACCTTGGTAGTCATTTCGACGTTGCCTCGAAAGGGGAAATTGAAAAGCTTTTAGATTTAGGAGTTTCTCCTGAAAACATGAGTTTTGGAAATACAATAAAAAAGTCTTCAGATATTGAATTTGCTTTCAAAAATGGAATTCGCACGTTTGCTGTTGATTCAGAAATGGAGCTTGAGAAAATAGCTATAAATGCTCCAGGTTCAGATATATATGTAAGAATTAGTACAAATGGTATGGAGGATGATGCTGATTGGCCTTTAACCAAAAAATTTGGTACAAGTGTTGATCATGCAATTCAATTGGTTAAATATGCAAATAGTTTAGGTTTAAATCCTATTGGTGTTAGTTTTCATGTTGGTTCTCAAAATTATAATCCCAATAATTGGCGGGTTGCAATAAGAGAAGTTTCTGTAGTTTTTGAAGAAGCAAGAAGATTAGGTATAAAAATGAAGATGGTTAATACTGGTGGAGGAATGCCTATAAAATATTCAAGAAACATTCCTACAGTAAAAGAAATTGCAAATGTAATTAATCAATCGGTAAAAGATTACTTAGGTGAAGATATAACTGTAATAGTTGAACCAGGACGTTCCATGGTTGGAAACGCAGGGGCAATTGTCTCATCAGTAATTTTGAGAAGTAAAAAAGGCGATGAAAATTGGGTTTATACTGATGCAGGAGTTTTTCATGGATTAACTGAAACTATTCAGAATATCAGATATGAAATATCTATTATTGGAAAGGAAAATGAAAATAAGCAAAAATTTGTTTTAGCTGGTCCTACTTGCGATAGTGTGGATGTAATGTACTATGATTGTGAACTTCCTGAAACAACCACAATTGATGATTTAATTGTATTTTATAATACTGGTGCTTATACCACTGAGTATGGTACGAATTTTAATGGAATCCCGTCTCCTAAAATTATTTTTGAAAATGGTTTATTTGTCAGCAAATCAGTAGAGCACACTTTTGAAGAAGTTTTTGAACAATAGTATTATGTTATAATATATTTGTGTAGTGCCGAGGTGGCGGAATTGGCAGACGCGCATGACTCAGGATCATGTGGGCTTTGCCCGTGCGGGTTCAAATCCCGCCCTCGGCACCAGTCCCGGAATTTCCCGGGATTTTTATATAGATTAGAAAGGTGGAAAAGGTGGATATAGTAAATTTCAGTGATTTAAAATTGACTATTGGTGATGCAAAAGATGTTAGAAATAAAATAATTGAAAAGATTAAAAAAGGCGAAAAAACATTTGTTGTAACATTAAATGCTTCCATTTTGCTAAGGACTTTGAGAGATGCTTATTATAGAAAGGTTGTTAATCATGCCGATTTTGTGATTCCTGATGGTTCAGGCATAGTATGGGCGTTGAAAAGAAATAGAAAAATATTGACTGAAAGAATTACTGGAATTGATACAATGCTATATCTTTGTAACGAATCTAAGAAAAATAATTGGAAGGTTTATTTATTAGGCTCTCAACCTTCAATAGTTGAAGAGGCCGCAAGAAGATTGAAAAAAAAAGGTGTAAATGTAGTAGGATTTCATCATGGATATTTTAAGGATGATAAAATTCCTATCGAAGAAATTGAGAAACTAAAACCTGATTTATTATTTGTAGGAATGGGAGTTCCAAAACAAGAAGAATGGATTTTTAAAAATTATAATTTACCTTTTAAATTTGCTATGGGTGTTGGTGGAAGTTTTGATGTTATTTCAGGTAAGAAGAAGAGAGCACCTATTGTTTTTCAAAATTTACGTTTAGAGTGGTTTTATAGATGGATGCAATCTCCGATTAAAAAAAGAAATGTACCATTAGAAGTATTTAAATATTATTTTTTAGTGTTAAGAGGAAAAATAAAATGAATAAAGTTGAAATTTTAAAAAAATATATTTTTGAGATTGTAAACGCTCCTTTAAATTTGACTGCATTTAAGGATTTAGACCTTGCCTATAATTTCCTCGTTGTTGATAGTTTAAAACCCCTCAGAGAGGAAGAAATTGGAAATAATTTTTTGGACGTGGGAACCGGGGGAGGAGTTCCTGGGGTTTTTATTAGTGTTTATTATGATTTAAAAGGTACTTTAATAGATTCTTCTTTAAAAAAAATAGTTTATGTAGAAAAAATATGCAAGAAATTGGGAATTAAAAAACTCAATTTTATACATGGAAGAGTTGAAGAAAAAAAAGATTTGAAAGAAAAATTTGATTCTGTTTTTGCAAAAGCTGTAGCGGAGTTACGAATATTATTAGAATTGACAGTTCCATTTGCTAAAAAAAACGGTAAAATATTTTTGTATAAAGGAATTAATTATATGAAGGAGCTAAAAAATGCTCAAAATGCTATTCAAAAGTTGAATGTTAAGTTGATAGATGTAAGAGAATATGAAATTCTAGATAGAAAGAGGTTTCTTTTAGTTTTTGAAAAATATGACTATACAGAAAAAATCTATCCAAGAAAGTTTTCAAAGATTATTAAAAATCCATTGTGAAAGGAGAAATGGAGTTGAAAGATACAATAGCTGCTATTTCTACCCCAAAAGGCACTGGAGCAATTTCAATAATAAGAATTGATGGTGAAAAAAGTCATAAAATAGCTAAAAAAATTACAGGATTGCAAGATATTGAATTTAAAAAAGTCTATCATAGATTTATAAAATATAAAGATGAAATTTTAGATGATGTAAATATTGTATTTTATAAAAAGCCGAATTCTTATACTGGAAATGATTTGGTAGAGATATACTGTCATGGAGGAATTTTGGTAACTCGCAAAATACTTGATGTAATTTTGAATGAAGGTGCTCGTTTAGCTGAAAGAGGTGAATTTACAAAACGTGCATTTTTAAATAGGAAACTTTCCTTAATTCAAGCTGAAGCAATATATCAAATTATAGAAGCTAAAAGTGAACTTTCTTTAAAAATATCTTTGGAAAATTTAAAAGGGAAACTAGGAAAGGAAATAGAAGAATTTAGGAATAAACTATTGCGAATTTTGGCAGAAATTGAGGTTTCTATAGATTATCCAGATGACATAGAAAGTGATGTTGATTTGATTCTTAAAGAGTTAAAAGAAATTGATAAATATATCAGCGAAAAAGTTCAAAAAAGTAAAAGAGGATTACATTTAAATTCTGGTATAATAATGACCATTGTTGGTAAACCCAATTCTGGTAAATCAACTTTATTGAATAGATTGCTTTATGAGGATCGGGCAATAGTTACAGATATACCTGGAACAACAAGGGATGTAATAAAAGGAGAAATTGATATAAAGGGGGTTCATTTTGTAATTGCTGATACTGCAGGTATAAGAAAAACAGAAGATGTTGTTGAAAAAATAGGTATTGAAAGAAGTTTGCAAGAAATAAGAAAATCAGATTTAATTTTGTTTGTATTGGATGCATCAACAGGCTTTACAGAAGAAGATCTTTTCATTTATGAAAAAATAAAAAATTATAACTTTATTCCTGTATGGAACAAATGTGATCTTGGGAATAAATTCAATAAATTTGGAGAAGAGTCTGTTAAAATCGCTGCAATCAGCGGAGAAGGACTCAGAGATTTAGAAAATGTAATTTTAGTTAAAGTAAAAGATATTATAGAAAGTGGGGAATCTTCCCATGTGACAACACAAAGACAATTGGAAATTTTGGAAAGAGTAAGTCAATTTACTAAAAATGCATTGAAAAATTTTGAAATTGGATATGAACTTGATATAATATCTATTGATGTAAGAAAAGCCTTAGAGGAACTGGATATGTTACTCGGCAAAAAATTTAACGAGGATTTATTAGATACTATCTTTTCTAATTTTTGTGTGGGTAAGTAAAAAAAAAACACGGGCCTAATTTGGCCCGCATAAAGCTGTGGGGGGTGTATCTCAAGGGGGATAGGGGGGTTTCTCTACGTCTATGTTAACAGATAAAATGTTACGATGTTAGTCCTATCAAAGTTTCTATTATGAACCATTTTTGTTAACATAAATTTACTGAAGAAAAATCTTTAATTTTTAAAATTTCTTTTTTCTTTATTTCTATAGTATTAGACGAATATTTTTAAAAAAAGTTCAAAAAAATTGGTGATTTTAAAATTCCTAATAAAACTTTTATTTACTTCCTGTTTGTTTTGGTACCACAGTTCTGATCCATCTGATAAAGTCTGGATAATTTCTAGTTTGGATATAAATCCTTCCTGGACCTGTGAAATCACAAACAAGGCCTTCCCCGCCTAGAAGTGTAGATTTTATATTTCCAAAAGTTCTAATTGAATAATTCATTGTCTCATCAAATGCAACTATATGACCAGTATCTACGGTAATTTTTTCTCCAGATTCAAGTTCAATTTTATAAATGGCTCCAAAAGAAGAAATAGCAGCCTGTCCATAGCCATTAAGTTTAATCAAGAAAAATCCTTCACCTGCAAAAAAGCTTTTGAATCCACCAAATTTTGTGTCTATATCTATAGTTTCTTGAGCTGCTAAAAAAGAAGTAGATTGAACTAGTAATGAATTTTTAACTTCTACAACTTCTATATCTCCAGGTAAACGGGGAGCTAGTGAAATAACTGAATTTGACTTAGAAGTATAAGTGTTTAAAAAGAAATTTTCTCCACCTAAAAGTGCTCGTTTTAAAGCTTTCAAGACTCCTCTAGTTGAAGTTGAAATTTCTACATCTCCCCTTATAGAAATCATCGAGCCTGGTTCAGCTATGATCTTTTCACCAAAATCCAAGAATACGTTAAGAATACTATATGAACCTTTAAACTTAATTTCAAAATCCATTTTATTCAACCTCCTCTGTTAAATTCAAAACTAAGTATATTTTAACATTAAATAGTATATTTTAATATTTAGAAAAATACAAGATTTAATTTATAATTATTTTTTTATATACAAAACCTTAATTTTTTTAACACTGTATATGTTAGAATAAAATGGGTTAAGAATAGCAATATGAATTAGAGGTGGTTTTTTTTGAAAAAAGTTTTTATTATCATGGCAATTGCAATTGTGTTAGTTGTTTCTTTTGATATTTATGTTAATAAGGATTTTATTAATTTGGATTTAAAAGTGACCAATATAGTTCCGCATGAGATTACTGTGGAATTTGATTCTTGGAAACAATTAAAGGACTATTTTGAAAAGATAGGATACAATTCATTGGAAAAAGTGCCTAATATAATAGTTAAAAGATTTCCTAAAGATTTTAGTGAAGCGCCAGTCAATATTAGGAAAGAATTATTTGTTAAAGTAATGACTCCAATTGTTAGAAAAGTCAATAGTGAAATTCTCAATGAAAGAAATGAAATTATTCATGCTATTAAAAACGATCAATCTGAAATTTTAGATTATTATATGAACAAATACACTGCAAAAAATGTAGATGATTTATTGCTGAAAGTGGATGTAATTCCAGAGAATCTTGCTATTGCACAAGCAGCAGTAGAATCAGCGTGGGGGACAAGTAGATTTGCCATTGAAGCAAATAATATTTTTGGAGAATGGACATTTAAGTCAGGAACAGGAATAGTTCCCAAAAATAGACCAGTTGGTGCTACATATGAGATAGAAGTTTTTGATAACCTTCTTGAATCAATGAGAAGTTATGCTATGAATTTAAACAAATTATCCTTTTACGAAGACTTTAGATTAATAAGAGCTGGTAAAAAGAAAGGCCATCCAGCTGATGGCCTCCTAAGTTATTCTGAACTTGGAGAAGAATACATTAAAATTGTGAAGCTTGTAATAGAAAACCTCCCAATGTTATAAGACAATTATTTTATTTCTATCTTTAATATCTTTTAGAATATTCTTTGTATCAAAAACAAAAGGTACATTTTTAATTATTTTCTTATAATCCACTCCTATTGTATGACCAGCCGTAATTATTGCACCATCCATTTCCTTGAGAATATCATCATTTAAATCAATAGATTTGTATTTTTTTCCGTTATGTTCAAAATAAGGGACAAATGGATCAAAGTAATAGATTTCTGCTTTCTTTTTCTCTAAAATTTCTATAACTTTAAGAGCAGGGCTTTCTCTTAGATCATCAATGTTTCCTTTGTAAGCTACACCCAAAACAAGTATTTTAGAACCATTAAGAGGTTTTTTATAATCATTCAAAATATCAGATAATCTTTGAATTACATAATAAGGCATATCATCAGCAATTTGACCAGCAACTTCAACAAGCATGAGGTGTAAATCAAATTCTTTCGCTTTAAATGCTAAATAAAAAGGATCTATTGGAATACAGTGTCCACCGATTCCAGGCCCAGGATAAAAAGGCATATACCCAAATGGTTTTGTAGAAGCTGCTTCAATTACTTCCCAAATATTAACATCCATTTTTTCAGCTACCTTTGTCATTTCTTGTACAAGAGCAATATTAATAAGCCTAAAAGTGTTTTCTAAAATTTTTGTCATTTCTGCCGTTCTAGGAGAGCTAACTGAAAAAACAGGGGCTTCGAGGACATTTTCATACAATGCTTTAGCATGTCGAGTGCATTCTTCTGTTACGCCACCGACAACTTTGGGTGTGTTTCTTGTTTTGAATCTATTGTTGCCTGGATCAACTCTTTCAGGACTAAAAGCCAAGTAAAAATCTTTTCCAATTTCAAGACCAGATTTCTTTAAAATTGGTAAAACTATTTCTTCGGTAGTACCAGGATAAGTTGTACTTTCAAGAATAATAAGCTGTCCTTTTCTGAGCCTTTTTGAAATATCTTCTGAAGTTTTAATAATATAACTCAAGTCTGGTTGTTTAAATTTGTCGAGTGGTGTAGGAACACAAATACTAATAACATCGCAATCTTTCAATTTATCAAAATTTGTAGTTGCTGTAATTAATCCTTCATTAACAAATTTTTTTAATTCAGCGTCATTCACATCACCGATATAATTTATCCCTTTATTAATTAGGTTAACTCTTTTTTGTTGTATATCAAATCCTATAACTTTATAACCAGCCCTAGCTTTTTCTACTGCTAATGGTAGCCCAACGTATCCCAGTCCCATAACTCCTACAATTGCCTTTTTTTCTTGAATTTTCCCGTATAAAGTTCCTGCCATTTTATCCCTCCTGTTTTATTCATTCACTGACTGAATAATTATAACATGTTTTTTATTAAAAGAAAACCGAGTTGATAGAAATGAAATATTTGTTGATATAATATTAATAAATATAATTTTTCTGTAATTATGAAAATGCCTAAAAATAAACATTAATTCATGTTATAAAGGATTATAGAAAAAAATTTAATTTTTTTACTTGACGTAATATCTTAAATAATGTAAAATATTTGTAATCACTTTTTAAAAGAAGGGATATTATGAGAAAACATTGAATTTCTTTATTAATTGTTTTGTTTTAATGCGATTAGTTTTGCAACAATAAAAATAGCCTTAGTTATGTCTATTACTGAGGGAATTTCGGTTTTTGGAGAACTGGTTTGGTTAAATTAAGAAGATGACTTATAATATTTAATGGAATTGATATTATAAGCAAACTGCCTCGTATAATAAATTTAACAGGTATAGATTTAGTTTCTGAAGGTAGAAGAATATTTCCTAATCTAACTGTTTATGAAAATTTATTGATGGGAGCATATAAAAGAAAAGTTAAAGAAAAATAAAGGAAGCTTTAGAATGGGTGTTTATGCTTTTTTTCACGGTTAAAGGAAAAAACCAACCACCTTGGTGGAACTTTATCAGGTGGTAAACAACAAATGGTGTTTATAAGCAGAGCTTTGATGTCTAGACCAAAGTTAGTTATGATGATATGATGAATGAACCCTCTTTAGGCTTAGCACCTGTTCTTGTAAATGAAGTTTTTAATGTAGCTGGAAAAATAATTCAGCAGGTACTATTGTTTTATTAGTCGAGTAAAATGCTGTTGGTACCTTATCTTATTCAAATTACGGTTGTGTTTTAGAAACTGGTGAAATAGTTTTAGAGGGTTCAGAAAAAACTCTTTTAAAAGTCGAAGATGTGAAAAAGGCTTATTTAGGTATATAGGAGGCAAAAGAATTTTGAAAAGGATTATTTTCTTGATTCTTTTAATTATAATTTTAAGTACAGTTTTTTCTTTTAATCTTTGGTTTGAATTTGAATCTGATATAAAATCATTAAGATTTGAATTTAAAAATCTAATTTTTCTGCCTACGTTTTTTTTGGATAAAAGCATTCAGACTGCTTTTGAAAACAAATGTGATTGCTTTGTAATAAATTTTATCAATGGCATGAATGAAAGTGATTTTTTTCTACTTACAATAGGGCTTGCTGGAATTCAAATTTTTGACGATCCTTATACATCTTTTTCTATCATTGAAAGTGCTGCTATAACTACTTTTGTAACATATACTTTGAAGATTTTAGTAGGCAGAGCTCGTCCAAATTATAACAGTTCCCCATATATTTTTAAACCTTTTAATTTTAAAAATGAATTTAGTTCATTTCCTTCTGGTCATAGCGCTCTTGCATGGGCAACATTTACACCAATAGCTGAAAAGTACAATAAAATATTTTATTTGATTCCTACAGTTTTTTCATTTTCAAGAGTTTTGGGAAATTATCATTGGACTAGTGATGTAATTTTTGGAGCAATTATTGGTCATTTAATTGGGAAGAATTTTTATAAAAACAAAAGCGTGCCTTGAGGCACGCTTTTACATAGTTTAATTATATTGTAAAATTATAGAATGGCTTTTCCTGTTTCCTTATCAAAAATGTGCATTACATTCATATCAAATACAATATCAATTTTCTGTTCTTCTTTTGCTTCTGTTTTTGGATCGACAACAGCTACAAGTCTATCATCACCTGCTACTAAATGTAATATTGTTTCGCTACCTAATGGTTCAACAACATCAACCATTACAGCTGCAGTATTTTCACCTTCCACTGGTGCCATTGCAAACATTTTATCATAAATATTCTCTGGTCTTATTCCGAAAATAACATTTTTGTCAACATATTCTTCAAGCTGTTCTTCAAATTGCTTTGGTATTTTAAGTTTTAATCCACTGGATTTAATCCACAAACCGTTATCTTGAATAATTTTGGAATCTACAAAGTTCATAGCTGGACTTCCAATGAAACCTGCGACAAAAGTATTTGCGGGCTTGTTATAAATTTCATGAGGGGTTCCAATCTGTTGAATGACACCGCTTTTCATTACAATGATTTTATTAGCCATTGTCATAGCTTCAATTTGATCGTGTGTAACGTAAACAATTGTTGCTTCTAATCTATGATGTAATTTCTTTAATTCTGATCTCATTTGAACTCTTAATTTTGCATCCAAATTTGAAAGTGGCTCATCAAATAAGAAGACTTTTGGATCCCTAACAATTGCTCTACCTACAGCTACCCTTTGCCTTTGTCCACCTGAAAGTTGTCTAGGTTTTCTATCTAATAATTCTTCAATACCAAGAATTTTTGCTGCCTCTTTAACTCTTCTATCAATTTCATCTTTTGGAAATTTCCTTAATTTAAGACCAAAAGCCATGTTATCGTAGACAGTCATATGTGGATATAAGGCATAGTTTTGGAAAACCATAGCAATATCCCTATCTTTAGGTTCAACATCATTCATTACTTTTCCATCAATTTTCAAAGTACCTCTGGTGATTTCTTCTAGACCAGCTATCATTCTAAGAGTTGTTGTTTTTCCACAGCCTGATGGACCTAGAAGAACTACAAATTCTTTATCTTCGATTGTAAATGTAGCATCTTTTACTGCTTCTACTTTACCTTCATAGATTTTCCATACGCGTTCAAGTTCAACTTTTGCCATTAAAAAACACCTCCTAAAAATTAATCATCTTTTTCATTGAATATATCTTTAATATTTAATTTTCCAAAAAGCGAGGGATCACCTACATCTAATAAATATAAATCCCATACTTTATCTAAGAAATTAAGAATTTTTAAATATTTTTCATAATTTATTATTACTGAAGTAGGATGACCATTTTTTGTAATGACCACATCATCTTTTTCAGATTCTTCAATCACTTTAGAAAACTTAGCTTTTGCTTCAGCTAAACTGAAAAAAATGAATTTACTATTTGTCAAAATTTCCCCTCCTGACTATAATTATAGTCAAAAAAATTCAAGAAAATACCTGGGTTTGAAATTGTTACATTTGTGAAACTTCAAGTTAACACAAACAATGTAGAATTTGACCGAACGGTCAGTAAAAAAATGGAGGTGTTAAGATGCCAGTTGGTGGTATAAAAGGGATGATTTACAGACAAGCAGGGAAAATCGTTAACAGTGTTGTTCGAAAAGCTGATACTAAAACTTTTTCTAAGATGCTTTATACTGTTGCTGCATTAAGTAAAGAACCTGCAAAAAGCGGTTTAAAAAAATTAGGTTTAATGGCTGAAGAGGAACATCCAATGATTAAAAAATGGATTGAGATCTTCCAGAAGTCCAGCCCAAAGTGTACCGAGAAAATTATAAATAACCTTATTATTAACGAATTTGCGATTGGCGAACCGTTAAGACAAAAAATTATGGAAAAAGAGAAAGTAGTATTGCCAAAACTTGGAGTTATTAGTCCAACTTATGCTTGTAATCTCCAATGTATAGGATGTTACGCAGGTTTATATGGCAGAAAATATGAACTTTCTAAAGAAGAAGTAAGAAGCGTTTTGAAACAAGGTGAAGAATTAGGGATTTACTTTTGGATAATTACAGGTGGCGAACCATTTTATTGGCCATATCTTTTTGAGATCCTTGAAGAATTTGATCAGCATTATTTCATGATCTATACTAATGGTATTCTAGTTAATGAAGAAAAGGCAAAAAAACTTTCTGAACTTGGAAATGCTACACTTGCAATTTCAGTTGAAGGTTTTGAAGAAGAAACCGATTGGAGAAGAGGAAAAGGTGTTTTTAAATCAATTTTAACTACATGGGATAGACTAAGAAGATATGGTGTTCCTTTTGGAGCAAGTGTTACAGCTACAAAGATGAACCACGATACAATTATGAAAGATGAATTTTGGGATTTCTTAGAAGAACATGGTGTTAGCTACACATGGGTTTTCCAATTTATGCCTGTTGGAATTAATCCAACTATGGATTTGGTGCCAACTCCAAAACAAAGATATGAAAGATTCTTTAAAACTGAAGAATTGAGATTGGGTGGAAGGTTTGCGTTTGTTGCTGATTTTTGGAATCATGGATTTTTAACACATGGTTGTCTTGCTGCGGGTGCGAAATATTTCCATGTCAACGCAAAAGGATATGTTGAACCTTGTGTTTTTCAACAGTTTGCAAAAGATAGTATCAGAGAAAAAACTTTACTTGAAATATTTAAGTCACCATTCTTTGAAGCATATAAAAGAATGATACCATATTCAAATAATTTATTCCGTCCTTGTCCAATTATTGATAATCCAAAGGTATTCAGAGCTATGGTTAAGCATTTTGATGCTATACCACAACATGAAGGTTCAGAAAGAGTAATAACTGAACTTGCGCCTGAGCTTGATAAGTTGGCAGCAGATTGGAAGGTTTATGCTGATAAGCTTTGGTATGAACAAGGTTATGTAGAAAGATATCCAGTCAATAGAGGAATATATAATTATGAGACAAGAATGAAAAGATATGCAAATAAAGAAGAAGCTTTGAAAGTTGATAAAAAGCTGAATATTTAATCACCACAGGCTTTTATGCCTGTGGTTTTAGAGGTGTAAAAATTGGGTAAAAAATCCAATAAAACAAAACAAAAGATTTTGGAAGCTGCTAAAATAGCTTTTTCAAAAAAGGGATATGATGGAGTTAGTATAGATGAAATTGCGCAACTTGCAAATGTGCGTAAATCTTTGATATATTATTATTTTCCATCTAAAGATGTACTTTTTGAAGAAGTATGGGTTAATTCTATTGACGAGTTAGAAAATGAATTGTTTGGTAAAGAAGAAGAAACAGTGAATTATTCTATGAAAATTAAAAATTTTTTAAGGCGTTATATTGATTTTCTTACTAGTAAGAAGGCAATTTCAGAGCTTATAAGACGTGAAAAAGCAAATGTTTTAGATCAAGAGTCATGGAAAAATGCAAAAAAGAGATATGAAAGTTTCCTTCAGAAAATTGAACAGATGATATCCGAAGGAAAGAGAGAAAAATGTATTAATGAGAATGTTGAACCAGAAGTTGCAACAGAAATGATAGCAACTGTTGATTCGGTACCACGGAAAAATTTATTAAAACGTGTTGAACAAATGTTGTTAAAGGTTTTGTTAAAAGATAATGTTTGACTTTACATAAGGATTTTATGTGGTATAATAACAATGATATAATTTCAAAAAAAGTGAGAGGTGAGGAAAGTGAAAAAGGGAATACACCCTGAGTTGAAGCTTATCA
Source organism: Thermosipho sp. (in: thermotogales) (assembly GCA_017656335.1). Classification (GTDB taxonomy): domain Bacteria; phylum Thermotogota; class Thermotogae; order Thermotogales; family Fervidobacteriaceae; genus Thermosipho_A. Next base: position 28,964 of record JACDOA010000004.1, read on the forward strand.
CAGTTAAATGTGCTTGTGGTGCTGAGCACAAGTTTTATAGTACAAAGGAAAATGTGAGGATCGATGTATGTTCAAGTTGTCACCCATTTTACAAAGGTAGCGGAGCTGCAGGAGCATTTGTAGATACTGAAGGAAGAATTGAGAAATTTAAAAAGAAATATAATTTAGACTGATAATGTAGTTGGGGGCTTTCGCTCCCTTAAATTATTTTTAAAACCATAGGGAGGTTTTGTATGTATGGAAGTTGGGCAAGTAGTAAAAGGAAAAGTAGTGGAAATTCTTAAATTCGGAGCAAACGTTGAATTAGAAAATGGAGAAAAAGCTTTTATTCATATTTCTAAAATAGCTCCAACGTACGTCAAATCTGTAAGCGATCATTTAAATGTAGGTCAAGAAATTGAAGGAAAGATTTTAGGGAAAACTCGGGATGGTAAGTGGGAGCTTTCATTAAAGTTAGACGAAAAAGTTAAAGATTCCCAAAAAAATACCCAACATGGAAATTCGGACTTTGAAAAGAAATTGGCCAAATTTATGAAAGACAGTGATAGGAAACATTCAGAGTATCGTAAAAGACTTGATAAAAAAAGAGGAAAGAAAAATAGACGATAAATAAAAAGGACGGGTTTAACCCGTCCTTTTTATTATTTTGCAAGTTTTGCTTTCTTTTTTGTTTTTTCAACCTTTTTACATATGTTTGCTGAACACACCTTTTTTTCAATATGTTCTAAGAATTCATTTTTAAAGTTTTCAATTAAAGAAAGTAAAGGAACTGAAAAACTTTGTCCAAGTCCACAAAGTGCTGTGTTTTTAGCAACATTTGCAATTTCAATTAACTCTTCTAAGTCATTTTCAGTACCTTCAAATTTACTCATTTTTTCTAAGATTGCTACTGCTATTTTGGTCCCTTCACGACAAGGAGTACATTTCCCACAAGATTCGTGTTTAAAAAATTTCATAACGTTTAAGGCAATGTCCACCACACAATGTTTATCATTTACTCCCAGTATTACACCTGAGCCTAAACTTACTCCATATTTTGCAAATGAATCATAATCAAGTGGAACTTCAAGTTTGTCTGTTGAAATAAAGGTACCAGCTATTCCACCTGTTTGAACCATTTTTAATGTGTTTCCTCCAGCTACACCACCTGAAAGAGCAAGTAAATCTTTTACTTTAACTCCCATTGGTAATTCTACAATACCTCTATTTGAAAGATTTCCAGCAAAACAAAATACTTTGGTACCTGGAGAGCTTTCTGTCCCCATTGATTTAAACCAATCTGCACCTTTTAATATTATTGGAGGAATGTTTGCTAAGGTTTCTACATTATTAATTACCGTAGGTTTTTCAAATAAACCACTTTGAGGAGGATATGGAGGTTTTAATCTAGGTCTTCCTGCATGTCCCTCTAATGATTCCAAAAGTGCAGTTTCTTCTCCACAAACATAAGCTCCAGCTCCAAGTCTAATGTATAGATCAAAACTAAAGTTAGAATTTAAAATGTTTGAACCAAGAAATCCATATTCATAAGCGTCTTTTATTGCCTTTCTTAGATTCTCTACAGAACCGTAATATTCTCCACGAATATAAATATATCCTTTTGTTGCACCTACTGCATATCCAGCTATTACCATAGCTTCAATTACACTGTGAGGATCTCCTTCCATAATTAGTCTGTCTTTATAAGTTCCAGGCTCACCTTCATCTGCATTACAAACTATGTATTTTTGGTCTGCAGGAGTTTTAAATGTAAATTCCCATTTCAATCCAGTTGGGAATCCTGCTCCACCTCTACCTCTAAGACCACTATTTTTTATTTCATCTATTATTTCTTCAGGTTTCATTTGTAAAGCTTTTGCTAATGCAAAGTAGCCATCTCTAGCTATATATTCGTCAATGTTCTTAGGATTTATTTTTCCGATATTTCTTGTAACAATTTTGTATTCTTTAGGTAGTTCTTCTGTTGTTAAATTTAAAACTTTTTCTTTATCAATTTCTAGTTCTAGTACTTTTCTACCTTTTAATATGTGTTCTTCAAATATTTTTAAAACATCTTCTTGGGTATTAACACTGTAATAAACATTATCAGGCATTATTGCAATAGTTACACCGTTGTAATTACCAATTGTTCCTGTTTCAAGTACTTCAACAATTGTGTCCAAATTATGTTCTCTAATTAATTCATTTAAATATTTTAAAAATTCTTTGGCACCTAAAAGAATACTATTACTATCTACCGATACAAGAACAGTAATTGGTTTCATATTTTAGCACCCCCTTTAATTTTTCTTAAAATGTTGCGGACTTTTTCGGGGGTGAGATCTCCATAATATTCTTGATTGATCATAATAACTGGAGAAACTCCACAAAGGCCCAAACATCCAGTTTCTTCAAGTGTGAACAATCCATCCTCTGTTGTTTGTCCAAAATCAATTTTTAACTCATCTTTAATTGCTTGGATAATTTCTCGACCATTTACAACATGGCATGGAAGGCTTGTACACACTCTAATAACATATTTTCCACGTTGTTTTGTTGAAAACATCGTGTAAAACGTGAGAACTTCGTAAACCTTGGAAAGAGGAATTTTCAATTCTTGACTTACAACTTCAGCTGCTTCTTCTGGTATAAAGTTATTAGGTATTTTGTCTTGAATTTTATGTAACGTGTAAATTAAAATATCCTGTTCTTCTAATGTTTCATTTTTGGCTTGATGAACAATTTTCTTAATTTCATCTAAATTTATCATTTTTAGCGACCCCCCCTTGTTCTAATCTAAAGCTGGTGAAACTTTACTGATTGCTCCAAACCTACAAACTTCTATACAACTTCCGCATTTAATACAAGCTTCCTGATCAATTTCATGAGGTTTTTTGATTTCTCCATCTATACAACTTGCAGGACATACTCTTGCACAAGCAGTACAACCTACACATTTGCTGGTATCAATTACATAACTTATTAAATTTCTGCATTTTTTTGCTGGACAAGCTTTATCTCTAACATGGGCAATATATTCATCTTTGTAATATCTTAAAGTTGATAAAACTGGATTTGGAGCTGTTTGACCAAGACCACATAAAGATGAATCTTTAATAATATTACCAAGTTTTTCTAAAGTTTCGATATCATCTTCGGTACCTTCACCATTTGTAATTTTGTTCAATATTTCATACATTATTTTAGTACCTTCACGACAAGGTGTGCATTTTCCGCAAGATTCATCTACTGTGAATTCTAAGAAAAATTTAGCGACATCCACCATACAATCGTCTTCATCTAGAACAATCATTCCTCCAGAACCGATAATTGCCCCAAGTTGCGTAAGAGACTCAAAATCAACAGGTGTATCAAAATATTCTTCAGGAATTACACCTCCACTTGGCCCTCCTGTTTGCACAGCTTTAATTTTTTTACCAGTGGGAGAACCTCCTCCTATTTCATATATAAGTTCTCTTAATGTAATTCCCATTGGAACTTCTACAAGTCCAGTATTTTTGACTTTTCCAGCAAGTGCGAATACTTTTGTCCCTGGAGATTTCTCCGTACCCCATTGTCTGAACCATTGAGGACCATTTTTAATTATCGGTGGAACACATGCAAGAGTTTCCACGTTATTAATATTGGTAGGTTTACCCCATAATCCTTTTTGAGCAGGATAAGGTGGTTTAACTCTTGGTTGTCCACGTTTTCCTTCGATTGAATTTATTAAAGCGGTTTCTTCTCCACAGACAAATGCACCTGCACCAATTCTAATTTCAATGTCGAATGAAAAACCACTATCTAGAATATTTTCACCCAAAAATCCATATTCATGTGCTTGTTTTAATGCTTCAGAAAGTCTTTCAATTGCTATTGGATATTCTGCTCTTACATAAACATACCCTTTATTTGCACCTATCGCGTAACCAGCAATAGTCATTGCTTCAATAATAGTGTGTGGATCACCTTCTAAAATTGATCTATCCATGAAAGCTCCAGGATCGCCTTCATCGGCATTACAAATCATATACTTTTCATCGCCAGGCGCTTTTCTAGCAAACTCCCACTTTAAACCAGTTGGGAATCCTGCTCCACCTCTACCTCTAAGACCACTTTCTTTAATAGTATTAATCACTTCTTCAGGTTTCATTTCTTTTAAAGCTTTATATAGTGCAAAATAACCATCTCTTGCAATATATTCTTCAATATTAAGTGGATCAATTATTCCTAAGTTTCTAGTGGCTATTTTTACTTGTCTCGAGAAGAAGGGGATTTCTTCTTGGGGTTGTGGAACAATTTTACCTTTGTCTCCCTTATACAGATATTCTTCAACAATTCTTCCTTTTAGAAGATGTTCTTCAACAATTTTTTCAGCAGCTTTAGGAGTTAATTTCTGATAGTAAACTCCTTCCGGATAAATTACCATCAATGGGCCAATACTACATGCACCCATACAGCCAGTTTCGACAATTTTTATAGCCTCTTGTAAGTTATATTCTTTTATTTTTCTTTCCAATGCATTTTTTACGCTTTCTTCACCAGATGAAATACATGCACCACCTGCACAAATTAAAATGGTATTTGTAGTTAGGGGCATATTTTAAACCTCCTTATTCTTCACCTTGTTTTACAATCAGATCACCAACTAAATCACCAGCAACAATATGTTGTTTTACAATCCTTTTTGCATTTTCAGGAGTTACATGACCATATGTAACTGGTATTTCACCTTCAATTTCAACTTTTATTGTTGGTTCAACTTCACAAAGACCCATACATCCAGATTGTACTACTTTAATATCTTCCACACCAAATTCATTTAATGCTTCAACGATAGCATTTAATGTTTCTTTAGCACCAGCAGCTATTCCACATGTCCCCATTGCGACTATAATTTTTCCTCTTTTACCTGATTCTCTCATTTTTACATTTTTTAACGTTTCCTCTTTAATTTTCATAAGTTCTTCTAAACTTTTAATTTTAGGCATTATTATCCCTCCCCTTTGTATTTTTTAAGAATACTTGGGACCATATCGGGTGTTACTTTTCCATAAAAATCTTTTTCACCAACAAGAACAACAGGAGCCATACTACAAGCACCTAGGCATCGAACTCCATGAACAGAAAATTTTCCATCTTTTGTGACTTCTCCTTCACTGATTCCAAGTTCATCCAAAAATCTTTCCATAACTCTATCTGCTCCTTTAACATAACAAGCTGTACCCAAGCAGATTTTTATCTGACTTTTTCCTTTTGGTTTCGTTGAAAAGAAATTGTAAAAGGTAACTACTCCATATACTGTGGCAGGGGAAATATTTAATTTATCAGCAACGTATTCTTGAACTTCAGGTGGGAGCCATCCAAATAATTCCTGTGCTTTGTGTAAAACATTAATTAAAGCTCCTTTTTTACCTTTAAAGTTTTGGATATAACTATCAAGCTCTTTATAGAGCTCGATATGTTTTTCACAAGTTTCCAACATGGCCACCTCCTATTCACATTTTAATCCAAAACAATTATAACATTAAAAGTAAAAAAATTCACATATAATTTGTTATTTTTACAAAAACATTTTTTTACATAATTTGAAATTAAAGCTTTTAAATGGAAAAATTAGAAAAATTTGGTAATTTTAATTGTTAAAATTTTTCACAAAATATATTAACTTTTAAAAAGACACACTTGTAATAGACTTACCCTCGAAAGTTGGACAAATAAAAAACATTAATGACTTTTCAAACGACTGAAAAACTAGTCAGTTTTTAAAACATTCTCCTCACACTCAAAAGGTTTAAGTGATTTCTTTTGACATCAATAATTTCCGCTGATAATCTGTGCTGAAATGCAAAAAAAAGATCAAAATAGTTTGTTTCATAATCAGATAACTTCATATTCTAGCAATAGTGTTTAAAAAAGCCTTTTTGTTAAAAGTTAAGACTAGGTTAGTTAAAACAAAATATCTGAATTATTGGTAGTAGAGAAATTATAATACATTGAAAAAATAATCATCTTGATTCATTTTCAATTATTTTTCGTCATTAACCATTAATGTTTATTTATTTCGTTTTTCGAACAGAATTAATACTTGACCAAGGGGGGTACTTTTGTGTATCATAGTTAAGAACAAATTTGAAAACGATTTCATAATTTTAGTAAACTTACAAAGGAGGTTTCATTAGATGTTGTTCGAAGATCCCAGAACTCTGTTAAAAGATGAAATAAAGCAACTTGAGGAAGAAGGTTTTGATACTTCCGAAGTTGTGGATTCTTTAAATTGGTATTTAATAATGAACAGGCATTTTGACATAAATGATGCAAGGTACTTCTTTTATGAAATACTTAAAGATCTTTCTAAAAGAGAAGAATTTGGTTATAACGAACCTTCTGAATGGGAAAAAATTGTTTCTGAAAGTTCTTTTGAAATCTATGAAGCACCAAAATTTTCAGAGAAGGAATTGTTCAATAGAATTTATGGAGGCTTACTTGGAAGAGCTGCAGGTTGTATGTTGGGGAAACCTGTTGAAGGTTGGACAAGAGAAAAAATTCTTGAATACCTGAAAATAGCAGGAGAAGATCACTTGGAATATTACTTCCCAGCTATCGAAAATGATTCTGAAGAATTCAAAATATACTTCAAAGAAACATTGAGAAATAATTTAAAAAAAGCAATCAGGGATGATGATCTTGATTATCCAATTATTAATTTGAAAGTGTTAGAAAAATACGGAACAAATTTCACTCCTGAAAATGTTGGTCATGTTTGGCTTGAAAATCTACCTTTTGGACTGGTTTACACTGCTGAGCGTGCTGCTTATAGGAATTTAGTTATGGGTTTTAAACCTCCAGAAACTGCTACACACATGAATCCATATAGAGAATGGATAGGAGCTCAAATAAGAGGAGATATATTTGGTTGGATATCTCCTGGAGATCCAAAAAAAGCAATTAAAATGGCTTACGAGGATGCCAAGCTTTCTCATACAAAAAATGGAATATATGGTGAAATGTTTATTGCTGCTATGTTAGCAAATGCTTATATATATAATGATCCGAAAAAAATCGTGGAAGAAGGAATTAAATATATACCTAAAAATTCTAGACTCCATGAAGCCATAACGTTCGTTCTTAAGCTTTATGAAGAAACTTCAAAGTGGGAAAAAGCTTGGGAAAAAGTAATGGAAAAGTATGGAGATTATCATACAGTCCATACTATCAATAATGCCTGCTTTGTTGTTTTAGGACTTTTATATGGAGAAAAAGATTTTGGAAAAAGTATTTGTATAGCCGTTGAAAGTGGCTTAGATACAGATTGTAACGGTGCAACAGTAGGCTCTATTATGGGAATAATGCTTGGAGCTGAACACTTGCCAGAAAAATGGATTGATCCCTTGAATGATACTTTAGAATCGCTTGTTCCTGGGTTCCAAACTGTTAGAATTTCTTTCCTTGCGGAAAGAATTTTGAAGCTTTTAACTTAATTTTACAAAGAAAAAAATTAACTAAGCATATAATTTAATTAAGGAACTCAAAAAATTATAAATTTAATTGGATGATATAACGAAACATATTTTTTAATATTAAAAAAACGTTCAATTTTTGATTTTTTTCGAAAGTAGGTCATATAAAAAGACATTATTGACTTTTCAAATAACATGGCTTTGATTGTATAAACAGCCTCTTGTCGAGTAGATTGGCAAATTAATTAAAATCAAACAAATAAAGTGCTTGATTCCGATACTCTCTTGGAGTCAAGCACTTTTGTCTTTTTTAGAATCTTGGGATTTTTTTGTTGTAAAAAGATATATATTTTATTATTTAATCCAATATTTATGTGTCAAATCACTTTTAATCAAATGTTTCTTTCTTTGGCCTTTCTCTTTTTAATTTTCCTTTTCCATGAGAAGAGTAATAAGTTTTTTATCCTAAATATTATTCTACTTTCATTAATGCCTAAAAGAAATAAAATTTTTTTGAAAGATATTCATCAAAATAGAATCTAATAACTTCTTTCTTTAGAAGAATACTTCTTAAATTTTTGTCTTTTCTCTAGCAAAGAAACCTCTTTCGTTGGTTTTATTTTTCCACTTCTGGGGTATATTTTTTGTTTTTCATTTTTGGGGTTCGCTGTAGTAAATTATTTTCAATCCTTAAGGTATCAAAATTTTTTAAAAGTTTGATTTTAAGTAATTTTTACTCAAAAAATGTGTTTAATATTTTGTTTTCAATAACTCTACTTTCATCAAAATCATCTAATTGTAAATACCACATCATAGTATTAATTGCAGCTTTTAATGGAATCATTCCAATAATTTCGGAATTTATAACTGGAACACCATAACGTGCAGCTTCACGTTTAATAGTTTCAAATACTCTGAAAATGGGACTTTTCTTGTAATTAGTTAAGTTCATAGAAACTTGAACCATCCCTTTTTCTTTAAGTTCAACACCTATTGCCTTAACATATCTGAATCCACCACTAATGTGTCTTACAGCTTTAGCAATTTTATTAGCAATTTCAATATTTTTTGTTCCGAGGTTTACATTAAATGCAATTAAATATTCTCTTGCACCAACAGCTACAACACCTGCAGTTGGATGGACTTTATCAGGTCCAAAATCGGGTTTCCATTTTGGATTTTTAATTTTTTCAAAAAATCCTTCAAATTCTCCTTTTCTAATATTTGCAAGATTTTCTCTTTCAGAAGAAGTTGCTGATTTCTCATAAAGGTAAACTGGAAGATTTAATTCTTCAGCAATTCTTTTACCAACTCTTCTGGAAATTTCAATGCATTCTTTCATATCTATATTCATAACAGGAATAAACGGAATAACATCTACAGCCCCCATTCTAGGATGTTCTCCTTTATGATCCCTTAAATCAATTAATTCAACAGCTTTTTTAGCCATATCAAATATAGCTTTTTCTATTTCTTCTGGCTCTCCAACAAGTGTAACAACAGACCTGTTATGGTCAAAGTCCATTGACCAGTCAAGAATCTTTACACGACTATATTTCTCAGCTTCCGCCAAAATTTCTTTAACAATATTTTCTCTTCTTCCTTCACTAAAATTGGGAACACTCTCTACTAGTTTCATCTTATCCCTCCTAAATCATTGTAAATTCTAAAATTTTATTGGAAATACCTGGATTGGCAAAAATAAAACTTCCTTTTTCTAATGGATTTGGTTCATTACCGGATAAATTTAGAATTTTACCTTCTGCTTCTTTAACAATCAAGAATGCTGCTGCTATATCCCATGGATTTGCATTTTTGGAAATAAAAAAATCAAATTTTCCCGCACCAACATAACAAGCTGAAATAGCAGCACTTCCTAAAATTCTAATTCTCCTAACTTTATTCTCAATTTTGGAAATAAATAATCCTGTGAAATTGTTTGAAAAACCAACACTTCCAACAGTTTCTTCTAATTTAGTTTTACTTTTTATTCTTAACTTTTCACCATTTAAATATGAACCCTGATTTTTAATTCCGACAAACATCTCATTTAAAACAGGCGAATAAACAACACCAAAAACAGGCTTTTTTCGTTCAAAATAAGCAATTGAAATTGCAAAATTAGGGAGTCCATGAATGTAATTTATTGTTCCATCAATTGGATCAATTACCCACAAATTTTCTGCATTTTCAAAAACTCCCTCTTCAGCTAAAATACCATCATTAGGAAAGTGATTTTTAATACTGTCAATAATTATTTTCTGAGCAATTTTATCGTGTTGAGTGACAAGATCTGAAAAACTTGACTTTTGTTTAACTTCTTTAGTGTCACCCCAATACTGCATCAAATAATATCCTACTTTTCTTGATATTTTTATAGTCAGATCTAATTTAGTCATTTTCCTTATTTCCTTTCATTAAAAATTCCAAAACTTTTCTTGCAAAAGGAGCTGCTTTTTCTGAGCCACTTCCTCCGTTTTCAAACATAACTATAATTGCGTATTTTGGATCTTCAGCTGGAGCAAATCCTACAAACCATGAATGGGGTAATTTTCCATTTCCTACTTCTGCAGTACCAGTTTTACCAGCTACTTTAATGTCAAAATCTTTAAAAATTGTATATGCTGTTCCTCTTTCTGATAAATCTCCACTCACACTTGTAACTTCAATTAACCCTTCTTTTACTGTTTTCCAAATACTTTCATCAATATTAACAATGTTAAAATATTCAGTTTGTTCTTTTTTCAAGAGATGTGGAACAGGTGCCTTGCCATTATTTGCAATTGTTACGTATAAATTTAACAATTCTAATGGGGTTAATAAAATATATCCTTGACCAATTCCAGTTATAATTGTATCTCCGGGATACCATAATTCGTTTAATTTTTTTTCTTTCCAGTTTCTGTCGGGAAATAGTCCTTCTTTTTCAGAAATATCAATTCCAGTTTTTCTGTCAATTTTAAACATATCAGCTACACTTTTAATTTTATCAATTCCAAGATTTAAAGCAAGATTATAAAAGTAGACATTACATGAGACACGGATAGCTTTTATTAGATTAGTTTCTCCATGACCACTTAAAAGCCAATCATTATACGTAGCAAGAACTTTTCCGGATTTACTGGTATAAACAAAATTACCTTTACAATTTATCGTTGGTAGATTTTCTGAATAATTTAATAACCCAGCAATAGCAATTAGGGGTTTTATAGCAGAACCAGGAGAATAAAGTCCCATTGTAGCTCTGTTTAATAAAGGATTTTGCTTATCGTTAACTATTTTTCTCCATTCATATGTATCAATTAAATTTATTGATTGCTCTACATAAGGATAAGAAACCAAAGCTAAAATTTCCCCATTTGTAACATCTTCAACTATTACTGAGCCAGGATTATTAATTTTTTTAAGTTCTTCAGAAATAAATTTTTGCAAATTATAATCAATTGTTAATTTTATGTCTTGTCCATTTTCTGGAGGGACTTTTAAGATTTTTTGTTTTATTTTTCCGGATGGAGATATCAAAACTAATTCACTACCGAATTGACCTTTTAAAATTTCATTATAAGTTTTTTCAATACCGTATTTCCCCTCATTACTTGAATCAACATAACCAACCACATGGAAAACATAAGGTGCATATTTTCTCAATTCTTTATATTGAATATCATAACCTAATTTTTCCAATGATATTGATTGGTCTGAAGAAAGTTCCACTGTTCCAGAAGTAATCAATTGATTAACCTGATCTGCACTTAAATAATTTTTTAATTCATTGAAATCGTAGTTTCTATTGTAATTAATAAAAGGAATTTTTATACTCCAAGCAAGTTTTGTTCCATTTCTATCATAAATAATACCTCTTGTTCCTTGAACAAGTCTTGTTTTTTGCATTAACGAATCAATAAAAACTCTATACTTTTGGTAATCTAATACTTGCATTTTAAACAAAGCTATAAATAAAATTGCAAACATTGTTCCAAATATAATTGTTATAGTTTTATTTCGCATAGTTGCTCCTGAAAAGTAAAGTTTTGTTGAGCCTTTCTAATGTTTTTTTCTTTCCTAAAACTTTAATTGATTCAAATAAGCCAGGTGTAACAAGTTTTCCCAAAATAGCTCCTCTAATTGTTTGAAAAACTTTTTTTGTTCCCATATTTAATTCTTCGGCAGCTGAACGAAGAATTTTTTCTATTTCTTCTAATGTAAAATTGGCACTTTTACTGAGTTTTTCAATAGCAGTAGTCAAAATAATTTCTGTTTCATGTTTTAACATATATTTTTTTATATAATTTTCATCATAACTGTAATCTTCAAAAAAGAATGGATATGAAATTTCATATAATTGTTTTAGAGTATTAACTTTTTCACGACAGATACTAATAACTTCTTCAAAATATTCATGATTGGTGTTAGGAATTCTGAAATTTGCAATCCTTAAATAATCCAAAAATTCTTTCTCAACTTTATCTAGAGGACTTCTTCTTAAATGTTGTCCATTAATCCATTCTAATTTTTTATAATCAAAAATTACAGATTTATTTGAAATTTTAGAAGGCTCAAAATTATTAATTTCATCAAACACATTGAAAATTTCTTTTTCAACTGACCAACCAAGAATTGCTAAATAATTCAATAAAGCATCTCTTAGAAAACCGTTCTCTTGAAAAAAACTAACTGAAGTACCTCCATGCCTCTTACTTAAAGGTGTTTTGTCTTCACCCAAAATTAAGGGTATATGCATAAAGATTGGAGGTTCCCATTCAAACGAATTATAAATCAGGACCTGCTTCGGAGTATTTGATAAATGATCTTCTCCTCTAAAAACATGAGTTATATTCATTAAATGATCATCAACAACAACTGCAAAATTATAAGTTGGGTAGCCATTGGATTTTATTAATATGAAGTCTTCAAAAAGTTTATTATCAAATTCCATTTTTCCCTTCAATAAATCATTAAAATATGTTTTCCCTTCTTTTGGAACAATAAACTTTATTACAACTGAATATCTATCCTCATTAAAATTTAAAGGTTTTTCAAAACTTTTCAAAATTACATTATTATTGTTATCGTAGACTGTAAAATAGGCTTTTTTCATAGCAACTAATTTTTCAGCATATTTCTGGTAAATGTCTAATCTTTCACTTTGACGATATGGCCCAAAATTGCCACCAATATCTGGGCCTTCATCCCAAGAAAGCTCAAGCCATTTAAGAGAATTTAAAATGATTTCTTCGAATTTTCTACTTGAGCGCTGAGTATCAGTATCCTCGATTCGTATTATGAATTTTCCATTATTTTTTCTAGCAAAAAGCCAATTAAATAACGCAGTTCGTGCGCCCCCAACATGTAAATATCCTGTTGGGCTGGGAGCGAATCTTAGCCTAACCAATTCAATCAACCTCCTAAATAGTGAGACTCTAAGTAATGATAGCTGTAATAAGAGATTTAGGTACAATTTCAAAAATAGAATCTTTTGGCAAACTTCCGTAAAATTTCGTTTTATCAGCTAAAACAAAAAATGGTTTTTCAAAATAATTTGCTGTTATAGCTAAAAGTTTTGTCCCAATTTTATTTACAATATCTCCATTTTCTAAAACACCATCAGCACTAGTAAGAACAAAATCTGATATTTCTATATATTTATGAATTTCGAAATCGTTAATTAATTTCACATTATGATTCAGATTTGAAACCTTTTCAAATAATTCAAAACCTTCTCCTCCAGGTTTGGATTCTGGAATATAAATATTCATTTTGTGTTGGGATTCCTTAAAAAAAGAGAATAATGTTAAACTATTACTAATTGTAACTAAAGAAGCATCAAAATTAAAAATTTTTAAAGCGTTGTCAATTGTTTCTTTTAACGAATTTTTAAGTTCTTCTTTAACTTGTTTTATTGGTGTATTTTGCTCTAACTTTTTTTCAATCCATTTTATTACGCTCATATCAGGTTTTATGAAAGCAAAATCTTTTATAAGTACTTTTGCTATTTCGTAATCAAATGATTCAAATTTGTCTAAAATCCAATTTGCAATTTCAATAGATCCTTCTTTAACAAGGTTCGCAAATTCATTAATTAAAGCCAACCTGTCCATATTTTTATTTCCTTTCTTTTAAATTTTTAAATATAGACTTGAAGCTTCTGTAAGAGAATAGCTATCAAACATTAAATCACTTTCTGTGAGTATTCTTTCAATTTTTAGATTTTTGTTTCCATAAGCAAAAAACCAGCTTTCGTATTTTTTGGGATAGAAAACCTTTTTAATTTTCAGTTTTTCTATTAATTTTTTAATAGCTCTAGTTTTGACCATATCACCAAAACTTGGGTGATAAGGTCCAGCAACAATTTGAGATTTTTGAGATTCTGGAACAAAATAACCTAAACGAATAATTAATACATTTTTAGCAAGTGAAAGAATTAATTGTTCAGAACATATATCCACAGCATCTTCAATTTCTAAAGGTTTAAATTTACCTAAAACAAAATCTTTTTCAAGTTGTGTGTTTTTAAAAATAATTGTTGGATGAATTCTAAAAAATTTTACATCTAATTCTATGAGTTTTTTTAAAGAATTAAAATCTTTTTGAAAGTTATCTTCCGGTAATCCTACCATTAAATGAGCAGAAACAATAAATTTTTTTTCTAAAAGAGTTTTGATCGCATTGATGTTATCATTAACAGTATGGCCTCTTAAAGATGCTTCTAAGACATCATCATACATACTTTGAATTCCAAGTTCAACAGTTTTTACATTGTAGTTTTCAAGTATTTTAACAACTTCATCATTGATTTCATCTGGCCTTGTAGAAATCCTAATTGGAATATCAGGAAAATATTTTCTTACAAAACCTAAATATTCAATTTGTTTTTTCAATGACATACCTGTAAACGTTCCACCATAAAAAGCAATTTCGGATGGAAGATTATGTTTAAAATATTCAAATTGATTTTTTAGATCTCTGAAAGAAGGCATTTTTTCCCCAGTCATCGAAAATTGGTTGCAAAACTTGCATCTGTGTTTACAGCCAGCATTAGGGAGAAAAATAGGTAAAATCACGAGAGTAGTTCCTTCACCACCTTGCTAACCAAAGAACCATCTGCTTTTCCTTTAACTTTTGCCATAACTTCTTTCATAACTTTACCAAAATCTTTTGGAGTTGCATTAATCTCATCAATTGTTTTTTTGACGATTTCTCTTATTTCTTTTTCAGAAAGCATTTTGGGAGCATATTCTTTTAAAATTTCTAATTCCTCTTCTTCTTCTGCAGCTAAATCTTCACGATTAGCATTTTTATATGCTTGTATCGATTCTTGTCTTTTTTTCATTTCTTTTAAAATAATTTTTTCAACTTCGTCATCGGTAGCAATTCCCATTTTCTCAACTTCAAAGTTTTTTATTGCAGAATTCAATAATCTAAGAACTCTGGTTTTTATTTCATTTCTTTCTTTCATTGCCTGTTTTAGATCTTCAGATATTTTTTCTTTTAACAATTTGATTACCTCCTTTCAAAATTTTTAAATAAATTATTAGCAGCTTCAAAATTGGCTTCTTTGTTGTATCCTCCTTCTTGTACAAACAAAATAGGAATATTGATAGCAATCAATTTTTCACCTATTTTTTTAAAGGCATTTCCATCGAGATTAAAATAACCCATATGATCATCAGAATGAATGTCATATCCTAATGAAACAATTAAAACTGATGGCAAGAATTTGGAAATGATTTCTAAGGCTTTATCCAGTGTAGGTTCATATTCTTTCCATGTTATATTTCCTTTTAAGGGAAAATTAAAATTAGTTCCAGAAGCTTTTCCAGTCCCTATTTCATCTTCAAAACCACTAATCCATGGAAAATATAACTCAGGACTTCCATGAATTGAAACATATATTATATTTGGATCTTCATAAAAAATACTTTGAGTTCCGTTTCCATGATGAAAGTCTAAGTCCAAAATGCATATTCTTTCTTTTATAATTGAAAAAATATATTTTGCAGCAATTGCAGCATTATTGAAGTAACAATAACCACCAGCCAAATTACTTGTTGCGTGATGTCCAGGCGGTCTGGTTAAAACATAAACATGTTCTTTGTTTTTAAGAAGTTCATCTGCACCTGTAAGGGTGGCATAGAATGCATTAATTGCCGCGTCGAAAGTGGAGAATGTGATTGGGGTGCCTGAATCGAGAATTCTATCTTTGAGAAAAACCTCAGGCAAGTATTCTCCATCTTTTGCCTTTTCAGAAAGTTTTTTTAAATGTTCTACATACCATTTAGGATGAACAAAATATATATAATTGAGAGGGTAATCTTTTATTGAAATCTTTTCGTGATTAGTTTCCATGTATTCAATAACTTTTTCAAATCTCGAAGGAATTTCAGGGTTTTTAACAATTTTTCCGTGATCAATTTCTAAAGTAGGAACATAAAATTCATTAAGTTGGGAAACGAATTTCATATTATTCCTCCAAAGTTTTTATTTTGTTGACTCTTCTTTCGTGTCGGCCACCTTCAAAAGTTGAGTTTAGAAATGCATCCAGAATCCATGTTGCTAATTCAAAACCAATTAATCGACCAGGTAAAACCAAAACGTTGGCATTATTGTGTTTTCTTGCTAATCCGGCCATTTCTGGCATTAAGCAAAGAGCTGCTCTAATTCCCTTTATTTTATTTGCCGCAATTGACATTCCAATTCCAGTTCCGCAAATTAATATTCCAAAGTCAACTTTATTTTCATTAATTAATTTTCCAACTTCAATAGCAAAATCTGGATAATCAACACTTTCTGAGCTATTAGTTCCAACATCTATTAAATCGATTTTTTTAGAAATAATATGTTTTTTTAAAGATTCTTTAAGTTCAAATCCTGCATGATCAGAACCGATTGCAAGTCTCATTTTTCAACACCTCCATGAATTAATTATTCGTAAATTCTTATAATGCCAACCAACTTTCCAATAACTCGTACTTCCTTAGCTGAACAAATTATTGGTTCCATACTTTTATTTTCTGGAACTAATATAACCTTATCATCTTTTAAATAAAATTTTTTTAAGGTAATCTTATCTTGATAAACAACCGCAGCTATTTGGCCATTTGAAACTTTATATTGTCTTTTTAATATTACAAAATCACCATCTAAAATATGGGCATCTATCATACTATCTCCTTCGGCCTTCAAAGCAAAGTAATCTCCAAACCCCTTAATCATTCTTATGGGAATTTCTATTTCTTCATCAATTTCCTCAAACATTTCAATTCCTTGACCTGCAGCAATTTTTCCTTTTACAGGAACACTTATACTTTCAGGTCTTTTAGTTAAAGTTATAGAGCGCGATCTATTTGGGTTCCGAGTTATATATCCTTTTTTCTCTAAAGCCAGCACATGAATATGAGCTCCTCTTGGTGTAAGTTTAAAATGTCTTGCGATATCTCTAATGGAAGGAGAATAACCATTTTGTTGAATAAAAGATGTAATAAAATCCAATACTTTTTTTTGTTTTTTAGTAAGATGTTGCGTCATACATCAAACACCACCTTTGTGTATAAATAATCATTAATTTTCTCAATTTTTAATTTATGATATGTTAGAGCCTTAAATTTTTCGCCTTCTAGTTCTTTGTAAGAGCAAAATTCAGTTATGTAAAAATTATCATCTTTCCAAATTTTCACAGGGAAATATCCTAAATCAATCGCAGCAATCCAATCATTTACTATATCAAAAACACCATCCTCGTCCTCATTTATTAAATAATTTTGCGCCGATTTATTGTCGCAATTAATGTTTTTTGGCTTATAATTTTTCTTGAGTATTTGTAAAATATCTTTTAAAAGTTCCTCGAAACTTTTTGCTTTAATCTCAAAAGCTACATCAGCCGTATGATTTATTTCTTTGAACATTATTCTCCATCCTTTATTATTGCGAAATCTGCTATTTCGTCTCCTTCAGCAAGGTTAACCAATTTTACCCCTTTTGTAACTCTTCCCAAAACATTGATTCCAGAAACATTTATTTTCAATGTCATTCCATTTTTAGTAAAAATCATCATATCTTCATCACCATTTACATATGAAACACCGACTACCATTCCGGCTTTTTTAATATCTGAGATATTTTTAATCCCGGTACCAGCTCTTTTTTGAATTCTATATTGAGAAATTTCTGTTCTTTTTCCATATCCCAGGTTTGTAACAGTAAGAATATATCCATCTTCGCCAGTAAGTAAGGCTGAACTAACGACAATATCATCTTTATGTAATTTAAGCCCTGTCACTCCTCTAGCGGTTCTTCCCATCGTTCTTACATCTGAAATAGGAAATCTAATACTCATACCATTTTTAGTTGCAATAAATACTGTTTGATTGTCATTTTGAATTTTTAAAACAGAAACTAACAAATCATTTTCTTCAAAAGTTATTGCTCTCATTCCTCTGGAGTTAATATTTTTAAATTCTGAAAGCCTTGTTCTTTTTACTTTTCCGCATTTTGTAACAAAAAATAGTTCACCATCAAAATTATCGACTGAAAGAAGAGTTAATATCTTTTCATTTTCGTCAATGTTTATGTATCTTGCAATTTGTTTACCTTTGCTTGTTCTAGAATTTTTTTCAATTTCATAATTATTTAAAACGTAAACTTTCCCAAATGAAGTAAAGAATAAGGTTTTTCCATGTAAGTGTGTATAAATAACTTCCATAATAGCGTCATCATTCATCAAAGAACCGCCAGTAACTCCCTTTCCACCTCTTTTTTGAGTTCTAAATTCTTTTAAATCCATCATTTTAAGATAACCTTTTTTTGTTAGAGTGATTACAACATCTTTATCTGGTATCAATTCTAATTGGTCAAAATCCGTTGTTGCTTCTTCTTTTGAAAGAATTATTGTTTTTCTTTCATCACCGTATTTAGATTTAATATCGAGTAATTCTTCTATGATTTTTTCATAAACCTTGTTATCATTTTCTATAAGTTCTTTTTCTATTTTCATCTTCTGGATCATGTCTTCGTATTCCTTGATTAAATTGGATAATTCCAATTTAGTTAATTTTCCAAGTCTTAAATCAACTATTGCTTTGGCTTGTTCATTAGTAAAACCAAACATTTCAATTAATTCTTGGATAGCTCTGTTTTGATCTTCACTGCTTCTAATTACCGATATTACAGTGTCAATTGATCTTGAAGCTTTAATTAGCCCTTCTAAAATATGCGCTCTTTTTGAATACTGCTTATAGTAAAATTGTGCTCTTCTTCTTACGACTTCAAATCTATGTTGAACAAAAGCCCACATTAAATCTTTTAAATTCATTAAAACAGGTCTTTTATCTTTATCAATGACTAATAATTGAGAATGAAAAGAGGTTTGAAGTTGAGTGTGTTTATATAAGTTGTTTATAATTATTTCTTCATTTACATCTAAAGGTATTTCAATAACAATTCTCAACCCCTCTTTATCAGATTCATCGCGTATATCTTTTATTGGAAGATTTGATCTTTCAGCATATTCAACAATTTTTTTAATTAAATCTGCTTTGCTTATAGAAAAAGGTATTTCAGTAATTACAATGTTTTTCTTTTTCTTTTTTTCTTCTACATCAACTTTTCCTCGGATAATAAAACTTCCCTTACCAGTGGTATACATTTCCCTAATACCAGCTTTACCAATGATTTCACCACCAGTAGGAAAATCAGGTCCTGGAATATATTCCATAAGTTCTTCAATTGAAATTTCGGGATTTTTAATTAGGGCAACAAATCCATCAATCAGTTCATTTAAATTATGTGGTGGTATGTTGGTTGTCATTCCAACAGCAATTCCAGAAGAACCATTAGCAAGTAAATTAGGAAATTTTGCTGGTAAAACTTCTGGTTCTTTTAAACTGCCATCAAAGTTGTCCATCATATTTACTGTATCTTTATCTATATCTTCAAGTAATTCTTCGGCAATTCTTTGCAATCTTGCTTCTGTATACCTCATTGCTGCAGGTGGATCTCTATCAATCGAACCAAAATTTCCTTGCCCCTCTACAAGTTTATATCTCATTGACCAATCTTGTGCCATCCTTACTAAGGTATCATAAATTGCTGCATCTCCATGAGGATGGTACTTACCCATTACCTCACCAACAATACGTGCGGATTTCTTAAAAGGTTTTGTGTGGGTAACGCCCAATTCATACATGCTATATAAAATTCTTCTTTGCACGGGTTTGAGGCCATCCCTTACGTCGGGGATAGCTCTACCTATAATAACACTCATTGAATAACTTAAATAAGATTCTTTTAATTCCTCTTCAATAGGTCTATAAATCTCCATTTAATTCCCTCCAAATTATGAAATCTTAGCACCGGGTTCTATATCATTATCAACGGTTAATAAAGTGAGTTTGTCATTAATTTTTGCTGCTAGCAACATACCTTGAGATTCTACGCCCATTAATTTAGCAGGTTTGAGGTTCGCTACAATAACAATTTTTTTGCCAATTAATTCATTTGGATTGTAATATTTAGCAATCCCTGCAACAATTTGTCTTTTTCCAAGTTCTCCTAAATCTATTAACAATTTTATAAGTTTTTCAGATTTTTTAATTTTTTCAGCTTCAAGTATTTCTGCAACTCTTAAGTCAATTTTCTTAAATTCATCAAACGAAATTAGAACAACACCTTCTTCGGTATTTTGTTTTTGTAAATCTTGTTTTTCCTTTTTAACAGCAATTTTTTCAAATTTACTTAAATCAATTTTATTAAATAAGGGTTTCCCATGTGTTACTTTTTGACCAGACTTCAGAACATTCCATTTTTTTTCAAATACTTCTGAAGGTTTCACATTTTGTGAAAGTCTTTTATATACCTCGTTTGATGAATCCGGCATAAATGGCATAAGTAAGGTGGCAACTCTCAGTATAGCTTCAAGGGTATTATATAATACTGTAGCTAATCTTTTTTTATTCCCTTCTTTTGCAAGAATCCATGGCTTATTTTCATCAAAGTATTTGTTTATGTTGCCTATATAGCTCCATATCTCTTCCAAAGCATAAGTTAATTTAAATGAATCCATATATGCATAATATTTGTTTAAAAGATTTTCAAAGTGTTCGATTAAGATTTTGTCTGTTTCTAAAATTTCTTCTGGTTTTGGGATGATTGAATCAAAATTTTTAACAACCATTGCAACAGTTCTATGTAAAAGATTCCCATAATCGTTTGCAAGATCAGAATTTAATCTTTGAACAAGATTTTCTTCAGAGAAATCTCCATCTTTTCCAAAAACAATGTCTCGTGTTAAGTAATATCTAATAACATCATTGCCATATTTTTTAACAAATTCTCTAGGATCGATAGCGTTTCCAAGAGATTTGCTAATTTTTTGACCATTCACTGTTAGCCAGCCATGAGCAAAAATTTTCTTTGGAAGTGGTAATCCAACAGACATTAACATTGCTGGCCATATTATACTGTGAAATCTGTTTATTTCTTTTCCAATTAAGTGAACGTCTGCAGGCCACCATTTATTGAAAGTTTCTTCATCTCTTTCATAGCCAATAGCAGAAATATAATTTATCAAAGCATCAACCCAAACATAAATAACATGTTTTGGATCGTTTGGCATTAGAATTCCCCAATTAAATGTTGTTCTTGTTATTGAAAGATCTTTTAAACCACTTTCCAATATTTTTAACATTTCATTTTTTCTGAACTCGGGTTCTACAAAATCTGGATTATTTTTAAAATGGTTCAATAATGGTTCAGTGTATTTAGAAAGTCTAAAAAAGTAGTTTTCTTCTTCAACAAAATTTAAAGGTCTTCCACAAGAAGGACATACTTGTTTTTCATTTTCATCAATTTCTATTTCTTCTTCGTTCCAATAAGTTTCACAGGGTACACAGTACCAACCTTTGTAAATTCCTTTATAGATATCTCCATTTTCAAGCATTTTTGAAACAAAGAGTTGGACTGTTTTCATATGGTTAGGATCAGTAGTTCTGATGAAATAATCGTTTGTTATATTTAAATCTTCCCATAATTTTTTAAATTTTTCAGAAAGTTCGTCGCATAATAATTGAGGATCTTTTCCTTTTTCTTTTGCTGCTTGTAAAATTTTCTGCCCATGTTCATCTGTTCCTGTTAAATAAAATACATCATATCCTGTTAATCTTTTATATCTAGCAATAATATCTCCTATAATTGTTGTATATGCACTTCCAATATGGGGTTCTGAATTAACATAATAAATAGGAGTTGTGATATAAAATTTTTTCACATTTTCCACCTCCGAATATATTTTTATTCCTTATAAAAATTATATCATATAATTGGTATTTTTAATTTGAATGAAACATTTGTATAGTATAAATTTTTTGTTAATTTTGAAAGGAGATAGTTCAATTTGATTAAAAAATGAAAGATTATTGAAAAAAATTAAACTTATTTAATGATATTTTTATTTAATGGCTAATTACAGTATTAAAATAAGATAAAGAAAATTGATATAATTAAATCAATTCCGGTATCAATACCGGGAACGTTTTAAAAAACTTTTTAAGGAGGGAAAGTATGAAAAAAGTTATTTTAATGTTACTTATTATCAGTATGTTGATTGGTTTATTTGGAGTAGTAAACGCAGCAAAAAAGGTTACTATATGGTGTTGGGATCCTAACTTTAATGTGGCAATTATGGAGGAAGCAGCAAGTAGATATCAAAAATTACATCCCGATGTTGAATTTGAAGTTGTAAGCATGGCTAAAGCAGATGTTGAGCAAAAACTTAACACAATATTAGCTTCAGGTGTTAAGAGAGGGCTTCCAGAAATAGTATTAATAGAAGATTACAACGCACAAAAATATTTACAATCTTATCCTGGTTCATTTGCCGATTTAACTAGGGAATTTAATTACAAGGAATTTGCTCCTTACAAAGTTAAGCTTATGACATTAAACGGAAAAGTTTATGGAGTTCCATTTGATTCAGGTGTTGCAGGTTGGTTTTATAGAAGAGATTACTTTGAACAAGCAGGTATAAATCCAGAAGATCTTAAAAATATTACCTGGGATGAATTTATTGAAATAGGAAAGATTGTCAAAGAAAAGACAGGAAAGTACATGATTTCAGGAGATCCATACGATGGTGGATTGATGAGAATTCTTTTACATTCGGCCGGAACTTGGTATTTTGATGAAAAAGGAAATCCAAATATTGCAAATAATGAAGTTTTAAAAGATGCTTTGAAGATTTATAAAGAACTATTTGCTTCAGGAATAATGAAAGAAACTTCTGGTTGGAATGAATGGGTTGCCTCTTTTAATAATGGCGAAGTTGCATCAGTTGTTACTGGAGTTTGGATTATAGGTTCTATTAAAGCTGAAAAATCTCAAACTGGAAAATGGGGAGTTTTACCAGTTCCAAGGTTAGATTTGCCTGGTGCAGTTAATGCTTCTAATTTAGGAGGTTCTAGTTGGTATGTGTTAAATAATTCGGAAAATAAAGATATTGCTATTGATTTCTTAAGGGAAATTTATGCCAAGGATATTGATTTCTATCAAAAAATCTTAATTGAAAGAGGAGCATTTGGAACTTGGTTACCAGCACAAAATGGCTATGCATACAGGGCTGAAGATCCATTCTTTGGTAATCAAAGAATTTTCTTAGACTTCTCTGAGTGGTTGAAAAAAATTCCATCAGTAGATTTTGGATTGTTTACTTATGAAGCTGACGGTGCAATTATGGGTGTAATGCCTGATGTTTACAATGGAAATTTAACAATTGATGAAGCTTTAAAGCTTGCAGAAGAACAATTTAAAAATACTCTAGGCTTTTAATTGAATACAAAAATAGAGGGTTATAAAAAGGCCCTCTATTTTTATGCTTTGAGGAGGTTGAGCTAAAAGATGAAGATTGGAAAAAGTTATAACTTGTGGGGATGGGTATTCATAAGTTTAGCTTTAATTGCCTTAACTTTATTTATACTCTATCCTATAATATATTCCTTATATTTATCAACATTTTCTACGAGAGGTTTTTTAAAAACCTTTGTTGGTTTTGGGAACTATAAAAGATTGTTCCAAGATAGAAATTTTCTTCTTTCATTAAAAAATATCTCTATTATTTTTGTTGTGCAAATTCCAATAATGCTATTTCTAGCTCTAATATATGCTTTTTTACTTAATGATCCGAAATTAAAATTTAAAGGTTTTTTTAGAACTGCATTGTTTTTGCCAGCAGTAACTTCCTTAGTTGCTTACACGATATTATTTAAAATGATGTTTTCAACAGATGGTTTGGTAAATAATATATTATTAGCTATTGGCATAATAAAACAACCTATTAGATGGCTTTTAGATCCATTTTGGGCAAAGGTAACTTTAATTATTGCGATGACATGGAGATGGACTGGATACAATATGATGTTTTATTTAGCAGGTCTTCAAAATATTCCTAATGAAATTTATGAAGCTGCTGAAATAGATGGAGCTAATAGAAGAGTTCAATTTTTTAAAATAACAATACCACTATTAAAACCCATAATTTTATTTACTACCATAATGTCTACAATTGGTACACTTCAATTGTTTGATGAACCCATGAATTTGGCTGCTGGTGTTGTGACTGGTTCAAGTGTAGGGCCTGGGAATTCTTTGTTAACTCCTTCTGTATATATTTATAACGTCTGTTTCAAATATGTTCCTAATTTTGGTTATGCTTCTGCAATTTCATATGTTATAGTTTTAATAGCAGCTATTTTATCCCTTATACAGTTTAAAGTGGTAGGTGAAAGAAGATGAGAAGAAAATTAGTTTATACATTTATATATATTTTTTTGTCTATATCGGCATTTATTTCTATATTTCCTTTTTATTGGATGATTGTTGGAAGTACAAATGCATCTGTGGATATTATTAAAGGCAAAATTACTTTTGGGACTAAATTTATTGAAAATTTCAAGAATTTGATTGAGACTTTCGGTTTGGGACAAGTACTTTTAAATTCTTTAGAAGTGTCAATATTTGTTGTTATAGGTTCTTTGATTGTATCTTCACTTGCTGGTTATGGATTTGAAATTTATAAATCCAAATCAAGAAATCGTGTCTATGCTGTTGTTTTGTGGACATTGATGATTCCTCCAGCTGCTTTGATGGTGCCTTTATTTAGATTAATGAATGTTTTTAATTTAATAGATTCATTATGGGGAGTAATTTTGCCAATGATCCCTTCGGTTTTCTTAATCTTTTTCTTTAGGCAAAATTTTCAACAATATCCTAAGGAGATTATAATGGCTGCAAGAGTAGATGGAGCAAGTGAATTAAGAATTTTTTTCTCTATAGTTATGCCTTCTATGAAGGCAACTTATGCTGCAGCAGCGATATATGCATTTATGACAAGTTGGAATGCTTATTTATGGCCTTTAGTAATTATTCAAAGTTCAGAAAAAAGAACCATGACCTTATTTATTTCTAATTTAGCTTCTGGATATAATCCTGATTTTGGAGTTGTAATGACTGGCGTTGTTGTTGCTACACTCCCAATGATTATAGTATTTTTTGCTTTACAAAGGTATTTTGTACAAGGTGTTTTGGGATCTGTAAAACAATAAAAAGAGGTGTTGGTATGGCGCAAAAAAAATACGTAACAATTAAAGATATTGCTAGAGAAGCAGGTGTTTCTGTTAATACTGTTTCTCGTGCGTTAAATAACAAACCAGATATTAATAAAGAAACAAAGAAAAAAATTTTAAAAATAGCGAAAAAGTTAGGTTACGTGAAAAATATAACAGCATCGACACTCAGAAATAAAAGCACAAAAATTGTTGGGGTTATTTTAGCTGATAGCTCCAACCCTTTTTATGCCGAAGTATTAAAAGGAATTGAAATTGCTTCGAGAAAATTTGGCTACCAAATTATATTGATGAATACTGAAAGAATTTATGAAAATGAAGCTATAGCAATTGAAATTCTTTTGCAAAGAAGAGTCGATGGTTTGTTGATTGCACCTGTTCAAGATAAAAATGAAGATATAGAAAAATTAAGAAAAATGAATGTACCTTTTGTTATTATTGGAAGGCATTTTGAAGAGTTAGAAGTAGATGAAATTTTCAGTGATGAGGTAAAAGGAGGATATATTGCGACTAAATATTTATTAGAAACAGGAAAACAAAATCCAATTATGATTAATGGAGCTTTGTTTAAATCTCCTGCAAGGATGAGATATGAGGGGTTTAAATTGGCTTTAGAAGAGAAGAACATTCCTGTGAAAAAAGAAAATATATTTATTTCTGATATCGATATTGAAGGTGGTTATAAAACTATTAAAAGCGTATTGAGAAAAAAGATAAACTTTGATTCAATATTTTGTTATAACGATTTAGTAGCTATTGGAGTTATGAAGGGATTGAAAGAGGCTGAATTAAAAATACCTGAAGATGTTGCGGTTGTTGGATATGATGATATATATTTTTCTTCTTTTGTTTGCCCAGCACTTACTACGGTAAAAATAAAAAAATTTGATTTAGGATATGAAGGTTTTAAGATGCTTTTAGAAAAAATTAGGGGAAGAAGGAAGAAAGTAAAAAGAAAGATTTTGGAAGTTGAGCTTGTTAAAAGAGAATCAGCGTAGGAGGTTGTGAAATGAATGTTTGGGAAAATCCATCTTTAACTTCAAAGAATTTAGTAGAACCTCATGCAAGTTTCATTCCTTATTTTAACCCTTTTTTAAAGAAATGGGAATATCCTGAAAAATTTATTTCTTTAAATGGTAAATGGAAAATTAAAGTATTTAATACCCCTATTGAAGTTCCAAATGAAGTTTTTGGAGATGATTTTAATGATAATCACTGGAATGAAATAAAAGTTCCTTCAAATTTGGAATTTGAAGGTTTTGTAAAACCAATATATACAAATGTTGTTTATCCTTTTGAAGTAAATCCTCCTTTTGTTCCAAAAGATTATAATCCTACTGCCATTTATAGAACTGAATTTTTTATTCCTGAATCTTGGCTAAAAGATCAGATTTTTTTACTTTTTGAAGGTGTTCGATCTTTTTTAAAGGTTTTCATCAACGGAAAAGAAGTTGGATTTAGTAAAGATAGCTGTACGCCTACTGAATTTAAAATAAATGATTATATTAAACCTGGTAAAAATAAAATAGCTGTAGAGGTAATAAAATGGACAGATGGAAGTTATTTAGAAGATCAAGATATGTGGTGGTTATCTGGTATTTTTAGAGATGTATATATTTTTGTTTTACCTGATATATACATTAGTGATGTATTTATCAAAACAGATTTAGATAGAGAGTTTAAAGATGGAAAAATATTTGTTGAAATAGAAATTAATAATGAATCAAGTGTTACAAATCAAAAATTATCTTTATCTTTGATTGATCCATTAGAAAAAGAAACAGAACTAATTGAAAGGGAAATAGTTTTAAAAAGAGGGAAAAATAATTTTGAGTTTAGCTTTAAGATAAATGATGTTTTAAAATGGTCTCATGAATTTCCTAATTTATATGTATTGAAAATAAAGACAGGAAATGATGAAAGAAAAATTAATTTTGGATTTAGAAAAATTCAAATAATTGACGGCAATCTTTTTTTAAATGGTAAAAAATTGCTAATAAAAGGAGTAAATAGACATGAATTTGATCCTGAAAAAGGGCAAGCATTAGATGTTGATAGAATGATGGAAGATATATTAATTATGAAGAAAAATAATATTAATACAGTTAGAACGTCACATTATCCGAACCAGACTAAATGGTATGATTTGTGTGATTATTATGGAATTTTAGTCATAGATGAAGCAAACATTGAAACTCATGGAATTGGATGGGATCCTGAAGAAACATTAGCAGAAAAAGAAGAATGGGAAAAAGCTCATTTGGATAGAATTCAAAGAATGGTAGAAAGAGACAAAAACCACCCAAGTATTATATTTTGGTCTTTAGGAAATGAAGCTGGAACAGGTATTAACTTTGAAAAAGCATCATATTGGATTAAAAATCGAGATAATACTAGATTGGTTCATTTTCCTCCTTTGGGAGCTGATAAACCTGGTGATTTCTATTACCTTGATGTTGTATCAGCTATGTATCCCAAAATTGAGGATTTAATTGAATATTCTTCTAAAAAGAGAGAAAAACCTTTTTTTATGTGTGAGTATGCACATGCGATGGGGAATAGTGTAGGAAACTTAAAAGATTATTGGGATGTAATTGAATCCAAGCCATATTTAATTGGTGGTTGTATATGGGATTTTGTAGATCAAGGAATAAAAATGGTAGATGAAAACGGTGAAGTATTTTGGGCATATGGGGGAGATTTTGGAGATGAACCAAATGATAAAAATTTCTGTTGTAATGGGGTTTTGCTACCAGATAGAACTCCAAATCCTTCGCTTTATGAAATAAAAAAAGTATATCAAAACATAAAAGTTTCACAATTAAGCAAAAACAAATACTTGATAAAAAATGAGTATTTATTTACAAATCTTAATAAATTTGTGGGTATTGTAAAAGTAAGGAAAAATGGAAAAATAATTTATTCAGACAAATTTAAGTTAAATCTTGAACCAGGAGAAGTGATTACTAAAGATTTGAATTTGCCCATTGAATTTGATAATAACGAATTTTACTTAGATATTTATTTCGTTTTGGATGAAAATGAAAAATGGGCAAATAAAGGTTATATAGTTTCACAGCACCAATTTAAATTAAAGGGTGCTCAGTATGAGAAAATTAATATTGAGAAAATAGCTGGTAAGATTAAATTAGAAGAGACAAGTAATAATTGTATTATAGATTCTAAAAATGTTAGTTATATTTTTTCAAAAAATTCAGGATTATTAGAACAGATATTAATAAGTGGAGAAGAGATACTAGTGGAAAGTTTAAAACCTAATTTTTGGAGAGCTCCTACTGATAACGATATTGGAAATAAAATGCCAGAGAGGTTAAAAATATGGAAAAAGGCTTCTTATTTAAGAAGATTGCATGAAATGAAAGTTTTAAAGAAGGATAATCTAGTTATAATAAAAACCAAATTTGAACTTCCAGGTTATTCATGGTTAGAAATAGAATATGTGATTTTGCCTGAAGGTGATTTGTTAGTTTTTTATCATCTAAAACCTTCAAATAAAGTTCCTGAAATTCCAAGAATTGGCATGCAGGTTAAATTAAAAAAAGGTTTTAAAAATGTAAAATGGTATGGCCTAGGTGAACATGAAACATATGTTGATAGAAAAGAAAGTGGATTGATCGGTATATATTCCAAGAAAATTTCGGAGATGTATCACAAATATGTGAGGCCACAGGAAACAGGAAATAGATGCGACGTGAGGTGGTTTTCAATTGTCAGTGACAATAGAAATTTTAATGTATATGGGAATAAAATGAATCTCAATTTCAGTGTTTGGCCGTTTTCAATGGAAGATTTAGAAAAGGCTAATCATATTAACGAATTTAAAGAAAAAGATTTTATTTCAGTAAATATCGATTTAGGCCAGATGGGTTTGGGTGGAGATGACAGTTGGGGGGCTTTACCTCATGATGAATATATTCTTTGGCCTAAAGAATATATCTATAGTTTTAGAATTAATTTCTCTAGTTTATCTGAAAAGGAATGGAGAAGTTATTTTAAGATTTAGCAAGGAGTGATGATATGAAGTTGTTTGGTAGAGAATTTGTTGAAGGGGCATTTATTGAAAAAAAAGACGGCTATGAAATCTTATGGAAGGTTATGAAGATTGACTTCGGTTGGAAAATTTATTGGAAAATAAAAGGATTCTTTTCTGGTTTGGAAATTCTAAAAATTAATACAGGAACTTTTGAAATTTTTCCTTTTTTTGTTCTGTCTAAAGACATGTTAATTGGATTACTGAGCCCAACTTCAGAAAAAGTAGAGATTGTTAAAGAAAATAATGAAATTTCTTTTATTTTACGTTCAGAAGATGATTCAAATAACTGTTTAGAAAGTTCGTTGATAATCATTAACATTGAAAATAAAAAATTATTACTTGAAAGATATAAAGAATGGATTATAAAAGAAAATAAAATAGACTCTGTTAAAGAAATCAGAATTTCAGCAGAAGATTACGAATTGTTTCTAAATAAAGATGAAATAAATACCAAACTTGAAAATAAAGTTATAATTATAAATGATTACATAGAAGAAATTGAAAAAAAATCAATAAATAAATTGAAAGAAAGAAAAAATAAAATTTTTGCCAAAACAAAAAATTATTTGGAAAGTTTGGAAGTTTTAGATGGATATATAATCGAAGGGACAATAGAAGAAAATTACATATTCCATAATTTGAAATACTTACTATTACTTAATTGTGAAGATACTTTCGAATATTATTGGAAACACCTATTTAAAAATGTTGTATTTGAGAATGATCCTAATTTTGTCGAAAGAATTATAAATGTAAATGCTTTTGAAAAATTTTGGAAATTTGAATATATTAACAATAGCAAAGAAAGAATATTGCTGGAAATCAGTTGGAATGAAAAACAAATAAAAATGGAAAAAATTCCTTTTATAAACATTGAAAAGAATAGTGTTTTAAAAGATGATGGAAGAATTTTTAATTTTTATGGAGGCGAGACAAAATGATGGAGTTAAGATACAATCCATTAACTGACGAATGGGTCATTGTATCAGCTGCGACTCAGAAAAGGCCTGTTCAACCAGCCAAAACTCAATGTCCAATTTGTCCTGGAGGAATAGAATTTCCTGACACTACATATGATTTAGTTGCTTTTGAAAATAGATTTCCTTCGTTGATGAAGAATCCTCCAAAGATAGAAGGGAAAAATAATAGAATATTTAGAAAAAGAGAGTCTTTTGGTGTGTGTGAAGTAGTTGTTTATACTTCACAACATGATTCTTCGTTCCCTCAAATGCCTTTGAAACAAATAGAAAAACTGGTTGATATGTGGGTGGACAGAACATATGAGCTTTCAAAATATGATTTTGTAAAAAATGTTTTTATTTTTGAAAATAGAGGAAAAGAAGTAGGAGCATCTCTTCCACATCCACATGGGCAGATTTATGCTTTTCCCTTTATTCCTAAAAGAATTGAAGCGAAGATAAATTCGATGGAAAAGTGGTACGCTGAAAATGGAAAATGTGTCGTTTGCGATGTAATTGAAAATGAAACTAAAGAGAGAATTGTAAGAGAAACAGATTACTTCATAGCTTTTGTACCATTTTACGCGCGATTCCCATTTGAAGTACATGTCTATCCAAAAAGACACTTATCTACTATGTTGGAATTTAGTTATGAAGAAAGAAAGGATTTCGCGAAAATTTTAAAGATAATAACGATGAAATATGATAAGTTATTTGATCAAGAGTTTCCATATATGATGATGTTTTTTCAAGCTCCTTTTAATACAAAAAATTATTCTGAAATTTTTCATTTTCATGTCGAATTTAATCCACCTAAGAGAGATAAAGATAAAATCAAATGGATGGCAAGCGTTGAAACGGGGACATGGGCTTTTATAAATCCTGTAATTCCAGAAGAAGCAGCAAGAATGCTCAGAGAAGTGGAGGTAGAAATATGAAAGTAAAGACACCTGGAAGAATAAATATTATAGGAGAACATACTGATTATAATGATGGATATGTTTTGCCTTTTGCTGTAAGTAAATTTGTAGAATTGAAATTGGAATATTCAGATAAATTTTTAATTTACTCAAAAAACTTAAATGAAATAATTGAGATAAATGAAATTAAGAAAACAAATTCGTGGGCGGATTATATAATAGGTGTTATTTATGTGATGACAAAGAAAGGATACGACATTCCACCTTTAAGGATAGATTTAGATTCGACTATTCCTATTGGAGCAGGTCTTTCGAGTTCAGCGGCTTTAGAAGTTGCTGCTTCATATGGTATATCTGAATTCTTGAATTTGAATATTCCTAAGATAGAAATAGTGAAAATTTCAAGAGAGGCAGAAGTAGATTTTGTCGGGGTCAGATGCGGAATAATGGATCAATTTGCATCAACATTTGGTAAAAAGGATCATGCTATATTTTTAGATACTTTGACGTTGAAATATGAATATATTCCTTTGAAATTGAGGGAATATGAAATTTTCGTTATAGATTCTAATGTTAAACATGAATTATCATCGTCTGAATATAATAAACGAAGAGAAGAATGTGAAGCAGTATTAAAAACTCTACATAAAAAAAGTTTTAGGCAGGTTAGTTTTGACGATTTAAGAAAATTGGATGGTATTCTTTTAAAGAGAGCAAAGCACGTACTAGAAGAAAACGAACGTGTTTTGAAAGTAAAAAAATCATTGGAAATTAATGATTTTAAAATGGTGGGAAAATTACTTTATGAATCTCATCAAAGTTTACGAGATTTATATGAAGTTTCGTGTGAAGAAACGGACTATATAGTAGATTATTTACGCGAAAATGAAGGTGTGTTAGGTGCTAGAATGGTTGGTGGTGGATTTGGAGGAGGTGTAATTGTTCTTGGAAATAGAGGAAGTTTAGAAAAAATAAAAGAAGATCTTAAAGAAAAATATTATGAAAAGTTTTCAAAAATTCCTGAATTTTACTCTTTAGAAACTTCTGACGGAGTGTCTATAATACTGTAATTTTTATTTAGAATGAAAAACAAAAAAGAGACACAGCATAAATTTTTTATCATTGCTGTGTCTCTTTTTTTATATAGAGATTTGGAAGTGAAAATTTTTTATCTTTTAATCTTAAGAATTATCACGTGATTTTAAAAAAATATTACATAGAGTATTTTAATGTTAACACTTGATTTTGAAGGTTAAAATATGGTAAAATACGGTAACCATTTTGAAAGGGAGGGGATTATATGAGAAAATTCATGGTTATTGTAGGTCTGCTGCTTATTATTCTTTCTTTTGCTGCAAAAGACGTTATTGTAGTAGGTACTACTGATAAGATTAGAACATTAGATCCGGCAAATTGTTATGATTATTTTTCAAGTAACATTCTGCAAAATGTTTTGGCTGGTCCTGTTGACTATGAAATAGGAACAGCAAATATTAAGCCTTGGTTATTTGAAAGTTGGGATGTTTCTGATGATGGACTTGTTTACACTTTCCACATCAGAAAGGATGCATTTTTTGAGGATGGAACTCAGATTGATGCTGAAGCATTTAAATTTTCCTGGGATAGAGTTATGAGATTAAATGGAGATCCAGCATTTTTATTAACAGATGTTGTTGAAAAAGTTGAAGTTGCTGACAAATTTACATTAAAGGTTACTTTGAAGAATAAGTTCTCTGCATTTGTTTCAGTGTTAGGTTATACTGTTGCATTTCCAGTAAATCCAAAAGTTTATCCGGAAGATTCCTTTTATGAATTTGAGCCTTCTGCTTCTGGGCCATACAAAGTAGCAGAATGGATTAGAGATGTAAGAATTGTATTGGAAGAAAATCCCAATTATTTTGGCCCAAAGCCAAAAACTTCAAAGATTATAATTCAATTTTATGAAAATTCTCAGCAGTTAAGATTAGCTTTGGAAACTGGAGAAATAGATGTTGCATATAGACATTTAGATCCAAGAGATGTTTTGGACTTACAAAACGCTCCAGGTATTAAAGTTTATTTAGGTGCAAGTCCTCAAATAAGATATTTAGTTGTAAACGTAAAACAAAAACCATTTAATAATCCTCTTGTGAGACAAGCAATTGCTCTCGCAGTTGATAGAGGGACAATTACTGAAGATATATTTGTTGGATTAGCAAATCCGTTGTATTCGATGGTTCCAGCTGGAATGTGGAGTCATGAAGAAGTTTTTCCAAAGAGAGATTTAGCTGCAGCAAAAGAAATATTAAAAGTTGCAGGTTATAGCGAAGAAAATCCATTAGAAATTGATTTGTGGTATACTCCTTCGCACTATGGTACAACTGAAGCCGACGTTGCTCAAGTGCTGAAAGAATCTTTAGAACAAACTGGAATGATTAAAGTTAATATTAAATACGCTGAATGGTCAACATACGTTGAATATTTCCTTAATGGAACAATGGGATTATTCTTACTTGGATGGTATCCAGACTATCTTGATCCAGATGATTATCTGTGGCCATTTTTAAGTGTAAATGGTGCAAAATCTCTTGGAAGCTTTTATGAAAATAAGAATGTAGAAGACTTAATGATTGCCGCAAGAGCTGCAACAGATCAAGTTTCTCGTGAAATGCTTTATAAACTTGTTCAAAACTTCCATGCGGCTGAGATTCCATACATACCTTTATGGCAGGGATCCGCAGACTGCGAAGCTCATGATTACATTAAAGGAATTGTTTTAGAACCAACACAGATTTTCAGATATTACATTCTTGAAACAAAATAATTGTTTTCATGAATAAAGTCCCGCCCCTTTGCGGGCGGGATTTTTTAAAGGAGGAGATATTGTGTCCTTGAAGAGCTATATAATAACAAGAATTATTTTAGCACTTCCAATGATTTTAATTCTTTTAATAATGATATTTTTTATTTTGAGAATAATCCCAGGAGATCCTGTGTTGGCAATTTTAGGAGGTAAAGCTCCTGTTGAAGTGATCGAAGCTAAAAGACACGAACTTGGTTTAGATAAACCAATAATAATACAATTTTTTGATTATTTAGGAGATGTTGCCAAAGGTGATTTTGGAGTTTCGACTTTAACCAGTAGACCTGTATGGAGTGAAATAAAAGATAGATTTCCTGCTACTTTGGAACTAACGATTTTTTCTTTTATTTTAGCTCTTATTATAGGAATCTTTTGGGGAGCTGAAGCAGCGTGGAGAAAAGATAAAGCAATAGATATTTCAGCGAGGGTTTATTCGATTTTTATTTATGCTGTTCCTGTTTTTTGGCTTGGATTAATGCTTCAACTACTGTTTGGAATTTATTTGAG
Source organism: Thermosipho sp. (in: thermotogales) (assembly GCA_017656335.1). GTDB lineage: Bacteria > Thermotogota > Thermotogae > Thermotogales > Fervidobacteriaceae > Thermosipho_A. Next base: position 63,294 of record JACDOA010000004.1, read on the forward strand.
ATGGCTTCCAGTTGGTGGAAGACTATCTCCAAGAGTAAGTTTAGATATAAAAACTGGTCTTTTCTTATTAGACAGTTTAATTAGTTGGAATTGGGAAGCGTTTTGGGATGTTTTAAAACACTTATTATTGCCTGGAGTCACTTTGGGATTAGTTATTTCAAGTATTTTCCTAAGAATGGTTCGTAATAATACTGTTTTAATGCTTTCAAAAGACTTTGTCAAAGCCGCAAAAGCCAGAGGATTAAAACCTAAAGTGGTTTTATATGGTCATGCTCTTAGAAATGCATTTGTACCAATTTTTACAATAATGGGTATGCAGTTTGCTTTGTTATTAGCGGGAGCGATTTTAACGGAAACTACATTTTCGTGGCCAGGCATTGGTAGTTATCTAGTTTTAAAAATTAAATACAGAGATTTTCCTGCTATACAAGGAACAATAATTTTCTTTGCAATCTTTGTTGTAATAATTAGTATAGTTATTGACATTGTTAATGCATTAGTTGATCCTAGAGTAAGATATTAAGAGGTGATATTGTGAGGAAAAAATTTATTAGTGAAAGACTTGGAGAATTTATTAGCGATTTGTTTGGAACGGGTACAGGTTGGTTAACGTTCATTGGTGCAATGATTTTGATCTTTTATATTGTTTTAGCGATTTTTTCTCCGCAAATTGCACCATATAATCCTACAGAAAGAGTTGGAAGATCACTTACTGCTCCAAACGATCAATTTATTTTTGGTACGGATAATTTGGGCAGAGATGTATTAAGTAGAGTAATTTATGGTGCAAGAATTGCACTTATGATTGCATTTATAGCAGTTGCAATTGCTGCAGGTGTTGGTGTTCCTTTAGGTTTGATATCCGGTTTTTTGGGAGGGCCGTTAGATAGAGTTTTAACATTAATAATGGATGCTATTTATTCTTTTCCTGGTTTGATTCTTGCAATAGCGATAGCTGCAGTTTTAGGACCAGGAGTTATAAATATTGCAATTTCAATAGCTGTGGTTTACACCCCAACTTATTTCAAGGTTATCAGAAATCAGGTATCATCGGTTAAGAGCGAATTATATGTTGAAGCTGCAAAAGCTTTAGGTGCAAAAAATAGAGAAATTCTTATGAAATATATTTTTCCTAATGTGTTACCTTCCATAGTTGTTGTGTTATCAATGAATTTAGCAGATGCAATAATGACTGAAGCAGGACTTTCGTTTTTGGGTCTTGGAATTGCTCCTCCCACTCCTGATTGGGGATTTGATTTGAGTAATGGGCAGAGATTTGTTTTAAGTAAAGCATGGTGGGGACTTCTTTTCCCAGGTATAGCAATTATTACCGTTGTTTTGGGCTTTTCCATGTTTAGTGAAGGATTGAATGAACTGATTAATCCTACTATCAGGGAAAGAAGGTGATTTTGTGATTTTCGAAGCTAAAGATTTAAAAATTTATTATAAAACGAAAAAAGGTTTTGTTAAAGCAGTGGATAATATTAGTTTAAGTGTAGAAAAAGGTCAAACTGTCGGATTGGTTGGGGAATCTGGTTGTGGAAAATCTACTTTTGGTCAAGGTATTTTAAGAATTTTACCTCCATCGACTTTTTATAGTGGTAGTTTAAAAATAGAAAATCAAGAGCTTTTAGGTATTCCAGAAAGTAGTATGAGAAAAATAAGAGGTAAAAAAATAGGTATGATTTTTCAAGATCCAATGACTTCTCTTAATCCAGTAATGAGAATTGAGAAGCTATTTTATGAAACTTTAAGAACTCATGAACCTGAAATAACCGAAGAAGAAGCAAGGAAAAGAACAGCTAAAGTACTAGAAAAGGTAGGGATAGAACCAGAAAGGATGAGAGAATATTCTTTTCAATTTAGTGGTGGAATGAGACAAAGAGTAATGATTGCTCTTACTTTGGTTCTAAATCCACTTTTGGTAATAGCTGATGAACCTACTACATCACTTGATGTAATTGTTCAAGCCCAAATTATGAATTTGTTGAATGAACTAAGGAAAGAATATGATATGTCAATGATTCTTATTACACATGATTTAGGTGTAGTTGCGGAAATGGCTGATAAAATTTGTGTTATGTATGCAGGACATATTGTTGAAGAAGCATTAAGCGAAGATTTATATTATAGACCAAAACATCCATATACTGAATTATTATTAAAAAGTATTCCAAATACAAATATAAATGATTTAGAACTTAAATACATACCAGGTTCTCCTCCAGATCTTTTAAATCCACCAATTGGTTGTAGATTTGCTCCAAGATGTCCGTATAAAAAAGAGATTTGCGAAAAAAAGGTACCACCAACTGTAAAAGTTGATAAAACTAAAGTTAAGTGTTGGCTATATAGTGAGGTGGAACAATGATTAGAGTGAATAATTTAAAAAAATATTTTCCAGTTAAAAGAACTGTTGGTGAAGTCCTTTTAAGGGTTCCCCAGCGTTTTGTAAAGGCTGTTGATGGAATAGATTTTACTATTTCAAAAGGTGAAACTTTTGGACTTGTTGGAGAATCTGGTAGTGGAAAAACTACTACAGGAAGGTTAATATTAAGATTAGTTGAACCCACTTCTGGAAAAATATTTTTTGAAGATATTGAAATCACAAAATTGTCTAAGGAAGAGTTAAGAAAATTTAGAAAGAACATGCAAATAATTTTTCAAGATCCTATGGCTGCTTTAAATCCATATATGAAGGTAGGAGAAGCAATTAAACATGGTCTTGAGATTCATAACATTGGAGATATTAACAAAGAAAGAAAAAATATGGTAATGAAAATGCTTGAAAGAGTTAATTTATCTCCACCTGAAGATTTTTATTACAGGTATCCTCATGAATTATCCGGAGGTCAAAAGCAAAGAATAGTAATTGCTCGGGCGTTAATTTTGAAACCAAAATTTGTAGTAGCTGACGAGGCAATTGCCATGCTAGATGTTTCTGTAAGATCTCAGCTTTTGAAATTATTAATAGATTTAAAAAATGAATTTGATTTAACTTTTCTTTTTATTACACATGATTTAGCTACCACAAAATATATTTGTAATAAAATTGGTGTTATGTATTTAGGAAAGATTGTAGAAATTGGGAATTTTAAAGAAATTTACAATGAACCATTGCATCCTTATACTAAAGCTTTGATTTCTGCAGTTCCTGAACCTGATCCAAAGAAAAAGAAAGAAAAATTAATCCCTGAGGGAGAAGTTCCAAATCCTATAAATCCTCCTTCAGGTTGTAAATTTCACCCAAGATGTCCATATGCAATGGATGTTTGTAAAGTAGAGGAGCCCTCTTTAAAAGAATTTAAAAACCGTAAGATTGCGTGCCATCTATACTAAGCCAGCTTTAAAGCTGGCTTTTTTTATTTTTTTAACTCTTGACAAAGTTTATTTTTAGATATATAATAAATTTAGATAATGTATAAAAGAGGTGTAAATATGAAGAAAACAGTTGAAATTTTGAATAAAGCAAAGATAAGGCCAACTTTACAAAGAGTTCATGTTTTAAGAGTTTTAATGGAATATAAAAATCATTTATCAGCTGAAGAAGTATATAAAATTCTTCAAAAAGAAGTTCCTACCATTTCAAGAGCAACTGTTTACAATACATTGAATTTGCTATCCAAAAAGGGGGTTATATTGGAAGTTATTACCCCAGATTCTGTTAGATATGATTATGTAGAAACACCTCATCATCATTTTTATTGTGAGAAATGTAAAAAAGTTTACGATATTTATGAAAATCTTCCTGTTCCTGAGATTACTAAAGTTGAAGGACATATAGTTAAAAACATACAGTACTGTATTGTTGGGATATGTAAAAATTGTTTAAATGGAGGTGATTAATATGTCTTTACCACTTATTGGCGAAAAAATTCCAGAATTTAAATCTGTTACAACTCAAGGAATTTTAAAATTTCCTGACGATTTTAAGGGAAAATGGTTAGTTTTATTTAGCCACCCTGCTGATTTTACTCCAGTTTGTACAACTGAATTCGTTGCCTTTCAAAAAAGATATGATGAGTTTAAAAAATTAAATGTAGAGTTAGTGGGTTTAAGTATCGACCAGGTATTTTCTCATATTAAATGGATTGAATGGATCAAAGAAAAACTTGGCATTGAAATCAAGTTTCCAGTTATAGCTGATGATCGAGGTCAAATTGCAGAATTACTTGGAATGATCCATCCTGCTAAAGGTACAAATACTGTTAGAGCAGTATTTATAATTGATCCAAAAGGTATTTTACGAGCAGTGCTTTATTATCCACAAGAGCTTGGAAGAAACATGAATGAAATTTTGAGAATGGTAAAAGGTTTGCAAGTTGTTGATGAAAATAATGTGGCATTACCAGCTAATTGGCCAAATAATGAGCTCGTAAATGATGAAGCTATTGTACCTCCTGCTTCAACTATAGAAGAAGCTGAAAAAAGATTAAAAGAATTTAAATGTTTTGATTGGTGGTTCTGTCACAAAAAAATAAATGATAAATAATTTTGTTCGATGATGAAAATAAAAATTGAAATGATTTAATGTATCATGCAATTTTGTAAATAAGCTTATTTTGGAAATCTCTTGGGAAATTATTATGATATAAAATGAATAGAAAATAGAATACTTTTTATGAATCAGCAATGGTAATAAATGCAGTTTGAGAATTAAGAGAAAATTAATTTAAGGAGGTATTAAAAATGATAAGAAAATTAGCAAATAACGTATATTTTGTTGGTGCAATTGACTGGGATAGGAAATTATTTGACGAATTAATTCCACTTCCTAATGGAACAACTTACAATTCATATTTAGTAAAAGGTCAAGAAAAGATAGCTTTGATTGATACTGTTGATCCTAAAAAAGAAGAAGAATTTTTTAACAATTTGGATAAATTAAACATTGGAAAAATTGATTATGTTGTTTCAAATCATGCTGAACAAGATCATTCTGGATTGATTGGAAAAGTGGTTGAAAAATATGGAGCAAAAGTTGTTACTAATGAAAAATGTGCAGAATTTTTAAAAACACATGTTCATGTTGAAGATGATGATATAAGAATTATTAAAGATGGAGAAGAACTAGATTTAGGTGAAAAAACTTTAAAATTTGTTTTTACGCCATGGGTTCATTGGCCAGAAACAATGGTTACATATTTAAAGGAGGATAAAATTTTATTTAGTTGTGACTTATTTGGCTCACATTATGCAACTAGTGAAATTGAGCAAAACGGTGGAGAAAAATTGCTTGAAATGGCAAAAAGATATTATGCTGAAATAATGATGCCTTTTAGAAATATAATAAAGAAAAATATTGAAAAAATTGAGAAGCTAGAAATAGAAAAAATTGCTCCTAGTCATGGTCCAGTTTACCCAAATCCAAGATTTATTCTTAATGAGTATAAGAAATGGATTAGTGACAATGTCGAAAACGAAGTGGTAATATTATATGTTTCTATGCATGAAAGTACAAAAAAAATGATAGAGTATTTGACAGATAAATTAATGGATGAAGGTTTAAGTGTAAAGTTACATAATATTGTTAATTCTGACATTGGTGAGATAGCAGTAGATCTTGTTGATGCATCAACAGTAGTAATTGGTACTCCGATGGTTCTCGCAGGAGTTCACCCTTTGATGGCAGGTGCTATTTATCTTGTCAATGCACTAAGACCAAAAACTAAATATTTAGCTTTAGTTGGTTCATATGGTTGGGGTGGAAGATTTATAGATGAAATTAAAGAAATGACAAAAAATCTAAAAGCTGAAATTTTCGAACCAGTTGTTGTTAAAGGTTTGATATCAAAAAAAGATTATAAAAAACTTGATAATTTGGTAAACGAAATCATTAAGAGAAATAAAGATTAAAGAGGTGATATGAATGATTAGTGAAAGAATGGTTGAAGCAATTAACAAGCAAATTAATGAAGAACTTTATTCTTCTTACTTGTATTTATCAATGGCAGCGTATTTTGAAGATTTGGGATTAAAAGGTTTTGCTAATTGGATGATTGTTCAATCTCAAGAAGAAAAGGATCATGCAATGAAATTCTACTATTATCTTGCAAGTCAAGGTGCAAAGATAAAATTGTACGAAATTAAGGAACCACCTTCAGAATTTGAAGGTATAAAGAGTGTGTTTAAGCAAGTATTGAAACATGAACAACATATTACTAAAAAAATAAACGAATTGGTAGATATTGCTGAAGAATTAAAAGATAGAGCAACATTTAATTTCTTACAGTGGTATATTGATGAACAAGTAGGAGAAGAGGAAAATGCAATGGAAATATTGAATAAACTTGAGTTTATCGGGGATAACAAAAATGCTATATTTATGCTTGATAGAGAACTTGGTCAGAGACAATATATCCCTTTAGTACAAGATAAGGAAGGATAATATGGAAAAAGAGAAGGTATTAGAATTATTGAAAAAAGAAGGAAAACCAATGAAAACAGGTGAAATTGCTGAGAAATTGAGTTTTGATTCAAAAACAGTTAGTAAAATAATTAAAGAGTTAAAGGAAGAAGGTAAAATAGAGTCACCAAAAAGATGTTATTATAAGGCAAAGGGGGTATAATTATGAAAAAATTATTTAAATGTGAAAAGTGTGGAAATATTGTTGAACTTATTCATGAGGGTGGAGGGGTTCTATATTGTTGTGGTGAACCAATGAAATTACTTGAAGAAAAAACTGCTGATACATCTGAAGAAAAGCATGTTCCATATATCGAAGAAGCCGAAAATGGCTATTTAGTTAGAGTTGGAGAAAATGCTTTACATCCAATGGAAGAGAAACATTATATTGAATGGATAGAGATTGAAGTTGATGGTATATCGCATCGAAAGTATCTTAGACCCGGGGACAAACCAGAAGCAGTATTTGAAATTTCCAAAGGAAAAATAGTAAAAGCAAGAGAATATTGTAATATTCATGGATTATGGATGAAAAAATAATTAATAATTTTTAAATTTTAAAGAATAATATTTTAGCTCTGGCATAATCCAGAGCTATTTTTTATATTTTAATTAATGAAATAATAATTATGCTATATTAGTATTGACAAATAGTCATTAGTGATGTAAAATATTTATGGAATGGAAATGTATAGGGAGGTGTAAATATGTGGAGGTATAGACGATTTGGACCGGGATTTGGATATGGAAGGGGCCGTGGTTATGGAAGAGGATTTGGATATGGATTTGCACCATATCGCTATGAACCGAGAGACGAGAGAATGTTTTTAGAAGATGAAAAACAAATGTTGCTTGAATATAAGGAATATTTGAAAAGTGAACTTTCGTTTTTAGAAGAAAGATTGAAGGAAATTGATGAGTTTTTAAAGGGAGGTGAATAACATGCCAGGATTTGATGGAACAGGACCATTAGGAACAGGACCCATTGGTTGGAGAAGAGGATTTTGTGGTACATCTTATGCAAGAAATATTTGGTTTAATCCTTATGTGCCTTCCAATGTTGGATATGGAAGAAATTATGGTTTAGGATATGGAAGAGGTCTTGGATGGAGATTTGGAAATAGGGGAGGATTTGGATGGGGCCGTGGATATGGAAGAGGATTAGGATTTATGGGTGGCAGAGGTTTTGGAAGAAGATTTTAGTAAAAAATGATTTTTTCACTTATGATTTTTTTGAAAACGTTGCGTAACAAAAATCGTTTTCTCCCTTTGAACAGAATGGCTTCGGTATCATATCATCATACCGAAGCCATGTTTTTTAATAATTAATGCAAAATATAAAAAATTTGCATTTTATTTCAATAAATTGCTTCTTATCTACAGTTAATTTATGCTAGAGAAAGTAGTTTTTCCTGGTTAGATATTTTTGTCGTTATAGAAGAGTTTTCACTTTATTAATTTAGGTCTTTTATTGAGAAATATTGAGATAATTTTTTGTTATAATATACTTGAAAGAAGGGATAATAATGAGTTTTGTTTATGGAATAGTGCCTTCCAGAAGATTAGGAAGATCTTTGGGTGTATCACCTATACCATTTAAACTTTGTAATTATTCATGCATATATTGTCAATTAGGTAGAACTTATAATATGACTAATGAGAGAAAAACTTTTTTCCCTCCAGAGGATATTCTCGAGGAATTGAAGAATTTTATTAGGATTTATGATAATAGGAATTTTGACGTTGTTACTATTGTTAGTGAGGGGGAACCCCTCTTATATACTCCTCTTGCCGTTCTTATTGAAGGTATTAAGAAAATAACTTCAAAGAATGTAGTCTTAATTACAAATGGCTCCTTATTTTATGAAAAGGGTGTGAGAAAAGCGGTTGAAAAATGTGATATTATAATGCCTACACTTGATGCATGGAATGAGAAAAGCTTTAAAATTATAAATCGTCCTTATGGTAAAATCAGTTATGAAATGATGTATAATGGGTTGCTCAAGTTAAGGGAGGAATTTAGGGGACAAATTTGGCTTGAAGTTATGTTGATAAAAGGTGTTAATGATTCAGTTGAAAGTATAAAGAAATTAAAAGAAAAAATTGAGAAAATCCAACCTGAAAAAGTTTATGTGAATGTTCCTATAAGACCACCTGCTGAAGATTGGGTAAAAATTCCAGATAAAGAAAATATAGAATATGCTAAGAAAGAATTAAATGCTTATACAATTGAAAAGCAAGCTGTTGGAAGTTTCTTGACTATAAACAATGATTACAATTCAGTTGTTGATATCTTAAAAAGACATCCTTTGCGAATAAATGAAATAAAAAATAATTTTAAAAAGAGTAATGAAATAATAGCAAAATTGTTCAAAGATCCAAAAATAGAGAAATATGTTTATAATGAAACTGTTTATTTTAGATACAAAAACTGGAGGTGAATCTGTGCCTAGAGGTTTTGGTAAAGGGTATCGTGGAAGAAAAGGTTTTGTAATGGGAGATTTTTTAGCTGCTAGTTTGTTATTACTTTTAAAAAAGAAACCTTCACATGGATATGAATTAGTCCAAAGACTTCTGGAAACTAATTTTTATAATTTTGAACATGATCCCGCTGTAGTATATAATTTGTTACGAAAGCTGGAATTAAGTGGTTTTATAACATTTGATTTAGAAGCGGGTGGAGGTCCTTTTAGAAAAGTTTATAGAATAACATCTGAAGGTGAAAAATATCTAAATATCATATCAAAGGAGATTGAAGATTTGTATAAACAGCTAGATCTTTTTTTGAGGGAATATGGTAATTTAAAAAATAAAGATTAGGGGGATTTTTATGGTTGGAAAAGTTACAGTTATTACTGGTCCTATGTATTCAGGGAAAACTACAGAACTTTTGTCTTTTGTGGAAATATATAATATAGGAAAGAAAAAAACAATTGTTTTTAAACCATCCATTGATAACAGATATGGAATCGATACAGTTTCTACTCATACAGGATTTCAAGTAAAAGCGTTTAGAATTTCTAGTTCTAAGGAAATACTTGATTATATTACTGATGATATTGATGCAGTTTTTGTTGATGAAGTACAATTTTTGGATGTTAATTTAGTTGATATAGTAAAAAAATTGGTATTTGATGGTATAGATGTTTATTGTGCTGGATTGGATATTTCATACTTGGAAAATCCTTTTGAAACTACTTCAAAGCTTTTAGCAATTGCTGATGAAGTTATTAAGAAAAAAGCTGTTTGTGAAAAATGTGGAGAACATCGGGCAACTTATTCTTATAAAACAGTTCCTGATGGTGGTGAAATTGATGTAGGTGGAAAAGATAAGTATATAGCAATTTGCAGGGAATGTCTAAGAAAATTGAAAAAAACAAAGGAGGTGTCAAAATGAAAAAGTTATTCGTTCTGTTTTTTGTTTTAAGTTTTATTTTATTTTTATTTGCTGAAAGTATTAATATTGTTATATTACACACAAGTGATTTACATGGGAATATATATCCTATTAACTATGCAACCAATAAACCGTCGGATGTGGGATTGGCAAAAATTGCTACTTTGGTAAAACAAATTAAAAATCAATATCAAAATGTTCTTTTAATTGATTCAGGAGATTTGATACAAGGTACTCCTTTGGAGTATTATCATGCAAAAGTTGACAACAAACCAGTAGATCCAATGGTTTTAGTTATGAACAAACTCGGATATTCATCATGGGTTTTAGGTAATCATGAATTTAATTATGGATTGGAAATTTTAAACAAAGCAATTTCTGAAGCACAATTTCCGGTTCTAAGTGCGAATATTGTAAAAAAAGATACTGGAGAACCTGCTTTTAAACCATATCATATAGTTATTGTTGATGGAATAAAAATTGGTATCTTAGGGTTAACAACAAAGTTTATACCTAGTTGGGAAGATCCAAAAAATATTGTGGGACTTGAATTTTTGGATCCAGTAGAAGTTGCAAAAAAGTATGTAGAAATTTTAAGAAATGAAGAAAATGTAGATGTTTTAATTGTTGCTTATCATGGAGGCTTAGAAAGAGATCCAGAAACTGGTGAACCAACGGAGGAATTAACAGGTGAAGATCAGGCCTATCAACTTTTGAAGGAAGTTCATGGAATTGATGTTTTGTTATTAGGGCATCAGCATAGGGTTATTGCAACAAAAATAGATGATATACCGGTATCAATGCCTGGAAATTGGGGGAAATATCTTGGAAAAGTTGTTTTAAAATTAGAAAAAGAAGATAAAGGTTGGAAAATTATTGATAGCACAGTTGAGCAGTTGTCTGTTAAAGATATTGAACCTGACAATGAAATAATTTCATTAACTAAGGATTATGAAGAGAAAGTTCAAACATGGCTTGATCAACCGATTGGTTATGCTAAAGGTGATTTTTGGATAGAAGATCCTTTGTTTGCCAGGTTGGAAGATAATAGTTTAATTGAGTTTGTTAATAAAGTTCAAATGCTTTACAGCGGTGCTAAAATATCTTCTACAGCTTTATTTAATAACGATATAAAAGGTTGGAAAACTGGCCCAATTACATTAAGAGATGTATATGGAGTATATATTTATCCTAATACTTTAAAAGTTATAAAGGTTAAAGGCAGAGATATTAAAAATGCTTTGGAAAAAAGTGCTGATTATTTTGTATATAAAAATTACAAAGCTGATGTTAACAAAAGTTGGATAGAACCAAAACCAAGACATTATAATTATGATATGTGGGAGGGAATTTCATATAAAATTGTTTTAAATAAACCTTCGGGAGAAAGAATTGTTGACTTGATGTTTAATGGAAAACCTTTAGAAATGGATGAGGATTATGAAATAGTGTTAAATAATTATCGGGCTGGTGGTGGTGGCGGTTATGATATGTTTAAAGGAAAACCAGTTGTTAGAGAAGTTATGATGGAAGTTGCTGAACTTATAGCAGATTACATTATGGAACATAAGGTAATCAGTTCCAGTCTTGATCATAATTGGGAGGCCGTTGTTCAGTTTGAATATGTTGTAGAAGACGGAGATAATTTATGGAACCTTTCTAAGATCTTGGGAGTTTCGCTTGCTGACTTAATTAGATGGAATAAAATAAAAAATCCAGATTTAATATTCCCTGGTATGAAATTAGTTTATTTCAAAAATTATATTGATACATTTCCTCCAATTAAAGAAGTTGTAGGGTATTAATAAATTACGGGGACCATTTGGCCCCCGTAATTTTTATAGTCCAAGTTCTTCTAGTACTAAAATTACTTTAATTCTTCCAGGAAAACGATATCCAGATTCAATAATGACGAAGTAATTACATATTCGTTGATATGAAGAACAATCAACACAGGAACCAACTTGTGTACATGGTGTATTTAAATTTAATCTTCTTGAGTTCATTGGAGAAATATATCGGATTCTTTCGCGTGCTTCATTTACATTTTTTACAATCTTATTTACACTAGTTACTAAAATAACATTTTTAGGTCCATAGATAACAGCAGCTACTCTATTTCCATTTCCATCTAAAAGTGCAATTTCGCCGTCTTCTGTTATTGCATTTGCACTACAGACATAATAATCAGCATAAAAAGCTTTTTTTTCTATTTCTTCTTTTTCTGCTCGTGTTTTAGCAATATATCTATCTAAAAAGTTATAATTACCATTTCTAAATAGTTCCAAAGCGCCAATTTGTGTCAGAGTTAAAGAGCCACCTGTCGCTACTGTAGAGTTTTCAGGAATAAGATTTTTGAGAGTTTCTAAAGCTTCTCTAGAATCTTTTGCTATGTAAACTTCATGACCTTTTTTATTCAAAGAATCAGATACTTTATTTGCAATAGAGTGGTATTTCCATTGATATAACTTGCTTCTCATACTATCTACTTCCTTCCCTTCCGATTTTAAATGCTAAAGTTTTAAATGATAACGTTATATCAACTTCTTCAACAGGTATATTAGTTCTAAGCTTTACAGGTGCAAAATTTACTATACCCTTGATTCCAAGTTTTTCCAATTCTTCAGTAACCATTTGGGCAGCATTTTCAGGAACTGCTATAACTGCAATTTCAATAATATTTTTCTTTGCAAATTCATGAAGTTGAGAAATGTGTTGTATAGTTAATTTGCCTATTTTTTTACCTACTTTTGAGCGATCAGCATCAAAAACGCCAATGATGTTAAATTTTTCTTTTTTAAGCCCTGGATAATTTACAAGTGCACTTCCAATATTTCCTGCGCCGATAATTATTACATTCCAATTTTTATCTACTCCTATAATTGTTTCAAGCTTTTTGATTAAATTTTCAACATTATATCCTACTCCGCGTTTTCCGAATTCACCGAAATAGGATAAGTCCTTTCTAATCTGACTTGATTTAATTCCAAGTCTAGATGCAATATCTTTAGAGGCGACATATTCGATACCTTCATCATATAACTTATTTAAACAACGATAATAAAGTCCCAGTCTTCTAACAACAGGATTTGGGATTTTTTGGTCTTCTTTCATTCTTTGATCCCCCTTTCAATAATTGTGAACTTAGTCACAATTATTATACAATAAAATTCACAAATAAAAAACAGAAAATTTTTCAAAAAATAAAGATTTTAAAGTGAAAATTCCAAAAAATTAATTTGATAAAATTGAAAAATATGATAAAATATCTACAGTTAATTTCGACAAAAATTATCCAAAAAAGATAATTCCTATAAAGGAGGGAGTTAAATGTCTTTTTCAGTTTTTATTGTGACTTTTTTCACTTGGTTACTTTTAACTAGTTTTACTGATGTTAAAGAAATTTTAGTTGGTTTTTTTGCATCTTTGGTTGTTTCAGTTGTTATGAAACGTTATTATGGAATTCGTTTTGATTTAAAATTTCCTTTAAGAGTTATCAAGTTTATTTTTATTTATTTACCTGTATTTATTTGGAAAATGATTCTTGCAAATTTTGATGTAGCATTTCGTGTATTAAACCCTTCCTTACCCTTAAATCCTGGATTTGTCAAAGTTAAAACTGATTTAAAAAAACAATCTTCAAAGCTTATGCTTGCTAATTCAATAACTTTAACCCCTGGAACTTTAACTTTAGATGTTAAAGAAGATGAACTTTGTATTCACTGGATTGATGTAAAAAGTTTAGATGAACAGATCAAGAAAAGAAAGATTTCAGGAGTCTTTGAAAAAATTTTAAAGGGGGTATTTGAATGAATGTTTTGAATTATATTTATTTTATATTAGTGGGATTTGGTGTTTTATTTTCATTTTTGAGAATGCTATTAGGTCCAACAAGTGCTGATAGATTAGCTGCTTTAGATACTTTAAATGTTGTTTTAACTGGTACTATTGTGTTTTTAGCACTTGTTTTTAAAAATGGATTGTATTTAGATATTGCTCTAGTTTATGGACTTCTTTCCTTTGTTGAGACCGTTTTAATTGCTCGATACTTGGAGGGGAAAAAATGATAATATTAGGATATATTTTTATAGGAATTGGTGCATTTTTCTATTTTTTGGGTGGCCTAGGAATATTAAGAATGCCTGATGTTTATAACCGGCTTCAAGCTGGTACAAAAGCTACCACGTTAGGTTCATTTTCAGTTATATTGGGTGTTGGTTTTGTAAATATGGATTATTTACCTAAAGCCCTTTTAATTATTGCTTTTATTGCTTTGACAAATCCTGTTGGGAGTTCGGTCCTGGCAAGAGCTGCTTATTTGATTGGAATAAAACCTACCGCTAAAACAAAAGTTGATGAATGTAAAGGCGGTGATGAAATATGATAAATGTAATCATTATATTTATAGGAATTTTGATGGCAATTTCTGCAATTTTTGCTGTTGAATCTAAGAAGATTATTGATTCCTTTATTGCGCTTTCTTTAATGAGTTTATTATCAGTGTTTTTGTTTGTAATTATGAAAGCACCAGATGTAGCAATTACAGAAGCTTCAGTTGGTGCAGGATTAACAACAGCAGTATTAGTTTTGGCTTTAAGAAAAATAGGTGGTGATAAAGAATGAGAAGATTTTTATCTGCACTTATTGTATTAGGATTAATAATGTTTTTTATCAGTACTCTTCCATTAATACCTGAATTTGGTAAAGCATCTTTGTCAAAGGTTTCTCGAGCATTTATTGATAAAGATGTTAATGGAAATGGAGGAAATATTCAATACGGTGTATCTAAGGATTTAGAAAACGGAGCTGCTAATGTTGTAACTTCAATTGTTGTTGATTACAGGTCTTTTGATACTTTAGGAGAAGTGACAGTTTTGTTTACTTCCGCTTTAGGAGTTGGAATAATTTTATCTGGTTATAAAAGAAAAAAATTTGGAAGAGAACCTAATTTTATTTTAAGAGTATCTGTTGGAATACTTTTGCCGTTAATATTATTGTTTGGAGCATATGTTTTTATACATGGTCATCTTACTCCTGGAGGAGGTTTTCCAGGTGGTACGATAATTGCTGCTGGAATACTCCTTCTTTATTTATCTAACGAAGAATTTGATTTGTCAAAAACAGTAAAATTTGTTGAAGGAATTTCAGGTAGTTTATATGTTATTGTAGGACTTTTAGGATTAGCTGTTAGTGGAGTGTTTTTGATCAATTTCCTTCCTACAGGAGTGGTTGGAAATCTATTTAGTTCTGGTATTGTACCGATTATTTATATTTTAATTGGTTTTAAAGTTGGTGCCGAACTTTCAGGTATTGTTGCTGAACTTCATAGGGAGGGATAAAAATGGTGTATTATATTTCTTTTATCTTAATTGGTATTGGAATATATGGTTTTTTAACTCAAAAAAATCTTTTCAAACACTTGATTTCTCTGACAATAATCGATACGGCAATCAATATATTTATCATTTCTCTTGGATATATTTCTGGTGAAGAAGCCCCAATTTACTCTAAATACACACCAATTGCAAATTTTGTAGATCCCCTTCCTCAGGCTTTAGTTCTAACAGCAATTGTTATTGGTGTAGGAATATTAGCATTAGGAGTATCATTGTTAATAAAAGTGTATGAAAAGTATGGAACTCTAGATGTTGAAGAAATTGTAGCAAAGGAGGGAAAATAATGAGTGCTTTATTAATTGCAGTTCCATTGTTAATTGCATTTCTATTTGTGCCTTTAAAAAACAAAATAAAGTATATCTTACCGTTTGTTGCATTATTTTCATTAATACTAATTTTGAAGCTTCCAATAGAGCAAGTAAATTTTCTTGGAGGTTGGAAAGCACCTTTTGGAATAACTTTGGTATTGGATAATTCAAGTTATTATAGTTTGATAGTTGTTAATATAATTTTCTTTTTATTATCATTAATTCCACAAATTATTGAAAAAGATTTATCACTTATTTTTTTAATTCTTATGGCATCTATTAATGGTTTAATCTTAACAGGAGATCTTTTCAATTCTTTTGTGTTTTTAGAAATTACTTCAGTAGCTGCTTATATTCTTTCTTCAAGTAAAAGAAATTATTACGGAGCATTTAAATACCTTATTTTGGGAAGTATTGCAGGAGCTTTTTATTTACTTGGAACATTATATTCATACATAGGAACAGGCTCCTTAAACCTTGCTGATATATCAAAAAATATTAATAGTGAATTTTTGGCAGTAGTTCCAATTCTTATATTCATCGGATTAGCAGTTGAAACTAAAATTTTTCCTTTAGCAGGATGGGTTCCTGATGTTTATGCTTCAGGCTCTGCATTGACTCCTGCAATTCTTGCAACAGGTGTGACATTTTCAATGATGTATCTGTTTGGAAGAATTTTTATCACGGTCTTTCATGGTGAATTTTTAAACGTGGTTTATATTTTTGGTTTAATAACGGTTGTTGTTGCCGAGCTTTCAGCGTTGAAACAAGATAATCTTTTAAGAGCACTTTCATTTTCTTCTATTGCACAAGCGGGTTTATTTCTAAGTGTTATCTCAATGAATAGTTATGAATCATTAACTGCCGGATATTTTCATCTTTTAAATGACATTACAGCAAAATTTGTATTATTTATTATTGCTGCAAGTATTGGTAAAAGTTTTATTAAAAATAAAACAACAGGTATTGCCTTTAGTATCGCTTCATTTTCTTTGATTGGATTTCCACTTTTTGCAGGTTTTAGGAGTAAATTGCTTATTTTAAAAACCGCATTTTTAAATCAAAATTATATCCTTCCGATTATTCTATTGTTTGCAACAATTATTGAAATTGCTTATGTATTAAGGTGGAATATAAAACTTTGGTATCCGGATAATATATTACCTCAAGAAAAAGAAAAAACACAAAAACTTTCATGGAATGTTAATTTGATCTTATTAATTGTGGCATTGGTGATCATTGTAATAGGTTTCTATCCTGATATTTATCTGAAAATAGCACAGAACATTGCAAGTGGTTTAACTAATTATCGAGCATATGTTACAAATGTTCTGGGAGGGATGTAGATGATTCCAATTTCTTATTTAGTTTTGGTATTTTTATTTGGTTCGGTAGTAAGTTATTTAATTACAAAAGCTAATAGAATTGTAGGTGCAATATTTAACTTTTTATTGACATTTTATGCTCTTTTTGTTTTATGGAATCTAGAAATCGGACACACTGAAAAGCTATTTTCTATTTTGGAAGGGGTAGAAAATACATTTAAAGTTTCTTCATTAGGTAAATATTTTTCAATAATTAGTTTAATTGTTATTTCATTAGTTTCATTCTTTATTATAGAGTGGATTCGAAAAAAACCTTCTAGACCAGCAGCTTTTAATGCATTTGTTTTAATAATGTCAGCAGGAATTATTGGAGTGTTTTTTTCAAATGATCTGTTAACATTATATATATTTTGGGAAATTGCAGTTTTGGGTTCCTTTCTAATTGTGCCTATGGGAAAAGAAGATTCCAAAAAAGCTGCAGTAATTTATGTGGTTACAAGCGCAATTGGAAGTTATATGTACCTCTTTGCTACATTTTCTATTTACAATAAATATGGAATTCTTGAATTTGATCAGGTTTCAAGATTTTTGCTAAATGAGCCCTCAAATTTATTTAAATGGTTCATTATTCTATTTATTGCAAGCGCAGGGATTGCAAAAAGTGGTATTTTTCCACTTCATACTTGGTTAAGAATAACTCATGGAAATGCACCGGATGCTTTTAGTGCAATTTTATCGGGGCAACTTGTAAAAATGGGTTCATATGTACTTGCAATTTCTCTTTCAGTTTTTCCATCGACAAAATTGTTAGCTTCATTTTATAGTGGAGTACCATTGTTAAATTATATCTTGATTTGGTTGGGAAATATTTCAATAATTATAGGAACATTTATGGCGATTAGGCAAAATGATATGAAACAACTAATTGCGTACTCTTCAGTTGCTAATGGTGGATATATTCTTGTAGGTTTAGGTGTTATGAACTCTATTGGCTATGCTGGAGGCCTTTTCCATGTGTTTAATCATGCTATCGCTGCGGCAATGATATTTTTATCTTTTGCAGCCGTGGTATATAGAACTGGGACAACAAAAATAGATGAAATGGGTGGATTAATTTGGAAAATGCCTTGGACGTTCGTTACTTATCTAGTAGGTATAATTTCGCTAGCGGGTATTCCACCTACAAGTGGTTTTATTTCTAAGTGGATGATATTTAATGCTTTACTAACAAAAGGGATGTTTGTAACATTAACAATTACATTTATTGGAAGTGTAGGATCATTTTTGTATGTTTTTAGGCCTCTTGCTGGTGTTTTTTTGGGGCAATTGAAGAAAAAGCATTATGAAGTTAAAGAGGTTTCACCAGTAATGTTAATTCCAATGTTAGTTTTAACTTTATTAACACTTTTTATAGGAGTTTATCCAAAACCAGTTCTTGATTTTATAGTTTCAATTGAGAATAGCCTTGGTATAAAACCTATAGAATATAGTGGAACTATTATAAAAACTTCGTTGGGTCAATGGGATACTTTGACAGTTTTTACAATGTTTGCAGTAGGTTTTATTATAGCGTTAGTTTTGTATATTATTTTTCCAAGAGGCAAAAAAGTAGAATTAACCGATCAATATACTGGAGGAGAATATTTGTTTAATTATGATTTATATCATTATGCAACAGGATTTTATAGATTCTTAGAACGTTTATATGACAAACATCCATCTTTTGAAAAATTATATGGTATGTTGGTTTCATTTTTTAAAAGTATGGGTGAAATTATTAATGAATTATTTTACAAAGTTAGTCCAAGTGGATATGTGTTTTGGATTTCAATTGTAATCCTCATTTTATTCTGGGTGAGGTGGTAGAAGATGATGACAATAATTAGAGTAGCGGCAGTTTTATTAACAGGTTTTTTTGTTGGTTTAACCTTGGAAGGTGTATCAAGGAAAATAATAGCGAGAATCCAGAGAAGATATGGACCACCTTGGTATCAGAATTTCATAGATGTTTTTAAAGCCCTTTCAAAAAATGGAATTACACACGGATGGATTTTTGATTTTGGAATTTTAATGGCTTTAGGAGGAGTAATTGCAACTTTGGCATTTGTCCCATTGGGTGATTTGGTAGCTTTTCCAGGATTAGATAATTTATTTATAATAGTTTATTTATTTGCCGTTGGAGCCCTTGGTATGGCAATGGGAATGGTTGGTTCTGGAAATCCAAATTCAAGTATAGGTGTTGCAAGGGCGTTAACACAGATGCTTGGTTATGAAATACCTTATATGATATCTGTATCAGCGGTAATGTATTACTATAAAACAGCATCAGTTTCAGAATTAATGCTTTCTCAACAAGACTCATGGACATTATTGAAGATGCCCCTTGGTGGAATAGTAGCGTTTATTTCTCTTTTAGGTATGTTAGGTAAAAAACCATTTGATACTCCTATAGCTCCAGCAGAAATAGCATCAGGTCCAATGGTTGAACTTTCAGCAAAATATATGGGTTTGTTAATGCTTATGCATACTTTCTCAATTTTTGTGGAAATTGGATTATTTGTAGATATTTTCTTAGGAATAAGCAATTATTGGACTTTTCTCATTAAATTTACAGTTATCTGGATTTTAGCAACTTTAATTTCTTCTGTTTTACCAAGGTTTAGAATTGAACAAGTGGTTAAATTTTATTGGAAAGTTCCCCTTGGTTTAGCATTTTTACAGGCATTATTTGTATTACTTGGTTGGGTATTTTAGGAGGTGGCTTGAATGGCAAACCATGAAAGAAATATTTGGGAAAAAATTGCTGATCAATTAAGAAGTAAATCTCTTTGGATGCTTCATTATTGTACTGGTTGTGGAGCAATTGAACTTCCACCATCAATGACTTCAAGATTTGATATGGAAAGATTTGGAATGGGACCTATGGCAACACCTAGACAGGCTGATATTTTATTCATAACCGGTTATTTAAGTGCAAAAACATTGAGGAGAGTTATTTATACATATGAGCAAATGCCAGAACCAAAATACGTAATTGGATTTGGTTCATGCACTTTAAATGGAGGAATTTATTATGATTCTTATGCGACAATAAATAGGTTAGATTATTATATACCTGTTGATTTATATATTGCTGGTTGTATGCCACGACCAGAAGCTTTATTGGAAGCTTTTAATGAACTTATGAAAATGATCAGAAAAGGAGAAGCTAATGGATGGAAACAATACAAGGAGAATTACGATTGGTATAAAAATAATCAAATTCGTTCTCTAGGGGAGGTGCTCGTACATGATGAGTTCCATGAGTGAAATTGTGAAAAATTTAAAAACTTTGGTAAAGAAATTAGAAATTGTCGAGATAGATGAACGAGAGGTAAAAATAGAAATTCCCTGCGAAAAGACTTTAAATGTTTTGTCTTTCTTAAAAGGAAATGGATACTCACATTTATCAATTTTAACTGCTGTTGATTGGATAGAAGAAAATAAATTTGAAATTGTATATGTTTTATTTTCTTGGGAAAATGGTGGAAAATTTGTTGTTTCCACAAAAATTGATAGAAAAAAAGCAAAATTTGTTTCTGTAATGCATTTATGGCCAATTGCTAGATTTTATGAAAGAGAACTTCACGAATTTTTTGGTATACAGTTTGAAGGAAATGATGATATGAGACCTTTGTTTCTCGAAAATTGGGATAGTTTACCACCATTAAGAAAAGATTTTGATCCTTTAGAATATTCAAAAGAAAAATTTCCCGATAGAGAATATATTAAGGATGTAATTTATGAAGCTAAAGTCATAAGAGGTGATTTAAATGGGTGAGGTAAAATTATTTTTTGGCCCTAATCATCCGGGAATGCATGGTAATTTCAGTGTACATATGTATGTTGAAGGTGACACAGTAGTGAGAGCAAGACCATTACCTGGCTTTCTCCATAGAGGTTTTGAAAAATTAATGGAAAGAAGATTGTGGTACCAAAATTTAGCCTTGATTCCAAGAATTTGTGTTCCTGAACCTGATATTAATGAAGTTTGTTATGCAATGGCAATTGAAAAAATAGCTAAAATCGAAGTTCCAGAAAGAGCTCAATGGATAAGAATGATAGTACTAGAATTAGCAAGAATAGCAAGTCATTTGATGAGTTTTCCTGGAATCGGTGGGTCACTTGGGCTTTATACAGGTCCTTTTTGGGGAACAGCTGATAGAGATAGAGTTTTAGATATTTTTGAAAGTTTAACTGGTGCAAGAGTGTATCATATGTATATTGTTCCTGGAGGTGTTAGAAAAGATTTAACTCCAAGTATTCAAAAATCAATTAAAGAAACATTAGATTATATTGAATCTAGGTTACCAGATTATGAAAATCTTATTTTTAAAAATAGAATAGTACATACTAGATTAAAAAAAATTGCATTATTGGATAGAGAGACAGCGTTAGAATTAGGAATTACAGGAGTAGGTTTAAGGGCTACTGGAGTGCCATATGATATTAGAAAAGTAGATCCTTATTTATTTTATGATAAAGTTGAATTTGAAGTTCCAACAGCTACAGATGGTGATGCATTTTCGAGGGTTTATTTAAAATTTTTGGAAATTAGTCAGAGTATAAAAATTATAAGGCAAGCATTAGAAAAGATGCCTGAAGGAAAAGTTAATGTGAGAATTAGCGATGGTAATGCTTTAAGATATAGAGTGCCTAAAGGTCAAGCTTATGTACATGTTGAATCCACCAGAGGTGAATACGGTTATTACATGGTTTCAGATGGAGGAGAAAAACCGTATAGGGTAGCTGTTAGAGGAGCGTCATATCCTCAAACATTTATTGGCATTGAAAAGTATTTACCAGGTACCAGAATTGAAGATGTTCCAATTTGGCTTTCAACAATGGATGTATGTGCTCCAGAGGTAGATAGGTGAGGAGGTGTGTGTAATGAATAAAAAAAGTTCATTGCCAGAAAAAGATTTTTTTGCTCCTATAAAGGCTTGGAAATTTCTTTTTAAAAAACCTGTTACAATAAAGGTTCCTTATGTAAAGAGAGAAGCATCTGAAAGATATAGAGGATTTCATATAAACGATTGGGATAAATGTATTGGATGTGGAACTTGTGCAAAAATTTGTCCAACGGATGCAATAAAAATGGTTGAAGTGGAGGATTTACCACAAGTATATGGGGAAAAACCTCAACGGCCAGTTATTGATTATGGAAGATGTTCGTTTTGTGCTATGTGCGTTGATATATGTACTACTGGTTCATTAAAAATGACTAGAGAATACGTACATATTTCTCCTGATCCAGAAGATTTCATATTTGCTCCAACAGAAAAAGGTATTCATGGTGTAGACAATATACCAGTTGGTTGGACTAGAGATGATGATTCAGAACTTTTAGAGCTTGAAAGAGTAGGAATGGAAATGTTAGAAGGAGAAGAAAGAGTAAAATCATTTATGGAGTATGTTAAAGGTTATAGTAAGGAACAAGCCATTCATGAAGCAGCTAGATGTGTGGAATGTGCAATATGTACTGATAGATGTCCAGAGCATATGAGAATTCCAGAATATATTAAATCAATTTGGAAAGATGATTTAAATGAAGGTCTAAATTGGCTTTTAAAAGGTGATGAAAACAATAATATGATTGGTGCAAATCCTTTTTCAGCAGTTTGTGGTCGTGTGTGTACACATAGATGTGAGGAAGCTTGTTCAATTGGTAATCGTGGAGAAGCAGTTGCAATAAGGTGGTTGAAGAGATATATAGTTGATAACGTTCCAAGTTACGAAGAAATTATTAATTTTACTCCACAAAAAAAGGACAAAAAAGTCGCAATAGTAGGATCTGGTCCAGCAGGGCTTTCAGCAGCTTACTTTTTAGCAACAATGGGGTATGAGGTTGAAGTTTTTGAAGCATTAAATAAACCTGGAGGAGTAATGCGATATGGTATTCCATCTTACAGGCTTCCTGATGAAGCACTTGATAAAGATATTTCTTTAATTCAAGCGTTAGGTGTAAAAATACATGTTGGAGTTTCAGTTGGAAAGGACATTTCTTTACAAAAGTTAAAAGAACAATTTGATGCTGTTTTTGTTTCGACAGGTTTTACTTTGGGAAGAAGCACTAATGTTCCAGGAACAGAACATCAAGATGTAATTCAAGCTTTACCATTATTAAGAGAAATTAGAGATTTTCTAAGAGGAGGAGGTCCTAAACCAAAAATTCCAAAAAGTTTAGTTGTAATTGGTGGTGGAAATGTAGCGATGGATGTTGCACGTTCAATGGCTAGACTTCAAAAAATGGAATATGGTACTGTTGATGTAAAAGTCACTTGTTTAGAAAGAAGTTTTGAAGAGATGCCAGCTGATATGGAAGAAATAGAAGAAGGAACTGAAGAAGGAGTAGAATTTTATCCTGGTTGGGGACCTGTAAGAATAATGATTGATGATGATAAAGTTAAGGGAGTAGAACTCAAAAAGTGCTTGGAAGTATTTGATGAAAATAACAGATTTAATCCTAAATTTAATGAAAAGGAAAAATTATATCTTGACGCAGATATGGTAGTGGAAGCTATTGGGCAAGCACCGGATTATAGCTATCTTCCTGAAGAAATTAAAGAACAATTAGAATTTGCTAGAGGGAGGTTAGTAACAAACGAATTTAGGCAAACTTCCATAAAATGGTTATTCGCAGGTGGAGATATTGTACATGGTCCAGATATTATTCATGGAGTAGCTGATGGATATTGGGCGGCAAGAGGAATTGATGATTACTTAACAAAGGAGGAGAAATAATGTCAATTGAAGATATATTAAAAGTTGCTGAAAATTTTGAAATAGAGGGGTATAAATTTTACAGAGAGAAAAAAGAAGAAATAAAAAATTCAATTGCTAAAGAAGTTTTGGAATTCTTACAGAACATGGAAAAAGAACATACCGAATATATAAGAAAAGTTCGTACAGCAATGGAAAATAGCTCTGAAATTCCTGTAAACTCTGTTGTTGACTCAACAAAAGAATTTTTTGAGGAAAGATTTAAATCTCAAAAAATTGATAAAACACCTTCTGAAGATGATTTAAAAGATTTATCTATTTTGCGAATGGCATTATTAATTGAGAAAGATTTTGTAAATTATTATGATAAAGCAGCTAAAAAAGCTGAAGAGTTAGGAAATGAAAAGTTAAGAAATATTTTAATAAATTTGAAAAATTGGGAAGAAAGTCATGTAAGATTGGTTGAAGAAATGATTAATGTGGTTTTTGAGAAAAATAGTTTAGATTTAGGCTTTTATCCATTTTAAAATTTTGTGTTATAAAAAGGGCGCATTTTTACAAAGGCGCCCTTTTTGTATAAATTTTTTTATTTAAAACTACCAAATTCTGTTTTTACCAAAACCTCCTCCCATTCTTCCACCACCTCTTCCTCTACCAAAACCGCGAAGTGCAGGATTTTCAAAGTTTGGACGAATAGCATTCCGTGGGCATTTTTCCATACATAAGCCACATCGTGTACAGATATTATTATTGATATAAGGATAACCATCTTCTTTTAAATAAATAGCATTTTCAACTGGGCAAACATTTACACAAATCTTACATTTTATACAATCTTCTTCTTTTACCCATGGCATTTTATCACCTCAAATCTTTTTAGAAAGTTCCTTTAACGTTTCCTCAACTGTTTTAGCATTAATAAGAATTGGTTTATACCCTAATTCTTGCAACTTTTTCATTGATCCTTTCCCCATGATTTTTCCAATCCAGACCTTGCAATCTCTCAAAAGTTCAAGAATTTCATCTACTTTTGCATGCAAATGATTTTCTGCATAAGGATTTTTTCTTTCATCAATCTTTTCAAAAGTTTTGTTATTGTAGTTAAATATAACAAAAACTCTTGATTGGCCAAAATGATCTGGATTAATTTTTTTACCATCAAGCGTACCAATAGCAACTAACATATGTTCACCTCAATTTAATGAGTTTTCAATTTTTTCTAGTGATCCTTCTTTGAATTTTTGAATAATGTTTTTAATTGAATCTTTCGGAGTTAAATACACATCAACATTAGCAGCTTTAAGAACATCAAGAGCGTTCTTTCCAACACTTTCAGAAATTAATGCTTCAATACCTTTATCGATTAACATTTGTGAAACTTTTGGCCCTACTCCATGAGCTTCAGAAGGATTGTTTTCTATGACTTCAACTATTTCCTCTTTTTCAGTATCATAAATTATAAAATATTCTGCTCTGGCATATCGATCGTTACTTTTTGATTCTAAGTTTTTTCCATCTGATGGAATTGCTATTTTCATTTTTACACCTCCTTATAATATTTTTTCTTTAAGTTTTTCATAAATTTTAATAATTGCTTTAGCGGCTTTACTATTTTTATAATTTACAACTGGATTCATTTCAAGAATAGATTTTTCAACAGTTTCATCAAAAGGTATTTTTCCAAGAATTTCGATATTTTCACTTTGGCAAAACTTTTCTATTTTACCACTAATTTCTTCATTAATGTCGTATTTATTAATTACCACAGCAAAATCCCTTTTAAAGTGTCTAACAGTTTCAATTATTCTTTTTAAATCATGTAATCCTGATGAAGTAGGTTCTGTTACAATGATTACAAAATAAGTTGCTGCAATTGAAGATGTAGCAGGACAACCAATTCCAGGTGAACCATCAATTAAAATTACATCTTTTTTTAATTGTTTGCCTTTTTCGATTGCTAGTTTTCTAACTTCAGCTACAAGACCACCTGATGTTTCCTCACCGGGATTTAGATTTGCATGAGCAATTTCCTTATTTTCAGATGTTGAATAGAAATATTCACCTGATAAGGATTCAACTAGTTTTATAGCATTTGTAGGACAAGAAATAACACAAGCTTTGCATCCTTCACAAGCGTATGGATCTATTTTGTAAACATTGTTTTCAAAGTTTATAGCCTCAAATCTACAGACATCCTTACAAATTCCACATTTATCGCATTTATCTTGATCAATTACAGCTTTTTTACCACCAAAATATTCATATCTTTCATTTATTTGTGTCTTAAACATTAAGTTTAAATTTGAAGCATCCACATCGCAATCAGCAAGAATAGTGCTTTTAAGTAAAGAACCCAAAGAAGAAGAAAGAGTAGTTTTTCCTGTTCCACCTTTTCCACTTACTATTGCAATTTGTTTCATTTTATCAGCTCCTTTATTTTGCGATACACAGATAAAAACTCTTGCTGATATTTTGGAAGAAATTCCGAAAAGATTTTTCCTTCTGAATAAAGTTTAGCAATTTTTCTGTCAAAAGGAATTTTCATTAATATAGGTATTTTTTCTTTTTGAGCAAAGTTATCGATTATTTTTGTTTTTTGGGAATCTCTATTAACAATAATACCTGTAGGAATTCCCATTTCTTTAACCAAATCTGCTGCTAATGAAAGATCATGCAAACCGAATGTTGTCGGTTCTGTAACAAGGATTGCAAAATCAATATTTCTAAGAGTTTCAACAACAGGGCAGGAAGTACCTGGTTGAGAATCTATAATAACTATATCTGAATTTTCATCAATATGTTTTTTTAATTGACGAATTATTCGAACTCCTGAAGGTTCACCTATGTTTAAAATTCCCATTCCAAACTTAAAATTACTATTATTAGCAACCGTTCCTAACTTTATTTTCCCTATACTTTTTGGTCTTTCAGTAATTGCTCCAACGGGACAGACCATTTTACATACTCCACACCCATGACATAAACTTTCAAAAACCATAGCACCTGATGCAAAAACTGAAATTGCGCCAAATTGACAGTTTCTGGAACATTCACCGCATCTTGTACAAGCATTGTTATCAACAACTGGCAACAAAATATCAACACTTTCCTCTTGATTAAAAGAAACATCAAAAAATATATGATCGTTTGGTTCTTCAACATCAGCATCTAAAAGTTGTACAGTAGTTTTCTTTGACAATATCCATGACAAATTGGTTGATACAGTAGTTTTACCTGTGCCACCTTTTCCGCTTAGAATTGCTATTTTCATATTTCCCTCCTATATGTAATTTACATATATCTGTTTAAATTATATTACATCTAATTCCTATTGTCAATTGATAACAGGAGAGTCTTTTTAAACTAAAGTTTAGGTTAAAAGGTGGGGAGAAAAATAATTTTAATTTCTTTTTAATCAGCTTTAATACTCTAAGGAAGCTTGGAAACCTTGTCAATAAATCTTTGTATATTATCTTTAATTTTCATAAGTTCATTTTTGGTATCTTTTAGGTGTTTTAATCCTTTTGATGTAATATAATATACCTTCTTTGAAGGGCCTTGAACATCTGTGTCCCATTTAGATTCAATAAATTTTTCTTTTTCTAGCCTCGTTAAGATTCTGTATAAATTTCCCATTTGTCCAAGTCCTGTAAGCTTTATTCCATATTCAGATAAACGATTAGCTATTTCATAACCATGCAAGGGAGTTTCAGCAATAATCAATAAAATATAAGGTTCTATAAATGTTTTTCTATATTTTCCCGAACCTTTTTGCAATATTATAACCTCCATTCATCACCAGCTTTTAAGATTATGCATTTATTTCCAAGCTCTTTTTTCATTAAAGACATTGCTTTTTCACCTGTACAATGAAGAGGCATAACGCAAACATCATAAATTTTAAATAAGTTAATAATTTTTTGAATTCGTTCTATTGAAGCATTAATTAAGTGAAAACCTCCAATTACAAATCGAATTTCTTGAAATTCCATAGCTTTTTTTAGAATGTTTTCAATTCCTCTATGTGCACATCCTGTAAATAATACGTTATTAATAATAAGATTTATTTCATCATTAAATAAATCATGTTTTCCATTTATTAAAAATTTTTCATCTATAAGATCTTCACAAGTAGGTACAGAGTTTAAAACATAAATGTTGTCAATATATTTATCATTTTCTAAGAATATAAGTTTTGATTTTAAAGTTTTCCAATCAAATGGAGCTCCAGCGAATCTTGTTCCACTAAATTTAGGTATAATTGCTTTTTTGTGTATAAAAATCGAGGCACTTGTAATGTCTTTCAAATATTTTAGTCCACCAACGTGGTCGTAATGCCCATGGGAAATGAATATTTTTTCAATTTCATCAAGATTGATTCCCAGTTTTTTAGCGTTTTTTACAACCACATTTGTTTGGCCAGTGTCAAATAATATTTTGTTATCAATCAAAATGGAAAAACCGTGTTCACTGAAAAAATTTTCTTTTGCTTCATCATTACATAAAATTTTGATATCCATATGATTTCTCCTTAATTATGAGCTTTTTTTGATAATGCATGTAGTAAAACAATTATGTCTTTATATCTTTTAAAAATTAAAAGAATTAAGTTGAAAAACCAAAATTGAAGTAAAAAAGTATTGTACTTAAACATCCAAAGAAGAATTCCTATGATTCCAAATCCAGTTAAATCAAGGGTGGCATCAACTTCAGGAATAGATGGTTTATCTTTATTAATTTTTCTTTCGAAATACTTTAAAATTCCAAGAATAACGGCATAAATGAAAGAAATTTTAAAGTTTGTTAATGCACTCCAAACTCCAAAAGTGACAGCTAAAGCTTTACCTCCTTTGAATTTTAAAAATGGTGAAAAAGCATGTCCAAGTATAGGGGATAAAGCTACAATAATAAGACCATTGCTTGAGATTTCAAAATTTTTCACAAAAAACATTATTGGAATATATCCTTTTAAAAAATCAAAACTTGCTCCTAAAACACCATAAAAAAGGCCAAGAGAATATCCAAGATTAAATGCTCCTGGATTTCCTTCTCTAACTTTTTTCAAATTTATTCCTTTTAAATGTGCAATCCAATAAGAAAACATGATAGATCCTGAAAAGAAACCTATAAGAGATAATAATAAAATCAATTCTTTTCATCCTTTCTTATGTTTTTTCAACTATATTATACAATTTTTTTGGAAAAATGTTATATAATGATATAGAGGTGATAAAAATGATAATAGTTCCCCAACCAAAAAAATTAAACTTAAAAAAGGGTAATTTTAAACTCAAATCAAATGAGTATATTTATGTATCTACGAGAAATTTGTTTGTAAGTGTTGAAAAGGTGAAAAAACTATTAAAAAAGCATGGTATAGAAATGTTTATTTCTTATTACAAAGGTGATAAAACATCTATAATTGCCGAAGTTAATAGAAGTAAAGTAAAAGAAAAATCCGGATATAAATTAAATGTTTCTTCGGACAAAATTCAAATTTATGGGAACAACAATCAGGGTTTGCATTATGGGATTATGACATTAATTCAACTAATAAAAAATTATGGAATTGAATTACCATCACTTGAAATTCATGATTGGCCTGATGTAGAAAATAGAGGTCTTTTACTTGATATTAGCAGGGATAAAGTGCCCAAATTAGAAACATTATTTAAAATCGTTGATATGCTTTCTGAATTGAAATATAATCAATTGCAACTCTATACAGAGCATACATTTGCATACAGTAACCATGAAAAAGTATGGAAAGACTATTCCCCACTTACAAGTGAAGATATTATTAGACTTGATAAGTATTGTAGAGAAAGATTTATTGAATTAATTCCCAATCAAGCATCTTTTGGACATATGGAAAAGTGGCTTATTCATGAAGAATATAGTTATATGGCTGAGACATTTGAATTTGATACACCTTGGGGAGAACACTTTGATAAGCCTTTTACATTATCTCCTGCTGTTAAAGAAAGCATTGGATTTTTAGATTCTCTGTATCAAGAGCTTTTACCTAATTTTAGGAGTAAATTTTTTAATGTTAATTGTGATGAAACTTTTGATTTGTGTCTTGGTAAGTCGAAAAAATTATGTGAACAATATGGAAAAGGAAAAGTATATTTGGACTTTGTTTTAAAAATTTATAAATTGGTAAAAAAATATGGAAAAAGAATGATGATGTGGGGAGATATCATAAAAAATTATCCAGAATTAGTTAGTGAACTTCCTCAAGATATTGTTTTACTTATTTGGGGTTATGAAAAAGATCATCCTTTTGAAAAGGAATGTGCATTATTTAAAGATTTTGATTTCTATGTTTGTCCGGGGACTTCCAGCTGGAATTCAATTGTTGGTAGAGTAGAAAATGCGATTTTAAACATTCAAAATGCGGTGAAAAATGGTTTGAAATTCAAAACTAAAGGTGTGCTATTAACAGATTGGGGAGATAATGGCCATTGGCAACATCTTCCAATATCATTTATTGGATATATATATGGAGCTGCACTTAGTTGGGGATATGAAAAAAATAAGGAATTAGATGTAGAAAAAGCTTTAGACGTACTTGTCTTTGAGGAAAAATCTTTGGGGAAAATTTTATATGAAATGGGAAATGCATACAAAGAAGTAGGGATAGAATTTCCAAATTCCACATTTTTTGTTTTGCCTTTACTATATCCCGAAAAAATAAATTCATCAAATCAAATCATTAATTTACTAAAATTAGAAAATTTGATAAAAACTAAGAGTTTGCTTGAAAAGAACATAAATTCTTTAAGTGAATTGGAAACATTGGAATTTAATAAACTAGAAAAAGAGGAAATAAAAAATTCTATTGAATTGGCCCTTTTTGTTACAGATTTAATGATTTCAGTTTTAAAAACAAAGTCGAAAACGCTTTCTGAATTACCAAATGTAGTAAAACAAGAATATAAATACAGATTCGAAAAAATAATAGATGATTATAAACATATATGGTTAATTAGAAATAGAGTGGGAGGACTTAATGAAAGTATTAAAAAATTAAAAAAGATTCTAAACTATTTTGATTAGGGAGGTGAAAAGAATGCCAGATTTTGGTAATCCATTTTCAGGGCTAAAAGCTGGAAGAAAATTAACTCATGAAGAATTAGTCAGGGCAGTTCGCTTTATGATTTCAGCAGAATACGAAGCAGTACAGCTTTATATGCAATTAGCGGAATCAACAGATAATAAGTTAGCTAAAGAAGTTTTGATTGATATTGCTAATGAAGAGAGAGTACACGCGGGTGAATTTTTAAGACTTTTAAAAGAGTTGGCTCCCGAAGAAGAAAAATTTTATGAAGCTGGGGCTAAGGAAGTGGAGGAAGAAATTGAGAAGTTGAAAGGTAAATGAAATTAATCTAATAAGGGGCTAATTAGCCCCTTTATTTTTTATTTATTGAAAATGTAAACAGATTTTGTTATAATTAATTCGTAAAACGAATTAATTATAAGGAGAGTATAAGAGTATATATGAGTGCTCCCGCAAGAATAATTTTATTTACACTAATGAACGGAATTTCGAGAAATATCTATCAAGTTCTATTCAATTTGTATTTAAAATCTCAGGGGTATGGTAACGACATTATTGGAACAATAATGTCTTATAACTTATGGGGAGGAGCAATTTTAGCTTTACTAATTGGTTATATTTCAGACAAGATAGGAAGGAAAAAGGTAATTTTTTTTATTCTGCCTTTAACAGTGTTTTTTGCAATAATTAGATTGCTTCCTATTTCATTGTGTTTCATTTATTTAGCCTCTTTTTTATATGGTGGTTTTAACTCGTCAATTAGAATTCTTTCCGATGTTTTTATTGTAGAAAATACCCACAATAGAAATAGGGCAAAATTTTTTGGATTAAATTTTGGAGCTAATATGTTTACTGGAGTTTTAGGGAATGCAACGGGTGGAATGTTTGGAGATTTATTTGGTTTTAAGAATGTCATGATTTTAGCTATGATTTTTAGATTATTTGCGGTTTTTCCAATTTTAAAGCTTGAAGAAAAAAGAATTGAAAGAGGAAAATTTGTTTTAACAGAATTTCAGAAGAAAGTATTTAGATTTTTCATTTTTTCAACTGCAAGTGTTGGTTTTGGTGCGGGTTTGTTTATTCACTTTGGAAATGTAATATTTTATGATTTATTTTCGTTAAGTGCTACTGTGATTGGTTTTATTTTAGCGTTTGCTCAACTAGGTACAAGCTTAGGTTCTTCTTTTTCACATAAATTAGGCAAAAAATTTGGTGCTGGAAAACTACTTCTTCTTTCATATTTTACAGTACCTTTTCTTATTTTTCTTCTAGCTTTTATAAGAGATCCAGTATTATTTACAACTATTTATATTGGAAGATTTACAATAATGAATATGGTAAATCCAATTTTTAATACTCTTGTTTTGTCATTTTTACCGTCTGGAATATTGGCTTCGAGTGCAGGAATTAGATTATTTGCAAATAATACAATGAGAGCTTTTGCTGCTATGCTTTTTTCTAAATTAGCCATTAACAACAATGGATATACAATAATTTTTCTGATAAGTGCAATTTTTTATTTTATTAATGCTATTTTAACCTACATATTTTATAGAAATTTAGATGGTAGAGATAGAGAATACTATAATCATTGATCAATGTCCATAGTTACTCTATTTGATTCAAATTTTATTTTTTTAAGAAGGTCAGGATTTTTCTTGATAATTTGTTTTAATCCTGTATCTCCTTTAATAAATAGAAGTTCTTTAAATAAAGAATAATGAACTAAGGTGGGAAAACCCTTTTTATTCTTATAAAATGGTGCTATGATTTTGTTTTTGCCATCACAGTAGTTTAAAATTTTTAAGACATCTTCTTTTAGTATAAAAGGCATATCTGCAAGAAATATAGCAACATATTCTGGAAGGTAATCGTATTTCATTATTTCTTTAATTGCCAGTTTTATTGAGGTTGAAATACCTTTTTTGTATTCATTGTTTTTTAAAACAAAAAAGTTTTTGGGTATTTTAAAATTATTTTCGATCTTTTCCCATAAAGGATTGACAATAATAAAGTTTCTAGGAAAATTCAGTTGATCTACCAAATCAATTACTATTTGAAGCATAGTTTTTTCATTTACAAGATGTAAAAGTTTATACCCGTTTTTATATCTGCTTCCTTCCCCAGCTGATAGAATTATTGAGAATATTTTCTTTCTAGATTTAATAGAAATTCTTTCCATTTTAATCCTCCATAAAATCCTCCTAAACCATTTTTGGAAACTACTCTATGACAAGGAATATAAAGTGGTAAGGAGTTTGAAGCCATAGCAAAACCAACTACTTTTGGAGTAATTTTTAATTTTTTTGCTATTTCTCCGTAAGTTTGGGTAGTACCATATGGAATCTCTTTAACATATTCCCAAATTTTTTTAAATATTGGACCACCAATTATTTTAACTTTAAAATCGAACTTTTTCCTAGTCCCTTGAAAATATTCCTTAATTTGTGTTGTGAAAATTCCACATTCTATTTCATCTAACTTTTCATTGGAAAATTCAATTTTAGTTAAAAAACCATCATTGGTATATATAATTACCGAACCAATTTCTACCTGAACAATTCCGATACACATACTTTTATCTCCTTCATTTTAATTATAACATGGAATTTTTTGATATAATTAGATTATGAAAAACAAAAATTATATTATAATTACAAAGTTGATTTTTTCATTGTTTTTATTGATTTTATCATTGTTTAATTTCGGACTTACAATTATAATTCTATTTCTAATAGAATTACCGGTTATCCGAAAATCATTACTTGGAAAATTACCACTGGATAACGAAAAAAAACCGTGGAAAGATATAAAAACTTTTCAATATAAAGAAAAACTAAAGCTAGACATATTTTACCCTAAAACCCAAGGTCCTCATCCATTGGTATTTTTTGCTCATGGTGGGGGATGGATTAGCGGCTATCGAAGGCAACCAAATAATCTTTCATGGTACAGAGTTCTTGTTAAAAATAATTTTGCCGTTGCATCTATTGATTATAGTTATGCATACTTTAATGATATTGAAAAATTGCTCCAAGATTATGATAGTGCGTTAAGTTTTATTTTTAAAAATTCTAATGATCTAAATATTGATAGAAATAAAATCAGTTTAATGGGATTATCTGCAGGTGGTCATTTGGCTTTATTATACTCATTAACTAAAAATATTAAACTTAAAAATATTGTTGTTTATTATACTCCATGTGATTTGATGGATATATGGGAAAGTGAATCATTATTTGCAAGATTTGCAGTTTCAACAACCTTAAAAAGAATGCCTGATAAGTCAATGGAAATTTATAAAAAATATTCCCCGATCAACTATATTAAAGCTGATTTACCCCCTATTCTATTAGTTCATGGAATTAAAGATAGGATTGTACCCTATATTTCTTCTTTGAAAATGTATAAAAAGTTGCGAGAATATAACAATACTTCAAAAATATTGTTACATCCTAAAGGAGATCATGGTTTTGAATTTGTGTTAAAAGATAGAAAAACTATAGAAATTCTTCAAAAAACTATAGAATTTTTAAGGGGTGATTTAAATGATTAGCTTTGAATATACATACCAACCCCCTGATTTTTCCTCAGGATACATTTTAAAATCAAGAAGATTTAGAGTCTCATTTGTAAAATACAAATCAATGTATAAATCCCCTGAAAAAGGCACGGAGATGGTTGAAACATATATATTTGAACCAAAAAATGACGTAGCTGGTACTTTGCTTATTTTGCATGGATTAGGAACAAATAATATTCCATTTTTACTATGGATGGGAACACATATAGCTAATGCTGGTATTAGGACTGTTATCCCAATTTTGCCTGGGAACTTCACAAGAGTACCACATGGATCTGTAAGTGGAAAAGATTACTTTTCAACAAATGTAAAAAAAGCAACAAAGTTTTGGGAACATGCAATAGTTGATGTATTAAGTTTAGTTGAGTTTTTAAAGAAAAATAATTTATGGCATGAGAACAATTGTTTGTTTGGTTTTTGTTTAGGTGGTATGTTAAGTGTAATTTTAAATGCTGTTTCTAATGATTTTAAAAAAACAATTTTAATGGCTACAGGTGGTGACATTGCAACTTTAGTTTGGTATTCTCCCACTTTAGCATTTATGAGAAAGGAATTTAAAATAGGATTGGGAAAAAATTTTAATATCAATATTGAAAAAGAGTTTTTATCAACTTTTAAGGAACATATAGATAAATTAAATAGCTTTAAAACAGTTGAGGAAATGCAAAAAAGCGATATTCATCCGTTTTTAAAGGTTGATCCTGTTGCATATGCAAAATTCGTTGATTCCAGGAAAATCATTTTTATTGAAGCAATTTTTGATAAAGCTTTACCCAAAAGGAGTAGAAAACTACTATGGGAAACCTTAGGAAAGCCAGAGCATCATTATATTTTTTCAGGTCATGTTACATGGCTTCCTTTTCAGTATTTTTTGGCAAAATTCATTTTAAAGAAAATGAATGTAAAGGAATTTCGAAGGCAAGTTAGATTACTTGAAAAAGTAAAATATGAAGATAAATAAAGCTAAATAATCTTAAGGAGATGAAAGAATGTATGTGCTGGGTCATAGAGGCTTTCCCAAAAAATTTACAGAAAATACTCTTGAATCATTTAGAGCAGCTATTGAACTGGGGGCTGATGGTATAGAACTTGATGTTTGGTTAACAAAAGATGGTGAAATTGCGGTTTCTCATGATGAAAACCTGCAGAGAGTTTTTGGTGTAGATTTAAATATAAAAGTTTCTTCAATTGAAGAAATAAAAAGATATGCTCCTGTTCCAACGCTTTCGGAAGTTTTTGACATAATTCCACGGGGGAAAATTATAAATATTGAAATAAAGGATAAAGAGATTGGTGAGAAAGTCATTAATCTTGTAAAAAAATACAAATTATCTGATTTTGTGTTATTTAGTTCTTTTGACCACGAACTAATAAAACAACTTTCAAAAAAATATTATGACGAAAAGTTTGGCTTTTTATTTGATTATTCACATAAATTTTTAACTTTTGAGGATTTGAAAATGATGTTTGAACCTAAAAATATATATAGTGCTAATCTACCTGTACAGTTGTTGGATTACGATAAAGAATTATTTTATAAATTGACAGAATTATTGAGGTATATGGGTAAAAAAATAATACTCTGGACAGTGAATGACGAAGAAATTGTCAAAATTACTGCTCCAGATTTTATTATTACAGATGAAGTTGAAAAGATGGTGAAAATTTTTAAAACAGTGTAAAATAAAAAGAGGAGTCAGAAAAATCTGACTCCTCTGATTTTGATTGTTAAACAACTCCTAGTTTCTTACCGACCTTTTCAAATTTTTCTAAAGCAAAGTCAAGATCTTCTTTTGTGTGAACTGCACTAATCATTACCCTAATTCTAGCCTTTCCTTTTGGTACAGTTGGATATCCAATTGATTGAGCAAAAATACCTTCTTCAAATAATTCTTTACTAAATTGTGTTGAAAGTTTAGCATCATATAACATTACAGGAGTGATAGGTGTCTCGCTTTCTCCAGTATCAAACCCGAGTTTTTTCATTTCTTCTTTAAAGTATTTAGCATTATCCCAGAGCTTTTTAACTCTTTCATCCGATTCCTGTAAAATTTTTGTAGCTTCAAGAGCAGCCGCAGTATCTGCGGGTGAAAGAGGACTACTAAACAAGAATGGTCTAGCCTTTTGTTTTAAATATTCGATCAATTCTTTTTTCCCAGCAATATATCCTCCAAGTACTCCAAATGCCTTTGAAAGAGTTCCAATTTCAATATCCACTCTTCCATGGAGTTCAAAGTGATCTACAATTCCTCTTCCGTGACTTCCAAGAACTCCCTCACCATGAGCATCATCAACCATAACCATTGCATTATATTTTTCAGCAAGTTCAACAATCTCAGGTAATGGTGCTAAATCTCCATCCATACTAAATACCCCATCTGTAATAATTAATTTTCTTCTAGCTCCATTTTTATCAGCTTCAATTAATTTTTCTTCTAAATCTTTAATATCACGATGTTTCCAAACATATCTTTTTGCCTTTGAAAGCCTCACACCATCAATTATACTAGCATGATTCAATTCATCAGATAAAATTGCATCTTCTTCATTGGTAATAGCAGGAATTACTGCTTGGTTTGCAACAAAGCCAGATTGTAAAAATAAGGTAGCTTCAACTTTTTTGAACTTCGCTAAAGTTTCTTCAAGTTCTTCATGGATTGAAAAAGTTCCTGCAATAGTTCTAACAGCTCCAGGTCCAACACCCCATTTTTCAATAGCATTTATTGCTGCCTTTTTAAGTCTTTCTTCGTTTGCAAAACCCAAATAGTTATTAGAACAAAGATTTAAAACTTTTTTTTCATTTATAACTAACCACGAACCCTGAGGAGATTCTAATGTTCTAATATATGTGTATAAACCTTGCTCTTTTAATTTTTCTAATTCTTTTGCGAAAATACTGTAATCAAACACAGTTTCACCCCCTAATCAAAATTTAAAACGACTTTTCCACATTGTTTGTTAAGCATTAATTCAAATCCTTTTTCCCATTGTTCAAATGGTAAAACGTGAGTTACAACTTTAGATAGATCAACTTTCTTGCTTTTAAGAAGTTCATCAGCTATTTTCCATGTTTCAAACATTTTTCTACCGGTGATTCCGTAGATGGTTATTCCTCTCATAATAACAAGAGAATCTAAATTTAAATCAATATTTCCACCAAAAATTCCCAAAAGCGACGCAATTCCGCCCATGGTGAGACATTTGAGACCATCTTCTAATGCTTTTTTATTTCCACTCATTTCAAGTAAAACATCAACTCCATCGGGTGAAATTGTATAAATAGACTTTACAAGATCTTGTTCAATTGGATTTATAACAATATCTGCACCATTATTTTTAGCCATTTCGATTCTTAATGGATCGACTTCACTTGAAATAACTAAGCTTGCGCCTGAAGCTTTAGCAACTTGGATTGCCATCAATCCAATTGGTCCAGCGCCAGTGATAAGCACTTTTTTACCAGTTAAGTCTGTAACTAAAGCAGTATGAATTGCATTTCCAAATGGTTCCATTACAGAAGCAAAATCTAAGGGGATTTCCGGAGAAAATTTCCATAAAACTGTTTCGGGGATAACAGCGTATTCAGTAAATACACCACTTCTATCAACGCCTAATATTTCGAGGTTTTTACATACATGCATTCTGCCAGTTTTGCATTGTACACAATGTTCACAGGGGATATGGGTTTCAGCAGAAACAAAATCTCCTACTTTTACCTGTGTAACAGCATCTCCCACTTCCACTACTTCTCCTGCCATTTCATGTCCAACAATCAATGGTGGATTAATCCTAGATTGAGACCATTCGTCCCATTTGAAAATGTGAACATCGGTACCACAAATTGATGCGCGTCTGATTTTAACTAAAACCTCTCTAGGCCCCAATTTTTTGGCTTTATTTACATCTTTTAAAACAAGACCAGGTCCCGGTTTATCTTTGATTATAGCTTTCATTTAAAGCCTCCTTCCGTTAGAGATAATCAATTTAATTATAAAACTAAGTAGAATTTAAGTAAATCAACATAAACTATGTTTAGATAAAACTACAATGTTTTAAAGCTGATTAAAGAAAATAAGAACTTGCAATTTAATTTTTCTTACTTTTTTTTAAAAAGATTTTTCCAATAACAAATAAAAGTGAGCCATATAAAAGCATTAAAGCCAAACCATAAAGATTGAATATGTTTTTGCCCGTGGAAATAGCTAAAGCTGGTAGATTAAGAATAGCAATTAGAGGAATACCAATTGCCATCGATATCCCACTACCAAAAACTAGATTTTCTGCTGCTCCCGACTCTAAAGCAGGATCAACTTCTCTTAATAAAGCCATGCCTGTAGAAATAGTTCCTGTTAACATTCCAAAAAAAGCGACTCTGTTTTCAACTTCATTTTTAATAAATATTTTCTTTGTAAGCATCATTACAAAGAAATAAGTAAGTAATCCAGCTGAAAATGTTAAAATAAAGATTCCCCAAAATTCTTGTTTGATTTTTGCTAAAACAACAGCGCTTATTGACGCTGTAACCATAAAATCAAAAACCATTCCTGCTATTCTTTGTAAGAGAAAATTATTTAGATAATTTTCTTTTGCAATGTTTTTTTCTTTAAGTTTGTCGTATATATTTTTAAAAATCATAGCAACAATTGCTCCAATTACAAAATGAAAACCCCATAAAACCGTAGAAAAAGTATGTCCTAAATTTCCAAGAGGTGATAATATATACTCAATAAATTGTAGAAGACCAAATGTAATAAGATAAACTATTCCAATTATAACCATTTGAATTGTCATTCCATCCATATCTGCAAACTCATAATCTTTTACTTCAAGAGCTTTCTTTTCAATAATTGTTCTTTGATGAGATTTTTTCCATTTAATTAGCAACCAATTTAAAACTATTAATCCGCCAATGGTAGCCCATCCAAAACCTGCAGCAGCAATTGCAAGGCCTATAGAACTCCCACTGTGAAGTCCAAGAATTTCCCATTGATGTCCTATAGAATAGGCTTGTCCAGGCCCTTGACCAAAACCTAAAGGAAGCATAAATCCAATAGCAGGTGAGAAATTTTTATCAAAAAGGTTTATAATAAATCCTATTGAAACCCCTAAAATACCTTGAAAAAGATATGTTCCAACAATAATTATACCAGCACCTAAATAACTTTTTTGATTGTTTTTTTCAACATTTCTAAGTGCTAAAGCGATAAATCCGATTGCCATTAGATGATAAATTATTTTTCCTAAAAAATCGACATCGATTTTCATCAAATTCAACAAATTAGGACCAAACAAAAATCCCAGAAAACCAGCTAGAATTGAATTGGGGATTATGATTTTTCTTAAGAAAGGTATGAATCTTTTCAATAAAATTGCTAGTGCAAATAAAACAGAAATCATAAAGAAAGTTTCAACTGTTGCTGTAAACATGCAAATACCTCCTTAGTAAAAAAAATAATA
This sequence comes from Thermosipho sp. (in: thermotogales), assembly GCA_017656335.1. GTDB lineage: Bacteria > Thermotogota > Thermotogae > Thermotogales > Fervidobacteriaceae > Thermosipho_A. The sequence continues at coordinate 102,991 of JACDOA010000004.1, forward strand.
GTAAGCTGTCATTTTCTGTTTTAATACGTATAACATTATCAAGGTTGTAAATAAGTTCGGTAAATCTTTTTAGAAATGTGGTGACACCTTTTATTTTCTTAAACTCAAGGATAAAATCATCAATATATATTCCTTTTTCTGAAATGAATAAATCCCCTTTTTTAACTAATTTTAATTTCGTAGTGCTCTTATCTCTAACTATTATTTTTGCTTTTGGGATTGATTTTATGTTATGAAAATTATTATTAAGAATTAAAATTTGTTCTTTTAAAACATTGTCTATTCTTTTACCATTTAAAAATCCGTATTCATCTATTTCATATTTCTCCCCACATTTACTGCACACTGCTTGATCTCCATTACTTTGAACAGTTCTGAAGCTTTTACAATTAAGGCAAAACCACAAAATTCTCTCAACACCACTTGCTTTGTTTCTACCTTTGAACTTAATTTTTTCTTTCTCTTGCCAATTCCATTCGTTATGATTTATAAAATCAAGTGCTGTTGAATTATTAAATTCTTTTACTTCAAGAATTATTTTCCCTCTCCGTCCGTAATTTGCCCATCTTGGATTTGTAAGATATCCTCCTTTAATTTTTACAGCCACTATTGGTACTTTAACCATATCAAGGAGTTTGTCTGTTCCTTTTGGAATTTCTTGAAAAGAGCCATCCCACGTAACTGAACCTTCAAGAAAAATTCCCACAATGTTTCCCTCTTTTAAATTTTTTAATATTCCTCTTATTGTAGATACATCTGGCATTCCTTTTTGTTTGGGAATAAATTTCATTGATTTAAAAATTGATCCTATTACAGGCCTATTAAAATTTCCTTTGGCTACAACCCAACTAATAGGATTTTTTAAATATGTGCTTATAAAGAATGGATCAAAAGTGTGGGTGTGATTTGCTATTAGTAAAAAAGGAGGAGATGGAAAATTTCCTTCAAGTTCAATGTTGTAATATTTTTTAAAAAAAGGTGCTAAAACAGGTCTTAAATACCAGAGAATATGCATATAACCCCTCCGAGAAATAGATTCCTTAGAAATTATAACATATTTAAGTGTTATAATATTAAACAAGATAAGAATTTATAGGAGGTGATTGTATGATTACTAACAAAGAAAAAGTTGTAAAGTTATCAATTTTAGTAGAAATTGCCCATCCGCTTGCAAGAGTTCCAGCTTTAGATAGAGATGGGAATGCTTTTTATTTTCCAGGTGTAGGAGGGATTACTTACAATTTTGGATTAGGTGATAATGCTTTTAAAATGCATGGTGATCACATTGAACCAGATATTTCAGCAAAAAATAGTAATGAAAAATTCAACGATTCTTGTATGACTTTGGCTTGTATTGGGAATGAAGCTTTAGTAATTTCTGGAGATGCAAAAGGTTTAAAAGGATTTGTTATTGGCAAACATGGTGGAATTAACCACATTCTAATACATTTTCCTGAAAAGGAAAAATTGAATATCGGAGATAAAATTTTAATAAAAGCTTGGGGACAGGGTCTAGAGTTGTTAGATTATCCAAATATAAAGGTTTACAATATTGATCCTGAATTGTTTGAAAAAATACCAATAGAAGAAAAAAATGGGAATCTGATTGTTCCAGTTTCTGCAGTAATTCCTGCACATTTAACCGGTTCTGGAATTGGTGCATCAAATCCAACAGGTACTGATTATGATATTAATACTCATGATTTTGAGGAAATTAAAAAATTTGGAATAGATAAAATAAGGATAGGAGATATTGTAGCTATTCAAGACCATTATAGTGGATTTGGGGTAGGAGGATTTAGAAAAGGAGCTATTTCAATTGGAGTAGTTGTACATTCAAATTGTGTAAAAACTGGTCATGGACCTGGTATTGTTGTAATAATGACTGCTCCAGAAGAAATAATAAAACCAAAAAAAGTTAAAAAAATAAATATTAAGGAATTAATTTAAATAAAATAATTTAAAATGATAATTTTTACTTTCATTAAATAACCCCTTCTTAATTTGAAAGAAGGGGTTATTTTCATTTATACCATATTAATAAAAAACTTGAATTCAGTTGATACAGAAAAATCTTTTACAATGATTCATTTGATTATAAAAATTAAAAAATGAAATTATTATCAATTATAAATATTTTGTCGTATTTATTAGTGATATCAAACTTGGTTAAAAGGTTAATTAAAAAAATAATTATTTAAATTAAATGGTATTTAATACGCATAAATAAGTTAAAATGAAGGTTTTTAAGATTTTTTTTAGAATGTAAAAATTGATAAAATTTTTATGAAGATAATTTAATAATAAGGGGGGAGAAAATTGAAAATAGTTAAAGCCGAAGAGGCTATTTCTTCTGTTAACGATGGAGATAGCCTAATGATAGGAGGATTTTTAGGAGTAGGAACACCAGAAACCTTGATTGATGAATTGATAAAACAGAATAAAAAAAATTTAACAATTATTTGTAATGATACGTCATTTGAAAATAAAGGAATAGGGAAATTAATATATAACAAACTGGCTAGAAAAGTAATAACTTCTCATATAGGTACAAATAAAGAAACTCAAAGACAATATATTGAAAAAGAATTAGAAGTCGAATTAGTACCTCAAGGAACGTTAATTGAAAGAATAAGAGCAGGAGGAGTAGGCTTAGGTGGAGTTTTAACTCCTACAGGTGTAGGTACAATTGTAGAAGAAGGTAAACAAGTAATAGAAATAGATGGTAAAAAATACTTATTAGAAAAAGCTATAAGAGCAAAAGTAGCATTGATTAAAGCAAAAAGAGCTGATCATGTGGGTAATTTACAATTTGCACTTACTGCAATTAATTTCAATCCTATGATGGGTTTAGCAGCAGATCTAGTTATTGCAGAAGTTGAAGAATTAGTGCCAACAGGTGTCATTTCACCAGAACATGTACAATTTCCAGGTGCACTTGTGGATTATGTAGTGATAGGGGGGAGAAGCAAATGAATTCAAAAGAAAGAATAGCAAAAAGAGTAGCAAAAGAATTTAAACCTGGAAATATTGTAAATTTAGGAATAGGATTACCAACATTAGTTGCAAATTATGTTCCAAAAGATATGAATATATTTTTTCATGGTGAGAATGGCGTGTTAGGAATTGCTTCTGAAGTTTCTGAAGAAAAAGCAAATCCAGATTTGATTAATGCTGGTGGAAAGTTTATAGACATAATACCTGGTGCAATGTTCTTTGATACTTCGTTTTCATTTGGTTTAATAAGGGGAGGACATTTGGATTATACAGTATTAGGTGCTTTGCAAGTTGATGAAGAAGGACACTTAGCTAATTGGATGATTCCTGGGAAATTGATTCCAGGAATGGGTGGAGCAATGGATTTAGTAACAGGTGCAAAAAAAGTAATTGTTGCTATGACTCATACAACAAAAGGAAAACCAAAAATAGTAAAGAAATGTAATTTGCCTTTAACTTCTACAAGGAGGGTCGACTTAATAGTAACAGAATACGCAGTCATTGAACCTACAGACAAAGGATTAATCTTAAAAGAAATTGCTCCTGATATTACCGTAGAAGAATTAAAGAAAATCACAGATGCAAAATTAATAATTCCAGATGATTTAAAAATAATGGAAGTTTAGGGGGGGAATATCATGGGAGAAAAGGTTATGATAAGAGTAAGAATGAGTTTACATGATGCTCATTATGGTGGAAATCTTGTGGATGGAGCAAAGATTCTCCAATTATTTGGCGATGTTGCAACAGAGTTATTAATAAGACATGATGGAGATGAAGGACTATTTAAAGCCTACGATAATATAGAATTTTTAGCTCCGGTATATGCTGGAGATTACATAGAAGCAGTAGGAGAAATAGTAAAGGTTGGTAATACTTCTAGAAAAATGATCTTTGAAGCAAGAAAGGTAATTGCTACAAGACCAGATATTTCTGATTCAGCAGCAGATTATTTAGATGAACCGATTGTTGTGTGTAGAGCAAGTGGAACGTGTGTAGTTCCAAAAGATAAACAAAGGAAGGGAAATGAATGATGGAAAAGTTAATTATTACAGTAGCCTTAACCGGTGCAGAAGTAACGCGTGAGCAACAACCAAATTTACCTATAACTCCTGATGAAATAGCAGAAGCTGCATATGAATGTTATCTTGCAGGAGCTTCTATTGCTCATGTGCATGCAAGGGATGAAAATGGAAAACCAACTCAATCATATGAAATATACAAAGAAATAAAAGAAAAAATAGAAGCTAAATGTAATATTATATTTCAACCATCTACTGGTGGAGCGGTATATCACACGTTTGAACAAAGAAAACAACCATTGAAATTAAATCCAGAAATGGCCACATTATCTGCTGGAACAACAAATTTTGGAAAAGATATATTTGTAAATACAGAAGAGTATATGGAAAAATTTGCAAAAGAAATGAAAGAAAGAGGTATAAAACCAGAAATAGAAGTATTTGAAAGAGGTCATATTGCAAATGCACTTAGATTAGTTAAAAAAGGTTTATTAGATACACCAATCCACTTTGATTTTGTAATGGGAGTTCCTGGAGCAATTCCAGGTGAAATAGAGGATTTGGTATATTTAGTAAATCACATACCTCAAGGTAGCACATGGACAGTTGCAGGTATTGGCAAATATGAGTTACCACTAGCCATCCATGCTATCTTAATGGGTGGTCATGTAAGAGTAGGATTTGAAGACAATATATATTATAGAAAAGGTGAATTAGCTAAATCAAACGCTCAATTAGTGGAAAGAATAGTAAGATTAGCTAAAGAATTGGGACGTGAAATAGCTACCCCAGATGAAGCAAGAGAAATATTAAATATAAAAAAATAATACAACAATGGAGGGAGAAAATGAAAAAAGGATGTCCGTTTGGAACACATAGAGTAATAGAACC
>JACDOA010000005.1 GCA_017656335.1 Thermosipho sp. (in: thermotogales)
TATATTGAAAAAAAACTTTTTTCAAAATTTCGAAAAAAATTATTTGAACATATTGAAGGAAAAGTTCTTGAATTAGGTGCAGGGACAGGAAAAAATTTTCTATATTACAGTAAAGATTTAGAAGGTTACGCTATAGACTTTAGTAATAAAATGCTTGAAATTGCAAAAAAAAGAAAAGAAGCTTTAGGACTTGAAAACATTGAAATTTTACAAATGGATATTGAAAATCTTCAATTTGAAGACAATACATTTGATACAGTCTTTTCTTCTTTTGTATTTTGCACTGTACCAAATCCTATTAAAGGATTAAAACAAGCAAGAAGAGTTTTAAAAGAAGATGGAAAAGCTGTTTTTTTAGAACATATGAAAAGCAGTAAATTTATAAACAATATTTTTTTATATATGATGAACCCGCTTACAAAATTACTCCTTGGAACTTCAATGATTAGAGAAACTGAAAAAAATATTGAAAAAGCAGGCTTTAAAATCGAAAAAACATACTATTTGTACAAAGACATTGTAAGATTAATTATTGCAAGGAAATAACCATTCTAAAAAATTTCTGATATTTATAACTTATCATTTTTAACCATATTGAACCAAAAATGAAACCACAGTAAGTTGTTGACTTCATTACAAAAATATGTTAAACTATATATGAACAATTATTCAAATATTAAAAAGATGGTGATAATATGAAAAAAGACAAAAATGAAATTATTGAAGTTTGTCAAACAATAGAAATACATAAAGATATTATTAAAAAAGTTCGAGAAAACACCCCAGACGAAAGTACATTAAATAAACTTGCTGATTTATTTAAAATTATGGGCGATAATACAAGGATGAAAATTTTATATGCACTATTGCAAGTTGATGAAATGTGTGTATGTGATCTCTCAACTGTGCTCAAAAAAACACCTTCAGCAATCTCACATCAACTTAGAATTCTAAGACAAGCCGATTTAGTAAAATACAGAAAAGAAGGAAAAGTAGTTTATTATTCATTAAATGACGAACATGTAAAGGAAATTCTTGACGTAGGTTTTTCACATATTACAGAAGGATAAATATGTTCTTTTTTTTGGTATATGATTGAATATTTGTTCAAATATTCAGGATAATTTAGGGAGGATAAAACATGGCAGAAAAGAAAGAGTTTGTTCTGGAAGGTCTAGATTGTCCAAGTTGTGCAGCAAAAATTGAAGAAAACGTAAAAAAACTTGAAGGTATCGAAAACGTCTCACTCAACTTTATCAAAAAAACTCTGGTAGTTAATGTCAACGACGAAGCAAAAATTGAAGAAATAAAACACTTAGTAAAAAAGATTGAACCAGACGTTGAAGTATATGATAAAAACAATAAAAACGAAACCTCTCATAATCATAATGATGAAGATTTTTTCAACAGAAAACTTGAAATTACTAAACTGTTTTCAGGATTAGTAATTTTTGCTACTGCTTTATTTGTAAACGAACCTTTCTCTCTAAAAATAATGTTATTTGTCGCAGCTTATCTAATTTCTGGCGGCAGGGTCTTACTGCGCTCTTTTAAAAATATTATCAGAGGTAATATTTTTGATGAAAACTTTTTGATGAGTATAGCCACAATTGGTGCTTTTTCAATTGGTGAATACCCTGAGGCAGTTGGAGTAATGTTATTCTATGAATTTGGTGAGTTATTACAAAACATTGCCGTAGATAATTCAAAAAGATCAATCAAAGCTTTACTTGATATAAGACCTGATTACGCCAATCTTCTCAAAGATGGAAAAGAAATTAGAGTATCTCCAGAAGATGTAAAAAAAGGAGATTTAATTATCGTAAAACCTGGAGAGAGAATACCTTTAGATGGTGTAGTTGTAAAAGGTAATTCTATGGTGGACACTTCTGCACTAACCGGAGAATCAATACCAAAAACTATCAAGGAAAATGACGAAGTTATGAGTGGGTTTATAAATCTAAATGGGCTCGTAGTCATTAAAGTTGAAAAAGAATATTTTGAATCAACAATATCAAAAATCCTTGATATGGTTGAAAATGCTGCAGCTAAAAAAGCAAAAACTGAGAAACTCATTACCAAATTTGCAAAATACTATACACCAGTTGTTGTATTTTTGGCAGTTATGCTTGCAACATTACCACCATTATTAACAGGTGCTCCATTTAGTGACTGGCTTTATAGAGCACTTATTTTCCTTGTTATCTCATGCCCATGTGGACTTGTTGTATCAATTCCACTTGGATATTTTGCAGGTGTAGGTAGTTTATCTAAGCATGGTGTTCTCGTAAAAGGAGGAAATTATCTTGAAGTACTCAAAAATTTAGATACTATAATTTTTGATAAAACTGGAACTTTAACAGAAGGAGTTTTTGAAGTAGTCGAAATTAAAGAATATAATGGATTGAGCAAAAATAAAGTGCTCGAAATAGCAGCATACGCCGAACAACACTCAAATCATCCTATTGCAGAATCTATAAAAAGAAAATATGGAAACAAAATCAATGAAAATAAAATCGAGGAATACGAAGAAATTGCTGGTCATGGAATCAAAGCCAAAATAGATGGAAAAACCGTTTTAGTAGGGAACAAAAAATTAATGGAAAAATACAATATTCAAACTCCTGAAATCGAATTTAACGGTACTATTGTTTTTGTAGCAGTTAACGAAAAATTTGTTGGTTATATCGGTATATCAGATAAAATAAAACCAGGAGTATCAAACACTATTAAAAAATTAAAAGAACTTGGTGTTCGTAAGACTGTTATGTTAACTGGTGATAGTGAAAAAGTTGCCAGAGAAGTTGCTAAAGAAATTGGAATAGATAAATATTATTCTGAACTACTTCCAGATGATAAGGTTGAATTTTTCGAAAAATATGATAACGGCGTTTCTACAGCATTTGTTGGTGATGGTATTAATGATGCCCCTGTTCTAACAAGAGCTGATGTGGGAATTGCTATGGGAGGACTTGGCTCTGATGCAGCAATTGAAGCAGCTGATGTAGTAATTATGGATGATGATATTTCAAAATTAATTGATTCTATTGAAATATCCAGAAAAACTTTAAAAATCACTTGGCAAAATATTATATTTGTCTTGAGTGTTAAGGTTTTATTTTTAGCTTTAGGTGCCTTAGGACTTGTCAATATGTGGGGAGCTGTATTTGCAGATGTTGGCGTAACACTTATCGCAATTTTTAATTCGCTAAGAATTCTAAAGAAAAGAAGATAATTAATTAACAACCGGTTGGAAGATGTTCATCAAAATAGAGTCTAATGACTTCTTGTTTTAGCTTGGAAGAATACTTTTTAAATTTCTGTCCTTTCTTAGCCAAAGAAAAATACCCCCTTGTTGGTTTTATTTTACCACTTCGGGGGTGTTTTTTTTTCGTGTTTCATTTTTGGGGTTCAATGCACAAAACCCGGCGACTTAGTTTTTTATTTTCATCCAGAAGATCCAGAATTTCCATATCACGTAATGATATACACAGGAAATGTTTTGTTTATCATACAGGCCCGGAAGGTGAAATAAGGTATGTTTCCTTTAAAAATATGATGTTTTCAGATATGACGTGGAGACCCTTAAATTTAAATCCAAGTTTTCTTGGATATATTAGATTAAAAACACTTTCATACTAACGTTTTCAAAAAACTTTACCTAGATTATATCCTTTCCTTCCTTTAATTACTCCCTTTTTCTTGAGGTATATCACCATACCTAAAAATAATTGGATTTTATTTTTTTAACAAACAAGTTTTATTTTCATGCTATAATTACTCAAAAACCTTGAAAAATTAAGAACAAAGGGGGATTTATATGAAATTTAATATTGAAGAAGTTTTTAAAGTGGATGATTACATGTATTTTTATTCAAAGTTTCTCACAGAAGAAAGAACAAAGCTTGAAGTAGAAAACATACTTTCTATTCTAAACCTTCAAGGAAATGAAAAAATTATCGATATTGCATGTGGATTTGGAAGGCATGCTATTGAACTTTCAAAAATGGGGTTTGATGTAACAGGTGTAGATATAATGGATGAATTCTTAGAAATCGCAAAACAAAAAGCAAATAACCAAAAAGCAAATGTTAATTTTCTAAAGAAAGATATTAGAAAGCTTGAGTATAAAGAAGAATTTGATGTTGCTCTTCTTCTTTTCACATCATTCGGATATTTTAGTGAAAAAGAAAACCAGCTTGTCCTAAAAAATATATCCAATCTTTTAAAAAGAAACGGAAAATTTCTTTTTGATATACCAAATAGAGACTCAAGAGCTACGAAATTTAGTGACTCAGTCTTTGAAGTTGATAAAGACATGATGATAGATCTTCCTTCTTTTGACCCTTTAAGTGGTTACTTAAATATAAGAAGAATAATTATTCGAGAAAATAAAAGAAGAGAATTTGAATATAACATGAGAATATATAACCTTACAGAAATAAACAAATTGTTAGATGAAGTTGGATTAACTATAAAACAGGTATATGGGAGTTGGGAAAAAGAAAAGTTTACAGTTAATTCCCCAAGAATAATTATTCTTGCAGAAAAAATTTAAAGTAATTTGTATATAAACTCTTATTCTTCCATCATTACAATATGACAACTATCTGCATTAATGCAACTATTGGGGAAATATTTTTGCTTTTTGATCTTTTTCCAAAAACAAAACTAGAAGATTTATTTGATAGAGAAAACGAACCATATATAAAGAAGGGAAAAATATGGTTAAGGAAATAATTTGTCTTTTAATGTAACTTATTGAAACCTCTGAGGTCAGTGATGATAAAAAGGCTGAAGTTATTGATCTTGTTTTTACGATACTAAATGAATTAGATGTAGAAATTCCAGATGATATTGTTAAAGAAATTTTTCCATTTAACTTAGATCATAATACATCTATCATTTTCAATTGAATAACGGAGGGGTAACCTCCCCTCCATTCTATATTGAAATTTAAGATTCTATCAAAAAAGTGTTGTTTTCTTCTGTTAATTTCCCCTTTATTATTCCAATTTCATCTATAAAAACAGCATTATCATCTTTCAATTCAGGCTTTTTATTTGAATAAAAAATTACTTTACTATATTGCCATATTTCATCTTCAAACTCAGATATCACTGGACCTTTTACAAAATAAGTACTTTCACTGCTACCAAATTTTAGAAAATTTTTATGTAAAAGCTTGTTGCCACTTTTCAAAATGTTCATAGGATCAAAGCCAGCTAAATTAAATTTTCCTGTTAACACAACTTTATATTTACCACTTGTTTCGAAATTTTTAAACACTTTGTCTAACTCTTTTTTATGTTTTTCAACAGCTTCGCGAGCAAGATTTACCGTCTGATCATCAATTTCAACGTTCTCAAATTCCAATGATACTATATCAACAAAATAATCGTAAATATATTTATTTTCATAAGTATATTCTTTTTTCCAATCTGGCTTTATACAATCAAGTAGCAGGGAAATATACATACCCGGTGAATAACAGCTCATTCTAAATTTATTTAAATCTGTCACCTTTATTAAATCTTTACCAAACACTGAGATAAGAAATTTCTCTGGAAGGCAACTTTCATCAAATAATGCCCTATACTCAACATATGTTGCTGTACCTTCAATACTTTCAAGACCAAGTTCATAATCTAAAAATTCTTTTATAATACTTCTTCTTTTTTCCCTGCATGAAATAAATTTTTTCATATAGTCTCTTTTCAAGTTTTTCTTGTCTTCAAACACACTTTTTAAAAGATATTCTCTTTCTTTAATTCTCAGTGCTATATTTTCAACTGTAAAAGGATATTGAAATGCTAAAAACTCATTTGCAAATCTTTTATCATTATTTGATAATTGAAAACCATGAAAAATTTCATGAACTATTTTAGAATAAAATTCTGAAAAAGTTGTAAATTCTTCAACAGTTGATAAATCCCATATACCAATATATCCTTCCTGAAATTTAATTGAAGTATTTCCTATAAATCTATTATCCCATTCACCAACAAAAATTTCATCCTCTTTATTAAATCCTTCTGACAATTCACTAAGCCCAATAATGTAAACATGGGAATTATCATAAAATGCTATTGGCAATGGTTTAAATCCCGTCCAGTAATTTTCTAATACTCCACTATTAATCTTTTCATACACCACCTTTAAAGTCTTTGTTATATCCTCTTTCCTGATCAACACCATCTCTTAATCCCTCCAATTTATTAGATTAAAAATAAAACTGCTTACAAACACAGCAGTTTCTCACATCACAGTAGTTCTAAAAATTATATACAAAATCTCTGTAATGCTCCCCAAAAAATCGGACAAAAACTCAAGCAATTTTGTGTAAGCTCAAGTTTTCTTCAAATACCTTTTTTGGACTCTTGTATCCTATCACACTGTGTGATTATTCTTCGTTGTAAAATCTCTCAAACAGCTTCGTTTTTTCAGCTAGCTCTTCATATCCTGGATTGTCCATTACCCATGCTCATGGGTGCAGTATATATCTTCCTACTTTATCATCTCTGACTTTATAATAACTTGCATCAACAAATAAATATGGTATCTCTTCTTCTATTGGCTTTGTTAGAAATTCTTTTACCTTCTCATCTAATTCTTAACCTATCTTTGATACAGTAGTAGGAGATATTTCTTCACCACTTAGTGCATTTATTATTTCTTTAACTCTTCTAGTTGATACTCCTTGTATATATGATTCTAAAACAACGTTTCTCAATGCTTTTTCTACACGTGAATATCTGTCAAAAACCTGTGTTGTAAATGGAAACTCTCTCAGCTGTGGTTTAAAAAGTTCTAAAGTACCATATTTTGTCTTGAGACTTCTCTTTCTATATCCATTCCTATGTGCCTTTCTAGAAGAGATACGTTCATAGTATGATGCACCAGCTTGAATTTTAGCTTCATATTCCATGATAGTGTTCAAAAACCAGGTCAAAATTTGCCTCATTCCCTCTTCATTATCTTGCAAAAATTGGTGTATAATATTTTCAGGAATGTTGAGTAAATTCTTCATGACCCTGTACCCCTCCTTTTGTAAATTATAATGTGTCACTTATATTTTACCGGGATACAGGGCTTTTTTCTTTTTACAGCATTTATTGTACACTACCGGATATTTACCAATAGACAGAGATGGAGCAAATATATTTTTTCAATTAATCTCAAAAAGATATGAAAAGCATTCAACAATAATAACAACAAATACACCGTTTTCAGAGTGGGGAAAAATATTTGGAACACCAATACTAGCACAAGCTATTTTAGATAGATTATTACATCATTCGCATGTAATATCAATTAAAGGAGAATCATATAGATTAAAGGAAAAGCTAGAATTCTTTTCAAGCTCATCTAAAAAATAATGCTTTTTTGTACATTCTTATTTTCCCATTTTTATACCTTTTTATCTTGACTTTTACATCAAATAATTAAGCTTCAAATTGCTTTATCATATCTTCGGGGGTTAATAAAAGTAAATCTTTGATTTTCAAAAGCTCTTTTTCAAACCCTGATTTTGAAAAAATTATATATTTCTTTTTTCTACCTTCATTTTTTACATAACTACTTCTTATTACAAGTTTGTTGTATTCTTCTATACCAACTTTTTTGTTTGTCCACTTGCATTCACCAAATACAATATTTTCCGAATCATATGCAACCAAGTCAATGTCAAAGGATTTATTTTTTTCTCCAGGTATTTTACCCCAGGTTTTTCCTATCCTTTCTGGTACAAATCCTAAAAGTTCCGGTTTTTCCATTAAAAATCTTGAACAAACCTGTTCAAACTTCAAACCGAAATACTGTGGAAGCATTTTCCAGATGATTTCAAGGGCTTTTTCCGGAGCAAATTCGATTGTAGATAAATTCTTTCTAATAAAAGTAAAATAAAAATCAAAGAAAAAATCATCTATTTTATATTTTTTCATCCTCTTCTTCTGTGATAGTAAAGGTTCTTCGGCCTTTACTATCTTATACTCTTCTTCAAGCTCCTTTAAGAAACGCGGTAAAGATGTTTTTTCAACTTTTGAAACATCTGAAATTTCAGAAACAGTTTTCGGTGTTCCAGCAATTGCTTCTAATATTGAAAAGTAACTTCTATGCTCACTACCAAATTCCAATACTAGAATATTTTCTCCCTCATTTTTCAATGGTGCATAATCGCTCAAAAATAAATCAAAAATAAGGTCTTTCAAGGATTTTCTATCTTTGAAAAATAAAAGATAATTTGGAATCCCGCCAACTATCGAATAAATTTCAAATGCTTCCTCAGGTGAATAACCGAACTCCATTAACATCTTTATTGATTCATTTAATGAAAACTCTTGAATGTTCATTAAGTAATCTTTCCTACCAAAAAGTGGCATTTTGTTGTCGTAGAATATTTTTTTCATAAGTCCTACATACGACCCCAAAACAATTAACTTGGTATTATAATTTCTAAATTTTACTTCATCCCATGCTTTTTGAAGTGAATAAAGAATAGTAGGAGATACTTTGTAAAAATTTTGAAATTCATCAAATATTACATATTCAAACCTTTCAAAAATTTCAATAAATAAATCAAACCAATCTTTAAAAACAGCTTTTGAAAAAGAAAGACTTATTTTTTCTAACAAATTATTCTGGTTTAAAACCTCAACAAAATAATAAAACACGCTTCTTTCATTACCAAAGGCTTCTCTAACTAAAGTAGTTTTCCCAATTCTCCTTCGACCATAGATAACAACAAAAATATTATCATTTTTTCTTAATTTAATTTCATCCAAGAAATTTAACTCTTTTTTTCGATTGTAAAACTTCATAACATCACCTCAATAATTATATGGTAGCCACCATAATGTTGGACATAATAATGATAACAAACATATTAATTTTTGTCAACTCAAATACCTTATTTGAGTTAATAGCAATTTAAAAAGCTTAGTACTATGGTGAAACTTTTATACTGTCAGCTAATGAGAATATATGAAAAAATTAAAGATGGGTTTAACTTTCTCCAGGATGGATAATAAAATTATTACTTAGCATAATTTTGTCGCTACCTTTTATTACATACAAATTATATTTAAAAATTCTTTTATTTCGTCAAATGTTGATGCTTCAGAATTTATATGCTTTCTCTTAACCGATACAAAATCCCCGGAAGACTCATAAGGTACCGTCGTCTATAAATTGTGGTCTCTTCAAATTCCTGTTATAACACAACTCAATTATTCTCCTAATTCCAGTCCCCCATTGTTCGATATATCCTATTTCTTTAAAAAATCTTGCAATAATTTTATTTCTAATCTCTGACCTTACTTGAAAAATAAGCTCAAGACTGAGACTTCCAGGAAGCCCACCAGGTGAAGTTATCTCAAGCCTATCATCAAAAATTACAAATTTTATATCAGAACCTTTAATTGAATAATCTCTATAATGTTTTCATCAGCTAAATTTTTATACTCAGGTATTCTCCTAATTTCATCAAAAAATTTTGAAATTTCCTTCCAAAGATTTATAATCCCATCTACTTCCTCTTCCAAATCTTTGTCATCTATATATTTTTTAAACAGTAATTAAAACCATTTCCCAATAAAAATATGGCATTTTTATTCATTCGCATTCCTCCTCAATAAAAAGGAAACAAACCAAGAAGTATAACTCCCAAACTTTTTTTTAATTAGAAAAATTATTTAAATAAAGTTCAACTACAAATGATTACTCATAGTTTTACTCTCCAAATTACACAAAACCATCACCATACAGAATTATCTATAAAGATTTCTTCTTTGCTAATTACAATATCTAAAGGTTTACTAACATTAATTCTTGTTTTTATATTATATGGATATGAAACATTCATTGTTGTTCCCATACCATTTTTCATATCAGATGACGATCCATATTGCTGTTTTACTTCTAAAGTCCCACTAATCTCCAAATCAACATTCTTATGATCAATATTTACAATTCTAATTTCCTCAACTTGAACATCTTCAACAAAATAATGAGTGGCAATAATATCAAGCTCTTCGAATGTTTCATTAATAACAACATCATGTATTTTAAGCCACATAATTTCTTCATACTTACTTCTTAGCTCCTCTCTTAGCATTTTTATCTTTTCAAAAATTTGTATTAATATCCCAAGTGACTGAAAAACAAATTTTTCACCTTCATCTTGAGATATATTAAACGTCTTTTCAGAAATATGTGTATACTTACTTAACATATCATATAAATCCACAATTTCTACATATTTTTCCGTATCAAATTGAAGTTTTTCTTTAACAAATTCATCGCTCAATCCACCTTGAACAGCATATTTTATTCTTTGGCGTCGCGTTGGTCTATTATTACAATCGTCATTGCTTGTTTCTTTCTTATACCAACTACATTTTTTAATTTTTTCTTCAGGTCCCAACCTTTCATAAACATTTCTCACTAATTCTCGAAAACTGTACGCAAAATTATTAAATCTAAGAGGGTTATCTTTGTATTTCAATTGACTTAGAGAAGCATCAAGCAATTTTTTTTCGAACTCTGTTAGTTTCTCGTCAATTTGTAACTCTATAATTTCATTTCCCCATTTATTAAACATTTGGATTTTTTCATATATCATTTCTATTTCCTCTCTTATTCTAGCCAAATCAAAAGTTTCTCCTTTAAATATAAGTTCCCATTTTACTGGATCAAAATTTCTAAAAATATCTTCTTGATCAACTCCTTGTATCATATTAATAGAACCAATATTTGAATCAATAAAATTATGATTTCTAGACTTTCCTATCCATTCATCAATTCTTTCATCAAAATGTTCAAAATGATTTCTAAATTTTCTTGATTTAATAAGAAAATTATCATCTATGCCTAAAATTTTCCTTAATTTTTCCCCTCTTTCTTTATGCTTTTTAGAACTTGGCCAAAAAATTTTTGAAATATTAGCTGTTGCAATCAAAAAGCTTTGAATGGAATACCATATAAGTTCCAGATTCATTTCTTTAATTCCTATATTTAACTGTTCCAAGGCAATTCTTGCAAAGTTACATTGCCGTTCTAATTCGGATAAAAATATTTTTAAAATTATTTTTTTCATTTTCCACCTTTTTATCTATTAAAGTTTTTATTTCAAAAATTTTTCAAGTTCAATGACTAATTTATAAACAAGAGTTGAGGGATTCTTTGAAGAAGGCTTTGTGTTACCTTGCTTTTTGTGCTCATCTTCCATTCTTTTTGCGTTTTCAATAGCTGAATATTTTTTATCAGCGAGTTTATAATAAACATCATCTAAATTTTTCCTGTATACAGGAAATCTATTTTTTAGTTTTTTTATACAATCTTTAGTTGTTAATGGTGTATTATAATAATCAAAATGCAACAAAAGCCAATATTCAAAGCATGGAATGGAATATGCAACATTCATCTTATTTCTATAAATTGCCTTGCTAACAATGCTATCAAATTCTTCATCACTTAAATCATCTTTGTCAAAAACAATCCAGATTTGGTCATATGTTATACTTTCATTTTTTACTTTATTTTGAGTAAATTTTAATAGAGAGTTGCCAGGCCTTCCTTTCCCTATAACTTCTATTTCTACGTTTGAAATTCTTGCCTCCTTTCTAAAACCATCAAAATAAAATTTCTCTGATTTTTCACCTTCACAAACTATTAATATTATAGGTTTTGGAGGCCGAATATTTTTTCTACGCCTATTTTTACTTTTAAAAAAGTTACTTCTCTTTCCCATGCCTGTCAAACCCTTCTAAAAAATCTTTTACAAAAGGTACTGCACCATACCTTCCTTTCAGATACTCTTTCTCAAAATTAGCTTCTTTCCTGACAGATTTTATTTCAAGCAAAGAATACAATTCAGAGCTTCCATTTTTATTTTTATCAACAAACCAAATTTGATCCTTTCTAAAAATCTTAGGGGTTAAAATGGAAGTGTTATGTGTAGTAAAAACCAGCTGAGCATTATTTTTGTTTTTTTCAGAATTGAAAATTTCAACTACTCCTTTTAATAACGTAGGATGTAACTGTGTGTCAAGTTCATCTATAAACAGTATTTTTCCTTCTTTTAATGCATAAATAATTTCACCAATTATATTGAAAAGTTTTTTTGTTCCAGCAGATTCTTCTTCTTCAAAATCAAATTTTTTTAAATCAATAATATTTCCATTTTCATCGTATACATTATGATATGTATAAAGTTTTACATTAAATAGCTTATCCGGTTTTCCAATATTAGCATCTACAATTGCATTTTTTACCAAATTGGGCAATTTTGATATATCTATTTCATTCTTTGTATATTCGAAATCTACTATGTCAAAGTCTGCCTTTTTTAAAAAACTAAGTATTTCTTCCTTTGTAATTTTCCCTTCTTCAAATAAATTTAGAGTTCGAGACGGAGAAGAAAAATAAGGAAATTCCCACATTATAACGTTAATCTTTTTGAAAAAGCTAACTATTTCTCTTGCGAGCATACTATTCCATTGAGCAAGTGAAGAAAGAAAGAGTGTGTTTTCAGTTGTTTTCTCTTCCACACCTTTTGCTTCAGAAAAATTTCCTCTTTCTATCTTTTGGCCTATTCTTTCAAATATTTTGGCTTCTTTTAATCTTTTGTTTTCAAGATTTGCGCGAAACAACCATTCACTTTTAATTTTTTTACCATCAACTTCAAATCCATATCTATATATAAAATTTCCATTGATAAATCTACTCTCAAATATTGTAGATTCTTCTAAGCTTTTGTGATTTAACTTGAATTTTTCAACAACTGGAAACAAATCTTCGGAAAAAAGATTAGAATTCAAAATAAAAAACCTATAAATACCCAAGGCTCTAATAAAGTTACTCTTCCCTCCAGCATTCGGACCATAAATAGCTGCACTTTTGAGTAGATTGAATTTCCCTTCTTTGAATACCGCTGGATGTTCTTCTTCCCCATCTGCTATCATGGAAAATTCTGTTATTTCTTTAAAAGAACGGTAATTATAAACCTTGAAATCAACCAACATATTATCACTCTCCTAAAATGCAGAAAAATATAAGCACTTATATTCTATCACATTTGTATTATAAAATCAAAATTTGTTCAATTTTTGCAAATTGCATGTTTATCCTAAGTGTTTATTCAATTTTAATTATTTGTTATTAACCATTAATTAAGTTTGGTAGATATTATTTTGAATTTTCCATTTGCAGATCAATATATTAACTTTTTTCATTACTTATTGTTATTATTTCAATCATAATGCTTCTATTTTGTAATAAATCACTGATGCATCATTTCTTTAACATGACGCATCATTTTTTGAAATAATGCATCATAGGTGTATCTCAACTTCTAGCCCATATAGTAAATAATAAACTAACCACTTATTATACATAACTTAAAAAACAGAAGAAGTTCTTTCAATTTTTATACATTAATCACTAGTTTTATATACAAAATGTAAAAGTCAAAATTTTTTCCAAATATATTTCAACCAACTTTATAATATAGAACTTTTAGCACTAATAACACTTCTTTTTGCAGGCAGAACAAAGTAGGACTAAAAAGGCAACATAATAGGGAGCAGAGTAACAAAAAGGATATCATCCTGAGACATCAGTCCAGGAACCTGTTTTTCCCAACTCTCGTCACCCCGGCCAATCTTGCCATCCTTTTTCTTTACTAAATTTAACAAAATAGACATTCTCATCTATTTCACAAAGGTTTTCTTCAAAACCACTTTTTGAAACTAAAATATAATAATCTACATTTAGTTGTAGTTTTTCAACTTTGTTTTTTAAATTATAAAAATCCTTTATATTCATTTTTCTATTTCTCCATTTTATTTCAGCAACATATACTTTACCTTCTTTGTCTTTACCAAGCATATCTATTTCAACATCTTTTTTCCAGTAATTTCCTGCCTCAATCAAATTAAAACGTTTTTTTAAGTAAATTACACTTTGTTTTTCAAATTCAAATGAAACATATTGTGGCAGATCTTTTTTTATCAATTTCAAAACGTTTTCATATTCATTTAAGTCTACGCTTTCCTTATAAGGGAAAATATATCTATACCAGAATCTAAATAATTGGTCGTCAATTACATACAAAAAATTCTTGGTTCTATGTGGATTTTTTAGAAGTGCAGGAGTAATTCTTTTTATCAACTTTAAGTTAATAAGTGATTTTAAATATGGTTGTATCTTTCGAGAATCATTTTCCCCGATAAATGATGTAATTTCATTTACTTTATTTTTACCACTTGCAAGTGCTTCAAGTATAGATTGATAGATTGCAGGTTCTCTTAATTCCTGATATAAAATAAAATATGGCTCTTCCTTTAATGGAGCACCAAGTTTTAAAAATAGATTTTCAATATTTGTATATAAATTTGTATTTTCATCCCATAAAGTTAGATAATATGGTATACCTCCAAGTATTGAATAAGTTTCAATTAATCGGTGAAAATCATATTCGGGTATGAAAAGTTTTAAATGTTCAAAAGGGATAGGATTTAATTTTAAACTCCCGGTCTTTCTTCCATATAATGGATTTTTATAAGTTAATATACCTTCCATAAAACTAATGCTTGAACCACAAAGAATAAGTTTGATTTTAGAATCATCAAACTCATCTAATAAAATTTGCAGAATAGAAATTATTTCCTCATTTTTTTCTGCAAGATATTGAAATTCATCGAGAATGACAATTATATTTTCCTTTTTTGAAAAATTAAATAAAATTCTAAATGCGTCTTCCCAATTTTCAAACTTTATATTCCCTAAATTTAGAAAATTCCCAACGCTTCTGGAAAAATTATTTAATTGTTCAGTTTTCGATATTTTTCTTGCTGTATAAAACAAAGTTTTTTTACTCTTTGAAACTTCTTTTAGCAAAACACTTTTTCCAACACGCCTTCTACCATATAATATGAAAACTTCCTTTTTGTGAGAGTTAAGTACTTTATTAAAAAGTTCTTTTTCTTCGAATCTATTTATAAAAATAATACCACCACCCATCTAATATAACTATATATAATTATACTAATTATAATTATACTAATCTTATTTAGTATTATATCACAAAAAAGAAAAAATACCAAATTTGTCAATCTAGTTATTTTCTATTATTGCGGGTAAAAAATTGCATTTTCACTAATCCATTTTTTGTTTTAATATAATTTTCTTCCTTCAAGTTTTTCCGGAAGCAATAGTACTTCCTCTATATTTCTAATTGTAGGAGATACTTTAAAATTAACGCCAAATGCCCCAAAATTATTTGCATATTTTCAATATTCGGAAATACTTTTCTAAAAGATGAAGTTATTTTCCTAATTCCACACAACATGAGGTAGTAGGTACCACTATAACCAAGGTTTTAATCAAAGAAACTATACCATTTGCATATACTTGAAAAAATAAAAAGAGTAAACTGACCAACCACTAACGCACTTTAAATCTTCTTTTTGGTAATTTTGTTAATCGTAAGCATAATGTGGTTTTTTATCCCCACAACTTCTGTATGGTTTAAAGTAGATACTTTTTTTCAAACCTTAAATTTTTTACTTCGTTTATTTTATCATCTGTAAAGAAATAAGTTTTCTATATTTTTCAGACTTTTTAATTAATTCATCATGTAAACCTTCATCTTCTATTTTTCCATCATCAAGCAAAAATATCTTATCACTGTTTCGAATAGTTGAAAGTCTATGTGCAACAAATAAGACTATTTTTCCTCTTTCTTTCTCATTAATAAGTATCTTATGAATCTCTTCCTCTGTCTTTGAGTCAACATTTGCGGTAAATTCATCAAGTACTAATACATCAGGAGCCCCCACTAATGCTCTTGCAAGAGCAAGAAGTTGTTTTTGCCCACCCGAGAGATTGACCTCTCCCAAAAGTGTATCTAACTTTTGTGGAAGATTTTCTACAAATTTGCTTACAGCTGTTTCATTAATAATTTTTTCAAATTCTTTATCTGGAATATCTCTTCCCATTAGTATATTTTCTTTTATAGAACAATATTTGAAAAATACTGGTGACTGCTCTACAAAACCTATCTTTTTTCTAAGAATTGTTAATTTTTCAGTCCAATCTTCACTATTAACAATTATATTCCCTTCATTTGGTTTATATAAACCTGTTAGTATATTTAAAGTAGTGGTCTTTCCAACTCCACTTTCCCCCACAAGAGCGTAAATTTTCCCTTTTTCTAGCTTCATATTAATCCCTTTTAATATCTCTTTATCTTCATATTTAAATTTGACACCTTTTAACTCTAATTTGCCTATTTTGTCTGCAAGCTTTCCTTTTTTAATCCTTTCCTCTTCATATTCAAGTATATCTTTTATTCTTGTGATACTTCCATATGAACTTCTGTAAGTAACATTTGCCTGCATCAAAAGTTGTATTGGGTTTGCCAGTGCCTGCATATATGCCCAGAATGCAATTAACGTACCTAAAGTCATCTTTCCATCTAAAATTTGATAACCTCCATACCAGAAAAGTGCTAATGCAATTATTCCAAACATTGTATTTCCCAGAACCGCTACAAGTTTTATCACCCTTGTAAAAGCTTTTTTTGTTTGAATATAATCATCCTGGAATCTTTCAAAGTGTTTATTTATCCAATTTAAAGGATATATAATTTTCAATGCTTTTATATTTTCCAAAATGTTTAATATTACGTCTGATAAAATCCCAAATTTTTTTCTCTCTTTTTGACTAAGTTTTTCTGCTTTTGTATTTAGAATCATAATTCCAAACCATGATATTATCATAAGAGTGAGAGGTAACAATGCGAGTTTCCAGTTAAGAAAAAACATAATTGCTAATATTCCAAAAATTTGGGTAAGTGCTAATAACATTATTGGAAAGAACTGAGAAGCCAAAATCCCAACTTGTTCTATATCGGAGATTAGTTTTGAAACCTGTTCCCCCACTTTATTTACCATAAAATAATTAAAAGGAACTTTCATAAATTTATTTATAATTTCTCTCTGTAAATCTCTTTTTACCTTAATAGCTGTAAATTCAAACCAAACTTCTCCCAAATAACTAAAAATCGTAGCAAGTAGTAATAAACCCATTAATCCTAAAATATAATTTAACAATATTCTATAATCCCCTGATGGGATAGCTTTATCTATAATTTGTTTAAATAAAAGAGGTATAAGAATCCCTCCACCAGACTCGATTATGACAAGAATTGATGTAACAACTTGACGCCTCCAGTACCTTTTAAATAATACCCTTAAAAATCGTTTTACACTTTTCTTTTCTTCCACCCTTTTCGCCCCCTTTTTTATTTATATCACTATCCATATGGTTTTCAAATTTTGTCTCATCTGAAGCAGGCTAATAATGCAGATTTTGAACTTAATTTTTTATAAGATTTTAAACAAATCTATTTTTTGTGGTATAACTATAACAGGAGAAGATAACAATGAATAAAATTTTAAAAAGTTCGAAAGTCATTTTTAAATATGGTGCCTTTTCGCTTCCATTTGTGAATTATCTTTTAAAAAACTCCAGTTCAAACATCTGGAATTCTTTCTTTTTGACACTTAAATACTCTTGGAAAGGTGATTACAAAAAAGCTATACACAAAATAGACAGTGCCGTGAAAAATTGCAGTTCAAAAACTGTGAAGTATTTTTTCCTGGCTAATAAACTTTCATTCTTGAAGAACATTGGACAGATAGATTCTAAACTGTACAAATATTTGAAGCGTGAATTACCACGGATGTCAAAAGCAGCAAGGAATAGTGTGATGAATATATTGATAAACATAGAAGCAAGTGGATTTGAACCAGTTAGACATATTAGATTATGGGGGAATAGATGTGAACTTAACAATACAACACTTGCCTTTTTACATCTTGCACAAGCACGGAGACATGCAAATCAGGGTAAATTGTCTTCCGCAACTCACCACTACATACAAGCGTACTGGTTATCAAAAAAAATCCCCCATCCATCTGGAATTGTTAGTTCTCTTAACGATCTTGCATGGGATATAAGAAATGTTCATCCATTCTTGGCTTATTCCATTTCACAAAAAGCAACTTTTTGGCTTGGATATTATCGTGAAACACCTGGAAATTTGTTTGGCACACTTGATACATTGTTTGTTATCGAAGAAAATCTTCATCTTCTTTCTATTTCACATACTGCAAAAATCATTACAACTTTATCTTACCCAGAAAAATACGTAAAACTTTTTGAAAAATCGAAAAAACTTGTCCCAAATTATAACATCTCATCATACAAAAACACGAAAGAGCTCCGGGAATACCTTAGAAATATTATAAAATCTTATCGAAAAGAAAATGTTAGTATAAGAGGTTTATATGAAATACTTTCAGGAAAAACCAATAAAATACGGGGAAATACTTTAAAAAAGATAATCATTGGAAAAGAGCTAAATATTAAATCACACTTTCCAATTTACAATGAACTTTTGAAAATGGAACTAAGAAAAAATTTTAACAAAGCCATAAAAGAAATAGAAAACATGTACTTGCTAGATAGAAAAAAGCTTTTTATAACTACATATATGTCTCAATTAAAGAGAAAAAAATTTTATCTTTCTAGAAAAGATAAATTTATGGAAGCATATGAATCACTTAAGAATATAGAAAAATTTAAAAGACTAATGGCAAAAAAATATACAACTATGGAATTTGCGGTAGATATGGTAAAAGCTCACCCATATATAGAAGGACGGAAACTAGTAGTGGGAAAAGCACTAAACAGAATGGGGATAAAAAGTTTAGAAAAATTTATCCAGATATATATAGAATTTGATGAAAATGAAAGAAAATTAATAGACAGATTTCTAAGAAATTATGGAAGATATGAAGGAATAAACTTTGAAACAAAAGTAAAAGGTCCTGAATGTGTGAAGGTATTCGCAAGAAAATTTCAGCTCAAAGTACAACCTACCTTTTTAGCTTACTGGTGTGAAGAGGATGGAAGAGTGAGAAGAAAACTTGAGAGAATTTTAAAAATGATAACAAGTTCTGAATTGTAAGTGTCAATATACAATTAGTCAATCTATACTGCACCCCTGAAGAATTGGACAGAAAAAAGATGGCAATAATTCTGGAAGGTCTTCGTCGAGAAAAGAGTGTTTCTCAAATTTGCAGAGAACATGGGATTTCTCAAGCTCAATATTACAAATGGAGAGACAAGTTTCTTGAAGGTGCAAAAGAAGGATTGGAAAACGGAAAGAAATCCAGAGTTCAACAACTTGAAGAAAAAATTGAAGAACTTGAAAAGGTAATTGGTAAACAAACCATAGTCATTGAGACATTAAAAAAAACTGTAATACATCCAGGAAACGGGAAATAGTATTATTGCTTGTTAATAAAGGATTTAGTATCTCAGAAGCGTTGAAATATTTGAAAATCAGCAGAAGTACATATTACTACAAGCCCAGAAAATACAGTAGAAAAACAGATGATGAAAAGATACTCAAGGAAATAGAAGAGCTCAAAAGAGAACATCCATACTGGGGATATCGTTGAATCTGGGCAATGTTGAGGAAAAAAAGGCAATAATATCATCAACCAAAAGAAGGTATACCGAATAATGAAAGAAAATGGATTACTTTTCAAAATTAAACACAAAAAAGCTTGTAGAACCATTCAAAAGAAAATAAAGCCAAATAGACATAGAGAGGTACTTGGAATAGATATGACAAAGATACTCACAAGAGATGCAGGTTGGGTATATTATGTAGTAGTAGTAATAGATTGATATACAAGAGAAATACTTGGATCGGAAATAAGTCTTAGGTGTAGAACGGAAGAATGGTTAAAAGCTTTGAACAAAGCTTTAAATAATGGATATCCTAAAGGAGTACGAGGAAAAGAAGTAAAACTGGTAAGTGATAATGGAAGTCAACCGACAAGCAGGAAGTTTTTGGAAGAATGTAATGTGTTGGGGATAAAGCAGATATTCACAAGCTACAACAATCCAAAAGGAAATGCAAATACAGAAAGATATTTTAGAACATACAAAGAAGAAGTTGCATGGGTAATGGATAATCCAGGATATGAAGAGCTAATTGAAAAAACGAAGATGTTTGAGAGATTTTACAAGGAAGAATATCCACACAGTGCGCTAGGATACAAGAGTCCAAAAGAGGTATTTGAAGAAACCTTGAGCTTACACAAAATTGCTTGATTTTTTGTCCAGTTTTTCGGGGTGCATTACAACTTACCTTTCTATCATCCTAACACATGCAACAAAAATGTTTTTTAAGCGTATGTAAGGAAAAATGTTATTCAGGGTTTAGTTGAATGAAATGTCCTTGGTTTTTATTTTTTCACCAACCTTGTTAACCTCGCTAATTTTCGTTAATTATAAGATTCTTTGTTGCTAACGCTCTTCGAAATAATGTAGAGATAGAATGCTAACATTTGCCAAATTGTCGAAAGCTGTCAAAATTTGTCGAGCTTGTCGATGGTGTCGAATATGTTATAATTTGTTTGAAGATATAGATTAGGAGGTGGCTTTATGGGACTCGCTAAAGTTATTGAACACTTAACAGACAAACCTCTTGGACCAACGCAAGAGAACTTATTAGTTAACCGAACAAATGAAATAAAAAATTTAAATAATATTATAAAATACCATCCACTTGGTATTTTTGGAGTTTCTGGAGAAACCGGCATAGGAAAAACAACTGTTCTCAATTTCATTAAATGTGAAAATGTTTTTTCTAAACGTATCACATTAACATTTAGAGAATCTGCCGAAAGTATATTATACGATCTTCTTTACAACCTATCTAAAAACCTGGAAAGTGACAAAGAGCTATCAAATCTTGCAAAAGAAACTAAGGAATGGGTAATTGAAGAAGTTTCCACGATAAAAGGCTTTTCCCTTGGTATAAGTCTATATGGTTCCGCAAATAAAAGTTCCCAAAAAAGTATAACGCCAAGATTCAACTTTTTTGCTGCAAAAGAAAAACTGGGAAAATTACTCAGAAAAATAGTGTCTGTAAAAGGAAAATTTGCTCTTATCATAGATGAATTAGATAAAGAATCCAAGGATGACACTCTTTTAATAGTTGATGCTTTGAAAAATGAATTATTATACGAAAATATAATTATAATAATGACTCTTCCTTATTCCATATACAGGGAATACAAACTTGATCGTTTAAGATTAAATGAATCTGGAAATCTGGAAAATATTTTCAAAGATATAATTTTTCTAGAAGAACTAACAAACAGCGATATAAAAGAATTGCTTTTAAGAAGAATTCATAAATTCTTGGATGTTATTCCTGTAGACTCTCTTGAACCAATAATAGAATTTTCCGATGGAAATCCAAGAGATGCTTTATGGATATTTTCCAAAATTATCTTTGACAACATAGACAAAAAAATTTTAAGAAAAGAAGATGCAATACTTAGCATAAAGAAAATAACCAAAGAATACCTCGGCGAATTAAACTTCACAACACTTCAAACAAAGGCTTTTGAATTATTAAAAGATTTTTCTTCAGGAACTAAAGATGAATTACTAACTCTTCTACAACAAAACAACATAAAACGAACAACAGCATATTCTATATTAAACACATTTATAGAGCGAAAAATACTTATCCCAAGAAAAGAAAATTTAACACTCTCAGGAAAATACAAATTTTTCAATCCATAACACTTTTGTCGAAAGCTGTCAAGATTTGTCGAGCTTGTCGACGGTGTCGAGGTTATAACCATTATGTCATCTTGAACAAACGTAGAGAGTCTTTATCCATATTTTTTTATTTTTTCACCAACCTTGCCAATCTCGCTAACTCTTGTTACCACTCGTTAATAATAATTTCAAATACTAAAACATTAATTTATCCAAATATCTTTTAAGTTTTTCTATTTTCAAGAAAAATTAATCAAATTGTTTAAGCTAAACAATAGTATATTCTTACTAGCTTTTGGAAAATTAATAACCCCATCAGTAAAGCCATTTTTCGAAAAATATACATAAAATCTTGTTTTTAAAATCAAATAAAGCACTTTTATCTATTAATTTTTCTACAACAGTCATATCAATCAGACCATTTTTCCATTTACATTCTCCAAAAATAATATTTTCCTTGTCATAGACAACCATATCTATTTCTGCTTCTTTTCTTTTTACAGAATTATTCCTCCACTATCTTCCTATTTTTTCGAAAACAAAAGGTAATCTCCCTTTTTTATCCACTTCTTTTAAATATTTAAAAGATGTATCTTTATCACTTGCTATTAGTACATTTTTATCTTTTCAATTTCCTTTATAAATGGATATGAATATTCAAATAAAAAACCTTACCCCCATTAAAGTCAAAAATTAGGGGTTGAGTTTTTCTATACACGATCTCCAAATTCTGGAAGCTTTTAAGTAAGTTTTTTCATACAGTTCAAGCTTGAATTTTTTATTGGGTAAAAGAAAAAAATCAAAATCCAGGGATAGTGTATGATTGTATTTTAAAAGGAGTGATGTTCAATCAACAAGATAAAACTCATGGAAAATATCTAGTTCCAGTATCTTTTCTAAAACTTCCCTTTGCTTCGAGATTAATCTGTTCATCAGAAACCTCCAGAATCAGCTGCCAATAGCTCTTATCCCTTCCATGAAATCTATGGGAATTTCTTAGAAAAATCCTCCTTAACTCACTCTTTCCACATATCTTTAAAAGTTCCTTTATATCTTCAATGTTTCCAAATATCATTTTCCTTATTATAGTTTCATTCCCTCTACAATTATCCCACACGAAATTCATATCAATCATCTCCAATCAATATCATATAACAAATTCTAACATTTTTTCGATAATTTTCCTGACACTTTTTAAGTTCGTTCCTTATTACGCCAAAGACAAGTTTCATTGCCAACTTTATTACTTACTCGTTTTTCTCAAATAAATTAAAAAAATTACAGGACAAAAGGTTTGTCACAGTTGTCACATTTTGTAGACAATCGTCACATAAGTCACAAACAATATAATGCGGTTTATTCCTTTCGTTGGCATTCCGCAAAAAGCAAAGAAAATATCGCACAATCGAAACGAAGCGAAAGCAAAGCATCTTATTTTTCAGTAGCTTAGCCAACTTTGCTAGTTCTTGCTAAATAACATCTTCCAAACTAACTAATTTTGCTCTATATAAAATATAACTGTAATACTTATCAAGCATCAGGATAGTAACAATTGTTTTTGCAATATCAATAATGTCATATACTTGCAATGTTTACCTTTTAAACAAAGGGACACAAATTTTATCCACTTCCATAAGCCATTTAACTACAAGTTTCTCCATTCTCTTTCCTTCTTAAAATTTTCCGCACGTTGCCAGTTGCACGTATATAAATATATCCTACGTAGTATTCTGGTTTTGACAATAACTTATGCCTATGTATAATAAACGTTGCACAAAAAACCTTAATGATAGGAGTTTTCCAAAATGATACAACGCTGCTGAAGTTAATTTTCACAACCTTGTTTGATATTTACAAAAAATGGTTGCTCGGAAAAGATATTTAATTACATGCTCTTAACCTATTTATGATTGATACAATGCTTTTTGCAACTCGTTGTTAAACCAGAAAATTCAATATTCATCTTCATTTTTAAAGAGTTTATTTCAAATTTATTTAAAAACCTTTTTGGTAATTTCCTTTAACCTTTTTTCCACCAGCTTTATGAAAGACTCGTTGTATTTCCCTCAGAAACTTTCGTTTAAAATATGCTTTTTTCATCATCCAAGAAAAACAGGGAGAGAGTCTATAATAATTTTGAAATCTTCAAATGCTTAATTTTTTAATTTTTCTAAAAGAACATCATAAAATTTTTCAATAATACTTTTGAATTATAAATAGCTAAATTCAATCAAAAGTTCTATCATTTTACAATTATTAATTTCGTCTTTGTATTTCTCAATTGTATCTTTATGTATAGCAATACAAAGTAACTTTTTTGGACGACTCATACCCACATATGTTATTTTTAATGTTCTCTCCAATATTCTATTTCTATTACCTTTATCTCCTTTAAAATATTCCAAAATTCTTTCAATATCTGTTTTCCTATTATAATAGGTTTCTAAATACAACGTAGCAGTATGAGTTTCACCTTTTACTCCATGAACAGTATCAATAACTATTTTTACGCCATTCCTAGTATATTCATTTTTTTCATTTTTCCTTACAAATACTAGCTTTTCTATGTGCTCTTTAAGTATTTTTCTAAAACTCTCAACTTCTAAAACACTAAGTCGTTTAAAAAGTCCTTCATTGATAAAGTTATGAATTTCCTCAACTATATTTTCATTAGTGTTCACGTATTTTAAATACCAATTTATACAATTTCTTCTTAATTGAGTATAAAATTTATTATAATCTTCTTCCAGAAAATATATTACATTTTTCTTGCTAATATCATTAAAAACACTACTATTGTCTTTTAAAAAATCCATAATACTATTTATTATGGCATCAAATATGTCTACAACTTTGTTACTTTTCATAAAAGCATACGTGCTTTTGTTAAATTCAGGGTAATATGACTTTATTGATAATTTTTTATCATCATTAGTACTTTTTCTCCAACCAATTGCTTTAAAAATTCCCTTTTCTTTTTCAAATTTATGCTCCTCTATTAAATCGACAAATTTATCAAGGACTTTATCAATGGTGTTATTATCAAAAATAATAATGTGTGGCTTAAAAGAATCAACTTTATCATTTCCTTTTATTTCAATCCCATTTCTTGTTTTCAATTGATTTACAAAAAAAGCTATATTTTTACCAAATCTTTTACTCGATGATATATACATCGGCTTCTCTTTTACTTCCCAATCTATATCTATACTGTCATCTTCATCATTAAAAATAGCCTGATTTGGATCACCAAATTTTTGAACAATAATTTTTTTATCATCAAATATTTTATTCAGCACATCAATTTGATAGCTTCTCGTATCCTGCATCTCATCAATATAAACATACTTGAATCTATTCATAAAATATTTCTTCAGCATTGGAAATTTATCTATATATGCGTTGGCAAAAGTATAAGCTAATTTGTATTTTAAAATTCCTTCTTCTTTTATTACCTTTTCCCACAAAAGTTCTTTTGCTTGTTTATATGCTGGTTTATCCTTATTTTTTAAAATAGTTTTTTTATTAAGCATAAACTCTATATCATTATTTTCTTTTATTCTAATGTCTATTTCTTTCAAAGCATCTATTTTCTTTTGAAATGTTTTTTTGGTTTTATTTTCAAGAAACCACGATAGCTCCCTATATTTTTTTTGATCAAAATGATTTTTTATTGCTTTTTTATACATTATGTCATCTATAGCTCTTAAATTCTTTTTAAACATATGCTTATACATAGGTATCGCTAAAAATTTATCCACAAACTTTTGAATAGTTCCAAAAAAATTGGGATAATCAAATAATATTTTACTTTTCTCTCCCAATTTATTTCTAATTTCATTGATAGCAACATTTGTATGAGTCAATACACAAATACCTTTTCTATCAGGAAAAGGTATCTTATTTAATAGTATTATTAATTTTGCCAACAAAACTGTGGTTTTACCACTTCCGGGTGCAGCCACTATATCAACAGACCTATCAAAACATTTTATTATTTTCCTTTCTTCCTCTCCAAAATATCTATCACGTGGAAGCAGTATTTTTTCAATATTATTTATTTCTTCATCACTAACAATAACAATTTTCCTATTAGTCATATATTTATTCACCTTCAGTTTCTGTAACAAAATTTATAGCATCAACAATGTACTTTATATAAGGATCTTTTTTAATAATTTCCTCAACTTCATTTCTGTTTTTTAATAAATCTCTTGCAAGATATTGAGCTACAACTGCTTTTGAAGCTTGTGATTTTAAAAGAGGCTCATAAATCTTACAAGCAATTTTTTCATCGTCATATCCTTCTTTTTGCCATTTTTTGATTTCTTTTCTAGCTTCATCTAAAAATTTTTCGAATTCTCCTTCAAAATTGTCGTTATTTTTTATATTTTTAGCAATTTTTATAGCTGCATATAATCTATCTCTTATTTCACTTAACCCCAAATCATATTCAAGCGTCCAATTATTTGTAAACGTTTTTGTTATTCCACTTTCATCATATTTCTCCTTCATTTTCTGTCTAGCTTCTTCTTTTTGTTTATTTATATCTATTTCACTCCTATCTTCATTGTTTATTCCACTTCCTTTTAACTCATAATAACATTTAGGCTTTACATCAAGGTCTGTTATAATTGCAACCTTTACTCCTATGCCTCCCCCCTCTTTTCTTAAAAATATTTTTGAGTATCTTAAAAAAGCAAGATTACCAACGTTAACAATAGAAACTCCATATTTATCCAAAGGTTTATTTATTATCTCTGCAATAGTGGGGACTAAAAGATTTTCAGCAGCTCCTTCAACCATTATAACCCCCTTAGCAAAAAATAAATTTGCTTTTGTTGCATCAAGAAATCTTTCAAGAAATTCATAGTCTCCCTTTTCAAGTTTTGTATAATTATTTCCCATGGGATAACACTGATTATTGGAACATATGATCAATCTTTCAAGATTAACAACTGATGCCAAAGTTATACTATGTGTTGTTAAAATATACTGACTTTTTTCATTACTTTGCTGTTGCAAATACTTTATAAGTCTTAATTGCGCTTGGGGATGCAAATGTGCTTCAATTTCCTCTATTAAAATAATCTTCGAAACATCACTTTTTTTGGAGAGTAATAATTCCATTGCTATATACAATTGATTTAAAGAACCTAATCCTGTTTTATTTTCTTCAAGACTTAGTCCTAATTTCGACAATATAGAATATAAATCTCCTCCTGAGATATTTACCTTTGCTTTATAATTCTTATTTTTATAATCTATTCCCATAAAGCTTTCCAAAGTATTGTTGATAAATTCCGTAACTTCTTTTGCTCCTTTTTCTCCTTTTTTTATATCAAATTCTTCATTTTCTTCTAAAATCTCTGTTTCAAAGTATTCTTCTATGAGTCGATTAGTTTCGCCTATATATCTTTCCAAAACATGCTTTTTTTCGTCATTCTTAAAAAACAAATCATAGCTCTTTAATATTTGATAAAACCTAGATCTATATCCAGGCGTCAATTCATTTTCTGCATCTCTTAATGGTTTAAGATATGTTGTTCTTAATAAATCTCTAGCTTCAAAACTAATATCAAGATACTCTTCACCAGCAGTAATTTTCGCTGTAATTTTATTATCTTTCATTTTTGCTATAAGTCTAACTTTTAATTGTGAAGTATTATTTTCATCAAAGGTAATCCATTCTAAAAATTTTCCACCTTCATCTTCTGTTAGGTCCTTAAAAATACATTCTATTTTTAACTCTTTTTTCTCTGAATATTTATAAAAATCCCTTTCATCTAACCATATTCTTTCATAACTTTGTGTTCCTAAAACCAATTTTATTGCATCAATTATTGTAGTTTTACCACTATCATTCTCCCCAACAATCAGGTTTAGGCCTTTTTTAAAATCTATAGACACTTTTGGAGGTCCATCTAATTTAGCATAACCAAACTTTCTAAAGTTCCATATGTTCAACTTTGCTAAATACATAAAATCAGCTCCTTGCTTATCAAAAAGTTTTATCATATTTTTTTATTTTGCTGTTTTTTTGTACTTGATAGAAACTTTAATTTTAAATTGATTTAAACATTTTTTATAATATTTATTCCCCTTTGGAGAACCCTCGTATCCTTGACACAATTCTAACGTTTCCAACTCTGTTTGTCTGTTTTTGACCATGTCTCGTAATATTTTTCCTATTGAAAATCCCCCATTATAACAGAGAGGATTACTACAATCAATATATTCTCCAGGAAAATTTCGTTTTGTATAAGTACGTTTGCAATTTTGTTTATTAGTTCCCCAACATAATTCTTCAACATCTACTACTATATCTTCTATTTCTGGGAATACTTCTTCAAAACTTACTTTTTTACCAAATACATACTTACTTTCTCGGAAAACATCCGAAGCTTTTAATCTTTTTCTATGATTTGACATTTTTTCACCCCGAATCTTTAAAAGAGTATTTGTTGTTTTGAACATTCTAACCAAGGTTCTCAATTCTTATTATTGCAGAATTTTCTTTATGTCTCGAACGTTTATTCTTTTTAATATCTGACAGTACAAATTGTAGTTATTCAATATAATCGCTATTCATTTCTTTTGCCCACGAAAAAAATAATTAATTTGTTCCTCCATGCAAAACAATTGATTTATTTATAATCTTTTGAATTTATAATACTTTCAATTTAATTTTTTTTTATTTTTCAAAACATATTTTAAAAAAGTGCTTTTCACACACTTTCTCTTCTTCTGCCGAAAATTTTTCACAATAATAATTGATAAATTCTTCAACTATTGCTCTATTTTTAATCAAGGTATCTTTTGGCAGGTTAGTAAAAATTGTTTCAAGATTGTATGCTGATTGACCAGATGCAAGTATTTGATTTATATTTACTTTCCCCACTCCCTTATTCTCTTTTATTCTTTCAAACAACAACTCTAATTCTTGTTTTTCTCTGACAAGATATAATAAAAGAGAAAGAACATTTTCTATGAATGAAGTGGCCCGAATAAAAGAAGGAAGTTTTGAAAGTTTGTCTATAGCAACCCTTAAGAAAATTCTTTTAAGATTTTCTGGGAAATACTCAGAATTATAAATCTTGTATTTTTTAATTTCTTTGAGATTAATATAGTCAATATGATTTTCTATCATTTTCTCAATTTTTTCATTTGACTTCCCATTAATTGAATCAAATATAATCATTAAAAAAGAAATTATGTTTTTACGTTCTGGGGACAGTTCATCTATTATTTCATCTAACAGTGTCCTTTCTTCAAGGAATTGCCTTACTTTAATTTTTCCATCCACTAGATATTCTAATACTTTTGGTTCTTCCATAATTAATGAAATTATTTTTTCAATTTTTTCATCGGATTCTAGACTATTTAAATATCTCTTAACTTTTTCATCTACAAAATATTCTGGTTTGTTTCGAAGCAAAACAATTATTAGATTTCTTAATTTTTCCATGTTACTGTTCTCATTCAAAAACTTATTTACAGATTCAATTGTAAGATTCCTCAGAAAACTTTTCCCAGCTTTTTCTATATATTTCTTTAAAATAATTTTTTCAAAATCGTCGTAGACTTCCGGAAAATATTTACTAAATATATCCTCAAATACATACTCAATTGCCTTTTTATTCAAAATAGGAGGTTGAGACAATAGTATCTCTATAGCATTTCTAATACACATTCTTGCATCTTCAGCAGTAGGCACAAAGTACTTTTCTTTTATTATATACATTGACATATGTGCAGACATATTTCTAAGTTCTTTAATAAAAGATAGTTTTTGAAGTTCCAAATTATCAATCATTTCAAATTTTTTGTAAATATAATTTTCTATTAAAGACCATTCACTAGCTATACTTCCATTCTTCAATTTTTCTTCTACATCTAACACTAGCTTCTTAGCTTCTTTGTCATCAAAATTTTCTGCTAAATACTTAGCTTTTTTATAAGAATCATATAAGACTGTGTTCCATGTAAGAATTATAGCTGCTCTATACGCACCTATGTTATAACAATTTATTGCTTCTTTCATAAGTTCTTGGATTTCTGTATCATAAATCGTAATCAATAATTCTTCTAAATCAACTAAATCTTTGTCATGTATCATAAAAATCACCTCTAGATAAAGAAACACTGATTTAGTTTTTAATTCCTTCCCCATAAATTTTATAATTTATCCTCATGTTTCTTATAAAATCAGCAACATTTCAACATTTTTGATAATTTCTTTTAACCTTTTTCTAACGGATTTGTGAAAAATTCATTGTGCCCCAATAGAAACTTTCGTTACGTTCAATTAGCTAAATATATAAAATCAGCTCCTTGTTTATCAAAAAGTTTTATTGTATTTTTTACTTCGGTGTTTTTTGTATTTGATAGAAACTTTAATTTTAAATTTGATCATTCTGACCAAGGCTCTTAATTCTTATATATTATTCATGCTTTTTCCAAAATTGACTTAGGATTTGCTTTGTGCTAGTTATTATTAATTTAATATGTCACTATATCTCCTTGTATTCATATCCAGGAGGAAATGCTTTAAATTTTCTATCTTTAAAATTTTTATCTAATTTTGGAATAGTCTTTCTGTAATCTTGCAAGTGTTTTATTGGAATATCTACTACTTGGGCCCCGAAAATTCCATTTCCTTCTAATGTTAAAGCTTCTCTTTTATGGATCTCATAGTATGGTATTCTTACTACCGAACCTCCATATACTCCCGTATTTGCTATAACAAAATTACAAAACACAAGCTTACTCATAGCATCTGCAAGACCTCTATATGTATTTATATCTTTGTTGTAAGAAGGAACAAATATTGTATCAACATACCCCTTTAGAATCGCAAGATCTTCTAAGGAAAGTGCATCATAGCATATCAATATCGAAAAAACACCTATATTCTTCGATGTAAAAAGAATTATTTTATCACTTTCTTGTATCTTAATATTTCTTTTTCCAAATTGACTTTTCTCCACATAATTGAAAAACTTTTTAAACCCCTGTATTTTTAAAATATTTATATCATTGTACGGCCAGAGCAGTACATAACTATTTCTAACTTCTTGTTTCATCTTATTAAAGACATATTCAATACCATATATTGCAACTATTCCTGTCTTTCTTACCCATTCCACTAAATCTTTTTCCACATCTTGTGGAATTGAAAGTTCAGGCGCAATAAAAAGATCTATGTTTTGTTCTTTAAAAACTTTCAGTGCAACAATCAATTCTTTTCTCAATGCGTTAACCAAACATTTTTGATATTTCAAATCTTCACTTAAATATTTATAGTCATCCTTAAAGTAATTAACAGTTGGCTGAAAAATACCTACACGTATAAAAGGTTTCAACTCCTTATCTCCATAAACACGTAACGGGAGTTCCATTTTTATCACTGAACGATTTAGAAAAATAAGTTTCTTCAACTCTTCAAAAAGCAGTTCTCCTAATTCTTTTCCAGGACTGTTATAAGGTTTTAACTTCATGCGTTTGTATTTGCCTATGTTATCAGCTATTATGTTAGCTATATCACTACTAACAACAAGTTCTTCAACAAGTTTTCTCCAGATATTTTTAAAAAGATACTTTCTATCATAATCAACAGGCGACGAAAGACTCTCAAATAAAAACTCTCCCTTTAGTATCTGAAATATCAACCAGTATAAGGCTTCCGGGAGTTTTTCTTGGATTTTTATAACTTCTTTAGCTTCTTTTTCTTTTTCTATGTTTTCTTTTGAGTCTTTAACACCTTTTTTCTCATCTTCATCTTCTTTTTCTTTTGCAAATTCCTTTCTTAAGTCCTCTTCCAAGCTTTCAACACTTCTTTTTCCACTCTGAAGTTCTTTGGCTATTTTGTTAAATTTTTCTGTGTCAATACTTATTTCAAGAATATCAGTAAAGCTTGTGTTTTTCTTCCATGAATTAATACTTACAAGAAGAAATGATAATAATATTTTTTGAAAATACGACAAGTTAATTATATTCAGAAAATTTGCCACAGAAATATTACCCATATTTGATTTATCTTCCAGATATCTAATTTCCAAAAATTCTTTTATGTTTCTCAAAACTGCCAGAGCATTCTTTTTAAACTGATAGTTTTCAGAACTAAAACTAATTTTTTCAATTAATCGAGATATACTTTTTCTGAATTTCATATTATCGGGAAAGACACCTTCATAGGTTCCTTGCAATAATAGTTGTAATAATCTATAATTGTTGTAATTTTCGTTTTTATTGTTCACAAAACTGTTATTCGAATTTTCTTTATCCAATTCATTAAAAAGTATTTTAAGGAAACCTAAAGATTTTTCTACAATAAGTCTTTTAGCTTTTTTTTCGTTGAGTGAAAAGTAAATCCTCAATAATAAATAACTATACAATTTAAGCTGCTCAAGTGTGTCTTTCTCTTCTTTGCTATTTACTTTCAGTGTTTTAAGAAGTGTTTTAATGTGCTCAAAAGATTTATATTCAGTAAGTTTAAACAACTTTAGCAGTAATTTATAGCAAAGTTTTTCGTTTTCAGTTTCTCTTTTCAACCATTTATAAACTGATATTTTAGAATTAATCAGGTTTTTAAATTCATACATGGTGTCGTGTTCGTGATTACTGACAAGCTTGGTAGCGACAAAGTTTTCAGCATCTTCACTCAAACCATATCCAAGAGCCTTTAATAATACAACTATATCAAGCAACTCAGCAGTTAACATTGGATTACGTTTAAAAAATTTCTTTTTGTTTTCTATCATATTTTCAACAATATTGTTAATATCCTTTAAGAACTTTTTAGGAATGTCATCTTCGCCGTTTAATTTTTCTTTTAACACCTGGTTTATATATCTTAGAAGCTCATAATAAAGAAAAGGTATTCCAGATTCTTCAACTCTGATTTTCTCGTTGATTACATTCAAAAGATATTTTAAATAAACATTTGTTTGTATATTGTCGTAGTAAATTAAATATACAAGTTCGATATATCTTTTATATAATTTAGTTTTTGACGGAGTATTAACAATAGCATACTCAACATCAGCTAAAGCATTTTTCATTAAACTCTTGATATTCTTCTCATTTTCTTTCTCTTCTTTTTTCTTTATAGCACCTGATAAGTTTTCTAATTTCAATTCTTGCTCCAAATTAGTCCAATGTTCAGCCTTGTATGCTGGTGGATGTTTTAATGCATTTTCAATTATCCTTGTCATAAAATGGGCAGAAAATGACTGTCTAGTCTGCGGTGCAATTTTATCCTCATCTAAATGAGCCCTTATTAAATTTCTTGCACGATTAAAACTTTCCTGAAGATTTTCCATTGTTGACAATCCAAATATTTTTTCAGATAAGACGGACATTTCATTAAAAACTGTAGTTTGAAAATCATGATAATTTTCCCTTGTTAATTCAAACTCTTTTAAGAAGAGGTTGTTTAACTCTTCAGTGCTCACATCGTCGTCATCTATATTAAGAATAAATCTTAAATTTCTTTCTATTTTTTTAACAACATTTTCAGCTTTTTGATCTTGGTTTGTTCTGGGATTTTTCAATGTAAATAAATTTCTTAGCATGGTCAAAAATTCATCACCGGAATAACTATCTTTCAAGTTGTTCTCCGAAACAAACTGAGTTAATCGATAATACTCACTTAAAATTCTCGGTTTTAATTTATCAAAATTTATAATTAATTCTAAGTTTTTCAATTCACAATTTATGATTCTATTTGCTAGAAGCATTCTTTCGATATTATCAGATACAATTACAATATCATCCACATATCTGAAATATCCCAATATTTCTCCTCTCATAAATGCTTTTTTTATCAGTTCATCCATTTTTACATCAAGATTAAAAAGATAAATATTAGCCATAAACCCAGAAGCCAGTAATCCAACAGGAAGGCCTATATTTTCTGGTTTTTCGTAATTACCAAAAACGCCTCCTAACTCAAAAGTTAGTAATTTTATCAAATAGTTTGAAACTTCTTCAATTTTATTTTTTTCAAAATTCATAAAATCTAGTATTTTTTTAACATTTTCTATCAATTTTTTTATTTTAATAGATGGGAAAAATTTTTTGATATCAAGCTTCATATAGTACAAATTCTTTTTTTCAGAATCACAACCATTAGAATTACTAAAACAAAACAGAGGAAATTTACTTTTCCAAACATCAAACGAACCTTCGCAATTTTTTATATATTCAGAAACCCATATTACACTTTTTTCGTTATTATTTTCCATTTCAAACATTTCTTTTTCAATATCATCCAGTTCTATTCCAAGTATGCTGCTTAAAAAAATTTTTTGATATCTTCTGAAAGGTTTATATGACATATTAAAGGATTTATATATTTCCTTACCTGGTACACTGTATTTACCATATTCCCATCTTCCGGTTTCCAAATTTTTCCCGAAAGGCCGCCATAATCTATATCCAAAAGAATATCGTGGCATAATTTTATCTATCGGAGGACCAAAAACGTTCAAAAAGCTAATCCAAAGAACTTGGTAATCAAATGGTACATAATAATAGTCTCTTGTTTTCCCGGATGTTTTTGGCACCTTATAGTAATATAATGGAATAGAAAAGTTTTCGTTGTTACTAATCTCTTCAATCATCTTACTAATCTGTTTAATTTTTTCTTCCAGATTCCATTCCCATTCAAAAGCTTCACTTTCAACAAGACTTCCCTCAAGAGCATTTTTAACTTTTATATATGCTTTTAATATGTTTGAATCGGCTTTCCAATTTTCCAAAAAACTCATTTACATTTCCCTCCAATAAAAAATTGTATTTGATTATTATAAACACTTTTTTTACAAAGGCAGGTTACCCTAATACATTAATTCACTGGGTTTCATAACATATACGGTTTATTAGGATAACCCGCCAAAAAAATCATATCATAAAAAATTCAAGCAGCATTATATGTTATTAATTCACATCCAGAAGCAAATAATACAATCAAATAAAACTCATAAAAAATTAATTATAAATAATCCAAACTTTCTTTATACCCTATCTCTAAATTTTTTTTGGAAGTAAAATCACTCCCAATAGCGTTAAAAAAGAAAAAGAAGTGCATAAAAAAACAAGATGAATAAAAAAATAATTATTAAGACGTGCAAAAAAATATATAGAAAAACAATATGCAATTTTCACATTTTAAAAATCCATAGAGTATTCTCTATTGCATCCAAGAGATTATAGAAGCTTTCTAACACGTTCAAATTTTTCCCCCAAAAAACTTCAGGAAGCTCTTCTTGACTCGTCCTGGAAAGTTCTAACAAAGCGGCTATGATTTCTTTATCCTTAAAATGAAAAGAATCAAAAAAATTTTTCCTTGACCTTTTAAATTCTCTAAAAAGTATTAATTGGTCAGTTTTCAGAGAAAAATCTTCCAAATCTACAACAACGTCATATTCAATGTTAAAAAAGTTATGAAAAGATTTGTTCCTAGACTTACTTATTAGATTTTTATAATTATCCAGCTTTGGTTTACTGTTATCAAATTCTGGAAGATTTTTAAAAGCTTTCTTTAAATTTAGCATCTCATAAATAGTTAACCACAAAATAATAGGGTGGATATCACAAACAACCATTATTAACCGCATAAGTTTGATGGCATCTGTTGCAAAATTATATGAAATTCTCTTTATTTCCATCAGATTTCTCTCATAATTCTCTAAAAAACTCTTATATTGTTCAATTTGTTCCTTTAGCTGACTTTTTATATATCCAATGAAAGTTTCAGAGTGTTTTCTCGTACCATTTGTTGGAAGAATTAATCGATAGTGCATTTTTTCACAGAGATCGTTGCAGAGTTTATCAAAATCTTTTAAATACCTTCGATCACTATCATTATTGTACTCTGAACTTAAACACTCCTGTAATTTATTACGAAGTGTTGATTTACCGATATTTGAGGTTATTAATACAATCCTGTTACCTACTTTCTTAACTTTTATCCCTTTTTCTTTCCTATCAAAGACAATCTTTATACTATTGTTACCCATTTCTAATTTTTCGGGTAATTCCATTTTCCCAATAAGGATAAAAGTTGCAAACCCTATATTTTTTATCTCTTCATCTATTGCCTTATACAAATCCTTAAAAGTTAAATTCTTGGATCTCTTATCAAAAAATTTAATGTCATCGTTAAAACGAGTTTCCAGAATCATAGGATTTTCAGGATCTTCTAAACCATTTTCCATCCTCATACATAGATATTTCTCACTTTTCTTAGTTACAGCTACTCCCTCTCTAAACACAAAGCTATTATTTATTGCAATATACCCATCTCCATTTTTCTTTACCTTTTCATTTTTCAATTCATTGTAGTATTCATCCTTAATAAGCCATTTCAGATTGGATATAACCTTTTTAACTATTTTGTCCCTTAAATTCAAATTTACTGACGACACAACATCCCCCCATAAAAACGCTTTCGTTCTCTAAATTTAATTTGGCAATAAAAGATTTCAATTTTTTTGAAACTCTGGAACAATATTTTTTCCACGATTGTTCCACTACCCACAAAATAGCCTAAAACTATCAAAAATATCTTAAAATAAATAAAATCAATCTATCTCACATTTTATAAGAAAGTTTATAGATCGATGATATATCTTTGATGATATATCTTTATTTATTTTTTGTTTTTATTAATCAAATTTAAAAGAAAGCTTGTAAAATCCTTCACAATATCTATTAAATCTTTTATTTCATCGTAAACATAACTTATCCTTGTATCATATGGAAAATGTACTTCTTTGCTGGGTTTAAACCCATTTAGTAAATTCCCAAAATATCTATTATTACTTAATATTTGAAACTGTCGCTCAATCTCATTTGATTTGTTACCATATTTCTCTTTTAATTTCTCTTTTATACTTGCCTTTATAAAACCTCTTATTCCTATTCTTTCAAGGTCATTATATGGTACTTCAAGCTCAATTTTTTTTGCAACTATACTTAATACAGTTTCTAAAGCTAATCTTGAATACAACACAGCAGCTCTCAAATCCTTCATCTTTAAATGCTTCTCAGCTTTTTCAATATAATTTCTTGGATGATATTCTATTTTTGCTGATCCCAAAATTACTTCTTGAATCCCTGATACAGAATAATTATCTAAAAAAGTTCTAAAGGCATTAAAAGAATTCTTATCAAATTGATGTCTAATAATATCAAAAAAGGTTCTGTCAGAAGTCGTGATAATTAGTTGATATTCTTTTTTTGCTAGTTCTCCTAAATACCTTATTAAAAAATACCTTCTTTCATGGTCTACAGAATAAATTGGGTCATCAATTACTATAAAATTTAAATTATTTGAATTTAATTTCATTCTTGCAATTAAAAGTGCAAACCCCAAGCATCTTAAATGTCCAGTACTTAAAAAAGTTATTGCATCAACTAACTTTTCCCTACCTCTAATTTTTAATTTAAAAGTTATTTCATGATTTTCTATGTTTGGTTCAATTAC
The DNA here is from genome assembly GCA_017656335.1 of Thermosipho sp. (in: thermotogales). GTDB lineage: Bacteria > Thermotogota > Thermotogae > Thermotogales > Fervidobacteriaceae > Thermosipho_A. The sequence continues at coordinate 37,151 of JACDOA010000005.1, forward strand.
AATATATTCAATGTATTGGTCGCTTGCCTGAGTAATTTCATTGTATATATTTGTAATTTCTTTTTTGCTTATTTCCTCCAGTTCCTCTTGAATAACTCTTCCATATTTTTGTTCATACAGGGTATAAAATCTATTTATATCTTCAAATATTTTCTTTTTTATGTGATATTCATCTTCCAAGTGTTTTAAAGTTTTATTTTCTTCTTTCAAGTTTTCTATATTCTGTTTGTATTTTCCCCAATCAGCTAACAATGAAATCTTTATATCATATTCGTGTATTTTCATTTTCAAATTAATTAATTCTTGTTTCAAAAAACGCTTTAATTTATCATTATCATTAAAAATATCTTTACTATAGTACTTTTGAATTTTACTCTTTAAGTCGATTTCTTTTGCCATAATACTATCTAATTGTTCATTCAGCTTTATTATCTGTTTATCTAATGAGATTACTTTATCTAGTTTTTCTTTTAAATCTTGCAATTTTTTAAATACTTTTTCTTGAATTATAGGTTGTTCACATACTGGGCACTTTTCTATATTTTTCTCACTCGCAAAATAATTAAGTGCTTCATTAATTACTCGCGAAATTTTTATTTCACTTGTAGAGATTTTTAATTGTTCTTTTCTATCTTCGGTGTCTTTTAACTCTTTTTCCAATCTTTCTTTTTCAAAAAGAACTTCTTCATAATTTTTTAAGTTTCTTTCTTTGTCTCTTAATTCATTAACTATCTTTAATAAACTTTTTTCATCTTCATTTTCTAACAAACTTTCCCAATTTTCCCCGAGTTTTGTTTTTAATCTGTTGTTTAAATTGTTTATTTTTTCTTCCAAATTTCTAATTTGCTGATTTGCAAGGTTTAACTTTTGTTTAATGTTATCAAATTCATTTTTTGCTTTATTTCTAAGCCATTTCAATTGTTCTTCAAACTTTATTAAACTATCGAATCCAAGTAATCTCGCAAATCTATTCCACAATGATTGCTTTGTATCTATAACAAATTCTTCAATACGCTTAGCATCAATAAAATTATTTTCAATATTTTCTTTTATTTCACAATTACTATTACCGCCCAAAGTTCTTTTACACACTCTTTCTTCTCTATTATTTTCGTAAATGATTTCCACAAAAGGAATATCACTTTCCGAGCAAAATTTATTTCGTAAATATTCTGATTTATTACCTACCTTTCTTACTCTCGTTTCATTTACATCACCAGTTAATCCCCATTCAAGAGCATCAAAAAAACTGGATTTTCCCGTTCCATTTTCCCCAAATAAAAAGAAATGTTTGCTATCTAAATTAATAATATGAGGAGTTTCACAATAACAAAACCCTCTTATACCGTTAATTTTCACTGTTTTTATTTTCATATTTTTCACCCTTTTCATGGGCTTTATAAAAATCTACAATTTCATCATATTTGTTTCTTAAATAATCTCTTCTTTCGTTCATTCCAAATTCTTCTCCTCTCAAATTCAACAAATATTCCTTAAAAATTGAATCTTCAATTGTTTTAATTATTTTCTCTAAAATTTCAAATTGCTTTGACATATTTTTCACTTCCTTTTCATAACAATTTTTCTAATTTAATTAAATGTTTTTCATCTATCCTCTTTTATCAATTTGTATTAACTTTTTACCATTCCACTCATAAAGCGCTATACTCTTTTCTTCATCATCAAACACACAAAATGTTGGCTCTTTCCCCACCCAGCTTCCAGAATTTGCATAAATAATCCTTTTATCAACTTGAGCTATTTTCGGTTTATGAGTATGTCCTAATACAACAAATATTTTTTCATACCCCATGTCTAACAATCTTTTACCAAGTATTGTAGAACCTTCTACATCATACTCTGAATAATCTCCTGTATATTCTTCACTTGCAGGAGTAACATATGATTGAAGATTACCGGCTATTTTATAGAAAGGTGATGTAAATTTTTTCTTCAATTTACTCCACAATGATTTTGTTTCATCCCATAGTTTCTCAAGCTGCTCATCTATATCTTTTGCTCCTAATCTTTCTACAAAGCCTATTGTCTGTGCTATAAATCTGCCTAATACACCTTTATGACCACCTGCTAACGTTGAAACATTCCTGTTATACTTATCAAACCTATGGCCATGTTCAATCCATATGTTTTTTTCAAAATAATATGGAAATATTAACTTCTTTTCTTCTTCTATATCTGATTTATCTGTTAATTGGATGGGGCCAAATGGAAAGGGAGCTACCTTATAAACAAGTTTTGCAAAAGGAAGGGAATCGTGGTTGCCTGGCACATAAATTACTTGTTTCCCAGTTCTTTTAAACTTTAGAAAGATTTTCCATAACTCAACATACATCTGCAAAATTTTTTCTACTTTACATTGCCAGAGTTCAAAAAAATCTCCTGCTATAACTATTTTTTCAATATCATCATCTTTTTCAATAAATTCAAGAAACGGGATAAATTTCTCAAAGTTTCCAGATGTATAAAAATCATCAGCATCAGACATATCACCAATATGTAAATCACTTAAAATAACAGTTTTACTCATCCCTATCCCCCCGTACTTTATAATTTCCCCCAGATTATATTACCACATCGATACCACAGTAGTCAAATTTTAATAATACAATTATAACAAAATGTTAACTATTACTTTTTATCACAATACACTTCAATATTTATATCAAACATACCAAATAAAAAACAGGAGAAAAATTCTCCTGTTTTTAATTAGTGAATATTTAAGCGTTTTTTGTTTTTCATTTAATATTATTTTTTTGCTTTAGATTCTTTAAAATGTTTTTCGTATGTTTTCAAAAGATTTATTAACGGTAGAATAATTGGTTTATTTCCAGTTTGCGAAGTAAATGAAATAATAATGCTTCTTAATATCATTATTAAATTTGCTACTCCACTTGTTGTACAAAGTTTTAAAAATTCTTCCTTGTTCAAACTCGCATCAGCTCCAAAAAGACCAGATATTGAACATTTGATTTTTGTAGGAACAGTTCTACCAGTTTTTCCTCTAACATGTATATCTAAATCTACTCTATTTATGTAGCTACTACTTTGTTCATCTAATATTGGTTTTCCGACTTTAGTATCAATCTTTACTTCATATTTAATGTTTTTAAATATCTTTATGGAAGAGTTTTCATATTCAAATTTTGTAATTTTATAGTCTAGAAATTCAAGAGTACTTTTTTGGGCCTTCATCATGATACCTTTTCCCACGCTTTCTCTATAGAATCTATATTATATTTTTCAGCTATTTTGTTCTTGTCATTAATAACTATTTCAAATTTTTCATATTCTTTATTTTTATCCTTTATTTCAAAATCCGCATCTAAAACTTTTGAAATTTTGAAAATAAATTTAAGAGTAGGATTAGAGCTAAGATTTTCGAATCTTGAAATAGCACTTTGTTTAGTTCCAAGTTTTTCTGCAATCTCCTTTTGCGAGAGCCCTTTTTCTAGTCTTAGTTTTACTATTTGAGTAACAATGTTTATTAGAAAATTTTCATATTCTTCCTCTGGATTTTCTGCTTTAAGTTCAAATTTTTCTAATTGATCTTTTTCAATTAATTCTTTTAATTTACTCATTCCAATTTGCCTCCTTTTTCAATCTTTTCAATTTACTTTCAGCACACTTTAACCGTTTTGGTTCTTTTTCTGTTTTATACTCAGCATCAAGTATCATTATTTTTTCTTTATCCGGAAAAATAGTAAAATAAATTCTAAATACTCCTTCTTTTTTCTGTTTTGGGACTCGCAATTCATATAAATTCTCCCTAAGGACTGCTATCGTTTTCTTACTGTGCTTTAAGTTTCTTTCTTCTTTTAAAACATTGAAAACATAAGAAGCACCTATTTTGTCCATTTGATTTAACTTGTTTATAAGCTTTAAGTGATTCTTTTTATCTTTTCTTTTAAAATCTTCTTCTATAACTTTTTTAACTTTCTAGAAGATGAAGAATCATCATCTGGAAAATATCTTATATATCCCATGTTTCCTCCTTATTATATAACATATATGTTATATATCAAATCTTCGATTATATGCTTCTATATCTGTTTATAACCAACTATTTGTGAATAAGATACATTTTCTTTTCTAGAAATACAGTTAGATATATTTTGCTTATTTTAAAGGATATGATCAAGAAAGATTTATTCACTTTCATATTTTTAATCTTAAAAAGGAATATCAGAGTCTGGTATAACTCTTGGTTTATGAACTGTCACAGGTAATATAAGTGGTATATTTACGCTGCTTATAATAGCTTCACCTTCGTTTAAATAAGGTAGTAGTCCCATAATTGCTCCACTCTTTTCAAGTACGTTTTTAATCCTTTCTATATCATTTGAATTAGTTAAATTATGAATTATAAAAGTTCCAAATTGGCTCAACACTCTTCTGGTATATCACCAGGACGTTGGGTAATAATGCACAAAAATATGCCTTTTTTTCTTGATTCCTTTGCAAGTATTTCAAATGAGTTTAATCTATATTTTTTCATTTCATTTTCTTTCTCTTTTTTTAAAAAATTATGTGCTTCATTGTAGGATACTAAAACGTTTTCTAATATCTTATTTACATTTACTAAATCTTGAATTTTCCCTTCAATAATTTCAACAATAAGTTTCTTCAAATTAAACTTATTCTTATCATTGTTCAAATCAATAACCATCACTTCAACTTTTCCTTTTTGTGAACTACATATTCATTTTCTGTAAGTAAGGATTTTTCAAAATCATCATTTAAAACCCTTAATAAATCTTCTAAATTTGTTTGATCATCAATTATAATCTTTTCATTTTTGATATTAATTCTAAGACTCAACCTTTTTTGTAAATCTTTCAGTTTATTTATGTCAATGTATTCATAATAACCATTCCTATATGCAGAATAAAGTTTATGTGCAAATTTTTTATTAGTTTTTATTTTTTCTAATATTTTTTCTTTAACTTCATCAATTATTTGAATTTTATCAAAATTACTTATTTCGTTGATAAACTCACCTGCTTTTTCTTTATAAAAAATTTCAAATTCAAATATGTATTCAAAATCTCTCAGTTTTTTCGAAATTATATAGTCCTCCAAGATAATAGTTTCAAAATTCCTTCCAATTTCTACAATTTTGTCGGAAATCAGCTTATATTCGTTGTTTATATAAACAACAGCTATTTTTTTATCTGTTAAATGTTGAGATTTAACAAATTTTTGAAGTAAAAAAATCCTTTCTTCTTTACCATATCTAATATATTCTACACTTACAATCCATGCTCTATTTATATTTTTATTTGAAAAATGTTCTATTTCTAAAATTTCCGGTTCTTCTTCCTCAACCAAATATGGCCATATCTTCTTTAAAAAGTATATTTCACTTTTTTTTATCATAAATATATCCTGTTCTAAATCTGGGTTATAACCTAATACTTTATTATCATTATCTTCTATAAGTTCAATAAAATTTTTTATTTCCGATTTCACAACATTTATCATTACATTTTTTATCTGAGCATCAATTAACATTTTATAAATCTTATATCTTTCTGGGTTCTTATTCCTTCTAGTTTGGTACAAAAAGATAGACAAATTAACTTCATTATTTGTATTAAGTACTGATAAAATTTCCTCTAATTTATTCTTCATCTACCTTCCCCCTTAAAAAATAAATATTCCCCTGTATTTTCGTAATATTTATATATTCACCTTTTTTTAATTCATATAAAAAATGTCTAGAAATTAATATTACTTTCTTATCTCTTTGCCAATCTTTTTTTGTAATTGTAACTTCCATAATATGATATCCTAGAAACACCAAAATAGGATTAATAGCTATCAAATTACTCTTTACATACAAAACAAATAGCATTAACATAAAAATCAAAACTACAACAGTTTTTCTTTCATTTGGAAAAGACAAAAATGGCAGCACATATGTCACCAAATATGCTACTACTTCGTCATTTTTATTTTTTATCGATATAATTTGCACAAACAACTTATCTTCTTCTTTTTTTAAATGTCTAATAAAAACATACAAAAATATTGAAGAACACACGAAAAAAAAGATAAAAATATACGCCAAAAAAGATTTAAATAAACCACTTTTGCCATCAAAATCCACTATTAGATACATTACATAAAGTGGTATATATGAACTTAAAAATAATCCTCCTTTCATTATAAAACTAAGTTTTTTCAACTCCATCACCTCTAAAATCGATGTTTATTACAGAAAACATCTATATTACATTTTTGTTTTTTTAAACATTAAAAACTTATTCGTCTATCATAAAAAATACCCAAAATATCTTTTTTTGATAAAATGAAGGCATATTTATCCAAAATTAACATTTGCAATCTTATTCTTTATTAACATCTCATTCATCTTACAATTAAAAATCTCATAAACCAAAGAATAAAAATACAATAAAGGCTTTTCTATCTATATAATACAACCGTAATCGGTTCCCTGAAAATATAAATGCTTATGCTTCCTAAAACTGAATTTACATATACAATAACTTTTGAATTATCCTTCATTGAAATGTCAGTCAAATCATCTAAATAAAATGAGACATCATAATATTCCTTTTATACATAAATTCATATGAAGCATAAAAATTCATAACTAGGAAAAATATTATTAATCCATAAGTCGCTATAATCCTTTTATTAATCTCATAGTGAAAGGTAAAGGAAAAACGCAACTCTATATCATCAAAATTTATTCACGAAATTGTAACTATATAGTCATTCAATAATTGAATTATAACATATTATAATTATCAAAAACAAAAACCACGGGAATTCCCGTGGTTTTTTCAATATTTTTTTAGCTTTATATACTTCTGAAAGTAATAAGCACTCAAATATTACACTTTATAACTCACAAAAACTAGTTCACCAAAATAGAACATTTTTACTCTTTTCTTTTTTCAACTTATAACCTTAATTTGTTTTAAAAAATCTTCAAAGCTACACTTTTCATAATCAAAAATCTCTATTCTATTTCCATTATCTCTGCTTAAAATCTGATATCCTGAATTATTCTTTATGTCTTTACCTGCATATATAAAGACCTTTAATTTATCATTAAACCTCAAAGCTGTTTGCAGTATATTTAAAATATGTGCATCATCTCTATTTAAACCAAAACCAACTATAATACATTTTTCTGCGTCTTTTAGTGCTTTATATGCCTTTATAATACCTTTCTATCATTTTTACAGAAATAATTGGTTTTAACAAAGATTGAGGCACAAAGTTTGGTATAATCTTTTTATCCTTAATACTAGAAACTTCTTCTTCACCTATTATTCTTCTGTCTTCAAGAACCATATATTCCCCTACTCTACCATGTATATGGTTGACTTTTGCTTTATTTTCTAAAGTTCTTTCCAAAAAATTTGTATAATTTAAATTAACAATATAATCCCTTTCAGATTTCAAATACTGTTTTAAAATATTATAATAAGCATTCTCATTCTTACTTACTTCTTCAAATTCCCAATAACTCTTTTCTAACTCTCTAAGTGTATAATCCATAGTCAGCACGAAATGTAGATATCTCAACACCTTTGCTGGACTTGTATTCTCCAAATCATAATTTAAAATAATATCGTATAACTCATCAAACACAACTGTATAATCAAATATTTTCAAAATATATTTTTCATAAATTTCTCTCTCTATATCAGAAAAACCCTGTGTCCCAGCTATTTTTCTTTCAAGAAATTTCTTTGTATATTTTTTTATCACACTTTCTGGTCTAAAATATACCGGTGTTTCCAAGTTTTCAAATAATCTATTTAAATAATTTCCATCTATTTCTCTAAATTCATTTCTTATCTTATTTTCAACTTTTCCCACCATATTTTTTCTTAAATCTTTAGTAATTGAACTTCCATAAACATTAATCAATAAAGAAACAAAAAATTGTCCTACATCCTCATCATTACTTCTGAGAATTGCTTCTAAATGATTTTTATCTATCATTAGTTGCTTTCCAACAACTATTTCTATAGAGAAATTATCATTAGAACGGGGAAAAATATCTTCGCTTAATTTTTCTATCCCACTTTTTAAAATAGAAACTACTACACCTTTCCACTCAAAAAAATAATTATTACTTTTCTTTTCACCAAATAACTGTTTTTTTAAACTGTTATAAATAAGAGAATATAAAGAATCTTTTCTAACTTCATCTTTTTCATTCTTTATTATTTCTCTAACCTCTGTTAAATGGGAAAAAATTTCTATCACAAGTTCATTCCCCAGAGGTACTTTGGAATAAAAATTGTTATCAGCACCTGCACCAAAAATAAAAACATTTTCAAACATAAATTATTCCCCTTTGACTTATATTAATATACTGTTCCATAAAGAATTTCATACTGTTTTAATGCATATTTGTCTGTCATCCCCGCAATATAATCTGTAATTGTTCTCATTAAAACTATTTTATATTCATATATTGTTATCTTCTTTTCTAAAATATCTTTAAACACTTTTATCTTTTTGTTCCCTTCTTTTTCTTTTAAAATGCCTCTATGATATCTTTCAATTTCGTTTCTAATAAAACTTGGAAGTATATCTTCCTGCTTTATTTGTATTCCCAATAATACACCTATATTTCTCAAAAATGTTTTTACAGTTTTATCTGGCATCTGCTGTGGATTTGTAAAATAAGCTTGAAACAATTTTCTAATAATGTATTTTCCTTTTCCGTCCATCATTTGCACCGATTGAGAATTCAAAACTGCATTTTTAAGAAACTCTTGAAACTTTTTATCCTTTTCTTTAAAATTCTTCGAAAAGCCTGTACTTTTTTCTATAATCGTTTTTCTACAAAATTCTTTCAAATGATTGTTTTTGTCATATACCTTAAATTCGTTTTGGCAAATTTCCTTCTTTTCATTTAATTCCATAACCAAATTTTCTAAACTTTTTATATATTCAGAAACATATAAATCAACTATGAGCTTTGAATAATTCGTTATCAATTCATTTTTACTTAAATCTTCGTATTCTATACGCTTAATAATGGATTTATACATTTTCTTTTTATCTAGTTCTTCTTTGAAAACTTCTTTTATTTTTTCCAATAATTTTTTCTTTGGAATTAACTCAAGTTCGATAGCATCTTCAATATCATGATGCCTCTGAGCTATTTCATCGGCATCCTTTACAACCAGCGCTTCAATGCTCCTATCTTTATTATCATCCAGCTTTTCTAAGTACCTATCATAAAAGCCAAGTTTTGAATCCTCTTTGTACCTCAAAGAAGAATGATTAACAATTCCCCATAAAGTTTTTTAGATATATTTAAACCATAGTCCCCCTCGTAATTCATTGTTAAATCTTTTAAAATTCTTAATGCCTGCAAATTATGTTTAAAACCTTTATCTTTATCTCTTATTTCATCCAATTTTATCAATTTCTCATTTATTGAATCTTCTCCATTCATTATTGAATTTAAAACTCTTTCTCCTGCGTGCCCAAAAGGTGCATGGCCTATATCGTGTCCCAGAGCTATCGCTTCAGTCAAAGTTGTATTTAATCCAAGATAACTGGAAATAGTATTAGCAATTTGATTAACTTCAAGAGTATGAGTTAATCTTGTTCTAATATGGTCGTCAGTTCCTACAAAAAAGACTTGCGTCTTTCCACTTAATCTTCTAAAAGGTTTTGAATATAAAATTCGGTCTCGATCTCTCTGAAATTCATCCCTGATATCATCATCATTAAATTTTTTCGGCTTTGCCGCAAATTCTCTCATGCCCCCCGCATGGAACTTATATTCCCCCCTTCTTTTTATTTCTTCACAAGTTTTTTCAAGCTAATATCATAAAACCAGGTAGTTCAGAAAAAAATAATTACAATAAAGTTTTTCTCTAAAACAATTTCTGTTGCCCAAAAAGTCTTGGTTGCCTTTTAAAGAAAAAACTTTCAATTGGAATATTGTCATCATATGAACGTTTAGGAAAAAAAGAAATATCAAAATTTTTGTTATAAGCTTTTTTATTACAAATTTGCTGGATAATACCTTTTAATTTAAAAGCCATTTTATTTCTAGCTTTCAGCTTTTTTGCTTTCGCTTTTTCAAAATCAAAACTAAAAGAAACCACACCCAATATCAAATCAATAAATTCAATTAAATATGAATATTTTTTATAAACACTTTCTTTTGAAGGATTAGAATTAACAAATTCTATTTCCATATCCTCTATTAATAAGGAAGTTATCTTGAACAACATCTAGTCATTTCATTGCTGCTTTGTAACTTCCTCCATTAATTTTTACTTTTTCATATTTCATTTCTTTAATTTTTTCTTCATTCTGTGTTTTCTTTAAAAAATCTATAATTTCCTTTTTCAAAGTTTTCTTCTACAATCAACTCTCCAATATAATTCCATCTATTGTTTACTTTCTTTTCTCATCAACAAATATTTTTACAAACACTTTTGAATTTTCATTTAAATCAAAAAGCAAAGAAATCATGCTCCTATAAAAATGAATTTATTGTTAAGCTGATTGCAAAATCGTTCATATAAATAATAATAGTTAAAATAAATTTTCTTAGTTAGAATTTTGTATTTTAGGGAATAGAACCTAAAATTCCATTATGGTCTGTATTAGCTTAGTTTTCGAAAAGTTTTCTTACTTAATATGATATATGTAAAGACTAAATTATCAAAATTCAACAAATTAATTGTAACATTATAGTCATATACCGAAAAAATTATATCACATTTAATTGCAAAAATAAAAAACACAGGAATTCCTGTGTTTTTGCGTGAAATTTATAGGTTGAAAAAACTTTGGCTAGGCTATACAAGCATCATCCAAAACAATATTGAAAATCAAATATTAAATTTATTCCTACAAAATATGACATTTACATCCCTGTTCTTAGTATAAATAGGATACTTTATTAAAGCAGAAGATTTTGCTAAAACTTTACAAAAAACAATTGAATTTAGAAAAACTAATCCAAAGAATATTATTACTAAAACAGACAATAGGCCACAATTTAAAGCAAAATTAACTGATACAATTATGAAAGAATCAAATATTATTCATGAATTTGGATACAAAAGTAATTTTAAGTTTAAGATCACATGGTTTATCAAAATATTTAAAAAATATTTAACTTCTAATTGTGTTGTTTTTAATATTTAACAATTTAATTAAATTTGATGATTATCTTGTACATGTAGAAAATAAATTTTTCTTGTTTTCATCCTAATAACCAGCAGGTAAACTTTTTTTACTCAATGCTTTAACTGTTCTAAAAACTCTCTTATCATGCTTTGAATGATAGTAACCTACAATTAGTATCTTTTTCAAATTTTCACCTCTGAATTCTATCATTTTACCTTGTGTTTTTTTATGTAAGAATCTACAATCCCCAAAACGCTTTTCAAAAAATTTAAATTTAAAAAGATAAAAATAATAATATCGATTAATTGAATATATATTCCAAATTTATCAATATAGTTAGCAAAAAGACTTGTTGAAACTAATAGTATATTTAAAAAAAGCAACTTCCCATTCACTTTTATTGTAAAATACTTTTTTGTTTGTCTTACTCTTAAAAGCCACATTGTCAAAAAAGCCACCATTGTGGATATTGCTGCTGCTTGTATTCCAATTAGTGGAATAAATAAAATATTTATTCCCAGGTTTGTTAAAGCTCCATAGATTGATGTAGTAAATGCTCCCTTCGACTCTTTTGATGCTATATATCCTATTCCGTAGAATGAAGAAAAGGCCGAAAATAACGCTCCAAGCATTAAAAATGGTAAATATAACCATGCCTTTTCAAATTCATTTCCCACCATTATTTTAACAAATGGCTTTATTACAATTGAAAAAATAAGTAATATAGCTATTAGTGCTGTACTTAAATGATAAAATACATTTGAATAAAATTGGTCTCTGTCTTTCTTCTCATATTCCTTTACTGCCGATACCTGCCACGCTTGGTAAAAAATGCTATTCAATACATTTATTAACGCCATAAACTTATATGACACTGCATAAATACCCGATGATGCAAACCCTAAAAAATATATTAGTAAATATCTATCTGATACATTCATTATCCACCATGATAAATCATTTGGAACAAATGGTGCTGAGTATTTTATCATTCCTTTTAACGTCTTTATCGACATTTCTTTAATCGATATTTCTTTATATAACTTCCCGGCAATAAAAAGAAATATATTTGTTATTAATTGAGCGATTAGATATGCTAATAAATATCCTTTTACACCATATTTTAATATAGCAACTAATATTATTCCAAAACTTGCAAAACTAAAGGTGTTTATTATATCACTTACTGCAAAAATTAGCATTTTTTCTTTTGCTCTTAAATAATTTTTATTAATTGCCGTAGTAATCCCTAAAATTATAGAAAACAACAGATAATACTTTATCTCTGAAAAAAATGTACTTAATTTGCTAAATAAGGGAAAGAATATTAACAGCAAAATCGTGCTAAATGCTATTATTAAATACGAAGAAGATAAAATTTCCCTGCTTTCTTCCTTTCCATCTGCTGAAAACCTAAACACTGCAGCCGCTATTTCTATTGAGAGAAATATCGTTAAAAGGCTAACCGTAGTTGAAAAAAAATCTATCTTACCATAATCACCTTTTGTTAAAACCCTGGTAAATAACGGAAGTAAAAAAAATGATATTGTCTTTGAACCAAATGTCCCTATAGATATTAAAATCGTGTTCTTTGCTAAATGCTTGTATTTGTTTTTCATCTAATCACCTTTTTAACAGCTTTAAAAAACTTATTTTTAATTTTTCTTATGAGTTCTTTTTTGTAATCATATTTCAAATATTTTTTTAAAACGTAATTAAAACCAAATTTTTCAATTTCATTTAAAATAAAATCTTGCTCCTTTGGAATAGTATAATTTCCATTTACCAATCTTGGATTTTGTTTTATTGCTATATTAGGAGCCACAGGTATTAAATCAATATTATTTAATTGTTCAATTAATTTTTCCCCTTTTTTGTTGTTAACTAAAACTAGTGATACTCCTTTTTCATTTTTTAAAGTTTCAGGAACTCCCCAAAAATCCTAAAACTCCCCTAAAAGTTGTATTTACTCCAAATAGGTAGACACAAAAAGATTAACAAAATTATTTTGTGAATTTATATTTTTTCAACTCTTTTTCTCAATGCTTCATCTTCTTTTTCCTGTGGTGTCATGTAATTCAACCTACTATGTATCCTTTTTCTATTATAAAATGATTCTAAGTATTCAAATATTTTTATTCTTGCTTCTTCAAATGTTTTGTAGTTATTTACGTATATTTCTTCTCTTTTAAGTATTGAATGAAATGATTCTATTTTGGCATTATCATACGGTGTTCCTTTATTACTATACGAATGTATTATTCCTTTTTGCTTTAGTAAAGCATTGAATTCTTTACTTGTATATTGAACGTCTAAATCACTGTGAAAGATTATTCCTTTTGTCTCTTTTACATTAACGCATGCATTTTCTAATGCTTTCATTACAAGACTATTATTCATTCTTCTTGAGTAGCTATATCCTATTATCTTATTTGTGTGTAAATCCATTACTGTTGCAAGGTATGTCCATCCAACTCCTGATATATGAATATATGTTATATCTCCGCACCATTTTTCATTTATTGTTTTGGTAGTGAAGTCCCTGTTAATGATATTTTTATATTCTTTTAAATCCTTTTTTGACCTGTGATGTTTGAATTTCTTCACTATTATTGATCGCTTGTATACAAAGGTACCATGAAAAAGCTGATTAATTTTGAACCAAATGCACCTAAAGCAAACATGAACGTATTCTTTGCAACTTTTTTATATTGTTCCATTTTGCCTCCTAGTTATACCTTTTAAAATTGAACTTCTTAATTTATATAATACTTTTTTTGTTATACGATTTTTTGGAGAGATTCTATAAATAAACTTTAAAAATTTAATTTTTTTGTTTATTAAGTTTCTATCTTTGTATTTTAATGGATACCCCAAAGGTTGTGATTTTTTTAGAGCTTCAATGTTTGATTTATTTAAATGTATAAGATTGTTATTTTTTATTAATTCTAAGCCTTTTTCTGTATTTGCAGTAAAGATTGCAATTTTTTCTTTTGTTTCGATTCCCCAATTATCTCCGACAGAAATATCTGAAAATTCAACTCCAAATAGTTTTTTACAATTCAAACATCCATTTGGAGTGTAAAAGTAATCATTACTGAGAAAATAGTTTTGAGATGAAAATTTTATATTTTCTTTTTTTTCTGTATCTAAAATAATGTCTCCTGGTCTTCTTGTACCATATCTTGATTTATATTTTGTAACAGAATTTTCAATTTCTTTTTCAAAATCAATTTTATTTTCTTTCAAAAATTTGTATATGCCATTTTTCATTCTTCCGATAGTACAAAATAAACTAATTCTTGCATAATCATTTTGAATGTTAAATTTCTCTTTAAATTTAACAAACGCTGCATTTTGGCACGGTAAACCAACAAATAGAACAGATTTGTAATTTTTTATTTTGGTTATGTTTTTTAACATTTTTGATGTATGATAAAAAGACCCTGAATGTTTTAAAACTTCTTCTTCTGAAGTTATAAAATCTCCGTAAATGTTTAAACTTCTATCATAGAAAGCAACTAAAGCCGCATCTATTTCATTTTTTCTAAAAAGATCGATTATTATAGATGATACTATCCCTCCAGAAGATGAGTTTTTAATTATTTGTTCATTTTTTGATTTACCTATAAAAATTCCTTTGATATTATTCAGCTCTTCTTTTTTGCCTATTAAATTAACTGGACAAACCTCTAGGCAAAGGCCACAGTTTACGCATTTTTTATCATCGACATATGGTAGTATACCTATGTTAGATTTTTCTTTTATATTAATGCAATTTTTAGGGCATATACTTTCACAAAGACCACAGCCTATACAGTTATATTTTACTTTTTCAAATACATTATTTTGCATATTATTTTTCATAGTTATCTCTACTCCTGGTTTTAATTTTATTCATAGCGTTGTTTAAAAATTCTTTTGAATTTTTGACAATATTATCTATTTCTTTATTTTGTTTATCATACGTTTGCTTACTTTTTTTAAGTATTTCCTCGACTAGTGCGAAATCATCATTAAATGTATTAGTTATTTGGACATTATTTAAACCATACAAATTCAAAAGATTTTCCATTCTTAAATTCACAGTTGAATGTGCAAACGAAATAAACTGTTTTTCGAATATTAAAGAAAATGCTGTTCCATGAAAAGAATTTGTTAAAATATATTTTGCATTTAAGAATAATTTGAGAAAATCTGTTGGTCCAACATCGTGTAGCTTTTTAATATCTCTCATTTTTCTAATTCTTCTTAGGCTTATAAAAGGAATTTCTATACTAACAGCAGGTATTTTATACTTTTTAGATAAATACCTGGCCACTTTTATTAAATTATCATTATATTCTAACATATATATTAGTATAAAGTTATTTCTTGGTAGTTTATAATTACTTTTTTCAGCAAGTTGTTTCCATTCGGCTTTATTTAATAAAAAAACTGGATCAACACATAATTTAAAATCATCTCTTTTGCAAATTTGTTTAAGGTAATTAATTGATGCCTTTTCTCTCAAAGAAACGAAATCAAAATCATTTAAAGATTTTTCAAATAAATATATTAATTCATTTTTAATATGATTTTTACCTAAGCTAGCAGCATAACTTATCTTATTACATTTTATATCAGTTAAAAGATAATCTCTAATGTATTCTTTTGTGATATCATAATTCCAAACCTGATCACTTCCAACTATTACCAAATCAAGACCATTTATTATTTCTTGTAATTCTTTTCTATTTTTTGCTTTTTTTGTCAATGATAATTCATTGCTGATAAAATGTTTGAATTTTTTGTGCTGTTTATAATTGAGAAATTTTTGGAGTAATTTTTTTAGAGTAGATTTAATTTCTATTGGTTTATCTAAAATCTTTGGATTATACATGTTATAAAAATAATCTGGAACATAATTTATGACAACTACTTCGTTTTTCTTATTTAAATATCTATATTCTGCATACATTTGTAATATTGCTCCATAATTAATTGCCCAATTAAATGTTAATATTCCTATTTTCATAAATTTCTCCTCCTATATATTTTTGTAAAAATCTAAGATTTCTTTACAATGGTTTTCTAAGGTATAATCAAAATTATCTTTAAGTATTTCTTTATTGAATTTTTCTAATAGTTGAGGATTTTTCAAAACCTTTATTATAGACTCTTTTAAATAAATGTTATTATTATCTTCTTCATAAACAATGCCATTTATTCCATTTTTAATTAAATCACTAAATCCAACATTTTTTGAAACTATGGCTGGAATTCCGTAGGAGTATGCTTCAAGTCCAATAAAACCAAAAGTTTCTCTCAATTTACTAGGAATTATTAAGACACTTGAATTAGAAAATATTTTTGGTAAATCATTATATTTATATTTTCCGTAAAACTTAAAAAATCGCTGATCAAATTTGTTTATATCAATATTTGAGTAATTACCATAGATATTTAATTGCCAATTTGTGTATTGTTCCTTTAGATTTTCTAAAACATTAACTAAATCCCAAAAACCTTTTTTCTTATTTAAATAACCCATGAAAAGCAAATTAACTTTGTTATTTTTAATAGAGGTATAATTAAGTGTAAATCTATTATCTTTTATTTCTGAATGGGTTACAGGAAGAATTTTGAATTTTAAGTTACTTAAATCAACGTATTTAGAATATTCATTCTTAGTTATAGTGCTGTTAAAAATAATGGCATCAAATTTTTCGATGATATTTTTGTAATAATATCTAAATTTTACAAATTCATTTGCTATATTTTTGTCGATTTTCATATTTTTAAAATCTAATATTTCAGTAGAATTCAAATTGCCATTTTTGTTTATATTATTTTTGCCTTTTAAAAAATGGTACGTTGCTTTTATAAAGTTATAATGCTTAATATACTTAGAAAGTATAATCTTTAAATTTCTTTTTCTTATATTTTTTTTCACATTTTGATTAATATAATTACACAAGACACATTCTTTACCATTTTCATAATCATTGCAGATTGTATTATCATATTTGAAAAAGTCGATTTTTGGACATAAACCGTAATAATCGTGAGTTGTGAAAACCGTTTTTATTTTTAGACTTTTGGCTTCGTCTAAAAGCTCTTTTGGAAAACCAATTAATGAATGAACATGTAATACTTCAATATTATGCTTTTCTAGAAAAATTCTATAATTGTTTTTTCTTTTTTCAGATATAAATTCACTTGGACTAGAAACTCCAAAAAAAGACACAGGGTGTGAATTTATGATTTGATATACTGGTAATCTTTTTTGAAATCTGTAAAATTTTATTTTACTTTTAAAATAGGGATGTACATATATTCCAGGCATTATCATTTTAACTTTATGCCCTTTTTTGAATTGTTCTTGTGCTAAATCTGTAGCATAAATCCTGAGACCTCCATCATGAAAAGGTGGAAATCCTAAAAAATAATGCAAAATGTTCATTATTACCTCCTGTTTTTAACTATTATAATTTTTCTCATAAAATTCTAAATATTCACCAGATATAACTCTCTTTATCCAATCTTGATTATTCAAATACCAATCAATTGTCATTTCTATTCCTTCATCAAACATTATCTCTGGTTCCCAGCCTAATTCTTTTTTTATTTTCGCCGGATCTATCCCATATCTTCTGTCATGCCCTGGTCTATCCTTTACATGCTTTATTAGACTTTCATTTATTTTCTCATCTCCTGTTTTTTCTCTAAGTATTTCTATTATCTTTTTTACTATATATATATTCTCTTTTTCGTTATGTCCACCTATGTTATATACTTCACCTATTCTTCCTTTTTCAAATACCAAATCTATTGCTCTACAATGATCTGTTACATATAACCAATCTCTTATTTGTTTTCCATCTCCATATACTGGTAATTCTTTGTGATTCAAAGCATTCCATATCATTAATGGGATTAACTTTTCAGGAAATTGATATGGTCCATAATTATTTGAACATCTTGTTATATTAATAGGCATTTTATATGTATCATGATATGCCTTTACTATTAAATCAGCTGATGCCTTACTTGCCGAATATGGACTGTGTGGATCAAGTGGTGTTTCTTCAGTAAAATATCCTGTTGGTCCTAATGAGCCATATACTTCATCTGTTGAGACTTGTAAGAATTTTACTCCATCTTTAAATTTTTGTGTGTCAATTTGCCAGTATCTTTTTGCTACATTTAACAGAGATTGAGTTCCTAATACATTTGTTTTTAAAAATATTTGTGGATCGTGTATCGATCTATCTACATGTGATTCAGCAGCAAAATTTATCACACCATCTATATTATACTCTTCAAAAATATACTCAACTAGCTCTTTATTATTTATGTCACCTTTTATAAATTTAAACCTTTTTTTCTGCTCCGGGGTTAATCCTTCTAAATTTTCTAAATTTCCTGCATATGTCAATTTATCTAATCCGATTATTTTTCTATCTTTGTATTTTTCAAGATAATAATATACAAAGTTACTTCCTATAAATCCTGCTACTCCAGTAACTAATATAT
The DNA here is from genome assembly GCA_017656335.1 of Thermosipho sp. (in: thermotogales). Taxonomy (GTDB): domain Bacteria; phylum Thermotogota; class Thermotogae; order Thermotogales; family Fervidobacteriaceae; genus Thermosipho_A. The sequence goes on from JACDOA010000005.1 coordinate 55,844, forward strand.
TCATTTTATAGTTCCCCCTTATCCTTTAACTCTTTTAAAAATCTATCTGTAGCATCTTGCCAATCTGGCATTTCAAAATTTACTGCTTCTTTTAATCCGTAATTATCTAATACTGAATATCCTGGCCTTTTAGCAGGCAAGTTAAAGTCTTCTTTACTTGCTTTTTCTAATTTTCCATTCCAATTTATTTTTTTCAATATATATTCTGCCCATTCATATCTTGATGCTTGCCCGTTTGTTATATGATACAGTCCATATGCCTTTTCTTTCATTAGTTTATATGTGGTATATGCTAAATCTTTCGCATATGTCGGAGCACTTATTTCATCACTTGCTATTCTTAATACATCATTTTGTCTTGACCATTGTATTACTTTTTTAGCAAAGTTATTGTTCCCTATTCCAAATACCCAACTTACTCTTATTAAATAATATTTATTTGCTATATTTTGAATAAACCTTTCACCTAATACTTTGCTCTCCCCATATTTATTTAATGGATTTGGTGTATCATATATTGTGTAGGGGGTGTTTTTATTTCCGTCAAATACGTAATCAGTTGAGTAATGTATTAATTCTGCATTTATTTCATTTGAAACTATTGAAAGATTTTTTACAGCTAGTCCATTTACATTATATGCAGTTTTCCAATCTTCTTCTGCCTTATCCACCATGTTATATGCTGCACAGTTGATAATGTGAGTTATATCTCTTTCTTTTATAAAGTCTCTTAATTTATTCAAATTTGTTATATCTAATTCTTTATAGTCAGTTGGAATGTATTCTATATTTTCTCTTTCAAATAATTTTTGAAATTCTTGTCCTAATTGTCCACCTGCTCCTGTTATTAAAATTTTCATAGCTTTTCACTCCATATAAAGTTTATATCACTATCTTTTAATAATGGTGCGTTTTTATCTTTTTCTGATAGTATTGGCTCTGTTATACCGTATTTTTCTAGATTCCAGTTTATATTTATTTCAGGATCATCAAACCTTATACTTCTATCATGTTCTTTTGAATAATATTCATCTACCTTGTATTGGACTTCTACATTATCAGTAAGTGTTAAAAACGCATGACCAAATCCTTTAGGAATATAAAGCATTTTTTTGTTTTCATCAGACAATTCCACTGCTATCCATTTTTTATATGTAGGTGAGTTTTTTCTTAAATCAACAGCTACATCTAATATCCTTCCTCTTGTACATCTTACAAGCTTTGTTTGTGCTTTAGGATTGATTTGAAAATGAATTCCTCTAATAGTGCCTTTCTTAGCCGTATATGAATGGTTATCTTGTATAAATATTGTATCTATTCCTATCTTTTTGAATTCTTCATATGAGTAGCTTTCCATAAACCATCCTCTATGATCACCAAATACTGTTGATTCTATTATATATACTCCTTCTAATTCTGTTTTTATTTTTTTGAATTTATTCATTCTCTCACTCCATTTGCTATTTCCATTAAATATCTTCCATATTCTGTTTTTTCTAGTTTTTTACCGAGTTTATATAATTGTTCTCTGTCTATATATCCCATTCTATATGCTATTTCTTCTATACATCCTATATAGAAACCTTGTCTTTTTTGGATAGTTTCTACAAAGTTTGATGCTTCAAGTAGCCCATCATATGTTCCCATATCAAGCCAAGCAAACCCACGTCCAAATAATTCCACTTGTAATTCTCCAATTTCTAAGTACATTCTATTTAAATCTGTTATTTCAAGTTCTCCTCTAGTACTTGGTTTTAATCTTTTTGCAAATTCTACCACTCTTTCATCGTAAAAGTATAACCCTGGTACAGCATAGTTACTTTTTGGTTTTTCTGGTTTTTCCTCTAAACTAATTACTTTTCCGTTTTTATCAAACTCTACAACACCGTAGCTTCTTGGATCTTTTACATAGTATCCAAATATTATAGCTCCCTTCTCTAAACTCGAAGCTTTTTGTAGCATGGCACTAAATCCTTGACCATAGAATATATTATCTCCAAGAATTAGCATACACTTATCTCCATTTATAAACTCTTCACCCACAATAAATGCATCTGCAAGACCTCTAGGTTTTTCCTGGATTTTGTACTCAATTTTTAATCCTATGTGTGATCCATCACCAAATAATCTTTTGTATAGTTCAATGTATTCTGGATTTGTAATTATCAAAATTTCACGAATGCCTGCAAGCATAACTGTGGACAAAGGATAATATATCATTGGTTTATCATATACTGGCAATAATTGCTTACTGACTGCTTTTGTTATTGGATATAACCTTGTTCCACTTCCACCTGAAAGAATTATTGATTTCATATTTCAACCCCCTCGTATAATAAGTTTAGAATTTATAAAAATTCCTATATTATATATTCATTCTAATACGGTCTTTGAAAAGTAAATATATTTAAGTACTTTCTTAATTCTTTTTATTTTTTAATTTCTTTTTCAATTTTCTTTATTTTCTTATATCTTTTATCTTTCTTATTCTGTTCCTCCGGTAAAATAGTTTTAGGTTATTCCTCCTTGAGACTAGTTCTTTTAATAAAGATTCCTAAACTAGCATACAGTTTTTCACTTGCCGGAAAATGTATCTTTCTTGATTTATGTTTCGCGAGGTTGTGAAACTGTATGCACTCTGGAGGTGCTTTTATATGTTTATTCTTGCTATTGATGTTTCAAAGAGCTCTCTTGATTATTTTTCTAATTTTATTGGTTCTGGCTCTGTAAAAAACTCACCTCAAGGCATTTTTGATTTGTTTTCTAAAGCTTCTTCTTGCTCTAATAACTTTATTCTTGTTCTTGAATCTACTGGCATTTATTCTTTTGATGTCGCTTCTTACTTTTACAATAACTCTATCAAAGTTTTCTTTGTTAAACCTGACAACCTTAAATCATATCGTAAATTACTTAATCGTCCTAAAACTGATAAAATTGATGCTCAACTTATTTTTGATATCGCTCTTAAGCTTCCGGATTCTCTTATTCCTTTTGTCCCTTATTCTGAAATTATTACTGAACTTAGACACCTTACTAGGCTTTATCTTTTAAATATATTAAATCTGAAATCTCTAAAATTATCAAAAGAATTCCTAATACCCTTACTACCGTTAATGGTATAGGTGATATTACTGCTGCTGGTATAATAGCTGAAATAGGTGATATTAACCGTTTTAAAAATGCTTCCTCCCTTGCTTCTTACGCTGGATTAACCTGGTCAATTCATCAAAGTGGTAATTTTATCGCTCAAAATACTTTTTTAAAAAAGAACGAAAACAAATATCTTAGAACTTATCTTGTATTAGCTGCTAATTCTCTAAGAATATACAATCCAATTTTCAAAGAATATTATCGAAAAAAATACAAAGAATCATACAAACATAATCATATGAGAGCTCTTATTTTATTAGCAAGAAAACTTGTTAATCTTGTGTTTTATTTACTCAAAAACAATGTACCTTATGTGCCTATGAAATAATTTGTATTTATATCTTTTTTGAAAACTTTCTTTGTATTTTTAAACATTTAAATCAACTGAAATCAAACTTAATCTCATTTATGACTAATTATCTTTCTTTTTCTCTTTTCTTATCCCCTTGACTCTTTACCGGAAATCTTTTGTTTTTTGGTTTAAAAAATTTTAAATGTTATTTAGGGTATTTAAGAATTTGATTTTTGTATTAGAAATGACTTTTTAGTTTTTGAGTTAATAATAAGAGATAAACAGTTTAATTAAAAATCATTCAATACGTTTCAATAATTTTTAACTTTCTTTATTTTTCTCTATATATTTGATTAGGTACTATAATTTTCTATAATCGATATATCCTTTTAAAGTACCGTAAAAACCTTTAAAATTACCTTTCAATAATTGTTTAAACATTGTTTTTAGCAAAATAAGATTATATATATTTTTGTTTTTTTGTATAAATTACTATCTAGATTTTTTTTCAAATATAAATGCAAATTTCTAGAAAGAAAATATGATTTAAAATATGTATTTTTGCCACCAGTTGCTGAATGTATATGATATCCTATAGCATCTTTAATTAAATACGATTTAAAACCGGCCTTTATTAATCTAAGTGATAAATCCACATCTTCATAATAAGCAAAAAATTTTGAATCAAAATATTCATTGTTAAATTTAACTGCATTTAAGCATTTTTTTGAGTATACAGCAGCCCCTGCACAGACTCCTTCAATTTTGTTATTGTATTGAATAATAAAATCAATTGGTTTATTATAACCAACTTGTCTTGGTAAATAATACTTGTTAAAACTAATTCCTGCTGCGTCAATTTTATTTCTTTCATAGTAATTTAATAACAATATTTGAAAAACGTCATATTCATTTTTTAACGTATTTATATTTTCCTTTAATTTAGCAAGACAATTTTTATCTAATTCTATATCGTTGTTAAGAGTAATAATATACTCATTTTTATCTGACATTGCTCTGTTAATTCCTATATTGTTTGCTTTAGCAAACCCAAAATTTTTTTCAAGTTTTATTACTTCAATATTAAGTTTATTTTGATATTTTTTGATTATTTCTATAGAATTATCTGTTGAACCATTATCAACTAAGTAAAGTTTAAAATCTTTATAAGTTTGGTTAATTAAGCTTTTTAAAAATATTTTTAATAGTTTTTCTCCGTTCCAATTTGCTGTTATAATTGAAAACACATGAAAACTCTCCTTTTGATTTTTATTTTAATATTGTTTTGTTTAGAATTTTCTTGGCTTTCTTTAGTAATATGAAAATTTCTAATAAAATCTTGTTTGTTGGCCATTTTCCCATCGTAGTATATATGATAGGAATGTTTTTGTGCTTTTTAGCAACTTTTCTCAAGGTTTTATAATAATTATTGTTCATAGAATATCCTGAAGATCTGTGAATTATGCCATTTATTCCAATAACATAAGATTTTATTCCCTTTTCTTGAGCTTCAAGGCAGTAATCAACAGCATATAAATGCCAGTTATCTATAGTTTTCTCATCAAATTTTTGTTGTTCAAAAATTTTTTTGGGAACTATAAACAAACATTCATCCAAAGTTTGAACAGGTATTAATCCTTTTATTTGTATATCATTAATTCTTTGTGGTGGTATTCCGTGTTCTATATTAGACAGAGTTATGTTTGAATCATCTCTTCCAGCTATTCCAAATATGCCCTCTGGATGATTTTTAATGCAATTGTATATGTTTGCTAAAACGTTTTCATGTTTGAATTTGATGTCTTGATGAGCAAAAACTATGTATTTTCCTTTTGCCTTAGAAGCTCCATGATTTAAAGCCTTTGCTGCAGATGAAAATTTATTTTGAACGTTATTTATTAGTATTAGTTCATATTCGAAATTTTGTTTTTTAAGACCTTCCAATAAATAATTTTTTAATATTTTTTCATTATTATACACGCATACAATACTTACTAACATAACACTCTCCTTTCTTTCTAATGAAAAAACACATAAAAAATTTTCGCTTATTCAAAATTATTTAGCAATGTAAGAATGACTAAAAAATGTTATTTATAGTTTAAAATTCATATTTGTTAATTCATGGACATTTTGCCTATTAAGGAATTTTTCTATTATATTTATAATAGATAAAGATTCATTTCTTGTTAAATAATGGCTTTCTAATTCTTTGGTTCTAATTAACCTAACGAATTCTGCGATTTCATACCTTAAACCATCTCCTTCAAAAGGAAAAACGAATCTTTTAATTGTTTGAGCGTTATCGTTTCTTATTTCAAAATATTCTGTTTTCCACCATGGTGATGGAACATATATATATCCATTTGTTCCAGAAACTACCAAACTTCCTTCAGACTTTGCTCCTAAACCAACAATTCCAGTTAAAAAACCTTTATCTTTATAGGTAATTACAATAGATGAATAAATATCAATATTTTTACTATTTTCAAATACTGAATAGAAGAATACATCGTCATAATTTGGTCCGAAAATTTTGATAGCAGGCAAAATAACATATGATGAAAGTTCAGTGATAGATCCTCCATATTGTGTTGGATCAAGTTCTCTAACATTTCCTTTTACGAGTTTAGTAAAAGTAGCTGTTAAGGATACTATATTACCTATAATATTTGTTTTTAAAATGTTAATAAGTTTGATAAATCCTGGGCAATAAGCTGTTTTTATACCTTCAATCAATACTAAATTATTTCTTTGTGCAATTTCAAATAATTCATTTGCTTGAACTTTATTTAAAGTTAAAGGTTTTTCGCATAAAACATGTTTGCCATTTAAAAGAGCTTTTTTTGCAAATTCGTAATGTGTATGGTGAGGTGTTGCAATATATACAGCATCAACTTTTTCTAAAAATTCATTAAAGTCCAATGAATAAAATAATAATTCATGTTTATTCATAAAATCCTTTAATTTTTTTTCGTTTCTACCATATACGCCTTCGATACTTATTCCACTGACATATTTTGCTTCAGGTATAAACCTATTTGCCATTCTTCCGCTACCGATTATTCCTGTTTTTATTATTCCATACTTACTATTCCTCAATTTTGTACTCGAAATTCCTTTTGTCCTATCTAAGTAAACTACTTCACAATATTCTTTTAGATAATCAAATTTTCCTTTCCAGTCAGAACCTATCACAAATACATCTACTTTATATTTTTTGATATCATCAATCTTCTGACCTTCATATTCTTCAACTATTATTTCATTTGCTAATCCTGTTTTTCTAACGTTTTCTATACGTTCTGTCAAAGATTGGACAACATTCAATTTACCTCTATTTCTATCGTATTCTTCAGAAGTGACACCAACAATGAGATAGTCACCTAATTCTTTTGCTCTTTTTAATATATTGTAATGTCCTTCATGAAATAAATCAAAAGTTCCGTAAGTTATTACCCGCTTTTGCTTTTTCATAAAATAACCCCCACCTTTTGTATAAAATATTGTTTATTTTTCTAGACTCAACTGATAATTATCGTTTTCAATATTAAAATAGTTTTACATTATTTTCCTAATAATATTATATCAAATGTCGCATGATTTTATTTAGTTTTTAGATAATATTTCTTTAAGAATCTGAATTAGTAGATGCAAGATACAATGCAATCCACAAAATTGGCAAAAATGCAGAATAACCGAAGAAAGATATTGAAATTGAATAAGAAAACATTGCTTTTGATAGTTCATTACTTTTTCTGGTTTTGATATATAATTTATATAAAAATATTAAGTAAAATGAGAATGTAATTAATCCACCTTCTGATAAAATAGTTATAAAAAAACTTTTAGGATCGTAAGGTAAATCAAACCTTATAACATATTTCATTTCTCCAGATACATTAAATCCGAATAAAGATGTGTAATATTTGTGAAATTTGATAGGGAATTGACCAATTCCAATTCCAAAAATAGGATTCTTTGAAAAAAGATATAAACCAGTATAAGGAACAGAAAATCTCGTAAATACAGATCCATCGTATTTGGGATTTATGCCATAGTAAAATAAATTATAAATCCTATTTACCATCCAATTTATATAAGGATTTGTTTGAAGCGGAATATATATTGCTAATAAAATAATTAAAAAAATAATGAGATAATTTATATATTTTTTGTAATATTTTAATTTGCGTCTATAAAAAAGTGTATAAATTATGATAGAAATTAGCAATATTAGGAAAGCAGATAGTGAAAGAGTAAAAAAAAGTAAAAGTGATAAGAATATTATCAGTAAATTTTTATGTTTAAATTTTTTAGTATCAAAGATTACAAAAATAAGAGAAAAAACTAAATATCTTCCGGCCCATGATGGCTCAAAATCTAATAGTATAATTCGAAAACCTCCAGGGGCACCACTTGATATAATTTCTTTTATTATAAATCCAAGTCTGAAAAAAGAATTTTTAGTGAGTATATATAAAAGCTGAAAGAATCCTACTATAATATTTATATAAATAGACCAGTATATTGCTTTTTTTACTAATTCTACTTTGTTTATATTTCTTAAAGTTGAATAAATAACAAATCCGACTATATATGAAAATAGTCGTTCAATAGAAAAACGGTTTAATATTGCAAAGGAATAAATAAAAGTTAAAAAAATAAAAGTAAAGAAGTATTTATCGAATTTTAAAGTATTTTTTTCAACAATTAATTTTAAAAAAAGTAATACAAAAAAAATGTCGGATAATGGTTTAACATTAAAAGATCCTGGAATAAATTTGGTGGATTCTAAAAAGACAAAAAAAACTCCTAAGAATAATAGAATTTTGTTAATTTTTAACATAGTTTCACTTCCTAAAAAAAGCTAAGATTTTTATTATCATTTTTTTTATGAAAATTCTATATTCATATGTATATAAAATAATACTTATTAAAAGCTTTCTATCAGGATAAAATTTTTTATAAAACTCTTTAGTTGATTTTTTATAAAAACTATTATTTTTTAAATCTTTCAAATTTCTTGGTTTATGTAGATGTTGAACAGAAACTTTAGGATAATAATAGTTTTTCCAGTTATTTCTTTTAGAAATTTCACCAAAAAATTTTTCTTCGCGATATAGAAAAACATTTTCAAAAAGTTGTTCGATTGAAATATACTTTTTTATGTCACATAAAAAAAAACTACCTTCAACCGCAAAGACAAAGCCTTCTTTTTTTGACTTTTTTTTCATAATTAATCTAACAATTAAATAACTAATCGGATAAAGAACATTGTATATTATCTCCATCAATGAATTTATTCGCAACAATGGACTTGAGGGATCAGCCGCATTATTGACATATGGTCCTATTGAGAACAACTCATATTCTTTAGATATTTTTATAAATTTGTTTAATAAGTTATAAATTATTAAATCCCAATCCTTGACTCTTATGTCAGGATTTACTATAAAAGAATACTTAATGCCTAAATTGTTTAAATATTTCAAACCAATTAAGTTTCCTTTATAATAACCTAAATTTTTTGGAGATTTTATTAATTTAACATTTTCATATTTGCTAATGATAGATGATAATTTTTCAAATTCAATTTGATCATTAGAATTATCTACAATAACTACTTTAGTTTTATAATTTTTTAATTTTTCTAAGCTTTTTAGCAATTCTTTTACGTGATTACTAGCATGATAGTTTAGTATGCAAATTCCTATTGTTTCATTAAATATTTCCAATTTATCACTCACTCCTCCGTGTAGTGGTAAAGTTCTCTTAAAAAATATAAAAACTCGATAACAATCCATATTAAAATTATGTTTTCATTTCTTGAAATTAAGGGTGCTACGATAAACAAAAAAAATTGTTCATCAAAAGAGTTAAAAAAACTTAAATTTTTGGTATTAGAATAAAAATCTTCTTTATCAATTTTGAGATTTAATATGTGATGGAAAAAATAGTGAATAAAATAATGAAAAAAGAATATTACTAAACCCCAAAGAAAATATCGAGTATTATGAAATATTATTAAATAACCTAAAAAGTAAATTGGCTTTCTTAAAGAGTCGAATATTTTATCTAATATTTCCCCAGTTTTAGAAGTTTTATTGTTAATTCTTGCAACCTTACCATCAATACAATCCATTAAAAATGAAAAATAAAAACATGCAGATGATAAAATAAATGTAATAGTATTATTCTTATAATAAATAAAGTCAAAAAAACCACATAAAGAAAAAAACAAGGAAAAAATAGTTATTATATTTGGATGAATTTTTAATTTTGCCAATAACAAGGATACTGGAATTGCAACTGGATCAAAAAACAACTTTGTTGTTAATGCATCATTAGGTTTAACAAATGAAAATCTTTTCAATTTTTTACCCCTTTCTTTAATTTATAATTATCTCATTTCCCTTATAAGGAATTGGAATTCAATATAAGCTTAGCTAAAAATAAAACTAATTATTAAGCATATTTCTAAATTTCTAATTGTATTTACCCCAAATAGGTAGACATAAAAAGTGACGAAATTATTTTGTACATTCATATTTCTTAAATCTTTTTTCAATGCTTCATCTTCTTTTTATTGAATTCTTTACTTATATGTTATATACCTATATGTTATATACCTAGAACACTGTGAAAAATTATTCTTTTTGTTTCTTTTACATTTTTCTTGGGTAGTTGTGTCCTGTAATGCTCCCCAAAAAACTGGACAAAAACTCAAGCAATTTTGTGTAAGCTCAAGGTTTCTTCAAATACCTCTTTTGGACTCTTGTATCCTAGCGCACTGTGTGGATATTCTTCCTTGTAAAATCTCTCAAACATCTTCGTTTTTTCAATTAGCTCTTCATATCCTGGATTATCCATTACCCATGCAACTTCTTCTTTGTATGTTCTAAAATATCTTTCTGTATTTGCATTTCCTTTTGGATTGTTGTAGCTTGTGAATATCTGCTTTATCCCCAACACATTACATTCTTCCAAAAACTTCCTGCTTGTCGGTTGACTTCCATTATCACTTACCAGTTTTACTTCTTTTCCTCGTACTCCTTTAGGATATCCATTATTTAAAGCTTTGTTCAAAGCTTTTAACCATTCTTCTGTTCTACACCTTAGACTTATTTCCGATCCAAGTATTTCTCTTGTATACCAATCTATTACTGCTACATAATATACCCAACCTGCATCTCTTGTGAATATCTTTGTCATATCTATTCCAAGTACCTCTCTATGTCTATTTGGCTTTATTTTCTTTTGAATGGTTCTACAAGCTTTTTTGTGTTTAACTTTAATGAGTAATCCATTTTCTTTCATTATTCGATATACCCTTTTGTGATTAATAATATTACTGCCTTTTTTCTTTAACATAGCACAGATTCGACGATATCCCCAGTATGGATGCTTTCTTTTTAGTTCTTCTATTTCCTTGAGTATTTTTTCATCTTTTGTCCTTCTAGTGTATTTTCTAGGTTTGTAGTAATATGTACTTCGACTGATTTTCAAATATTTCAACGCTTCTGATATACTAAATCCTTTATTAACAAGCAATAATACTATTTCCCGTTTCCTGGATGTATTACAGTTTTTTTTAATGTCTCAATGACTATGGTTTGTTTACCAATTACCTTTTCAAGTTCTTCAATTTTTTCTTCAAGTTGTTGAACTCTGGATTTCTTTCCATTTTCCAATCCTTCTTTTGCACCTTCAAGAAACTTGTCTCTCCATTTGTAATACTGAGCTTGAGAAATTCCATGTTCTCTACAGATTTGAGATACACTCTTTTCTCGACGAAGACCTTCCAGAATTATAGCCATCTTTTCTTCTGTTGAAAGCTTCCTCAGGTTCTTTAAAAAATATTACTTTATAATCTTTATTTTTAATAATGTTAGTAAAATATTTGCGCTTAAAAACCTTTTTTCATTATTCTAAAAGATATAGATTATCACGCTTTTCTTCTCTTAAAAAACTTAGGGTCATATTCTTTAATCTATCCGTAAATAGGTTTTGGCAGTTGTCATATTTACCTTAATTGCGGAAATGTCACCTGTGTTATACAGAGCAAAATTTTTTGGCAAATACTACTATATTGCAAATTAACTTCCTTTTCACTCATAATGTTTCTTTATATTTGTTCCTAGTTATCCACTTCTTTGGATAAATCCAAATTTATTTCAATTTTCTAAATATGATTTTCTAATAAAATTTACTTTTTCTCTTAGCAAATTAATTTTATATTTTCTCCAAAATCTAATTAAACCATTCAAATGAGAAAGTCCTAATTTGGAAAATGGTTTTTTCTTAGTTAATCTTTGAGCATCATGAATGATCTCAACTTTAGGATAATACCAAACTTCATACCCATTATCCCACAATCTGGCACAAAACTCTGCATCTTCAGGTGCATAAAAGATTGCTTCATCTAATAAGCCAACTTTTTCAAAAATTTCTTTTTTTAAAAACCAGGCAGCAGAAATCGCATAATCAACAGGAATTATTTCATTATTTAAAACTTCAGGTATAGATTCGTTTTTAGTTCTTAATTTTTCAATGTCAAGTAGTCTTAAAATCTTAGTTGATAAAGTTGGAAAACGTCTTGCAGATTCTTGGAAAGTTCCATCAGGAAATACTAACTTTGGATGAATAATCCCTATATTCTTAGAAGGTATTTTTTCAAAAGCGTTTAAAATATTTTTGAAGAAATTTTTTGAAATGATTGTATCAGAATCTAATATTGCTATATATTCACCTGTAGACATTCTAATTCCAATATTCCTTGTAAAAGTAGTCCCCATATTCTTTCCCAAGGGTATAACGACTAACTTAGAAGGATATTTGTTAGAAAAACTTTTGAGAATATCCTTTGTTTTATCTTTGGAACCATTATCTATTATTAATATTTCATATTTTAAACCACTATTTTCTAAATCAGCAAATAAAGATGCCAAAAAAGATTCTAAATACCTTTCGCTATTCCATGTTAATGATATAATCGAAACATCCACTTTTTTCATTTTACAGACTCCTTTTTCTTGAGTTGAATAGTTAATCTAAAACAACAATTGGGTACCAAATTTTAATTTAATTTTCATCTAAGTAACTATCTTGAATTAGAAAATAATCTATCAATTCTTAAATTACATAGCCTCTCTTAAACAACATAGCTTCTAATATTTGTACCATTACTTTTAAATCAATAAACACACTTTCATTCTTCACAATCATGTTTGTTTATGAGTACTATATAAGTGCAAAACCTTGTAAACATTCTTTCTATTGTCAAGATAATAGTTTTTTTAAGATCTTTAAATCTTTCAATATACCACCATCCGTGAACAGTAAATATAACTTTTTACACAAGCTAACTTTGCTGAAATTCTATCAATGAAAGATGCTTTGACACTATGCAAATGAACAACATCATATTTTTTGTTCTTAATTAATCGTTTTAATTCAACAATACTTTTTAAATCTTTTAAAGGGGAGATTTCCAGTTTTAGATGCTTTAGAATATGAACTTGAACACCTATTTTCTTAATTCATCAACTAAAGGACCATTAATCCCAACTGCTACTTCGACCTCAAATTCATTACTATAGGATTCTTCTATATTTTTAACAATTTCGTATACAACTTTTTGCACACCAGCCCAATCACCTTTTGTTATTATGTAAAGTATTCTTTTTTTATTTTAACAACTTCCTTTACCTTATTATTAGGATTTCATATATCTACAAAATTAACATTGATGTGTTTTATAAAAGTTTAATTTTTTGAATGTAAACATTAGTATTTTCTAATATAAAGTAAGATAATTCTTTAATTTTTTTTTCTAAACATTGAAAACATAAAAGTTGTAAAAATTGGTCGAAAATCATTTGAATTCATTATTTGATAACTTACAGGTTTTTTTGTAGTTAATAATAATTCTTTTATTTTCATGAATAAATTTAATTTCTTGTTTTTTAATATACTCATTATGTCACCCGGGAAGAACCACCTAAAATAATAACCGGTTTTATAAAACTTATCTATATTTTTAGGTTTAACATTTTCTAAAAATACTTTTATGATAGCATCAATGAAATCTGCACCAGAAAAAATTGCAAGCCCAATTGTTCCCCACATCTAGGGTTTATTTCCATTAATACTAATTCAGAATTTCTAGGATTTTCTTTAAACTCTACCATAGCAAGTCCATTCCAATTTAAATTGTCTAATAATTTTCTTCCTATACTTAAAGCTTCTTCGTTATAAACAGAAACTGCCAAAGTACTTGGCCCCCCATCTGGTGGATACTCTCGTATTCTTTGATGACAAAAACCCAGCACTTCCTCACCTTTGTAATATAAAAACGAAGCACCTATAGCCCTACCACCTAAAGGTATATATTCCTGAATCAAAGGAAATTCGTACTTCTTTACATATTCTTCATTTAAAACTTCTAATAGTTCATTTCTACTATTAACATAAATAATCCCTCTAGATCCTGAGCTCTTTTTTGGTTTTAAGACAACTGGAAATATATTAATTTTATCTATATTTTTTTTAAATTCATCAAAATTTTTAAAAACAAATGTCTTTGGAACTCTAACACCTAAGCGGTCAGCAAATTGTAAAGTTTTAGATTTGTCTAGACATATTTCATAACTTTTCACATCTGGAACCACAATAGGTATATTAAACTTTTCAATATTTTTTGCAAAAAATTCCACACTTTTTTCATTACTCGGTATTACAATATCAACATTATGCTTACTAATTATCTCTAATACTTCATTTATACTCAATTCTTTCAAAAAATAGTTTTCCTTTACATATTTACTAGAACCACCAATAGAAAATCTATTTAAACTAATTGTATAAACATTATATCCTTTTTTTCCAAGATACCTTACTACTGGCAAAACTTTTCTATATTCTGCTTCAACAATCAAAATATTGTAAATTTTCCTCACCTCAACTTGTTTAATAAAGTTTTCAAAAAATTTCGTTTAATTTGAACAGTTTCGATTACAAAAGATTCATCTGACAACAATTCTAAGATTTTTTCATAGTCAATAATAGAATTATTATATTTTAATACAAGATAACCTTTTGCCAAATCCTTTCTTTTATGAGCATCACTTCCATAACCTTTTATCTTTTTATATTTTTTTTGCCAACTTAAAAGACATCCTTACTTCAAGTTCAGTAAAGTATTTAGCATTGAAAACTTCGATCATATCTATTTCATCAATATATTTTAAAACAATTTTTAATTTTGGCTTGCCTTTTCTATAAAAATCATAAGGATGTGGCAAATATACTATTCCATCTTGTCTTTTTATCTCTTTTATAGTCTCTTCAAAAGTCATAAAAGGTTCAATCTTTTGCTTAATAAAAAGTCCTATTACTTCTCCAGCATCTGATGTCATTATTTCTTCACCAGTGATAAAATATTTATTTTTTATTTTATACAATACTTCCCCATTCGAATATATTTCATGAAATTTAAAATTATTATGATCAGTAATAGCAAAAACATCTATTTTATCATTATTCAAAAAATCCTCTAATGACAATTCCCCATCATATGAATATTTACTATGATTATGAAAATCTATTGATAATTTTTCAATAAATTCTTCCATCTTTAATTAAATCACCTAACCTTTTAAATCCAAATCTGTTTTTAATTGATATTTCAAGGAAATTACTCAATTTACTATACGTTTTCTTTAATCCAACGTAATGCCTAAATCTATATGAGAACTTAATATCTTTAATTTTTGGTTGTTCAGGATCAAATTCCCACGGATGAAAATACATAATCAAATAATCTTTTTTTCTAGATATGATAATGCTAATTTCTTGAATAAAGAAAAAGGATATAACCGGAAATATCCTCCACCAACTATTGATAATTCAAAACTCTTACTTTTCCAAACAGACATTGGGATCTCTAGCAAATTCTCACGAATATAGAAAAATCCTTTCTTTTCTATCGAAATTTTTCCATATCTCTTATTTTTTGAGAATGGATGATAGCTTGAATCATATTTGAAACCAAGCTTTTCTAATGCATCTATAACATCCTTAGTAATAGAAAAATTTGGAGCTCTATAACCAATTATCTTTTGATTAATTATATTTTCAAGAATTTCTTTGCTTTTTTTAATATCTTCAAAAACTTCTTCTCTAGTTAACTGATAATTTATTATATGCCCATATCCATGAGAAGCTATTTCATGACCTCTTGAATGAATTTCTTTCATCAAATCTGGAAATCTTTCAGCAATCCATCCAAGAACAAAAAACGTTGCTTTTACATTGTATTTATCAAGTAAATCCAGAATTTTTATTGTATTTTTTACAACTCTTGATTCGCATTTATACCAAATTTCAGGAGAAAATTTTTCTCTTAAGTTTTCAACCTGAAACCAATCTTCAATGTCGAATGAAAGGCAAATTGTTTTTTGCAAAAAATGCCCCCTCAAAATTCTACATTTTTATTTTCTTCCCTACATAGCCCCTCTTTTGAACAATATAGCTTCTAATGTTTGTGCCATTATTTTTAAATCAACAAGCATACTTTTATTTTTCACATACCAAAGATCATATTCAAGCTTTTTTGCTGTTTCATTAATATTTGAAGTATATTTAAACATAATCTGTGCCCATCCAGTAATTCCTGGTTTAGTAAGATGTCTGTATTTATATCCAGAAATATTTTTTTCAAAGTCTTCAACAAACTTTTTCTGTTCGGGTCTTGGCCCTACAACACTCATATCACCTTTCAAAACGTTATAAAACTGTGGAAGTTCATCAAACCTTAGCTTTCTAATTATTCTTCCAACTTTAGTTATTCTATCCTGCTCTTGATCAGCAAATAATGGTTTATCTCTTTCCACCTGTTTCATACTTCTAAATTTATACATTGTAAATAATCTTCCATCTTTTCCTACTCTTTTTTGCTTAAATATTATAGGTCTTCCATCTTCTAAATATATAGAAAGTGCAATAATAAGCATGATTGGAGAAAATACTATAAGCGCAACTATTGATACAGTTATATCCACTATCCTCTCAAGAAATGATTCTTGTACTCTTTCAAAGTATCTTATATAATAACTTGGATATAATTCTATCATTTTAAGTGGAACTTTTTTTAATTCTTTTTCAATAAATTCAGGAAGGAAGTTATCTTTTCCAAGATAACCATTTAAGGATGTTAGATATTTTTCGGAGATTACAAGTAAATTCTTTCTTTTACTTGAAGTTGCTATTTTCTGAATTTCATTTGACTCTTTTGGATTTAAAAATAAGATTTCAAACCTTGGATATTTTTCTTTTAAATTTTCAACAATTCCATTTAATTCTCCTTCATTTCCAACAAAAAAGTATTTTCTTGGTTTATTTCTTTTCATCTTAAATACAATATTTCTAATAGGAAGAAGTATAAAAAAGGAAAATACAATATTTGAAAATACCTGTTGCCATTCTATATTCCAATTAAATATAGGTTTTAATAATAAGGCAACAAACAATATTAAAAGAGAAGATGCAAAGGTTCTAGAAAATTGTTTTTGAATATCCCAATTTACTTCATCGTACACTCTCATGCTATAAAGAGTTAATATGATAAAAAAGCTTAAAAATAAAGAATCCATTATTGACTTGTAAATTAAAACATTAAAAAGAAAAATGAGAAAACTCTCGAATAATATAAACATTTATCCTCCTATTTTCTTCTTTAAAAATTTCAATTTCTTCAAAGCTCTATGAAATTACCACAACTTTTTTAAAATAATTTCGTTCTTAATATTTCATAAATACGATACATATTTGTAACTTGCAATAATATTATACTCTACAAAGATATCATCGTCAATTCTTTAATTTATAAATATATATTTTTTACTTAAAACAAGCGTAAAAATTGCAGTATTTAAAATGTATTGAAAATAAAAGATTATTTGATAAAAAATCCCTCAATTTTATTTCTTTAAACAAACTAAATTTTACATTTGATTTAATATATATTCAGCCTTTTGTAATAATTTGAAAGTTCAAATTTTTTTAACAGTTTTTAAGTTTTTAATTTTTTTACATCATCTTTAAAGGTTTTTTCGAGATATAATTTGCTAAACTTTTTGTATCTATCTATTTACAGTAAGTGCTTTAATCTAAAACTTCTAAAAACATTTTAATTTTTTCTTTTTCAATTTCTATTCCAAGCTTTATATCAGGCGTGTTTTTTCCATGAAAATCCGAACCAGTTGTCTTTACAAGACCATATTTTTCAGCAAGTTTTTCATATTCTTCAACCATTTGAGGAGTATGTTTTGAATAATACACCTCAATTCCTTTAAGACCAAAACCTACTAATTTTTTTACCAGGTTTTCAAGCTCTTTTCCTTCTAATTTTGTTTGATATGGATGAGCAAGTACTGCTATTCCACCTGCATTTGAAATTAATTCAATAGCCTTATCCATCTCAAGTCTTTTTTTATCCTCATAGAAAAGAGCTCCCTTTTTTAAATATTTTTCAAATGCTATATTTAAATTTTCAACGTATCCTTTTTTAACTAGAAGAGATGCAAAATGAGGCCTTCCAATATGCTTCCCATTTGCTTCTTTTATTAACTCATCCATTGTTATATTAAACCCATATCTTTGAATTTTTTCAAGAATCATTTTATTTCTCTCAAGTCTATATTTTTTAAGTAAATCAAGTGTTTTATTTAATTTTTCATCATTTATATTAAAACCATATCCAAGAATATGAAGAGTGCTTGGATATTCTGCGCTTATCTCAAGACCAGGTATAAATTTTACTTCTTCAACTTTAAGGTTTTTAATTCCATCAATTGTGTCATGATCGGTAATTGAAATTACTTCTATATTTTCTTTTTTGGAAAGTAAAATAATTTCTTCAGGTGTATATGTACCATCAGATGCAGTTGTATGAACGTGAAAGTCTACTTTCAAGTTATTTCCTCCTTTATTCTTTATATTCTTTTAAAGCTTCAAGAATGAGATTGTAATCATAAAAATTTAACCAAACTCCATGGTCTCTTTTTATTTTAAGCCTTTTTTGAAGTTGCACAAATATCCTATGATATATTTTTTGTACATGTTTTTTCTTAACATGTACTTTTATTCCCTCAGGTAGAATACCAATAAATACATCTAAAGATAGAACATCAAAAAGTGAATCAATAAAAGCGTAAAATTCATCTTGTGTTTTAAGTTCGCAAACTCCAACAGATAAAGAGTTTATTTTATAAAATTGTGTTTTTGAAATTTGAGTAATAAACTCTTTTCTATTTATTTTTTCAAAATAAATAGTCTCAAGTATTTCTTCAAACTTTCTACCATTTAAAAATTTTGAAAAATACATAAATTCAGTGCTTCTTGCTGTTCTAAACATAGCTGTGTCAGTATACAGTGCTACTGCAAATGAAAATAATATTTTCTCTGAAAGATTTATATTATTTTCAATCGAAATATCGTATAGGTTTATAACATTTGCACTTGATGGTCTATTAAATTTGTAAATTGCGTTATCTAAAAACTTACTATCTCTTCCCGGGTGATGGTCAAATATTACATATGGAATATTATCTAAAGGTAAAAAATCTACATTTTCACTTTTTTCTGTATCGTATATAAAAAATATATCATATTCTTCAAAATTAATTTTTCCACTTGTTTCTAGATTTAAAGTTTTAATTAGACCACTTGCAGTTCTAAGTTCAAATTCTTGAATAAAATAATCACCACCAAAAACATTTAAACCCCAATATATTGATGCAATACCATCACAATCTGATTTTGTATGTGTAGTATGTAATATTTTTTTGCCTTTTGAATAGTTAATTAACTCTTCAAAATCCATTACTATTTCCTCCTTGAATAAATTATATCACCTAAAAGAGGAAGTTTTTTATCATAAACAGTATTAACCATAACTTGAGCAAAAAATATTTTATATTTTATAGAATCTCCAGATAAAGTGCTTGCACGTAAAGCTCAACTAAAAGCTGAAAAACAAGTAAAACCTTAAATGCATTTTTTAAAAGAAGTGTAATTCAGTACTTTTTAGAAAAAAATTTCTGATTAAAACAATTGGAGCACCAACTATATTCTCATATATGCACTACACTTTTGAAGTTTTTTAGGTTGTAACTAAGTTAAAAGTAAAAAAACTGAAATAAATAACACTTCTTTGATAAAATAGTTATTAACAAAGTAAACAAATCAAAAATAAAAACAAAAGTAGTAATAGTTAGGTTGTAGAAATATTAATTTTCAACATGCTGCATTGTAATAATTAAACATATCACACGCTTATCAATTGAACAATGCTTTAAAAGATAAGTCAATCAAAAGAAATATAAGTATTTACATTTTTAAAAAATTGTATATGGTTAAAATGTAAATATCTATGAAAGAGCAAATGAAATATTAAATTCAAAGATATATTGAAGATAATTACAAATAGTTAAAATTCCTAAAATAAAAGGGCCCTTTGAATTTGGCCCTGATTTTAAAGAGATGTATAACGGCACTGAAACCATATATAAAAGTAAAAAAGAGTTTAATACATGCGCTTATTATATAAACATCCATAAAATAATTTGAATTATTAATTTCCATTAATACTGCTTCTTTATTATCTGGAAAAAGTAACTTTACATAGCTTTTCCCTATTATACATGTAACTAATATGATTTTCTATCTAACAACTAAAAATACGATATCCGATGCATTTTTTATTTATTTTATATTCTCTATTACATAATTTATAGCGTATATAGCAGCACCAAGAATATTAGAACTTATTTTTTTAAATATGGAGGGTACTACTATAACTTTTTCACCAGCTGGTTTTAATGACTCCTTTCTCACAATTTTTATTATTTCCTCATAGAAAAAGGCTGGCATATCAACGATTTCTCCACCTAATACAATTACTTCTGGATTCAGTGAATTAACAATATTAACTAAACCCTTGCCTAAATTATGTGCCATTTCAGTTAATACCTTTCTTGCTCCAGGTAATTCTTTCATTTTTTTAAATTGTGTAATAGGATCACCTTTCAATTCATCTTTAAATTTTTTCAAAGCGTAGCGAATTGAAGCAAACATTTCCCAACATCCTGTTTTCCCACAATGACACATTTCTTTAGAATTTAAATCAATGGTCATATGACCAAATTCACCTGCGGAGAAATACTTTCCCCGGTATAGCTCTCCATTCAACATTATCCCGGTTCCTACTCCTTCTCTAACTATAACAAAGACAATATTTTCGAATAGTTTTAATATTTTAGAATGATATTTTTCTGCTAGAATCGACAAATTAGCTTCATTATCGGCAAGAACTGGAATATCAACATTCAAAAATTCATTTATATAAATATTATGCCAACCAAGATTTGGAACATTTATTAACAAGTTATTATTAACATCTACTATTCCAGGAATTGAAAAAACAAGCATTGAAATATCTGTATTTTCATTTATTTTTTTATAATACTTTTGAATTTCAGCAAAAAATTTCTTGGGAGTTTGTGGTGTTAAAAAAGAATACAGCATTTCAACCTGCCCATTGTAATATCCAATACCAATATAAGTCTCACTTACACCCATATCAACAAGCATTGATTTTATATAATTTTTGTTTATACTTAAGGAAATTCTTTTTCTTCCTGGACTTTTACTTGGTAATAAGCCACTTTCATAAATATATCCCTCGTCTATCAATTCTTTCGTTAGACGAGTAACACTACTTTGCTTTAAACCAGTGAGTTTGGCAATTTCATTTCTTGAAATTGAATTATATTTGTGGATTATTTTCATAATATTTTTTTTGTTAAATATCTTAACATTTAAATTATCGTATTTTTTCAATTCTCTTCCTCCATAATTTTATTTATTTCTATAAATAATTCTCTATTTTTTTTATATAACTTTTGATAAATCTTCCAATATTTATTATACACCATAGCATGTAAATTATTGACATTCATAATTTCATTTGTTTTAATCCACTTTTCGGCTATCTGTTCAACTAGAATATTATTAAGTCCAGAATAAGCAAGCATGGCTGCTCCATAAGCAGCCCCTTCGTTTGTCATCATAGTTTTCACATTAACACCTATTACATTAGCTAGAATTTGGCGCCATATCTTACTCTTGGAACCTCCACCGGTTATTCTAACGTCATTTATTTCAATGCCAAATTTTTCTATCAAATTAAAAGAATCTTTTATACCATAAGCAACACCTTCAAATATAGCTCGATATATATCCCATTTGTTATGTGATGAACTCATCCCAAAAAATACTGCACGTGCATATGGATCATTGTGTGGGGTTCTCTCTCCATTAAGATAAGGTAAAACTACTACACCATTGGCACCTATTGGAATATTTTCAATGCATTCATTGATCTTTATTAAATCCTTTTCACTCGTAATTTCATTGAACCAATTTAATGTATGAGTTGCTGAAAGCATAACTCCCATATAATATTTTTCTCCAGAAACAACATGTTCAAAAAAATGGAGTTTACCATCTGCGTCAGGTTCCCCGCCCTGAACAGGTGCAAAAACGGTACCGGATGTTCCAAGGCTCACCATTGCTTGCCCTTCCGATACGACACCAATACCAAGGGCTGCGCAGGCATTGTCAGCACCCCCGCTGATAACTTTTACATCCGGTGATAATCCTAACTTATTTGCTATGTCGTCTTTTAATCTCCCAACTAATCCATTTGACGGTATAATTTCAGGAAAAATTCCAGGATTAAATCCTAACTCTTTAACCTTATCTATTGCCCAAAAACCTTTTTTTATATCATACAATGCAGTTCCAGACGCATCTGAAGGCTCCGTGAAGATTTGCCCAGTTAGCTTAAAATTTATAAAATCTTTTGGAAGCATGAATTTATACGTTTTTTGTAATATATCTGGAAAATTCCTCTTAATCCAGAGTATTTTAGGAGCAGTAAATCCTGGTAAAATTGAATTTCCAAAAACTGAAATAACTTCTTTTTTCCCACCAAGTTTTAAAGTTATTTCATTGCATTCTTTATATGTCCTCTGATCGCACCAGAGAATAGAATTTGTCAAAACATTTCCTTTACTATCTACTAAAACAAGACTATGCATCTGCCCGCTTGTTGCAATTGCCTTTATTTCTTCATTTTTTTCATGTGCAAATTCTGAAAGTTTAAATAAAACTTTTTCAGTTGCATTCCACCACTGCATGGGATCTTCTTCAGCCCATCCAGGTTTTGGAGAAATCAATGAAATTTTTTCGGAAGATTGAAAAACAATTTCCCCATTTTCATTAACTAACATTCCTTTAACAGATGTTGTGCCAATATCTAAACCTATGATTAACACTAATATTCCTCCTCAATTTTTATCATTAATTTGAAATACAAATAGTTTTGCTGATCTATAGCTTTTTAATCTCTTTTTTTACTTGCAATATCAAACCATACAGCAAAAATCAAAACCAAACCCTTTATAATAGATTGCCAAAACATGGGAACATTCATCAAGCTCATACCATTATCCAAACTAGACATTACTATAGCCCCTATAACTGCTCCAAATACGTTCCCTATACCTCCCATTAAACTTGTTCCTCCAATAACACAAGCTGCAATTGCATCAAGTTCAGCACCATTACCAGATGCAACTGAAGCAGCATCTAGCCTTGATGTTAAAAAAATCCCCGCTAATGCTGCCATTATTCCATTTATAATAAATACAATGAAAGTAATCTTTTTAACATTTATACCCGAAATTATAGCAGCCTCTTTATTACCCCCAGAAGCATATATATATCTTCCAAATACAGTATATTTTGAAATATATATAAATACTAGCAACAAAGCTATCATTACTAAGGAAAATATAGGTATTCCTCTATATGAATTTAAAATCAAAACAAATGCCATGATTAAAGAAATATATACAGTAAGCTTGAGTATCTCAAGTTTTAACGATAGAGCTTTTAAATTATATTTTTTCCTTCTTTTCCATGCGCGCATTTCCAAAATAACTAGTATTATTGAGGCAATAATTCCTAAGACCAGTCCAAGTGTTTTATTTACATAACCTTTTCCGATAGCTTCATAAAAATCACTTAAAGGACCAATTGTTGTTCCTTTTGTAATTCCTATTAATATCCCTCTAAATATTAGTAAGCCACCCAAGGTTACAATAAAAGCTGGAATATCTCTATATGCAACCCAATAACCATTCCATAACCCAAAAACTGCACCTAACAATATTACTATAATAAACGAAAGAATAGGATTAAAATTATACCAAACATCTAAAATCCCCAGAATACCACCACTTAATCCAACTATAGCTCCTACGGAAAGATCAATATGACCTAATACTATTACCCAGACCATTCCAATAGCAAGAAGAGAAACAAATATAGATTGTCTAAAAAGATTGGAAATATTTCTTGGAGTTAGAAAATAACCACCTGTTAGAATTTCAAATATTATCCAAATTCCAATTAGTGCAATAATCATCATATAATTTTTCAGTTTTAATTTTTTAAATACACTCATTTAATTCCCTCCCGTAGCGTAATGCATTATTTCTTCTTGGCTTATATTTTTATTGATGTTATCAAATTCCGCTGTTATTTTACCTTCATGCATAACTAATATCCGATCGCTTATACCAATTATTTCAGGAAGCTCTGAAGATACCATGATAAAGGAGATACCTTCCTGAGTTAATTTATTCATCAAACTATAAATTTCAGCTTTGGCACCAACGTCTATTCCACGAGTAGGTTCATCTATAATAATAATTTCAGGCAAAACCATTATATTTCGTGCTAATAAAACCTTTTGCTGATTACCACCACTTAGCGTTGTAATACTTTCTTCTAAATTGCTAGTTTTAATTTTTAATTGCTCTACTAATTTACTTACCTCCTTTAATTCTTCATATTTATCAACAAAAAACTTATTTTTTCGTTGGTTTAAATACAATAAAGAAATATTATCTTTCACACTCATTGTAGGAATAGTTCCATACAGCTTTCTTTCTTCAGTTAATAATGCAATTCCGTGTTTTATACAGTCTATAGGAGAATTTATTTTTATTTTTTCGCCTTTAAAATATACTTCACCAACATATTTTCCCTTATACGAACCATATATGCTATTTACCAATTCTGATCTTCCGGCACCAATTAAACCAAACAGTCCTAATATTTCATTTTCTCTCAAATTAATACTGACATTATCTACAACCTTTCTACCAAATTTATTGTACACATTGAAGTTTTTTGCTTCAAAAACCACATTATCCTTTGGTTTAACAAGTCTTTTTGGATACATTTGGGAAATTTCTCTTCCAACCATTAGATTTATGACTTTTTTTCTTTCATAAGCTTCCTTATTGTTAGTTTCAATTAGATGTCCGTCTCTAAATACACTAATTGTATCGGCAAGTTTAAATACTTCCTCTAATTTATGAGAAATATAAATGAATGTAAGTCCCTTATTTTTCAATTCCTTGATTATATTGAATAAAACTTCAGTTTCTTTTACCGATAAGGAAGAAGTAGGTTCATCAAGTATTAAAATTTTGGGATTTTGTATCAGAGCTTTTGCAATTTCTAATAATTGCTTTTCACCAACTCCAAGATCCTTAACTTTTGTTGTTGGATTAATATGTTCTAAACCAACTGTCTTTAACCACTTTAATGCTTGTTTATTCAAAAAATCCCAATTGATAAAAGCCTTGTTTACTAAATTAAAATCTATAAAAATATTTTCGGATACAGTCATCTCTTCAAAAAGTGAAAGTTCTTGGTGGACAACCGAAATACCTTCTTCTTCTGCATCTTTTGGAGAAAAGAATTTCTTTTTTTCACCTTCTAAATATATTTCTCCATTATACGTTCCAAATGGATAAACCCCACAAAGAATCTTTATGAATGTAGATTTACCAGCCCCATTTTCACCTACAATTGCATGGACTTCATTTTGCTTTATTCTTAAATTTATATTGTCTAATGCTTTTACTCCAGGAAATTCTTTTGATATATTCTTTACTTCTAAAATAAAGGACAATATGAATCCCTCCTTAAAAGCTATTTAGAATATTTGGGGGATAGCTTATCCCCCAAATATCTAAAACATTATCATTTAACTTCTGGCCATTCTGATTTCGGAACGTTTTTATAAACTTCTTCTAGAGTATGGAAACCATCTTTTATAACTGTATCAACTATATTTGATTTATCAACTGGAATTGGTTCTAAGAAAAATGTAGGAACATCTTTGAAGCCATTGTTTACAGTACTATTTGTAATGACATGAATCCCTTTTGCAAGTGATACTGCCATAATTGCAGCTTGTGTTGCAATATCTTTAATTGGTTTGTAAACTGTCATCGTTTGTAAACCCTCTACAATTCTTTGGCATGCAGCCAAATCTGCATCTTGACCTGAGATTAAAACTTTTCCAGCTAGCCCTTGTTCCTTAAGTGCTTCGATTGCTCCTCCTGCTGTACTATCATTTGAGGCAACAATTGCATCGATTTGATTCTTAGTAGCTGTTAAAGCATTCTCGATTATTTTTAAAGCTTCTTGTGGCAACCAATCTTTTGCCCATTGATCGCCAACTATTTTGATTTTTCCGCTATCGATATAAGGTTGCAAAATATTCATTTGTCCTTCTCTAAATAAATATGCATTATTATCTGTTGGAGCTCCACCTAGCAAGAAATAATTCCCTTCTGGTTTTCTTTCAACTAAATATCTTGCTTGATATTCTCCAACTTTAATTAGATTGAATGTTACATAATAATCAAGATCACAATCCATTAAAAGCCTGTCATATGCAATAACAGGCACACCGTTTTCATGTGCTTCTTTGACAATACTTCCCATAACTTTTCCATTATGTGGAAGCACTACTAATACGTCTACTCCACGAGCAATCATATTTTCCGCCTGAGATAGTTGCAAGGCATCATCACTATTCGCTGATTGGACAATTACCTTAGCACCAAGTTTTTCTGCTACATCCACAAAAATATCTCTATCCTTTTGCCACCTTTCCAGTCTTAGATTGTCCATGGAAAATCCTATAAGAATTGGTTCCTCTGCAAAAATCACCACTGAAAACAACACTAATAATGTTATCAAAAATCCTTTTACTAACTTACTCATACTTCTTACCTCCCCTTTTAAGATGATGGAAATTTTATTAGTAAAGGAACTTCAGCATTAATTTTTCCCCCTATACATTGAAGATTTCCTTTGAGAACATATAGGTATTTAAAACAATTTCAACAAGTTCTTGCCTTAGGGATTTGATTTTTA
>JACDOA010000006.1 GCA_017656335.1 Thermosipho sp. (in: thermotogales)
AAGTACTTTGTTTAGTAATTATGTTAAGTCCAGGTGGAGTAATATCATTTTCGAAAAAGTTTTCATTTCGAGAATATATAATTGGAATATCATTATTTTCATTATTTAAAAAATAATAATGTTCACCATTATATAAAACATTACTTGTTGAATCTATCCTTACTGATATCAAATCATTAAAACTAAATTCATCACCAAAAATCCTTGTTGAATCATATCCTTGATAATAAAATCCTTGATAAATTATTTGAAATTCAATAGATTCTGTCTTTTCTGTATTTTCTAACATATTATTAATTATCAAACCACAGCCAGATAATACAAAGAAAATAAGTAAAACAAGCACTATTTGAAGTTTATATTTGTAACTATTATTACGTATCCATCTTGTTCTTGGCAATCAACCTTCACCCTTTCAAGTGGAACATTAAATTTTTGAGACACAACTTTAACAACTTCTTTTTTAATTTCTTCAGAATTTTTAGAAAAGTTCTCAACAGGAATTTTGTGAACAGTTTCCCGTCTTCTACTCATCATATTTTCTAATCTTTTTAAGGCTTCCTCTTTAGAATTATGTTTTCTAGAATTTTTCTTAAATATATCTAAAAGCCACATACAAATCACCTCTTTTTAAACAAAGACACAAATTTACCAAATAAATTATTTTTATTTACTGACAACAAATCTTGTTCAATTGGAATATCTTCACCTTTAATTCTTCTTGCAATATTTTCAAAACTTTTTACAATTCCATTTTCATTTTCCAATACAAGAGGTAAGCCTTTGTTAGTTGAAATTATTACCTCATCTGACTCAGGAATTACTCCTAATAATTTTATTGCCAATGCTCTTTTAACGTCTTCTTCTGTAAGCATTTCTCCTTTTTTGGCCATATGAAATTTATACTTATTTAAAATTAATAAAATATTGTCTTCTTCAAAACCAAAATTTTCTAATAATCCTATTACTCTATCTGCATCTGAAATTGCGGGAAGTTCTGGAGTAGTTACTATTAATGCTTGATCAGAAGGGGCAACAGCATTTCTAAAACCTCTTTCAATTCCAGCAGGAGAATCTATAATTATATAATCAAAGTTGGGTTTCAAATCGTTAACAATATTAATCATATCCTCTGGAGAAACCATTTCCTTTGTTGCAATTTGCGAAGCGGGCAATAAATATAAACTTTTTAACAATTTATGTCTCACTAAAGCTTCATTTGGGGAAACATTACCTTTGATGACATCGATCAAAGTATAAATTATTCTATTCTCTAAACCAAGCACCACATCTAAATTTTTCAACCCAACATCAGCATCAATCACACATACTTTTTCTCCATATTTTGCTAAAGTACATCCTAGATTAGCAGACACAGTGGTCTTTCCTACCCCACCTTTTCCAGAAGTAACAACAAAAACTTTACCCATATTTACCACCTCTAAGTATTTTTTTTACCCCCTGCAAAATAAATTAATTCAGCTTCTATGAAAATATCAATGTCTCCATCCATTACTGCTTCAATGTTTCCAGTTTCAACATTTGTTCTATGATCTTTCACCATAGTATATGGTTGAAAGACATAAGATCTTATTTGATTCCCCCAAGAAATATCTTTCAATTCCCCTTGGATTTCTTGAATTTCCTTTTGACGTTTTTCAAGTTCCAATTGATATAACCTGGCTTTTAAAACTTTCATTGCTGTTTCTTTGTTTTGTAGCTGTGAACGTTCAGTTTGGCATGTAACCACAATTCCAGTAGGTATATGGGTAATTCTAATAGCCGATTCTGTTTTATTAACATACTGCCCACCAGCTCCTGATGCTCTATAAGTATCAATTCTTAAATCATCAGGATTTATTTCAATATCGATTTCATCTTCAAGTTCAGGCATCACGTTGACTGAAGCAAAAGAAGTATGTCTTCTTTTATTTGCATCAAATGGTGAAATTCTTACTAGCCTATGAACTCCTTTTTCATATTTTAAATAACCATACGCAAACTCACCTTTTATATATAATGTAGCACTTTTAATTCCAGCCTCATCTCCAGGTTGATAATCAACCAATTCAACACTAAATCCCTTTCTTTCAGCCCATCGCATATACATTCTAAGCAACATAGATGCCCAATCTTGGGATTCAGTTCCACCAGCGCCAGGATGAATAGTAAGATAAGCATTATTCGCATCGAATTTTCCGTTTAATATAAGCTCTAACTCAAAATTCCTAACTCTTTTTTCAATGTCATCAATCAATTCATTTACCATTTCCATCATACTTGGATCTTCTTCTGACAATTCTATCCCAGCTTCTAAATCGCCAAATTTTTCTTCAATTTCTTTCATATCATCAATGATTTTTCTTATTCTTTGAGCTTTTTGGGAAATTTCCTTAGCTCTTTTTTGATCATTCCAAAAATCTGATTGACCCATTATATTTTCAAGTTCTTTTAGTTCTTTTTCTTTTTCTTCTGGATGAAAAACCTGAATAATATCTTCATATTTTTTCTTAACTTCGTCTATTTTTTGCTTCAACTCAAAAGCTAACACTTAAATTCCTCCTTTTATAATCCTAAAATCACAAATAACAAAATGGCTAACATTGAAGCAAGAAAAATTTGCTTAATATAAACATACTTTTTTCTGTCAACAGTAACTGTTATTTTTCTTTCAACTTTTTCTTTACCGTTTTCTGCGATAATTTTAACTAAATAATCCCCATCACCTGCATTTTCACCTTTCCAAGTGAAATAGTTATAATTAGGTTTTCCTTGAAATGTTCTTTCTAAAACTAGTTCTCCTGTTTCTTTATTATAAATTTCAATTTTTACATTTGCAAAAGTTGATAAATAAATTCTTAAATCCCAAGTATCTCTGAACCAATCATTGTTGGGAGAAAATTCCGTATAATTAGTCTCAATATTCATTTCTAATTTTTTAGGGATAAAATTTAATTCAAATATTTTTACTTCCTTAAAATCCAGAAATAACTTTTTCGATATATACTCATACCCTGGGGACGAAAAGATAATTTGATTACTACCGGCAGGTATTTTCATAGCTTCAGTTTCATTATTAATAGTTCCATAATAATTCCCGTTAACATATACATTTACTGGATAAACATTTGAAAAAACCATTATCTTACCGGCTTTTTCTAAATTTACGTAGATCCTTACTCCATCTTTTTCAATATACAATGTTTTTGTAAAAGGCATAAAATTATCCGCATCTATTTTTATAGTGTGATATCCTTCTTCTTTAAATTGGATTATCAAAATTCCAAAAATGTCTGTTTGTCCAACAAAATATCCATCTACATATACATTTGCATTAGGTACACCCGTTTCAATCCAAAGACCATATTCAGGAATAATCTTTGGGTAAGGAGGACCAAAATAAAAATTTAAAAATATAGAATCTGCCATAATAAAAACAGAAGCAAAGATTACCAGAAAAATTAAAAATCTTCTCAAACTCATTTTTTCACCTTCTAATTATTCCTCAAATTCTTTTGAGGCAAATAATTCGGATAAAACGCTGTGAATTTCTGCATCATACTTCATTGTTTTATAAAAAGCTTTTAAAGCAAAAATTCGCCTCATATGTAGTGTCACATCACCACATTCATCCAAACTTCTTATCACTTTTTCATAATCATCAGGATCAGTTAAAACAATTACATCCCTATAATTCTTGGCTGCAGCTCTTAATAAAGCCACACCTCCAATATCTATGTATTCAATAAGTTTTTCTTCGTTTCTTGATTGTTTTGCAATTTCTTCAAAAGGAGATAAATTTACAACTACCATATCAATGAATTTTATATCGTTTTCCAACAATTCCTTCATATGTTGTTTGTTTCCAAACTTAGCCAAAATTGCCCCAAAAATTTTAGGATGTAATGTTTTTACCCTCCCTTCCAAAATTTCTGGAAAACCTGTTAATTCAGAAACTTTTGTAACTTTTATTCCTTCTTTTTCCAAGTAATTAGCAGTACCACCAGTACTAATTATTTCAACATCTCTTTGTTGAAGCTTTTTTGAAAATTCAATTATTCCTCTTTTATCTGAAACACTAATCAAAGCTCTTTTAACATTCATACTATTCCTCCTTAATTTTAACATACTATACTACTATTCCAAAAATTGTACGTAATATAAATCCAACTAAAAAAGCAACTGTTGCTGATAAACCTCCAACTAAAAGCATTTCTAGGCCGCCTAAATACCATTTTACATCAGTAACAAATTGTCTCAAAGCTCCAACTATAAATAAAGTTAACCCTGTTATTATACTTGCTGAAAGAAAGCTATGTTCTTTAAACACAGAAACAAAACTAGCAAATACATAGGCTATCAAAGGCATAAAACCTGCCAAAACAAAAGATAGAAATGTAACAACTGCGCTTTTTAATGGAGAAATATCATTATCAACCATCAGTCCTAACTCATCTTTCATCATAGTTTCAATCCATAGTTTCTTATTTGAAGTAATAATATCAACTAATTGATTCAATTTTTCACTCTTAATTCCTTTTTCTTGATAAATTTCCTCAATTTCTTTTCTTTCAGCCTCCGGGAAATTCTCAACCTCCCAAAGCTCCCTTTTTCTTTCGCTTTCTATATAATCTCTTTCAGATTTTTCAGATAAGTAATCTTCTACTACCATGGAAAAACCGTCGGCAAATAAATTTGCAAAACCTAAGATTAATACAATTTTTGGAACAAGTTGTGCCCCTGTAACTCCTGCAACAACCGCAAAAGTTGTTATAATTCCATCGCTTGCCCCATAAATAGCTGGAGCAATATACTTTCCTTGTTCTGTTTTATGAGGTTTTTCTATATAATCTGGTTCATGAGCTTTTTTTGTTCTTCTAAATCTCCTTTTTTAAACGCTTCTCTTGCTATTTCAATATGTGATTTTTTTTTTTAAAAACCATTTTATTCACCATCTTTTCAAGACAATATTTGGTTTCATATAACTTTCGACATATTTTTAATTGGTTAATTATTTTTTTAATCACATCAGTATAGAAATCTTTCTTTCTATTTTCTTTACATTTTACTCGCTTGTAGAAAGATGTCAACAAAAATATGGTTATATTTATACTCATTAACTAGACATGCTTTAACATAATCACGAGGTATTACAAAGAATGAAAATAGTTACCCATCTAAAAATCATAATGATATTAATATCGTAAAAAACTCAAAACATTCCAGAAACTCTATAGAAGCCTTTTTATATAAATCAAACAAATACAAATGTATTCTGACAGATTCATATTGAACCAGAGTTTTTTCTATTAATTTTAATAAAACTTTCCTGAGTTTTTCATCGTTTATTTTTATCAAAATCTTACAATAATCTTCATTATATACGAAAAAATATGCAAAAAAATTTATTAAACCATGATTCAACATTTAACCTCAAGATTTGTACATCACAAAATTTATTCATAAACGGCGTAGCAAAACTTTTATCTATTCAGATTTTAAAGTCATAGAACTACTACTATCTAGCCTATACCTATCTACCATTAAATTCGATACTTCGTCTCTAGCTTCGCTCAATACAAGAAGCAAAACATATTATTAGGTAAGTATATCACCAAAACATAAAGATTTTTATTAATTATTAATTTCACCAGATATTAAAAAAGAAAAATAAACTTAATCCCATCAGCACAATGCCAACTAATAGGAAGAAAATATGTACGTTTTTTCCCCACAAGATCTTGCTTCTAGCAACAAATAATCTGTAAACGATAAATTCACTTTTTGTAATGGCGGACACAAAAAGAAAAAGACCAATTAATAACATAAGAATTCCCCATAAAATATTCATAAAAATTCCCCCATCTCAATTCTTCCACAACCTATTTCAAAATCATTAATTTGATTTCAAAAAATTTTCCTTATTTCTTATAAAAAAATTTGTGAAACACCGTTTGTTTTAATAAATATATAGTATTGATTATGAATTTACATATGTTTTCACTAACTAAAAATATAATATCATCAATCTATAACTTTCCTCTGATTTCATTTACATTAAAAAGTAGATCCAAGCTATTATCATATTGAAAATTCTAAACAAACACTCTTCATAAAAAGATAAAACATTTATGCATTGGCAATCTAAGAATTAGCGGAAAATATCTTACAAGTTCTTGAAAAACAAATATTAATAATGAAGTTTCAAACAGTTTTTAAATTTTAGTAAATTATGTTCTACTTTAATTGATTTTTATGCTATTATAAGAACAAGTGTCATTATGATTGTTGTAATATTTAAAAGAATGTTGTATTTCCTACATACTTTGCCTCAAAAGCAATTCCAAGAAAAGATATATTCTTAAAAACAAAAGCTCAAACCAATGAAGCTATTAAAGATAATAACCACACTACTATTTTTTAACAAAAGCTGATAACTGATAAATTGAAACAGCGGTATAATGAATCAGATAAATACCCATTACTTTTTTTTACTTTTTTGAAAAATATATCAAAAAACTTATTTGGTTTATTTATAAAAACTATAAAAAGTCCAAGAAATTCTAAAGAAGCAACCGTACTAATAATTACTACTAATAACTTAAACATAAAAATGCTAATTTGAGCTGTTATGTTGCCAATATAAATTTCTGAATAAACATAATCAACTAAATTTTTATCAAAAATCAAGTCACAAAAAGATTAATAAATAATGTTCCTGAAAACATAAGATGAATAAAACGATCATTTAAAAGTGTTTAATTCCATTTCAGAAATTGATTTAAGTGAAAATAATCCTGAAATAAAGAAGAATAAAAACACAAAAAATTGTCATTGTACAATGTAATCTATTCAAAGCTTGAAAAAATTATGAGAATCATTTTTCATAACTCTGCCACCAAAAAAGGTATAAGTAAGTATAGAATGATCTAATACAACTAGCATCATTTAAAACGCTCTAAGATAGTCAATATTAATTTTTCTTTTGTTTTCAAAATCCATAGGCATATATTCCTTTTTTTTAATATTGCCATTTCACATATTAATTGAAATATCCAAGGTTTTCTACATATTTATTTGTTTTTTATTTACTCGAGACATTAAAACTACTGCCTCGACATGATAAGTTTGAGGAAATATATCAAACGGTTTTATAATTTCTATTTTATACTTTCCTGAATTTACAAACATTTTCAAATCTCTTGCAAGAGTAGAAGGATTACATGAAATATAAGCTATCTTTTCTGGCTTCATATCTATTATCTTTGAAACTGCTTTATTTCCAAGACCGTTTCTTGGTGGATCTGCAACTATAATATCAAACTTATTTTCATTTGCCATCAAAAATTCTTCAACATCTGATTCTATAAATTTTATATTTCTCAAATTATTAATATTTGCATTTGCTTTACCCGCTCTAACAGAAACATGATTACTCTCAACAGCTACTACAAATTTTGATAATGCAGCAAGTCTTATTGAAAATGTTCCAAGTCCACTATATAAATCTAGAATTGTTTCAGAACCTTCCAAATTTAGATTCTTAGTCAAAAACTCAATCATTTTGGCTGTTACAAAATAATTATTTTGAAAAAAAGCAGTGGGAGGAACTTGAAATTTCTCCCAGTCAAATTCGTAATTTATTACACCTTCGCCTTTTAAGACTTTATAAGGCCCTCTTAATACAATTCTGTCACTACTATTCATAACATGTATAACAGATGAAACATACGGGACTTTCTTTACAAGCATATTCGCTAAATCCCTTCGATTTGTAAATTTTTCAGTTTTTGTAATGAATATAGCCATAACAGAATTTTCAGTTGGAGAATATCTTAAAACCAAGTGCTTTAAAATACCTTTTCTGTTTTTATACACAGGTATTTTATATAAATCGATTATTTCAGGAACAGTATCCAAAATCTTATTAAAACTTTTGGGAGCTAAAAGACATTTTCTTACTTGCACTATTTTATTTGAATTTTTCATTTTCAAACCTAATAAGGTTTGTTTTTGATAATCGAAAGAAAATTCCATTTTTAGGCGATATCCAAATTCATTTTTACTCTTTTGAATTTTTCCCACAATTTCACCTGATATTTTTGCAATTCTCTGGAGTTGATCTTTTAAAATGTCTTCCTTAAATTGAAGTTGTTTTTTGTAGTCTAAATCTAAAAAATCACACCCTCCACAGTTCCTAAAATAAGGGCATTGAGGAACCCTTCTTTCTGATATCCCTTCTACAATCTTTTTTATTTTTCCAATTGAATAATCCTTCTTTTCTGAAATAATATCTACTTCAACTAATTCTCCTGGATATGCTCCTGATACAAAAACAATTTTACCTCCTGGCAACTTACCTATTCCTTGCCCACCAAAAGCTAACTTCTCTATATATACCATCTCAGACATATTCAATCCTCCCGTTTTTTGAAAAATTTTATCATATATTTCAATATTTCAAATATACAAAACTAAAATAAGCCTATGCTAGGTTCATTATTTTTTAAATCCCAGCCAAAGAACTTTTCACTAAATTCTATAACGTAAAAAAGTATTGATAATTTTTGAACATCATTAAAATCAAACTTTCCATCATCATTAAATGAAAATTCACTGTTAAAATTAAACACCCAATGATGTAATTTCTTAGAAAATGAAAATTGTAAAACTGTAAATTTTTCTTTCTTAAAATCATATGTTCCTCCTAATACAAATGATGGATCTATAGAATTAATAGACAAGCCAAATTTTAAATTTTTACCCACACTTCCATAGGAAATACTGAATTTATTTTTATTTACTTCTAAGTTATAATTTAGATTGAATCTTGCATCATCAATTTTTGATGATTTGTAAAAAGAAAAACTCAACGAATTTTTAAAATCTTCTAAAACAAATGTACCTTTAAAATATGCGTTTTTTATATAATCTTCTTCTATTGACTGTGTAACGGAACCTTTTAGATTCTGATAAACTAAAGTATGAGTAATGTCCTTAATTGGAACATCTTCGGCATGATAAAATTTAAAATTTGATTTATAATTTAGACGAACTTTCGAGTTCACAATATTCAAATTAACATTAGAAGGTAATAATATTTTATCCTCATTATCATATTCGGAAGAAGCCTTAAAAGAAAAATTATAATCATTTATTGAAAAATGAAGATTATAATCAATCAGATCGTTAAGTTGTTTGTTATTTAAAAAATCCCATCCTTTAGAAACACTTATACCCGAGAAATCATCTTTAAGAGACAAAATGAAGTTAAAATTAGATATATTATTCGATGTCGATTCATCACCAAAATTAATCCTGTATCGATACTTTGTTTCAAAAGTCAAAGGTTTTAAATTATATTTAATAGATATTTTGTAATCATCAAACATACCAATTTGAAAGTAATACTCATTGGTAAAAGCATTATAAACATCCATATCAAATTCATATTGAGCATTTAATTGAAAGTTTTTATAAGTAAAAGAATAAGGTAAAACAAATTTATGATCAATTTTACTTGTATACTGGTTATTTCCATAAAAAACATCAAAGATCGTATTAAAATATTTCCCATCAAAAAGACTAAATTTATATCTTATATTTTCATTTGTAATCCAAGTAGAATCATCCAAAAAAAATCCTTCTTTATAAACACTTACATTAGATGTTAAATTGTTAACTTTAAATTTGAGAAAATCATTTAAAGAAAAACTAAGGTTATTCAACAAAAAAGAATTGTAAATTAAAGATCTTTGACCATTATAATCCAAATAAAAATTAAAAATACTTTTTGTAGGTTTTGTACTAAAAGTATGTGTAAAACCAACTCGTTTGTTCCAGCTAGTTTCTGAAACGTAATTTTGCTCGAAATAAAAGTCACCAAAAATTAATTTTGCTGATGTATTTAAAATTTTCCAATTTATTTTATATTCGAAGTTCTTAGTTTGTAAATTCAAGATATTTTTCCCAAAATCTAATGAAAATTTCTCATTGGTTTTTGAATTATTTATTAATAACTTAAAATTTGTATCATCTTTAGATGTATTTATCGAGGTTTCCAAAACTAAATCATTTATATGAGACACATAACCCTGATTTGTTGAAAAACCATCATATGGTGACCAAGAAAATGAAAAGGAAAACGGGGGTTTTTCTCTTTCTGAAATGCTAGCAAAATAAACTGGATAAGGTAAAAAAGGAATATCGAGAATAAATAATAATGAATTTTCAGCCACAATGTATTTACCTTCATAAACAAAAACATTTAACGATTCTATCTTATAATGTGGATGTTCTAATTCGCAAGTTGTAATATAAGCTTCAGACAATAAAGAACTTGAAGGATAAGTAATAACGCTCTCGGCTCCAAAATATAAATTTACTTTTTTCCCCGAGCTTTTATAATCAAAATTACCTCTAACTCTCAAAGAGTATGATTTGTCCTTATCAAATGTATATTTCAAATACTTTGCATAATAAACTCTTTCTTTATACCTATATTCTACGTTTCCTTCCGCTTCTAGATATTTTGCATTTTTATCTTCAATAGTAATTGTAGCAAAGTCAGAAATTATATTATTTTCATTCCATAGAATTTGAACGTTTCCGCTAGCAAGTACAGTATCTTCAAAAAAGAAAATATTTGAAGCATCCAATGTTATTACACTAGAAAATGCCTGTGTATTAAAAAAAATAATTACAAAAACTGCTAAAATGAATAATTTTGACATAAATTCTCTTATTTTATATGCAAAAGGCGTATCAAGAACTAAAAACAAGAATATTCCTAAAAATCCAAATATGATATTAGGAATCCAAGCTGAGAAATAAGGATTAATTAAATTCTCTTTTCCCATAGCCGCAAGCCAAGCACCTGAACCCTGATAAAGTACAACGATACCAAAAGTTAGAATAACACTCCATGATTTGCTTTTTAGTCCAAACAAAAGCGATAAAGGAACACCTAATAATGCTATTATAAAAGGGCCAACTGAATTAGCATATCTTGAATGAAGTTCAACAATCCAAGGAGATGGATCTATGCCTAATTTTGAAAATGTTGTTATCTTGTTTTTCAATTCTTTTCCTGTCATATCTCGAGGTGATTTTCCAAATCTCATCAAATTTTCAAGATCTTCTTTTAAATCTAATTTTATTCTTGAAAAGTTCATATCAAGTTTGAGAAAACCAGATTCATCAGTTACATACATCTTACCATTTAATAAATACCAAGCATTTTCTTCTTTGATAACTCTATCAGCTGTAATTATTCTCTCTTCGTAATCAAAATTTTGAAACAAAACGACATCATATAATACACCATTTTCCTGGTCATATTTTTTTACAAAAAAATACTGTTCATCATCAATTTTTGTTAAAATATTTTCACGTATGTTTAATTCAGGTTTTTTATATACATATTTTGAAATTGTTTCAACAGCTTTTTGGTTAAACTTTGGTACAATTTGGTCGTTTAAATAAAATGCAAAAAGTCCGAAAACTATTGCAAGCAAAAAAAATGGAAAAACTAATTTTTTAGACGGGATTCCATGAACTAGCAAAGCTGTAATTTCTTTTGAATTGTATAATTGTGAGAGAACCCAAAAAATGGAAAATAAAACTCCAACAGGAATCCCCATAGAAATAAAATATGGTAAATTATAATAAATCAATTCAAACAATTTTAAAATACCAACTCGGTGTCTCACAATAATATCTGAAAGCTGGTATAAAAGTTCAACACTAGCAAAAACAACAAAACCAAAAAGTCCCATTAAAAAAGGGCCTATTGAAAGTTTTAAAATATATTTTGTTAAAACTTTCAAGAATTTTCCTCCTTAGTATTCTCTAAAGAGTCAATTGTATAAAGTTTATCATTGAAACACCTATATTGCTTTCCAGTAATTATGTATGATGTAGTTTCTGCAATTCTCGTTGCTTGATCTGCTATTT
Organism: Thermosipho sp. (in: thermotogales); assembly: GCA_017656335.1. Classification (GTDB taxonomy): domain Bacteria; phylum Thermotogota; class Thermotogae; order Thermotogales; family Fervidobacteriaceae; genus Thermosipho_A. The sequence continues at coordinate 11,956 of JACDOA010000006.1, forward strand.
CCTCAATGTTTTGAGCAATTTCGAGTAAAATTAGCGCTCTCTTCACATATTTAGAATTTTCCATCATATATACCATTAATTCACTTCTAACTTCTTCCAAAAAATCATCAATTTCTTGATCGCGTTCACAAATATTCTCTGCACCATTCATATTCTGATCAGCAAACATTCTCATGCTCTCTCTTAACATTATTAAGGCATACTTAGCCATTTCAGGAATTGTTACTAAAGGTTTTAATTGTGGTTCTTTTATCAATTCCAAGGTTTTTTTTGCAATTTCTAATGATTTTTCAGATATCATTTGAAAATAGCTTGATATCACAAAACTACCAATTACAATTCTTAAGTCTTTTGACATTGGCATCATAGTAGATAAAATTACTAAAGCTTTCTCTTTAATTTTCATATCCATAATATTAATTTCATTTTTTCTTCCAAGAACAATTTTGGTAGATTTTTCATCTCTTTCTTTCAATGAATTCAAAGCTTGATTAAATAAAGTTTCAGCTAGCCATCCTTCTTTTAATACCATTTTTTTTAATTCTTCAATATTTTCCTTTAAAATCCAATCCATAATATCACCTTATTTAAAATAATTTTTTCCATACCCCAATTTTTCCTTTATTGATTTTGAAAAGTCATAATCAAAAGGTCTTAAAATAGTAATATTTTTCTCGGATTTTTTTACTGAAAACTTTTTAAACTTCCCATAATCAACTCCATCTACAATTAAATGAGTCTCAAAACTTGTTAAAACACTTATCTCTTCATAATCGGGCAAAATTACACTTCTTGAAGCTAAAAATTGAGGAGCTATTGGAGTTAAAACATATGCATCTACATTAGGCAACAAAATGGGTCCTCCTAATGAAAGGGAATAAGCAGTTGATCCGGTAGGGGTACTAATAACTAATCCATCAGCATGAAAGACAAAATTTCCGTCTCTAAATGTTATTTCTATGTCTACCATTTTCTGAGATGGTTCTTTCAAAGCTACAACATCGTTTAAACACAATGCGTTTATTTCTTTAACTTCAAGAAACTGCCTTTTATCTTCTCTAAATTGATTAGTTTCAAAATCTTTTAAAAATTTTTCAAATTCCTCAATTGTATAGCTAGAAAGGAAGCCTAATCTTCCACCTTTAAATCCAATAATCGGAGATAAAACAAATTTAGCGGCTTTTAAAACTGTTCCATCACCGCCAATTACTAAAGTTACATCCGTTTTGTAATTAATTTCTAATACATTTGACGAAAAAAATTTTATATTTACATTTTTTTCTTCTAACTTCTTAGCAAAACTGGAAGCTATCTTTTCTAAATCTGGTTTAAAAAATATCCCAATACTTTTCATTTTAACAAAAACCCCAAATCTATAATACTTTGCGCTAGAAACCTATCTAAAAAAACTAATAAAACTATTGCTATTATAGGAGAAATATCTACAGGTCCAATTCTTGGGATAATCTTTCTTAATGGTTTTTCAACAATATCTGCCAGTGATTGAAAATAATAGTAAAAACTTCTCGCTTGAGGAATCCAACTTAAAAATGCTGATATTATAATAATAATAATTTCAATATTAAACAAAACTCTAATAGCATAACCAAATCCAATCAAAAAATTAGCAATTAAAAACATATTTCTCCTCCTTTTGTTTGAAAATCTACCAAATCTTTTTTATAAAATAAAACGTTTTTTAAGAATTAAATTAACTATTTGTATTTTCTTTCTCCAAAAATTGCTGTACCAATTCTCAATATAGTTGCTCCTTCCTCAACAGCTATAAGATAATCATTACTCATGCCCATGGAAAGATGATTAATTTCAGGAAAATCTTTTTGTAAATTCTCTTTTAAAAGTCTTAACCTTGAGAAAACATTTCTGATAATCTTTTCATCATCTGTAAATGGAGCAATGGTCATTAAACCAACAACCTGTACATTCTTAAAATCCTTAGCTTTATAAACAAAATCACTTAGTTCTTTAGGTTTTAAACCGGATTTAGTTTCTTCACCAGATACATTAACTTGAATTAATACTCTTTGAATTTTATTTAATTTTTTAGACAATAAATCGATTTTTTCAAGTTCATCAACTCTTGAAACAGAATGAATTAAATCACTAACCGGTACAATATATTTTAATTTGTTTAATTGAATTCTACCAATAAAATGCCAACTTATATCATACTCAATAAAATATTTTGATTTATCTCTTAATTCCTGTGCATAATTTTCTCCAAAAATTTTTATTCCTGAATCGTAGGCATCCTTGATAACTTCAACAGGAAAGGTTTTACTAACAGCAACTACTGTTATTTCCGAAATATCTCTTCCAATTTTATTACATGTTTTTTCAATATTTTTCAAAATTTTAAGATAATTTTCATAAATCTTGACCATCAAAAAGCCCTCCTACCTTTTTATAACCAAGATGCTTATATGACTTTTTGGTTGCTATTCTTCCTCTAGGAGTTCTAGCTAGAAAACCACTTTGCAGTAAATATGGTTCATAAACTTCTGAAATACTATCCTCGGCTATACCAACAGATGCAGCTAAAGATTTCAACCCAACTGGTCCACCATTATAAACCTCAATAATCGTTCTTAGTATTTTTCTATCCATTTCATCTAAACCATTTTCATCTATTCCCAAAAGTTTCATTATTTCTTCAACCATCTTTATATCAATTACTTTTTTTTCATTAACTGTGCTCATATCTCTAACTCTTCTTAATAATCTTAATGCTATTCTTGGAGTTCCTCTAGATCTTTTAGCTAGCAAAAACGCTGCATCATCCTCAATTTTTACATCAAGTATATTAGCTGCTCTTTTTAAAATTATCTTCAATTCATCTTCACTGTAGAAATCAAGTTCCATAATCAATCCAAATCTATTCCTTAATGGTGAACTTAAAAGCCCACTGCGTGTAGTAGCTCCAACTAGGGTAAATGGTTGCAAATCAATTCTTATTGATCTTGCCGATGGCCCTTTTCCTATCATGATATCAATTTGAAAATCTTCCATAGCGGTATATAAAATCTCTTCTACAGATTTGTTCATTCTGTGAATTTCATCTATAAACAATATATCACCGAATTCTAAATTAGTTAGTATAGCAGCTACATCCCCCTGTTTTTCAAGAACCGGTCCACTGGTTACATGTATATTGGTACCCATTTCATTAGAAATAATGTGAGCAAGAGTGGTCTTCCCCAAGCCAGGAGGCCCAACCAACAAAACATGATCTAATGCTTCATTTCTTATTTTCGCAGCGTTAATAGCAAGCAATAATCTTTTTTTTATCATTTCCTGACCAATATATTCCCATAAATACTGAGGCCTTATGGTTAAATTATCTACAGGAGTCCTTTCTGGATCAAAAATTCTTTCAGAAATAATCACACCTCCCTAACTATATTAAATAATACCATAAAAAACCTTTAAAATAAACAAAAATCCACCATATACTTTTTATAAAAATATTTCTGTGATATAATTCTTAAAAAATAAACTTGACAACAAATAAAAAATATGTTTAATCTTAAATGTAAAAAGAAAAGTGAGGAGGGTTATAATGGAAAGAGCAGAACTTTTTAGGCAATTAAGCAAAATTTTGGCTGAAAAACTTGATATACCAATTGAAGAAATTGACGAATCATCCAACATTATTGATGATTTAGGTGCTGATTCACTTGACGTTGTCGATCTTATTATGATTTTAGAAGACGAGTACGGAATAAGAATTGAAGATGAAGAACTAGAAAGTATACTAACTGTAGGAGATGTACTAAATATAATTGAAAAAAAACTTCAAAACAAAGAGGAGGAGTAAATTGAAATCTACAAGTGCTTGTCTTGTTTGTCATGTTTCACAAGCCCAAAGAATTTTAAGTAAATATGTTAATAATGAAGAAGAAAAATGGAACTTGCTAACCAAAGTTCTAAGCGATTTATCCACAGTAAAGTATGGTTTAAAACCAATTGATATTTCAGAAGAAATGTATACTAATTTAGAAAAATACCTTAAAATTGATGATATTTTTCGAAATGAGAAGAAAAAATCAAATGAAATCGCATTAAAGTTGTACGATACCTTTAAACTAAAAATTTTAGATTCTTCTGATCCATTATATGATGCAGCAAAATTAGCAGTATCCGGTAATTTAGTTGATTTTGGAGCTATGCCAGATTCCTTAGAATTTTTAATTTCAAAAGTTACAGAAATTTGGAATGAGCCTTTTTCTATTGATGACTTTGAAGAATTTAAATTAAAACTTTTAAAGTCTAATTCTCTTTTATATTTAGTTGATAATGCTGGAGAAATTGTTTTCGATAAGCTATTTATTGATATCATCAAATCTTTTCATAAGGATTTAAATATTGCAGTTGCTGTAAAAGGACAACCTATAATTAACGATGCAACTATAGAAGATGCAAAACAAATTGGTTTGGATAAATTAGCCAAAATTATAGATACGGGGCTGAAAACCCCGGGTGTTACTATTAGCAAATCAACTGAAGAATTCAGAAAAGCCTTTTATGATTATGAAATTGTATTAGCCAAAGGTCAGGGAAATTTTGAAGGATTATCAGATGAAAAGAGAAAAAATTTGTTTTTTGCATTGATTGCAAAATGTGATGTCATTTCAAAATTTTTAGGACTAGAAAAAAACTCAAAAATCTTTATAAATTCAAAAAGAATTTCCCAAGCTTAATCACAATTGAATTTTTAACTTTTTCAAAATCGCCATTTGAGATTAAAAAAGCCGAATAATCTTTTGTTATTTTTTTTGGAACAACTATTGAAAAATCCTGGATTTTTTCTTCTAAAATTTCTTTCATTAAAAAATATTTTGTTTCTACATTTGGGGCTAACAAATCTTTAAATTTAACTGGCTTAGCCACTTCTAATGCCTTTTTGATATGTGTTTCTCGCCCCCTACCCCAATCGTAAATTCTATAAGTTAAATCTGAAGATTGCTGTACTTCAATCACTGTAGAATTTGGACCTAATGCATGAATTGTTCCAGCAGGAATATTAACAAAAGTTCCTGCTTTTATTTTTTCTATTCTAAGAACATTATTCCAGTTACCTTTTTTAAGTGCATTTTTAATCAAAGAAGGCTCTTCGCATATAGCAATAGTGCCATCGCTTAGAAAATACCATGCTTCATTTTTTCCCCAAGGTTCATTTTCAACACTTTTTGCATATTCATCATCTGGATGAACTTGAACAGACAACCAAGATGAAGAAGATATTAACTTAACTAACAAAGGAAATCTGTCAAATTTCTTTCCACATAATTGTTCTGATGCTTCATTAATATTTCTTCCGCTACTCAATACGGAAGTATGAAAATGGTGCCCGGAGACCAACCAAATTTCCCCAATTGGTTCTCCTTTAATATCAAAAATTTTATTCAATTCAGGGTTTCCCCATATCATTTTTCTAAAAAAGGGATAAACTTTTTCCATAAAAACCTCCTTAAAATAGCAAAGCGGTCATAAATGAAATAAACGCCAACAAAATCGAACTACCAGCTAATATAGTTAAAATATAAATCTTTGAATCTAATTTTTTAATATTTTTGTTTAAATTATCAATATTTGAAGAAGTTTCATCAATAAAACTCGAAAAATTTTCAATGTTTCTAGAAATTTCACTTAATTTTGATCCATCTATTTCTAATTTTTCTAATTTCTCTACTTTAGTTTCTAATTCTGATATTCTTTCAATTGCTGGATCCAACTTAATCACTTTATTATTTAATTCACTTAATTTTGTTTCAAGTTCATTAAAACTTTCACTTAAGGTATTTAATTTCATATTTAATAAATTTATATCTGAATCAAAAGAATTGATCTTATTTTCTAATTTCTCAAAATTTTTTAATCTTTCATTAATTGAAGTTAATGAATTTTCAAAGTTTTCAACTTTTAATTTCATTTCCTGAAAATCATCTAAATTTTTTAGTTTTGCAAAGTCAAAATCTTTTAAATTTAAATAAATTTCATCCAAATAATTTAATTTATCGTTAAAAGATGAAAAGCTTAATGAAAGATTCTGTACAGTATTTTTTAAATTTTCAAGTTGTACATTCACCTGATCATTTTTAATTTTCGCATCTTTCTTTACATTATCTATTTCCTCATTAATTGAATCTATTTTCTGAGTTAAGTCTTTATTAATATTAAAAAGAGAATTTTCCATTAAAGAAACTTTATTTTTAATATCCTCAAAATCTTCTTTACTTACAAAATTTTTCTCAAGATTTGAAACTCTTTTCTCGAGATTTAACAAATTTTCATTTTTCAATTGTTCTTCCAAAGAAGAGATTGAAGCATTTAAAGTTAAAATCCCTGTTTCTAAAATTGGAATTTTTGAAAGAGTTGATTTATAATTTTCAAAATCATTAGATAACTTTGTGATTGTTTTACTTAGATTTTTTTGTTCTTCATCTACAATGTTAATCCTCTCATCAATACCAGATATTAAACTCTTTGTTAATTTCGTAGTATTATTTATCTCACTTATTTGCTTCAATAAGTCGTTTATTGATTCAAGATTGAATAGTTGGATAGCATTATAAATAATTCTAGCAACATCGATTCTAGTCATTAATAAATTCGGCTTGAATTTTCCATTTTCATCGAGCTCCATAATTCTATTTTCGACCAAATATTTTATTAACTCATAATCAGCTGAATATGGAGAAACATCCGTTATAACTACTTCTACTGAAAACGCAAGAATTGAGAAAACCAAAAGAAGTACTATCAGTATTTTTTTCATAGAAACCCTCCAAACAAAGCTAATGTCTATTTTTTCACTATGGCACTATTAAATCTCTCTAATAAATCTATTAACTCATTCTCAAATTGTTCAGGCATACTTTGCAAAACACTTTTAATGAATTGAACTCTTTCAACAATAACTTCATCAATTACCTTTTTTCCTTTTTCAGTTAATGATACATTTATAACTCTTTTATCGTCAGATGATTTAACTCTTTCTAAAAAACCATCTTTCTCTAACCTTGAAACAAGTCCAGTAGTAGTACTTTTAGCAATTCCTAAATTTCCACTCAGTTCAGTCATCGTCTTAGGACCTGTAAAATAAATTTTCTGCATTAAGTCAAACTGAGCGGGAGTTATTGGATATTTTTTCAAAACTTTTCTTCCCTTAACTTTTATCCTAAAACAAATTTCTCTTAAAATTCTTTCTAATCTTTCAGCCATCTTATCACCTCTTCGACAAAAGCTCCTTAAATGCTAAATAAGATTCATACAAATCTATTTTTGAAACCAATTCAAAAGGAGAATGCATACTAATTAAACCTGGGCCCATATCTATAACACTAAAACCTTCCTGAGCTAAAAATTTTGCTACAGTTCCTCCCCCACCAATTCCAACTTTTCCAAGTGTTGCTACTTGCCACTTAATTCCAGCTTCATTTAGGACTTTTCTAACGTGTGCAACAATTTCGGCATGAGCTTCGCTAGCTCCAGATTTTCCTCTTGAACCGGTGTATTTAACTAAAGCAACACCTTGCCCAACTTTTGCAGCATTGTATTTATCATGTACATCTTTAAAGGTAGGATTTATCAAAGCTGCAACATCAGCAGAAACTACAAATGAATTGTCAATAAGTTCATCCAGTGCAAGTTCAGTATCATTTTCACCGTGAATTCTTAAAATTTTTCTGAAAAACTTTTTATAAAATCTGGCCTTAGCTCCGACATCACCTTCACTTCCAATTTCTTCTTTATCAAACAATATTACAGCAGCAGATTTTTCTAAATTTTTAGCATCAATTAAAGCTCTAATAGATTGATATGAGCAAATTCTATCATCGTGTCCGTATCCGCCTATAAAACTTTTATCAAACCCTACTTGTCTTGCTTTAACAGCAGGAACAAGTTCTAAATCGGCACTCACAAAATCTTCTTCTTCTATATTATATTTTTCCTTTAATATTTTTAATATATTTCTTTTTACAGGTTCTTTTTGTTCATCTTCTAAAGGAATCGAACCTACAATAAGATTCATTTTTTCACCTTGAAATTTTTCACTTACTTTTTCATCTTTTCTATCCAAATGAGGCAAAATATCAGGTAAAACAAAGACAGGATCATCTTCATTAACACCGATTTTTACATTAATTTTTGTGCCGTCTTCTTTTATTACTACCCCAACTAATGCTAATGGAATGTTATACCATTGATATAATTTTACTCCTCCATAATAATGAGTTTTCATTAATGCAATTCCTTCGTCTTCATAAAGAGGATTTGGTTTCAAATCAATCCTTGGAGCATCAATATGAGATGCTACTATATTAAAACCATACTTTGGATGATCAACAATCCTTGCAGCAATTAATGATTTATTTTTATTAACATAATAAACTTTTTCTTCACGTCCAGTGTACTCATCCAAAGAAATAAAGCCGTTTTTTTTCAATAACTCCTCGTAAAAACTAATTGCCAACCTCTCAGTTAAAGCCGAATTGAGAAAATTCATATAATCGCTACTAAATTTTTCAACAGCATCAATATCTCTTTTATACCATAAACTCATCATATCACTCCTTTACCAAATTTCTATTTCAGTTTCAAGATTTACATTAAATTCCTGCCTGATCTTGTTTTTTATAACTTTTATTATTTCTTTTACATCCTTTGATTTTGCATTTCCCAAATTAATTATAAACCCTGCATGTTTTTCGGAAATTTGTGCTCCACCAATAGTAAAACCTTTAAAACCCAATTTTTCAATAGCTGTACCAACATAAAAATCAGGTTTTGGTCTTTTAAACACACTCCCTGCACTTGGGAATTCTAAAGGTTGTTTTTGAATTCTTTTCTGAATTATTTCCAACATTTCTCTTCTTATCTTTTCTTTTTCACTTAGGGAATAACGAAAAGCTGCTTTCAAAATTATCAGTTTTTTTTCTTTTTTAAATATACTGCTTCTATAAGAAAAATCAAGATTATTTACTTTTAATTTTATTATTTTTTCACCATCAAATGCAATAACATAATCTAAATTTTCAGCTGTTTCCCATCCATAAGCCCCGGCATTCATATAAACAGCTCCACCAACACTTCCTGGTATACCATAAGCTTTTTCAAAACCGGAAAAACCTTTTTCCATTGCTTCTATACATAATTTTTTTAAAGATACTCCACTTTCACAAATTATTCTGTTATTTTGATATTCAATATTATTCAATTTTTCCGTTGATATTACAGAAATATCCATTTTTTCATCTCTAGGCAAAATATTTGTACACTTACCAACTACTTTCAATGGCATCTTTTCACTTAAAAATTTATAAGTTTCAATAAAAGACTGTATTGAATTTGGAATAACATAAAAACTAACAGGGCCTCCAATTCTAAAGCTAGTGTGATGTTCCATTTTTTCATTTACAAAAACATCGTTCCCCAGCATCAGTAATTTTTCAAAAATCTCTTCCAAAAACAACCACCCTATTCCTTCCAAATTCTTTTGCTTTATATAACGCATCATCAGCAAATCCTATAAGCTCTTCTGGTGTTTTGGCTTTAATTTCAGGATATGAAACAACACCAAAACTCATCGTTATTTTTTGAGGAAATTTATCTATTTTTTCTATCTCTTTTCTCAATCTTTCTGCAACTTCATAGGCGGTTTTAATATTTGTATCTGTAAGAAGAATAATAAATTCTTCTCCACCAAATCTTCCCACAACATCACTATTTCTCAGAATTTTTAATAAAACACTTGAAATTTCCTTCAAAACTTCGTCTCCAAACAAATGACCAAATTTATCATTTATAAGCTTAAAGTGATCTATATCAGCCATTATTATTGAAAAATCGGTATTTAATGCTTTACTTTTTAAAAATAGATTTTCAAGTCTTTCATTGAAAAAATATCTTGTATACAATTTTGTTAAAGGATCAATTACACTTCTGAGTCTTGCAAAGATACTTTTAACTACTGTAATAAAAGCATATTCTATTATCTCAAATCTTTCTAATAATTCATTCATTCTTGTTTCACTTAACACAGAAGATTTATCATATATTACTATCGTATAATTTAGAAATTTATCTATTTTATCTGATACTTTAATTAAAAGTGGATTATTGTTTAAAATGTCACCACTAACATTTAAAATTGAATCATCTTCCAAAGTTGAAAATTCAAATTTCCTTTGTATACGTTCGTCATTTAAATAAAATGCAATCTCATTAACAGAAATGATATCATAAATCTTCCCAGCAAAATAATGTAATATGTTAGAAGGTTCTTCAAATACTTCTATTGCTTTCAATTCTTCCAATATATTCATTGCATAATTATATCTTTCAACAATTTTTACAAATTCGGGTGAAACAAACTTGTTTTTCAAAACATCTTTAAATATAGCATATTTTTTAAATTTTTCAGAAAGAAAATAATAATTCTTTTTAAGCATTTCAACATAATTTTTAAAATCTAAATCACTGTATAAACTAAAAGCTTTGGAAAGATAATTCCGAAATCTATATTCTTTATTAACAATTTTATAATATTTTGAAAAACTCTCATATAAAAGCGCTAAAGATAACCTAAGGTTTTGCGTTGCATAATCACTTTCAAGTGATTTTAAATGTTCAAAAAATGAATCAGGATCAATTCTAGCAATTTTCTCACCTATTAACGCATAAGCTTCTTCACGCCATAAAAAAGTAGTCGAATTTTTAAATTTTTTCCACTTTTCTTCAATATCATCTTTTTCGGCAAGTACCAATTCAGTAAATAAATCAAAATCCAATGTCTTTATAAAATTCTTATCTTTATTTTTTTCGAATAATTCCCTTGCTTTTTCCTTTTTATTGCAAAATAAATACAATAAAATCAATGTTCTTAAGTATGTATGTCCTATTTCTAATTCTTCTTGGATTTCTTTTGCTTTTTGAATGGTTTCAAAACCTTTTTCAAAGTTTCTATCATAAATATAAAAAAGTGTTTCCAAAATATATGTATTAGCAAGAGGAACGTTTAGATTCTTTAATTCTAACTCCTCGCGTATCTTATATAATTGATTAAAAAATCCTTTAGTATCTCCCATATACAAAAGAAATCTAATTTTATTTAACTGAGCATTTACAGAAAGATCAGGCAATGTACATTCGTAAGAAGCTTTTATTGATTTTTCATAGTATCCATTCGCAACAACAATATTATTAATTAAATCTGCAATTTCTGTGTATATAAATGGTAGCAGATGTAATAAATTATATTTTTTAGCTAATTTTTTAGCTAAATTTAAATATTCTTTTGCCAAATTCAGGTCTCTATTTCTTACTACCATTGATAAAAGTATGGCAGCTCTAACTTTTACATCGTTCGCAAAATATGAAACAGATTTAATCTTGTTAAAAATCTCTTTTAAAATTTTAATTTTTATTTCTTTAATTTTTCCCTTGTTATATAAAGCATAATAATATAATAATATTCTTCTATATGTTCCGATCTTTCCATAACCTTCAAGTCTTGACTTATCACTTTCAAAATAATTGATAACCTCGTCATTTTTCATATCAATATATTTTAAAGCAATTTTCCAATACTCAAATATTTTCTTATTAGGTAATTCAAAATCTACTTTTTTGTTTAATCTATAATAAAGTTCAGCTTTAAAACGCACAAGTGTATAAGAAATTCTTTTGTCTGGTAAAAGTACTTCAACTTCACTAATTAAATTTAAAAGGTAACTTGGAGAAAAATACTCATTTAATCCTTTCCTTATCAACTTTAAATAAGTACATATTGCTTTACTATATTCTCCAATCATTTTAAAATGCCAAGCTTTCTTCAATAATACATCTTCTTCACTAACACCAATATAAGTAGTATTAATTAATTTTAGATGAAGCTCCTTTCTTCTTGCTTTATCTAAAGAATAGTAAAGTTTTTCCCAGTATCTTTTTAATGTAAACCTATATGTATGATATTCTTTGTAAACGATCCCTTTTATTCTTAAAATTTTTAAAATTTTCTCAAAATTTTCATTCAATGAATCTTCAATCATTTTTATATCTAAAGTTGTAAACTTTTCACCTAAAATCGATAAAACCCTCATTTTTTCAAGTTCTTTTTCTTCAAATTCACTATATACATCGAAAAATTCTTCTAATTCTAAATTAACAATATTTTCTTTTTTAAAAATCCATTCATTACTATATTTGTTTTTTACCAAAAAACCTTTTTCAACAAACAATCTAATTATTTCTACAATAATTCCGGGGACACCTTCACTGAATTTAAATATAAAATCAACTAAGTCTTTTTTGTTTTCAATGTTCCCTAACATCTTCTCCAACATTATATTTGTTTTATGTTCATCAAAAGGATTTAGCTCAATCACTTCATCAAAAATAGAAAAGTTATACGTTGAAGCTGCAAAAATTAAAAACTTATTTCTGAATTTCAAAGCTTTTAAACTTGTCAAAAAAGTTTTAAAATTCTCAGGAATTTCATTGTAATTATCAACAATAATGACAACATTTTTAATAGAATTAATAATTTTTGCAGCCAATGAAATAATCGTCTCGATTCTACACTCTTTACTTTGAATACATTCAAAAAGTGAGTAATAAAGTTCTTTGTCATAATCTTTATTTTTTTTATATATTCTAAGAAGATTTAATATCACACTTTCTGGTGTTGTAGATCTAACTACAACAAAATCATTTTTATTGAGTAAAGATTGAATGTAGCCCAAAAACGTAGATTTTCCAATTCTTTGAGTACCAATAACGCCTATCATTTTTTTTTCTTTATTATTTATATACTTTTGAATTAATTCATATTCCTTTCTGTAAATTAAAGGAATGAAAATTTTTTCTTTTACAAAAGATTCAATAGAATACACTAAATCAAAATCAAAAAATCTTTGATTTACATCATCATCAATAAAATTTTTGACATTATCTTTAATTTCTTTAGATGGATCAATTTCATAAATTACTTGTCCAATCACATGCAATATTGACTCAGGTTTAGCAGTTTTACTAATTTTAAATTCTGGTGCAAAAAACAAAGCATTATTATTAATATCTAATTTTTCAGGATTTAAAAAAATAGGAAGTATTATTTTAAAATCTTTATCCTTTGTAATAAGAACATCTTCTAAAGAAAAAAATGGAATAGTATAATTATAACTTTGATAAACTTTTTTGGAAAATTCTAAAAGTTTATAGGACAAATAATCTCTCGATGAACTATTCAAAATTTTTAAATTTAACGCTTCTTCTTCATCATATGGATAAATCAATTCTAATTTTTCTTTATATGAAAAACTTTCAGGAAGTAATACGCTGTCAAAAATTTTAAAAGTATTGATATTCATGATCAATTCATCTTCAGAAACACAAAAAGTTTTATCAATAACCTTTAATCTTTTTAAGTGGTCCTCATCATCTCTTATTAAATATTCTTCCCCACAGTATGTTTTTCTCAACGTTCTTAGAATCTCCATGAAATTTTGTACCCCCTAATTTAATTCACTTTCCAATGCTGTCTTTGTCATTTTAACAACTTCTTTAACAATTTCCTCAATATCACCATTTAAAGTCGTACCAGCCGCTCTTGGATGACCTCCCCCACCAAGTGCAACGGCTACCTTACTTACATCAAACCACTCTTTTGACCTAAAACTAACATGAATTTCATTTTTTTCAAACTCAGACAAAAAGATCGCCACTTCAACGTTTTTAATTGATCTAATTTCACTAACAAATCCTCCACTGTCTTCTTCTGTACAATTAAATGTTGCATAATCTTCATGTGAAAGATAAGAATATGCTAACAAACCATCACATTCTAGTTTCAATTTTTCAATCATCCTAGATAATAATTGAAATTGTTCTAATCTCTTATTTTCTAAAATCATCTTAGCAATTTTATCTGGTCTTGCTCCAAAACTAATCAATTCAGCTGCATCTCTAAAAACTCTTTCATCAGCATTCGAATATCTAAAAAATCCTGTATCTGTCTCTATACCCATTAAGTTTATATGAGCTAATTTTTCATCGTAATTTATTCCTAAAGCCTTATTTATTCTAAGAACCATCTGAGCAGCAGCTCCAAATGATGGATCAACCCAGTTATAATTCCCAAAATAAAGATTGGTTGCATGATGATCTATAACAATGGATTTTAGCTCTCCCAATTTTTCAGAAAACCTTCCTATTCTATCGGGACTGGATGCATCTACAACAATCAATAAATCTGGATTAAAATCTCTAATATCTTCATAAGATTTAATTAATTTTATCTCCTCAAGTTCTGAAAAATAACTTGGAATCTTCCAATCAATTGCCATGAAAACATCTTTATTTAATTTTTGTAAACCAATTCCTAGAGAGAGAACAGAACTAATATCATCACCATCAGGCATGATATGGCCAACAACGAGAATTTTTTTTGATTCATTTATTAATCCGACTATATTTAAAAACTCATTTGCAGCTACCATTAAAGCACCTCCAAAGATTTTAACACTATTTTTGAAAATCCACTTTTTACCTTGTTGGCTATCTCAAGAACCTCAACATGTGAAAGAGGCTTCTCTAGGATTCCCGCTGCCATATTAGTTGCACAAGATAATACCAAACAATTAATCCCGCAATGTCTAGCAGCAATAATTTCAGGAACTGTAGACATTCCAACCAAATCTGCTCCAAACTTTCTAAAAGCTTTTATCTCAGCAGGAGTTTCATAACTAGGACCTAAAACAGCCAAATAGACTCCTTCTTTTATATCAGGGAAAAATTTCTTAACTTTTTTAGCCCAATGTTCGTCAAAAATTTTTGACATATCCGGAAATCTTGGGCCAAATTTTTCTTCATTAGGACCTCTTAAGGGATTACGAAATTGAAAATTAATAACATCTTTTACTAAAACAATATCGCCAGGATTGAAAGTTTTATTAATTGCACCAGAAGCATTTGTAATTAATAACCTTTCAACTCCTAACATTTTTAAAGTATAAATTACAAATTTTATTACCTCAGGGGACCAACCTTCATATAAATGAAAACGTCCCTTTAAAGCAACAACATTTTTACCGGAAAGTTTACCAAAGATTAGTTTTCCTTCATGTCCTGGAGCGGTTGAATTTGGAAAATATGGAATTTCCTCATATTTTATTTCAATCTTATTTTCAATATTATCGGCTAAAAAACCCAAACCAGAACCAAGAATTAAACCTACCTTAGGCACATCTGTTATCTTGCTTTTTATAAAATCCAAAGTTTTTTCTAATTTTTCCTTCACTTTTTACACCTCCTCTGTTAAAATTATTATAGCATATCTAAAAATTTTGTTAAAAATGAGGTGAAATTTATGATTAAATTTAGTGCATCTATTTTAGCTGCTGATCTGTCTGATCTAAAGACTGAAATAAAAAGAGTTGAACCTTTCATAGATGAAATTCATTTTGACATTATGGATGGACATTTTGTTCCTAATTTAACTTTTGCTTATCCTATCCTGGAAGCTGTTAAAAAATGTACAAAATTACCAATTGATGCACATTTAATGGTTACAAATCCCGAATTTCATGTTGAAAAACTAATAAAATTAGGAGTAGATAGAATAACTATCCACATTGAAACAACTTATCATATCAACAAACTAATTTCTCAAATAAAAGAAACCAATACAGAAGCTTTTGTAACTTTAAATCCGGGTACACCCTTAAATATCATTGAAGAAGTTTTAAGTGATGTAGATGGTATATTAGTTATGAGTGTTAATCCAGGTTTTTCAGGCCAAAAATTCATTGCAAAGTCCCTTGAAAAAATCAAAAAACTCAAAGAATGGAAATCAAATTATGGAATGGACTATTTAATTGCTGTAGATGGGGGGATAAATAATGATAACATTCAAACTGTTGTTAACGCTGGGGCAGATATTTTGATAATGGGATATGGGATATTCAAAAATGATAATTTAGAAAATTTAAGTAGAACTTTTAGAATATGATAACTGCTATTATTTCTCCTTACTCATTTAAAGGTTCAATCTTAAAACTCAATGATACTATTAATTACGCCAAAGAAATTAAGGCAAAATCTTTGTTTTTGTGTGATGAAAATTTTCATGCCACTGTTGCTTTTATTGAATTGTGTAAAAAAAATAAAATAAAACCTATTGTTGGTTATAGATATAAAGATAAAGTATTTTATGCAAAGAATACTAATGAATTATATCAGCTTTTTGAAGCATATAATTCAAACAATTTTGAAAATTTAAATCTTGAATATATTCCGAGTGAAGAAATATATTTTGCTTACTACCTTCCAAATCAAAGATATTTGTATGAAATTTTTTCTGAGTTTTTGGAAGTTAAACCTGTTGAAAAAGGAGTTTTAAAAAAAATTTATTGCGATCTTGATGTTGATGAGTACAAATTATCTTCAAACCAAACTCTTCCAAAAGCTCCTGAAAATTTTTTAGATTTAAAAGTTTCTAATGATGAGTATGAAAGATTAAAAAAAGAAATTCAGTTAGTAAAAGAAAAAGATTTTGTTGATTATATTTATACTATTTACGAAATAGTAAGAACAGCTGAAAATTTAAAAATTAAAGTTGGTCCGGGGAGAGGTAGTGCAGTTGGTTCTTTGTTAGCTTATAAACTTGGAATTACTAAAATAAATCCACTAAAATTTGATTTAATGTTTGAGAGGTTTTTAAATCCTGGTAGAAAGGATTTACCTGATATTGACCTTGACATTGAAGATGAAAGAAGGAAAGAATTAATAGAACATCTAAGAAGAAAATTTAAATTCGTTTACCATATTTCGACCTTTTCGAATGTTGGCAAAAAAACACTGAAAAAATTAGCAGCCCAATTCAAAATATCTTCTCAAAAATTAGAATACCTTCTTAATCTTCCTACTCATAAAAGTATTCATGCGGCAGGAATTATAATTTCCACAGAAAAAATTAATGTTCCAGTTAAAGAAAATGTTATTGAATGGGATATGAATTCCCTTCAAAAGCTTGGTTATATAAAATTTGATATTCTTGGTTTGAGAACTCTCACAATACTTTCGGAATTAGAAAAAAAGTTTGGAAATGTCCCTGAACATGATAAAAAATCTTATAATCTCATATCTAAGGGATATACAACCGGAATTTTCCAGTTAGATAGTTTCATAGGAAAAAGAGTTTCTCGACTTATTAAACCCGATAACATTAATGAACTTTCAATTGTGTTATCACTTAATAGACCTGGACCTTTAAATGCAAGTATAGATAAACAGTATGCAGAAGCAAAATGGAAAAATAAAAAGATATTGGAACTTGATCAATTAAGAGAAACAAAAGGTGTTTTAATTTATCAAGAACAAATCATGAAAATTGCCATGGAACTTGCTAATCTTTCAGCTGAAGAATCGGATTTACTTAGAAAAGCTGTAGCAAAAAAAGATAAGAATTTAATGGAAAAATTAATGAACAAATTTGAAAAAGAATTGTCTAAAAAATTGTCAGATAATACTGTAAAAGAAATTATTGATGTTATAAAAGAATTTTCAGAATACGCTTTTAACAAATCTCACGCAGTAGCATATGCTCATATTACATATTATCTCTCTTATTTTAAAACTAATTTTCCCAAAGAATTTTACAAAACACTTTTAAAATTTGATACTTCAAAAAAAGAGAATGTAATTTTTGAACTTCAAGCTTTAGGTTTTAATATTAGGCTACCAAATATCAATCGAATTAATGAAAAAGAAAAAGAATTTGTAATTCCCTTAACTTTAATTAGTGGAATAAATGAAAAAATTGAAATTCAAATTTTTCAAAATGGTCCATATGAGTCTTTTGAAAGTTTTGTAGAAAAAAATCCCGAGTTGAATTTTTCGATAGTTGAATCTCTTATAAAAGTAGGTGCTTTTGATGATTTGGCAGATAGCAGAAGAAAATTACTGGAAAAACTAAAAGAAATTAGAAGTGGTGTAAACAGTCAATTGTTGAAAATTTCTAGTAAATTGTTTGGTAAAAAAATTGAATACAATTATAAACCAGAACAATTATGGGAAAGATGTGATATGGAACATTCTATCCTGGGTTTTTCAATCACAAAACCAGTAAAAGATTTTAAAAACTATCTTTCTCCGTATGCTATTGCATTTTCAAGAAACCAAAAACTAGCAACACATATAATAACCAAGGGTGGATATGCTACTGATGGTATTTCGACATTTAAAATAAATGCACCAGACAATACATATACAATAATAAATGAGAGAAAACCCAAGCTTATTAACGGACTAAAAAAAATCAATTACATTTTAAATTATATTTATTCTCATAAAGACATAGAAAAAGGAAATTTATATGAAAGTGTAACTTTCAAAAGAAATGGCAAAAAAATCAAAATACTAAAATCACGTCCTTTAATTGATGACTACGATATAATTATTGAAGAAGGGACATAGTATGTATATAAATGAATTAATATGTAAAAATTGCGGAGGAAAATGTTGTAAATATTATCCAGGGCATACACTTCCAAAAGATTTTGGAAACTCTAAAGATGAAATTTTCAATAATTTAGTACTTGCTTTTAAAAGCGGGAAATGGGTCATAGATTGGGTTGATAAAAGTAAAAATCTTTATTTTGTCAGACCTGCAATAAAAGGTAAAGAAGGTTATGTTTTTGAACACTCACTAAGTGGTGAATGCACTTTTTTATCAGACAAAGGATGTACTCTTCCGATTGAAAAAAGACCTTCAGGATGTCTTTACCTAGAACCTAAAGAAAATGAAACTTGTATTCCTCACCTTAGTAAAATTAACTCTTCAAAACAATGGCAAATATTTTTGGATATTTTATTTGATGCTGCTATAGAGGCTGAAAAAATTGATTTTGAACTGTAGGAGGGAATAAATAATGAAAAAATTCATCCCCTTTTTAATCATTATTTTCTTGTTGTTTATTTCCATAATAATAATTTTAACTAAAGGAAATGTATATACTGGTCCTGAAGTTTTTTTGCCAGGTTACAAATATGGGGTGGAACTAGACAAAGTAGAAAACGAAAATGTTAAAAATTTTGTTCGCATAACTAAAGATTTTGGTGATGGTTCGAATGTCTTAATAATTTTATATGAAAAGGAAGGGTTTTTCAATAGAAATTCAACTGAAAAACTTTTTGCCTTACAAGAAGAACTTAATAAAAAAGACTATATTATAAATATTTTAAGCCCTTTAAATTTAGTCAAAATTACAGGTTTTTCAAAATCATATTATGTTTCTAATGGGGTTTTGCAAAAAGAGATTTTAGAAGATGAAAATTCTAAAAGTCTTATAAGCAGAGATGGAAAATATGTAATTCTCAATTTAGTTTTTGATCCAGCTGTTAATGCTAGAAATTATATAGATGAAATTGAATTAATTACCAAAAAATACTTTGATGAATTTTATTTATTTGGTGAACCGATTATAGATAGTGAATTATTTAAAGAATTAATTAAACAAACTTACATATATCCAATATTTATGTTTATTTTGATTGTTTTCTTTTTCTATCTTCAGGTTCGATCCTTTAAAGTTTCTTTGTTAATTGTTTTTACTCCAATTATTGCTTCTATTTTGACAATGGGTTTGTTTTTCTTAACAGGAAGGCCCTTAAATACTTTAACTGTAATGACTATATCATTTTTGCTAATAATAGGATCAGGATATGGTTTACATTATTACAATGCATTTCACAGATTTAAAGATATTGAAAAAACAAATAAACATATTTCTAAACCAATTTTGTTCTCAATGCTCACAACGGTTGCAGGTTTTATGTCATTCCTGTTTGTTGAAATTGAAGCGTTTAGAGAACTGGGAATATTAGTTTCCATCGGATTGATAATCACTGTAATTCTAATATTCTCTATCGGGAAACAATCTCTTAAAAATCTAAATCCATCTAAAAAACCCTCATCTTTAGGCATAAAATTTCTTGGAAATAAAGTGGCCTTAATTTCTTTGATCATATTCCTAATTATAGGTTCAATATCACCTTTTATGATTAGAAAAATTTCGGTTAATTCTGATATGGTATCTTACTTCTCTAAGAAATCTAAAATCTCAATTGCTTATAATTTAATGGAAAATGTTTTCAATTTCAGGGAACCTATTTACGTTGTCTTAGAAAAAGATAGTCCTTTCTTAGCAACCGATAATAATAAAATTAAAGAAATTAAAGAAACTCTCTCAAAAAGTGAGTTTATTTCCAGTGTTGATTTTCCTGATGATATTCCAATACCTATTTTATATAATTATTCCAAAACTACTCCTAGTTTAAAATATTATATTTCTTCACGAAATAAGATAAGGTTAGTGATAAACCTCACAACCGAAGGATATTACAATATTGAGAAAGTTAAAAATCTTATAAATTCAATAATGTCAGAAAAAAAATATAAATATTATATGGCTGGCAGTGCTTTAATTTGGGATGATATTAATAAAAACGTTAGAAATACCCAAATAAAAAGTTTAAGTTTTGCAGCAATTTTAATATTTATAATGGTGTTAATAATCTTTAGAAAAATTCGCTCAACCTTAAGTGTTATGATTCCAATCCTTTTTACAACTATAATGAATTTTGTCTTTATGTCTCTTCTAAATATTAGACTTGATATCTCAACATCTATTACTTCAAGTATTTTAATGGGTTTAGTAATAGATTACTCAATTCATCTCGCTAGTGAAGAAAAAAGAATAGGAGACCCTCAAAAAACGGTTATTAATGTAGGACCTCCTATTTTAGCAAATGGATTAGGTTTAATATTGGGATTTTCTGTGTTACTATTTTCAAGCTTAAAATTATTTCAATCAATTGCAATACTACTAATTCTTGGTATCGGGATAGGATTATACTTTACATTAATAATTCAACCATTTTTACTGAAAAAACGTAGATAAAATTTTAACTTTTAAAACTTCTGCATTTTTTCTAACATCATAATTAATATATAACAGGAAAAGACCTTTTTTATCAAAAATAAAAGGTAGAATTTTTTTATCAATTTCTGAAAGTTCACTTAAATATAAACCCTCTTTTTTTATCCAGTAAAGTTCCCCTTCCGGTGAACTAATTAGAGGCTGTTTTTTTACAAAAGCCTTATAAATAAATAATATCCAGTTATAATTTTCAGGACCTATTTCAGTTGTAATCACTTTTAGAACATAATTATCTGAAATTTTTAAACCTGTTTCCTCGAAAATCTCTCTTTTCATTGCCTGCGATGGGCTCTCATTTTTTTCAATCTTACCACCCGGTGGAACCAATTTATTTTTAAATGGTTCCTTAGTTCTTTTTAAAAATAAAACTTCATTAAATTCGTTGACAATATAACTTATCACAGCTACTTTTTGCTTATTACTCCTTCTAATATTTTCAATAAACGAACTAAACATTACAAAACCTCACTTTAAAATCTTATATTAGAACCTACAAAAACACTTTTTGACCACTCTGAACCTTCCCAATCATAAATAATTCCAGCCATAAAACTTTCACCTATTAAAGGATAACCAATTTCGCACATTGCTTTTGTATCACTATCTAAAAATTTATCTTCTGCAAATGGAGTTGAATCAAAATAAGAAGCTGAAACAATCAACCCATTAAAATCACCAACAGTTGGTACTTTTAATTTCAAATTACCTTCTAATTTTGGATTTCCTCCATTAAAATCACCTAAGAAATATAAACTACCTTTTCCATAAGGATCAAGTGTTAAATCGAAACCTGTTATATAACCAAAAGCGCTACTTTTATCCAAATAAGGTAATTGGGAATTCAATTTCAGAGTTGTATACATATTATCAAACAATCTTGGAATATAACCATTCATTGCATAATATACGCCAACTGTATAATTTAGTAAATTCCCTATTTCTCCATAAACACCTGCAAAAACACCTTTCCCAACTTCTGAGAATGTTTGATCTGCTTGAACAGCACCTTCGATTCCTATCTTTACTACTGAAATTGGTAGGGTTAACGATACACTTCCACTATATTTTACTGGTGTACCATTATTCAATGTATAGGTATTTGAAGCATCGAAATCTATTAATCCTGCAATACTTAAATCAAACAACTTAAATCTTGTTACAATTTCGCCCATATAAATACTATCCGATTCAACAAAAGAAAAAGGAACAAATGATTGTAGTTCATAAGGTACATGTATGCTGGTTTTTAAGTTTTTAATTTTTAAAGAGAGGTCAAAAGCTCTTGTATTGGGGTTAAAATATCTTCTAACATTAAATCCTAATCCATATGTAACAGGTCTTGCTTTTCCATATCTAAAACTGAATGATTCAAAATCTAATCCCAAACTATTAATAATAAAACCATTAATAATATTAGTACTTGGTTCACTAGAAGGTAAGCCAAAATAGAATGTCCCATAAACAACATCAGTGGCATATGTTGTAAAACCTATTCCTAAGGACACTGGCCCTACTGTGAACTCTGGTGTAATTTCATATATGAAATATTTTTCGCCATTTTTTTCTATAGTTCCAACAAACAAGGGTATCTCAGCAAAAACAAAAAAAGCAATTACTAAAAATAGTACTAAAAACATTTTTTTCATAGTCCCACCTCCATATCTAAAATATTATTCTGTAATTTCATTGATAATATTATATCATTGTTTATTTTTTGTTTATTTTTTATTTTAAATTGTGCTATAATTTAAAAAGACATAATTACAAGGGGGGAGACATTTGTTTGAACTATCAATTAATGAAAAGATTTTTTTAAATTTCTTACTTTTTTTTATAAAAAAATTTGATTATTCAATTAGCTTTGACGAAAACGGTGATTTAATAGTTAAATCTTCATCGATTGATGTAAATAGTTTAAAAAAAGTTCCCATAGAAAACATAAATTTAAACTATGAAATTTTTTCAAATGGTCAATCTGTAAAACTCTCAGATATTGATGTTCCTGTTTTAGAAAATTCTACTCTTATTTTCAGAAACCTTCCACAAAATTATAATGATAAGGTTAAATTTTTCTTCAAAGATCTTTCTAATGAAAAAACCCTTGAAGAAACTGATTTTGGAGAGGTATTACTCAAAGAAGATATTTCAAAAATCTATGTTTCTGGCTTTCTTGTCGCTACAGAACCTAATTTTCTCTTTAGTTACAACATAAAAACACCTTCAAAATCAATTATAGAAAAACTAGAACATTTTGACATACCATTTAAAAGAACAGCATATGTTAATAAAATTAAAAAGATTTTGTTATATTGCGAAAACGCTGAAGTTGCAATATATTTAGCTGATGATCTAAAAAAACTTATTAATGGTGAATCACATGATGAAATAAATTGGAAAGATGTACAAATTCATGCTATTAAACTCTTAAATGGTTTAAACAAAGTTTTGTTTTTTACAGAAAAAGAAGAAGAACAGTACTCTAAGATAATTGAATTCGCAAAATCAAAAGGCTATAAATTGATATTAGTTTCAGAGGCTTTGCGAAAATATTTAGACAATGAAAGAGATATTTTTGGAAATAGAATTAATACAACACTTAGGTTTTACAATGAATACTCAAAATCTTTTCAATTCGATTTTGTAGATTTAAAAAATTTAGAAAATGAAGAATTAAAAAACCTAGAGTTAATTCAAAAGTTTTTAAACCTTTTAGAGCTCAATTTAAAAATTCTGGTTTCAAACAATATGTTGCAAAGCTTGGATAATAGAGAAGAAACATTTGCATGCAACATTGAAAATCAAATAATATTTAAAAGAAATATAATTAAAGATTTGAATTTACTATTAAACCAATTCTTAATAAACGTTAGTAAAATTATTTACCCTAACGATACATCTTTTGATGCTCTATTAAAAACATCTTCAGATTTAATCATTAAAATTTCCAATGTCAAAACCTATAAGACAAATGCAAAAAATAGAGAATCAGTTTTTGAAAAATTATTCAAAAAATTCAAATGATGTTATAATTATGGTATGAATATAGATACAGTATTACTTATAATTTATTTTTTATTATTTTTGCTTTTATCTAAATTTTCTCCTTTTATTATTGGAGCCATAATTATTGGCTTTTATTTTTCTATTATAATTGATGTTCCAGCAAGCTTCTTAAACAAAAAATTTAATAATAAAATTTCAAAAATTATTTCTTACACTTCTGTCCTTGGTCTAATATTATATTCCATGATTAAATTTGTTCCCATTGTAATAAACCAAGGCAAATTAATTTTTGATAATTTATCCAAATTATCAATTAATGAAAGTACAAAAATTCCTAGTTGGTTATCTGAATTTTTAAATATTTCCAACAAGCAGATCTCTAATTTTGCCCTTGAAATCATTAACAAAATCCTCTCCATAGCCCCATCTTTTTTTACAATGGCAATTCTTATAATTGTAACTACTTTGGCTGTTACAAATTTAAAATGGTACATGGCAAAAAATGCTGAAAAATTATTTGTAAAAAATCCTGAAAAAGGAAGAGATTTTCTTAAAAAAGTCTATAAAGATTTTGAAAAATTTGTTAAAGGACAGGTGTTAGTCGCAGCAATAGTTGGTTTGATCGTTGGTATATTATCTTGGATTTTTAAAATTGAAGGTGCTTTTTTCTTAGGAAGTCTTTCATTTATCACCGATTTTATACCATTTTTTGGAGTATTAATTACAGCTATTCCTATGTTAATGTTAGGATGGTCTTCAAAAGGTTTATTTGGTTTAATTATCGCATTTATGATACTATTAATAGCTAATCAATTGGAATGTTGGGTTCTTTCTCCTAAAATACAAAGTTCAAATTTAAAAATTCATTGGTTTATTTTAATTGTTAGTATCCTTCTTTTTGCCGATTTATTTGGATTTATTGGTATTTTAATAGCTATTCCCACTCTTCTATTTTTAAAAAGATTTTGGAACATCTATATAAAAGGAGGAAGTTATGACAACTGGTGAAAAATTTGAAAAACTACTAAAAATAATGGAAATTCTAAGAGGTCCTTCTGGTTGTGAATGGGATAAAGCTCAAACCCATGAATCTTTAATTCCTTACTTAATTGAAGAAGCTTACGAGTTTATTGAAGAAGTAAAAAATAAGAATTTTGAAAATATGAAGGAAGAACTGGGAGATATTTTATTACAAGTTGTTTTTCATGCTCAAATAGCAAAAGAAAATAATAATTTTACAATTGAGGATATTATTGACAATCTAAATGAAAAATTAATTCGTAGACACCCTCATGTTTTTGGAAATGAATCAGGTTATTCTTATGCACGTTGGGAAGAAATTAAAGCAAAAGAAAAAGGAGAGGAATCTTTTTCAAAAATTGGAAAAATTAACTATGCACTTCCTGCACTTTCTCTTGCAAGAAGAGTTCAGGAAAATGCATCTGATGTAGGTTTTGATTGGGACAATATTGAAGACGTCTTGTTGAAAGTAAAAGAAGAAGTTGAAGAATTAAAAAACACAAAAAATCAAAAAGAAAAAGAGGAAGAATTTGGTGATTTACTATTTGCATTAGTAAATCTTTCGCGTTTTTTAAAAATCGATCCGGAAATTTCTCTTAGAAAAACAACAGAAAAATTTATTAATAGATTTCAAACAATGGAAAAACTTATAAAAAACGATAATAAAAAACTTGAAGAACTAAGCCTAGAAGAACTTGATAAATACTGGGAGGCAGCTAAAATTGAGGATATACGGTAGAAATGTCTTAAAAGAAGTTTTAAGTACAAACACAGATGTTAAAATGGTTTATTTTTCAGATTCTGGCGATTCAGAATTGCGGGAATTGATTAAACATACTAAAGAAAAGAAAATTCCTTTTACAATTGCGAATAGAAAAATTCTATCTAAATTGTGTAACTACGATAAACATCAAGGAGTTGTAATTGATATTGGTGATTTTAACTATAAAGATGAAAGTATAATTCAAGAAATAAAAAGCCCATTTTTAGTGATTTTAGATCAACTTCAAGATCCTCATAATTTTGGTGCTATAATAAGAACTGCAGTCGGAGCTGGTGCAGATGCAATTATAATTCCTAAAAACAATTCTGTAAAAGTTACACCCACAGTTATTAAAGTTTCAGCAGGTACTATATTCAAAATTCATATTATACAGGTAACAAATATTGGTAGATTTATAGAAAACATCAAAAATCATGGTATATGGATCTTTGGAGCTGACATGGATGGAAAAAAATATTATGAAGCTGATTTAAAAAAACCTATAGCTATTGTACTTGGTAATGAAGGTTCAGGAATTAGGAAAGGTGTAAAAGAAAAATGTGATGCTTTTGTTTCAATACCAATGAAAAATAACATTGATTCTTTGAATGTTTCCGTGAGTGCAGGAATAATTTTATTTGAGGTGATGAGACAAAATGAAGGTATTAATAGTTGAAGATGATGCAAAGTTAAGAAGATTACTAGAACTTGAATTCACTCACGAAAAATTTGAAGTAAAAACTTCCGAATATGGAGAAGATGCTATTTATATTTATGAAGAATTTAAACCAGATGTTGTAATTTTGGATGTTATGTTACCAGACATTGATGGTACTGAAGTTGCAAAACAAATCCGCAAAATTGATCCTGAAGCTGGAATTATAATGCTTACAGCTTTAAGTGAAACCAAAAATAAAGTTGAAGGTCTGGAAAGTGGTGCAGATGATTATGTTGTTAAACCTTTTGACTTTGAAGAACTTTTAGCCAGAGTAAAAGCACTTTTAAGAAGAAAAAAGCTCGAATTTGAACATGAAGTAAAAATCGGTTCACTTTCGATCAATTTAGGTTCTAGAACAGTCAAATATAATGAGAAAGAAATCTCACTAAGCAAAACAGAATTTGATCTTCTTTCTTACTTAATCAAAAACAAAGGGCGAGTAGTTTCAAAAGAAGAAATTTTGAATGCTGTATGGGGACTAGATTATTATGGAACACCTAATACAGTTGAGGTGTATATAAATTATCTTAGGAGAAAAATCGATCCCAATCTTATCAAAACAGTTAGAGGAATAGGTTATAAAATCTCAAAAGAATGATGGAGGTGAAATAGATGTTCTTCTTTGATCCAAGCTTTATAATTTTAATACCTGGACTAATATTAGCTCTTATTGCCCAGATTTATGTACAAGAACGATTTAATAGATACTCTAGAATAAAATCATCATTGAATATGACTGGTGCCGAGTTAGCCAAATTTATGCTTGAATCAGCAGGGTTGTATAATATTAGAATTGAAAGAATCCCTGGTAAACTTTCTGATCATTATGATCCAAAAAACAAAGTTGTAAGATTATCAAATAGTACATATGATTCAAGTTCAGTAGCATCTTTAGGTGTTGTGGCACACGAAATAGGGCATGCTATTCAACATGCTAAAGGGTATGTTCCTCTTGTTGTAAGAAATGGCATTGCACCTGTAGTTTCAATAACTTCAAATCTTTCATGGATTTTATTTATAATAGGCTTTTTATTTTTTAATATTGCATTAATCAGAATTGGAATTATTCTCTTTTCATTTGCTGTGATATTCTCCCTTATCACTTTACCAGTAGAATTTGACGCAAGTAGGAGGGCTGTAAAAATTCTAGGCAGTAATTTATTAATGCCGCCTAGTGAACTTGAAGGTGTAAAACAAGTTTTAAATGCAGCTGCTATGACATACGTAGCTGGAACTTTAATGGCTATCCTGCAGCTACTCAGAATGCTTTTTTTAGCAGGTTTAGTAGGAGGTAACAGAGATTGAATGATCTTTTAATAGCTTACAGATTATTAAGGAAAAGATTTAGGGATGGTACTTTTTCAAAAGATTTTTATGAAGCTTTTTCCTATGCTGAGGAGAAAGCTTTTTTTAAAGATTTAGTTTTTGGAGTATTAAGAAGGCAAGAATATCTTGATTGGATAATAAATTCTTTTTTGAAGAAAAAAGATATTCCTCCTTCAATTAGAACTGTTTTACGTATTGGAACATATTTACTTTTATTTACTAATACACCAAAATATGCCGCGGTAAATGAAACAGTAAAATTGGTTGAAAAACAATCTTTTAGAAAGCTTGTTAATGCTATACTAAGAAATATTTCCAAACTTTCTTACATAAAAGAACCTAATGAAATACATTTAAAATATTCTCATCCCAAATGGTTAATAGAATACTGGAAAAAATTTCTGTCTAAAGATTATTTATTTTCCATGCTTGAGTTAAACCTAATTCCTCCAAAAACCACTGCAAGAGTTAACAAAAGAAAAATTAAAAGGGAAGATTTAAAGTTTTCTAACATACAGTTCACGAAACATTCTCCTTATGGAATTATATTTGAAAATTTTAATTCATCACCATGGGAATTAAAAGAATACCTAGAAGGATACATAACGTATCAAAGTGAATCTTCGCAGTTAATACCTTTACTTGTTGATTTTTCTCCTGATGAATATGTACTAGATTTGTGTAGCGCCCCTGGTGGAAAAGCAACTCATATTTTAGAGATTGAAAATGTAAAATTATATGTAAATGATATAGATGCAAACAAAATTGAAATTGTAAAGAATCAATTTAAAAGATTAAACCTTACGCCTGAAAACTTTTCGATAAAAGATGCAAGAAAAATTAATTTTGATATAAAATTTGACAAAATTTTTATTGATGCTCCATGTAGTAGCCTAGGAACTGCCAGAAGGAATCCAGAAGTTTTAAGACGTCAAACTCCAGAAAACATCAAAAAACTTTCAAGATTACAAAAAGAAATCTTGAACAATGCATGGAATTTACTAAAAAAAGATGGAATAATTATATATTCTACCTGCACAGTAGCTTTTGAAGAAAACACTTTGAATTCTAAATGGTTAGTAGAATCTAAAAATGGAAAAGTCATAGATATTAGAGAAAAGCTTGAAAATTTTGATGTAAAGTATTTATGGGATGGATATGGAGCATTATTCTATCCTGACGAAAGTCTAACACCATTTTATGTTTCATTAATTAAAAGGAGTGATTAAGTTGATTTCAAAAAAATCTGTTGAAAAGTTGATAACTTCCAAAACTTATACTCCAATGGTTCTAAAAGAATTATACAAACATTTTAATATTAAAACAAAACCTGAAAAACAAAAGCTTCGTAAGATACTTTCCGAATTAGTTAAAGAAGGAAAAATCTACAAAGATAGTAAAGGAAAATATAGAGCAATTAAAGATAATTTAGCAATTGGTACTCTAGAATTCACTAGAAATGGCACTTTGGCTTTTGTTTGGACAGAATCCGGGGATGAAATTGCAATTCCCACCGAAAAAGCAGGCAATGCTCTACATAAAGATAAAGTTTTAGTTGAAATCATTGGAAAATGGTACGATCTTCCAGAGGGAAGAGTTATAAAAGTTATACAAAGAGGCCTTAAAAAAATTGTTGGTACTTTTCAACCGCGCGGAAGATTCGCTTTCATAATTCCTGATGATCCAAAAATACAATACGATTTTTATGTTCCTGTGGAGTACTTCAACAATGCAAAACCAGGTGTAAAAGTTGTCGCCGAGATAGTAAAATATCCATCCCCAACGAGAAACCCTGTAGCAAAAGTGATAGAAGTACTGGGTTATTCTGATGATCCCTCTACAGATTTTCCTACTGTAATTGTTAAACATGATCTACCTGTTGAATTTCCCGAATCAGTTTTAAAAGAAGCTGCAAAAATCTCTAATAAAGTTACTGAGAAAGATTTAAAAGGAAGAAAAGACTTTAGAAATGAAATTGTTGTAACAATTGATGGTGCTGATGCAAAGGATTTTGATGATGCGGTAAGTGTTAAAAAACTGAAAAATGGGAATTATTTATTAGGTGTTCATATAGCAGATGTTTCATATTATGTTAAAGAAAATTCAGAACTTGATAAAGAAGCTTTTAAAAGAGGAACAAGCGTGTATCTAGTAGATAGAGTTATTCCTATGCTTCCATTTAAACTATCGCATGGCATTTGTAGTTTAGTTCAAGGTGAAGATAGATTAGTAATGTCTTTGATAATGGAAATTGATAAAGAAGGAAAAGTAGTAGATTTTGAAGTATCTCCAGGGGTAATCAGAAGTTATCGTAGATTGGTTTATGATGATGTTAATGCATTATTTTCGGGAGACAAAAAAGCATATGAAAAAATAGGTGATTTGAAAGAACATTTATATTTGATGAAAGAATTAAAAGATATACTTAGAAATGCTAGAAGAAAAAGAGGAGCTATTTTGGATATAGAAGGTGGAGAAGTAAAAATAATACTAGATGAAAAAGGGCACACGATAGATATAATCCCAAGAACCAGAGGAGAATCTGAAATTATAATTGAAGAATTTATGATAAAAGCTAATGAAACTGTAGCAGAAATTTTTAATAATTTTGATTTGCCTTTTGTATACAGAGTACATGAGCAACCTGATCCTGATACAATTTTACAATTGAAAAATTATCTTTCAGCTTTAGGAATAGATCTTAAACTTCCTAAAAAAATCCAACCAATGCTCCTTCAAAAACTACTTGAAAAAACCGAAGGACATCCTCTAAGAAGTAGCATTGAAAGACTTTTAGTACGATCTATGAAAAGAGCAATTTATTCGCCAGTAAATATTGGGCATTTTGGACTAGCATCTTATGCTTATACTCATTTTACATCACCAATTAGACGATATCCGGATTTAGTAGTTCATAGACTCATCAGAAACTTTCTGAAAACCAAAGGTAAATTATCTAAAAAACAAATAAAGGAACTCAATAAAAAACTAACAAAAATTGCAGTACATAGTAGTAAACGCGAAAGAACTGCCGACGAAGCAGAATGGGATTACATTGCATTGAAAAAAATTGACTATATTTCAAGACATATTGGTGATATTTTTGATGTAGTCGTTACATCAGTCACAAAGTTTGGACTCTTTGTAGAAATTATAGATAAGTACATTTCCGGACTTATACAT
The DNA here is from genome assembly GCA_017656335.1 of Thermosipho sp. (in: thermotogales). Taxonomy (GTDB): domain Bacteria; phylum Thermotogota; class Thermotogae; order Thermotogales; family Fervidobacteriaceae; genus Thermosipho_A. The sequence goes on from JACDOA010000006.1 coordinate 42,992, forward strand.
ATATCTACAATGGATGATTACTACAAATATGACGAAGAAAAAAGCATTTTAATTGGCACAAAAAAAGGAAAAATTTATAAAATAGGCGATAAACTTAAAGCAAAAGTAGTTAATGCCGATAAAACAAGAATGCAAATTGATTTTGAAATCTACGAAGGAAAAGAACTACAAAAAGAAACAAATAACATTAAAACAGATTAAGCCTTCTTATTCTTAAAATATTCTACTGCTTTAGCAATTAAAGAAATGATCAGTAAAATAATTACAATTGGAAAAACTATTGTAACTAATCCAACAAATATTAGAACGATTAACAAAATTCCCAAAAAAATAGACAAAATGGGCGATAAAAAAGGAAAAAACAAGATTCCTAAGATTACCAAAAAAATTACTCCAAGTGTTGCTAAAAAATATAACATTTTTTCACCTCCACACAGAAATTATATCTAAAAATATTTTAACATAATACCAAAATTTTTGCAAATAACTTTAATTTTTTTGGGTGATAATATGAATAAAGAAAAAATTAAAAAAGAAATTGAAAAATTAAGAAAAGAAATTGAATATCATAACTATAGATATTATGTTCTAGCCGATCCTGTTATAAGTGATGATGAATATGATAAATTAATGGAAAAACTAATTGAACTTGAAAAAAAATATCCAGAATTCCAATCCTCAGATTCTCCCACTCAAAAAGTGGGAGGAGGATTAATTTCAGGATTTAAAACTGTTCCACATTCAAAACCAATGCTTAGTTTAGATAACACTTACAACGAAGAAGAAATAAAAGAATTTGATAAAAGAGTGAAAAAAATTTTAAATACCTCTGAGGTAGAATACGTCTGTGAATTAAAAATTGATGGTGTTTCCATTGCTCTTAGATACAATGATGGCAGTTTAGTGCAAGCATTAAGTCGTGGCAATAGTTTAGAAGGTGATGATATTACCGAAAATATCAAAAAAATTAAATCTATTCCACTCAGACTATTTAAACCTCTAACTATTGAAGTTAGAGGAGAGGTATTTATGCCTGTGGATGAATTTGAACGTTATAATCGACAAAGGGAAGAAGAAGGATTACCTCCTTTTGCAAATCCAAGAAACGCAGCAGCAGGGACTTTAAGACAATTAGATTCTTCAATAGTTGCTAAAAGAAAATTAGACTCTTTCATTTATTACATAGTTGAACCTGAAAATTACAACATCAAAACTCAATGGGAAGCTCTAAACTTTTTAAGAGAATTAGGATTAAAAGTAAATCCTCTTTCAAAACTATGTAATTCTATAGATTGTGTAATTGATTATTGGAAAGAAATGATTAAACAAAGAACTATTTTGGGATACTGGGCTGATGGTATTGTTGTTAAAGTAAACAAATTTGAATATTATCCAATTCTTGGTGAAACAGCAAAAGCACCAAGATGGGCAATCGCCTTCAAATTCCCGGCAATAAAAGCAAAAACACGTTTAATTGACATCGAATTGAACGTTGGGCGTACGGGAACAATCACACCTGTCGCAATACTTGAACCAGTCAATTTGGAAGGAACAGTAGTTAAAAGAGCTTCGTTACATAATTTTGATTACATAAAAGAAAAAGATATCAAAATTGGAGATTATGTTTATATTGAAAAAGCAGGAGGAATTATACCGCAAGTTATAAGCGTTATCAAAGAAATGAGAATAGGTAATGAAAAAGAAATTGTTCCACCCGAAAAATGCCCTGTTTGTGGCGGGCCTGTTGGAAAACTTACCGAAGGCGAAGTAGCTTTAAGGTGTTTAAATCCACATTGTACTCAAAAATTAAAAAGACACTTAGAAATCTTTGTTTCCCGATCAGCATTCGATATTTCAGGTATTGGTGAAAAATTGATTGATAAATTTGTTGAAGCAAAAATTATCAATGATATTGCAGATATTTTCTACTTAACACCATTCGATTTAGCTCAAATAAGTGGAGTAGGTCAAAAAACAATTGCAAATATTTTAAAACAAATAGAAAAAGCTAAAAACACACCTTTTCACAGAGTTATTGTCGGTCTTGGAATTCCTATGGTCGGTGAAAAAACTGCAAAAATACTTGCAGAACATTTTAAAAATATTGATAATCTTTCAAAAGCATCATATGAAGAATTAATCTCTTTAGAAGGTATAGGACCAGAGGTAGCAAAAAGTGTAATAGAATACTTTAAAAATGAAAAAACCAAGGAAATAATTGAAAAATTAAAAAAAGCTGGTGTTAATTTAGAAAGTAAAGAAGTCAAAAAAAGTAACAAACTTAAAGGGTTAACATTTGTAATAACTGGAAGTCTAAAAAACTACACTCGAGATGAAGCAAAAGAAATAATCGAACAATTTGGTGGAAAAGTTACAAATACGGTAAGTTCTAAAACTAATTATTTAATAGTTGGAGAAAACCCTGGCTCTAAACTTGAAAAAGCCAAACAACTAGGTGTAAAAATTATTAATGAAGAAGAATTCGAAAAACTTATTAGTTAATTTCTCCAACTTCTCTTAAAAATTGGTTTAAAAATCCTTTTATGACGGATGAAGCATATGAAATAATACTTAATGTTTCCGACTTTAAAAGATAAAATTCTCCATTTTCATCCTTTTTTTTCATTTCGTCAATTGATACTCTTTGCATTAATCCATCTTCCCCAAATATTCTTTTTATTTCATTGTGTATTATTGAAAATTTACTCAATGTATAATTCATAACATTTTTAACATAATCATAATATGTTTTAAAATAAACCGGTTTTGCTCCAAGTATAGCTTCCCTAGTAGAGTTATCAGAATAGTACAAAAGATAGACCAAATAATCATCCATAAAATAATGGGCATATCCTAAAATAGTCCTCATTTTTTCATTCATCGCTGCCCAAACTAATTCTCCAAATGTTCCAGGAGCATTATGATAAGGTTGAGACAAATCCTCTATATAATGAAGCGCTCTTGCTAAAAATCTATAGCCCCAATATCTATCACCTGATTCAAAAGCTTTCTTTGACATATTTACAAAATACATAAACGATTTATCCCCTTCAAATGCAACTAAAAGACCTACTCTATATTTCATATGTCTAACACCTTGACTATTTCCAATTAACCCTTGAAGAGGAGATAAATTTAATCCTTCATCCATACCATTATCTGGCTCAGGAGAGTAAATAGTTAGGATTTGCCAAACAGGTAAATTATTATCCATCGGTGGAGGATCCGGAGGAAATTTTCCATCTCCAAGTGGTTCAAAAAATTCTCTTTGGCCAGCTACATCTTCAAGAACCAAATACTCTTCATTATATATTCTATCTTCTTCATAAGTATAGTCTGTTATTTTAATTAACGAATCTTTATTAACTAGATCTTGTACTAAATAATACGTAAAAGCTTCATGACCACTCCATGCAAATGAAAATACTGAAATCAAAACAAAAATAATCAAAGTAATTTTTTTCATATTTTTCCCCCTAACATTCTTTACTTTTTTTCTTCAATGAAAGATAGAACATCGTCAGAACCAAGCATTCTTTTTAATTCCACGGTTCTTTCATTTTCGTTAAGCTCTTTAACAATCCCCTCTTCATTACTCCTTGAAACCACAAAATGTTTATCAGCTCTAATAGCGATTTGCGGTAAATGAGTTACTACAATAACTTGATAATTTTTTGAAACTTCTTTTAATTTTTCTGCTAATTTATTCCCAGTTTCTCCACTAATTCCAGAATCTACTTCATCAAAAATTAATATTCCACCAGAAGCTACTGATAACTCCAAAGAAAGCATTAACCTTGATAATTCCCCTCCAGAAGCAATTAATCTAATAGGTTTTAAAGGTTCATTTTTAATTGTACGACCGATTATTTCCACTTTATCAAATCCATTAGAAGTCATTGGAGTTTTCTCAAATTGAATTTCTAAATCAGCATTTAAATTTAAATCTCTTGCATGATTTAAAAATATTGCTAAAATTCTATTTGCCGCTTCTCTACGTTTCTCTGTCAATTTTTCACCTATATCTTCTAAATCTTTTCCCAATTTTTGAATTTTTTCTTTTGCGTTTTCTAAATTCTTTATTTTTGAAACTGTCTCCTCATAACTTTTTTTATAATTTAAGTAATTTTGAATAACATCTTCAATAGTTGGTCCAAATTTTCTTTTCAATGAATTGTATTCCCAAATTTTTTGTTCAATTTCTGAAACATCATATTCCTCAATGCTAGTTAATTCTCGTTGAATATCCAAATTTACAGTTTCAACTATATCCAGTGCCGTATCTATTTGTTCCAAGTACTTTTCAGGTAAATTTTTTCTCATTTTCCAGAACATTTCACTAATATTCTCGCACATCTCCATAAGTTCGTTATAATTTTGGATACTCTGTTGCAAATTCAATGCAATTTTGTATTTCTCTTCTAATTCTTGCTCTTCAAGTGGATCTGGGTTTACCTTTTCAATTTCTTCAATTAAAGCCTCTAATTCATTTTTTCTCATTCTCAATTGATCAATATTTTCTGTTTTTAACAGTGATTGCAAAGATTTATATTCAGAATAGAGTTTTGAATATTTTGACATTAACTCTTTATTACCAGCTATTTCATCCAAAACAGAAATTAAAAAATGAGATTCAAGAAATTTTAAATGTGAATTTTGCCTGTGTATTGAAATAAATTCACTTAAAATTTTAGAAACTACATTCCTTGGATACACTCTTCCATTCATTTTAAATGTAGTCCTACCATTTCTTTTAATTATTGAAAAGATATTTTCCCCCGAATATATTTCATACTCTAAAAAATCATATGGAATATCAATTACTACATCTGCATTATAGTTATCTACTCTTCCGTTTGTCATTCCTAACAAAATTCCAAACACATCTAAAAGCAAACTTTTGCCTGCTCCAGTTTCTCCAGTAAAGACATTTAAATTTTCATGAAAATACACATCCACATTTTTAAAATACAAGTAGTCGTTTAAATGAATGGATCGTATTAATCCATTCTTCATTTTTCTAGATTCTCCTTTTCAAAAGAATATGGCAATAACTCTTTAACAGATACCTTTTTTATTTTTCTATTTTTACTAACCAAAATAACTTCATAATCACCGAACTCAGACATTACCTGTCGACAAGCTCCACAAGGTGAAATAGGTTCATCAGTATCACCAACTACAACCAAAGTATCAAATTCCTTTTCACCCTCAGAGACAGCTTTAAATATGGCAACTCTTTCTGCACAACAAGTTAAACCATACGATGCATTTTCGATATTGCAACCAGTGTAGATTTTCCCGCTTCTTGTAAGCAAAGCTGCACCAACTTTGAAATTAGAATAAGGAGCGTAAGCTTTTTCTTTCGCATTAAAAGCCTCATTGATTAGTTCTTCAATTTTCTTTTTCATTATCCACCACCTTAATCAATACTTTTTCAATTCTATTTTTAGAGGCAGCAACTATCTTAAAAACAAAAGTACCAATTTTAAACTTTTCACCCACTTTTGGTATTCTTTGTAAATTTTCTAGAATATATCCTGCTAATGTTTCATAATCGCTTTCTGGAAAAACTAAATTTAATTCTCTTTCAAGATCATTAATTGGTATTGTAGCATCGACAATATAAGAACCATCTTCTAGTTTTTTAATTCCAACATTTTCATTTTGATCATATTCATCCATAATTTCCCCAAAAATTTCTTCTAAAATATCTTCCATTGTCACTAGACCAGCAGTTCCACCATATTCATCAACCACAATTGCTATATGTATTTTTTGTTCTTTAAAAATCTTCAAAAGTTCTGAAACCTTCATAGTTTCCGGAACAAAAAGTGGTTCTCTCATTAATTCTTTGACTTTTACTTTATCCTTTATTTCTGTCCCTCTTTCGCTTACGAATACTAATACATCTTTTGCATAACAAATACCTACAATATTATCAATGGTATCTTTATACACTGGTATTCGCGAATATTCTTCTTCTTTGATAATTTCCATCACATCTTCTAGGGTTTCACTTTCCTCAATTGCTACAATATCAACTCTTGGAATCATAATTTCTTTAACTAATGAAACTTCCATTTCTAAAGTTCTTTTTAACATGAAACTTTCCTCATGTTTAATTACTCCCTCTTCACGCCCAGCTTCTACATACATCAAAATATCTTCGGTAGTAATAAATGGCGCTTCATAAACCAACTTTCCACCAATAATTTTTATAATAAAATTAGATATTCCAATAAGCATTTTTATGAATGGTGAGAGAATTTTTGACAAAAATATCAAAATTTTTATCATTCTATTGAATATTTTTTCATTATTTTGGCGAGCATAGATTTTAGGAGTTATTTCACCAAATATTAGGATAAAGAAAGTTAAAATTAAAGTAGTAACTAATGCCGAAAGGCTCTCAGGAATAATATATTTAAATAACCCTACCACAATTAAAGTAGCAACTGAAGAAGCTAAAATGTTTACTAAATTATTCATTATTAATATAACTGTTAATAACTTATTGAATAAATGCAGCTCACTTTCTTCTTCTTCCTTATCTCCTTTCTTCAATGACTCTTTAAGTTTTATTTTACTAACTGATGTTAAAGCAGTTTCTGATGCTGAAAATACCGCAGATAAATAAAGTAAAAAAATCAACAAAAAAAATGATAACAAATAACTTAAAGGATCTTCCATCTTTTCTCTCACCTCCGAATAAGATTATATCATATTTACTTAATTCTCTTGGTAATTATAACATTTTTTTTCATTAAATTTCGCACTCGAAGTGATTTCTCTACATAAACTCTTTCTTTTGAATAAGGATCCATACCGGTATAATAAATAGTTGTACTTAAAGTACCTGGAGTCGGAGTAAAAATTTGTATTTGCTGAGGTTTATATCCTAATCTTGTTTCAATAAATTTTCTTAAATGGTCATTTTCTTTTCTACCTTCACCAGGATGACCTACAATAAAATATGCAATAACGTATTTTTTCTTTGAAAATTTTTCAAATTTACTCTTAAATTCTAAAAATAAATCTATTTTCGGTTTTCTCATTATATTTAATACTTTTTCATGTGAATGTTCCGGAGCTAATTTTAATTGTCCAGGCGTAAATTCAGGTAAATGTTTTACAAATGTTTCACCATTTCTTTTATCTGCAAGGACTAAATCATGTCTTATTCCAGAGGATATGAATACATTTTTTATTTTGGGTAATGATTTCACTTTATATAAAAGGTCTAAAAACACCTCATGATTTGGTTCATTGCTTTTACATATTTTTGGAAACATACAAAATTTTGCACATTGCCCTTTTGTGTTTCTAATCTCACAATTTGAAGCAAACATATTTGCAGTTGGCCCACCTATATCCATAATCGTTCCTTTAAAATCTTTGTGTTTAGAAATCACTTTAGCTTCTTCCAATATCGAGTCTATACTTCTTGAAATTACGTGAGTCGTTTGATGTTGAGTAAGAGCGCAAAAAGCACATGAACCATAACAACCTCTCACTGCTGTAATAGAATATTTAACAGTATTAATAGCTTTCACAGGACCTTTTCTCAAATAATACGGATGAACATCTCTTTCAAAAGGTAAAAGATAAAGTTCATCAAATAACTTTTGAGAAATCGGAAATTGTGGTGGATTTTGTATGACATATCTGTTATCGTGTTTCTGAATCAATCTATTATTTTTAAATGGATCAGTTAACAAAGTCTGTTTCAAAAACATTTCAGAATATCTCTCGGGATTTTCAGAAACCTCTTCAAAAGAAGGAAGAAATATTCCATCTATTGAAGGTGAAGAAGTCCACCAAACTATTCCTCTAATTTTCTTACACTTTTCAATGTTTCCAAATTTCTCAAGACATCTTGCAATTTCAAGAGTAGCAAGTTCACCCATTCCATATACTAAAAGATCAGCTTTTGAATCTAGTAAAATAGATTTTCTCACTTTATTAGACCACCAATCATAATGAGCAAATCTTCTTAAACTCGCTTCCAGTCCACCTAGAACAATAGGAACATCTTTGAAAAATTTTTTTATTAGATTTGAATATACAATGGTAGCCCTGTCTGGTCTTTTACCTCCAATTCCTCCAGGAGTATAATCGTCAGTTTTTCTTTTTTTAGCAGATGCTGTATAATTTGCAACCATTGAATCCACATTACCTGCTGTAACACCAAAAAATAAACGAGGTCTTCCTAACCTCGTTATTTCATCACTTTTCCAATCAGGTTGAGCTATTATTCCAACTTTGTATCCTCTTGAAACTAAAAAATGTCCAATTAGTGATACACCTATTGAAGGATGATCAATATAAGCATCTCCAGTAACTAATATAATATCTAAATATTTCCAACCTAATTTTTTAAGTTCTTCACGTGTAGTGGGTAAAAACAATCATTTTCCCTCCAACAATTCTTTATAAATACTTACATAACTTTGATATCTACTATTTTTTATCTTATTTTCTTCCACAGCTTTTTTTACTCCACATCCAGGCTCATCAATGTGATTGCAATCAGGGAAAAGGCAAGAAAAATTATCAAATTCTGGAAATAGATGTTTTAATTTTTTAAGCTCAATATGTGAAATATCCAAATTTGCAAATCCCGGTGTATCTGCTATCCATCCTCCAAAATCAAAGTGTAATAATTCAATAACAGTTGTTGTATGTCTTCCACGGTCCAATTTTTCAGAAATACCATTTACTCTCAAAGAAAGTCCTGGATTTATAGCATTTAATAAGCTACTTTTTCCTACACCTGACATTCCTGCCATAGTAGAAATCTTTCCTTTTAACAATTCCTTCAATTTGTCAATTCCCAATTTTGTTTTTGCACTAGTAACAATTACAGGGTAAATGCCAGAATATGTATCTAAAAACGATGTTATTTTTTTTTCTGTTAATAAGTCAGTTTTATTTAACACTATAATAGCAGGAAGTTTTTCATTCTCGACTAATACCAAATACCTATCTAAAATTTTTAACGGGGTTTCTGGAGACTTTAATGTTGTAACAACAATAACTTGATCTACATTAGCAATCTTAGGTCTTGGAAGTTCATTTTTTCTATTATAAATATTTTCAATTACTCCTTCGTTCGAAATTATTTGCCTATATTCAACAATATCTCCAACAATTGGTCTTATTTTTTGTTCTTTAAATTTTCCACGTAATTTACAAAGAAACTTTTCACCTGTTTCAAAATCTTGAACTATAGCCATATTTGACATAAACTTTACAACGACACCTTTTTTTCTCATTTATTACCTCCTAATTCACCATCATCCACTAAAACTTTAATGAATTCTCCTGTTTTGATTTTTTTTCCAGCATTTGGATAAGTTGCTAAAACTCTCCCATCAGGGCCAGGATATTTTATCTTATTAACTTCAACTTTTAATCCCCAATTTTCCAATACTTCTATAACTGTATGGTAACTAACCCCAAAAAAATCTGGAATAATATATTCTTCTTTCTCAAAAGATTCACCAAATATTCTTATAATCCTACCTTTTTTAACTACATCACTAACATTTGGAATGGTGCTAATAACCTTCCCATCCCCAAAAGTTTCAACTTTTAATCCTAAATTTTCTAGTACTTTTTTTGCTTCTTCAATTTCATATCCAATTATGTTTGGTAAATAAACAATATTCACTTTTTCGTTAAAATACACAAAACCTAAAAAAGCGAGAGCACCAAATAAAACTCCAATAGTAAAAATTAAGAAGTACTTTATTATTTTTATTTTAAATTCCTCCTTCTTAATTGACCACATGCAGCATCAATATCTGTACCCTTTTCAACTCTTATCTCACTTTCTATTCCATGTCTTTCCAGAATTTGTTTGAATCTCTCCATTGCCCAACGACTTGGTCTATAGAAATTAGGATTGACTGGATTCACTGGAATAAGATTTACAAAAACATTTATTCCTTTTAGTGATTCTGCCAATCTTTCGGCGTCTTCAGGATAGTCATTGAACTCCCTAATAAGAATATATTCAATAGTAATCCTATCACCGGTAATTTCTTGGTATTTTCTGATAGCGTATATCAATTCATCTACACTATACTTCCTATTTAACGGGATTATTTCATCACGTTTTGAATTAGTTGCAGCATGTAGAGATAAAGCAAGTCTAACTCCTACATCTTTCTCTGCAAGTTCAATAATTTTTTCGGGAATTCCTACTGTTGAAATAGTTATTCTTCTCTTACTTATATTCAATATTTTTTTGTGATTCAGCATTCGTATACTTTTAAGTGTTTCATCAAAGTTCAGTAAAGGTTCTCCCATTCCCATGTAAACCACATTCCCTACTTTTACTTTTCTGTTAATTTCAATTCCAAGAATCTGTCCAACTATTTCGCCAGATTTTAAATTTCTCACAAAACCACTTTGGCCAGTTGCACAAAAACTACATTTAACCGGACATCCAACTTGTGTTGAAATACATGCTGTAACCCTTCCTGAGTGGAACAATGCCACTGACTCTATCGTATTACCATCCTGTAACTCCCATAAAAATTTGGTAGTTCTATCAATTTTAGAAATTTGCATATCAAGTAATTTAGGAATGCCTATATAAAACTTTTCATTTAAAATCTTTCTATGCTCTTTAGATAAATTTGTCATATCTTCAAAATTAAATACTCTCTTTTTATATACCCAATCAAGAACTTGATCTGCTCTGAATTTTTCTAATCCCAATTTTTTAAAGAATTCTATCAATTCATCATATTCAAAATTCAATAAGTTTTTTCTCATATCAATACCTCCAAAAGTTTTCTTATTATATTTTACCATAACGAAAATTAGCTATGTATATAAGACTTAAACAATTATATACAACTCATAGAAAAACTTAAAAATCAGGGATTTTAATGTGAAATAAATATATATCATACCCAGAAATGAATAATTAAAGTTTAAAATTTATTTTCAAGATATTAAAATTTAATAATTTTTTTCAATTAATTAAATTCTAGAACTCAATTTTATATATCTAATATACCATTTTCTTATTGTCTGTTTGTATATTACAACCTATACTTTTTGCTATGTTTCCTTTAATCTTCTTTTTACTGATTTGTATCTCCATATACTTGCACCTTGTCTCTTCGATAAATTTTTCTTTATCGGTCGTAAAAAACCTCCTTGTAGCAGTGTATTTTATTTAATTACACTGTCTACTCTGGAGGTATCATATCAGAATATCATAACCAAACTTATTAAATTTTGAATTTTTTCCACCACTTAAGGTATTAATTTAAAAATTGATATCTTGATTGCAAATAAATCCCCTTAATCACTTTGAAAACTTTATTATCCAATAATCAATATCTCCAGCATTCGATATCTTACCGCCGGCAACAATATATCCTCCATCACTCGTCTGCTGGATACTATATGCTTCATCATTATAACTACCACCAAGAACTACATCCCAGGCTTTGCTCCCATCACTATTAAGTTTTACTATCCAATAATCATATGTTCCATGATTTCCACTTATATCTCCATCGTTTGAAGCTGTCCATCCGGCTACAATATACCCTCCATCGCTAGTTTGTTGGATATACAATGCAAAGTCGTCAGCCCTATTCAGAGATACATCCCATTCTATGTTTGGCTGTTGTGTAATAAATGACCATATTGGTCCTTCCGTTTCTCCACCTTTTCCTTCTTTTGCTACTACTTTCCAATAGTATTTTGTACCTGAATTTAATGTGCCTGTTGCATATGATTCACCTATTAAATCCGTTTTCTCTAATTCTAAATTATTTGAATCAATGCCAAAGTATAAATCAAAGGTGAGAGTATCTCCATCAGGATCTGATGCCTCCCATGAAAGTGTTGGCATCAAAGAAACATCAGTTGCTCCATTACTTGGAGAAGGATTTGTTGGAGCTGTAGGTGGATGATTTACTGGCACACAAGATAATAATACCAATCCTAAAATTACCAATACAAATACTATTCTTTTCATGCTTTCTCCCACCTAAAAATTCTGAAAGATTAATTAGTCTTACACAAATAAAAAAGTGTTGAGACCCAAAAATTTCATTTAATTTTCTAATACATAATTTAATTTTTAATTTTAATTATACCATTTTAACTTATTTTAAATCAAATACAATTTATTTTACTAAAATTAAAAGAATTATAAATTTAGTAGTATTAATCCTTTAAATAAATTTTGAAATAAAAAAGGCATAATGTATAATTTTAGTAATAACCAAAATTGAGGGGGGATATTTTGAATCTAGAAAGACTCAAAACTTTATGCTTAATACCTGGTATATCTTCAAGAGAAGAAAAAATCAGAAAAAGCATTATAAATAATCTTAATCCCAAGGAATATTTTGTTGACAAAATTGGTAATTTAATAATTAAAAAAGGTGATCAAAATAAAAAATTACTCCTAATGGCCCATATGGATGAAATTGGTTTTTTAATAACCAGTATAAGAGAAAATGGAAGTCTGATTTTAAGAAAAGTGGGAGGAATTCCAGACGAAATTTTACAAAGCAGATTTATCGAAATAATTACTGAAAGCAAAACAATAGATGGAGTAATTGGTTCAGTACCACCACACTTAAAAAGAGATAACGTAAATTTTGAACTTGTAGCTGATGTAGGTGTTGAAACTAAAAATGACGTTTTAAACATGGGTATAAAAATAATGGATTATGCTGTATTTAAAAAAACATTTTTAAAAATAGGAAATTATATTTCCTGTAGAGCTTTAGACGATAGATTTGGATGTTATGTCTTAGAAGAAGTTTATAAAAATTCTTCTCCAAAAAATGAAATAATTTTTGCCTGGACTGTTCAGGAAGAAATAGGTTTAAATGGTGCAAAAGCTTTGTCAAACGAAATATATGGACTAGATTTAGCTATTGCAATTGATTCCTTTGCCTGTTGTTCAAAGCAAAATCAACATATTAAATTTGGCAATGGACCTATAATCAGATTTGTAGATAATTCAGGAATAAGTTCCTTTGAATACTCTAAAAAAATAATAGAAATTGCAAAAAAGCATGATATTCCACTTCAAGTAGGTTCTACTGGCGGTGGAACTGATGGAAGTGTATTTGTAGAAAAAGGTGTACCATTTGTCGCACTAAGTGTTGCAGTGAAATATTTACATTCTACTGTTGAAATGGTGCATTTAGACGATCTGAAAAATCTTATAAAATTAATAAGTGCGATAGTAGAGGAGGAACTATAATGGACCTTTTACTGTATCTACTTTTATTTCTCTCAGGTATAGGAGCTGGATTTGTCAACGTTCTAGCAGGTGGAGGTTCAATGATTACTTTGCCAGTTTTAACTTTACTTGGTCTTGATATTTCTGTTGCTAATGGGACAAATCGTGTTGGAATTTTATTACAAAATGTTATTGCAACAAGAAACTTTAGAAAAGGAAATGTTTTATCGTTAAAAGAAGGATTTTTATTAGCACTTCCCGCAACTATAGGGGCTATTTTTGGGACTTTTACTGTATTAAATATTGACAAAAACATTCTTGAAAAAATTATTGGTTTTATATTTCTTTTTATGAGTATTTTTATTCTTTATAAACCCAAGGTTTGGGAAGAAGGAAGAAAAGTCAAAAAAAATTATTTGGTAAGTTTTATTGTTTTCTTTCTTATTGGTTTTTATGGAGGTTTTATCCAAGCTGGGGTTGGATTTTTCCTTATTGCTAGTCTGGTATTTATTGAAGGAAATAACATTATAAAGACAAATGCTCTTAAGGTTTTTATCGTACTTTGTTATACTTCCTTTTCCTTTGTTATTTTTCTTCTAAATGGAAAAGTCGACATTTTAAAAGGATTAGTTTTAGCATTAGGAACAATGTTAGGTGCTAAAATTGGAACAAACGCCGCTTTAAAAAGCGGCGCAAAATTTGTAAGATTTATTGTTTTTATAATGATAATAATCTCTGGAATTAAATATATTACCTAGTTATTTTCATCTTGTTGTTCTTTTTTCAGTATTTCATCAAGTAATTTATTCATTTTTACACTTGCTTCAATACCTTTATCTTCTTTAAATCTCAACTCGGGGGCTACATAAAGCCTCGTATTTTTTGCTACATAGGTTCTGAAATAACCTTTAAATTTCTTCATTAATTCTACTACCTTTTGACGTGTTTCACTATCTCCTATATAGCTAATATAAACATCAGCATATCTCTTATCCTTTGATATTTCCACTCTGGAAACTGTGATAAAATTTCTAACTCCATCAAACTCAGGTTCTTTGATCTTCTGCAAAGCTTCAGATATTAAATTTCTAATATAAGCTTCAATTTTTTTATTCCTGTATTCCGGCCTCATAATTTCGCCTCCAATATTTTTTACATATGATCTGGAGCTGTAATACCAAGTAAGTTAAATACAATTTCATAAACTATTTTTATGGCATACAACAAATTTAAACGTGCATTTGATATTGCAATATCTTCTTCATCGAGAATTCTCTCTTTTGCATAGAAACTATGAAATTTTTCAGATAAACCATAGATGTAATTTGTCAAAATATGTGGTGACAGTTTTTCAGTGGTATCTTTCAAAGTAAAAGATAATTCATCAAGAAGTTTTATTATATTTAGTTCTTTTTCTTTTTCTAGTTTTTCAATATCTTCTTTTAATTTAAATTTGATTCCTTTTTCTTTAGCCTTCTCAAAAACACTATTTATCCTTGCATACGCATATTGAACATAAAACACTGGATTATCAACTGTTTTAGATTTTGCAAGCTCTAAATCAAAATTTAAATGTGTATTTATATCATTCATTGCAAAAAAGTATCTTGTAGCATCTTTCCCTACTTCATCAATTAGCTCATCAAGCGTAACAAAATCACCCGATCTGGTACTCATTTTTACAACTTCACCTTTTCTTTTTAAAGTAACAAACTGATGTAAAATAAAATCTAAAAAATCATCTGGTATATCAAGTGCTTTCATAGAAGCCTTCATTCTTGGAATATGGCCATGGTGATCGCTTCCAAAAATATCGTAAACCTTATCAAATTTTCTTAAATATTTATCGTAATGATAGGCAATGTCAGTTAAAAAATATGTATAAGTTCCATCGCTTCTTATTAATACCTTATCATCTTCATTTATCAATTTTGACACTTTAAGCCAAATAGCTCCATCTTTTTTATAAATTAAATCTTTATTCCTAAATATTTCCAGAACTTTTTCTACCAAACCTTTTTCAATTACTGACTTTTCACTTACCACAGAATCAAATTTACTATCAAGTTTAGAAAGTGTACTATTCATCATCTTTAAAATATTACTTACTGCATATTTCATAAAAAATTGCTCTGTTTCATTGTCCCATTTCTCCAAAAATTTGTCTTCAAATTCTTCTTTTAACTTCTCTGCAAATTCTATTAAATACTTCCCTCTGTATCCATCTTCGGGTAATTCAAATGATTTACCAAACAATTCATTGTATCTTACCCATAAAGATCTTGCTAAAAGCTTTATTTGTCTTCCAGCGTCATTTAAGTACATTTCTCTTGTAACATCATATCCTAAAAACTCAAAAACATTCGATAAGATATCACCTATTATAAGCTGCCTTCCATGTCCTACCGTAAACGGACCTGTAGGATTGGCACTGCCATATTCAAATTGAACTTTTATATCATTTTTTTCTGGTTTCCAATAATTTTGTTCTTTCGAAAGCATATCATTTAAAATATCTATATAATAACCTTTGGAAATTTTAAAATTTAAAAAACCAGGGCCTGCTACGTTAATTTCCGAAAATAAAGGATCATCACTTAATTTTTCAGAAAAATACCGTGCAACTTCAATTGGGGGTTTTTTAAAGTATCTTGCCCCTATTAAAGCAATGTTTGATGAATAATCTCCAAATTTTTCATCAGGAACTTCAATATTAAAATCGTATTGAATTTCTTGCTCCGACAATATACTTTTTAGTCTTTCATATATCAATTCTCTCAGCATTTAGGCACCTCCAAGTTGTTCAATTAATTCTAATACCTTATTTACTCCTTCTTTAGTTATAGCAGAATAGGGTATTACTATATATTTATCACCTAAGAGTTTTTCATAATAACGTATCATTTTTGCTTTTTGAGACATCTTAAGTTTATCAACTTTTGTAAGGACCACTGAGAATGGTAATTCTAAATCTCTAAGCCAGGTTAGTATTAATTCATCGTTTTTTTGCAATTCATGTCTACCATCTATTAAAACAAAAACCAATTTAATATTCCAACCTCTTATTTCAAAATAATTTTCAATAATTTTTTTCCATCTTTCTCTCTCTTCATATGAGGCTTTCGCATATCCATATCCAGGTAAATCTACAAAATAAAAATTGTTATTTATTAAGTAAAAATTTATAGATCTTGTTTTTCCTGGTTTTTTACTAACCTTTGCTATATTTTGATTAGTCAATATATTTAACAAAGTTGATTTCCCAACATTAGAGCGACCAACAAAAACAAATTCTCCTCCTTTTGATTCAGGAAATCTATCCTTAGAACTATATATTGTTGCGACTAATTTTACATTATTTATTTTCACCTAGCAATGCCTCCTTCAAGATCTCTTCAATTTCATCAACAAATACAAATTCTATTTCATTAACAACATCTTTTGGAATTTTTTCAACATCATATTCATTTTGTTTTGGCAAAATTATTTTTCTTATACCTTTTCTATATGCAGCCAAAACTTTTTCTTTTATGCCCCCAACTGGTAGAACTCTACCTCTTAGAGTTATTTCTCCAGTCATTGCTATGTCATTTCTAACTGGTATTTTTTTAATGGAGGATACCAGAGATGTTACAATAGTTACTCCAGCACTTGGACCATCTTTGGGTACTGCTCCCTCCGGCACATGGATGTGTATATCATTTTTTTCAAAAACAGATGAAAATTCCTCACCGCAAAGTTTTCTTGTTAAACTTAATGCTATCCTTGCAGATTCTTTCATCACGTCACCTAATTGTCCTGTAATAATCAAATTGCTCTTTCCGGGAAATAGTAAACTTTCTATGAATAATGTTGTTCCACCATAAGGTGTCCAAGCAAGACCGGTTGCAACACCAATTGTTGGATTTTCAAGTTTACCTTCTTCTTTGATCCTTGGTGGTCCTAAAAACTCTTTTACTCTTTTTTCTGTAATAAGAACTCTATTTTTTCCATTTACAATTTCAAGAGCAGCTCTTCTTATAATTGCCCTCATTTTTCTTTCTAATTCTCTAACCCCTGATTCAATAGTGTATTCAGAAATTATTTTTTCAATGGCTTTTTCCTTGAATTTTATTTTATTTTTACCGTTTTTCAATTCTCCTAGTGCTTTAGGAAGTATATAATCTTTTGCAATGAAAAATTTTTCTGTATTTGTGTAACTAGGAATTTCAATTATTTCCATTCTATCTTTTAATGCTTCCGGGATATTGAATAATGTATTAGCAGTTGTTATAAACAAAACTTCAGATAAGTCAAAAGGAAGTTCAATATACAAATCAACAAATTCTTTATTTTGTTCAGGATCTAAGACTTCAAGTAATGCAGATGCTGGATCACCCTGAAAACTTATACCCATTTTATCTATTTCATCCAGCAAAATTACAGGATTTTTTACTCCTGCTTTTCTTATTAACTGAATTATCCTTCCCGGTAGAGCTCCTACATATGTTCTTCTATGACCCCTTATTTCAGCTTCATCCCTAAGACCACCTAAAGACATTCTCATGAATTCTCTATTCATGGCTTTTGCAATAGATCTTCCAAGCGAAGTTTTACCAACACCTGGAGGCCCTACAAAACAAATTATCGGAGCTTTCATAGTTTTAGATAAATTTCTAGTCGCCAAAAATTCTAGAATTCTTTGCTTTGGTTCTTCAAGACCGTAATGTTCTTTTTCTAAAAGTTCCTTTGCATGGTTTATATCAAGATTGTCTTCAGATTTTTTGTTCCATGGTAAATTTAAAATCCAATCTAAATAATTTCTGATTACATTAGCTTCTGGAGAGTATGGAGACATTTTTTCTAAACGATTTAATTCGAATCTGGCTTTTTCCTTTACAAATTCAGGATAGTCTCCTTCCTCTATCTTTTTCTCAAGTTCTTTTATTTCTGCATCTTCTTCTCCACCTAATTCTTCACGTATAGCTCTTAATTTTTCTCTTAAGAAATATTCTTTTTGTGATTTTTCAATTCTCTGTTTTACTTTTTGATCTAATTGATGTTCTATTTCCAATAACTCTGTTTCTTTTGAAATTAATGCCAGTATTTTTTCCAATCTTTCATATGGATGAAGTGTTTCAAGAAGTTCTTGCTTTTCTTTTAAACTTCCAGGAGTAATTGAAGCTGCTAAATCTGCAAAAACATCTGGATCTTCCATATCTTCTAAAAACATCAACGCCTCTGTCGGTAATTTTCTTGAATACTGGACATATTTTTGCATTTCATCTCTAACAATTCTCATAAGAGCTATAAGTTTTTTAGTCTTTTTGTATTTTTTCTTAAGAACTTCAATATTAAATTTAAAATACTTTTTTTCAACTGATTTTATTCTCTTTGCTCTTACTAATCCTTCAACTAAAACCTTGAAAGTACCATCGGGAAGTTTACCAAGTTGCATAACCCTAACAACTGTACCAATTTCAAACAAATCATCTTCCATAGGATTTTCAATTGAAGGATCCTTTTGATTAACGACAAAAAGAAGTTGATTATAATTTTCCATTGAATCTTCTAAAGCAAATAAAGACTTTTCACGTCCTACATAAAAAGGCATTACTGTATTTGGAAAAATAACAATATTACTTCTCATTGCAATAGCAGGTAAAACATCTGGAATATTTATTTCTTCTTCGTTGAATTTAGAAGCTTTTTTCTCTAATTTTTCAAATTTTGGTTTCGGATTTTCTGCCATTTTTACACCTCCTCAGTTCATTAATTAATTTCTGATTTTCTTCAGGAACCTTTATAATCAAGTCTCTTTTATCATTACTTTTGTGTTTTAATTCAATTTCTATTCCTTTTTCTGTAAAATATTCAGGAAAAATATTTGACCATTCTATTAGAAAAATTCCCTCTTCATCCTCTAATTGACCCTCTAAAACATAAAAAAGTTCTTCAATATCATTAAGACGATAAAGATCAATATGATAAATTGTTTTCAAATCACTATAAACGTTTACAACTGTAAACGTTGGACTACTTACATCTTCAGGTTTAATTCCAAAATTTTCACAAAAATACTTCACAAAAGTTGTTTTTCCAGTTCCTAAATTTCCATTTAAAAAAATAAACCTGTATCCATTTAAATTATTAGCAATTATACGAGCTATATCTCTCAAATTTTCAAGAGACACATCATAAATTTCTAATTCAATCAATTTTTCACCTTCTGAATATTAAATTTAAAATCAAAGTGAGAATTAAACTAAAAATGATCATAGAAGTAATTGGAATAATTATCACAAAACTTTTCTTCCGTATGATAATATCACCCGGTAAAGGAAATAGCTTAACTTTCTCCATTAAAAACATCAGAATTCCCATTATCAGAAATATTAAACCTGTTATTATCATTATTTTCCACATTCTTGCCACCACTCCTGAAATATTCAAAAGGAAGCGATATAGTATCACCATCTTCAGTATAAATTGTTACTCTCGACAAAAATACATTTACAGTAATAACTTTTGCATTTTTCCCTTCATATTTTATGGTACTTCCTTCATCAGGAATATTTTTCAATGCTTCAACATAAAAATCATATTCATATTTCAGACAACAAAGTAACCTCCCACAAGGTCCGGTTATCTTAGCAGTGTTTATCATCATTTGTTGCCTCTTTGCATGTTTTAAGGTTATACTATCAAACTCTCTTAGCCAATACGAACAACAAGATTTTAATCCGCAAAGGCCTAATCCTTTCACAAACTTCATTTCATCTCTTGCACCAACTTGTCTTAATTCAATTCGAGTTTTGAATTCTTTTGCAATATCTTTAACTAATTCTCTAAAATCAACTCTATTTTTAGAACTAAAATAAATTACAAGTCTTGACCTTTCCATTAACATTTTGGCAAACAAAATTTTCATATTAAGTCTATGTTTTTTTACTAACTCTTTTGTAATTTCAATTGCTTTGCTAGCTTCTTTTTCGTATTCTTCAATGTTTTTTAAATCTTCTTCAGTAGCTTTTCTAATTATAGGCTTTAAATCATATCCAATATCCTCAATACTCATTTCTCTTTTCCCAATTAATACCTTTCCATAATCCATTCCAAATTCACTCATTACTATTACTGTATCATTTACATTTATTTTCTCACCATTATCAGTGTAATAAATAATAGGACCAAGTGGTGTTAACTCAACACCATATACTTCAGCAGTAAGTATCATTTTTACCCTCCTAACGTGAAATAATCTATAACTAATTATATCATGAATTCAAAACAATGACTTTTCTCGAAAATTACTAATAAATAACAAACAAAGCAAAAAAATCTGTTTTTATTTTCATTTGTTAAAAAATTAATTCCTTACATTATATAACTTTTTTTAAAAGAATTCAATATTTTTGATTTTTTGTTTTTTATTAATTTTTTAACTATAATTCAGTCTTTTAAAAATATTAAAAAGATATAATAAGTTAACCAAAAATCTTAAGTTTAAGGGGGGAATGCTATGAAAAAAACTCTTTTTATTATTATTGCTATGTTTTCAATTATATTAGTTTTTCAAGGGTGTTTAAACTTATTACCAAATGTTACAGGATCAACAATTAATGGAGTCGCAAAATACTTTGATAAAAATCAAAATCAACATGGAGGAATTGAAATCATATTAAGTTCAAATAATTCAACAAAAACTACAACTACTGATTCTAATGGAAATTATTCATTTGTTGGTTTAGAACTTGGCGATTATGTAATTCTAGCTCAAGATCCAAATAGCAATTATTTTCCAGCAAGTTTAGTTACTAGTTTAGTTGCAACTGGAACATATACAGTTCAAGAACTTGTTCTTACAAAAGTTATAAATCACGTTATAATTTTCAGAGAAACTGAATCTGGATGGGCAAATGCAGGAGTTCCAACAACTGTTATAGGGGACATTTTAGTTAATAAACTTGGAATGACAGAAGGAACTGGAATTAACCAATTTGAATATCGTAGTTTAAGAGCAGCAACACCAAATCTTCAATTTAATTTTGGAGATCTTTTAGTCATCGAAGGTGATCAACCACAAGATTTTTATGACATTTACACCGCTAACAAGAATACTTTTGATACATTTGTAAATAATGGTGGTGCTATGTTCTGGGTTGCATCTGACAATGGTTGGGCATCTGGTGATTTTACATCAACCTTACCAGGCAGTATTACTTGGAGAGATGGCTATGAAAATATAAATAATATTGCTGTTTTTAATCATCCTATAACCAAAAACTTTCCACCACAAATCGAAGGTAACTACGCTAGCCATGGAGGATTCGAAACTAATAACAACAACTTAATTAACAACTTAGTATCATATATTGAGGAAGATTCTGGTTTATTACCAACATTTATAGAATATAGGTATGGATATGGACGTGTTTTAGCTACTACAATACCATTGGAATGGTATGTAACAAATGGCCCTACAACTGTACCACCAAATTATAACTATAACATATCTTACAAAGATTTATTTGTTCTGATGTTAACAAGAGCTTTAAGATACATAATGGGCTTAAATGTATCACCTGATATACTATAGAAAGTTTATAATTTATAAAAGATAAAAATCATAAAAAGGCCGAAAAATTCGGCCTTTTTTATTTTTTGCATCTAATGCTTCTTTTAATTTTCTTGTTATTTTCTTCCATCTTTTTTCGGTACTTTTCTTAGTACATCTCTTACAAAATGTACATGACACATTTGCCAGCTACTTCCAATTAAAGCTTTCTTTACTGCTCTTCTATTCCTTTATGCCCGTCTGATATTACTAGCTTTACTTTTCTAAGTCCTCTTCTCTTTATTTCTTCAAATAGTTCTATCCAAAAATCCTCTCCTTCATTTTCTGCAAGTTTCAATCCTAATATCTCTCTGCATCCATCTTTCCTTACTCCTGCTACTACTAAAAGGGCTTTTGTTTTGCATCTTCCTATTCTTTCATCTCTGGCCTTATAATAACTTGCAACAACAAGTAAATATGGTATCTCTTTTTCTATAGGTTTTGTTAGAAATTCTTTTACATTTTCATCTAATTCTTGATCTATCTTTGATACAGTAGCAGGAGATATTTCTTCACTATTTAATACATTTATTATTTCCTTTACTCTTCTAGTTGATACTCCTTGTATATATGATTCTAAAACAGCATTTCGTAATGCTTTTTCTACACGTGAATATCTGTCAAAAACCTGTGTTGTAAATGGAAACTCTCTCAGCTGTGGTTTAAAAAGTTCTAAAGTACCATATTTTGTCTTGAGACTTCTCTTTCTATATCCATTCCTATGTGCCTTTCTAGAAGAGATACGTTCATAGTATGATGCACCAGCTTGAATTTTAGCTTCATATTTCATGATAGTGTTCAAAAATCAGGTCAAAATCTGTTCATTTCATCTTCATTATTCTGCAAAAATTGGTGTATAATATTTTCAGAAAGATTAAAAAATTCATCAAGCCCTGTAGTCCTCATTCCAAAATAACGTGTATGATACTTATATTACAGCGTGGGATAGGGCTTTTTTATTTTTAGAGCATTTTTTACATTACCTGTCGAAATTGTTGGAGGTGGTTTATTGAGACTACGATTGGAATTTATTTCGAATGATGATATATTACTGCCTATTGGATTTAATAAATATATTCAAGCTCTTATATATAATTTATTTAGTGAAAAGGTAAGAAATTTTGTCCATGAAACCGGTTTTAAAAGCGATAAGAAATTTTCACTTTTTTGTTTTTCATCAATTTTAGAAATTGGTGAATATTTTAAAAGCTTAAAGATATTTAATTTTGGGAGAAAAATAAGTTTTTATATTTCATCGCCTGTAGAATCACTTTTAAATGATTTGATAAAGGGATTATTCAAAGGAGAGAAATTTAAACTTGGTGAAAATGATATTTTTTTATCTTCAGTTATGCTTAATTCTATGGTTATTAAATCTTCTTCAATTATTGTAAATGCTCTTACACCAATTGAGGTACATAAAACGTTTAAAACAAATGGAAAAAATAAAACAATATATTTTTCCCCATTTGATTATGAATTTGAAAGATTAATAAACATAAATCTAAAAAATAAATGGAAAGCTTTTACAAATGAAGAGTTATCAGAAAAAAAAAGAATAGCTATAAAACCTTTATTTGAAGGATTTTCAAACAAAAGAGTTGTTTATTATGGCTTTGGTAAAAAGAGATATGTTATTGAGGGTTGGAAAGGTACTTATCAGTTGTTGGGAAATCCAACATTACTAAATTTTTTATATGATGCGGGTTTAGGAAGTAAAAATTCCCAAGGGTTTGGTTTTATTGAAAAAAAGGGGGAATAATTTTATGATAAAACAAATGGTTGATTTTTCAAAGAAGCTTGAGAAATCAGGTTTTTATTCTCTTGATAATTACGAGCAAAGTGATTTATTGTATGTTGTAATCCCATATAAAAATAAAAGTAATTTTTATTTTGTTTTAGATGACAATCTTTATGAGAAATTTTCACAAATATCATTTAGGAATGTGAAAAAAATTGATGAAGTTGATGATGAATTGAGAAAGATTTTAAAAAATGTGAAAAAATTTACCAAAAAACTTCCTGGAGACGAAAAAGGCAATAAAAGTATTGGAGCAAATAAAGGAACAAATTCTTATAACTTGTTTATATTTCAATCGCCAAGGAATAAAATAGATGAAAAAATTCTTAGAGTTTATAATGAAAAAACATTAAATTCATCTCAAGTCCAGAAAATTATTGAAAAAATCCCAAGGGAACTTAATTTGTATGATAATGAAACTGAAAAATTTATTGAAGAATTAAAAAATTTGGTAAAAAGTTTATCATTTACCAAAGAAGAAGCCGAAAAGTTATCATTTAATGTACAAAAAATATCTAATGAAGTTTTTGGAAAAGATCTATCGGATGTAAATAAAAATATTTATTTTGTTTTTGATATACCAAATAAGGTATTATATAAAGCATTTTACAATGTTTATATAAAGCAGAAAATATTTGTTGTGGAAGATAAAAAGTATATGTATAAAGGGAAGTGCCCAATTTGTGGTAAAGAAGAAATACTATCACTTCCGTTTTATTTAAATACTTTAAATGAGAAAAAACCATTTTTGAGAAATCTTGGAAGAAAAATAGATTTGAATATTTTAATGTGTGCAGATTGTTCTTTAAAAGTTGTTAATTTTATTAGCAAATTTCTAAGTAAAGTTAAAACTTTTCCATTGTTTGTAGATGAAAATTTAAGAGATTTTGAAATAACGTATTTTAATGAAAATTTAGAAAAGTATAGTTTTAGAGATATATTACAACAGGTAGTTGAAAATATAGAGGGCAGAAATAAAGTACTTGATTTTTACTTGATTTTGTATCAAAACGATTTTGTTTATATAGATTTTGTATCAAATTTCAAGTATAAGTTTAAAGATAAAAATGTTTTTGAAATAGAAAAAATGATAGATTATTTGTTTGATAACAGATTAAAGGGAAATTATTTTGGAGAAGTTTCTGTGAAAGATGAAAATTTAAAGAAAATAATTTACAAATATAGAACTTTGATATTTGATTTTGTATATCGCGCAAAATACGATAGTTTAAATCGAGAAATTATAGACAATATTTTTTATGATGTTTTAGCTTATAATCTTAAAAAGTCATATAAAGATAATGGTATAAAATTTTTGGAAAAATTAGAAAATTACAAAATACTAAATAAGATTTTTGGGGGTGATTTTATGGAAAATCTTGATAGTATCGATTTAGGTAATTTGGAAAATATAGAAAATAATCGTCAGTATTATTACCTACTAGGAAAGATAACAGGACATCTTTTAAAACAATCAAATGCAGCTGAAAAAACACATTCTATGGTTGAACCTTTTATTAATGTCAGTAATTCAGAAATAATGCTCGAGAGAATTATAGAGTTATTTAATAAATACAAGCATGCTATAAAGCTTGATAATACAAAGTTTTCAAGAATGTTTAAGCTTGTATTGGAATATTTTAATTCTGGAAAGGTTCAAGAAAAAATAACAAAAAATGATAAATTTTATTTCTTTGAAGGATATTTTGAAGAAAATTCTAAAAGGGGGTAATTTAAATGTTTAATAAGAGATGCTATGGATTAATTGTTTTAAAAAGTGAAAATAGCAATTGGAATGCGGATTTTACAAAATACCCTAGGAGATTACCAGATGATAATGGGACGATATTTGCAACTGATAAGGCAGCAAAATATGCAATAAGGAAATTTTGGATAGACTCAAATGAAAGAGTTTTTGTTTGGAGAACTTTTAAAGAGAATGGACAACCAAGATCACTAGAAGAAACTGACCAATATTGGCAGGAAATTTTAAAGGATGAGATTAAAAAAATAAAAGTAAAACAAAAAAACAAAAAGAATAAAGAGGAAGAGACAGAAATTATCGATAGAATGGATTTCTTCAATAAGTTTATAGATGTGAAATTTTTTGGAATAACATTTTCTAAGGGAAATGAACAACTTTCTATAACTGGTCCTTTACAAATAAGTTATGGGATAAACAAATATAACGTGAATTCACCTTATGTTGTAGATATTTCTTCTCCGTTTAGAAATAAAGAAGGAGATAAGCAAACAACATTAGGAAATGAAATAAGAAATTTAAAGTCTTTTTATGTTTATGACTTTGTGATGAACCCAAAAAATTTACCTGAAGGAATGAGTATAGAGGAAGAAGATTTATTAAAACTAAAAGAAGCTCTTAAAAAATTTGCAACCAACCTTAATACAACTTCGAAAATAGGAACAGAAAATGCTATGCTTTTGTTTATAACATTGAAGGAAGATTCTAAGTTGCTCCTTCCAACTATGAAAAATCTTGTATCAATAGATGATGATAATGTTATTAATCTTTCTAAAATTTCAGATTTGTTGAAGAATTACACTGAAGAGATTGAATCTATAGAACTTTATCATAATGAAGTTATTAATAAGGTTGTAGGATTAGAACTAGAGAATGTTAAAAAGTTTGACATTCTTCTTTAAGGAGGCATCCAAATGAAAGCCTTTTCTTTTGAAATTAGGGGTGATATGGGTTTTTTTAAGAAAAATGATGGAAATGATATTGTGCAAACAACTTATAATTTTATTCATAAGCCTGCAGTGTTAGGAATATTTGGTGCAATCTTAGGATTTAAAGGATACTATCGTGTTGATAGAAAAGACTATATGGAATATTATGAAAAATTAAAAAGATTTAAAATTGCAATAATACCTGGATATAATAAGCCTTTAAAAAAAACATTAGTAAAATATAATAATTCATCTGGACTTGCATCAGAAGAAATAGGAGGAGTTTTACAAGTTGAGGAACAAGTAATAATAGAACCTTTATCTTTTAAAATAATTGTTCCACTTATTGATAGTTTTTCAAATGAAGAAATAAAGATTTTTAGTAATTTAGAAAATATGATCAAAAATAATTATTCTGAATTTCCTATATACTTTGGTAAAAATGAATTTCTGGCATATTTTCAAGGATATAGATCTGTCGTACTTGAAAAGGTATCAGATGATATGGGTTATATATCTTCACTTGTTAGAAAAAGTGAAGTAGAAATTTTATATGATAGTGGTTTTGGGCTTTTTGAAGATACTGAAGAAAAAACCACAATTTTTGAGGAACTTCCTTATGATTTTGATGAAAGTGGAATGTATAAAAAAGATATTTTTGTATTGACTGAAAATAAAGTTAAAATCAAAAATACTTCAAATTTTTGGAGGAAAAATAATGAATTTGTTTATATTTTCTGAGAAAATAAATGAAAACTTTGCTCATAGAGTTGGAGAAAAGTTTGAACCATTTCTGGAACATGTAGACAGGACAAAAAAATACTATGATATTCTTATTAAATATTATGATATATCAAAAACTATTAATAAATTTCTTAAATATTTCAAAGTTGATACTAAACATTTTGAAACAATAAGAGAAATTATAAAATTTCATGATATTGGAAAATTAACAAAGAAATTTCAAAAGGGTCTTAAGAATGGAAAAGTAGATATAACACATAGTGATATAGGTTTTTATGTTATTTTAATACAACTTATTGATAAGGTTTTAACAAATGAAATTTCAGAACATGAATTTAAATTTTTGTCAATATTATCAACTGTGGTGCATAGGCACCACAGTTATTTAAAAAATATTAATAACCTGAGTCTTTATAATGATTCTAAAAAAGAGTATATTATGGAAATAGCGAGTTATATGTCTTTTTCTAACAATAATATTACTGATTTAATAGATAAAGCTTTTACTTTCCTAAAAAAATTTAAGCAAATATCTTCAATGTTTAAAAATTTAGAATTTTTCTTTTTTTATAAACTAATAAACTCTCTTTTAATAACTTCTGATTATCTTGCAACTCTTGAATTTATGAAAAATATTGAGTTTGAGCCTCAAATTATAGATAAAGAGCTTTCTAAAATAATTGAGAAAAACATTCTAACAAAGAGTAAATTTAATCCAATAATTGATGAAAATTTTGACTATTATTTAAAACTTAACGTTTTTAGGAATATTAACGAATTGAGAAGTTCTATTGCGGCTAATGTAGAGAAAAATTTTGAAAGTAGTAAAAATAAAAACATCTTTTTTATAGAAGTTCCAACTGGTGGAGGAAAGACTAATATTTCTTTAAGGTTAATAAGAAAACTCCTTTTAGAAAAGAAAAAAGTTTTTTATGTTTTACCTTTTATAAATATCATAGAACAAAATTATGATTATTATTCAAATTTTGTTCCTTATGACAAAATTACTAGGTATGATCATAAGTATTTTGATTATCCCGATGATGAAAAAAGTTTAGAAAGTCATTATATTGAAACATTATTTTTAAATTTTCCATTTGTATTTTCTACGCATATTGGTTTTTTTGAGATGTTTTTTGGAAATAGAAAATCAGAAAATTTCAATTTTTACCAGCTTACAAATAGTATTATTGTTTTGGATGAGATTCAAGCGTATAATCCTAACCTTTGGAATGCCTTATCGCATATTTTTTCAATTTTAAGTGAGTATTTTAATGCAACTATAATAATCATGAGTGCTACATTACCAGATCTTAGAAAATTTCTTGATGAAAAAAGGAAAAATAGTATAGAAAATATAACTCCAAATGATTTGATTACCAATAAACTATTTGATAGAGTTGAAACAGAGTTTATAGAAAATTTTGAACAACAATTGTATAGGGAAATAGAAGATGGAAGAAGAAAGATTCTGGTTGTAGTAAATACAATAAAAGATTCTTATAAATTGTATACTAAATTGAAAAATAAATATAACGATTATGCAGAAGTCTATATTCTTAATTCAACGTTATTAGATTCAAGAAAAAAAGAGATAATAAATTATATAAAAAATTATGATGGTAATAAACCACTTATATTGGTTTCTACTCAATCAATAGAAGCAGGTGTGGATTTAGATTTTGATGTAGGTTTTAGGGCATTTACTTTACTTGATTCTATAATTCAAACAATGGGAAGGATAAACAGAAATGGAAGAATAAAATCTGCAAAGCTTTATCTATTTAATGATGGTAAATGGAAAAGAATATATTCGAGCGATGAAAGAAAAAAGATATTAGAGGAAAATTTTTCAAAATTTAAAGAGAAAGAATTAACACTAAAAAAATTTTATGATATTACAATTGAAAAATTAAAACAAAAGGCAAATATAAAAATAATAAAAGAATATTTGCAAGATTTAAATAATTTAAACTTTGAAGAAATAAATAAAATAAAACTTATCAATGGTAATAATTTCTCATTGTTTATACCTTTGGAAATTCCAATTTCTAAAATTTCAAGATTAAAGCCTTTTCTTTTCAAATTTAAAATAATATCTTCAGATGAAAAATATTTATCTGGTGAAAGAGTTTGGAATTTTCTTCAAGATAATAATTTTGAATCTTTTGTTGAATACAAGTTGTTTTCTAAAATATTTTCATTGTTTACTATTTCATTATTCAATTATAAATCAAACACTGGAAAAAATATAAAAGAGCAATTGAAAGATGAAATGTTTGGGGAACTTTATTTTGCAGAAGATTACAAAGAATATTACAGTTATGAGTCAGGATTGGATGTTGAAAAATTTCTAGAAATAAAATCAAATAGGGAGTTTGATTTTATATGACAGGTAGTGTTTTGCAAGCCTATATGATTTGTAAAAGACAAGCATGGCTTTTAGCACATCAAATAACAGGGGAAAGCGACAATGATTTGTTAGTAATTGGAAGATTAATTGCACAAGATTCATATTCAAAAGATAAAAAAGAATTAAAAATATTTGATGGAATAGTTGATGTTGTAAGAAATGAAAAAGGAAAGATAAAAATCATTGAAGTAAAAAAGTCTTCGAAATCATCAGAAAGTGCGAAATATCAATTACTATTTTATATGTGGAAATTGTCTGTTAAAGAAGGAGAAATAAGAATTCCAAAAGAAAAAAAGATTATTAAGGTATTTTTGACAAATGAAAATGAGAAAAAGTTACTATTACTTTTGGAAGAAGCAGAAAAAGTTATAAATAATAAAGTACCACCTGAACCTGTTCAAAAGAGCTATTGTAAAACATGTTCATATAATTTATTTTGTTGGAGTTGAAAAAATATGAAAGAAAGTGTTTATATTTTTTCAAATGGTATGTTAAAAAGGCAAGATAATACTCTTTTGTTTATAGATTCGAACAATAAAAAGAAATATATTCCTGTTGAAAATTTAAAGGAAATTCTTGTTTTTGGAGAAGTTGATTTTAATAAAAGAGTTTTAGAACTTCTTTCACAAAAAGAAATTATATTGTCTTTATTTAATTATTACGGTTTTTATGTTGGAAGCTATTATCCTAGGGAGCATTATAATTCTGGATATATGATTTTAAAACAAGCAGAGCATTATCTAGATATTAATAAAAGAATACTGATTGCCAAAAATTTTGTTGAAGGTGCAGTAAAGAATTCAGTTAAAAATTTAAAGTATTATAAAAGGCGGGAGAAAGATTTGGATAGTGAGATTTCTGAAATTATGACAAAGCTAAAAAAGTTGAATGATGTTAGTAACATTTCAAAATTAATGCAAATTGAGGGAGAAATTAAGAAAACATATTATAAATCTTTTAATAAAATAATAGAAAATGAAAGCTTTAAGTTTGAGAAAAGAAATAAAAGACCTCCAATAGATAGAATAAATGCATTAATTAGTTTTTCAAATTCTATAATATATAATGCTGTTCTTAGAGAAATATATTCAACTCACTTAGATCCTAGAATAGGTTTTTTGCACTATACAAATTTTAGAAGGTTTTCATTAAATTTGGATATTGCAGAAATATTTAAACCTGTGATTGGTGATAAAGTAATTTTCAAAGTGATTAATAAAGGTATTATAAAAGAAAGAGATTTTGAAAAAGATTTAAATAGGATATTTTTAAATAATAGTGGGAAGAGAAAATTTATAGAGGAAATAGAAAAAAGGATGGGTGAAACTATAAAATTAAAGAAGTTTAAAAATAAGGTAAGTTATAGAATATTAATAAGGATGGAACTTTATAAATTAGAAAAACATTTGCTAGGAGAAGATATCTATAAACCATTTGTTATGGAGTGGTAAACTTTGTTTGTGATACTATATTATGATGTAAATACAAAGAGGGTATCAAAAATGCTTAAACTATGTCGAAAATATTTGACATGGGTTCAAAATTCAGTTTTTGAAGGTGAAATAAGTTATTCTAATCTTGAAAGGCTAAAATCTGAAATAAATAAAATAATAAACCAAGATGAAAATGATTCTGTTGTGATATATATTTTTAAACAAATGTATTATAGTCAAAGAAAAGTGTTAGGAAAAGATAAAAAACAAGAAACAAAATTTCTTTAATTGATTTCTGTGAATGTAAAATAAAGGAAAAATATCAGAAAAACGACAGATTTTTATTTTAATATCTCGTAAGCAAAGTTTTGTCAAAGTAAAAGTATAACTTAATATGTTATTTTTTGAATATGTATGTTGCAAAATAGTTAAATTTATAATATAATAGTAACACAAACTATGGTTTTTACATTACCTTGTAGGAATTTAAATTTTGCTTTGATTGCTCCAGCAAGCGGACACTGAGAAAGTTTTTACATTACCTTGTAGGAATTTAAATACTGCAAACATGGATATGATGAAAGAAGCGGTTAAGGGTTTTTACATTACCTTGTAGGAATTTAAATAATGAAGTCCTTGAATTTGAATTAACACCGCAAGACAGTTTTTACATTACCTTGTAGGAATTTAAATAAAGAATAATACCTAATGAAACCAAGGATTATATTGTTTTTACATTACCTTGTAGGAATTTAAATAATATTAAATCAAGCAGTCCAAGATATTGCAGACGGTTTTTACATTACCTTGTAGGAATTTAAATTAAGTTGCAAACCGAAAATGCTGAATTAAAGAAAAGTTTTTACATTACCTTGTAGGAATTTAAATATGTTTACCAGACAAACGAAATATATGAGGTGAATAGTTTTTACATTACCTTGTAGGAATTTAAATTGAGATTTTTTCGCAGAAGCTTGTTGCTGGTATTTCCGTTTTTACATTACCTTGTAGGAATTTAAATTAACGCAAATTGTAATAGAAGATGGATATGGACCATGTTTTTACATTACCTTGTAGGAATTTAAATAGAATTAACAACTGGCTGGACTCTTGATTATGAAAGTTTTTACATTACCTTGTAGGAATTTAAATTCTAATCTGATATTTCCATCGTCTTGACCTTCTGTAGTTTTTACATTACCTTGTAGGAATTTAAATTATTGTTGGACTTGGCAAGGCTTTTGCTGCGTTAGGTTTTTACATTACCTTGTAGGAATTTAAATTCTAATGTGTCGAATATAAATTCTCTTTCATCTATCGTTTTTACATTACCTTGTAGGAATTTAAATACGTCTTTTATAAGTGTATCAGCTTCTGCTTTTCTACGTTTTTACATTACCTTGTAGGAATTTAAATTTGGATTAATATAAACTTCTTTCTCATTAATATAACGTTTTTACATTACCTTGTAGGAATTTAAATCTCTTTATCATTGAAGGAATTAGATGCGGTTTGAGTTTTTACATTACCTTGTAGGAATTTAAATCGTATTGATGAAGAATGGGCAAGTATTTCTTTATGGTTTTTACATTACCTTGTAGGAATTTAAATATGGGATTATATGGCTATAAATGATTTTGTAATGAGTTTTTACATTACCTTGTAGGAATTTAAATTACATAACAAAATCCTTACTCTTAACCTCATCCCTTAGTTTTTACATTACCTTGTAGGAATTTAAATCAACTTACTTTTACGACAACCGAACAACTGCAATTCGTTTTTACATTACCTTGTAGGAATTTAAATATTACTAAACCTATAAACCAGTCGAAGATGAAATCTGTTTTTACATTACCTTGTAGGAATTTAAATGTTATTAGGTACTGTTACAAATATTGCAGCAAGTATTGGTTTTTACATTACCTTGTAGGAATTTAAATAGTTTTAAATGGCCTCAGTTAGACCTCCCTTGAAATGGTTTTTACATTACCTTGTAGGAATTTAAATTCTAACTGTACTACTCTAGTATCTGGTTGGCTAAGCCTTGTTTTTACATTATCTTGTAGATGTAAATGGTAATATAGAAATGTTCGAAAAGAAGAAAATAAGAATGCACAAAATTGAACAATAATGGTATCCTTCTTTTGGAAAGAGGGATACCGAAGATGGACAGAATAAAAAACATTTACAATTACTAAGGGTGATGGATTTGAAACCTAACTTTTCTGAACTTGCTAGAATGTATGGTGTTGATAGAAGGACTGTTAAGAAATATTGGAATGGTTATCAAGGTAAACCTAAATCTAGAAATAAACCTAGTAAACTTGATAAGTATTTTGATAGAATTTCTTTTTTAATGTCTATTAGAGGTATTACTATTAGAGCTGCATATGAAAGGCTTAAAGATGAGGAAGGAGGTGTAATTGGTTCATATTCTAACTTTAGAAAATATGTAACAAGAAAAGGCTTGAGAGGAAAGAAAACTTCTAAAGGGCATCCTAGGTTTGAAACTTTACCTGGTATTCAAGCTCAAGTTGATTGGAAAGAAAATATGAAGTTACATTCAAGTAGTGGTGATGAATTTGTTGTTAATGTATTTAACTACAAATTAGGCTATTCAAGATATTGTTACTTTGAATATAGACAAACTAAGACTCAGCAAGATGTATACTGCTCCCCTAAAGAATTGGACAGGAAAAAAGTAGAGAGTTAAAATAAAGGTAAGGGGGTGCAGTAAATGGCGAAGAAACTTTCAACAGAAGAAAAAATGGCAATAATTTTGGAAGGTCTTCGTCGAGAAAAGAGTGTTTCTCAAATCTGCAGGGAACATGAAATTTCTCAAGCTCAGTATTACAAATGGAGAGACAAGTTTCTTGAAGGTGCAAAAGAAGGATTGGAAAACGGAAAGAAATCCAGAGTTCAACAACTTGAAGAAAAAATTGAAGAACTTGAAAAGGTAATTGGTAAACAAACCATAGTCATTGAGACATTAAAAAAAACAGTAATACATCCAGGAAACGGGAAATAGTATTATTGCTTGTTAATAAAGGATTTAGTATCTCAGAAGCGTTGAAATATTTGAAAATCAGCAGAAGTACATATTACTACAAGCCCAGAAAATACAGTAGAAAAACAGATGATGAAAAGATACTCAAGGAAATAGAAGAGCTCAAAAGAGAACATCCATACTGGGGATATCGTCGAATCTGTGCTATGTTAAAGAAAAAAGGCAGTA
>JACDOA010000007.1 GCA_017656335.1 Thermosipho sp. (in: thermotogales)
TAAACCCTCAGATCCCCACCCAAGCGATAAAGAAGATAATGTCTCTATTCATCCAATTCTTAAATGGAATGCATCTGATCCAGACGGAGATACGTTGATATATGATGTATATTTTGGCTCGGAAAAAGAACCGCCATTGGTACTGGAAAATTCTAAAATTAATTATTTTGACCCTGGAGAGTTGCTACCTAATACCACTTATTACTGGAAGGTAGTAGTAAAAGATGAAAGAGGAGGAGTAGTAGAAGGACCAGTTTGGAAGTTTAGGACTAAAGATACATTAGTGCAATGGCAAAAAATCTACGGTGGTTCAAACAATGATATTGGATATTCAATTCAAAAAACAAGTGACAATGGATATGTAATAGCAGGATATACAAATTCAAAAGATGGTGATGTTAAAGAAAACAAGGGTGAATATGATGCATGGATAGTAAAATTGGATAATTTAGGAAATATCAAATGGCAGAGAACATTTGGTGGTTCTGGGTTTGATCTTGCGTATTCTGTAGAATCAACACAAGACAATGGATATGTAATAGCAGGATATACAAATTCAAAAGATGGTGATGTTAAAGAAAACAAAGGTGAATACGATGCATGGATAATAAAATTGGATAATTCAGGAAATATCAAATGGCAGAGAATATTTGGTGGTTCAAATATTGATTTAGCAAAATCAATTAAACAAACCAAAGATGGTGGTTATATTGTTGTTGGTTGGACTACCTCCATAGATAAAGATATAGAACAAAGCCATGGGTTATCAGATTTTTGGATTATTAAATTAGATGAAAACGGGGAAATTGTCTGGCAAAAAGTTTTGGGTGGTTCTGGTCAGGATATGGCTGAATCAGTTGCTTTGGTTGAAGATGGGTATATCATCGTTGGTAGTTCAGATTCAAATGATGGTGATGTTAAAGAAAACAATGGTAAAGCTGATGTTTGGGTAGTTAAGCTTGATTTAGAAGGAAATGTCGTTTGGACTAATGTAATTGGTGGTACAGGATATGACTCTGCTTCATCGGTTTTTGAAACTAAGGATGGAGGTTTTATAATCTCCATTAATACCACTTCAAAAAATGGCTACATATCAAAAAATAACGGCAAAAATGACATTTTGTTAATAAAATTTGATAAAGATGGAAATACTATTTGGAAGAGTGTAGTCGGAGGTTCAAATGATGATTATGTATATAAAGTAAAAGAAACTAACGAAGGATTTGTTTTTGTAGGTAATACATCTTCAAATGATATAGACTTTATAAACAATAAGGGGAAATCTGATATATATGTAGGATTATTGGATAAGGATGGAAATCTGAAATTTGTAAGAACATTAGGAGGCTCTTCAGATGATTATGTTTTTGATATAATTTTGGATGGTGGTTATATATTAGTAGGATATACAAATTCAAATGATGGTGATGTAACCAAAAATAATGGAAATAGTGATATATGGGTTTTTAAAGTAAAGTAATTTATTAGATAATAAAGATTAAAAATCATAAATGTTCAATGGTAAAAAGTTATGAAAATGAGTACATTTATGCTGCAGCAATTATTTTTAAAAGTTAAATAACAAAAAATAAGGTCGTTAAAATACCTTATTTTTTCTTTATTAATGACTTTTCATTGAATTATGGCCTTGTCTTATTGTTAAAAATGATTCCATGTTTCTCATTTCATTGTTAAATAAAAACTTAAAGGTTAATATTCCAATTATCCTTTAACTGAACCCGCAAGTAATCCCCTAATAAAGTATTTACCAAGCAGGACATATACAACCAAAGTTGGTAAAGCTGTTAATAGGGCACCAGCCATTTGTACATTCCATTCTACAACCTGACTACCAGCTAGGTTTACAAGTGCAACTGTAACTGGTTGTTTATCAGGACTACTTGTTACAGTCACTGCAAATAAAAATTCATTCCAAATATTAGTAAACTGCCAGATGATTACTACTACAAAAGCTGGTATTGAAATTGGAAATAAAACTTTTGTGTATGTTTTAAAAAAACCAGCACCGTCCATATATGAAGCTTCAACAAGTTCATTTGGTACTTCGCTGTAATAATTTCTAAAGATAAGGGTTGTAATTGGAATTCCATAAACAACGTGAACTAAAATTAAACCAGAGATTGTTCCATATAATTTTATGCTTTGCAAAAACCTTATTAAAGGAAATAATATACTTTGATATGGAATAAACATTCCAAAAAGTATTATTGCAAAAATTAGATTAGCATATTTAAATTTTACCTTTGAAAATACATATCCGTTTATTGAACCAATAAAAGCGGAAATTATTGTTGCAGGTATTGTAAGGTAAAAACTGTTTTTTAAATTGGGTCCTAATTTTTGGAAGGCTTTAATAAAGCCACTTAATGACCAGTCTTTAGGTAATTTCCACATGTCTGAGATTCCAATTTCTTGAAGAGGTTTAAATGTAGTTGCAAGAAGAACGTATAAAGGGACTAATATGTATAAAGAAATTAAAATAAGGAAAAAGTAGGTGAATATTTTTTTCATCTTTTTTCACCTCTCATACTGCTAAAAAGATATGGAACTATTACAATGGCCACAAACAAAAGCATTATGATTGCAATTGCTGAACCCATAGCATATCTATTACTTCTAAATGTAAGTTCAAACATATAAATGGCTGGAACATCAGTAACAAAGTTTGGACCACTTCCAGTCATAGCAAAAACTAAATCAAATATTTTAAGTGAAATATGGCCCAGGATTATTAACGCACTCAAAGTTATAGGGGTGAGTAACGGCATTTTTACGCGCCAGAATATTTTCCATTCACTTGCACCATCAACTTTTGCTGCTTCAATAATATCGTTAGGAATACCTCTTAAACCAGCAAGATACATCGCCATTGTGTATCCTGATAATTGCCAAACAGCGGCAATAATTACGGGTATAAGTGCTAGGTTGAAATGACCTAAAGAATCAGTTGATGTATACCAACCCCACATAAGATTATCAAGTCCTAATTTTTGAAATAAAAGATTCAAACCCTGAGGATTATTGGGTAAATTTCCAGGAGCAAAGATCCAGCTCCATACAGTACCTGTTACCACAAAAGATATTGCCATAGGGAATAGGAAAAGGTTCTGGAATAGACGAGAACCTTTAAGGCCTTTATCAACTAAAATTGCCATGATGATACCAAGAGCAATGGTTCCAAAAAGAAAGAAAAGGGTGAAAAATAAAGTGTTCCATAAATCAGTTTGAAATCTAGTATCTTGGAAAAGTCTTATATAATTTCTTAAACCAACAAATTTATACTCACCTCTTAATAAAGCAGAGAAGCTATTCCAGTTAGAAAAAGAAACTCTGAGAGTCCAAGTTATAAAACCGTATACAAAAATTGCAATCGCAATAATAGAGGGAGCTACAACAGATATTCCAATTACGAGATTTTTCTTTCTCAATTTTTCACCCCTTTTTAAAATCAGGGGCGGAATTTTCCGCCCCTATAAAGTTGTTAGTCTGTTACGTATCCATTATCTTCGGCAATCCACAGAATTTCTTTAAAGGCTTTATTAACATCTTGTTCAGTAACGAATTTATTAATGGCATCCATTAATGCAGTAGAGAATGCTTCTGGTGCAGCAGAACCATGGATAATGGATGGACAAATTGATTTTGTCGAGAAATCATTCATGGACCATTGTAGGTACACATCATATTTTGATTTATCGGCATCAATTCTTGCAGGAATGGACCCTTTAATTGGGTTAAATGTATCTTGGGCCTCTACTGTAGTGAGGAATTTTAACCATTTAATTGCATTTTCTCTATGTGGAGCATTTTTTGGAAGGCCGAACGTATCTGATACTAACATGAATGCATTTTGTGTACCTGGAACTGCAAACCAACCAAACTCAACACCTGGCCTCCA
Source organism: Thermosipho sp. (in: thermotogales) (assembly GCA_017656335.1). GTDB lineage: Bacteria > Thermotogota > Thermotogae > Thermotogales > Fervidobacteriaceae > Thermosipho_A. The sequence continues at coordinate 3,920 of JACDOA010000007.1, forward strand.
ACCAAGAGTCTTAAGGTATCCTTCTGCCCAGTCTCCCATTACGTTACAGAATGCTTTTCCTTCAAATACTAACCTTGTTGCGTCCTGCCAAGTAAGTGCGGAGTGATCTGAATTGACGTATTTTAACAAATCTTTCATAACTGATAAAGCGTGTTTAATTGCTGGATCGTTAAATGAAGTTTCTCCTTTCCAGAGTTTGTTATATTTTTCTGGGCCAAGTTCTGCAAGCATTATACTTTCAAATAAGTGAAGGGAGGTCCATTTGTTTTTGTCTCCTAGAGACAAACCAATATAACCTTTTTGTTGGGCCTTGTCAAGATACATTAAGAATTCTGCCCATGTTGTTGGTTCTTTTTTCATTCCAATTTCTTCAGCAATCTTTTTGTTATAGAAAACAACGTTTGCTCTGTGAACGTTAACTGGTACTGAGTAAATTTCACCTTTATAACTTACAATATCAAGAAGATCCTTTGGGAATTTATCGAGAATACCAAGTTCTTTGTAAATAAATGTGATAGGTTCCATGAGACCTGGAATTACATAAGTATCTGTTAATTCCATTCCAGCGTGAACCTGGAATGAATCTGGTGGATTTCCACCAAGCATCCTTGTTTTAAGAACTGCTTTTGCATTTGTACCTGCCCCACCTGCAACAGCGGCATTAATAATTTCAATATCAGGATAATATGTATGGAATAGATCAAAAAGAGCTAAAAGACCTTCTTCTTCTCCACCACCTGTCCACCAGCTGAAAATTTCCAGTGCATTTTCAGAAGCTGCAAACACACTAAATGCAGCAAATAAAACAGCAAGAACAATGATGACACGTTTCATTCTTACACCTCCTTTTTAAAAAGTTCATAGATTATTTTAACATATATGAGTGTAATTTTCCAAAAAAAATCAACTGTGATAAAATATTTGAGAGGTGGTTTTGTGATAAAGTATTTTATCATGTTGAACATTTTAATTTCTTCTGTTATTCTTAATTCACTAGCTCCATTAATGCCTGTATTTCAAAACAGATTAAATATTTCAATATCAGCTTCATCTTCTATTCCTGTTTTTGGGGTTTTAGGGACCACAATTTTTTCTTTTATAATGTCAATTTTAATCTCAAAATTTGGTGTAAAAAAATCTAATTATTTTGGATATGTTTTTTTATTTATAGGTCTTTTGTTCTTTTCATTTTCAAGGAATTTAACAGGAATAATCCTTGCTTCATTTTTAGTAGGTGCATCTTCTTCAATCCTTTTTACCTCTCTTACGACGCTACTTGCTCATTTGGATAACCCAAAATTTGGACTTACACATGCGTTTTTTGGTATGGGAGGAATAATTGCACCATTCTTAGTTTCTTTATCTATTAAATATGATTTTAGTTACAGATACCTTTATTTAACCTATTTAATTTTAATGCTTTTAATGTTTATTTGGAACTTTTTTATTAAAGTACCTGAAGCGAAATATGAGACGATGAAATTTGCTAAAATAAAGAAAACAATTTTAAAACCTGTATTTTTCATTTCTATAATTTCATTTCTATTATATTCCGGAAGTGAGATAGGACTTGTTACGTGGATATCTAATTTATTCATTTATTTTGGGCATTCTGCTGATAAAGCCGCACTGTCAATAAGTATGTTTTGGATTTTTTATACCATTGCAAGATTTTTGAGTGATTTTGTTGTAAAATCTATCAATGAAAAGAAAATAGTTGTTTTTTGTTCTTTGTTTTCATCTGTTTTAATAGTGATAATGCTACTAACTAAAAATTCTTATGTTTTTTTAGTAATTGGATTTTTAATGGGAGCAATTTTCCCTATGATTCAAAGATATGCTAATATGAATTTAAACAAAGATGAGGTAGGTTTATTAAATGGTGTTACATATGGTTCAACGGGGATAGGGGGTATGATTTTTTCTTATTTTATGGGTTTGCTTTCGAACAAAAGTATTCCATCTATGTTTATACTTCCCATAATAGGGTTAATTCTCGTGTTTTTTCTTCAAATTCTTGAAAGAAGGGGGACAAAAACGTGAAAATAGGACTTGTTTTTGGAACAAGGCCAGAAGTAATTAAAATGGCTCCTATATATTTAAAGGCAAAAGAAATGGAAATCAATGTAGTTTCAATTGCTACTGCTCAACATAGAGAAATGATGGATATGATGTTGAAAGTTTTTAGTATGACTCCTGATTACGATATGAATATAATGACGGAAAATCAATCTTTAAATAGTGTGGCAGCAAAAGTATTAGTTAAAATGGGGGAGATAATAGAGAAAGAAAAATTGGATTGGGTATTTGTTCAGGGAGATACCACTACGGCTATGGCTGGTGCTATATCAGCATTTCATAATGGGGTAAAAGTAGGACATGTAGAAGCAGGTCTAAGAAGTGGAAATTTGAAAGATCCTTTTCCAGAAGAAATGAATAGACGTGTTATAGATCAAGTTTCCGATTTGCTTTTTGCTCCAACTACAAATTCAAAAAAGAATTTATTAAAAGAAGGTTTTGAAAAGGATAGGATTATTATTACTGGAAATACTGTAGTAGATGCCCTTTATTATGTTCAAGAAAAGTTTGATCTAGACAAGATAAGAAAAGAACATATTAAAGAAGATAACTATATTTTAGTTACATTACACAGAAGAGAAAATTGGGGAGAAAAAATGAGAAAAATTCTTGAAGGTATAAAAGAATTTTCAAAAGAATATGGTCTTTCAATAGTATTTCCAGTTCATTTGAATCCAAAGGTAAGAAAAATTGTAAAGGAAGTGCTTGGGGAATATGAAAGAGCTATTCTACTAGAGCCAGTTGATTATATAACTTTCTTGAGCCTGTTGAAAGGTGCAAGGATTGTTGCGTCAGACAGTGGAGGTATACAAGAGGAAGCTCCAAGCTTTGGAAAATTTGTAGTTGTTTGTAGAAATACTACAGAAAGACCCGAATTAATTGAAAGCGGATATGGAATCTTGGCTGGTACAGAAAAATCATCTGTTTTTAAGGCTCTTGTAAAGGGTTTTGATGTAAAGGTTGATAAAACAAAAAATCCTTTTGGTGATGGGAAGGCTTCTGAAAGAATTTTAAATGCTGTGATATAATTTGTATGTATTCTATTAAAGAGAGGGATGATGATGGAAAATTATATATATTCAATTCTTTTAGGTTATTTTATTGGCGCTATCCCTTTTAGTTTTATAATTGGCGAAATGAAAGGTATTGATTTAAGAAAAACTGGTAGTGGTAATGTAGGCGGAACGAATGTATTAAGAAATGCAGGGCCATTATATGGTGGTTTGGCCTTTTTTTTAGATATTTTTAAAGGTTTTATAGTTGTATTTTTAACAAGAAAATTTGGGTTAAATGCGCAATTACTTGCTGGAAGTTTTGCAGTTTTTGGACATTGTTATCCAATTTATCTAAAATTTAAAGGCGGAAAAGGCGTTGCTACAACTTTTGGAGTACTTTTAGGTGTTTATCCTCTTTCAGGCCTAGTTTTTCTTGGATTATGGATTTTAATTGTAGGAATTACCCAATATGTATCTCTTGCTTCCATGGTAGGGTTGATAAGTGCAAGTATTTTTGTATTAATAATGGGAAAAGATTACTGGATTGTTTTTTTGGCACTTTCACTTTTTTCAGTTTATAGACATAAATCTAATATTCAAAGATTGATAAATGGTGCTGAAAGAAAAACTGATGTGATTGATATGTTTTTAAAGATTAGAAGTAGAAAAAAGCATTAGGGGGGTATTTTAATGGAGAATGCTATTACTCCTGAAGGGATTTTAATTTATATTAGACCAATTATTGAATACTGGTATTATTCCCTCATTGTTGGAGTATTTTTAATTATTGCTGCAAAATTTGTTGAAAAAATTTCCATTGCTTTACTTGGTTTTTTGCTTGGTATTAATGTATTATTTCCTGTCTTACTAAATCAATTTCCTCAACTGAATGAATGGTTTGCTGAACCAGCATATTATCAAATATCTATGCTTGTTTTTGGGGTAATTGTTGCTGCTGTTTTATTTGCGTTATATAAATCATTTGTTTTTATAGCAGGCTTTGGTGTTGTTGCTTTAATTGGTTATTATCTTTCTGATTTCGCACTCCAGTTTTTTGATATTCAATTAGGCTTCAATCCATTGTATATAACTGCCTCAATAGGTATAGGATTGGGCATTCTTGGAGGATTAATTTCATCTAAAAAAAGTTCAGAGGTTATATCTGTAATGTCAATAATTGCGGGTTCTGGAGCTTTAAGTGCCGTTATTGTTGGCTTTATAATTAGAGATAATGTTGATGAGAAAATGACTGAGCCACTTTATTCTTCAATTTTTATTGGATTGTTTTTATTAATGGTTATTTTAGGTTTTGTATGGAACTTTAAAAATCCGAAAAAAACCGGAGGTGGAGGAAGTTGAGACTTTCTATCGAATGGCTAAAGGATTTTGTTGATTTTTCTGATACTCCTGAAGAGTTAGCCGAAAGACTTAGTTTAACTGGGAACAATGTTGAAGAAATAATTACACCTTTTAATGTTTCAGGGAAAATAGTTGCAGGAAAGGTAATTAAAGTAGAAAAACATCCAAATGCTGATAGACTTATTGTTTGTAAAGTTGACATAGGAAGTGAAATTAGAACAATAGTAACAGGTGATTTGACAGTAAAAGAGGGAGATATTGTTCCTTTAGCATTGGAAGGTACCAGACTTGGTGATTTAGTGATAAGTCCTAGAAAGATGCGTGGAATTCTGTCTGAAGGTATGATGTGCTCTTTAGAAGAATTCGGATTAGAAGAAAAATCTGATTCAGTGTATAGATTTAAAGAAGAGATAGCTCCAGGAACAGATATAATTTCCTATCTAAAACTTGATGATAAAGTTTTGGATGTTGAAATAACACCAAATCGTCCGGATTGTTTAAGTGTAATTGGGCTAGCGAGAGAAGTTTCAGCGTTGTATGATATTGATTTGAAATTGCCTGAAAATAGTTTTGAAGTTGATGGAAAATGTGAAGTAGATGTTGAGATTGAAAGTAAAGGATGCTGGAGGTACACAACAAGGGTTGTTAGAGGTGTAAAGGTTGGTCCAAGTCCTCTCTGGCTACAAAGAAGACTTATTGCAGCAGGTGTTAGACCAATTAACAATGTTGTGGATATTACAAATTATGTTTTACTTGAAACAGGGCATCCAGTACATGCATTTGACTTGAATTTACTGTCAAATAAAAAAATAGTTGTCAGAGATGCAAAAAAAGGCGAAAAATTACTTTTATTGGACGGGGAAGAATATGAATTTTCTGGAGACGAAGTACTTATAACAGATGGGAAAAGACCTCTGGCTCTTGCAGGTATTATGGGTGGAGAAGATAGCGGAGTTACAGAAAATACTACAGATGTTTTACTTGAAGTTGCAATGTTTGATCCAGTTAGAATTAGAAAAACTTCAAAGAAATTTGGTTTGATGACAGAAGCTTCATATAGATTTGAAAGAGGTGTAGATCCAAACGATGCGGAATATGTAATAGATAGGTTATCAACTCTTTTAAGTCAACTTGCCGGTGGTGTATCAACAGAAGTTGTTGATGTCTATACCAGGAAAATTGAGCCAAAAGTGATAAATTATCCGCAAAAAACTACAGAAAAAGTAGTCGGGGAATATATTGAAAAAGAAACACAAAAGAAGATACTCACACGTCTTGGTTTTAAGGTTGAGGATCTTGATAACGATACTTGGAAAATACACATCCCGACTTTCAGATATTTTGATATAGAAAGACCAATAGATATTGTTGAGGAAATTTCAAGAATTTATGGTACATCGAAGATAGAAAGTGAACCATTTAGAATTTTGACAAAAGGTATTGGGAGAACCAAAATTCAGAGCTTAAGATATAAATTAAAAACCCATATGACATCTGAAGGTTTTAGTGAAGCAACAACGTTAACATTTGTTGCAGAAGCGATAGTTGACAGGTGGAATTTTACAAACGAAAAAGTTAAGATTAAAAATCCTATTAACGAAGAAATGGATGTCTTAAGACCTACATTGATTTACGGTTTGATGGATTCCTTATCATATAACTACAAAAGACAGAATAGAAATGTTAAATTGTTTGAAATTGGAAGAGTGTTTAAAGGGACAACAGAGCAGCCTATAGATGTAGAAAAAATTGCCGCTGTTGCTGTTGGTAGACTGAATAAATATGATTATACTGATAATAGGGTATTTACATTTTACAACTTTAAAGGTATACTTGATAATATTTCAGACTTGTTCAAATTAAAATTTGGATTTAAAGAAGCTGAGATTCAAGGTTTTGTTCCAACCAGAACGGCAAAGATTTATTTAGATGATAAGGAAATAGGCTTTATTGGTATGGTGGACCCAGAAATTGCAGATAAATTTTATGATGTGAAAGATGAAATTTATGTTTTTGAGTTATCTGCAGATGAATTATACGATAATTTTAAAGAAGTTCCTCCTTACAGAGAAAGTGCTGTTTATCCTTCTGTGAGACGTGATGTTTCATTCCTTGTTCCGAAAAACTTCAGAATGGGAATAATCATAGACGAGCTTTTTGATTATGATTATGTTGAAGAGGCCGGTATTTCTGATATTTATTCTGGAAAAGGTATACCTGAAGGATATACAAGTATTACCGTTTATTGTGTTTTTAGATCCAATGAAAAAACACTAAGTGAAGAGGAAATAAATAAGACTTGGACAGAAATTAAGAAAAGATTAACAGAGAAATATCCTTTGAAGTTAAGATTTGAGGAGGTGTAATGTGAAATCGGGTTTTGTAGCATTAGCAGGAAAACCAAATGTTGGTAAATCGTCTCTTGTTAATGCAATAGTAGGAAGAAAAGTATTAATTGTATCTGACAAACCTCAAACTACGAGAAATAGAATTAATGTAATTCATACAACTGATGAGTATCAGGTAATTTTTGTTGATACACCTGGGATTCACAAACCTTTATATAGACTTGGAGAATATATGGTAAAAGCAGCTGTAACTGCTTTAAAAGGTGTAGATTTGATTTTAACTGTTGTTGACGCTAAAGAAGGAATAAGAAAACCTGAAAAATTTGTGTTTGATTTTGTAAATCAATCTGGAACCCCAACTATTGGTGTGATAAATAAAATAGATCTTGTAAAAAATGAAGTAGTAGAGCATCTGGTGAAGAAAATGGAAAGTGAACTGAAAAACTGTATAAAAGTAGTAAAGACATCTGCAGTAAGAGGTGAAGGAATTAAAGAGCTTTTAGATTTAATTATAGAAAAATTACCGGAAGGTCCACAGTTTTATCCTGAAGACATGATAACAGATAGACCATTTTCATTTATGGCTTCAGAGATAATAAGGGAAAAAGTCTTTCATTACACATATGAAGAGGTACCGCATTCTGTTGCTGTTATTATTGAAGAAATAAAAGAAAGGGATAATGGTGTTTTGTATATAAGGGCTAATATATATGTTGATAGAAATAGTCAAAAAGGTATTATTATTGGTCATCAGGGAAGTATGATAAAGAAGATAGGTCAGGACGCGAGAAAGGAACTTGAATATCTTACGGGACAAAAAATCTTTCTAGACCTTCATGTGAAAGTCAAAAGAAACTGGAGAGACAAAGATTTCATTATTTTAAATGAAATTGGTATGAAAGATGATATTAAAGATTGAAAATTTTAATAAAATGTTATATAATTTTAAAAAAGCTTGGAATGTTCCAAGGAGTGGTTTTTATTGAAAATAAGTAATTTGATCTCATCATTAAATTCATTGGTTTTAAAGGTTAATTGTGATGCAGAAACGGAAGTTGATTATGTTTCTTCTTATTCTCGAGATGTTAAGGAAGGAAGCCTTTTTATCTGTCGTGAAGGTCAAACCTTTGATTCTCATACCATTATCGACAAATTGTATGCACAAGGTGTAAAAGTATTTGTTGTGGAAAAGGAAGTACCAGATCATTATCCTTATATTCATGTTGTCGATTCCAGAATTGCTGAAGCGATTGTTGCAAGTGAGTTTTACGAAAGGCCTTACGAGAAACTTATTACTTTTGGTGTTACTGGAACCAATGGAAAAACAACTTCCGTTCATTTATTTCACCATATTATGCACACTTTAGGATTTAAAGGTAGTATAAGCGGTACGGTTTTAAATGATATAATGGGTGATAAATTTTATCACCATAATACTACTCCAAGTTCTATAGAAATTATGAGAAATATGGCTAAGACAGTGAGAAGTGGTGGGCAGTATTTTGGAATGGAAGTTTCTTCTCATGCCCTTGCTCAATACAGAGTGGAAAGTATTCAATTTGATATAGTTGGTTTAACAAATATTACAAGAGATCATCTTGATTTTCATGAAACTTTTGAAAATTACAAAAAGGCAAAACTTCATATTTTAAATTTGTTGAAATCTGAAGGGATAGCAATAATTAATCATGAGTATTTAAAAGATATAAGACATAACAATGTGAGAATAGTAACGTTTGGTACTGATAGAAAATCAGATTACGTAATTAAAGAAATTAATACAAATTGGTCTGGAACATTTTTCAAATTAGATACTCCTTTTGGTCCTAAAAATGTTTCTTCACAATTAATTGGAGAATATAATGCTTTTAACATTACGCTTGTAATTGCTGCTCTTGCAGAAATAGGATATGATATTGATGAAGTCATAAGTGCTGTGGCAGCGTTTAGAGGAGTTGACGGTCGTTTCGAAGTTATTCATGAAGCAAGAAAATTGGGTATTGAAGTAATAGTTGATTTTGCACATACACCAGATGCACTTGAAAAAATAATTCTTTCCCTTAGAAAACTTGCAAAAGGAAGAATAATTACCGTATTTGGTGCCGGTGGACAATCGGATATTGGCAAAAGGCCAATGATGGCTGAAATTGCATCCAAATATTCTGATATTGCAATAATTACAACCGATGATCCTCGTGGAGAAGATCCTGGAAAAATAATCAAAGATGTTGAAAAAGGAATAGTTCCAGATAGTTTATCTCTCTCCATTGTTGATAGAAGAGAGGCTATTGAAACTGCTATTACTCTTGCTAATAAGGGTGATGTAGTATTAATTGCCGGAAGAGGTCATGAACCATATCAAATATTCAACGACGATCATAAAATTCCTTTTAAGGATAGAGATGTAGCTATTGATATTATTTTTCAAAAAATAAATAAAGGAGAGAAAACCTTTAAATGAAGAAAGTATTTTTTGAAAATATTGATACTGAGCTTTTAAAAAAGTTCATTGGTCTTCCTTTAGAATTTAAAGATTTAGAAGAATTTAAAGAAATTTCCTGTCAAGAAACAGGAAATTTATTTTTTATTTCTACAGATAAAGATAGGATATATGAGTTAGATTGTGATATGAAAATTTTGAAAGATGGTAATAGAATTGTTGTTATCGAAGATAGGGAATATATAATTTCAATCAATGATGGTTATTATTACCTTTTAAATTACAAAAGTGATGGAGAAATATTCAGGTATTTATTCAAACTTGGTGATACAGAAGGATTTTTTGTTTTCAAAAAAGAATTAGATGAAAACGAAATTTTGCATTTTTTACTATCCATATTTTTAATTGAAAAAGTTTTGTAAAAGGAGAAATAAGATGGGTTATGTATATGTAATACTATCTTTTGTAATTTCACTGGTTTCTTTTCCAGTATATATAAAATTAATGAAGAGATATAAACTGGGGCAGTATATAAGGGAAGAAGGTCCGGATTTACATAATTATAAAACCGGGACACCAACGGCTGGAGGAATTATCTTTATTGTAGTTTCAGCTGTTATTGGATTGTTTATAAAAGTTCCAATTCCTCTTTTGCTATCTTTAATTTTATTTGGATTAATAGGTTTTATTGATGATTTTGCAAGTATACGAAAGAAGGACGCTCTTGGACTTCGAGCATATCAAAAACTATTACTTCAAATTGTTTTTTCAATAATAATTATTTCATTTACAGAAGTCAGGCCAATATTTGGTGTTGAAGTTTCAAAATTTTCATATTATTTTTTCTGGATTTTCGTAATTACTGGAGCATCTAATGCGGTTAACTTAACAGATGGGCTCGATGGTTTAGCTGGATGGATCTGGGTTTCATCCGTTCTTCCCATGGCTTTTCTTTTCAAGGATAAGTTTTCGTTGATAGTTGTTTCAGCGGTTTTATGTTTTCTAATTTTTAATACAAGACCAGCTTCTATTTTTATGGGCGACACTGGTTCATTAGCGCTTGGTGCATTTCTTGCCACATTTGCAATGTATTATGATGCTGAGATTCAGCTTGTCTTTTCATCTTCCATTTTTATTATTGAAACCTTAAGTGTTATACTACAAGTGAGTTCGTATAAGATGTTTAGAAAAAGAATTTTTAAAATGGCTCCGATTCACCATCATTTTGAACTTTTAGGATGGAAAGAGGAGAAAATTGTAGGTGTGTTTACGGCTATAAATCTTGTAATTTCCTTATCTTATATTTTCGCTAGATGGTGAGACTTTGAAAGTAATCATTCCTTTAGTGGTTGTAATTTTAACATATTATTTTTCAAAAAAATATAAAATATTACTTGATTTTCCTGATGCTCGGAAAAATCATCATATGCCAACTCCTCAAATTGGAGGATTAATTTTATTTATATCTTATTTTATTTTTTTGAACATTCATGAAAATCCCCTTTTTACCCTTGGTGTATTTCTTTCTTTTTTCTTTGGCCTTCTTGATGATGTAAAAAAACTATCGTATAAAATAAAATTTCTGCTTGATGCAATTATTTCATTGATTTTTGTTTTGAATTCAAATCTTACACTTTTTGGATACAGTGGTTTTGGTGTGAAAATCTTTGCGTTTTTTTGGTTTTTAGCTGTTGCTAATGGCTTTAACATGATAGATGGTTTAAATGGGCTTTCAACAGGTGTTTTTTTGATCTATTCATTATTTCTGAAAAGATTTGATTTATCATTCATATATTTCCCCATTTTTTTATTCAATATTTTTGGAAAACTTTTCATGGGAGAATCGGGAACTTTACTTTCAGCTTTTATTCTTGTTTCTATAGCTTCTTCTCAAACAAACGAACTTGTTTATCTGACACTGGTTTTTGGTTATCCAGCGTATGAGGTTTTATCCAGTTTTCTAAGAAGAACAATATCCGGTAAGAATCCATTCTTACCGGACAGAGGACATCTTCATCATGTGTTTTCAGAAAAATTTGGAAGTTTGAAATTTTTGGCATTTGCATATCTGCTTACTTCTGTATTTATCTTGTTATCCCATAAATTCTACGGGGTTTTCATCTACATCTTTATTTGTATTTTCATCTTCATCTTCCAACGCAAATTTCAATGAAGCAATTGCCACTTCAAGCTGTGAAAGATCCGGCTCTGCCGTTGTTAATTTTTGTAAAAGCAGTCCTGGAAAGGCAAGAAATCTTAAAAATGGAAATTTGTCAAAGATTTTTAAAAGTTCATATGACAAAGAAGCAATTACTGGAATAAATATTATTCTTATTAACACTCTTTGCAGACCAGTTAAAGGTTTCCATATCCCAAACAGGCTAAATAATAATATTGCCACAATTAAGAAAATCATAACGAAATTTGTTCCACATCTTGGATGAATTGTTGAATATTTTTGAACATTTTCTGGTGTCAATTCTTCGTTGTTTTCATATGCATGAATAGTTTTATGTTCAGCTCCATGGTATTGAAAAACTCTTTTTACGTCTTTCATAAAGGCGATAATCCATACATATAAAAGGAAAAATACAAGCCTAATAAATCCATCTACAAGGGAAAAAAGAAATTCGTTGTTTTTAACACCCACAAGTCCTGTTAACCAGACAGGTACTAGAACAAAAACACCAATTCCAAGAGCAAGTGCAATTAAGATTGAAAAAAATGTATCTGATTTTTTCATTTCTTCACCAGATGAGATCTCAGCTGATCTATCTAGAGCTTTTAAACCGTAATACAAGGAATAGTACAGGCTAAAAAATCCTCTTAGAAATGGTATTTTGAGAAATTTTGTCCTTTTAATTTTTCCAAGACTTTCTGTAACTATTTTTCCTTCTTTGTCTCTAACTGCTATTGCAACTTTTTTTCCCATCATTAAAACGCCTTCAATAATTGCTTGGCCACCAACTTTCATATTTTATACCTCCCATTAAATAATGGGTGCATCAAGCACCCATATACTAACATTATATAAAATTTAATCTTTTCACTAAAACCATTATTGGCGAAATATGTTTTATTTCTTTCCAAATCATCTCGCCTTCTTCTACAGAATCTTTAGAACTAAAAAAAAATCATCGAAATACTTTCCCCGATTACTCAGCTTTCTTATTTGTCAGGTAAACTCTGAAAGAAATACCTGTTCTTGTTTCACCATCAATTTCAACTTCAATAAATCCTGGAACAGCGTAAAGATCCTTACCATCTTCAGATAAAAATCTTCTTGCTACAGCTAAAGCCTTTGATGCCTGATTAACTGCTCCGGCACCAATTGCCTGAATTTCAAGTTTTTCGTTTTTTGTGAGTGACCCTACGATTGCACCAGCAACTTTGTTGGGGTTTGACTTTGAGCTAACTTTCAATGTTTCCATACGTTTACCATCCTCCTTGTGGAAAAAATTAATATGACTGCTACAGGTAATAATATTTTAACATAAAATTATTAAAAAACAAAATTTTAATGAATTTAGAGTTTTAAAATTTTCAAATGAGATTTGGTAATTGAATCTAAAATTATGTTGTACAATTAAGTTAGGAAGTTTATAAAAATAATTTTTGGAGGTTTGAAATGAAAGGAAGTTATATTTTGGTAATAGAACTTTTGAAAAAAAGAAAAATATACAAGTGGGATTTAAAAAAAGGTTTATATGCGTATGTAGGTTCTGCAATGAATAACATGGAAAAAAGAATAGAAAGGCATCTATCCAGAAAAAAGAAGAAACATTGGCATATTGATTATCTTTTAGAACATGCAAAAGTAAAATATGTATTTATGATTTCTTCTGATGAAAAGATTGAAGAAGAAATTTCCAAAAAATTATCCCGGGAGTTCTCAGGCCCTAAGGGTTTTGGATGTTCAGATTTAAAAGTGGAAACAAACCTTTACTACATTGATGATTTTGAGAAATTTATGAATTTTATTTCAAAATTTCTTATAAAATACAATACAAAATAAAATGTTCATTTACTTGGTTATTTTAAAAATATAATTAAAAAAATCAATTTTTTGGATTCTAAATTTAATATAAAAATGTGTTATAATCACAACAATCTCAGTAATATAGCCGGGAAAATTAGGTAAAAAAGTATTTTGAGGTGAAACCAAAAATGAAAAAAGTATTTTTTCTTGTCGTTATTACAATACTAGTAATTGCTATATCCGGAACTAGGATAGAAAAAATACCCGCAAGATTTTCTATCGAAATTTCAAATGAAGTTTTGACATTTAATGGTTTTGGAGTATCTGCGGCATGGTGGGCACAAGAAATAGGGAAAAATTCGGAAGTTATGGAAAAAATTGTAAGATTATTGTTTAGTAAAAAATATGGTATTGGAATAAACATATATAAGTATTATATTGGCGCTGGTGAGCCAAATAACATAAAGGATTCTTGGAGAAAAGCTAATACACTTGAAGTTAATCCTGGCATATATGATTTGTCTAGAGATGAAGATGCTTTGAGAGTTCTTAAAAGAGCTTTAGATTTTGATGTGACAAAAGTTGTTGCTTTTGCATATAGTCCACCTGCTAGAATGACTATTTCTGGATTTGTAGATGGAGGTTTTGATGGTAATTCAAATTTGCGAAGTGATATGTACGATGATTTTGCAAAATATTTAATTGATATTGTAGAACTTCTCATTTCAGAAGGTATTCCTGTAACAGAACTTAGTCCTGTTAATGAACCTCAATGGTTTTGGGATAGTTCGAAAGGCCAGGAGGGAGCTCATTACAGTCCTGATGAGGTTGTGAAATTATTAAGAGAAATCATTAAAGAAGCAGAAAAAAGAAATTTGAATATAAAGATTAACGCACCTGAATCTGGGGAATGGAAAAGTTCTAGAAAATATGCTGACGCAATGTTTACAGATCAATTGATAAACGAAAAAATCTCAGAATTTCATGTTCATTCTTATTGGTCAAGTAGTTTGGATAAAAAGCTGTTTGTTAATTATTTAGAACGTAAATATCCAGACAAGAAAATTGTAATGAGTGAATGGTGTGAAATGGTCAATGGAAGAGATTATTCGATGGATTCAGCTCTAACACTGGCAAGGGAAATAATTGATGATATATTAACTGGAAAAGTTATTGAATGGCATTATTGGATTGCTGTTTCTAAATATGATTTTAGAGATGGTTTAATATATGTTGATTATGGAGAAGATGGAAATATAAAGAATATTACTCCCACAAAAAGATTATGGGTGATGGGAAATTTTAGTAAATTTGTTGAGATAGGATCAAAAGTTGTTAATCTTTCATATGAGAAAAATGGATACCTTGAAGCAATTGCTTTCAAATCACTCAATGAAGAGGAAATAGTTATTGTTATTTTAAATCCATCAGATTTTCCTCATGAGCTCTTTATAGACTTTCAGAATGAGAAATTTAAATTATCTAATATGTATGTTACTGACAAAGAACATGATCTTGAGGAAATTAAACTTAGTTCAAGTGAAACAATAACTATTTTTCCTCAAAGTGTATCAACTTTAATTTACAAAAAATAAGATTTTTGAAGAATTGGAAAAATTCATAGAAGGATATGATGCAATATGAAGTTTGAGAAATAGCTTTTTTAATGCATTTTTATAGAACTAAAGTTAAACAGAGTAAAAAAAATAATAATAGAAAAAATTAAAATCCGTGGAGTTTATATCTCCGCGGATTTTTTTAAAATTGAGAATTATTCATGATTATACAGTAAAAAAACAATAACACTTTAATTTTTTAAGTGTTTTTAATTTTTTTATTTTTGAAATATTTTGTATAATAATGAAGTAAAATTACATAATTTCATTATATTTTTGTAATTTTATTTCTTTTAGAGGTGAAAAATGTGATTATTAAACCTTTTTCATTAATTGTTTCCTGTCAAGCATATAATAACGAAGCATTAAGAGATTCAAATGTAATAGCAAGAATAGCACTTGCTGCAAAACAAGGTGGTGCTTCTTGTATTAGAGCAAATGGGGCTGAAGATATAAGAATAATAAAAAAATTAACAGGATTACCGGTAATCGGAATATATAAGGATTTTGAATGCTTAAAAAAATCATGTGCTTTCATAACTGTCAGGAAAAATCAAATCAAAGAAATAATTGAAGCCGGCGCAGATGTTATTGCTATTGATTGCACGAGAAGGGAAAGGCCCGAATCATTAAAAGAACTGTTTGATTTTGTTAGAAATAATTATCCACATGTAGAAATTGTAGCAGATATAGCAGATGTGGAAGATGTAAAGTTAGTTGCACATTTAAAACCCAATTATTTTTCCACAACGCTTTCAGGGTATACTGATTACACTGAAAAAGTAGAAAAACCTGATATAAATCTCATAAGGGAAATAAAAAAAGTTACAGATATACCTGTAATTGCTGAAGGTCATTATAAAATGCCGGAGGAAATAAGAAATGCATTAATTAAAGGGGCTCATGCTGTTGTAGTTGGGACTGCTATTACTAGACCTCATATAATTACAAAAAGATTTTTTGAGGCTATTTCAGATTTATCAGAAAATACCAAAATTTTGGGAATAGATATTGGTGGCACTTGGATAAGGATGGAAAAAATCAGTTTAGATAGGAAGATTTTAGGTAGATATAAAATTAGAAATCCTCAAAATAAGGAAAAAATTTTATCTATTATTTATGAAGTTTTGGCAAAAGAGAGAGATATTACACATATTGGAATTGCAAGTGCGGGAAGAATAGATGTTGAAAGTGGAATTGTAACCTTTGCGTCAGAAAACATTAAAAATTGGACTGGCGTTAATTTAAAAGAAGAAATATTAAAGATGGCCAATATAGAACCAGTTGTTGATAACGATGCTAATGCTGCAACGTTTGCTCAATGGTCTATATCTCAAGAAAAAAATATGGTTTTAATGACAGTTGGGACTGGAATAGGTTCTGGTGCCATAGTTAATGGAAGATTGTTAAGAGGAAAAAATGGAGGAGCTTTTGAAGTCGGACATATCTTATATCCAGAAAACAAATTGATTTGTACTTGTGGAAAGGTTGGATGTATTGAAACCCTTATCAGAGGGGAGAAATTGAGAAAAACATACGAATCAAATAAGGAAGAAGAAAAAGAAAAATTAGCAAGTAAATATGCATGGTTAATAGATATGATTAAAATGTTTGTTGACTTTGAAAAAATTTATTTATATGGAGTTATAAAAAATTATGGTGAAGAGTTTTTATGTCGAATAAGAAAACAGTATGAACAGTTATCTTCTTTGAATAACGGACAAGATATTTTATTTTCAAATTTAGATGAATTTGGCGGGGCATATGGTGCTGCTCTTGAATCTTTATTTTTAGGGAGGAAAAAGAATGAGTGAAGTCATAACTTTAATTAAACATAGGATGAATGATTTAACAAAATCAGAAAGTAAAATTGCTCAATTTGTTCTTGAAAATCCTAGTATGGTAATTAAATTAACTGTTAATGAACTTGCTAATATGTGTAGCATAAGTGATGCAACAGTTATAAGATTTATAAGAAAATTAGGTTTTGAGACTTTTCAGGAATTCAAATTTTCAATTGCAAAAGAAGATCTGAAAAATATTGAAGAAGAAAAAGAATTAGAAATTTTTCAGGATGATTCACCGGAAGATATCTTAAGAAAAATCACTTTGTCTTCATTAAAAACAATAGAAAATACCTCAAAGATCACCAATCTAGATGATTATCTGAAATTAGCTCATGCAATTCGTTCAGCAAATAAAATTTGTATTTTTGGAGTGGGTGCTTCAGGAGCTATTGCAACATTTTTGCAATATAAACTTACACGAAGTGGTTATCCAGCAGTAGCAATTACAGATCCCCATATGCAGGCAATTTTATCGGCTAATATGAATTCAAAAGATTTAGCAATTGGAATAAGCCAAAGTGGTTCAACAAGAGATACAGTTGATTCACTTGCTATAGCAAAAAGACACGGTGCATTAACAGCTGCTATTACGGAGCATAGAAATTCGCCAATAGCTAAATATTCTTCAATAATTATAGAAATTTTCTCTAGTGAAAATCCTATAAAAAATAGCGCAGGACGTTCTGTATTAGCTCAGATTTTTTCAATAGAGATTTTAATTGGAATATTGCAATCTTTGGATTATGAAAAAAGCATTAAATACGGTGAAGAAACTGCAAAAGCTGTGATAAAGAAGCTTTATTAGGGAGGGGTTTCATGCATTTTGATGTAGCAGTATTTGGCGGAGGTATTTCTGGTGTAAGCGCAGCAGTAAATGCCTTTCGTATGGGGAAAAAAGTGATATTAATTGAACAGAGTTTTACAGTAGGTGGAAGTGCAACTTCTGGATTGGTAAATCCTTTCATGAGATACTGGCTAGATGACAAAATATTAGCTGGAGATTTTTTTCAGGAGATTTTGGATGATCTAAAAAAATATAATGGAAGGTTTGAAAATACCTTTGATTCAGAGATATTAAAAATAATTTTGTTTGAAAAACTTGAAGGGGTTACTTTGCTTTTTAGAGCAATGCCAATTGAAGTTATAAAGAATGGAAATTATATAGAAAAGGTTGTTGTACAGACAAGTGTGGGTAATAAGTATGAAATAAATGCAAATTTATATATAGATGCAACTGGAGATTCAAGTTTATCGTATTTATCTGGTTGTAAAACATTTTCTGGTGATGAAAATGGAAACAATCAGGCTGCAACTTTAATGTTTACTATTTCAAATGTCGATTTCAAAAAAGTTAGAGAAAGCATTAGAAATGATCCAGATAATTTTTATAAGTGGGTTTCTCCTGATTCCAAGGTTTTGTCAGTAGCCGGATATTTCAAGGAGGTGAAAAGGGCTAAGAAGGAAGGGTTTTCATATCCCAATGATTATTTCTTTTTTATACAACTTCCAGGTAATGGAAGAGTTACGGTTAATACAACACACATAGGAATAAATGCAACAGATGAATTTGAAATATCTGAAGCAATGAAAATTGCTCACAAACAAGTATATCAGGTGTTTGATTTTGCAAAAAAATATGTATCTGGATTTAAAGATAGTTATATAGAAAAGATAGCTTGTTTATTAGGTATAAGGGAAAGTAGGAGAGCAGAAGGAATGTATGTTTTCAAGGGAAAAGATGTTGTTGATAAGTCAAAATTTGATGATGGAGTTATAAAAGCTTGCTATGGAGTGGATGTACATAAAAAAGAGCAGGTTATAGACGAAAATGAAAAAAATTCTGTTCCAAAATACGAAGATTATTATGAAATACCAATTCGCTCTCTGATTTCCAGAGAAATCAAGAATTTAGCAGTTATAGGAAGAGGGTTTTCTTCTGATTTTTTTGGCCAATCAGCAGCAAGAATCATACCTACTTGTGTTGATATGGGAGAAGTTGTTGGTAAATTAGCAGGAAAAGTAAAAAAAGATTTTCATGAATTATTTGAAGATTCAAGAAATTAATTTTAAAGGGGGGAGTTAAGGTGAAAAAGTTAGTTCTAGTGTTTTTGGTTGTTTTAGCAGTTTTAAGTTTTTCAAAAGTAACAATTGAATTCTGGACATTGTCTTTAAGTCCAACATTTGATGATTATATTAATGCTATCATCAAGGATTTTGAAGCGCAAAATCCAGATATTGATGTAAAATGGTTGGATGTTCCATATGGAGCAGCGGTTCAAAAATTTACTGCAGCAGTTACGGCAAAACAAGCTCCAGATGTAATGAATCTTAACACAACCTGGGCAATTGATTTTGCTGCACAAGGTGCACTTCTTCCATTAGATGAATATTTAACAGAAAATGAAAAGAATTTATACTGGGAAAAACTCTGGAATTCCACTGTAATTGATGGAAAATCGTATGCTTTTCCTTGGTATGCGTCAATTCCAATTTTAATGTATAACAGAGATTTCTTTGGAAAAGCAGGTCTTGATCCAGATAATCCTCCAAAAACTTGGGATGAAGTATTTAAATACTCAAGAATTATAAGAGCGAATTTGGATATTTACGGATTTGAACCCAATATTATTGCAGTTGATGAGCTTCTTCTTGAAGGTATTCCTATTGTTACACCAGATGGTAAAAAAGCGGCATTTAATACACCTGAAGCAGTTGCAAAATTAGAATGGTTCCAGAAAGCATATAGGGAAAATTTAATGCCAAGAAGTTTAGGAGGATATGGTGAAGGTCGACAATTGTTTGAAGCTGGGAAACTTGCAATGTATCCAGCAGGGCTTACGATGTTAAAACATATTGAAACTAATAGTCCTGATATATATAAAGTTACAGATGTTGCTGCATATCCAGTAGGTAAAGCTGGAATAATAAAGGCATCATTGATGAATTTCGTTATACCAATTACTACAAAACATCCAAAAGAAGCAGTTAAATTTGCTTTATTTATTACATCACCTAAATGGCAAATTGAATTTAGTAAATATGCTACAATTCTTCCTTCAACAAAGCAAGGTTTAGAAACAAGTGAGGAATTCATGGAAAGGGCCAAAAAAGGAGATTTGAATGCAAAAGCTATGCTTATGGCAAGTAAATCAATGGAAAAAGCTGTTGATTTGAATGCCATTACCGTACATCATATTCCTTCAGATAAATATTCACAAGTTAGAAAAGTTCTTCAAGATTACTGGCTGAAAGCAATCAAGGGTGAGTATAGTGCACAAGAAGCTTTAGATTTGGCTGAAAAGGAAATCAACGAAATACTTGCTAATTAGTATCAACTAGGGAAGGAGAAGCTCTCCTTCCCCTTTTTAGTAAACTAAAGGTGGTGTTGTGATGAAGTCAAGAAAGATGCAAGTGTATTTTATAGTATTTCTCTTTCTAGGAATCCCACTTTTATTATTAGGAATATTTACCTACTACCCTATTATAAGAGGAGTTTTCTTGTCTTTTACAAAATATAATATGCTTCTTGGTACTGCAAAGTGGGTAGGATTTGAAAATTATAAAGCTTTGTTTAAAGATAAGTACTTCTACACAGCTTTGCAAAATATCATGAAATACTTAATTGTTGTTCCTTTTATCCAATTTTTCTCAATCTTATTAGCTATTTTAGTAAATCAGAAGATACCAGGAATAAAATTTTTCAGAACTCTTTTTTATGTACCTGTTATTACTGGTTCTGTAATAGTTAGTATGGCTTGGAAATGGATTTTTAATGTTGATGGATTATTAAATTATACCTTACTAAATTTAGGATTAATCAAGGAGCCGATTTTATGGCTAACTGATTCTCATCTTGCAATTTATTCAGCAATGTTTGTCACTTTCTGGCGTGGACTCGGATATTATATGGTAATTTATCTTGCAGGTTTGCAAAATATTCCTTCCGATGTGTATGAAGCAGCAAAAATAGATGGAGCGAATTCAAAACAGATTCTTTTTAAAATTACCCTTCCATTGTTGAGACCTACTATGTTATTTTGTTTTATAATTTCGACACTTGCCGCTTTAAAAGTTTTCGAAGAAATATACCTTTTAACACAAGGTGCATCAGGTACTGCAACTATGATGTATTTGATTTATGATTATGCATTTGTAAGATATAAATTTGGTATATCTGCTGCAGCTTCGGTTATATTCTCTTTTATTTTGTTAATATTTACCATAATTAACTTTAAATTCTTCGGTTTGGGTGGTGAAAAAAGATGAGAAAAAAAAGAAAAATAATAAAGTATGTTTTAACATATATTATTTTAATTGCTTTGGCACTGTTTTTTACTTTCCCTTTTCTTTGGGTTATTTCAACTTCATTTAAAGGACCAGAAAACATATTTACCTGGCCTCCAGAATGGATTCCGAAAAAACCAACAATTGAAAATTATATAGCTGTATTTAAGAAAATACCAATGGCTAAATATTTTTTGAATACATTAATAATAACATCATTAGGTGTGATTTTTCAGGTCATTTTTGCTTCTCTTGCAGCTTATCCTCTTGCAAGACTTAATTGGAAGGGTAAAAATTTGGTGTTTAAATTAATTTTACTGCCTATGCTTATACCGATGCAAGGAGCATTAATTGTAAATTTTATAACAATTATTAAACTAGGACTTTATAATACTTATTTAGGCGTTGTTCTTCCCAGTGCGGTAACCATATTTGGAATATTTTTAATGAGACAACATTATCTTTCAATCCCAGCCGAACTTGAAGATGCTGCTAGAATAGATGGCTGTAATGAATTTCAGGTATTTTGGAAAATATCATTTCCTTTGGTAAGACCAGCAACTTCTGCACTTGCAATTTTTGCTTTTACAGCTTACTGGAATTCTTTTCTCTGGCCTTTAATTGTTTTAAATTCTCCTGATAAATATCCTGTGCAGGTTGGACTTGCACAATTGAGTAGCTCATTTGAGCCTAATTTTAGAATAGCTTCTGCTGCAATTGTATTGGTAATGGTTCCTATTTTGGTCTTTTTCTATTTCACACAAAGATTTTTTATTGAAGGTTATAAAGGTGCAGTAGTTAAATAAATGAAGGGGTGCTAATATGAAAAGAATATCAATTTTACTATTGTTATTTTTGTTTATAATTCTTTCATTTGGTGTTCCACAAGTCGGGGTATTGTATTCAAAAACTTCAGAAGAATATTATACTTTATCAAGTTATAAAACGATTTTAGAAGGTTTGGAAAATGCCTTAGAATGGGGAAATATAGAATATACAATAATTGATACTTCTGAAAATAAAATTCCAGAAGGAATAAAAGTTTTGATTGATCCTTCAAATGCTGCTTTGAAAGATTCTGAAATAGCTTTAGTTGAGAATTTTTTACTTAATGGTGGAAAAATAATAGCAGCATATGAAAGTAGTTTGAGATTCTCAGATGGAAAATTAAGAAGTAATTATGTGTATGGTGATTATTTAAATATACAATTTAAATCTTGGCAAAGTGGTGGATATAATTATTTACAATTAACAAAAGAGGGGAAAAAAATTTTCGGAATTGATAAAGATTATATAAGATTACCAAGAGGTTTTACATTTGTTTTCGAAACATCAAATTCTACACCTCTAGCGCTTTGGACAAAAGATGAAAAAGGAAATTTAACAAACGAGAATTATCCAGTTGCAGCTGTAGTAAATGATTTTGGTATTTTCTTTGGAGAAAATATTTATTTGCATACCGATATAAGCGATGAAGTAAAAGCTATAATTGTAAACTCCATAAAATACCTTCTTAATATGCCTGCTGGAGATATTGATTTTTCTGAAATTGAAAAAAGAAAACTAAAAAGTGAAATTGCTGCACTTGAAAACTTAATGAATAAAGAAAGTTTTAAATTAACCAATGAGGAATCAGAAGAAATCAAAGCATTTATAAATCAAGTTAACAAGAAAATCGATGATAAGATTTCTTCTAGTGAAATTAATAAATTAATGAAAGAAGTACGAATTTATCAGTTGAAATTTATTGATAGTCCGGTTATTCAAACCAGAGGAATTTGGCTTGATCACGGCGCAATTGAAAAAACAGGTTCTCCTGAAGGGCTTAGGAAAACCATAAAAAAATTGCATGAGATTGGTTTCAATGTGCTTATTCCAGAAGTAATTTATAAAGGGATTTCTATTTCCTCAAAATTGTCGCATTTTCCTCAAGACGAAATTTTTAGAAATTGGGATCAGGATCCTTTAGATGTAATAATTAGTGAGAGCAGAAAGTACGGAATGGAAGTTCATGCTTGGGTATGGGTTTTCGCAATTAGCAGTGGAGGACAGTTTTCACAAATCATGAAAAAACACCCTGAATGGATCGAAAAAGATAAATTTGGGAATATATTCCAGGAAGGTTATAAAATAGCTTGGCTTTCTCATTCTAATCCTGAAGCAAGAAAGTATATAATGAATGGAATTTTAGAAATTGTTGAAAAATATGATATTGATGGTATTAACCTTGATTATATCAGATATGCATCAAATAATATGGGTTATGATGAATATACTTTAAAGCGATTTAAAGAAGAAACAGGAGTTGATCCATATAGTATTGAAAAATACAGCAAAAAAGAAGTATTATGGCATATGTGGAGAGAAAATCTTGTAAGCTCTTTCGTAAAAGAATTTTCTCAGAAAGCAAAAGAGTTGGATAAAAATATTTTAATAAGCGCAGATGTTTACCCTTCTTTAAGTGGAGGAAGATTAGATAAAAAACAGAATTGGGAAGAATGGATTCGCAATTGTTATTTAGATATGGTAATTCCAATGAACTATAGAAGTGGAGTAGATGATTTAAAGATTCTACTTGATATGCAACAAAAGTTTAAAAATATGGTTTATATATTATCAGGTTTACAAATGATTTCCTTGAATAATACGAATGATTTAGTAAAGCAGATAGTCACCTCCATGAATTACTTAAACTACGGAGTTGTATTGTTTTCTCTTGCGTATATAGATAAGTATGATATGGATTATTTAAAATACGGTTTATTTAGAAACGAAGCGATTCCAGCACATGCAAAATATGAAGAGTTAATTAAAGGTTTTGATAAAGAAATTAAGAATCGTCTTGAAATTTGTAAAAAAATGGGAATTAGTGAGAAAGATTATAAAAAAGTTTTATCAAAATGGGATGAACTTAAGAAGATAAATAATATAAAGGAGTTTTTTGATGAGACTTTAAATTTTATGTTTTTCATTTCTGATGAAGTGAGTCATCCAAAATCTTCAATTTTATTAACAGATACCATTTCGTGGATGGTAAATATATTAAGACCTAAGATATATAAATTAACGGCAAAAAAAGATTTTGTGCCAGAAAAACCATCAGAGATGATAATAGTTGAAAATATTAAACCATTGCCGAAAGCTGTAATTCCAAAAAGCAAGGCAAATATAGATGGCAAAATGGAAGAATGGAAAAATATTCCAAAATTATCAAATTTTCTAAAATATGATAATGGAGATTTGTTTGAGCCTGAAACATATGTAAAAGTTATGTACGATGATTCTAATTTATATGTTTTGTTTGTGTGTAATGAACCAGAATTAAATGATGTAAAAGTTTTTTCTGGGCCAAGAGATACGAGAACATATCTGGGAGATTCAGTGGAGGTATTTATATTAAAAGATGAAGAGAATAAAGAATATTATCACTTTGTTATCGGTATAGATGGAACTATATATGACGAAAAGGGTTATGATTCTAGGTGGAATGGAGATGTTGAAGCAAAAGTAGCTGAGAGTAATAATGTATGGTACGTTGAAGCAAGGATCAATTTAAGGGAACTGGGTATTGTACCAGAAAGAGATACTACTTTGAGAGTTAATTTTAATAGAAATAGATGGAAAGCTAATAAACCACAGTATAGTGGGTGGAGTGTAACGTATGGTTCTTATCACACAATAGAACGTTTTGGCATAATTATATTTGGAGAGTGAGGGTATGAGGGTAGTTTTTTTACCATTAGATGAAAGATTTTGTACAAAAGATTATTTCATTATGCTTGCTGAAAGCTTTAATTTGGATGTTTTATTTCCAGAAAATTTTGGTTATAAGAAAATTCCTGCTGATGTGGATTATATAAGTGATTGGTTAGTAAAGAATGTTAAAAAGAATGATTATTTAATAATTTCGCTTGATATGTTATTACATGGTGGATTAATTCCTTCAAGAATTGATTTTCTTACTGTTGAAACATTGATGGAAAGATTAAAAATTTTGAGAAGATTGAAGGAAAGAGATGTAAAAATATATGCCGTGAAAACATTATCCAGAATTCCCAAATATAACTCTGATGATGAAGAACCTGATTACTGGGAATTTTATGGAGAGAAGTTATATCAATTTTCGCTTAAATTAGCGAAAGGTGAAAAAAACATTCCGATTGATGTTCCAAAGTGGATAATTGATGATTTTCTAAAAAGAAGAAAAAGGAATTTTAAGATCACTAAAGAAATACTGAACTATGTTAAAGAAGGAGTTATTGAATATCTTGGTGTTTTGTTGGATGATAACTCAAAGGGTAGTTTACTATATAAAGAATCAAAAGAATTAGAAGAGTTAGTTGATTATATGGGAATAAATAAAAAAGTTTCCATAAGAAATGGTGCTGATGAAGCTTTATTAGCCATGCTTGCAAAATCTATGACAGATTATTTCAATAAAAAGCCAACTTTCAAGATTATTTATTCTTTTCCAGAATCCAAATTTTTGATTCCACCATATGAAAGTTTTCCTCTTTATATTAATGTAGAAAATCATATTGAAAGTTGCGGAGGAATAGTTTCTGAAAATAAGGCAGATGTAATCCTATATGTTAATAATTTTAGAGGTGATGAAAAAACAAGAGAAGCACCCTTTCAAAAAATGCTTAAAAACAGTATTTCGGAAAAGATATTTAAACAAAATAAGATTGTAGGAATTGCGGATGTTAGATATGCAAATGGTTCTGATAAAGTGTTCGTTGAAAATTTATTAAGTATGGATATTAATTGGAATAAAGTTTCATATTATGGATGGAATACCCCAGGAAATACAATTGGTTCAACTTGTGCTCATGCAACATTGCAATATTTGGCTAATGAAGGTTATCTAAAAGTTAATAGTTATAAAATGAAAAAATATCAAGCAATTTTGATTTTAGAACATTTTGGATATCAAGCAGATGTAAGACAAAAATTAGAAAGAGAATTAAAGAAAAGGTTGGATCCTAAATATCTTAGGCCTCCATATACAATTCTGCCGTTTGAAGACTGGGCGAAAGATTTTACAAAAAAGAATTTGAAAGAATATCTTTATAAAATTAATTTTTCTTTTTTGGAAAGTTGGAATATGGAAATATTTTTCCCGTGGCATAGAACTTTTGAAATAGGTATAAAATTTTATAAAATTGTGTGATAGTTTTTTGAATTTAGGGGTGAAAATATGTTTAAAATGTTGAAAGAAATATATGAAACAGGTAATGTATTAGATAATTTATACAAAAATGAAAAGGAAAAACTTAAAAGAATTTCAGAACAATTTGAAAAATTTTCACCTTCATGTGTTATTTTTTCGGGTAGAGGTTCTTCAGATAATGCATGTATATATGGACAATATTTGTTTCAATCAAAGTTAAAAAAGGTTACCTCATCAGCTTTAGGTTCGTTGTTTGCTTTTTACAATTCCTTTCCTAAGCTTGATAAAACAATGGTAGTTGGAGTTTCTCAATCTGGTGAAACTGATGATGTAATAGAAGTTTTGAAAAAATCTTTAAATGAGAATTCTTTTACTATTGGTCTTACAAATAATATCAATAGTACTATGGCAAAGCTTTTAAAAGAAAATGCGATTTATTTAAATGCTGGAATAGAAGAAAGCGTTGCAGCTACAAAAACTTTTATATCTTCTATTGCTGTTTTTTATATGTTTTCAAAACTAATAAACAAAGAAGTTATTAAAATTGATGAATTGAAAAATCTTTTGAATTTTGTAATTTCAAAGGAAAATGAAATTAAGGAAATAGCGGGAAAATTTTTATTTGTTCAGGATGTCATAATTCTTGGAACGGGTTTTAATTATTCAATAGCTTTGGAGGGCTCCTTAAAGTTGAAGGAAACTTGCTATATAAATGCACAAGGACTTTCGATTATAGATTTTGTACATGGTCCTTTTGCAATGCTCGAACCGCATATTCCAGTAATTATATTTGCCCCTAATGATGAAACGATAGAAGTTAGCAAAAAGGTAATTAAAAGAGTTAAAAATGTAGGTTCACATATTCTTGTTGTTTCTGATAATAAGGAGGTTTTAAAAGAAGGAGACTTTTCAATTGAAATATTACCAACTGACAAAGAACTTTATCCATTTGAAATGATTATGTTTATGTATCTTTTTTCCTATTATCTTTCTATTTCCAAAAAATTAAATCCAGACAAACCTAGGTTTTTAAATAAGATAAGTAAAATTTAATGGTTCATTCTAGAGTTTTTAAAAACTCTAGAATATTTTGTGAAATTATTTTTTGTTGTTCTTCTTTAGAAATTGTTGAAGGATTATCACCTTTTTGAAAACCGTAGTATCCGAAGTTTGAATGATTTCCTCCTTTTATCATTACATATTGTGTGTCTTTTGGAAGAAGATATTTGTAATTTTCAATTTTTTCTGGTGTAGAAAGACCGTCAAGTTCACTGAATACAGACAAAACCTTTATGTTATAGTTAGAAATGTTATTTTGTTTTCCAGGATAGGCTGCTAGTAAAATTAGTCCACTAATTTTATTTGGATTATCATACACAAATTTAGCTGCCATAGCTCCTCCTAATGAATGTCCTGCAAGAACAACTTTAATTTACCAGAATGAGATTTTTGAAGAGAAAGTATTAAAATATTTTAGTTTGTAGGAAATATATAATTAATTAAAACAAGGTTGGTTGATCAGTTTCATCAAGATTTTCTAAAATTCCAAGTTTTCTCATTGTTTCAATATGAGCTTTACTTAATTTAGTTCTTTTTTTGAGATCTTCAATAGAAGTGAAAAGTTTTGTTTTTCTTGCCTCAACAATAGAATAAGCAACATTTTCTCCAACACCAGGAATTCTATTGAGAGGTATTCTAAGTCTTCCTTCTTCAATTAAAAATCTTCTATAATCACTTTTGAAAATATCTGGAGGCAAGAATTGAATACCTCTAAGATACATTTCAAGAGTTGCTTCGAGAACTTTTTCTTCATTCCTTTCTTTTATATCTCTTTTATTTCCCACTGAAAGTTCCATAAGTCTTTTCTTTATATATTTTGGACCTTTCATAATTATATCAATTGGAAATTCCCCGCCTTTAATTGAGAAGAAGGCAGCATAGTAAGCAAGAGGATAATGCACTTTAAAGTAAGCGATTCTAAATGCCATACTTACATATGCAACGGCATGAGCCTTTGGGAAAAGATATTTAATTTTTTTACATGAACTAATAAACCATTCAGGAATATTTTTTTCCTTCATTAATTTTTCTTCCTCTTCTGTTATACCTTTTCCTTTTCTTACTTTTTCCATAATTTTAAATGCGGTTGATTCATCAATTCCATGGTGAATAAGGAAAATCATAATATCATCACGACAGGAAATTACTTCTGAAAGTGTTGCCTTTCCTGAACGAATAATTTCCTGAGCGTTGTTAATCCATACATCAGTGCCGTGAGAAAGCCCAGAAATTCTAACGAGCTCAGCAAATGTTTTAGGTCTTGTTTCTTTGAGCATTTCTTGAACAAAATTTGTACCAAATTCGGGTATTCCAATTGTACCAACATCTGTTCTAAGATCTGAAGCTTTTATTTTCAAAGGTCTTAAGGATGAAAATATTTCAAGAGTTTCTTTATCATCCATAGGTACAGTTGTAGGATCAATTCCTGAGTATTCATATAATAGTTTCAACATTGTGGGATCATCATGTCCGAGTGCATCAAGTTTTACAAGGTCATCGTGGATGGATTCATATGCAAAATGTGTAGTACACATATCAGCATTCTTTTTGTTAGCAGGAAACTGAATGGGAGTAAAATCGTACACAGTCATATCCTTTGGAACTATCATTAGGCCTCCAGGGTGCTGTCCTGTAGTCCTTTTAACTCCTGTTATCATGCTGGCAAGTCTTAATTTTTCAGCATTATTAATTTTTTCTCCGGTAACTTCAATATAGCTCTTTACATAACCAATAGCGCTTCTAGTGGCTATTGTACTTATAGTACCTGCTCTATAGACATGATCTTTTCCAAAAAGTTCCACTATGTAGTTATGTGCTCTATCCTGATATTCTCCTGAAAAATTCAAATCAATATCGGGAACTTTATCACCTTTAAATCCCATAAATGTTTCAAAGGGTATATCCTGGCCAGTTTTTGAAAGTTTAGTTCCACATTTGGGGCATAATTTGTCTGGAAGATCATATCCAGAACCAATATCTTCGACAAATTCAACATATTTACAGTTAGGACAGAGATAGTGTGGTGGAAGAGGATTAACTTCAGTAATACCCATTAGGTACGCTACAAACGAAGAACCAACCGAACCTCTTGAACCAACGACATAACCATCTTCATTTGCCTTTTTGACAATCAAGTGAGCAATTTCATACAATACCGCATATCCATTTTCAATTATACTTTTAAGTTCTTTTTCGAGCCTTTTTTGTATCAATTCAGGTAGAGGATCTCCATACAATTCTTTCGCCTTTTCTATTGATAGATTTCTAACTTTTTCATCGGAGCCTTCAATGATTGGAGGATGAAGCTTTTTCTTAACAGGAGCAACTTCTTCTATCATGTCTGCTACTTTATTTGGGGCTTCTATAACTATTTCTTTAGCTATTGATTCATCTTCAAAAATCTCCATCGCAGCATTAATCATTTCATCAGTTGTTCTGAGATAATAATTTGCGTTTTTATCCCTCAAATCTTCATCGTTAGGGTTGCTGCTTTCTTTTGGTGCTAAAAGGGCATGTCTTGCTTTCATATCTTCAGGTTCAATAAAATGGGCATTGCTAACCATAACAATTGGCATATCAAGTTTTTTTGCGAGGCTATAGAGTCTTTTAAATATTTCCTTTGCGTTTTCTTTTTCTACTGTTGATATTGTATCAAGAGGAAAAATTTCAACGTAGTCATAATCTTTTAAAAGTTGAATAATCTCTTCGTCAGTAGCTGAACCGGTGAGTGCATTAAATATTTCACTGTTTTCACAACCGGTTCCAAATAGTAATCCGTCTTTGTACTGTCTAAGGACATTTTTTGGAACAAACGGAACGTATTTAAAATATTTTACATGAGCATCTGAAACAAGTTTGTATAAATTTTTAAGTCCATCTTTATTTTTTACAAGTATTGTAAGATGATTAAATACCCTTTTTGTTCTTATACTGGAAGTTGAAATTTTGGATTTGAGACCGTTAATTTGAGAGAGAGTTTTTACTCCTTGCTTTTTAATAATATTCAAAAGTTTATCAAAAACATCGGCCGTAATAGCCGCATCTTCATATGCTCTGTGGTGAGTGAAGGGGCCAAGTTTAAAATATTCAACAAGTTTATTTAAGGCAAATGATTTAACTTTATGTTTTAAAACAGCCCGTGATAACCTCAGTGTATCAATATATGTGAATTCTAATTCTTTGTTGAATAATTTTCTCAGTGCTTCTCTAATAAATCCAAAGTCAAAATCGGCATTATGTGCAACAAGCACTGTATCTTTGATGAATTCCAAAAATTCAGGTAAAACTTCATCTAATTTTCTTGCGTTTTCAACCATTTCATTTGTAATACCGGTTAAATTTTGGGTGAAAGAATTTATATTTTTCGTTGGCTTTACAAATGTTTGATAAGTGTCAATAATCTTACCATTTTTGTATTTTACAGCTCCAATTTCAATAATCTCATCAAATTTTGCATTTGTTCCTGTAGTTTCAAGGTCAAAAACGGTGTAAATAACATCATCAATGTTATTGTCTTCAAGTAAGTTTTTGACAATTTCTCCTTCTTCACTTAAAAAGTACATTTCAGTACCAAAAATTGGTTTAATACCGCTTGAAATTGCCTCTTCATAAAGATATGGTATTGATTGTACATTACCGTGGTCTGTTATAGCAACTGCTTTCCATCCCCATTTTTTTGCGGTTTTTACGTATTCAGAAATGTCAATAATGGCATCTAAATCACTCATTTTTGAATGTGCGTGAAGCTCCACTCTTTTAAGTTCAGCATTATCATTTCTCTCAAGTGGCTTTGGATCTTCAAATACGTCTTTTATAGAAAAGTAAAATTCCCCATTTTTATCAATAGCCATTGAGCCTTTGAAATAATACCATTTACCTTCTTCAATGAGACTTGCAAATTTTTCAACATTTTCAAACATTTTTCCTGTTATTGATTCTTTTCGGTCGGTAATGTATACAGTCAAAATATTATTTCCATATTCAGAAACTTCTACTTTAAAAACTTTACCACGAAGCAGAGTATTTTTGGCATTTGGAAGGATATTAGATGGGAAATAATACTTTCTTTTTGAATTTTCGAGTTTTTTTAAATCTTCGTTTTTTGCATTTTTAGAATAAACAATCTGAGGAACTTCATTTGATTCACTTTCAATAATATCTACAGAAACCCTTTTATTTGTCAGTTTTTCAACATATTTGATTTTTTTGGAGATTTTATTTGCTGCAAATTCACTGAAAGTCTTAACAATTATTGCTTCCTCTGTAATATCAATATCTTTAACGTATGGTGCATTTCCATTGAAAATATTTAATATTTCTTCTTTAGAAACATTCTCTGAGGTTAACTCAATATAAACGTCTATACCAAAAAAGACCTTTAGTTTTTCTTCAAAAGATTTTATAGTATCTTCATCTATTGTTGATGTGATATAAAATTTAAGTGATTGTTTTTCTGGGTCATAAATAATTTCATGTATTTCACCAGAAAGTTCAATATTGAAATAATCAGATATTTGAGATATGGGAAAGTTTAGATTAGAGAAACGATATTTCATTTAATATCCTCCTTAAATTACTTTTTCGACTGCATAGCACCATGCAACAGCAAGCGCATCTGCGGCATCATCCGGTTTAGGTATTTCATTTAAGTTTAAAAGTATTTTCATCATTTTTTGAACTTGCATTTTATTCGCTTTTCCATAGCCAGTAACGTTATTTTTCACTTGATAAGGTGTAAACTCCTTTAGGGGAATATTTTTCTGAGAAATGGCAAGTAAAATTACACCTCTTGCTTCTCCAACGTGAATTGCAGTTTTTGCATTTTTATAGAAAAACAACCTTTCCATAGCGCAAACATCGGGGGAAAATTCATCAAGAATTTTTACAAATTCGGAATAAATATATCCCAACCTTTCCGGCATTTCGATTTCTTTTTTTGTAGTAATAACACCATGAGTGACATATTTTATTTTATTTCCTTCTTTTTCTAAAACACCGTATCCAAGTATACCATATCCCGGGTCAACACCAACGATTGTCATTATATTACCTCCATGACTTATTATACATCTTATCATTTAATTGACAACATCAAGTTTTGATGAAAGCTTCAAAATTAGGACTTGACGGTTAAAACGTAGATAAAAAGAGTGATGAGGACAGCTATGCTTGCAGAAAGAAGCATGAACATAACATTGTTTCCAAAAATAGCTGAATATCCACTTAAAAGAAAATTACCTATTGCCCAGGAAAAGCCCATAGAAATGGAAGAGGCAAACGCCTTATTGTTAGGAAGGAGTTTTTGAGCAGAAACAATGTTGGAAGACATTGTAAAGAAGCTAAAACCATCGAATAAAACAAATGATACAATTTTAAATGTGATATTTGGTATAAAAACAAATAAAAGTCCAAATATCCCCATACCGAGAAAACCAATTGAATTCGTTAATTTTGGGTTAGTTTTTTCTAGAATAATTGTTCCAAGATAATTTGTAAAAACCCCAAGAAGCATTCCAGTGGTTAGCACAGAACCTCCAATTACTATGGAACTACCTATACTATTCATATAAATTGGAATATACGTATGGAAAGCTCCCATAGCAAAACTTCTTGTCATAACTATGAGAAATATTGGAAACAGCTTCAAAATATCCCCTTTAAATGAAAGTGTTCTTACTGAATTTGCTGTCTCTTTTTTATATGGTATAATTTTCTTAGAAACAATTAATACAAATATAATCAATGGAATTGTAAAAAAGTATATTTTTTCTAAACCAACACTGTTGTGATAAAAGGTAATAAATAAAGGTGCAACGCCTGCACCAAGTGTTCCTGCAACTGAAAAAAGTGCAATATGTTTTCCTTTTTGAGTTCTTCCAGCAAAACTGGCTCCTACCGGATGAAAAGCTGAATTAAGAAGCCTTGTACTTGTCACTAATATAAAGAAGAGTAAAAATGAGTTGATAAATCCAAAAAATGAAACAAGTAGGATTTCAAGAATAACTATTATGGTTATATATAAGCCATCTCTTGTCTTTTTGTCGAAATATGCTCCAAAGAGTATTTGAAATAAGGAGGTTAATCCTCCAATAAGAGCTATAAAACTAGCAAAAGTTCTATTGTCGATATTTAATTTATCTATGAAATAGGGTGCAAGTGGTTTTATAAAAGCATTTACAAAATCAGCTATAAAATGAAAGAAGGCAGCCAAAAATGACACAACTAGAACCCCCTTACTTCGTTCTACGAACTATTATATCACCTGATTTTAGAATGTAAAGTAAAATAATATTATTTATTATTTTGACATAGTTTCTTCAAATTTATCACTTTATCTCTTCTAGCTAAAACAGAAATGATAATTCCATTATTTTTACTCATGAAATCTTTTGGATGGGTTAATATATATCTAGCTTTTATTATTCCATTTACAGCAAGTACAACAAATACGTTTTTAATGAGATAACATTATTATTTCTGAAGTATTAATAATGCTGCAGGGGTTGCCACTTTCAAAAGCAATGATTTCAGGTTCTTTTTTAAATATTTTTTTAAGAAGTATTTGTGATTTCTTGTGATAGCTATGGGAAATGAAAACGGTGCAAATAGAGGTAAAATGTTAATAAATGCTGAAGCTACTTACTAATAACTTGGAAACACTTATACCTGAAATTATAATTGCATTAACTTTCACATTACTAATATGAAATCTTTTTGTTGAAAGTTAGGTTATTAGTAGTCAAAAAGGTCGAATCCTTCAATAATTTTTTTAAATAACTAATTAGTTTTATTTTTTTGCCTGCTTTCAATTGATTTAGTGATTACAAAAGCAATTAGAGCAAAGATAAAAAATACAAGGAGCATAATTGAAATTCCTTGAAGTGCTTCGATTATGGTTCTTAAAATTTCTAGAGTCCATCTTTCAGATGTAAGTTGAACAACTTTTTCAATGGTTGTTCCAGTTCGATCTACATATTCAGAAAGTCCAAAATATCTTTCTATTTCCCATATTCTAACTCCAGATGAAATTCCAGTAATGTATATTGCAAATATTAAATATTTCCTCCACGCATCACTAATGGGGTCATTAATAATTCTTTCAAGAATTTTTTTAATTGGTAAATTAAAAACTTTTGCAATTATAAATGAAACAATAATAGAAACAATGAAAATAGAGCCCAAGAACAAAAACGACATATTTCACACCTCCTTTTCATTGCAATTATATACCTATTTTTGTACAAACATTGTTTTTTAAAAGTTAGAATATATGATAAAATATAATTTATCAAAATTAATAATATTTGGTCTGCAATTTTAAAAAATTTTGTTAAGTCTTTGGCAAAACAACATTAACAAAAATTTTTCATTTGGAGATTTTAAAAGTGGTAAAATACTATGGGTTATCATACGCCTGGGACGTGTTTCAAACGCCAGAGATGGCTACATGTTCCAGCGGATGTTTATTTCAAAAATTTGAGGAGGTGAAGTTTGTGTACGCTATTGTAGAAAGTGGTGGAAAGCAGTTTCGTGTTGAACCCGGAAAAGTTTTCTTTACAGAAAGACTAGTTGGAAAATCTGAAGGCGAAGCAGTTTCATTTGACAAGGTACTCATGGTAAAAACAGATGATGGAAAAACTTTAGTTGGAAGGCCATATCTTGAAAATGTTGAAGTAACTGGAACAGTCTTAGAACACGGAAGAGCTAAAAAAGTACTTGTTGGTAAATTTAGACCAAGAAAAAATTACAGAAGAATCAAAGGACACAGGCAATGGTACACCGCAGTAAAAATAGAGAAAATTGAAGTAAAATGATCAAATGCACCTTTTTCAAACGCGGGTTTTTTGAAAAGTTCAAAATAACTGGACATTCATTATTTGCAGAAAAAGGAAAAGATATAATATGTGCGGCAGTAAGTACTGTTTCACAGCATACGGCAAGATTTCTGGAGAAAAAAGGTGCTAAAGTAAAAATCAAGGATGGATATCTTGAAGTAGAAAACATAACAAATGATGAACTTTCACAAATATTTGTTGAAGAACTTCTAGAGACGTTAAAAGATTTAGAAGAGCAATATAGGAAATTTATAAAAGTGGAGGTGAAGAATGATGAGAATTGACATACAGCTTTTTGCGAAAAGCAGCACTGCAAAAAACGGACGCGATAGTAAACCAAAATACCTTGGAATCAAGAAAAATGATGGGCAAAAAGTAGTAGCAGGAAATATAATTGTAAGGCAAAGAGGAACAAAGTACTGGCCAGGTAAAAATGTAGGAATGGGAAGGGATTTCACTTTATTTGCACTTAAAGATGGAGTAGTAAAGTTTGAGTTTAGAAACAATAGAAAATATGTTAATGTTTATGAAGTTGAATAATGGGTGGTAGTATGACTAACACCAAAAAGGTGGCAATTGTTGGAGTTTTTTCTGCTCTTGCTTTTGTTGTAATGTATTTAGAGCTTCCCATTTTTCCCGCTGTGAATTTTCTAAAATATGATCCAAGTGATATAATGGCTCTTTTAATTGCTTTTATATATTCGCCTATGCTTGGAGTTCTTGTGTTAGCAATAAAAGACATACTTTTTTATCTTTTTAAATCGGGAGATATTGTAGGAATTGCAATGAATTTTGTGGCTGGAGTTTTATTTATAGTACCAGCAGCAATGATATATTCAAAAAAGGGAAGAGTAAGGGAAATTTTTGGGTATTTAGCAGGAATTGCTGTTGCCACAGGTGGAATGGCACTATTGAACATTGTTGTTGTGCCATTTTACTGGAAAGTCTCACTTGAAACCGTTTTTGCATTGCTACCTTGGATAATAGGTTTTAATGCAATAAAGTTTTCAATAGATTCGGTAGTGAATTATATAATTCACAGACGTGTAAAGAAGATTTTAGAACCAAATGAAGAGTGAATCTAAGGAGGGAGGAATAACAATGGCTAGAACGTTGCCTATACAGAAAACAACACTTTTAAAGAAAGAAGAAGTTCAAAGAGACTGGTATGTAGTTGATGCAGAAGGTCAGGCTTTAGGAAGGCTTGCAACAAGAATTGCATTAGTATTAATGGGTAAGAATAAACCAAATTGGACACCACATGTTGATTGTGGTAACTTTGTCGTGGTTGTAAACGCTGATAAAATAAAATTAACAGGTAAAAAAATGGATCAAAAGAAATATTACAAACACACTGGTTACCCCGGAGGTATTAAGGAATTTTCTGCAAGACAGTTATTACAAAGAAATCCAGAAAAATTAATTCAGCTTGCAGTTAAAAGGATGCTTCCAAAGACAGTTTTAGGAAGAAGAGCTCTTAAAAGGCTTAAAATATACGCTGGTCCTGAGCACCCACATCAAGCACAAAAACCAGTGGAATTGAGTTTTTAATAAGGAGGGGTAAAAAAGATGGCAGAATATTACATGGGAACAGGTAGAAGGAAAACTTCAGTTGCAAGGGTATATTTAAAAGAAGGTAATGGAAAAGTTATAGTTAACGATAAAGAATACGAAGACTTAAATGGATATCTTGAAAATTCAGTTTGGACTCTCCATGCAATGGAACCTTTAAAAATTACCGGTCTTGAAGGCTCATTTGACCTTGTTATCAGAGTAAATGGTGGAGGTAAATCAGGCCAAGCTGGAGCAATTAGACTTGGAATTGCAAGAGCCCTCTTACAATACAATGCCGATTTAAGACCCACACTTAAAGAAAAAGGTCTTCTTACCAGAGATTCCAGAATGGTTGAAAGGAAAAAATACGGTCTCAGAAAAGCAAGACGTGCTCCTCAATTCTCCAAACGTTAAAATATACCTTACCTTATTTGTATACAACTATGTGGCAGCATTTGCTGCCACCTTGTCTTCTTTTTAAAGAGGTGACTTAATGCTTTCAAAAAAGATAATCGAGGAAGTAAAATCAAAAGTTGATATTGTTGATGTTATTTCAAGGTATGTCAGCCTTCAAAAGGTTGGTAATAACTATAGAGCATTGTGCCCTTTCCACACCGAAACCACTCCATCTTTCTACGTAAACCCATCCTTTAAGACTTACCATTGTTTTGGATGTGGTGCTTCAGGTGATGTAATTAAATTTATTCAGGAAATTGAAGGGGTTTCATTTATTGAAGCATTAAGAAGACTTGCAAAAGAAGCAAATGTAAAGATTGAACTTGATGAAACATCAAGCTTTCATTCATTGTATTTAAAGTTTTATAACGAACTTCACGAAGAATATAAAAGGAATTTAAATGATTTTGCAATTTCTTATCTAAAAAACAGAGGATTTGAAGAAGACGAAATTAAGAAATACGAATTTGGTTTTGCGCCCATTGATTCTGATATTCCATATAAAATTGCAAAAAAATTGAATATAAATTCTCTGAGAAAACTTGGTTTCCTGCACGGGAAAGATCCATTCTCGGGAAGGTTAATTATTCCAATAAAGGATGAATATGGTAGGGTAATTGCATTTGGTGGAAGGATTTTAGGAGAGGGCCAACCAAAGTATATTAATTCATATGAAACTGAATTTTTCAAAAAATCATCCACAATGTTTTTATTCAATATCGCAAAAGACAAAATTAAGAATGCTGATTTTGCAATAGTCTGTGAGGGATATTTTGATGCAATTTCGTTTCATAGAGCAGGCCTAACAAACGCAGTTGCAACACTTGGAACAGCTTTTACAAAATTTCATGCAAGAAAGATAAGAAAGTTAACGCAAAATATTGTATTATCGTTTGATATGGATAGCGCGGGAGTTAAAGCAACACTTTTGAGCTTGAAAATACTTCTCACCATGGATTTCAATGTAATGATTGTGGTTTTTGAAGATGGAAAAGATCCTGATGAAATTTTAAAAACAAAAGGGAAGACTGGACTTTTTAATATTGTTCAATCTGCTATTCCTGCAGAAGTTTTTGTTCCAAAGGCTCTTTCTAAAAAGTATGATTTAAAAAATTCAAATGCTGCTAATATGTATTTAAATGAACTAAAGAGCTGGAGTGAAATTTTTAAATCTGCACCTCAAAGATATGAGAATTTTAAAAATAAAGTTAAAGAGATTTTAGGGTACGATGTTGATTTTGAAAAACCTTCGTATTTTTTCTCAAAAAAAGCTACCATGCTCCCAACTCTTGAAGATATGCTTGTTTATCTTTACCTTAACTTTCCAGAGCAATTTGAAAAACTTGACGTTGATGCAAGTCTTTTGAATTTTGAGGCACAAAAGTTTTTCAATTTTGTAAAAGATGAGAACTTTTCATTTGATAAATTATCTAAAGAAATGGAAGGATATATTGAGTCTGTTTTAAAGAAGATGGAAAATACAGAAATTGATGAAACGTATATGGAAACGATTGAAAGAAAACTCCTTGAGAGAAAACTTGAAAAGAGAATCAAGGAGATTGATAAATATTTAGAAAAGGCTTCCGATGAAGAAAAAAAGGTATTACTTCAAACACGCATTGAACTTGTAAGAGAGTTAAAAAAATTAGGGAGGTGAACTCCTGATGGCAAGAAAAAAAGCTGTTTTAGCCACTGCTGACAAGAGAATAAAGGAATTAATTAAAATTGGGAAAGAAAAGGGTTTTGTTTCATATGATGATATTGATAAAATGTTTCCACCAGAAAAGGCAGAAGAATTTGATGGTAATTTACTTGAAAAGGTTTATGAAGAACTTGAAAAAAATGGAATAACAATTAAAGATACATCAGCTTTAGATACAGATATTAACGTTCAGGATTATTTAGAAGAATCTCCAAAGTTTTATGACAACATGGCTCCAAAAGATTTAATAAAGATGTATTTAAGAGATATAGGAAAAATCCCTCTACTCAGTCAATCCATGGAAAGAGAACTTGCAAGACGCGCACAAAAAGGTGATGAAAGGGCAAAACAAAAATTGGTTGAATCCAATTTGAGACTCGTTGTAAGTATAGCGAAGAGATATGTTGGAAAAGGTCTTTCCTTTCTTGATTTAATCCAGGAAGGAAATGTTGGTTTGTTAAAGGCTGTTGAAAAATTTGATTGGAGAAAAGGGTATAAATTTTCAACGTATGCAACTTGGTGGATTAGGCAGGCTATAACAAGGGCAATTGCAGACCAGGCAAGAACAATAAGGGTACCAGTTCATATGGTTGAAACGATTAACAAAATGCAGAAAATAATGAGGGAATATTATCAGGAACATGGAGAAGAAATTCCAATAGAAGAGCTTGCAAAGGCGTTAGATAAACCTGTAGAAAAAGTTGAAGAAATTATGCAAGCAGCTAAAGAAACAACCTCTCTGGAAGCTCCAGTTGGTGAGGATGAAGATTCAACTGTAGCTGATTTTGTGCCCGATGAAACCATAGCATCTCCAAAAAAAGAAGCAATGAGAATGTTGATTCGCGAAGAAGTCGAAAAGGTACTTGAAACATTAAATGACAGAGAAAAATTGGTTTTAAAAATGAGATACGGTTTGACAGATGGAAAGACGAAAACTCTTGAAGAAGTTGGACAGTATTTTAATGTTACAAGAGAAAGAATTAGACAGATAGAAGTGAAGGCTTTAAGAAAACTTAGACATCCATCAAGAAGCAGATATCTCAAGGTTTTATTCAAAATGCTTGATGAGGGATAAAAACCGCACAATTGTGCGGTTTTTTAATTTTTGGTGATATAATAACAGTGTGAATAGTAGAAGGTGATAGTGTGATATTTAAAATTGCTTTTAGAAATTTCTTTCTTAACTGGAAAATGTCTTTATTAGTTATACTTGGAACAATGATAGCTACAATGCTGGTTGTAGGAGCTTTATCTTTAAACGATTCAGTTGATGCCTGGTTTGCCCAGAAGATATTGAAAAACTTTGGGCGTATAGATATTGTTGCAAAAGATAAAAGTGACACATTCTTTTTCCCTAAAGCGCTTGATGTGGAAAATGTAAATAAGCATTTTAATAAATTAAAAGATGAAGGAATCGTTAAAGATTTTACGTTTATAGAGCTTGTTTCAGCAAGAATAAAAAAGAATGGTAGATATTTAGATATTTTTGCAATTGGGTATGATGAAGGGCTATTAAACTTTTCCGGTCAAAATCTTTCAGGAGTTATTATATCAAAGGACCTTGCCGATGTTTTAAATTTGAAAAAAGGTGGCACAGTTTCTTTAATTACTTCAAATGGAACGCATGAAATTAAGATTGATGAGATAGGTGTTCAAGAGTTTAATTTCCGTGGCGAAACTGGTATGACAAATGGTTCTATTTTTATGCCCCGACAAATGCTTCGTGATTTGCGGTTGTATACCGGAAAAGATCCCAATGTAGTTATAGCATCTTTAAATGCACCAATTAAAGAGCATCAGCTTATAGCCGAAAGAATTGAGGAGGAAGCAAATTTAAGGGTAGTGCCCACAAAATATAATTTGAAGTATTCACCATTGAACAAGGTAATTGGCTATTTATTTTTAGGTTTCAGTGGATTTGCTTTATTAAGCAGTTTTCTTTTCATTTCAAATTTTTTTGGAGTTCTTGCAGAAGATAGAAGGAATGTTCTTGGAACATTAAGAGCTCTGGGATATACGAGAGGAAAAATAGGATTAATATTGTTTATTGAAGGTTTTGTTTACTTACTGTTTTCTGCAATTGTCGGGGCTTTTTCAGGTATTTTCCTTGGAAGATATCTGTTAACTCTTGTAAATAAAATTCCACCTCTTGTTGCGACTGATACAGCTTTACCTGAAACTATATATTTTACAATCACTACAAAAACGATACTGCTTGGCATCTTAATTTCCATTATTCTCCCAATTTTTATACTAATATATAGAAGTATATCATTTTCAAAAATATCACCTGTTGTTCTTTTGTCAAGAGAAGAAATTGTTCCAAAAAGACGCTTTTTGTACCTTTTATTTTTTCTTCCAATAGGATTGTATTTTATAAATCCATTTTACTGTATCGTTTCCCTCATTGCTTTGGTTCCACTTTTTGTTAAAAAAGATTTAATTCAAATTATTTCAGGACTTTTAGTAGTATTACTTACATATTTTCAAATAGGAACAGGTGGAGGATGGGATTATCTTTCAAGAGCTGGGTTATTTCTTCTTGGAAGTATTTATATAATTTTTGGAATTCTTCCGATGGTAAAAAGTTATTTTAGAAGGTTTCATAGCATATCATCTGTTCTTGCATTGTCATATATTGACAAACAGAGATGGAGAAATTTTGTTGTTTTTCTTGTATATTCTATTATTACCCTAGTGATTTTGTTAACTGCCGTTCTTCCAACAAGTATTTTTAATTATATTGATGAAAAAATGAATCTTGGAATTTTAGGATACAACTTTTTAATTGTTGAAAACCCACTTAAATCATTTTTCGGTGGAAGTGTGTATGATAAAGATGAAGAGTTTAAGTCTATGTTTGAAAATCTGGTCAAATTGCAGCTTGTTGATGCAAAACTTGATGATAAAAATATTGTAATAATTTTAACCGATGAAAACATTACAAAATCCCTTGAAATAGAAGATGTTGGAAAAGTTAATGAGCTTTCTAATAAAGAAGGAATAGGAAATAAAGATTTATTTACAAAAGATTCAACATATACACTGCAATTAAAGGGGATTTTGCCTGGTATAAGCAAGAAAGTGAATCAGGAATTTTATATTAAAGAGGTTTACAATCCAAAGTCTATGGTTGTTCCCTTTGATGGGATTTTTGTATTTAAAGATAAAATTCCAGGGGCACTTCAAGGATATGCCGGGATTATAAAAGATAAAAACCTTGCACAAAAGGCAAAAAATATTGTATATGAAAGATTTGATGGTCCAGTTTACGTAACAGAAGAACTTGATAAAGTATTTAGTAGCGTGCGTTATTTTGTGAATATAGCAATTCAACTGTTTTACTTTGGATTTATAAGTGGATTTTCTGGTCTTACCATTTTGAGTATCAAAAATGTATATTCTAGAAAAAGAATTATAGGCTCTTTAAAAGCAATAGGTGTGAATAAAGCTGAGGTATTTAAGGCATTTTTGTTTGAATCTATTTTTATAGTTTCAATAGCAATTTTGACAGCCGTTTTAACAACTACATTTGTTACACTTGATTTTGCAAAGCTTATTATTACAGAGATTCCAGATTTTTCAATTACGATTCCTTGGGGGCAAGTGCTATTAATAATTGGAGGAGTTTACTTGATAACGACAATCTTTACCATTTATCCTGCAAATCTTGCTCAAAAAGTTGACCCAGCAGAAGCAATACGGGTTTTTGATTAATGAAACAGAGTTTTTACATTTAAAAAATTGACACATTAATAATGAAAGTGTAAAATATACTTT
Organism: Thermosipho sp. (in: thermotogales); assembly: GCA_017656335.1. Lineage (GTDB taxonomy): Bacteria > Thermotogota > Thermotogae > Thermotogales > Fervidobacteriaceae > Thermosipho_A. The sequence continues at coordinate 46,426 of JACDOA010000007.1, forward strand.
GTATCGGAGTATATAATTAAATTGAAAATAGATAAAGAAAGGGGAGGAACAAAATGGCCAAATGTCAAGTTTGTGGAAAAGGACCCGTTGCTGGTAAGAATGTTTCCCACTCAAACAGAAGAACAAGTAGATGGTTTAGACCCAATCTTCAAAAAGTTAGAGTTCTTTTAGACGATGGTTCAGTTAAAAGAATGTGGGTTTGTACAGATTGTTTAAGTGCTGGAAAGGTTAGAAGATTTGTTAGTAAATCAAACACTGAGGTGGAGGCATAATAAGCGGGGAAACCCGCTTTTTTTATATATGATTAAATCTTCATTTTTGTACAGATTTTTAAGTTCTTTAAATTTTGCCCTTGCTATTTTTGTTGATTTCCATTTTTTTAAGCTTCCCATTTCGTTGTTTACATTTTCTCTTCTAATATCTCTAACCCTTCTTTCAATTTTCCTCTTTTTTGAAGCATTGACCTTTAAATTGGAAGTTTCCTCGAATAAAATAAAGATATCAAGCTTTTTCTATGAAAAAGTTTATAATTTAAAAGATATAGAGGATTTCAATATTAACTTTTTACGTGGTAAAATTAGATTTAAAGATAGAGTAATAAGTTTGCCACCAATTGGGAGGGGAAGCCTACGGAAAGTAGAAGAACTTTTGCGGAAATAAATATTCAAAATTATTTGTCAAATTTAAAATATTTTCAAGAAAAATGTTATCCAGCAAAGGTTATGCCAGTAGTTAAGGCAGATGCGTATGGACATGGCGCTGTAATGCTTTCAAAGGCAGCTGAAAGAATTGGAATTGATTATTTGGCAGTTGCTTTTCTTGAGGAAGCACTTGAATTAAGAAGAAATCAAATTAGAACAAAAATTCTAGTTTTTAACTACGTTGAAAAGGATTTTGTTAAAATAGCAGTTGAAAATAACATAACACTTACAATGTTTTCATGGAAGCAATTAGAAGATTATAAAAATTTAAAAGAAAAGCCCGTTGTTCATATAAACATTGATACTGGAATGAATAGAGTTGGTGTTAAGGTAGATGAAGCAAGGAAGTTTTATAAAAAACTTCTTGAAAATGGTTTTGAAGTTGAAGGAATATATACACATTTTGCTGTTGCTGATTCTTTGAAAAAGGAAGATATAGAATTTACAAAAAAGCAGTATGAAAAATTCGGCTCTTTAGATATAGATGTTCCCATCAAACATGTTTGCAATAGCGGGGCTTCAATTACCGGTATTGTTCCATATCACAATTATGTAAGACTTGGTATTGCAAGCTATGGTTTGATGCCGAGTAATGAAGTGAAAGATGAACATTTAAAACCGGTTTTAACGTGGAAAAGTGTTGTTTCTCACGTAAAATACATTGAAAAAGGTGAAAGTGTTAGCTATGGAAGAACGTTTATAGCTGATAGAAAAATGAAGGTTGCAACTATTCCTGTAGGATACGCTGATGGATTCTGGAGACACCTTTCAAATATAGGCGAAGTTCTTATAAATGGCAAAAGGCGAAAGATTCTTGGAAGGGTGTGTATGGATCAGTTTGTTGTTGAAGGTGAAGGGGTAAATGAAGGAGATGAGGTTATTTTAATTGGCACGCAAGGTAATGAAAGAATAACGGCAGAAGAAATTGCAGAGAAGCTAGGAACAATTAACTATGAAGTTACATGTAGGATTTCAAAGAGAGTTCCTAGAATATATAAAGGGGTGGAATTTTGAAATTACCTAAAGAACTGGTTGAGAAATTTAGAGAACCATATATTTCAGAACTTGGCGATTATATAAATTCAGAACTTGAATTAATTGTAAAGGTTAAAAGTAAAAGGTTAATGGAAAATAAAGCTGGGCAAAAATACCTTCTTTTAACTTTTGAAGATAAAACTGGAACTTTACGTGCAATTGACTGGTTTAATGCGGAAAGCAACAATTCTAATGTTGATATTGGAAATGTAGTAAGGACTAATGGAAAAGTTGTTGTATATGATGGAAGATTGCAATTTAACCTACTTCAGAATTCTCAGATGATTGTTTTAAAAGAAGGCGAATACTCACTTGAAAGATTTGTAAAGGAAACAAAACAATCAATTGATTCTATAATGGATGGAATTAATACCCTTATTGAAAGTGTTAAAAATAAATATTTAAAAGAGCTTTTAAATTTATTTTTTAAAGGCGATGAAAAATTCCTTGAAAAATTTAAGAATGCGCCAGCAGGTGCAAAGGTTCATCACAATTATGTTGGTGGTCTTGCTGAACATTCTTTAACTGTTGCAAAATTGTGCGAAAATGTATGCAGTGTGTATAGAAATCTTGATAGAGATTTACTTATAACTGGAGCTCTTCTTCACGATATAGGTAAAATTAATGACTATGAAATTACATCAAGTGGAATTGAAGTAACAACTCAAGGAGAATTAATTGGTCATATTGTAAGTGGGTATGAAATGATTAGCTTTAAATTGAAAAAGATAAATGCACCACTTGAACTTTCAAACAAATTACTTCATTTGATTGTCTCTCATCATGGAGAACTCGAGTGGGGTTCGCCAGTAGTTCCAAAAACACCTGAAGCCCTTGTTCTTCATATGATTGAAAATATGGATTCAAAATTGAATAGAATCTTTTCTATCAAAGAAAGAGAGCTTGATTTAAATCCTGAGAAGAATTGGAGCGAATATGACCCAAATCTTGGAAGAAGATTTTATTTAAAGCATGAACTCGAAGATTGAGAGGGGAGTTATAGTGGCTAAAAAGGTAATAATTGTGGAATCGCCTGCAAAGGCTAAGACAATAGAGAAGATATTAGGGAAGGATTATAAAGTAATTTCATCTAAAGGTCATATTAGGGACCTTCCTCAAAAGAAATTCGGAGTAGATTTAAAAAATTTTGAGCCTGAATTTGAAATAATTCCTGGAAAAGAAAAAGTTGTTGAAGCAATAAAAAAGGAAATAAAAAACAAGGAAGTATTACTTGCTTCTGATATGGATAGGGAAGGAGAAGCAATTGCATGGCATCTTTCAGAAATTCTTGGTCTTGATGGAAATAACAGGATTGTTTTTACCGAAATTACACCAAATACAATAAAGAAAGCAGTTGAAAATCCAAGAAAAATAGATAAAAAAAAGGTAAATGCACAGCTTGCAAGAAGAATCCTTGATAGAATTGTTGGGTACAAAATTAGCCCTCTTTTATGGAAAATAATAAAGGGGGCAATGAGTGCTGGACGTGTTCAATCAGCTGCTTTAAAGATAATATGTGACAGGGAAAGAGAGCGCTTTTTATTTGTTCCAAAAGAGTTTTACAAGGTTTCTGTAAAACTTAAAGATTATGATTTAAAAGCAAATCTCTTTAGTGTTTCAGGTAAAAGGATTAAACAGGAAAATGTAACCAAGGAAATAGCAGATGATATAAAGAAAAATGTTAAAAAGGTAATTTTGGAAGATATAAAAGAAAAAGAAACCAGAAAATCTCCACCACTACCATATATAACAAGTAGTTTACAGCAGGATGCAGCAAATAAACTTGGATTTACCGTTTCAAAGACGATGAAAATAGCCCAGTCTTTGTATGAAGGTATTGATACCCCAGAAGGCCATTTTGCATTTATCACATATATGAGAACTGATTCTACAAGGGTGTCAGATGAAGCAAAAGAAATGACCCAGAAATTTATTGAAAACGTTTTTGGAAAAGAATATATCGGTGGGAAGATAAAACGAAGAAAAAAGACTTCCTCAAAGGTGCAAGATGCCCATGAATGTATTAGACCTGTAAATGTTGAAATAACACCTGAAAAAGCAAAAAATATTCTTTCAGGAGATTATTTCAAATTATACAAACTTATCTGGGAACGTTTTGTTGCATCCCAAATGAAAGAATCTAAATATCTTGAGAAAACATTTATTTTCAAAGAAGGAAAATATGAATTTAGAACAACAATTTCAAAATTAATATTTGACGGATTTGAAAAAGTACTTGGTAATAGTAAAAAAGAAGGAGAAGATGTAGACTTAAAAGTAAGCAAAGAATATCTACTTGAAAAGGTTCTTTCTGAAAAGGATACAACAAAACCACCAGCTAGATTTACTGAGGCTACACTTGTTAAAACCCTTGAAGCTGAAGGAATTGGAAGGCCAAGTACATATGCTACCATAATCACTACGCTTCAGCAGAGAAAATATGTTGTTAAAAAGAGAAGAGAGCTTGTTCCAACACTACTTGGCTTTGTTGTTGAAGACTTTTTAACAAAGAAATTTCCTGAGATTGTTGATAAAAAGTTTACAGCATTAATGGAGGAAGAGCTTGATAAGGTTGAGGTTGGTGAAAAAGATTGGAAAGAAGTTTTAAATGAATTTTATAGCGATTTTTCAAAGTATCTTGATGAAGCAAAAAGCAAATTTTACTCAATTAATTATGAAACTGATTTACTATGTGAAAATTGTAAGAAAGTTAACTACAGATTGAAAATAGGAAGGTATGGCCTTTATTTGAACTGCGAAAATTGTAGTACTAATAAAAGTATAGATAGTACTATTAATGCTGTTCAGATAGAAAATAAAGTGTACATTCAAAAAGTTTTAAAAGAACATGAAAAACATAGCAAAGCCGAAGATTCGTGCCCAAAATGTGGTGGGCATTTAACAAGGAAAAAAGGAAAATATGGATATTACTTTAAATGTGATTCCTGTGATTTTACAGTTTCTGGTTATAAAATAGCAGAGGGAAAATGTCCAAAGTGTGGCGCTTTGGTTGTAATGAAAAAAAGTAAAAAAGGTAAAAACTACTGGGCGTGTATAAATCCTGAGTGTGACTATATGTCTTGGAGTGAACCAAAAGAAAAGTAGATTAATAAAGTAAAATAATAAGCCCCTTTCAAATGAAAGGGGCTTTTTTGATTTTAAATTGTAAGAAAATATGAAATGATGGAAAATTTTAAAGAAATACACTTGGAATAGTTATAGAGAACATTTTGCTTATTAAAAAAAGAAAAGAGAAGGAGTATTAAAGGAAAAATAAATAGCATATTTCGAATATAACCTTTTAGGGAATTAATTGAAACATAATTTTTTCTTCCATTGAGTTTGTAATTTTAATTTTTTTATTTTTTAGCTTTGTAAAATTTCTTTACCAAGAACGAGTTGATTTTTATGAGCATTTAAATAGAATTTTGTTTATTAACAAAAAATTTACCATTTATAAATATAAATGTTACTAATTTTAAGTTATTATAGTTTTGTAAGTTTCTTGCAGCAAGAAAAAAAGTTGTCAGGAGGAGATAAATTGAATAAGGATGTTGATAAAAATTCCATTAATTCTAAAAAGATCAATAGGTACAGAATTTTAAAGTATATTTATGAAAATAAAAGTACTTCTCAAGTTATTCTTTCTAAATCACTTGGTTTAAGTGAGAGTACTATTAGTAGAAATATTCGACCTTATATTGATAATCTTTTAGTTCACACTGGTAAATCTTTTTCTACTGGTGGGAGGAAAGCTAATTTGTTTTCATTTAATTATTCTTATAAAAATATTTTATCAATCCAGATAGATAGAGATTTTTTGCGTGCTTCTATTGGAGAATTAGATGGTAGAATCATAGAATATTATGACAAAAAAGTTGATAACTATAATTTTGATGAATTCAAGGTTGAGTTGCATAACGTTTTAAAATATTTTAATTCTTATAAAGATAAAATAGCTGCTATTGTTTTTGGTATTTCAGGTTATGTTTTACCAAATGGCAATTTTTATGTATCGATTCTTGATTGGAATAATATAAAAAGTATCGATTTAGTTAATGTTGTAAAACAATATTTCAATAAATCAATTATTGCTTTTGAAAATGATGCGAATCTTCTTGCTTTAAGGGAACTTCACGATCCTTCTCAAACTGGGAATCACATATTATGTCTGTACTGGGAACGTGGTTTAGGAATGGGGTTAATTTTAGATAGAAAATTGTATATAGGTCGTGGAGCCTCTGGTGAAATTGGTCAATGTGTCTTTACGTCAAAAAAATTGGAAGATTATCTTGAGTCTATTTTGCGGTCAGAAAAAATTGTTTGGGAAATTACAAAAGTTTTAAGAAATCTTTTTCTATTGTTTGATCCAGATTTAATAGTTTTAAATGGAAAATTTGAAAAATTTTTTAAAGATATTCACAAGATATGGACTAACGAATTTTCTAATCCGTGTAAGTTAATTGTTTCATCTGGGGGTGATAAGGCGATTCTCGAAGGAGGTATCTACTATGGTGCTGAATTATATTTAAGGAATTTAACTACTGGTTTTAAATCAAATGGGAAGGTGTGGAGGTGATTAAAATGAAGAAAGTTTTAATTCTTTTATTTATTATAACATCATTAATGATTTTCAGTACAACTACTATTAGAGTAATTTCAAGTGATGATTTTGCGGCTTTTAGGCAAGAAGCAATTAAAAGATTTGAAGAGCTTTATCCGGATATTAAAGTTGAATTGCTTTCAGTTGGATATAATCAACTTTATCAAAAGATTATCACTACGCTTGCTGTTGATCCTTCAGCATTCGATGTGATAGATGTCGATTGTATTTGGACACCTGAATTTGCAACTTTAGGCCTTCTTGAACCAGTTGATAATCGTTTAACAGAAGATATGAAGAACAATATACTAGAAAGTGCTATGAATATAATGCGTTATAATGGAAAGACTTACGGATTACCAATGTTCAATGATGTATTATTTTTCTATTATAATGAAGATTTACTTAAAAAAGCCGGAATTAGAAGACCACCTGCTACTTGGGATGAATTTGTTGCTTTTAGTAAAATTTTACAAGATAAAGGTTTAGTAAAATATGGTTCAGTTTGGGGTTGGGCACAAGCAGAAGGTCTTATTTGTTATTATACTTTACTCCTTGGTTCATTTGGAGGGCAATATTTCGACGAGAATGAAAATCCTGTATTTAACACAGGAGGTGGTTTAAAAGCATTAGAATGGATGGTTGATTCTATATATAATTACAAAGTTGTTGATCCCTCATCGATAAATTCTGATGATAGAGCTATGCTTCATGCGATTGCAAACGGAGATGCTGCTTTTGGGTTTAATTGGTCTTTTGCTTGGCAGATATTTAATGATCCTGATCAATCTTCGCAGGTAGACAAAATAAAGGTAGCTTTAGTTCCTACAGGAGTTCCCGGAATTGTAAGCAATACAAGTAGTGGTTCGATGGGATTGGCTATAACCAAAGGTTCTAAAAATAAGGAAGCTGCTTGGAAATTTATTTCATTCTTAGCAAGTAGAGAAGAGCAAAGGAGACAATCAATTGAATATGGTGCAATGCCAATTTGGGAAGATCTTTATAATGACAAAGAGATTTTAACCCATCATCCTGAATTTTCAGAGATGGTTAATCAACTTTACTACGTTACTGATCGACCTTCTCTTGTAAAGTATCAAGAATTTTCAAGAATACTTCAAATATATATTCAAAAAGCGCTTACAAGGCAAATGACACCTAAAGAAGCTTTGGATAAAGCAGCAGAAGAAGTTAATAAATTACTTGGTAAATAAAAATTGCCCCCTTTAAAGGGGGCATTTGAATTTTCTTATTTTTGGGGGTGATCTGTTGAGAAAAACAAATTACTTTCATTTGTTAATGATTATTCCTGCAACTGTTGTTTTGTTGTTAACTTTATTTTACCCAATAGTTAATACGATTATAATCAGTTTCTTTGACAAAAAGTTATTTTATCCTTCTTTTTCAACTTTTGTTGGGCTATCTAATTATAAAGAAATTCTATCAAACGAAGAATTTTGGTCGGCTTTTAAAATAACTATATATTTTACAATTGTTTCTGTGTTTTTAGAATTTGTTATTGGTTTATTTACTGCTATTTTGTTGAATCAGAATTTTAAACTTCGAGGATTTCTAAGAACATTAGTAATCCTTCCTTGGGCAATTCCTACAGTTGTTAATGGAGTATTATGGCAATGGATTTTTGATTCAAACTACGGTTCTTTAAATGGTTTGTTGTATCAATTAGGTTTAATTCATAATTATGTTAATTGGCTTGGTAAGCCATTTATGGCACTTAATATGGTTATTATTGCTGATGTATGGAAAAATTGCTGGTTTTTTACTATAGTTTTGTTAGGAGCTTTACAAACAATACCTAAGAATTATTATGATGCTGCCAAAGTCGATGGTGCTGGGTTTTGGAATAGGCTTTTTAATGTGACTTTACCCTTATTAAGGCCAGCTATTGTTGTTTCTTTAGTTTTAAGAACATCAGAAGCATTTAAGGTTTTTGACATAATATATATTATGACAAAAGGTGGACCAGCTAATGGTACACAAGTTCTATCTTATTATGTATATCATACTTCTTTTGAAGCAATGCAGTTAGGTAAAGGTGCTGCTCTTTCTACGATAATAGCAATTATAATACTTTTAATCGCGTTAGTTTATATAAAATCCCTTATGAGGGAAGAGGTGGAAATAAATGCATAAAAGAAAAAAAATTATTGGATTATATATAGCAGGTATATTAGTAGCAATTTTTATTCTTATGCCTATTTATTGGATGTTTGTATCTTCAATTTCTCCAAAAATTGAACTTTTATCAAAACCTCCGCATTGGTTTCCGAAAAATCCCACCTTACAGAATTTTAAGAAATTGATTTGGGGTGGTACTGGAACAAGTGGAGAAATTCCCGATTTTAAAAGGGCTCTTTTAAATAGTACTATAGTTGCTTTAATAACAACGACGATATCTTTATTGCTTTCAATCCCAGCAGGATATGTTTTGTCTCGAAAATTTCAAAAGTTCAAACAAATTTATTTAAATATAATTGTAACAGCTAGGATGTTTCCTGAAATTGCATTAGTTCTTTCAATGTATTTAATAGTTTCTCGTTTAAAGATAATTAACACTTGGTGGGCACTTATCTTTGTGTACACGTCTTTTATACTACCCTACTCGATTTGGATTATGTATGGATATTTTCTTACAATACCAAAGGAACTTGATGAAGCAGCTTATATTGACGGCGCAGGTATTTGGAAATCGTTTTTAAAAGTTGATTTGCCTTTGGCTTTGCCAGGATTCTCGACTGTAGCAATTTTTTCGTTTTTGATGTGTTGGGATGAGTTTTTATATGCTCTGATTTTAACGTTTAATATGAAAGCCAAAACAATTACAGTTGTTGTTTCGGAATTTACAACAAGGCATATGATTGATTATGGCTTAATGATGGCAGGAGGCTTAGTAGCTACCATTCCTCCTATGTTAATTGCTTTACTTCTACAAAAATACATTATTTCTGGTCTGACAGTTGGAGCAGTAAAGGGGTGAAAATTATGGCAATTTTTCTCAGTGAGGTTTATCAACAACCTGATGCAATAAAAAATTTATTAGATAAGAAAAAAGATATATTGATGAAAGCTGAAAATATTCCAAATGAAAATATTTTATTTACTGGAATGGGGGCATCCTATTTTGCGGCAAATTACATTTCAGATATATTAAAAGATTATGGATTTAACGCATGGTCTATAGAGCTTTCTAGATTGCTTGATTTCGGAAAAAAAGATTTTCTTGAAGATTTTGATTCTATAATTTTGATTAGTCAATCTGGAGAATCTATTGAATTGGTAAAGTTTGTAAATGAATATTCAGAGTATATTGAAAAATCTTTCTTAATTACTAATAATCCAAATTCCTCTATTCTAGGACATTTTTTAGAAAAACAACTGATTTTTATAAATGCCGGAGAAGAAAATTCTATGGGATCTACTAAAACTTTTACAAATACCCTGGTGTCCTTATTAATTATTGTTCAAGAATGGATAGGGAAAGATTTTAAATTAGAAAATTTGATTAAATCATATGAAAAAATGCTTAATTTTGATATTAATAGTTTATTGAATTTGTTTTTAAATAATAATTTTCCAATTTTTATTTCTTGGAAGTGGGGTGTTTCAATACTTAATATGATTAATCTGACTTTGACAGAAGTTTCAAAAGTACCATCTTTAGTTTTTGAAGGTGCAACTTTTAGACATGGGGTTATTGAAATAGTTGCAATTGATCCTTTAATAGTGTTGTTACCAATTTCAAATGATCCCACTTACAAGAAATTTAAGAATTTGAAGTATGATTTGGAACAGTTAAAAGCTAAAATTTTTACATTAGAAAGTCTGTTTGAGAATATGAATACTCTTCCTAAGGAAACACAACCAATACCATATCTTGTTATATTCCAAAAAATTGCAAATTCTTTAGCCATATATAAAGGATTAGAACCCGGTCAGGGTATGTATGCAAGTAAAGTTACTAAAAAGGAGTGAGGGCAATGGATAAAATTGTGGTTATTGGAAGTGTTGGGGTAGATATTATTTTGGGTCCAGTAGAAAGTTGGCCGGAATGGGGATACGAAATTTTGACTAAAGATATTTCCGTTAGGTTAACTGGAGCAGCTGGAAATGTTGCAACTACATTTTCAGCAATCAGTGAACATCCTTACAAATTAAATCTTTTAACAGTAGTTGGTAATGATTTTTTTGGTAAACTTTTCATAGATTTCTATTCAAAAGTTGGAATTAATGTAAAAGGAATAAAAATGATCGAAGGCAGTACTTGCATATCTATAGGAATTAAGAACACTACCAATGAACGTTCTTTTTTCACTCATCTTGGAGTTTTAGATCAAATTAATATTTCAAGAATTATTGACGAAGAATTGCAGAATTCTCTAATTTTAATTTGCGGATTTAATTTAATACCTTCAATGTGGTCAAAAGACTTTGAAAGTTTAATTAAAGAGATTTCAAAAAACAATTTTGTTTTATTCGACCCAGGTTGTCCTTTTGATAACTGGGAAGAGTTTAGCGAACAAATTAGAAACATTTTACCGTATATTCATATTTTTAGCCCCAACATAGATGAATTTTTAAATTTCAATAATAGTTCAGACATTAATGAGGCTTATGAAAAATTCATTAAAGAATTTGATACAACAACTATAATAAAAGCTGGGAGTAAAGGTTCATACCTTATTAAGAAAAACTCATTTCATCATTTTTCAATTGAATCAGAATCTAATGTCAAAGATACGATTGGAGCTGGTGATGCTTTTAATGCAGGATTGCTAAATTATTTTTTTGTAAATCAATCCATTGAAATCAACAATGACGCTATCCAATATGCTTCTAAAGTAGCAAAAAACTGGATTCGTGGAAATTACTGGAAAGAAATTTCATTAATTTAAAATAATATCTCTCTGAAATTTAAAGAGTTTAAACTGTTTTTTATAAAGTAAATCATAACGCTTACTCTGTTGATAAGATGTATTAATATACTTTTTAATTAACCATGTTACTTGAGAAATTTGTGAAAGTTTTGAATAAAATAATTAACTATTACCTTTATCGTTACACTTACTCCAAAAAAAATTAACAAATTTTCTTTAAAGGTTTGAATTGTAAAAGTTCGTTTATTAATAATTAAAGCAGGAATGATGACAAAGACAATTATTAAATCATACTTCCTTCACTAAACATATCAAAACTATCTTCACCATTTAGCTTAATAGTAAGTTTTCTTAAATGTTTTTGCTCTTCTTCTATGATTTTAGTAAGAGCATCTAAATTTGGAACTAACGATTTAATTTCGTTATAGAAAATTATAGAATCTTTTTCTACTTCTATAGCTTTTTTAAGTGATTCTTTAAAAGATGACGGTACTTCGTCATCTTTTAATTTTGGAAAAATTATTTCCTGTGCATATGTAGTAGCATAACCAACTTCTTCTTCATTTAAAGGAGCTTTACTTTTGTCTTTAAAACCTTTTAAAATTTCTTCAAAAGTTTTGGCATGTGCCCTTTCATCATTTGCAAGTTCTTCAAATAGTTCCTTTGTTTTTCCAGAACTAATTTGTGAAAGTTTTGAATAATATGTATATCCGCTACCTTCAATTTTTAATGCTACACCAAGAAGATCGGTGATTGTCATATTAATCCCTCCCTTTAATAAAAATGAAATTTTTAACAATTTTTACATATAAATTATACCACATATTAATTTTTAATTTGGCTTTAAAAATTAACGATGTTGAGTTATAATGTACATGAGGTGATATTAAAGTGTTTGAAGTATTTTTTTCTTTTGTAAAGGTAGGTTTTCTTGCTTTTGGGGGAGGATGGTCTGTAATAGGAATAATTCAAAATATGCTTATTTCAAAGGGTTGGCTTACTGCTGAGCAATTTAAAGAAGTAATTTCTCTTGCTCAAATGACTCCTGGCCCGGTTTTACTTAATACAGCGACATATGTTGGATTAAAATTGTATGGAATTTGGGGTGCAATTTTAAATTCTTTTTCAATCCTTATAGCTCCTTTAATTTTTACCTCCATATTTTTCTATTTTAGAGAAAAAATTTCAAAAAATAAAAGATTAATTACCTCTCTAAGATATGGAGTTATTTTCCTTATATTTTTAACCCTTCAATCTCTTACTTTAAAAATAGATAGTGTATTTCAAATAGTTATAGCTGGAATTGCATTTTATTTTTTTATAAAAACAAAAATAGATCCAATATATATCATCTTGGCATCCGGTGTATTAGGAATATTTTTGTTTTCATAGAAATTATTCTTTGTAGAACTTTTGATTCTTTAAGAGTTGTTCTTCCGGTACATCTCTAAGTTCTTTTGCTGGAACACCTGCAAATATTTTTCTAGGAGGAACATTTCTTGTAACAACTGCTCCTGCTGCAATTAATGCATCTTCTCCAATTTCAATTCCAGGTAAAATTGTTGCATTGGCACCAATTCTTGCTCCTTTTCTAACAATTGGTCCTTTAAAGTACTTTTTTCTTTCTTCGGTTCTTCCAAGAAAGTTATCATTTGTGAACGTTACTTCGGGAGCAATAAAGCAGTAGTCTTCAACAATTGAAATTGCGGTAATATATGCTTCAGTTTCGATTTTTACATATTTACCAATTTTCGTCTTATTCTCAACTGTAACACCACGGCCTATAATTGTATATTCACCAATTTCAACATCTTCTCTTATGCTTGCCAAATCTCCAACAAAAACATAGTCTTTTAAATTAGCTCCTCTGTAAACTACACAATTAGCACCAATTGTTACATATTCACCTAAAACAAGTGGTGGTAATATTTTTTCTTCTGTTGTAGCTGAAGAGCTTGCTTTAAATGGCTTTTTTCCAAGTATTGTGTTATCTGCTATAACGCATCCTTTTTCAATAATTGTATCTTCTTTAATTACAACATTGTGGCCGATAATAACATTATCGTGGATAACAACATTATCTTCTATAATGAGATTGTGACCCAATTTTACATTTTTTCCAATATTTGCACTTTCTGAGATATGCATTTATATCACTCCTTGATAAAAAATCTTTTAAAAATACCAACTAGAGAACCCAGACCATATGATATATGAAGGATAAGAAAAGATAAAAATGAATAGAAAAATATTAAAAATGATTTTTCTTTTACTGCAATTTTTAAAGAGAAAAATAAGTTTAAAATTAAATATAATCCTAATACTGAAAAATAAAAAGTTTTTAAAATTGTAAATTTGAAAATAAATAGTATTGAAATTAAAAACAAAACAAAAAACAATGGAACAAGATGTCTAAAAGAAAATGCTTTTTTAGCGTATTTTGTAGATAAAATAACCCATAACCCATTTTGAAAGTTATTTTTGAATAAATCTTTGAAATTATCTCTAGCAAAATAATAACTTTTGGCTGTTGGAACAAGCAAAATTTTAAAACCAGAATTTTTAATCCTTAAATTCATTTCAATATCCTGGTTTCTAACAAGTTTTGGATTAAAAAAACCTACTTTTTTGAACACTTCTTTTTTGTATATTCCATATGCTACTGTATCAACGTATATTTCTTTTTGGGGATTAATTCTATATTTAGCTCCGCCAATTCCAAAAGGATGAGAAAGAACCTTTGAAATTGCTAATGCTTTTTTTGTGTTATTACCAGGTTTTGTAATAACTTTTCCGCCAGCAATATCACATTTATTTTCATCGAGTTTTTTAACACATTCTGAGATATAATTCTTTGAATACGTTGAATGAGCTCCTGCTATCATAACATAATCCCCTGAAGAATTTTTAATTCCAATGTTAAGTGCAATGGGAGTTATTCTGTCAGGGTTATCAATTAATTTGATTTCTTTATATTTTTTAAGAATTTTTCTTGTTTTATCATTACTCATCCCATCAACAACAATTATTTCTTTTTCTGGATAATCATTTTCTAAAATTGAATTGATACATTTTTCAATATGTTTTTCTTCGTTTCTTGTAGGGATAACTATTGATACTTTTTTCATATCTTTTCCCCCATTATTTTAGAACAAAATCTACAAATTCTTTTTCTTTTTCTTCATCCCAAACAAATTTGTTTTTGTGTTTTTTTATGTTTTCAATAAATTGGTCATAATTTTCATATGCTTTTAGGATTTTTTCTACTGATTCTTCTATGTTATTAGGATTTATTACTACACCTATACCATACTTTTCAACGATTTTCCTCATTGAAACAAAAGTATCTTTTACTATAACAGGCGTTTCAGCAGCTATAGAATCAAAGAATTTATTTGGAAGTGCAAATGTATAGTTTTTATTGTAATCAGTATCTTTAGAACCATATGAAATTAAAGAAAATGAAGCTTTTGAAAGTTCTTCCATCATTTTATTATATGGTAAAAATTTTGTCGATATATGTTCTAAATCTTTGAATTTCTCGGAGTCCATACCGATAATTTTAAAGATGAATCCATTTTCAATTAATTTCTTTAGAATTCTCTCTTCTTTTTGGACATCTCTTGATATTTTACCTACTAAACAAATTTCTTTATTTTTTTCCTTAGATGAGATGGAAATGTTTGAAAAATTTGGGAAAATCAAATATTTTTTTTTAAATTTCAGATGATTAAAAACATATTCTTGAATTTCTTTTGAAACAAAAATTAATTTATCCGATAATTGCAATTGTTTTTTGAAGATATTCCACATAATTTTTTCTTTAATTATTCTAAGTAATTTTGGAAGAGATTCTAAAAAGTTTTCTGGATGCAGTTCGTGAAGATCATAAATTATAATTTTTTGTTTCTTTTTAACAAATTTAAAAGGTTTTAAAGGAAAAGTTGGTAAGAAATGATGCATATAAAGTATATCAAAATCCTCATTTTTGATTATTTTCAGAATTTTTTTGTCAAACTTTATTCTTTTTATAGCTTTTTTAAAAATATTTTCTGAGGGGTTTATATTAAAAAAAACTGGTATATATTTAGTGTTATTCTCAAAAGAGATTTTATTATCTTCATTTGAAAGATATTGATATGAGACTTGACATTTTTTGCTCAAAGCTTTAACTGTTCTGAAAACTCTTTTATCTTTTTTTAAGTGATAATAACCAATAATTAAGATTTTTTTCAAATTTTCACCTCTTTATTATTTTTTCATTTTAAAGATATTTTACTTTATTTAAAAATTCTTGTATTTACAAATTTCCTACATTTTTGTATAAAAACATAAGGATTAACCAATATTATTAACTATACTTTTTTACAGAAAATGGAATAAAATTTTTTAAAATACCATTTAATACCTACTATCTTTCAAAAGTATTTTCATCTTTTGCTGCTTAACAAGTTAATAGAATTATCAAAAATCAATAGATTTTTCAGCGTTATTAAAGATTTGTTTATAAAGTTGCAAAGAAAAAATGAATAGCACTACTAAAATAGAATAGTTTATTTGACACTTAAAAGAGAATAAATTTATGAAAAATTACCCTAGAACTTTTAAGTTCTTTTTTTCTTTTTGAATAGAATTTACTTGACTATGTAAAAACTAGCCAAAAAAATCATTGTTGATTTAATTCAATATTTCAAAAGCATATCTTATTTCTGTAAAGTTAATCTTTGATAGAATATTCAAAGCTTTCTTTAATTCAGTTGTTGAAAGCTTTGAAATATGATTAAGTGTTTTCTTTAATTCGGTTGTTGAAATTCCTTCTGTTCTTGGTAAATACACAACTTCACAATACTTTTTTAAAAAATCAAACTTTCCTTTCCAATCTTCTCCAATTACAAAAACATCTACATTATATTTTTTAATATCCTCAATTTTTTGCTCCCAGCACTTTTCTGGTATTACTAAATCCACACACTTAATGTTTTTAACTATCTCTGCCCTTTGCTCATAAGGAATAATCGATTGTTTGCCTTTTATTTTATTAAATTCATCTGTTGAAACACCTACAATTAATTTATCTCCAAGAGCTTTAGCTCGTTGTAACATTTTCAAATGCCCTATATGAAACAAATCAAATGTCCCATATGTTATTACTGTTTTAATAATATCACCTCCATGTGACAAATAATTACTAATGCTTCAGATATTTTCTCATTAAGTTCTTTAAAAATTTTCTATCTTCATTTTCAGTTGAAAAATAAAAAATAGAAATAATTGTAAATATTAAAATTAAGATATTAACTAAGATATATAAAACCATATTTTCAATCATTTTTGCAAACTGAAATGAAAAAAAGACTGGGATATTAAAAAGTAATAAATATATAAAATTTTTTAAAGAGTATGGATATATCTTATACAAAACACCAACTTCAATAAATTTTAAAATATTTACTACAATTATCGATAAAGCAATTGAAAGTGCTATACCCCATTCAAATCTTGGGCCCAAAATTAATCCTAAGCCCCACCCTGTAGCTATTAATGCAATTCCATTAAAAACTTCATATTTTTGTTTATTTGACATATTTAATAATGTTCCATTTGGCCCTACAAAGGAATTGAAGAATGAGGATATCAGTAATATTGAAACAATTAATGATCCCTTTTTATAATCTTCACTTAAAAAGCCAAGTATTTTTTCTATATTAGTTACAACAAATAAAACTATTGGCAAAATTATATAGGCATTGTATCTTGATACTTTTTTAAAAAAATAATCAATTTTTTTGAAATCTTTTTTGTACCAGCTTTCTGCAAATTCTGGCATCATTATATTAGCCAATACTTGACCTAACATCACTCCTATTATACTTAAAGACATTCCTAAGGATAAAAAACCAACTACTTTGTCTGAAACAAATAATTTTTGCAGATATTTTGAGATATTGTTATATAAAGAATATAATATTCCTATTAAGTAAAATTGCCAAGCTTCTCTTAAAATATGAATGAAATATTTAAAGTTTATTTTTGTAATTTTCAGTTTTAAAAGAAATAGCAAAAAAATTAAAAAAAGAGATATTATTTGAACAATTAATATTGATAAGTAATTACCTATAAAAAAATATATTATGAAAAAAATCGTTAAATTCAATATTCTACTTAAAAAATTTCTTAAGAAGGCATTCGTGCTTTGCTTTCTAGTTCCAATTAAATAACTGCTGAATAAATTTGAAAACTGATTTAGATAAATTAATAATAAAACTATTATTATATTTATGAAATTATACATACTAGCTTTTTCCAAAAGTCTTTTTAGTAAATAAAAAACAAGTGGAAATGTCAATAAGTCCAATAGTACATATAAGTCAGCAAATTTTGATAATATTATTTCTGGTGATTCTTTCGTAATAGCTGCTTCTTTTACTATTAAAGTTGTTAAACCAAAATTTAGAAAAACAAGGAATGTACCATTTAACCCAAGAAGCACATTTGCCCTGCCATACTCATCAGGCCCTAGATATTTTGCTACAATAATTTGAAATAAAAATCCTAAAATACTGCCGACAAATGTCCAAATAAATGTTTTAAAACTTTTCTTTGCTATCGAGCTCATCTTTATCTCCTTGTTTTTTGAAAATTGTGTTATAGATTCTTTCACATGAATTACCATCAAAAAACTTAAAAACAATTTTCTTTATTAAATTTCTTTGATCTTTATAGTTGTCTTCTTTAAGATTTCTTATAATTTCGTTTTGAAGCTCTTCTTGTGTTTTTACTTTAGGTCCAGGAGTCCAAAAATCATATGGATAAAGTAAAAAACCTCGTGTTTTTTCATAAATCTCTATGTCGTTATTAACGAAAATTATAGGTTTATTTAATAACAAATAATCAAAATAAATACTCGAATAATCGGTAATTAGAAGATCAGAACCTGGAAGAATTTCGTATAGATCAATATCATTTTTAAAAAGAATATCACTAGATAAAAATATAAAATTCTCCAAATTAGCTTTTTGATATATTTTTTTGTAGAACATTTCTTCATTTGGATGTAGTTTAGCAATTAATAACAAATTGTTTTGTTTTAAGAAATTTTCAAATTTCCTAATATCAAAGGTATTTATGCCAAATATATTGTTATTTCTTTCAAAACCTTCATTAAAATCTCTACCAAAATATCCTTTTTTGAAAGTTGGAATAAATAAAATTACTTTTTTATCTTTTACATCAATAATATTGTTCAATTTTCCCTTTTTAAATAAGTAATCAGTTCTGGGAAATCCAGTAACAACATATTTGTCTCCGGAAGTACCTACACATGCATTTAGTAATGTATTATAGAACTGAGAAGGGGAAATTATATAATCAAAATTTTTCCATAACTTTAATCCAAGCTTTTTGTTTTTTTCAGTTTTATCCATAAGATTCATTGCTTTTAAAGGAATGCCATGCCAAAATTGAATAATTTTTTGATTTCTTCTTTTTATTAAACAACTTACGCCATGAGTTGTTATAATATAACGAGAAACTTTGTAAAAATAGATCCTTTTTAAAGGATTTTTTTCTTCTCTTAGCAATTTCACTTTTATTTCAGGATAAATTTCTTTTAAATATCTGTAAAAAGCATATGAATTTGAGCCACTATACGGTTTAGAATCAAGAATAAGTATATCAAATCTATAATCAAAAATTGAAAACATGATTTCAATTACAAGTTTTGTAATTTTTCTTATTAAAGTAATAAAATTTTTCATTTAAAATCCTCCTTATTTCATATTTTTCATGACTTTGCATTTGCATCATAAAGATTAAATGAAAGTTTATAAGATAAACTAACAAAGTTGATAAACCTCTTTTTAAAACAATTTTACGAAATATAATTGAATATTATTTAATCGGCATTTTAAAATAACTAATTATTTAAGATATACCTCTCCTTTTTATGTTTTTCACAATAAAGTTTTTAAAATTACCTTATATATTTTTTAATTATTTTAGTTAAAACATTTTTTGATTTTGCTAGTTTATCTAGTAGGCTTTTTGGAGTTTTTGATGTATTATTTAAATATGCAGGTATTATGAAACCTGAATACTTTTCTATCACAAAATGAAAGATTTATACAAATCCATTTCTTGTTTAACAATATTTTTCCATGTAAATTCTTTTGTTCTTCGAGTTAATTCACTTGAATCATAACCATTTCTCAATATTTCCACAATTCTTTTTACAAACCTTTCTTCAAAATGTTCTCCTTCATTTACAATATACTCTTTGAATCCTATTGCTTCAGGTATTCCACCATTGCTGCTTCCTACAACACATGTCCCACATGCTTGGGCTTCAATTACTACTGCTCCAAATCCTTCATTTCTGCTTGGAAGTACCATTATATCCATTGCGTTCATCCATTTTGCAACACTTCCTTGTGATACTCTTCCTGTGAAAATATATTCCAAACTTTTTTCTTTCATCTCTTTTTCTATTTTTTCTTTTAAATATCCATCGCCAACTATTAAAAACATTACTTTATCGTAGTTTTTAGAAATATTTTCGAATATTTCAGGTAATTTATCTGCTCTTTTTACAGGAATTAAGTTCCCTACAAATCCAACATATTTGTATTCTTTTTTATAAATCCCCAATTCTTTTCTAACTTGTTTCTTATCCATTGGTTTAAATATTTCTGGATCATATCCATTAGGAATAACAATTGCATTTTTCCCTGAATACCCAAGTGATTTAGCTTTTTCTAGTAATGCATTACTGACAAAAATAACTTTTGAGGTATTTTCAAATGTTTCAATATATATTGTTCTGTTTTTCTTATTTTTAGCCATGTTATAATTAACATCGCCGCCGTGTAAGGTTACAAAAAAAGGGATATCATACTTTTCAGATATTAATTTTGCAATATATCCTGCAGGAAGATTAAGAGACATTCCGTGTGCATGAATAATATCATATGATTTTAAATTAATTTGTTTTTCAAGTTGTTTGGAAAATTCTTTAGAAAAGTTCAAAAAACCTGTTTTTTCAAGGATTTTTTTTAATAAGTTTATCTTAACGTCTATTTTCCTGAATTTAATATTCTCAAATTTTTCTAAGGATTCTGTACTTTGAAGTTTTAAAATTTTTCTAAGCAATTTTAAAAAAAAGTCATCTTTCATATAAACAGGAATTGTATCGAAAGAAACATCAAATTTTTTGTACTCAACTAATCTTTTAACAACAAAAATTCCTGATGTAATATTGCCAATTTTAGGATAAAAGTTCGTTAGAATTAAAATTCTCATTTATCATCCTCCAGATTTAACAATATTTCCACAATTTTTTTACCTGATTTTCCATTACCATATACATTTTCAGGATATTTATTATTATTATCTTCAAATACTTTTTCATACAAATTACTTTCATTAGCAAGTTGGTTCCATCTAACTTCAATTAGTTCTCGCCATCCTGTATCCGGCATTACTACTATTGCCTTCTTTTTTGCAAAATATGCTTCTTTTTGTAAACCTCCACTGTCTGTTATTACTTTCCAACTCTTTTTTATTAATCCCATTAAATTTAAATAATCTATTGGTTCTATTACTTTTACTTTTTCTAAATATTTTTCAAAGTTATATTCTTTTACCTTTTTTTTCGTTCTTGGGTGTATTGGAAATATTATTGTTATTTCTTTAGATATTTTTTCAATTTGTTTTAATATTTTTTCTAACTTTTCTTTCTTATCTACATTAAAATCTCTATGTAATGTCATTACTATATATTCATCTTCTTTAAGTTTTAATTCTCTGAATATATCATATTTAAATTTATCTTCCATTTCTAAATATAAGTCATACATTACATCTCCTACAAAATATACTCCTTTTGTTATTCCTTCTTTTTCAAGATTTTTAACTGAAAGTTTAGAAGGACAAAATAAAAATGTTGATACATGGTCTGTAAGTACTCTATTTACTTCTTCTGGCATATCTTTCGGTTCTTGTCTTATTCCAGCTTCAATATGTGCAACTGGTATCTTCAATTTTGCTCCAACAATTGCTCCTGCAAGTGTTGTATTTGTATCTCCATATACTAATATTAAGTCCGTTTTTTCTTTTAGTACAACTTTTTCAAATTCAATCATTATTTTTCCAGTCATTTCTCCATGTGTTCCAGAACCTACATTGAGAAAATAATCAGGTTTTTGAATATTTAAAACCTTAAAAAATATATCAGACATATTAAAATCATAGTGTTGACCAGAATGTACAATTATTTCTCTTATATTTTCTTTTTCTTTTAATTCCTTATTAACTATTGATTCTTTTATGAACTGTGGCCTTGCTCCTACTAATGAGATGATTTTCATATCTTTCCTCCTGTTATTTCATAAAGAAATGAAATTTTTTCGAGTTTAAAAAATATTTGAAATTTAAAAATTAAAAAGAATTCTTACTGCACTTACCTCAAAATAGGTAGACACAAAAAGATTAACGAAATTATTTTGTAAATTCATATTTCTCAACTCTTTTTCTCAATGCTTCATCTTCTTTTTCCTGTGGTGTCATGTAATTCAACCTACTATGTATCCTTTTTCTATTATAAAATGATTCTAAGTATTCAAATATTTTTATTCTTGCTTCTTCAAATGTTTTGTAGTTATTTACGTATATTTCTTCTCTTTTAAGTATTGAATGAAATGATTCTATTTTGGCATTATCATACGGTGTTCCTTTATTACTATACGAATGTATTATTCCTTTTTGCTTTAGTAAAGCATTGAATTCTTTACTTGTATATTGAACGTCTAAATCACTGTGAAAGATTATTCCTTTTGTCTCTTTTACATTAACGCATGCATTTTCTAATGCTTTCATTACAAGACTATTATTCATTCTTCTTGAGTAGCTATATCCTATTATCTTATTTGTGTGTAAATCCATTACTGTTGCAAGATATGTCCATCCAACTCCTGATATGTGAATGTATGTTATATCTCCGCACCATTTTTCATTTATTGTTTTGGTAGTGAAATCTCTGCTGATGATATTTTTATATTCTTTTAAATCCTTTCTTGACCTGTGATGTTTGAATTTCTTCACTATTATTGATCGAATACCCAGTTTTTTCATACGCCTTTGTACTAACTTTATATTAACTTTAATACCTATCTTTTCTAGCATTTTCTGTATCTTGGGTGCACCATACCGTTTCTTGCTCATTTCATATATCTTAAGTATTTCTCTATCCAAATCTTCATTGAATCCTTCTCTTTTGCTTTTCTTTCTTTTCTTAGCTTTGTAATATGTACTCCTGGGAAACTTTAGAACTCTACATATTCTTTTTACTGTGTATTTATTTTTGAACCTATCTACAAATGCTACAAGTTCTTTTGTTGTTTTTTGGTAAATAAAGCTGTAGCTTTTTTTAATATTTCATTCTCCATTCTTAATTCATTTAATTCTTTTTTCATCCTTTCAAATTCTTTTTTGCTGATTTCACCATCTTGAGTAGGACTATATTCTTTAATCCATTTGTAAATAATTGCTAGTAGATAACATATCCTCTTTCTAATCATGAAACTGTTTTCTCTGCGTTATCAAAATTTCTCTTCTCTTTTTATATTCTTTTATATTTAACTCCAGGTATCCTCTTTTTCGAGTAAAACCATTAGCTTTACTTGCTTAAAACAATAATTGCATTTTTTAATTCATTATAAGCCTTTATTAAGTTTTCTTTCAAACTAACATTCTTTTTAGTAATTAAAACAAATTTTTCACAGAAAGTTTGAAGAATTACAAATTCAGGATCTTCAGAATTTGGTAAGTTTATAATTATATGACTATAATTTTCTTTAATTGTTTCAAATTCACTTTTAAATTTATCTATTAAAGCTAAAAATTCAGAAGGTTTTGAAATTTTATCTGTAAGTAAGATATCTAAGTTTTCATTAAATTTATAAATATTATTCTCCTTGTCTATAATAGGTTTATTTTCTATTTTCAAAATTTTTGAAATATAAGAATTTTCAAAATCCAAATCTACTAAAAGAGTTTTTTCTGATAAGGCAAAGAATTTAGAAAGTTCCAAAGAAATATCACTTTTTTCTTCAAATTTTCCTACACTTGTAATACCAATAATTTTTGTAGAAACATCTTTTAAAAGATTCAAAGAAAGCGTTTTAATCCCATTTGAAAACTCAAGATTTGTATTTTTATAATTCTTAGAAACAATTATTGGTTCTATACTAGTTAAATGTTCGATATCATATGGATCTCTAACTTTTTTGTCCCCAGCTTCAGCAAGAAAAACAGCTAAGATCCCCAAGAAAATGCCGAGTACTCCACCAATTGCTAATACTAATTTTTTGTTGGGTTTTGCAGGTTCTTCTGGAATAAAAGGTTCATCAATGATAATTGGTACATTTAAAGTAAAACCTGCAGTTGATAATTTTGCCTCTTCAAGTTTTTGCTTCAAAAGAATATATGCGCTTTGTTTTAACTGATAGTCTCTTTCAAGAGCTAAATATTCTTGTTCAATATCTGGTAAAGATTTTATTTTATTTTCTAATTCCCTTTTTAAACTTGAAAGTGCTTCAAGTTTAGCTTTTGAAATTTCTATTGCAGCTTGTGTTTCAACAATTTGAGAATAAATATTTGAAAGAATAGGATCATCCAAGTTAAAACTGCTCTTTACAATGTTATCTATTTCTTCTTTAATCTTTTTTTCTGTTTCCCTAATTCTTATTTCTGATTCTTTTATTTCTATAGAATTTGGTGAATACTTTTCAAGACTTGATTTATATTCTATTTGATACTCAACAAGCTTTTGTCTAAGAAGAGATATAATAGAACTATTTGGAATATAATCAAGTTTATTAATTAAATCTTTAAATTCTGAAATTTTGGATTTTAAATCTTCAAGCTTTGCTTTTAATGTAGTATACTCAATTTGAGTTGAATAATATTGTGTATCAAATCCTGATAAAGAATTAATAAGAAGTTCGGCTTCTTTTGAAGGAAGTATAGACTTTGTTTTTTTAAATTGTTTTAATTTTTCTTCTATCTCTAAAAGTTCTTTTTCTGTTTTTGGAAGTTGCTTTTCAATAAATTCAATTAGATAAGTATTTTCATCTTTATTAAGTTCTTTTGAAATTTGTGTATAAGCATCAACAAGAGCTTTAGATATTTTATATGCCATTTCTTTATCATCTAAACTTACTTTTATTTCTAAAAAAGATGTATCTTTTAGTGGTTCAACAGTAATAATATCTTGCTGTAATCTTGATATAACGGAATTAATAGTTAGTTTTTCTTTAGCTTCTTCATCAATTATCTTTGATTTAAAATAGTCCATTAAGTTAAGATCATTTATCACTTTTTCAAGAGTTTTCCTACTTTTTATTATTTCAATTTGATCAGAAAGTCCTGGTGAAGATACACTTCCTCCCGAAATGAATGCTACTGCACCACTTAATGACGAAGGCAAAGAAACCTTTCCACTCGATACTGGAATTTTTATCTTCGTACTTACCTCATATATAGGAGTTGCAAAAAATACTAGATAAATCAAAGTTGCAAAAATTGTTAACACAAAAATAATCCAGAACCAGATTTGTCTCTTTTTGAATATATGCAAAATATCAGAAAGTGTTAGTTCATCAGTTTGATGTTCCATTTTTAGCCCTCCTTTAAGGTATTTAAAAATCCATTAATTATTGATTATTGTATTTAAGTTATTATAAAGCCCCAAAAGATTATTTATCACAGGGATCCAATCAAGTGCTGTTTTAAATGCATCAGCTGGAACATAAACAATATCTCCTGGTTCTACCTTTGGATTTTCTTCAATATTTCCACCTTTTATAGCACCACTCAAATTAACTTTTATTGCTTCTCCATTAATTCCACCTTTGTATAAAAATACTGAAGATGGAGCAGCTTTTGCACTGAAATATCCTGCTGAAATAATTGCTCCGAGTACAGTAGTTCCTTCATTGACTGAAATAATACCAGGATTGTTCACTTCTCCTAAAACATACGCAATATTCTGTGGTGCATCAACTACTTTAATAATATCTCCTGGTTTTACGTTAAATGATAATGCATTTTCAATATTTGAAATGTCAATAACTTTTTCCTCACCATTTCTAATAAGTTTTACAAATTTATAAGCTTTATCAATTTGTATCTTACTTATTATTTCATAAAGAGAGGTGTTTTCTTTATCAAGATAGAACATATCTGGTTTTCCTGTTTCATCTACCACAAAAACATAATTTTTAGTATCAATATCAAATAAAATTGTACTACCATTTTTCAAATTTATATTTGAATATTCATTCCAAGTAAAAGTTGTTTTTGAATCGCTATCTAAAATTGTAACCGTTTTACTAATTCCTTCTTGAATCCCACCAATTTTAGAAAGAAGTGTTTTAAAATCAAAGGATTCAGTATTTGTAAATTTGACAATGGTATTTGGCATGTTCTTACCAAATACATAAACATAATTTGGATCTTTTTCCGTTACAAATACAAAATCATTATTTTCAAGTATTTCATTTTCCTCACCTTTATATACTTTTTGAGCATATAAAGTTTTTATGACTTTTCCATTTCTGATTATATATACTTTATCAGAGGTGTAATACAAATCGGGGCCAATGATTAATCCTCCAAGTTTTCCAAATAAAGTTTTAAGGTCAGGTGTTTCATCATAGTTAAATTCAACTCTTCCAGTCTCCTTTATATAACCCATTGCAGTAACATAAATTGGTTTCTTAAGCGTTACATATAATATTGACCCTTTTGGTATTTCTGTATCTTTCTTAAAATCTAATTCTTTTCCATTAAGAGTAATTTTATCTATTTTTCTGTAGTCTGAAAGTCCAACTTTTGCAAGTATTCTTTGAAGTGTTATTTTTTCATTCAAGGAAAAACTTACATAAGCTGCAACATCACCGGTTAAATAAATAGCATTTTCTTGCGCACTTTTAATAACAACAGTATCATACTTTTCAAGTGGAATAGAGGTATCATGATAAATTAAAAGGTTAATATCATAGT
This sequence comes from Thermosipho sp. (in: thermotogales), assembly GCA_017656335.1. Taxonomy (GTDB): domain Bacteria; phylum Thermotogota; class Thermotogae; order Thermotogales; family Fervidobacteriaceae; genus Thermosipho_A. The sequence goes on from JACDOA010000007.1 coordinate 72,720, forward strand.
CCTGAATCTTTCCATTTCTTACTATTTGGACTTTGTCAATTGATTCAGGGGTAGTAATTCCTATTTTTTTAATTAAGTAAGATAAAGTTCTTGGTTCATTATGTAAAAGCGTAACATTTCCTCCATTTAATCCAACCACATTTACAATAAATGGTTCATATATAACTTGAATAATATCACCATTCTTTAAGCTGTAATCCTCATTTCCAAATATTACATCTTTAACATTTATTTTCTTTTCGTTATTTATCACTATTATTCCTTCATTCTCAACTTCTTCATCTAAAAGTCCAGCTTTTGCAAGAAGTATTTTTAGTGTCTTTTTTTCTTCAGGTGAAAATTCTATTTTGCCCTCATTATTTACATATCCCTGAATATAGACATAAAATTCAGGAACTTTTTGGATGTTGACAATACTTCCAATTGGTAAAATTATTTCTTTTGAATTTTCAAGCACTTCTTTCGAATATTCTGTTTCATTTCCATCAGGAGTTGAAACAATAATTTTATCAATATATTTTTCTTGTTCACTTGATATTCCGCCTGCTTTTGCTATTAAAAGATTTAATGTGATATTTTCATCCACATCAAAAGTTTTAAGACCAGGATTTGGAACAAAACCTACAATATATGCATATTTTTCCTCTCTTTTTGGAATGTAAATTTTTGAGCCTGGTAAAAGTTCGATATCATTTTTATTTGAAATAACTTCATTAAGATTTATTGTTATAATATCTCCGTTAATAAATACTTTAGAATCTTCAAGCTTTGCATATTTTTCATCGAGTGGTCCTAGTTTTAAAAGAATATCACTCAATGTAACTCCTGGTTCATATGGCATAGTAAGTGTGTATGCGCCAGTTACCTTTATTGCTTTTTCAAATGTAAGTGGAGGTATATAAATAATATCTCCTTCTTTTAATACAATATCGTTATCAAATTTTCCTTGATAAAAATATGGAATAAGATTGACTGAAATTACTGTATTACCACGTTTTACTTGAATATTTTCAAAATCAATGTTTGAATCTTTTGAAATACCAATAAAAGAAAATAACTTTGTTAAAGTCATTTCAGGGTAGATTGAAATATCAAATGTCTTATTAATCTCGCCTTGCAAAAAAACAAGCATTGGGGCATACTCAACAACGGATACTGTAATAAGAGGATCTTTGACTACTTTTTCTGCATAAGGTTTTAACATTTCTGCTATTTCTTCAACTGTTTTACCAACAACCTTTATATTTCCAGCATATGGGTATGGTATTGTTCCATCAAAGGCTACTTTAACAGTTCGTGAAAGTTCAGGCTGATTAAAAACTTCAATTGACAGTGTATCTCCTATTCTTACAGTATAAGAAAAAATACTAAGAGCAAAAAAAATTAAAAACAAAAGAACGATCTTTTTCATTTTAAAAAACCTCCTACTTAAAAATTTTTTAATTATATTTTATTATGTTAAAATTTCTTAAAATCACTTTATATTATAGCATATAGAATAATTTATGAGAATTTTATCTAAAATATTTAAGAATGGCAGAGAAAAAATAGCTTCAGAAGTTTACAGGGACGAACTTACACTTGAAGATTTACTTTACATATTTAAAAAACGATTTTGGGTATTTTTTGTTACGTTAATTTTAACTGTAGCATTAGTTGTGGATTATCTCATACTTGCTACTCCAATATATGAAGCAAGCGTGTCTATTAAAGTTGAACCACAAACTCAGGGTTCTATAGCTGATTTATTTGCATCTCAAATATCATCTTCCAGGCCAGATATTTCTACAGAAGTTGAATTGATAAAAAGTAGAAGAAACATAGAGCAAGTAATTGATGAACTAAATTTAGTTGATTATTTTAAAAATAAAGCAGAAGGTGAAGGTGCTGACATTACAAGACAAGATGTAGTAAATACAGTAAGTGAAATGATTTCCATTTCTCCTGTAAAGGATACAAAGATCGTTAAAATATCTGTACAAAGTGACGATCCAGTGCTTGCAAAAAACATTGCAAATAAACTTGCTGAAGTATGCGATGAATTTTTAAAGAGCCTTTCAAAAAATGAATATACAATTAAAAGGAAATTTATTGAAGAGCAAATTCCAATTGAAAAACTTGAAGAGACAAGGATTGCTGAAGCTGGTGTAGTTGGAACATCAACCCTTGTTGACAGTACCATAGTACCTGAAGGACCAGTTAAACCTAATAAGAAATTAACGCTTGCAATTGGAGGTGTTTTGGGCATTTTCTTGGGTACTTTACTTGTATTTATCTTTGAATATGCTGACAAGAGTATAAAAGATAAAGAAGAATTAAAGCGTATTGCTAAGGGAAAAGTGATTTTAGGAAGAATTCCAAG
>JACDOA010000008.1 GCA_017656335.1 Thermosipho sp. (in: thermotogales)
GCTTTGCATTTAAATATGCAATTTTATAATCAGTATCATCAATTTTTAAAATTGGATCACCCTTTTTAACGTATTGACCATTTTCTACAAAAGTTTGAGTTATTTTACCACTAACTTCTGGATAAACAGTCATATAATTTTTAGGTATTATCCTTCCAGTAGCACTAACAACCTCAATTAAATCTGAGCGTTTAACTGTATATTCTATCTGCTTCGCATTGGCAACATTTGTCTTATCTATTTTTGTATTACAACTAGTAATCAAAATAACAAATATTAAAGATATAAAAACAATCAAAATTGTTTTTTTCACTATAGCACCTCCTCAAGCAATGACAAAAGATCATAGCCTAAAAAACTATAAATATTTAGTTTCTGAATTAGAATGGAAAACTCTACATTTTCTAAGTTATATTCTTCAACTAATAGTTCATACATAGCGCTTTCATACTCATTTTTGGTTATTAAACCATCTTCTAATTTTTGTTTTAAATTTAAATAGTTAATTTCTTTAATTCTTTTATTAATTTTTGAAATCTCATAATCGTAATTTAAACTTTCAAGTTCAGTTAATAAACTTTCATATTGATCTTCCAAATCTTCAATTTTTGTTTCCAAATTTTTGATTGAAATTTCATAATTTAATCTTCTATTCTCTTCTTCAAGAGCTTTTTGGTTAGATAAATCAAATGTAAAATTTAAAAATAATTTCGGTTTTAATTCTTTTTCAGAGCTTAAAGGTTTGTAGTTATAATCTACTTCAAAACCAAAAGTCATATTTGGAATATACAACTGATATATCCTATCCATTCTTAATTTATTAAGTTCTACTTCCAATTGCAAAGCTTTTAAATCATCTCTTTTATTAAACGACTTTTCTGGAATTTCCACATCAAATTTCTGAAAATTATATTTCGTGTATTTTTCATATTCTCTTTTTTTATTTCTATAAGTTAAATAATTTTTTTGAACAGCTATGTAAGATTTTTTCGAATTAAGGTATTCAATTTCCGAGATAATACCTTTTTCAAATTTTTCCTCGCTTTCTTTCAATTCTTCTTCTTTTAGCACCAAAAGTTTCGAATATACATCATACATTTTTGAATAAAAATTACTATAAAACACATTATTCAAAAATTCAATAACTTTTTGGTTTTTTACATTCAATAAATTTCGCTTAGCATTCAGTTTATTTATTTCTTTTTCTAAATCACTCTCATCGCTATTATCAAACAAATTCTTACTAATAGAAAAAGAATAAGAGTCTCTAAAATCATCATTAACAAAGGAAAAATTACCTTCTAAATTAAGATCGAAGTTAAATAAACTAAAATTTACACCTAATGGTAAAGTTACACTTGAACCATTAATATTAGGTGCAAGATACAATTCAAAATCATCTGAATAATTAAATGAAATTGGAACATTTAACATAATTTTTTCAAAATCATAATTTAAAGAAGATTTATTTATATTCGTTCCAAAATTCAATCTGAATTCATCTTCAAACTCTACATTCATATAATTTTTTAAAGCCTCTAAATATTCCGGACTATTTTCTACATAATTTTTTAAATCATCATAAAAATTCGAAAACATTAAACTTGTTAATATTAAGAGAAAAATTAATACTATTTTTTTCAATTTATTCACCCCATTTTACAACAATAGCTTCTTTTAAAATATCTTCAAAACTCCTTTCAGAATATTTTGCAAGTTCAAGCAGTTCATTTATATAATTCATTTTTTTCGTCTCTATTTGCATTAATGTAGAAAGGTATGAAATATATGCTTGATTGTATTGTTCTTTTTCAATCAATCCTTTCTCATATCTGTTTTTAAAATCATTTAAATTTTCTTTCTGATATTCTTTGTTTAAATCCAAAACTTTAAGTTCTAATTTTAAAAATTCTAAATCTTCTTTTATAGACAAAATAGTATCTTCAATATTTTCCTTTAAATTGTCCAAGTTTATTTTTGAAAGTGTTAAATCTATTTCTTTTTTTCTTTTATCAGCTTCAGATAAGTAATCTTTAACAGCCTCAAATTCATTTGATAAAATGAGATAATTCAATTTTTGAACCATATAATCAGGCAAAGTGTCTATATTAGTTGCTTCTAGAGAAATATAATTAATATCTACCACATAATTTTCTTCAAAATTGAAATATTTTTTAAATTCTCTTATACTATCGTCTAAATCACTCTGAGCAACTTTTAAATTATACTGAGCATTTTCCATGTCATATTCAGCTTTTATAAGGTCAACATTAGAAATTAAATTTTTCTCACATTGTTCTTTCGAATTTTCATAATTTTTTTGAGCATTTTCAAAAGTTAACTTTTTAATTTCAAGGTTTAACTTATTAATATTTACAGAAAATAAAGTTGATATTACACCCTTATAAAAATTCAGTTTTCCATTTTGATACTGAGAAAGTGCTGAGTAATACATAATTTGAGCATTCAATTTGGAAATTGTACTGTCTGCAGTAATATTAGTATTTTCATATTCGATCATGTTTTTTTCAAAAGTTAATTCATTGGAAATGTAACTATCATTTTGTTTTAAAAACGATATAACATCATCTGTTAGTGCAAATGAAATAGAAGCAAAAATAATAGAAATAAAAATCAAAAATTTTTTCATAATTTTCCCTCCCTATTTTTTGGTTTGATTTAATTATACAAAAAAAACCTTAAAAAAAGCTTAGAATTTAAATTTAAAAATGGTATAACACAAAATACTTAAATTGAAAACAATAAGGCTATAAACATTAAAGCATTTGCCTTAAAAAACAAAGGTTCTTTTCAAGTCAACCTTATTTTAAAGCCTACCTTTTCATTACATTTGTTATTATTCTTTTATTGTTTAGCTCTTTGAATTTATTCAAAAAAATCTCAAATATTTTTTGCATTATAATTTTAATATTTAAAAAAACATTAATAATTAAAAATGGAGCCTGATCATCCAGGCTCCATTTGACTAAACCTCAAATAATCTCAAAAATTCTTATTAAACAGTATCAATTAAAATTTTTTATAACTCTTTTCATACTTTTCTTCCTCAAAATGGAAATTCAATTTTTCCTATTCTAAATGCTTCTAATTCTTCATTTGTTGAAGGAATAATCAATTTTTCTTCTTTAACTAATTTTATTAAATATTCAATTTCAGCAAGAAGTTTATTTGGTACAAGTCCTTTAGTATAAGGCATCCTACTAATACCTTCACCTTCCTCTTTAATCCCAAGTTCAACATTACCTGATGTCCAATCACCGTTAAAAGCTTTAACTACTCCTAAATAACTTGCGACATCTACTCTTTTTATTGCACTAGCTAAAATATGACCTGGGGCTTGCCATTCTTGTTCGACATCTCCACCGAGCATATAAAAACCACCATTCTCATATAAAAAGTCAATAAGCTCATGCAAATCTTTTGCATTGGATATTCTATTATTTTCTTCCTTTACTGCTTCAATTATACCTAAAGCAGTTCCACCACAAGCTTGTTGAATTATATCAACACCTTCTCCAATAAGAGAGTGAGTTAGTTCCTTACCCTTCTTAGGATCTACAAAACTATTTGCATATACTAATTTGCCTTCCACATTTGTACCATGAAGCTTATTATATGCTTTTACACCAGCAAGAAATCCTATTGCATATCTTTGAACAGGTGGAATAGGAATACCACCAATTATAGCCACCTTTCCAGTCTTTGTCATTCCAGCTGCAAGATATCCAGTTAAAAAACTCCCTTCTTGTTCTTTAAATGTAAATGTCATAACATTTGGTAAATTTTGTCCGTTATTGAAATCAATACCTACAAAATAAGTTCCAGGATATTGCTCGGCAACTTTATAAAAAGCATCTGACATCAAAAAACCGACAGCAAAAACTACATCAGCTAATTCTGCAGCTTTGCTTAAATTTGGAATATAGTCACTTTGCTCTTTTGATTGAATTACATCATATTCAATTCCCAATTCTCGACAAGCCTTAACTATTCCAGACCATGTTCCGTCCATGAACGAACCATCGCCTAATCCACCAATATCTGTTACCATAATAACTTTGAAGCCAAAAACACTTGCAAATAATATAGACAAAAGAAAAAAGAAAACAACCTTTTTCATAAAATCCCCCTTTCTAATGTCGTGATTTAAATTTTAAAAACAATGGTGTTCCTATAAAAGGATAAATATTTTCTCTAATTGTTCTTCTAATCAAATTCTGATATGATTCAGGAACTTTCCTGCCATTTGTAAAAAATAAAAATGTTGGAGGCTTTATATCAACTTGAGTTCCATACAAAATCTTTAAACCTCTTGGTGGAGGTGTGAACATCATCATTCTCTGAATTGCTGCATTAACTGCACTTGTGGGAACTCTATGATGTAGTGATTCATAAACCGTTTTTATTGATTTTATCAATTGTTCTATTCCGGTTTTTGATACAGCACTTGTAAAAATTACGGGACTGTAATTTATAAAATAAAGTTTTTCTTCAAACTTTTCTAAAAATTCTCTTTTTCTTTCCTTAAAATTTTTTATAAGATCGATTTTATTAAATACAACAATAGTAGCCTTACCTCTATTTTCAGCTAAACCAACTATTCTTTGATCTTGATGGGTAATGCCCTCTATAGAATCAACAACAAGAATTACAACATTTGCAAGCTCAATACTTCTTATAGTTCTTACATTACTATACATATCAATACTTTTGTAATTTATTTTACTCTTTCTTCTTAGTCCAGCTGTATCAATAAATAAATATTTTTCGCCATTCAATTCTACAAGCTCATCTATTGAATCTCTTGTAGTACCTGGTATAGGTGTCACCAAAGCTCTCTCAGAATCCAAAATAGCATTAAATAAAGATGATTTTCCTGCATTTGGTCTTCCAACTAGAGCTACTCTTATGATTTCTTTTCGTTCATTTTTAACTTTTAAATCATATCCTTTATTTTCTAAAATTGAAATTATTTTTTCTAATAAAACATCGATGTTTTTACCTTGTTCAGAAGAAATTTTCAGAGGTTCGCCAAATCCTAAAGTATAAATATCAGGTTCAATATTCATATATTTTTTTTCGTTTTCAACCTTATTAGCAACTATAATTACATCAACAGAGCTTTTTCTCAACAAATCTGCAAGATAATAATCTTCAGAAGAAATACCATTTTTACCATCTACAACAAAAATAACTAAGTCAGCTTCTTTTAACATTTTTAATGTATTTTCCTTGGTTTTTTTTGTAAACAAATCATTGGGATTCTCAAAAATTCCACAGGTATCAACTAATTCGAATTCTTTGTCATAATAGACAACGCGGTCAGAGACCGCGTCCCTTGTTACACCTTCCAAATTATCAACTATAGATTTTTTTCTACCAATTAATCTATTAAATAACGTTGATTTTCCAACATTACTTTTCCCCACTATCAATACTGTCGGCATTTTTTACCTTCCTTTCAAGCGAAACAACTCTCTCCGACTCAGCTTCCTCTTTGAGTTTTTTTAATTGCTCAATTTCTTCTTTTCGATTTTCGCTAAGCGTAATTTTATAAATCTCATTATCTGCCATGATTCTTAAAATTGTACCTGTAATCTCTGCCCCAATTGTCTTTGGTTCAATAACATGTGAATTAGGAAGAAATGCTTCAATTTCTTCAATTTCAACAATATAACCACCTTTGACTTCTTTGACTATTTTTCCTGAAACTAAATCCCCTTCTTTATGGGTTTCAGCAAATAATTTCCAAGGATTCGGAGTGGCTTTTTTAATACTTAATCTCAGTTTTCTTTCTTTTTTGTTCAAATTCATAATTAATACTTTGACTTTCTGACCAATTTTTACAACATCTTCAGGTTTCTCTACATATTTCCAAGATAATTCAGAAATTGGACAGAAACCACTAATTTCTTCTTCTAAATCAATTATTACACCTGAGTTTAAAATTGCACCCACTATACCAGTAGCTATGTTCCCTTCCGGATATTTTTCTTCAATATTCTCCCAGGGATCTCCTTTGGCTTCTTTATAACTAAGCGATATTTTTCTATTCTCTTTATCAATTTCTTTTACAACTACTTTTACTACATCTCCTTCAGAAACAATATCTCTTAATTTGCCAGGTCTTCCCCAAAATACTTCATTTATGTGAACTAGCCCTTCAATGCCAGGCTCTAAATTTACAAAAAATCCAAATGGCATTATCTTTTTTACAGTTCCGCTTACAATAGCCCCAACAGGATATTTCTTTTCGATATTTTCCCAAGGATCTGGCATAAGAGCTTTCAAACTTAATACAATTCTTTTTCTTTCTTTATCAATATCTTTAATTAACAACTTGACTGATTGTCCAACTCTAAAAACATCCTCAGCTGTTAAAGAAGAGTCATAAGAAACTTCAGAATTTGGAACAAGACCTGAAATTCCCTCAGCAAGTCTCACAAAAGCACCGAATTTTTCTATTTTTTCAATTATACCTTCCACGACATCTCCTTGTTTTCTCTCTGAATAGAACTTCTCTTTCATTTCATTTATTATAGCCCTTCTTGATAAAACAATATTTAATCTTTTTCTTGAAGATTCAAATTTTATAATCTTAAATTCTAAATACTCAACAGGTGTTTCTTCACCTTTACGGATCAAAGATTCTCTTCCAGGCAAAAAGGCTTCAATAACATTGTCAATGAGGACTTTGTAGCCACCTTTGGTAGATTCCTTAATCTTACCTAAAACTTTTTCACCTTTTTCAAACTTTTCTTTTAATAGCTCTCTTGCTTTCCTTAAATATACTTTCTTTTCAGATAAAACGGCTGTTCCTTCCTCTTCATTTATTTTTAATACCATTAAATTAAGCTTTTCACCAGGTTTATAATTAACGGGTTCTTTGATCAATTCATCGGCCGGAACAATCCCCTCACCTTTCCATCCAAAATCCACAAAAACATCAGATTCGGTAGTTTTAACTACCACTCCTTCTACAAGTGATCTTCCCTTGACTTCTTCAAATAAATAATTTTCCAACATTTTTTCGAAGTTGTTTTCCATACTACTGAATCCCTCCTAATTTTTTTATTCTTGATACAACTTTATTGACAACTTCAACTGGGGTTGAAGTTCCACTCACCACACCAATTTTTTCTACATTTTTTGGTATTCTATCAATTTCCTCTTCAGATTCAATATGCATTACATCGGTAAATTCTGAAGCAATCCTTGCGAGTTTTTTTGTATTTGAACTGTGCTTACCACCTACTACATATAGTATATCAACTTGTTTAGCTATTTCTTTAGCTTCTTTTTCACGTAAAATTGTAATATTACAAATAGTATCTTCAATTAAATATTCCTTATATTTTGAATTCTCTAAAATTTTCTCAGCAAAATTTCTAAATTCATCTTCAGACATGGTAGTTTGACTTAAAATAGCTATTTTGTCAGCTTCAATTGAAAAAGGTTCCAAAGTTATTATTGAATTTTTTGCATAACTTCTAAGTGCAATCATTTCAGGATGTTCTGGTTTTCCAAAAACTATTATTTTGTAACCTTTATTTTCCAGTTCTTCTGCTTTTTTAAAGAGGTTATAAACAATCTTACATGTTAAATCCTCAATTTTAAAATTTTCAGATATCTGCTTGATTTTTTCTTTTGGAAGGCCATGGGCACGAACTAGAAATATTTCACCAGTCCGGTCAAGTAATAAACCTAATCTTTTTAATTTATCCATTACAATTTTATTATGAACAATATCGTCATCAGTAAATATTTTATAACCTTTTTTTAACAATCTTTCTGTTTTCTTTACTGCTTCTTCTACTCCAAAACAAAATCCAATATTTTTGGCGACTATAATCTGCATTTTTCTTTAACCACCCCATAAATTTGATTAACAATTTTCTCTAAAGATAAATTAGTAGAATCAATTAAAATAGCATCTTCTGCTTTTGTAAGTGGTGCAATGTCTCTTTCACTATCCTGTTTGTCTCTTAGTATTATTTCATTTAAAATATCTTGGTATCCAACTTGAACCCCCTTATTTTTTAATTCATTATATCTCCTCTTTGCTCTTTCTTCTTGACTGGCAGTTAAAAAGATTTTAACCTCTGCGTCAGGAATTACAACAGTTCCAATATCTCTTCCTTCTACAACTATATTTTCATTTAATGAAATTTCTCTTTGAATCTTAGTAAGAAATTCTCTAACTACTGGAATACTAGCAAATTTTGAAGCATAAATTCCAACCTCAGGTGTTCGAATTTCGTCAGAAACTTTCTTCCCATTCACATAAAATTGACCTTTTTTAAATTCAATTTTCAAATTCTTAAGCTCTTCACTAATTTCTTTAATTGAATTTTCGTTGATGTTTTTGTTTTTTAGATAAAGACCAACAATTCTGTACATAGCACCAGTATCTAAATAATAAAATCCTAATTTTTTAGCAAGAAGCTTTGCAACAGTAGTTTTACCTGATCCCGCTGGACCATCAATAGCAATTCTACAAGGCATAATATCACCTAATCTTTCTGATTTTTCCTATTACTATTATTAATAATTATTCCAAGTTCTTCAAGTTGCATTTTAGAAACATCAGACGGAGCTCCTGTTAATTGGCAAACCCCACTTGCTGTTTTTGGAAAGGCAATTACATCTCTAATATTATCACTACCAGAAGCTATAGCAACCATTCGATCAAATCCAAAGGCAATTCCACCATGAGGAGGAGCTCCCAATTGAAGCGCATCAAGTAAAAATCCAAATTTTTCTCTGGCTTCAGTTTTTGATAATCCAATTAATTCGAATACTTTTTCTTGAATCTTTTCATTATAAATCCTTAAACTTCCTCCACCTAGTTCATTCCCATTTAAAATCATATCATAAGCATACGCTTTTATGTTTTCTGGACTATCATCTAAATTTTTTGGCAAAGTAAACGGATGATGCCTGGCAACGTATCTTTGTTCCTCTTCATTCCATTCTAAAAATGGAAAATCAATTACCCAAAGTGCATCAAAAGATTTCATTTTCTCAGAAAAATGTTCTTTTCCAATTTTTAATCTTAATGTTCCAAGAGCTTCGTTTAAAACATTTCTATTGGTATATGCTGCTAATAATACAACATCCCCTTCTTTTAATTTAAATTTTTCCTTAAGTTTTAGGTAATTATTTGATAAAAATTTCGCGGTAGGTGAAATTACCTTATCATTTTCAATTTTAAACCATAGAAGACCACCTAAACCAAATTTTTTCACAATTTCTTCATATTCAGACGCTATTTTCCTACTAATTGGAATGTCAGTAATAAACCCCTTCACTGAACCATTAATTTCAAGAATATTTTTAACTACCCTAAATTCTGTATCAATAAACTCTTCAGTAAAATCCAGAAGTTCCATTCCAAATCTTCTATCTGGTTTGTCGCTTCCATATTTTTCCATAGCTTCTTCGTAAGTTAAACGATCAAACTTTTCAGGTAAATTAATTCCAACACTATTATATACAAAACGAATAAATTCTTCCATTATCTTTAAAATATCTTCTTCGTCAATAAATGACATTTCTATATCAATTTGCGTGAATTCAGGTTGCCTATCAGCTCTTAAATCTTCATCCCTAAAACATCTAGCAAACTGATAATATTTATCGAATCCAGAAATCATTAAAAGCTGCTTAAAAAGTTGTGGGGATTGGGGCAAGGCATAAAATTTACCCTTTTGAAGTCTGGATGGAACAAGAAAATCTCGAGCACCTTCGGGCGTACTTTTTGTCAAAAATGGAGTCTCTATTTCCAAAAAACCATGTTTGTTTAAAAACTCCCTAGCCGCCTGAGCCATCTTATGTCTTAAAATTATGTTATCTTTCATCATCTTCGACCTTAAATCTATGTATCTATATCTCAATCTTAACTCTTCTGAAACCTTCTCTCCTGGAAAAAAAGGTGGTACTTCTGCTGTTGATAAAATATTTATTTTTGAGGCGTAAACCTCAATTTCACCCGTAAGAGTATTTGTTTTTGTTTCTTCTGGCCTTTCTCTCACTTCACCTTCAACTTGGATTACAAATTCTCTTCCTATTTCTTGAGCTGTTGAATAAGCATCAGAATCAGGGTTCACAACAACCTGTGTTTCACCGTAACGATCTCTTAAGATAATAAATTTTATTCCACCTAAATCTCTAATTCTTGAAACCCAGCCAGAAAGAATCACATTCATTCCAGCATGTTTCTTGTTTAACTCTCCACATGTATGTGTCCTAAGCAAAATCCTCACCTCACCTGCCTGATTTATACTTTTCCCAATCTTCTAAAAATCTTTTTATTCCTACATCCGTTAGGCTATGTTTAAACATCTTTTCGAGAACACTAAAAGGCACAGTTGCAATATCAACACCTATCATAGCAGCTTCTAAAACATGCATTGGATGCCTTATGCTTGCTGCAATTATTTCAGTTTCAATCCCATAATTTTCATATATTGTCATTATTTCTTCTAATAATTTGATTCCATCATTTGCAATATCATCTAATCTTCCAACAAAAGGACTAACATACGTTGCTCCAGCCTTAGCAGCTAGTAATGCTTGATTGGCACTGAAAACAAGTGTTACATTTGTTTTGATACCTTCTGATGAAAGTATTTTAACAGCTTTGATTCCATCAGGGGTCATGGGAATTTTTATAACAACATGCTCATCAATTTTTGATAATTTCCTCGCTTCTTTCACCATACCTTCCCAATCTAAAGATATCACTTCAGCAGAAACAGGTCCCTGGACAATTTGACAAATCTCTTTAATTGTTTCTTCGAAAGGTTTTCCTTCCTTTGAAATTAATGTAGGATTTGTTGTTACACCATCTACTATTCCCCATTCAACACCTTTTTTTATTTGCTCAATATTGGCCGTATCTAAAAATATCTTCATAACTGATACCTCCTTTTTTTATTTCAAACCAGTTCTTGCAATACCCCTTATAAAATATTTTTGAGTAAACAAGAACAATATGATAACTGGTAAAATGGAAAAGGTTGCAGCAGCCATTAATTGATTAAACATTGTTCCAACATCCGAACTGAAATTTTGAAGACCAACAGGTAATGTTCTATATTTATCACTATTAGTTACTATTAAAACCCACAAGAAAGCATTCCAGCTACCAACAAATTTCAATAAAGCACCAGTTATTATTACAGGTTTACTCAATGGCACAACAATTTGCCACAGAAATCTCCAATGAGAACATCCATCTATCTTTGCCGCATCAAATAATTCTCTTGGGATTGTCATAAAGTGTTGACGCATCAAAAAAATCGCAAAAACACTAACAATCCATGGAACAATTAATGCATAATAAGTATCAATCCAGCCAAATTTTGAAATTGTAATAAAATTAGGAACAAGAAGAACTTCGCCTGGAACCATCATTGTTGCTAAAAATAATCCAAAAATAAAATTCCTTCCAGGAAAAAGCATCCATGAAAATGCGTAAGCAGCCATAGATGCAATTATTACTTCAAATATAGTAGTCAAAGATGCTACTAAAACAGTATTGATATAATATCTTCCAAAAGGAGCAGAATTCCAGGCATCAACATAATTTTGGAATAAATTTGCTAGTGTTTCAGTAAAAGAAAAATTCAAATCAACTTTTTTCAGTTCATTATCGCTTAAATATATTGGACTTACTTCATCTAATTCAACTTCAATAACTTCGCCGTTCTTAACTCTAACTGCTTTTACAAATGATGGAGCTTCTTCAATTTTCCAAGCATTTAAAGAATTATTGTATACTTTTCTTATTTGGTCCAAATAATCACTGTATACCATTAAATCAATTATAAGATTATTTATATCTTTAATATCATCAGAATAAGAACTTAATTTAGCCTTGAAAATTTTATAAGTATTACTTTCAAAAAGAATATTATCTGTATAAGCAAATAAATCATTTAAATTTCCATCTGATAAATATTTTTTATAATCAATCTTGTTATCAATTAAAACGTTTTTTAAAGTCACAACTAAACTTTTTAAGTCAACTAATTGGGAGCTTGATATATTGTATCTTTCTTTAATATAGGTATCTATAGATTTCGAAAAATTCTCAGGAAGATTTTCATATCCAAAATTGCCAATTACTTCATTTAGCAATTGAATATTTCGATACTTTTCCAACGAAGTTTTTAACAACTCAAATCTTTCTTTTTTACTGATAGATCTTGCGATAATTGGAGAATCAATTGTTTTGACTTGAATTTCCTTAAAATATTTTAATGTTTCCAAATAAAAATCAATTTTAAGAACTTCGTCTTCTATAACTTTAACAACTTTACTATTGTAAACATTCAATAAAGGATTATCTCCGTCATATTTTAAATCATATTTCTTTAATAAGGTAAAAATTTCTTCAATTTCTTTATCTGTTAATAGTAAAAACTTACCTGCTTTAAATTTTGCCAATGATTCTTTAAGTTCATTAAGTTCCTTTTCTTTTGCATCTAGAAATCTACTGAATTTTTCCTTTTCAATTTCATCAGTAATTCTTCGATCTATGAAATTACGAATCAATTGGATACTTTTTAATGCATTATCTATTTTTGAATTTAAAGAACTATTATAATTTAACCTTTGAAAATAAGGATTGGAACCACTTTTAAAATACATAAAAACACTTTCAAAAAATTTTTCTGGAGTATCTGTTGGGAAATCATTGAAATTAACCTTTTCTTGAATCCATTTATTAAATGAAATTTTATCAGCATAATCAATGAAATCAAAACCTTTTGTATTAATTACCAATGTTCCTCTATAAAATGGATCATCATCAACAACAATATTTAAAATGTTATTTTCTTCATTAGTAGAAGAAGTAAAACTCAAGGCCTCACTTAAACTAATTCCTTTTACAGTTTTTACTGCTCCCAACTTTACATTTACCTTCACTACCCTATGTGTAAAGAAATTTTTTGAATACCATTTCGGAGGCCATTCTTGAACCTCACTAGGAAGTTTAAAAGAAGTAACTAACATCCATGCAAATGGTAGAATCATTGCAACAAACCCAAAGGAAAGCAATAAGTATATAATAAGCTTCTTCATTATTCTCACCTCACGAAGCGTATTCTACAACTTTATTTCCAACTTTAAATTGTACTAATGTAAAAACTAAAATGACAGCAAACAACAAATATGCAGCTGCACTTGCCAAACCCATTCTTTGTTGTCTGTAAAATAGATCGAAAACATAATAAACCATTGTTAAACCACTATTGTTATATGGCCCTGGAAGACCATCATATAAAACATATATCTGTGCAAAAACCTTAAAAGCACCAATTATTGAAACGATAAGAAGGAAGAAAGTAGTTGGAGACAAAAGAGGCCAGGTGATTTTTACAAATTTTTGCCAAGAATTTGCACCATCTACTTCAGCAGCTTCATAATAAAACTTATCAATATTTTGCAAGCCAGCTAAAAATATTATGGCATCATATCCTAGTTGCTTCCAAATTGAAACAATAGCAATTGTTGGAATGGTCCATTTTTCATCTTTTAACCATCTTATTTGCGAAACGTTAAACCAAGAAAGAATATAATTTAACAAACCATATTCATCATTAAAAATCCATTTCCAAACAAGTGAAACTGCAACAACTGATGTTACAAAGGGAATAAAATATGCGGTTCTGAAAAATATTTTGAACCTAATATTTGAGTTCAGTAAAACAGCTATTCCTAGGGACAGAATTAAAGTAATAGGAACAGTAAGAAAAACATAATAAAAAGTATTTGAAAGAGCTTTAAAAAACAAATTTTTATCTTTGGCGTCAACAAAAAAAGCAAAGAAGCTTTTATCTCCAGCCATACCTGTTTCAATTAATACATAAATTACTAAGATCATTGCCAAATTAATCCAGATATGGGATTTAAAGTATTTCATTTGATCTCTTAAAAAGAAATTATATATTAAAATTCCCCATATAATGGCTGTTGCTAAAAAAGAAGTAAAGTTATTTAAAAAGTTAAAAAAGAGAAAATATAAAACAATAACTGCTAAATTAATAAAAATGATCTTATTTTTGCTTTTGATAAAACTTATAAACGAGTATATTGTTATAACAATTAAAATTGTTATAGCAATATATCCCAAAGAATATATCAAGCTACTTAAAAATGTATATTTTGGAGGATAATTGAATTCAAAAATCTGTTTATAGTTATCCAATCCATTGAAATATGGTGTTTTCATGTTCCTAAAATCCCATTTAAAAAAACTTAAAACAAAAGAAAAACCAACAGGCCAGAAAACAAAAATACCTAATACTATAAATGAAGGTAATAAAAACAAATAAGCTAAAAGGGATTCTTTAAATCGCTTTCTTTTAGATGCAATCATACTTACACCCCTTTATCAAAGAATGTATGAACTAAGATCTTCATCTTCGATGATTCCTTTAAGTCTATCTCTAACAAATTCAGAATTTACAACTATTTTATTTTTAACTTCTGGTGCCTTAAACATAACATCCTCAAGAACTTTTTCAAGAACTGTGTACAAACGCCTAGCACCTATATTTTCCAGCTTTTGATTAAGATTATGAGCAATTAGAGCAATCTCTTCTATGCCATCTTCTGTAAATTCAAGTTCAACACCTTCAGTGTACAATAAAGCTTGATATTGTTTAGTTAAAGCATTTTCAGGTTCTTTTAATATTCTTACAAAATCATTTTTAGTCAAAGGCTCAAGTTCCACTCTAATTGGAAATCTTCCCTGAAGCTCAGGAATTAAATCAGTTGGCTTAGCAACATGAAATGCACCTGCAGCTATAAAAAGAATAAAATCTGTTTTAACAGGACCATATTTTGTTGTGATAGTTGTTCCTTCTACTATAGGAAGCAAATCTCTTTGAACACCTTGTCTTGAAACATCTGGACCACTTCCTGAAGACTTTCCTGTGATTTTATCCATTTCATCAATAAAAATTATTCCTCTATTTTGTGCTAGAGACAATGCCTCTTGAACAACTTCATCCATATCTACTAGCTTTTCTTCTTCAATAGGAAGCAAAATCTTCTTTGCTTCTGAAATTTTCATCCTTCTTCTCTTTTTTTGTTTTGGCAATAAATTTCCTAACATATTTGATAAATCCATTCCCATATCTTCCATTTCTGGTAAACCAACAAATCCAATAGGGGAACCAGAAGATTCTATTTCTATTTCAATTTCTTCATTATCAAGCTCTCCAGATCTTAATTTCTGCCTTAATTGTTCTCTTTTTTCTGTTAATTGCCTGTTTTCTTCATGTTCTTGAGGTTTCTCCTGTATCCCAAAAATATTTGCAAAGGGAATTTGCTGTTGTCTCCTCTTTGAGGGAATTATGGCTTCCAAAATTCTATTTTCAACATTTAATTTTGCCTTTTCTTCAACTTCTCTCATTTTTCGTTGCTTAACCATATTTACAGCAATTTCAACCAACTCTCTAATCATTGAATCTACATTTTTTCCAACATATCCTACCTCTGTAAAACGAGTAGCTTCAACTTTTAAAAATGGTGAAGCCGAAAGTTGAGCCAATCTTCTTGCGATTTCTGTTTTTCCAACACCTGTAGGCCCTATCATTAATATATTTTTAGGTGTTATTTCCCTTCTCCAATTTTCGGGAAGTTTTTGTCTTCTGATTCGGTTTCTAACTGCCACTGCTACTGCCTTTTTTGCTTCCATTTGACCTACAATATATTTATTAAGCTCTTCAACAATCTCACGAGGTGTTAATTTATCAAAATTATTCATTTTTATACCTCCCATCACCTTATTATTTTACCAGTTTTTAGGTATCCACTCATCAGTAGAAGGTGATACATAGAAAAGAGACCATTTTCCACTGATTAAATTTTCATAAACTTTTTGCACTTCTTCTTTACTAACATTTTTAATTCTTTGAATTAATTCCAATGGCATCATTGGTTTAATATCATTTGTAAGATAATCAATAATCATATTTGTTAATGTTGCAGTGCTCTCAGTTGATAATTCAAGTTTTCCTATTAATCTTTTAATACCATAATCATACAAATCGTCAGTTAATTTAAAATCTGATAGAACTTCAAACAATTTTGAATGAAAAACCTCTACTTTTTCTTCAGATGTAGCCGCATACAAAGTAAACAATCCCCAATCCTTATGAAACATATTCATTGTATAAATATCATAAACCAAACCTAATTTTTCACGAATCTCATTAAACAGATACGAACTCATGCCACTACTCAACAGTGTATTCAATACCATAGCTGAAAATCTTTCTTCACTTTGTAATGAAAAACCTGGTTTTACATATAATAAATGAGTCTGTTGATTATTTTTTAAAACTTTACCTTTTATTACTCCCGTTTTTACTTTTGATTTATGCTTTGTTGTTTTAAATCCTCCGAAAAACCTCAATTCATTTCTAATTAAATTTAAATTCTTCTCATCTAAATAACCAACAATAATTACTTTGATATTCAAAGGTGTATAAAATTCATCGTGAAATTTTTGAATTTGTTCTAGTGATATACTTTTTATCGTTTCTTCTCTGCCTATAACAGGTTTTGAATGCGGACCATCTAACGAATTAGTGTACATAAGATCAAATACATTACTAACAGGATCTTCAAGATGAGATAAATACTCATGAAAAATTATTTCTCTTTCTAACTCTAAATCTTCCTTTCTAAATAGCGGTTCAAAAACTATGCTTTTTAAAACATCAAATGTTTGAAAAGCATGGAAGGACGGCACTTTAGCATAATAAACAGTGTTCTCTTTATCAGTCCATGCGTTTAAAAGTCCTCCCACAGATTCGATCTTCAACTTAAGTTCTTTCATAGCGTATTTTTGAGTTCCTCTAAAAGAAAGATGTTCAATAAAATGGGATATACCAGATATTTTCTCTGATTCATATACCGAGCCAACACCTACATTGAAAGCAATTGTTACTGATCTGATACTTTCAATAGGGTAAAAATACAATTCTATTCCTTCATCAAATTTATAACATTTCATAAAAATTTCTCTCCTTAATATTATTCTTCATCAGATTTTTTCAATTGAATTCTTCCATTATTATCAATATTTATTACAACCACCTTAATATTATCACCTATTTTATACTTTTTAGTAAATAATTTCGAGTCACTACCTAACTTACTTACATGGGCAAGACCAACTTTTCCTGGTAAAATCTCTACAAACAAACCATAAGGTTCAATCCGAATGATTTTACCATCATATGATTCTCCCACCTCAATATCTTTAGTAATATTTTTTATGTGTTCAACTGCTTTATTAACTTTATCTTGATCTTTTCCGTATACTGAAACTATACCTGTTGTATCGTCAATTGAAATTTCAACATCATAATCTTTTATAATTGACTTAATTACTTTACCACCTGGACCAATTAATTCACCAACTTTTAAAGGATCTATTTGAACATTTACAATCAATGGAGCATATGGGGATACATTTTCTCTTGGTTTTTCAATTGTTTCAAACATAATATCAAGAATTTTCATCCTTGCAACTCTTGCTTGCTCTAATGCTTTCTTTAAAAGTTCCTCACCTACGCCAGCAACTTTACAATCCATTTGAAAAGCAGTTATACCTTTTCTAGTACCAGCTACTTTGAAATCCATATCTCCCCAATGATCTTCCAAACCTTGAATATCTGTAAGAATTACTGCTTTATCATTTTCAATTATAAGTCCCATAGCAACACCTGCCACATGAGTTTTTATGGGAACTCCTGCATCCATTAAAGCCAGAGAACCTGAACAAACTGTAGCCATGGATGAAGAACCATTTGATTCTAATATCTCGGATACAACCCTTACAACATATGGAAATTCATCCTCAGATGGTGCAACAGCTTTTAAAGCCCTTTCTGCTAAATGACCATGCCCTATTTCTCTTCTTCCTGGTCCCCTTAAAGGTTTTACTTCTCCAACTGAAAATGGTGGAAAATTGTAGTGTAAAATAAACTTTTTGGTACCTTCTTCGGTTAATGTATCTACAATTTGTTCTTCCATTGGCGCACCTAAAGTTACAATACCCAAACTCTGGGTCTCTCCTCTTGTAAACAAAGCAGAACCATGGGTTCTTGGCAATAAACCTATTTCACAACTAATTGGTCTTATTTCATCTGGCCTTCTACCATCTGCTCTAATTCCTTCGTTTATTATAATGTTTCTCATAAGGTCTTTAGATTTTTCATCGAAATATTCTTTTAAAAGATTTTCTTGAATTTTTAATTCTTCATCGTCAATTTCAAAATCTGCATTTTCAAATATTTTCTCCAAGATTTCATCTCTATATTCCTTCAATTTTGCGGATCTTTCAAGTTTTTCTTTTATTAACAATCTATTTCGAAGTTCTTCTTCATTTATTAGTTCTACAAACCTTTTAAGTAAAATTTCATTTGGTATAGGTTCTTCAATTTTCATTTTTTCAATTTTAAACTCCTTTAATATTTCTTCTTCAAAACTAATAATTTCCTTTATTGCTTCATGTGCAACCATTAATGCATTAACCATTTCTTCTTCACTGATTTCTTTTGCTTCTCCTTCAACCATCGTTATTGCATCTTTACTCCCTGCTACAACAATGTCTAACTTACTTTTTTCAAGTTGTTCTTCTGTTGGAAAAACAACAAATTCGCCATCTACATATCCCAGCCTTACTCCAGCCACAATACCTTCAAAAGGAATTTTAGAAATATTAAGAGCTAAAGAAGCAGCCGTAATTCCAGCAACATCTGCTGGGGAATCATTATCTACAGATAAAACAGTTACTATTAATTGGACGTCATTTCTCAAATATTTTGGAAATAATGGTCTTATAGGTCGGTCAATTAATCTTGAAGAAAGAATTCCAGATTCTGTGGGCCTTCCTTCCCTTTTAATAAATCCACCTGGTATCTTACCAGCAGCATAAAATTTTTCCTGATACTCAACAGTTAATGGAACAAAATCAATTCCTTCAACAACTCTGTCAGATATATTTGCTGTTGCAAGAACCACACTATCCCCAAATTTCAACCATATAGATCCTGCTGATTGTTTCGCAACTTTTCCATATTGAACTGCCCATTCTCTACCAAAAATTTCTTTTTTCCATTCTTTAACATTCATATTGACACCTCCAAAATTCTTCTATATTTTCATTTTTATTTCTTTTATATGATGCTTTGTATAAATTTTAAAATTCCACAATTTTTTGGTATGTAAATAGTTTTCTCTAATTTTCTTTACCTCTATTTTATTTTTTTCATAAACAATTTTGTATAAATTATACATTCCCTTTTTATAATTATTACTTATACCATCATCTTCGTAATAATAACCAATTGCCTTATCATTATAAGCGCTAACAATTGCAGTAATATCACTTTCTTTTTCATCTACATAACTCATAACTTTCTGAGTAGGCATTATACTTCCATCTACTAAAAAATGAGGTATTTCTTCTAAAGGAGCTTCAACTTCATGCCAACCTTTGCTTAAAAAAACTTTTTTGTTTAAATCTAAAGCTCTTTTTGGTAAATAAACCACCCGTTTGTTTAGGCCTGGTTTATACACTGGACAAACAATAATATTTCTTCCTAACATAAATTGATCATCAACTAAAAAAGTTCGTTCATCAGATTCAAAATTAAAAAACAATGGAGATAATAGTGGAAAGTCTTTCATTACGCCTATCATGTACTCGGTATATATATAAGGTATCAATCTATATCTATATTCAATTATTTTACGCATCAACTCTTCGTATTTTTTCCCAAAAGACCATGGTTCCTGATTTTTTGTTCCTAATGCTGAATGATTTCTGAACATTGGAATAAAACTTCCAAATTGCATAAATCTAACTAATAACTCAGCTGTAGCATTCCCATTAAATCCACCAACATCACAACCATTGTAAAAAACTCCAACCAAACTCAAAGACATTAATCTATTCATTTCTAAGCTTATATGTTCCCACCAACTGTGATTATCACCTGTCCAAACTCCTCCATATCTTTGAACACCGGAATATGCTGATCGTGTGATCAACATCCTTCTTTCATTTTTTTCAAATCCATCGTACGCCGATCTTATCATATTAAAACCATAAGTATTCTTAACTTTGTAATGAATCGTGCCGTCTAAATGAACTATATCATTTCCTCTATCGCGTTTTCCAATTTCCCCTATTGTTCCAGATTTAATAGCTAAATCAATACCATCTTCTAACTTGATATTATTAACTAAATCTTTTATTTCTTTTATATCTTTTTCAGTTGCAAAAATTGATATTTCATTCATATCATTCCAAAAGCCATCAATCCCTTCTGAATGCAAATCTTTTATCTTTTTACTCCACCATTTTCTAACCTTTCTAGCTCTAAAATCTGGAAATCTAACCCTACCGGGCCAAACAGCACCTTCAAAATCTTCTCCGTTAGGTTCTTTTAAAAAATATCTATTTTTGCCTTCTTCAAAGACTTTGTAATTTTTTTCAACTTTTATCCCTGGATCAATGATAGCAGAAATCTTAAAACCTTTATCATGCAATTTTTGTATCATTTTTTTATGATTTTTAAAATTCTTCTTATCCCAAGTAAAAACTTTATAGCTATCCATATAATCAATATCTAAATATATTACATCACATGGTATCTTTTTCTTTCTAAAACTATTGGCTACTTCCAAAACTTGTTTTTCAGTAAAATAACTCCACCTACTTTGTTGATAACCAAATGCCCACTTAGGAAAAGCGGTATTTTTACCAGTTAAATAAAGATACTGTTTCAATATATCTTTTATTGTTTTTCCTATAATTATATATTGTATAAAACCTGTTCCTTTAATTTTAAATACTACTTCTTGTTTTCCTTCACTATCTAAATCTATTTCAAGAAAACCTGGGTAATCTGTAAAAACACCATATTTAAAATTTTTAGCAATAAAAATATAAAAAGGAAAACTTTTATACAAAGGATCTGCATCTGGATGGTGAGTGTAATTATCGGTATTCCAGAAAACGTACTTTTTACCCCATCTATTAAAACTACCTACTTTATCACCAAACCCAAATGCCATTCCTTTTTCTAAAACTTTTCTTTTTACAACTAGTTCCTCGGAATTGTTTGTTATTTCTACATCTTCAAAAATTCCATCTATTTTGTAAAATTCATCATTAAAAGGTTTCAAAACTGCAACTTTTCTTTTATTTATCACTGATTCACTATCTACATCAGGTGTTCCATATACAAGTTGATAAATCAATTATATCCCTCCGTTATAGAATTATATTGTCAATAAGCCTTGCTTTTCCAACATAGACTGCTAATGCTACTATTACCTTATTTTCAACCTTATTAACAGGTTCCAAAGTTTTCTCATCTACTATTTCAATGTAATCTATTTTAAGCAATGGTTGATCAAGTATTTTTTTCATCTCAGATTTAATTATTTGAGTATCTTTAATTCCAGATTCTACCAGTTCTTTAGCTTTCAATAATGATTTATATAATCTTGTGGCTTCTTTTCTTTCTTCTGGGGTTAAATAAGTATTGCGCGATGATAAAGCAAGTCCATCTTTTTCCCTAGCAATTGGTAGTTCTATCATTTCAACATCCATATTTAAATCCCTTACCATTCTCCGTAATACTCTAAATTGCTGGGCATCTTTCTGACCAAAGTAAGCTCTTGTTGGTCTTACGATATTAAATAATTTTGTTACCACGGTACAAACGCCTCGAAAATGTCCGGGTCTTGATCTTCCACATAAAAACTTTGAAAGTTGTGTCTCCTCAACAAAGGTTGAAAAATCTTCTGGATACATATCACTAACCTCGGGTGTAAAAACATAGTCAACATTTAAATTTTTTAATAATTCTAAATCTCTATCCAAATCTCTAGGATACGAATTATAATCTTCATTTGGTCCAAATTGAGTTGGGTTAACAAAAATACTTACCACAACAATATCATTATTTTCTCTTGCCTTTCTCACTAGTGATAAATGGCCTTCATGCAAATATCCCATAGTTGGGACAAACCCAATTGTTTTTTTATTTTCTATTAAATTGTTAGAAATTTTTTTCATTTCTTGTATATTTTTTACTACTTCCATGATTTTAAACCCCTTTCAAGTTAAAAATAATAATAAATAATATCATCTGGAGTTGTAACTGGAATTGCACCATTTTTAATAAGAAAATTAGGCCCTTCGGAATTTTCATTAAAAATTCCTCCAGGCACTGCAAAAACATCTTTACCAAATTCTACTGAATACTTAGCTGTAATCATAGTACCACTTTTAATTTTCCCTTCGACTATTAAAACACCTTCCGATAATCCTGCGATAATTCTATTTCTCATTGGAAAATACTCTTTTTTAGGGCTTTCCCATGGAAAATACTCACTGATAATACATCCGGTATCTAAAATTTTCTTATATAAAACTCTATTACTTTTAGGATAACAAAAATCTACACCAGATCCTAAAACGGCAATCGTACTACCTAATGAATTCCAATGAGCAACAGAATCCACGCCCAATGCCATCCCGCTTATAATAACAAAATGCTTTTTTAAAGTTGAAACAAAATATTCTGTTGCTCTTTTCCCATATTCTGTAATTTTTCTGGAACCCACAACGGCTAAAGATTTATTTTGTAACAAAGAAAAATTCCCTTTATAAAAAAGGAAGAGAGGAGGATTCCAAATATTTTTCAAATAAATGGGGTAATCTTTATCCCAATAAGTCAAGACTTTGTATTTCTTTTTTTCTAAACCTTCATTAATTCTTTTTAAATTACTCTTATTTATAGAATCGTTAAAAATTTCTTTAACTTCTCCTGCAGATATATTTTCAATTTGTTTTATATTAAAACCATTTCGAGCCAAAACTACTATTTCAGCTTTTGTCATTGTTTTTTATAATTTTCCAAAATCTCTTTTATTTTATCCTTTACACCTGATTTCTTACCAGGTAAGCATTTATCAATATCATCACCCTTCTTAACAATAGCGTTAGCATACCCCTCACAACCAGGATAACCACAAGCACCACAGTTTATACCTGGGAGTACTTCCAAAATCATTTCTACTCTAGGATCAGCCTCAACTTTAAATTTTTCATTGCTAAAAGCCAAAAAAATCCCAAAACCAAACCCTAAAATTCCCATAACTAGTGCTGAATATAAAACTATCACCCTCAACACCTCCATAAAAAATTATCTGATTTTATTTTACCATATTTAATCTGGAATTGTTAGTATTTAATGGTATAATTATTTCGACAAAATAATTAAAGGTGATTGAATGAATATTCTATTTAATAGTATATTTTTCTCACTGGCTACTTTTTTTTCAAGAATATTAGGTTTATTCAGAGATGTCTTATTCGCTAAATTCTTTGGAGCATCTTTCACATTAGATGCTTATTTTATTGCTATAATGTTCCCATTCTTCCTAAGAAAAGTCTTTGCCGAAGGAGCCATGTCTTCAGCTTTTGTTCCATTATACTCAGAAATAAACGAAGTTGAAAAGCGAGATAAATTTCTATCTTCCATAATAAATGGTTTTTCATTGATTATTTTTGCAATTTTATTAATTGTTTACATTTATCCAAATATAGTTATTGTATTATTTGGTTCAGGAGCACCAATTGAAACAAAAAATTTAACACACAAACTTGTAAAAATTACCGCTCCATCTATTTATTTCATATTTTTATGGGCTATTTCTTATTCAATTTATAATTCAAAACAAAAGTTTTTCTGGCCAGCTCTAACACCTGCAATTTCAAATATTTCTATAATTTTTGGAATTTACCTTTCAAAAAAATATGGGATATTCGGCCCAGCTTTTGGTTTTTTAATCGGAAGTATTTTTATGTTTTTATCTCTCTCAAAAAAAATATTTAAACATAAATATTATTTTACTCTTTCATATTTCCCAAGTTTTCTAAAATTATTTGCTCCAGCGTTTGCTGCAATGACCATCTCACAATTTAATACTATTGTCGATATGAATGTTGTTTCATACTTTGGTCAAGGCGGAATTTCATATCTACAATATGCATCAAGATTTTACCTATTGCCTTACGGACTTTTTGCTGTATCTGTTTCAACTGTTATTTTGTCAAAAATTTCAAACGATAGAAACAAATTTTCTAAACATTTAAAAGATGCATTAACTTCTACAATGTTATTAACAATTCCATCTTCACTTGGTCTAATTTTTCTTTCTCAACCTATTATTAAGTTTTTTTATGAACATGGTGAATTCACGTCAAATGATACAAAAATTACTACAATCGTCTTAATCGGTTATTCTATTGGACTTCCTTTTTATGCAATGTATTCAACCATTTCTAGAAGTTTTCATGCAATGAAAAATATGAAGATACCTTTTTATGCTACACTTATTGTTTCTACCTCAAATATTGTTTTGGATATAATTTTAGGTTTGAAATACGGTCCAATCGGTGTAGCTTTAGCCACCAGCATTTCAGGAATAATAGGCTTTGCATACTTATTATCAAAAATTAAGATTTTCCCATTATTAGATTTTTTCAAAATAGTTTTTTCTTCTTTCATTATGTTATTATCAATAATTCTCACAAATTTTTCCCAAAGTGAATTTTGGTTTCTTTTTCAAATTTTAATTGCAATTTCGGTCTATTTTTTAGTAATTTTCCTGTTTTACAAAAAAAGTATCTGGAGGTTTTTAATTGATAGGCGATAAAGTTCTGATTTTTGAAAAAATAGACAGTACCAATGAATATATAAAGAAAAACTATCAACAACTAAATAATGGAACTGTAGTAGTTGCAATTGAACAAACTGCTGGTAAAGGAAGAAAAGGAAGATCATGGATTTCTCCAAAAGGAGGGTTATGGTTTTCAATTTTTATAAAACCTAAAAATCTGAAATCTGCTTTTTTTTTCACTAAACTGTCTTCTGTTACTTTAATAAAAGTTTTAAAAAAATATAAAATAAATGCTCAAATTAAATGGCCAAATGATATTTTTGTTAACGGAAAAAAACTAGCCGGAATTCTAACTGAAGGAATATACGAAAATTCCAAGCCTATAGCTCTGGTTATAGGCATTGGAATAAATATAAATAACGAAATACCAGATGAATTAAAAAATAAAGCAATATCACTCAGTAAAATTTTGCAAAAAAATTTACATATTTCAGGTTTCCTTAAACTTTTTCTAAAACGTTTTAATTCATATTATTTAAAATATAGAAAAGCTCCACATACCCTAACAAAAGTATGGAAAAAGAATCTTATTATTAAAGAAGGTGAGCTTATACGTTATAAAAACGAAAATTATATAATTGAAAAAATTGAAAATGATTATATAATTATTTCTAATGAAGTTGAAAAGAAAAAAATATTCAGTATTCATGAGCTAGAATGGGAGGAAAACAGTGGAAATTGAGAAAATAATTAATAATTTAACTAGTGAAATTCGAAAAACTGTTAATAACTTTGGTAATAATTCAGTAGTTATTGCCTTTTCTGGTGGATTAGATAGCACTGTTGCAAGTTTACTTACAAAGGACGCCTTAGGATCTAAGAACATAGAACTTGTTAACATACTATATGGACCATTTACGTATAACAGAAGTATTGAAATAGTTAAAAATGCTGCTAAAAAAATGGGGCTTAAACTTACTTTTGTTGAAAGTTTAAAACAAAAGGAAATTTGGAAATATGGTCCCTCTTGCAATATGTGTACAAAAACAGTTAAAATGGACTCTGTAAAACAATACGCAAAAGATCGCCTAGTAATTACTGGTTCTAATTCCAGTGACAGTTGGGGGAAAACTGGTTTAAAATTATTCAACGGAATGTACGCTCCTCTTGGAGACTTAGATAAACAAACAATTAGAAAAATTTTAGAATATTATTCCTTTCAATTGGAAAGAATTGGAGAACATTCTGAAAGAGAAGGTTGTAAATTAAAACATTTACTCAAAATCATGACCAATCTTGACTTTCATGGAAAAGCTGTTTCGCTTTCAAATGAAATTTTACTTAAATATTTGCCAAAGAATATGGAAATTGCAAATGTAAAAATTATTGGTCCCTTATCTAAAAATATTGCAATAATAAATGTTAAACCGCTGATTGAAAATATTGAAGAAATAGCTCAGAAAATCAGTAAAATTGATGTAATTGATGAAGTTATCATTGCGAACAAACCACTTATACTTCACGTAATTGCCAATCCATCCATTTATAGAGTAGAACAATCAAAATTTTGGATACATTATGGAAAATTACAACCTGAATTTGCCGTTCCCATAAAAATAAAATGGAAAGAATCAAAAAATAACAAATTACGTACTATACATGTTGTTGGGGTGGAAGAATGGAAAGATTTTCAGGAAGAATCAAAAATCTTGAAAAAATCATTGGATATGAATTTAATTCAAAAAAACTTTTGCTCACTGCTTTAAGTCATACTTCATATGTAAATGAACAAAAAAGAAAGAATAATAAAGTACAATCGTATGAAAGATTAGAATTTTTAGGTGATGCCGTAGTAGAACTCCTTGTATGTACGAGATTATATGAAAATTACAATAATTTATCCGAAGGTACTATGGCTCAGATAAAAGCTGCTGTAGCTAGCGAAGATATACTTTCAGAAATTGCAAAAAAACTTGATTTGGGAAGTTTTATCTTATTTGGAAAAGGAGAAGAAGCAAGCGGTGGCAGAAATAAAAAATCTATTTTAGCCGATGTTTTTGAAGCTTTAGTTGCAGCTGTATTTATTGATTCGAAAAAGAATTTAAAACTTGTCTCTCAGATTTTTGATCCATTACTTGAAAATTATATTACCTTATATCTTAAAGGAAATAAAATATTCGATTATAAAACTAAGCTTCAAGAACTAACACAAGAAGTTTATAAGTCACTGCCTAACTATCAAATATCAACTGAAGGGGAAAATTTTAAAGCCAAAGTAATTGTTAATAATAAAGTTTACGGAGAAGGTGAAGGCTGTTCAAAAAAAGAAGCCGAAAAAAAAGCCGCCGCAGAAGCATATAAAAAATTATTAAAGGAGGTCTCAAATAATGGAGGAAAAGAAATTTAAAAAATATGAACTTAATTGGGAAAGATACGAAAAAGCTATTTCAAATGTTCTGAAAAATTTCGTAGAACGTGGATTTGAAAAAATAACAATTGAAGAAATTTGGTTTGAAACCTCGCTTCCAAAAGATCTAATCTTAGAAATTTTTCAAAGAGGAAACTTAGAAATACCCAAAGAAATTAAAGAAATCAAAGATAAAAATTTAACCATATGGAGCTCTGAAAATAATGATTGAAAGTTTTACAAATATTCTTCCACCATTTTTATTAATATTAATTGGTTATATATTTGGAAGAATCTTTCCATTTGATATTAAAATAGTTTCAAAAATTTCTTTGTGGTTATTGGCCACAACTGTTGCTTTTACTTTTATCAATGATTATCCACCATCACTTATTAACCTAAAAGATTATGGAATTGGCGTGTTGTTAGTTTTCTTAATTTCATTTTTATTCTCAAGGTTTTCGAAAACTAATAGAGATGTAATACTTACATCTGGGACATACGTTAATTCTGGATACTTGGGCTATCCAATTCTTTTTTCTCTCTGGGGAGAAAAAGCAATGTCATATGGTGTAATATATGCCGCATTAAACACGATAGTTGCTTCTATATTTTTACCAATATTCATTGGAGAAAAAGTTAATGTAAAAAACGTTTTAAAATTACCTTATATTTATACAATTTTAGCTGCTTACATTCTTGGTATAAATGGGATTAGTTATAAAATGCTACCCAAACCATTATTTGAAACAGTTTTAATGATTAAAAATTCAGCAATTCCTTTTTTACTTTTATTTGTTGGGCTATCTTTATCTCGCATTAAATTTGAAAAATCCTCACTAAAAGATGCTTTATACAGTACTGTACTAAGGTTAGTAATCGTTCCAGTATTTTCACTTGTTTTTATTTTCATTTACAATATGGATTCAGAATTATCGAAAGTTTTTGTTTTGGAAAGCTCTATGCCAACTGCAGTAAATAGTGTTCTTTTAATTGATGCTTTGAATGGAAACACATCTTTAATAAGCTTTACAGTTTTTACTACTACTTTACTTTCAGTAATAACGATTCCAATTTGGGCATTTTTATTAGAAAATATTTTTTAATTTTTCTTTTATTCTCTAATATTTTATTTTATCTATAATTAATTGAATTTTATTTTTAAATTCACTTCAAGTGCTATTTTATTTTTTATCAACTTTGTGATATAATTTACATGAAAATGGGCGAGTTTTGCTTAATAAAACATTTTTTTAATTGAATTTTTCAATTATAATGTGAAAAAAATATTTTGATTATAGAGGAGGGATACGATGGTAAAAATCCTTATAAATGGCAAAGAATATGAAGTCCCAGAAAATATCACTGTATTAGAAGCAGCAGAAAAAGTCGGATTCAAAATTCCAACTCTTTGTCATCATCCTGAACTTGAACCAATTGGAGCATGTAGAATATGTGTTGTTGAAATTGAAGGTGCAAAAACTCTTCAACCTGCTTGTACAACAAAGGTTTCAGATGGAATGAAAATTAAAACGAATTCTGAAAGAGTAACTAATGCTATAAAGTTTAATCTATCACTTATAATGGCAAATCATCCAAATGATTGTATGTATTGTGAAGCAGATCAAAGATGTGAACTTAAAAATCTTGTTCATATATATGATGTTAAACCATTGCTTCCACCCTCTGATCTAATTGAAGTTTTTGATGATAGTAGCCCTTCTATTCAAAGGGATCTTTCTAGATGTATAAAATGCCAACGATGTGTTAGAGTATGTAATGAAATTCAAGGAATGAGTATCTATTCAATGATTGAAAGAGGTTTCAAAACTATTCCTCAAACAGCATTTGATAAACCCGTCTATGAAACAGATTGTATTTCATGCGGACAATGTTCATACCTTTGCCCAGTCGGCGCAATTTATGAAACTCCAGATTGGAAAAAAGTCTTAAGAATCTTAGATAAAAAAGAAAAAATTCTTGTTGCACAAACTGCTCCTTCTGTTAGAGTTGCTATCGGAGAAGAATTTGGAATGGAATCAGGCTCAATAAGCACTGGAAAAATGGTAGCTGCAATAAGAAAGTTAGGTTTTGATTATGTTTTTGATACTAATTTTGCAGCTGACCTTACTATAATGGAGGAAGGAACTGAACTTATTAATAGATTAAAAGAAGGCGGCCCATTCCCAATGTTTACCAGTTGTTGCCCTGGTTGGATTAATTTACTTGAAAAACAGTACCCAGAATTTATTAAAAATGCTTCATCTGCAAAATCACCTCAACAGATGATGAGCTCTCTTGTAAAAACATATTTTGCAAAGAAAATTGGAGTTGATCCAGAAGATATTATAATGGTTTCAATTATGCCTTGTACAGCCAAGAAAGATGAAATTACAAGACCTCAGCAAAAGATCAAACTTGAAGATGGAAGAGAAATAAAGGTAACAGATTATGTAATTACAACTAGAGAATTAGCTAAATTAATTAAATTCAAAGAAATTAATTTTGCAGGGTTGCCTGACGAAGAGTTTGACAGTCCACTTGGTGTTTCAACGGGTGCAGGAGCTATATTTGGTGTGACAGGTGGTGTTATGGAAGCGGCACTTAGAACCGCTTATGAAATC
This sequence comes from Thermosipho sp. (in: thermotogales), assembly GCA_017656335.1. Taxonomy (GTDB): domain Bacteria; phylum Thermotogota; class Thermotogae; order Thermotogales; family Fervidobacteriaceae; genus Thermosipho_A. The sequence continues at coordinate 29,788 of JACDOA010000008.1, forward strand.
TTAACCGAAGAAAAATTACCGAAACTTGAATTTAATGCAGTTAGAGGACTTGAAGGGATAAGAGAAGCTGAAATTGAAATTAAAGGAAAAAAATTTAAAGTAGCTATTGCACACGGTACTGGAAATGTCAAAAAATTACTTGATGATATTAGAGATGGTCGAAGGTATTATGATTTCATAGAAATTATGGCTTGTTTAGGGGGATGTATAGGTGGCGGAGGTCAACCCAAGAGTCTTGATCCTGATATTCTCCAAAAAAGAGCCAACGCTATTTACACTATAGACGAAAGAAGCACCTTAAGAAGATCACATGAAAATCCAGATGTTCAAAAGCTTTATGCTGAATTTCTTGAACATCCTTATAGCCATATTGCTCACGAATTACTCCATACTTACTACACTGACAGATCAAAAAACAAAAGCAAAGTGTTATCAAACTAATATTTTATAAAGCATAATCACTTTTAAAATTAGATAGGACTTTCTGAGGTGAAGGGATTAAATCCTGACACCAAGGAAAGGGGAAAAGTTAACGGAACAAATTTATTCCCCCTTCCTTGGTGTTAAAGAGGAAGGGGGAATTTTTATGGAAAGATATTATTCAGTTGATATTATTGTAAGAGATAGAAACTCTGCATACGACAAGGTTAACGAATTACTTCATATGTATGCAAAATACATCAAATTAAGAGTAGGATATCCTTTAGACTCTGAAAATATGGCAATAATATTTGTTATTTTTAAAGCAAATAATGATATTTTAGGAAGTTTTACTGGTAAGCTTGGACAAATTAAAAACGTAAAAGTAAAAAGTATACCACTAAATTAAAGAGGTGAAAATATGTATATTTTTATAAAAGAAAAAGAGGATGAAAAAACTTTTATAGACGAAGAAAATATTTTCAAACTATTGGAAAAAAACAAGAATCCAGATAAGAATAAAGTTAGAGATATCCTTCAAAAATCTATAGCAAAGCAAAGGCTTGAACCCAACGAAGTAGCAACTCTTTTAAATGTTAACAGTAAAGAACAATGGGATGAAATTTTTGAAGCTGCAAGATTATTAAAAGAAAAAGTATATGGTAATAGAATAGTTCTTTTTGCACCACTTTATATTGGTAACGAATGCATTAATGATTGTGAATATTGTGGTTTTAGAATTTCAAATAAGTATGTTATAAGGAAAACTCTAAATTCTGAGGAATTAAAAAACGAAGTAAAAGCATTAGTTTCTAAAGGTCACAAAAGATTAATCGTAGTATTTGGAGAACATCCAAAATATTCACCTGAATTTATTGCTAAAACAATTGATTTAATTTACAATACAAAACTCGGTAATGGGGAAATACGCAGAGTCAACGTAAATGCTGCTCCCCAAACTGTAGAAGGATACAAAATAATTAAAAGCGTTGGAATTGGTACTTTTCAAATTTTCCAAGAAACTTATCACCTGCCTACATACCGAAAAATGCATCCAAAAGGCCCAAAATCAAATTTTGCTTGGAGACTATATGGCTTAGACAGAGCTATGATTGCTGGAATTGATGATGTAGGTATAGGAGCATTATTTGGTTTATACAATTGGAAATTTGAAGTAATGGGTTTAATCTATCATACCATTCATCTTGAAGAAAGATTTGGAGTTGGTCCCCATACTATCTCTTTTCCAAGAATTGAACCTGCTGTTGGAACTCCTATTACTCAAATACCGCCTTACCAAGTTAATGATGAAGATTTTAAAAAACTTGTTGCAGTGTTAAGACTTTCTGTACCATATACTGGTTTGATACTAACTGCAAGAGAACCAGTAAATTTAAGAAGAGAAGTACTTAAACTCGGAGTTTCACAAATAGATGCAGGGTCAAGTATAGGAGTTGGTTCATATTCTGAAACTGATCCAGAAATAATTAAAAAAAGCCAATTCATATTGGGTGATACTAGAACTTTAGACGAAGTAATTTATGAACTTCTTAAAGAAAACTATATTCCTTCGTTCTGTACTGCTTGTTATCGTGCTGGAAGAACTGGAGAACATTTTATGGAATTTGCGATCCCAGGTTTTGTAAAAAGATTCTGTACACCCAATGCTTTATTTACATTGAATGAATATTTGAATGATTACGCAACATCAAAAACTAAAAATTTAGGTAAAGTCATAATTGAAAAAGAATTGGAAAAAATTCCTGAACCACAAAAATCAGCTATTTTTGAAGGTATAAAAAAAATTGATATAGGTGAAAGAGATGTCAGATTTTAAAACTCTGAAAAACCTCTTAGAGCAAATAGCTGAAAAGTACAATTGCAAAATTTGGATAGCTCAAAAAATTGGAAAAAGAATTTCTTTTATCAAAAACTTAAAGGCCGGAAAGGAATTTTTTACATCTCCTAAAATTCTTTGGGAAAATGAAAACTTTATCATTTTTGCCGAAAATGTGAATTCAATTGATAATAACTTTCAAGAAACACTAAATGAGGTGATTAAAATTGTCGAAACTTTTAAATAAGTTAAAATACAAAAGAGATTCTGTTACTTTAGAAGAACTAATTTTTCTTTTATCAACCAATAAATTCGATAAAAAAATTTTCGAAATAGCTGATGAAGTTAGAGAAAAATATGTTGGAAATGAAGTTCATATTAGGGCAATCATCGAATTTTCAAATTTTTGTAAAATGGATTGTCTGTATTGTGGATTAAGAAGACAAAACAAAAATATAAAAAGATATCGAATGAATCCTGAAGAAATATTAAAACGTGTAAGATTGATAGCGGAAAAAAATATTAAAACAGTGGTGTTACAATCCGGTGAAGACCCGTATTATAATACTGAAATTATTGAAAACTTAATAATCGAAATTAAAAAAATGAATTTGGCAGTTACCTTAAGTATTGGAGAAAGAAATTTTGAGGAATACAAAATATGGAAAAATGCAGGCGCAGATAGATACTTAATGAGGCACGAAACAGCAGATCCAAATTTATACAAAAAACTTCATCCAAGTGACACTTTTGAAAACAGAAAAAGTCATCTACTTAAACTTAAAGAGCTAGGATATGAAATTGGTGGGGGTTGTATGGTAGGACTTCCTGGACAAGGACCTTATGAACTTGCCAAAGATCTAATTTTTCTAAGAGAAATTGACTCTGACATGATTGGTATTGGACCTTTTATTCCTAATCCAGAAACACCATTAAGGAAAGAAAAAGGAGGAAATTTAAACACTACACTAAAAATGATAGCTCTATCCAGAATTTTAATTCCTACTGCAAATATTCCAGCAACAACTGCCATGGGTAGTATTCATCCTTTTGGAAGACAAATAGCTTTAAAATGTGGTGCAAACGTCATAATGCCTAACCTGACACCAAATCCTTATAGACCTAATTACACATTATATCCAAATAAAATCTGTTTGTTTGAAAGAGATACAGCTTGTATAAACTGTGTAAAGGGGATGATAACAAATCTTGGTAGAGAAATAGGAAAATCATTCGGTTTTAGAATAAAAAATCTTCAAACCAATGAAGTATAAACTTTTTCACCATTTACAAAAACCGAATGAATTGATGTAAGATTTTTGTTATTGTATACAACAAAATCTGCCTTGTATCCTGGTTCTAATTTTCCAATTTTTTCATTTATTATTTCTCCAGAGGCTTCTGTATATAATTTAATTGAATCTTGAAAAGAAAAACCAATTTGTAAAGCATTTTTTATGACATAATGCGGATTATGTGGCGATACTGGTGCATCACTTGAAAAAGAAATTTTAATTCCCTCATCATGCATTTTCTTAAAAGGATAAAACAATACATTTTTCAAAAAAACATTTTTAATAATTTCTTTGTCTTCTATAGCAAAATGGGGTTGAATAGAAAATACAAAATTTTTAAGTCTAGGAAAATCAGACTTTTTAACTAATTGTGCGTGTATTATTCTATGACCAAAATTTCTTTCAAATAAATCTAACACCCTTGTTAAAGCTTCATCCCCTATTGTATGCACACAAACTTGCAAGTTATTTTTATTGGCAAAATTAACAATTTCTGAAAAGTTTTTTGGAAGGACAAATTTACCATACGTATTGGTACTCTTATATGGCCTTGACAAATAAGCAGTTCCCCCGCCCAAAGAACCATCTGCAAATAATTTAATTCCAAAAATTTTACTTATTCCGTAATTTCCAAAGTTATAAATCCAAGGTTCTGCAGTATTTAGCTTTTCAAATATTCTCAATTTACTTTCTCTAAGAAGATTCTGCAGAACTTCAAAATTAATTCCATGAAAATCGTCAGAATGAACACTCGTAATTCCATACTTAAGAAATTCTTCTTCACCTTTTTTAAATGCTTTTATGTAAAAATCATTAGGAAGTAAAGTCCAAATCCTTTCAATTTCTTGTTCATAAATCAGATGATCCTTAAATTTTAAGTATTTTTGAGCTGTTTCGTTGAGCCATGCTACATGCCCACATTTTCTAATTAAAATTATAGGTTTTTGTATTTCATCTAAAATGTGTATATTTTCTGGAATTTCTTCCCAACCTCTTCCCAAAACTATTTCATCCTTAGCATTAAACAAAGGTTCAAAAGAGAACTGCTCTAAATTTATAGACATACACTTTATACCTACTCCTAATACATGAGCATGAGAATCAGAGAAACCTGGAAGTATGTATTTTTCTTCCAGGTTTATTGTTTTTGAATTTATTGGAGGCTCATTTACAAATTCGCCTTTTTCAACATATAAATCTTTTTTGATAAATTTGCTATTTGTCCAAATATATGCGTTTTTTATAATCATGATAGAAGTGAAGTTAATTCAACTAACTCCATATTTAAAGACTTTTTTTGCTTTAAAACTTCATCAAGTTTTGCTGGGACAATCTTTCCTCCTTGAAGAGATGTCATTACATAACTAGTTCCTCTTTTCAAAAATTCAACAGCAGCAACCCCCATACGAGAAGCTAAAAGTCTATCAAATGCTGTAGGAGAACCTCCTCTTTGTATATGACCTAAAATAGTTATTCTTGTCTCATATCCGATTCTATGTTCAAGATGTCTTGCAACAGTATACGCACTTGCTGCACCCTCAGCTACAACCACAATACAATTTATTTTTCCTCTTTCTCTTTCTCTTAAAATTTTATTCCCCAGAGCCTCATAATTAACTGGAATTTCAGGTATTACAATTGCTTCAGCACCAGTAACTAAACCGGAAACGGTAGCAATGTACCCAGAAGAACGTCCCATAACTTCAACAATAAATGCCCTTTCATGAGATGAAGCTGTATCTTTAAGTTTTTGAATTGCATCAACTACTGTATTCAAACATGTGTCTACTCCAATGCTCATGTCAGTTAAGGCAATATCATTATCAATGGTCCCAGGAATTCCAACCACGGGAACTTTTTGTTCTTCCTCTAAAAACATTGCACCATGTAAACTCCCTTCACCTCCGATGACTACCAGTCCTTCAACACCATGTTTTACTAAAATTTTTGCTGCTTCTGCACGAGTCTCTTTTCTAACAAATTCAGGGCATCTACTACTTCTTAAAATAGTACCTCCCTTTTCCATGATTCCTCCAACTGACGCAAAATCCATTTCAATAAAATCTTCATCTAAAAGACCTGCATAACCTCTTCTAATACCTAAAACTTTCATATCATTATTTACTGCATATCTAACAACTGCCCTTATTGCAGCGTTCATTCCAGGAGCATCTCCTCCACTAGTCATAACGGCAATTTTTTTCATTTAAACTCCTCCTTATATATAAATCTTTTGATTAATTTCGTAATTTAATTTGTAAAGTTAGAAATGACAACTTTTATACTTATATAATAGCATATATACGAAAAATCTTAATAACAAAAAATATCTAGCAGTTTTTCTGTTATTCCCATTATTTTTTAATAAGTTCTTCATAAACACATCTTATTAAGTCTTTTGATTCAATATTAAATCTTTTTGCTAATTTTTCATTTGTATACATGCTAAAATCTACAACTTCAAAATTTCTCAAACCATATTCTTTTTCAATTTTTTCAAAAATTTTTTCAGTTTCTACTTCTACCAGAAAATTTACATCAAAATTTACATTACAAGTATTTAGAAATTCATCTAAGACTATTTCAGGATCAGAATGAGGTTTTGTTAAAAAATATCTTATTTTCGCAGTTAATTTGAAATTTTTTAATTTTGAAATTTTGACCTTTGATTTTTCTATCCCAAACTCGATTTCTTCTCTTTTAAAATCTCCTAAATCTCTTTTAATGGCTATAACCCAGTTTTCGTTGAATTTATTATCAATAACTAAACGTAATCTATATTTTTTATATCTCTTTAATCTGTCATCATCTATAAATTTTTGATCATCTATATACCATTGGATTACTCCAATTTTCAATAAACTAACTTTTTTTAATTTTTCAGCAAAACTATCAGGAATTACATATTTTTTTTCCCTTTCTATCTTCATTTTCCACCTTTTTTACTAACATAATAATTTTTAAATTCTTGAGTTAGAGAATAAAAAAAGTATAACGAATATATACCTAAGGTTAATAATGAAAACAAAAGCATTTTTAAAATTGACTTTTTTGAACCAATAATTATTATTAATAATCTTAAATAAAACAAAGTTAAAACAAAAGAAAAAATTTGTGCTAAAGCCCAGGTTAAATAAGAATTTGTCAAGTAAAGTGGAAGCAAAGAAAACAAATTTATTATCAAAATTGCAAAGAAAATTGAATATAAATTAGCAATTTTCAATTTTTTCAGATAAAATGAATACAAAAAAATTAGTAAGTTAAATAAAATCACAGATAAACTTATAAAAATATCTGAAATTGTGATGTTGATAAAATAAAATATATTTCCAATTACAGAAGAAAAAATAAAACTAATTACTGTAATATCCAATAATTTTATAATACCACCTCTTACATTAAAATTTCTTTTTCAATTAACTTTTACCATAATTTGGAAATTTAATCAATAGAAATAAGGAAAATTAAGAACAAACTTATCTAAAAATTAAAAAACCACCCTTAGAAGGGTGGTGAATTTGAGAATATAAATTAAATTTAAATTACCTTTTCTACTTGAAAACGTGTAAAATGTTGTATATTTAAGCCTTCTCTTTTTAACATATTTGAAAGCACATTTTTAGGACCAACTTCAACAAAACTCGTTACACCTAAATCAACCATTCTTTTGATTGACTGATACCAATAAACTGGCCCAGAAATTTGTTCAAGTAAATAATGTTTTAATTCCATAGGATCTTTAGTTTCTTTTCCTGTACTATTCAATACTATTGGAATTCTAGGCACTTTAAATTTTATATGCTCAACTTCAGCATACATTTTTTCCTTAGCACTTTCCAAATATGGTGTGTGAAAAGGTCCGGAAACAACTAATTCAGTTGCTCTAATACCTTTCCTTTTACATTCATCAATAAACCTTAAAATTGAAGATTTTAAACCACTTATTACTGTTTGTGTTGAGGAATTATAATTTGCTACATATAAACCTTCGTATTTAGATACCATTTTTTCCACCTCTTCAGGTTTCATTTTTAACACAGCTGCCATACTACCTTTACCAGGTTCAATTGCTTCAGAAATATATTCACCTCTTTTTCTGACTAAATATATTCCCGTATCAAAATCATATACACCCGCTGCAGCAAAAGCAGTATACTCACCCAAACTATGTCCTGCAATTATATCTGGAGTGATTCCATTACTTTCTAAATATTTAAAAGCTACATAACTAGCTAAAAATATAGCCGGTTGAGCATTTTCAGTTAATTTTAAAATTTCTTCATTACCATTCATAATATTTATCAAATCTAAATTTAAGATTTTTTGTGCTTTTTCACTATATTTTTCCCAATCTGGATATATTGAAAAATCATTAGCCATTCCAGAATATTGAGAACCTTGACCCGGAAAGAGAAACGCTCTCATACTTCCACCACCTTTAAAACTCTTTTTGCAATTATTATAGCTAAAAACATCTTCACAAAATCAATTCCAATAAAGGGTACTAAGCCAATCATAATTGCTTTTGTAAAATCCTTTAAGTGATATGTCAAAACTAAGACACCAAAAAAATAAATAATACAAATCCCAAGAATTCCATAAATGAACATTGAAAAATAATCTTTTTTTGAAAAAGAAACTACTAATGCCGCAATTGGAAAAGAAATTAGATACCCACCCGTAGGTCCTAAAATACTAGCAAAACCTCCAGAAAATCCTGAAAATACTGGTAAACCTAGGATTCCTAAAAGCAAATAAATTGCTTGAGCTAGAAATGCATGATACGGTCTCAAAAAATAACCTGTTAAAAATATCATCAAAACTTGCAAAGTAATTGGAACTGTTGCAATTGGTATAGAAATCTGTGCTCCAACAATTGTTAAAGTAACAAACAATGCAATCATTGCTAAATCTTTATGTTTCACAAATGTCTCTCCCTTAAATTTTTTATAACATCATTAAATTCATTTAATATATCTTTTATTATTTCTTTTACTGATTTTATCTCATTTATTAAACCAGTGGTTTGACCAGCCATAAAGGAACCTTCATCTAAATTACCATCTAAAACTGCTTTTCTCAAACTTCCAACTAAAATATTTTCAGCTTCTTCAGGGCTAGAAACTTCTAAATTCTTTACTTTCTTTGCAAATTTTGTTTTTATTACTCTAGCTGAATGACCCAAAGAAGCACCAGTAACAACTGTATCACGTATTCCAGATTTAATTATTAATTGCTTAAAATTCTCGTGAATATCAGCTTCTTTACTTGCTATAAATCTTGTGCCCATTTGAACACCTTCAGCTCCCAAAGCAAAGGCGGCTGCCATTCCTCTACCATCTACAATTCCACCTGCTGCAATTACAGGAATTTTTACTTTTCTTGAAACCGCATTAACTAAAACAAAAGTTGTTACTTCACCTATATGACCACCTGATTCCATTCCTTCAGCTACAATTGCATCAGCACCGCTTCTTTCAACCATTCTGGCTAAGCTATCTGAAGCCACAACTGGTACAACCTTAATTCCGTTATTTTTTAAACTTTTAATATATTTTGTTGGATTTCCCGCTCCAAAAGTAACTATTGGCACATTATTTTCTAACACAGTTTCAACTAATTCATCAGCATATGGAGAAACAAGTATAATATTTACACCAAATGGTTTATCTGTTAAATTCCTAATTTCATCAATTGCTTTTTGAAGATCGTTTTTTCTCATTGGACCTGCCCCAATTATCCCCAAACCACCTGCTTCAGAAACAGCTGCAGCTAGTTTTGGAGTACCAGCCCAAGACATCCCTCCCATAATTATTGGATATTTAATCCCAAATAATTCACAGATCCTATTCATTCCTTCACCCCTTTACACCAAGCATTAATTGAGCTTTTGCAACTAATTTTTTATCAACATAAGCCTTGGCATCTACGAATACTATATTTTGCTTCTTTTCTTTTAATTTAATTTCATATCTTAAAACACAATTTGGTTTTACTTCTGCCTTAAATCGTGCATAGTCAATTCCCAAAAATAACGGTATTTCTTCACCTTTTAACAGCATAAGACCTGCAGCTTGAGCCATTCCTTCAATTATATAAACTCCAGGATAAATAGGATAGTTTGGAAAATGTCCTTTAAATATTGGATTATCTGAAGTAATCTCTTTTTCGGCAATAATATAATCATTGCCCTTTTCTATTACTCTATCAACCAAAAGGATTGGATCACGATGCGGCAATATTTTCTTTATTTCTTCTTTATTCATGTTATTCATACCTCCCGATTACTAAACTTGCATTATGCCCCCCAAATCCAAATGAATTTTTCACAAAATTATCAATTTTTACTTCTCTAGTTTCTTTAACTAAATTTAATTTTGAAGCAAATTCATCTGGTTTATTCAAATTAGGCATTCCATGTACAAAGTTTTTATTCATTTCAATTATAGCCGCTATTGTTTCAACAGCTCCAGCTGCACCTAATAAGTGCCCAGTTAAAGACTTTGTAGAGTTAACTAATACATTTTTCCCTCTAAAAACATTTAAAATAGCCTTTGCTTCAAGTTCGTCTCCTACTGGTGTACTTGTAGCATGACAACTTATCAAATCAATATCATCAGGTGTTAACTTCGAATCATCCAACGCCATTTTCATAACATCGATAGAACCTTTCGCTTCTGGATCTGGAGCACTAAAATGATACGCATCATCATTCATTCCAAAACCTTTAACCTCAGCATAGATGTTTGCATTCCTATTCTTAGCAATTTCGTCCAATTCTAACACTAACGCGCCCGCTCCTTCTGCCATTACAAATCCATCTCTATCAACGTCAAAAGGACGAGATGCTTCTTTTGGAGTGTCATTTCTTGTTGAAAGTGCTCTCATGGATGCAAATCCAGCAATAGGGAGCGGTGCAATTGTAGCTTCACTGCCACCAACAATTGCAACATCAGCATATCCATGTCTTATCAACATGGTTCCAATTGCAATGGCATGAACAGAACTAGCACAAGCACTTACTGGAGTAAAATTAGGACCTTTTAAACCATAAATTATAGAAATCACACCACTAGCCATATTTGCTAAAAGCATAGGAATCATAAACGGACTTACTCGTGATGGACCTTTTTCTCTTAAAACTTCATCTTGTTCCTTAATCGTTAAATATCCTCCCATTCCTGAGGCAAATATCACTGCTACTCTTTTTTCTAAACCCTCAAAATTTATTCCTGAATTTTCAATAGCTTCTTTAGCTGCTACTAAAGCAAATTGCGTATATCTATCAATTCTTTTAGAAAGTTTCCTATCAATATATTCTTCAGGCTTAAAATCTCTTACTTCTCCAGCTATTTGTACTGGTAACTTTTCAGGATTAAAATTTGAAATTCTATCAATTCCAATCTTCATGTTCTTTAATGATTCTTCAAATTCTATTATATTTTTCGCAATCGGATTTATAGTACCCATGCCAGTAATAACAACTCTTCTCATTTAATCACCTCCATGATGTTTTCTTAAAAATTATATCAATTTAACTTTTTTAAGTCAAGTAAACTTTTTATATCTACAAAACATCATGTTTTAATGATATAATATTTTCCAGGTAAAACAAAGGAGGGATTTTTATGGCAATAAAACGCAGTGACTTTCCTGAAGATTTCATATTTGGTACTGCAACAGCAGCTTACCAAATTGAAGGTGCTGTCAATGAAGATGGTCGTGAACCTTCGATTTGGGATGTTTTTTCTCATACACCTGGCAAAGTTAAAAACATGGAAAACGGTGATATAGCTTGTGATCATTATCATAGATATATAGAAGATATTGAAATAATGAAAGAAATTGGTCTTGATGCATATCGATTCTCAATTTCATGGTCTAGAGTATTATCAAAAGGAAAAATCAAAAACGAAAAAGGCTTAGATTTTTATAACCGATTGGTAGATGAATTATTGAAAAACAACATTACACCTTTTATTACTCTTTATCACTGGGATCTTCCTTATTACCTTTATGAAAAAGGAGGATGGTTAAATCCAGATATTGCATTATATTTTCAGGATTATGCAGCGCTAATTTTTGAAACCCTAGGTGACAGAGTTAAAAATTGGATTACATTAAATGAGCCTTGGTGTTCATCCTTTTTAGGCTATTTCATGGGGACTCATGCTCCGGGACATAAAAATATTAATGAAGCTTTTATTGCTGCCCATAATCTCTTAAAGGCTCATGGTCATGCAGTAAAAGTCTTTAGAGAAATTGTCAAAGATGGAAAAATTGGAATTACTAACGTTGTTTCAAAAATAGAACCTGCTCAAGAAAATGAAGAAGATTTCCAAGTGGCTATTTTAGTAGATGAATTTGTTAATGGCTGGTTTCATGATCCTGTTGTATTTGGTAAATATCCTGAAAATGCAAAGGGGTTATTAAAACAACTTGGTTTAAAAATACCTGAAGATGATATGGATATTATTTCCCAACCTATTGACTTTTTTGGTGTCAATTATTATTCTAGACAATTGATTAAATATGATCCATATAATCCCTTGATGTATAAACACGTTGAAGGAGAACTCCCAAAAACTGAAATGGGATGGGAAATTTACCCCAAAGGATTATATGATATGCTTAAAAAATTACATCAAAGATATGGTTTACCACTTTATATAACCGAAAATGGAATGGCTGGGCCAGATAAATTGATTAACAACATTGTAAATGATCATTACAGAATAGATTATTTAGAAAAACATTTCCAGCAGGCTTTATTGGCAATTAAAAATGGGGTAAATTTAAAAGGATATTTCATATGGACACTGATGGATAATTTTGAATGGGCTGAAGGTTATTCTAAAAGATTTGGAATAGTATACGTAGATTATAAAACTCAAAAAAGATATCTTAAAAAAAGTGCTTTATGGCTAAAAGAATTCCTTAGTAAATAAAACTTTTTAAAAGGTTAAAATATACTTTACTGGAGGGATTTATATAGTAAAAGTAATCATCTCAGGTATTTTGATGTCTTTAATTTTTGGACTATCTTTTCTCTTTACAAAAAACGCTTTAGATTATACTTGTCCAATGAACTTCATAGCTTTAAGATTCACAATTGCCAGTATATTTATGATAATCCTTTATTTTCTTAAAGTTTTCACTCTTGAAAGAAAAAATTATCTAAAACTATTCATAGTTGCTTTTTTCCAACCTATTTTATATTTTATTTTTGAAACCTCAGGATTAGTATTCGTCCCTTCTTCAGAAGCTGGAATCTTAATTGCAACAATACCAATTTTTATAACTTTTTTATCACCATTAATTTTAAAAGAAAAAACACCAAAAATCAATTTACTGTTTGTTTTCCTTAGCTTCTTAGGAGTTTTATTGATTTTAGGTTTTAACAGTCTTAAGGGAAATATTAAAGGAGATTTATTAATATTGGGAGCAGTTATGTCGGCTGTTTTCTATAATTTTTCTTCTAGAAAGTCCTCTTCGGAATTTAAACCAGAAGAAATCACGTTTTTTATGATGATAGTTGGAGCGATTTTTTTTAATCTACTTGCTCTTGTTAGAAATGAACTTAATTATAAGGCTTTATTGAACCTCCATGTTTTCACCTCTGCAATTTACCTTGGAATCTTATCATCTTCTGTTGCCTTTTTCCTAGTAAATTACATGTTGTCTAAAGTATCACCTGTTCAATCAGCTATATTTGCAAATCTCACAACAGTTGTTTCAGTAGTTGCAGGTGCATTATTTAGGAAAGAAACAATCTCTTTAAATCATGTTATAGGAATGTTATTCATTATATTTGGTGTATGGGGAGTAAATTACTTTAATTATCGCTTTTCTAGAGAAAAATAAATATGTTCAGCTTCTTTTACTTTGATTTTTGAATTTTCTATTTCTTCGTCAAAGTTTTCAGAAATTCCACAACCTCTAATTTCTAAAACTTTAAAACCAAATTCTTCTAATCTTTTAATATCTTCAATCGAAAAACATCTGGATTCAAATTGACCGTATTGAGATCCAACTGTTGTAACATGGTTTTTGTCAAATTTTTCAAGTTCAAAATATGTCCCATATTTTTTTACTAATTTTCTCATAAAGTAAAAACTATCAACAGTTGCAAAAATAACTCCCTTTTCAACTAATAACCTATTTAATTTTTTTACAACATTTTCAAGTTCTTGAACGTAACTCAAAACATCACCCTGAATATTTATAACATCAAACTTTTTAAATTCTGGAAATTCTTCAATTTCCATATTAAAAAATTCTACTTCTTCTTTAAACTTTCTTTTAGCAATATCAATCATATTTTTTGAAGGTTCAACAGCTGCAATTTCATAGCCTTTTTTTAGAAAAAAATTAATCCAATAACCCGTTCCAGTACCTACGTCCAAAACTGTTTTAAAGTTTTTGTTTTTCAAAGTTTCTTCAATATAAAATTCTACTGCCTTCCTAAGTGTTTTCCAAAGCAAGTCTTCATACATTTGATCATACAAATGCGCAATTTTATCGTAATACTGATACGACTTCACACTTTCACCTAACTTATCCTTTTATACTGGTCGTATTCTCTTACAATTTTTTTTCTAACTTTTAAAATCCCAAAAGATCGAGCTGGCAATTTTAATTTTAAAGTCCCACCCATGACAAAAAATTCATTTTCTGATAATAAATCAACAAAAGAAGTACCATTAAGCAATCTATTATCAGGCAAAGAAACCGATATTTCAGTTTCTTCATGTTTGTTTAAATAAACAATAATTTGATCAAGGACAAAAGGTGATTTCCTCATAAAAATCAGCGGATCATTTGATAATAACTCAAAACTTCCATATCTTAAAGCCGGTTCATTTTTTCGCAAATAAATTAATTTTTTGTAATAATTAAATAATTCAGTATCCCATTTACTCGAATCCCATTCCATTGTCTTTCTGCATTCAGGATCATCTCCTCCAGTAAGTCCTATTTCGGTTCCATAGTAAATCACAGGAACTCCTGGATATGTAAATTGTAATAGAATCGCAGCCTTTCGAAGAAACTTATCATTCAAAACATTTGCAAGTCTTTTTGTATCGTGACTATCAAGCATATTCCAGCAACCAAAGATATTTGAAGTTTCATCATAAGTTTTTTGTAAAACATACCCAGCATTTGGATTTTTATCTAAGAGAAAATCAATAACAGTTTCTCGGAAATGATAATTCATAATGCCATCTACCATATCCCAACCAGCAGGATAAGTCCAAATCTCACTTACTAAATATTTTTCAGTTGAATATTCTTTTACTTTAGCATTTATAAATCTATTTATTTCTGGGCCAAGATCCTGCCCACAATCCAATCTCCAACCGTCAATACCTAAATCCAAATATCTTCTTAAAACTGAAGTTATGTATTCTTTTACTTTTACTTCTTCTAAATGAAGTTCTGGAAGAGAGGAAGTTCCCCACCATCCTCTGTAATAATTTTCATAAAAAATAAACATGTTCTTGTATTTTTTATCACCCTTTAAAGCCTTTTTGAAAAGAATATGATCCTTTCCGACATGGTTAAACACCCCATCAAGAATAATTTTTATCTGGTTTCTATGAACAACTTTTATAAGATTTTTTAATGCTGGAAGACCTCCAAATTGTGGATCTACTTTAAAATAATCAATCGTATCATATTTGTGATTTGAACTTGCCAAAAATATTGGGGTTAAATAAATAGCATTTATCCCTAAATTTTTCAAATAATCAATTTTTTCAGCAATACCCCATAAATCTCCTCCATAAAAAACGTTAACATGATCATGATTATTTAATCTTTTGGGCACTACATTCCATTTTTCAATTTTACCATTACGTTTTTCATATAAATCTCTTTTTTCATTCACTGTTTTACCTTTACCAACAAAAAATCTATCAGGAAAAATCTCATATATAACAGTGTCATAAACCCAACTTGGAAGTGGGAAATTATTTATCATATCATACTTTCCCCCTTATTTAAACCTCGTTTGACCAATAGTTTGGAGGTTCTTTAGTAATTATAACGTCATGTGGATGATTTTCTTTTATGGAAGCAGAAGAAATTTTAACAAAAATAGCTTTTTCCCTTAACTGTTCTAGATTGGCTGCACCGATATATCCCATACCGGATTTCAAACCACCAATTAGCTGATATACCACATCTTTCACTTTTCCTTTGTAAGGAACCATTCCTTCAACACCTTCTGGAATAAATTTTTGATAGTTTTTTTGAAAATACCTATCTGCACTTCCTTTATTCATTGCTCCTAATGAACCCATCCCTCTATATGCTTTATATTTTCTCCCCTGATATAATATCGCTTCTCCAGGAGCCTCTTCAGTACCTGCAAAGATACTTCCCATCATTACACTTTCAGCACCAGCAGCTAAGGCTTTTACTATATCACCTGAAAACCTAATACCACCATCTGCTATTATTGGAATATCATATTTTTTAGCTACTTCTACACAATCAAATATTGCTGTTAACTGCGGAACACCAACACCAGCAACAATTCTTGTAGTACAAATAGAACCAGGCCCAATTCCGACTTTGACAGCATCAGCTCCGACTTTAATTAAAGCTTCGGTAGCTTCAGAAGTTGCAACATTTCCAGCAATTACCGGAATTTCATGAAACTTTGATTTAATCATTTTTACTATATCAATAACTTTTTTTGAATGACCATGTGCTGTATCAACAACTATTACATCAACGCCTGCATTAATTAATTTTTCAACCCTTTCAAAAGTTTCATCACTTGTCCCTACAGCAGCCCCAACAAGCAAACGCCCTTTTTTATCACGTGATGCATTCGGATGTTCAACAACACTTTTAATATCTTTAATAGTTATTAAACCTGTTAATATCCTATTCTTTTTAATAATAGGTAATTTTTCAATTTTATTTTTATGTAAAATATCTCTTGCTTCTTCTAATGAAATTCCTTCTTCGGCAAAAATTAATTTTTCAAATGGAGTCATTAATTCATTGACAGGTTTCTTTAGATTCCTTTCAAATCTAATATCTCTGTTGGTTACAAGTCCTAATAACCTACCTTCTTCATCTACCACTGGTAATCCACCAATTTTATATTCTGACATTATTTTCTCAGCTTCCCCTACACTAATTTCAGGTGAAATCGTGACAGGATCATCTATGATTCCGTTTTCTGTTCTTTTAACAATTTTTACCTGATATACTTGCTCATCTATAGACATGTTTTTATGTATTATACCTATTCCACCTTCTCTGGCTATTGCTTTTGCAAGTTCAGCTTCAGTTACAGTGTCCATTGCTGCACTAATTAAAGGAATTTTTAGCCCAATTTGTTTTGTTAGTCGCGTACTAACATCAACTTCAGATGGTATTACCTCGCTATACCTTGGAACTAAAAGTACATCATCAAAAGTTAAAGCTTCTTTCATAATAACACCCCTTATGTTTAATCTTGTTGAAAAACTCACATTTTAACCAATTATTCCTTACTAAAAAACTGAATAATTCAACACACTTCCTTTTCTTTAGCATTTAGTTATTCCTAAAATACCTATCTTCGTATCATGGCAAAACTAATGTATACTGCATATATGACAAGAAATAAAATACCATCGATCCTCGTCAATTTCTTCTTAAATATTGAGATTAATAACAGCATAAATGCTACAAGATTTACAGTTAACAAATCAATCATATAGCTCGAAACATCAACCGTAAGATTTCCCAACAGCGAGCTAATTCCTAAAATTAATAAAATATTAAAAATGTTACTCCCTACAATATTCCCCACCAAAATTTCTCCTTCACCTTTTATAGCAAAAGTAACACTTACAACTAACTCTGGAAGCGAGGTTCCAATTGCAACAATTGTTAAACCAACTAATGTTTCACTTAAGTTGAAAATTTTAGCCAGTTCAACAACATTTCTTATTGTTAATTCTCCACCCAACGAAACTGCAAAGATTCCAATAATAACCAAAAAAACTGATACAGAAGTTTTGTGCTTTCCCTTTATTTCACTCTCAAACTCTTCTTCAAGAATATCTTTTGCATTGGAAACTAAATAGTAAATGAATATTATCATCAGTGATAAAAAGACTATTCCATCGTTCCATTTTAATGTATAAAAATTATCCCTTAATAGTAAAGCTGTGAAAACTACTGTGGAAAGTATCATAAAAGGCATTTCAACTTTTATTGTTTGTTCTTTAACATTAATACTTAAAAACAATGAAGCTAACGCTAAACATAATGCAATATTAGCAATATTACTTCCTACAACATTTGAAATTGAAACACTAGAATGTCCATTTAATACGGAAACCAAAGAAGCCACTAACTCGGGTACAGAAGTCCCAAAAGCCACTACTGAAAGACCTACTATCAATTTAGAAACACCTAAATTTAGTGCTATTGATACAGAACCATCAACCAGCCAATCAGCACCCTTTAATAAAAGAAATAAACCTACAACAATACCAACAATAATCAAAATCATATAATCACCCCAGAAAAGCAGACAATTAATAGATTAAAAATATCTTATTTCAACGTATAGAATTGCTATTACAAGAGAAATAATAGATGGGACAAAAGAAAATTTCATATAATCAACAAAAGATACTTTTTTATTTGAATATTTTAAAAGCATGGTTATTGCAACAATATTTGCTGATGCTCCAATAGGAGTTAAATTACCTCCAAAACATACACCTAGAGAAAGAGACCACCAAAAAGGAGTTAAGTTTACTAAAGAAGGATTAATAGTTGGAAGCATTTTTATAACAGGTATCATGGTAGCAGTAAATGGAATGTTATCAAAAAAGCCACTAACAAAAAACGACATTATTATCAACACCATACCAAACACTCTAGGAGAACTACCAAATTCTTTACTGAAAAAAACCGCAACCTGTTTTAAAATTCCAGTATCTTCTAAAGCACCAGTTATAATAAAAAGCCCTATAAAAAAGAAAATTGTTCCCCACTCTACCTCTGTAAAATGTTTTTCAATGTTTCTAGGATCAATTATCAAAATAGAAATAAATCCCATTCCAAAAGCAATTACTGAACTATGTATTCCTAACCTCTCTTGAAAAACAAATAAAAGTAACACAGAAATCAATATAAAAAGAGATTTAATAAGATTATTTTTTGAAATAGAAATTTCCTCAAATGAAAATTCTAATTTTTTAAAAAATAACTTCCTTTTAGTAATTATCAAGTATCCTAAAATTAGAAAAATCGTCAAAATAGAAGGTAAGGATGTGTTTAAAATAAAATCATTAAAACTAAGCCTTGCAGCATTACCTATTAAAATATTAGGAGGATCACCAATTAAAGTAGCTGTACCACCAATATTTGAACTTAATACCTCTGAAAAAACAAGCGGAATCGGAGAAATTTCTGCAGCGTCGGCAATTGCAAGAGTAATTGGGATAAAAATCATAATGGTAGTAACATTATCAATAAAAGCAGAAAATAAACCTACAAAAATATTCAACAAAATAAATATTTTTAATAAAGAATTTTTAGAAAATTTAATAATTCTAAAAGCCACATAATGAAAAAAACCTATATCTTTAATAGTTGAAACTAATAACATCATTCCAATTAAAAGAAATATCGTGTCAAAATCTACATAATTTTTAAACAAATAATCTGGATCTTCAAAAACTCCAAAAAATGTTAAAACAAATGCTCCTACAACAACAGCAATTGATCTATGAATTTTTTCAGAAATTATTAAATAATATACAATTACAAAAACAATTAAAGCTATTATGGCATCTATTGACAAAAAAATACCCCCTATTAAAAAAAACGGGCTTTTTAGCCCTCAACTGGAGCGGGCGACGGGACTCGAACCCGCGGCCCTCAGCTTGGGAAGCTGATGCTCTACCAACTGAGCTACGCCCGCCAAAAATCACTATTATTATATCAGATGCCTTAAATCAATTCAAGATTATAATTTAATCATTCCTTGGAATCCCATAAATGCTAACGACAATAATGATGCAACAATCAGAGCAATTGGTAATCCCTCAAAAGGTTTGGGTAAATCATACAATTCTAATTTTTCACGAATAGCACTGAATATAATCAAGGCTAACAAAAAGCCCAAGCCGGCACCTAAAGCATTAAAAATAGCTTCCAAAAGATTGTAATTACTCATACTATTAATAATTGCGACACCTAAAATAATACAATTTGTAGTAATTAATGGCAAGAAAATTCCCAATGATTCATACAAATTTGGATTATTCTTTTTCAAAAACAATTCTACAAATTGTACAAAAGAAGCAATAACAAGTATAAAAGCAATTGTTCTTAAAAATTCTAAACCTATAGAAATCAACAATCGGTCTATTAACCATGAAATTGTTGAAGACATAACAAGCACAAATGTTACTGCTAAACCCATTCCAACAGCCGTATCAGTCTTTTTGGACACACCCAAAAAGGGGCAGATTCCCAAAAATCTATTAAATACATAATTATTGACCAACATTGCTGACAATAATATTAGAAATATTTTCATTTATTATTCCCCCTCTCTTTCCTCTTCATTCCAATAAAAGCAAAAAGTGCTGCAAGTAATCCAAGAGTAAGATAAGCACCAGGAGGAAGTATCATAATAAAAACATTAAAAGCTTTACCCCAAATTGTTATATCGAATAAAGTACCATTTCCTAAAAGCTCTCTAATAGAACCTAATAATGTCAAACTGGCCGTAAACCCTAAACCCATTCCTAATCCATCTAAAAAAGAGTGCCATACGTTATTTTTTGAAGCGAATGCTTCTGCTCGCCCCATTATTATACAATTAACAACTATTAAAGGAATAAACAAACCAAGGGTTTTCCATAAATCATATACATACGCATGCATGAGAAGATCTACAATAGTAACGAATGAAGCAATTATAGTGATAAAAATAGGAATTCTTATTTTTTCGGGAACTGTTTTTCTTATTAATGAAATAACAACATTAGACATAACAAGAACAGCTGTAGCAGCAAGCCCCATTCCAAAACCATTTTTTGCATTTGTAGTAGTTGCTAAAGTAGGACACATTCCTAGGGCTTGAACGAATGTTGGATTTTCAAGAACAAAACCTTTTGAAAATTCCTTCCAAGATCTACTGGACATCTTTTACCACCTCCGTTCTTAAATATTTGAACATTGCTTGAATAGAATTTGCAACAGCTCTTGGAGTAATAGTTGCTCCTGTCATCACATCGCTTATTTTTACAACACCTATCTTTTTAGCTTCTTCAGGTTCTAAGTTTGATTTACCAGCATCTTTATCGACTTTAACCCCATTCTTCAACCCTTCATATGGAATTGGATAAAATCTTTGCTGGGATTTTTCTTCTGCAATTTTTGCACCTAATCCTGGTGTTTCTTGCGAATATTCTATTACTTTAATTGCGTGAAGATCTATTCTACCATTCTGAATTATAAATGAGGCAACAGTTACTACCTTGCCACCATAACCTATTCCATATGCTTTTAATACGTAAATTGTTTTTCCATCTAATTTAAACTCCAAAACAGGACTAAGAACTGCAGCTTTATCTGTTTTAAAAATCTCTTTTTCTGTATCATTAATGGTTTCATTTATTTTTTCATTTATTAAACTCTTTTCCACCATTAGTTTACCATTATCTGTAAGAACAAACTCGATTGCATTTAAAATATTTTGAAGTTCAGCATTTTTAATAGGTTGTTCAGTAACTTTAAAAATTAAACCTAATGCTAATCCAGCTACTAAAGTAAAAATCATTAATGTCATACCAGTTTTTAAAATTTCTTTCATGATTTCACCTCACCAAAAATACGAGGTTGAGTAAATCTATCAATTAATGGAACAAATCCATTCATCAATAAAATAGATAAAGATACCCCTTCTGGATAACCAGCAAAATACCTTATAAGTAGAGTCATTACCCCACATCCAACTCCAAAAATAGCTTGACCTCTTGGTGTCATAGGGCTTGTTACCATATCCGTAGCCATGAAAAGAGCTCCAAGCATTAATCCACCACTCAAAATGTGGAAAAGAGGAGTACCAAATCTCTCAGGATTTGCAAAATAAAAAATACTAGACATCAAAAATACAGTTCCAACATATGTTAAAGGAATCATTAATTTAATTCTTCCTTTTACCACTAGATAAATAAAACCAATTAACAATAATAGAACACTGGTTTCACCTATTGAACCAGCTCTGTTACCAAAAAATAAGTCTCCATAACTAACGTTAATATGAGAAAAACCTTTCTCCTTAAGTATAGCAAGTGGTGTTGCCGTTGTTTGAATATCAACCC
Organism: Thermosipho sp. (in: thermotogales); assembly: GCA_017656335.1. GTDB lineage: Bacteria > Thermotogota > Thermotogae > Thermotogales > Fervidobacteriaceae > Thermosipho_A. The sequence continues at coordinate 51,699 of JACDOA010000008.1, forward strand.
ACTTTGAAAAACTTAAAGCTGGTTTATACCAAGTAGTCATATGAACTGGAAAAGAAACAAGCAAAAACGCTCTTCCGGCAAGTGCTGGATTAAAAATGTTCATGCCTAACCCACCGAAAGCATGTTTGGCTATACCAAGAGCGAAAATTAAACCTATGATCATAATCCACCATGGTGTTGCTGGACTTACATTCATAGCAAGTAAAATACCAGTTACGGCTGCGCTCCCATTGGGAACAAAATTTTTATCTTTTCTTAAGTATCTCATTATAAAAAGTTCAAACAGTTCTCCAACTAAAGCACCCAAAATAGCTAAGAAAAATGCATAAAAACCAAAAAAGTACCAGGCACCTATGAGGGCCGGAATTAAAGCAATAATTACATCAGTCATTATTTTTGAAGTTGTATCCTTACTTCTCAAATGTGGTGCATTACCTGTTATAAGCTTCATTATTTTTCCCCCCCTCTCAGGGCTCTATAAACTTTTTTAGCTAATTTTATAGTTTTTACATGTTCTACTTTTGCAGGACATATATATGTACAAGAACCGCATTCAATACAATCCAATAAACCAATTTGAGCTGCCTCATCATATCTTTTTTTCTTTCCAAGTAAATCTAAAAGATAAGGTTGCAATCCCATAGGACAAACGTATACACAATAGGAACATCTTATACAGAAGGTCCCTCTTAGTTCTTCTGGAATCAAAGTAGTAATTCCATTATTACCCTTCACTATTGGAGTATCGATATTATTGATTGGAATTCCCATCATTGGTCCACCCATAAGAATTTTCACATTTTCAATTCCATTCTTAAATCCCTGCCCGAGATTTTCAATAATCCAAGAAATAGGTGTTCCAATTCTAACCCACCAATTACCTGGTTTATTAATCGCCTCACCTGTAATTGTTAGCCCACGTTCAATTAAAGGTTTCCCATCAATAATTGCTTCTTTTATTGCGTACATTGTACTCACATTTTGAACAACCACTCCTACGTCCATAGGTAAGCCACCTTGTGGGACTTTTCTCTGAGTTACTGCATAAATTAATTGTTTCTCAGCACCTTGAGGATATTTTGTTTTTAACGGCACTACTATTACTTGACCTTTCCATTTTTCCTTAAGAAATTCTATTGCATCTTTTTTATTTTCTTCTATACCAATATACACATTTTGAACACCTAAAATCTTCTTTACAATTTTAATTCCTACAAGAATTTCTTCGTTTTTTTCAAGCATCATTCTATGATCAATTGTTAAATAAGGTTCACATTCTGCACCATTAATTATTAAAGTATCTATTTTTTTATCTTGTGGTGGATTTAATTTAACATGTGTTGGGAACATAGCCCCACCAAGGCCTACAATTCCAGCTTTTTTAATGTTTTCTAATAATTCATCTTTACTGAACTTTTCAAAATCTCCATGCGGTAAAAGCTCCCAATCATCTTCACCTTCTCTTTGAATGACAACAGCATCAACCGCTCTACCAAAAATTATATTAGATAATTTCTTTATTTCAACAACTGTTCCAGTTACTGGAGAATGTACATAAGCAGAAATAAATCCACCAGGTTCGCCAATTATCTGACCTGTTTTAACTTTTTGGCCAGCCTCAACAATAGGTTTTGCTGGAGCTCCCGCGTGCTGCTGCATAAAAACTACAACTTTTTCAGGAATAGGAGCCCTTTGTATTGGAGAATCTTTAGTTAGTTCTTTTCTTTCTGGAGGATGAACTCCTCCTTTAAATGTAGCCAATTTCAATTATTACACCTCCTATCAAATCAAAAATAATAATTGAAAACAAATACCAAAAAAAATTATAACACAAAAGTACAACAAAACTATACTTTTAGCGTTTTTATTTTTATGATATAATTTTTATAAAATCAGTCAAATATAAATCTTGATAAACAACTAATTTTAAAAATTTAAAAATAAATCACCAGGAGGTGCTAATTTAATGAAAAATGAAATTGGTACACGCTATGACCCACAAAACATTGAAACAAAGTGGTATAAATTTTGGCTTGAAAAAGGTTATTTTACACCTAAAAAAGATGAAGATGGCCCAAAATTTTCGATTGTAATACCACCACCAAATATTACTGGAAAAATCCATATGGGACATGCTTTGAATATTACATTACAAGACATATTAGTCAGATTTAAACGAATGAATGGTTATAATACCCTTTGGATTCCTGGTGAAGATCATGCTGGTATTGCAACACAAACTGCTGTTGAAAAATTTTTAGAAAAAAAAGGTCAAAAAAGAGAAAAATTAGGAAGAGAAAAATTTTTAGAAATCGTTTGGGATTGGGCTAATACTTATAGAGAAACAATTAAAAAACAAATAATGGCTATTGGTGCTTCTGTTGATTGGTCTAGAGAAAGATTTACCTTAGATGAAGGTCTCTCCAAAGCTGTGAGAAAGGTTTTTGTTAAATTATACAAAAAAGGGTTAATTTATAAAGGAAAATATATAGTAAATTGGTGTCCTCGATGTAAAACTGTTTTATCAGACGAAGAAGTAGAATATCACGAACACGACGGAAAACTTTATTATATAAAATATCCATTTGCTGATGGTACTGGCGAGATAGTAATCGCCACTACCAGACCTGAAACTATGCTAGGTGACACAGCCGTTGCTGTTCATCCATCTGATGAAAGATATAAAGATTTAATTGGTAAAGAAGTAATATTACCACTTGTTGGTAGAAAAATAAAAATCATAGGTGATGTCCATGCAGATCCAAAATTTGGAACAGGAGCTCTTAAAGTTACACCTGCTCATGATCCAAATGATTTTCTTATTGGACAAAGGCATAATTTGGAAGTTATAAATATCTTTAACGAAGATATGACAATAAATGAAAATGGTGGAAAATACCAAGGTTTAGATAGATTTGAAGCAAGGAAGGTTATAGTCGATGATTTGGAAAAAGAAGGATATCTTTTAAAAATAGAAAACATAAAACATTCTGTAGGACATTGTTATAGATGTGACACAGTTATTGAACCCTTGTTAATGGATCAATGGTTTGTCAGTATGAAATCACTAGCCGAAAAAGCAATTAAAGCTGTGGAAGAAGGCGAAATAACATTTTATCCTAATAGATGGAAAAAAGTTTATTTAAATTGGATGTATGAAATTAGAGATTGGTGTATAAGTAGACAACTTTGGTGGGGTCATAGAATCCCAATATGGTATTGTCAAGATTGCGGACATATCAATGTATCAGAAACAGAGATTAAAAAATGTGAAAAATGTGGAAGTACAAATCTTAAACAAGATGAAGATGTTCTAGATACATGGTTTTCATCTGCACTTTGGCCTTTTAGCACACTTGGATGGCCAGAACAAACTGAAGATTTAAAGACTTTTTATCCTACAGACGTTTTAGTCACAGGATTTGATATCATCTTCTTCTGGGTGGCTAGAATGATAATGATGGGCTATGAATTTATGAACGAAAAGCCCTTCGGTGATGTATATATTCACCAATTAGTCCGTGATAAATATGGACGTAAAATGAGTAAATCACTTGGAAATGGTATCGATCCAATAGAAATTATTGATAAATACGGATCAGACCCCATGCGATTTACTCTAGCTTTAATGGCAGCTCAAGGTAGAGATATAAACCTTGACATTAATTATATTGAAAATAATAAGAAATTTGCCAATAAAATTTGGAATGCTACAAGGTTTGTTATTTTGAATCTCGATGATTTCAAAGAAGTTCCTCTTGAAAATCTTAAACTTTCTGATAAGTGGATTCTTTCAAGAATTCAAAAAACAACCAAAAATGTTACTGATGCTATTGAAAACTACGAATTTAATATTGCTGCAAAGGAAATCTATACCTTTTTCTGGGATGAGCTTTGTGATTGGTATATTGAAATTGCTAAACCAAGATTGAAAACAAATGAAAGACATCTTGTGCAAAGCATTCTTGTTTATATTCTTGATAGAAGTTTAAAACTTTTACATCCTTTCATGCCATTTATTACTGAAGAACTTTGGCAAAAATTACCCGTATCTAATGAATCAATTACTATTTCTGAATGGCCAAAGGTAGAAGAAAAATTCATTAACGAAGTTTCAGAAAAACATTTCAACCTTTTAATGAATATAATTAGAGGTATCAGAAATATTAAAGCTGAAGTAAATATTCCACAAAGTAAGAAAGTAAATATCTCAATAAACAAAAACATCACAGACGAAGAAAAATTATACATTCGAACACTTGCAAATGTCGAAAAAATCAACATTTCCGATTTTAAGCCTGAAAAAAGTGCTAGTGCGTATATAGATCGTGAAATTGAAGTCTATGTGGAACTCGGTGAACTTATAAACATCGATTCTGAAATTGAAAGACTTTCTAAAAAAATAAAAAAGCTCGAGAGTGACGCAGATAAATTTAGAAAAAAATTGTCTAACGAAAAATTCTTAGAAGGAGCTCCTGAAGAGATTATCAATGAGACAAAAGAAAAATTAAAAAATATTGAAGAGAAAATAGACAAAATAAATGTTATTATTAATTCATTAAGATAGTTTAAGAGGGATGAAAATGGAATTTATTGAAGCTTTAAGATACTTGTATTTTAATAGACCATATGGAAAAATTAAACTTGGATTATATAGAATAGAAGAACTTTTAAAAAGGCTAAATAATCCTGAAAAAACTTTTAAAAGTGTACACATAACAGGTTCAAATGGGAAGGGTAGTGTTACAACATTTACCCACTTTTTGATGAAAGAACATAATTCTAAAACCGGTGGATATATTTCACCACATTTATCTACCATACTTGAAAGGTTTCCTATTAATGGAAAATTAGTATCTAAAGAAAGATTTTTAAATAGCTTTAAAAAAGTTAAAAAAGAAGCAGAAAATATGGATAAAAAAGGGTCAGATTTTTCACCAAGCTTCTTTGAATTTGCAACTGCTCTGGCATTTCAAATTGGCAAAGATGAAAATGTAGATTCAGCTGCTGTAGAAGTTGGATTGGGAGGAAGATTTGATGCAACAAATGTTATACAACCTGTTGTTTCCTCAATAGTAACTGTTTCATTAGAACATACAAAAATCTTAGGAGATACTATCGAAAAAATTGCTTATGAAAAAGCTGGTATTATTAAAAAGGAAACACCTGTTGTAATTGGCAATGTACCTGAACCAGCCAAAAATGTAATTTATGAAATAGCAATTCAAAAAAACGCTAAAATATACGAATTATACAAGGATTTTGACTTTGAAATTGTTGATTTAAAATTCAACAAAAATATTATTAATTACTACGGAGAAAATACATATAAAAATGTGGAAATTAAACTCAATGGAATTCATCAACCAATTAATGCTGCTATTGCTTTGAAAATTTTTGAAATTTTTAATAAAAAATTGGATGAAAACAATTTAAAAATTGCTTTTAAAAATGCTTTTATTCCTGGACGTTTTGAAATGTTTAAAGGCTTTCTTTTAGAAGGTTCTCATAATCCTCAAGCTACTGAAAAATTTGTTGAAAATCTTAATATTTACTTTAAAGATAAATCAAAAATTGGAATAATTGGCATTTTAGATGACAAAGATAAAGAATTGATTTTATCTAAAATTTGTCCTTTATTAGATAAAGTTATTATTACCGCACCACCTTCTCACAGAGCTACTAACTCCTTGGAAACATTCGAGATTGCGAAAAAATATTCGAAAAATGTAATTTTCATAAACGATCCTATTGAAGCTTTAGAAAAAATTAGAAATATTGAAGTGGATTTAAAAATAGTTGCAGGTTCTTTTTATCTTGTTGGATATGTTCGCGATTATCTTGATAAAGGAAAAGTAAGTGATGAATGGGAAATTATGCGGAGGTGAAAAATATAAAAATGGATATTATTGAAAGAATTTGGGAAAAATTAATAGAAAAAGAAGCAGTTGAACCCATAATTCTAGATATGTCATCCACAAATGTACCAACAGATTTTTTTGTAATTCTTACAGCCAATAGCACTCCCCATATGAAAAGTTTAAGAGAAGCTATGTTAGATTTACTACATGAATCTGGAAAAGAAATTATTTATTATGATAAAGGAGATAATTATGACTGGCTAATAATAGATGCTGGTGATATAGTTATTCACATTTTTACTGAGCAGGGAAGGGACTTTTATGACCTTGAAGGTCTCTGGATCGATGCTAAAAGAATCAAGGGGAAAAGATAATGATAATTAAAGGTGCTTATATTTTAAAAAATTATTCCAGCGAACCACAAAAACTTGATATCAAAATTTCTAAAGGTAAGATAGTAAAAATCAATGAAAATATTTCTGAAAACGATGATGAAATCTATTATTTTAATAATAAATTGATTACTCCCGGTCTTGTTAATACACATGCTCATGTTGCAATGTCAATATTTAGAGGTGTTGCTGAAGATTTATCTTTTAACGAATGGTTGTTTAAAAAAATAGAACCTCTCGAGTCAAGATTAAATAAAGACATTGTATATTGGGCAACTTTATTATCCTTAATGGAAATGGCATCAAATGGTATAGTAGCTTTTTGTGACATGTATATGTTTGAAAATTCTGTGGCTAAAGCAGCTTCAGAATTTGGAATTAAGGCAGTTTTAACAAGAGGTTTAGTAGATGTAGATGGCAAAGGAAAAGAACGTCTTAAAGAAAATCTAGATTTAATTGAAAACTGGCATGGATATCAAGACAGAATTTATATAGGTCTAGGTCCACATGCTCCCTATAGTTGTTCTTCTAATTATCTAAAAGAAATTGCAAATCTTTCTAAAAATAGTGATTTAATCATTACTATGCATTTGTTTGAAAATTTCTGGGAAAAAGAAAAATATAATTTAAAAGAAATTTTAGATACAGGAATTGCGGATAATCACTTATTGGCTGTTCATTGTGTTCATTTAGATAACAACGATTTAAAACTATTATCTGAGCATAATATTTTTGTTTCTCACAATCCAAGCAGTAATTTGAAACTTGGAAATGGAATTGCACCAGTCCTAAAAATGTTAAATTACAACATTCCTGTTTCTTTTGGAACTGATGGCCCTGCAAGTAATAATTCTCAAAATGTTTTGTTTGAAGCCAGACTATCAACCCTTTTGAATAAAAAGGATAAACCTCAAAATATGAAAATCGATGAGGTTCTTAAAATGCTTACATTTAATGGATACAAGGCTTTAAAATTAGACGGAGGTGAAATAAAAGAAGGTAAAAGTGCCGATTTAACAGTTTTTGACCTTAACAATCCTTCTTTTTTTCCTCAGCAAAATATGAAAAAACACTTAATTCATTCAACTCCAAAGGTTTATGCAACTATGGTAAATGGAGAGTTTATTTACCTAGACGGTAAATTTCCAACTATAGATTCTGAGGAGGTATATAAACAATTTACGAATTCTTACAAAAAGGTTTTAGGTATAGAAAATTAAGTGAAGAACTTAAAAAAAAGTATGGTACAAAAGTTTATAGATTACCAATAAATGCTGGTTTAACATGTCCAAATCGTGAAAACGGTCTTCCTGGATGCCTTTTTTGTGACGAAACTGGAAGTGGTTTTACAACATTTAAAGATATTGATATTAAATCACAAATAAATGAAATGAAAAAAAGATATATTAAAAAGGGTGCAAAAAAATTTATTGCCTATTTTCAAAATTTTTCTAATACATACGCACCTATTGAAAAGTTAAGAAAATTATACTATCAAGCAATTGATGAAGATATTGTTCAAATATCAATTTCAACTCGACCTGATTGTATTTCTAAAGAAATTCTTGATTTATTAGAAGAAATCAGATCTCACATAGATGTATCAATTGAGATGGGACTACAAACTGCAAATTATCATACACTAGTAAAAATGAACCGAGGACACACACTTGCTGAATACATAAAAGCTGCTATTGAAATTAAAAAAAGGAATTTTGAACTTATATCTCATGTTATACTAAATTTTCCCGAAGATAATACTTTAGATGTTATTGAAACTGCCAAAATTATTTCAATTTTGGGGATTGATGGTGTTAAAATTCATTCCTTGTATATAGTAGAAAATACCTTGTTAGGAAAAATGTACAATGAAGGAAAAATAAAAATATCCACATTAAATGATTACATTGAACGTGTTATAAGATTTCTTGAATACTTATCTCCAAATGTAGTGATCCACAGGTTAGTTGCTGATCCTCCAAGAAAAGGTACACTTTTTGGTAACTGGAACAAACCAAAAATCCAAATAATTAATATGATTGAAAAAAGATTAAAAGAAAAAAACACTTATCAAGGAAAATACTTTTTAAATTGGTTTACACCTAAAACAAAAAAATTTGAAAAGAAGTGATTATAATGTTTTTCATAGGCACATCTGGATGGAGTTATAATCACTGGATAAAAATTTTTTATCCTGAAAACCTTGAAAAAAATAAATGGCTTAATTTTTACTCGAAACATTTTAATACTGTTGAAGTTAATTCAACTTTCTATAAACTCCCTTATGAAAATATTGTAAAAAGTTGGTATAAAAAAACTCCTGAAAATTTCTTCTTTGCTATTAAAGGGACAAAAGTAATAACCCATAGGATGAAATTAAATGGAGTAGACGAATATCTAAAAAAGTTTATTGAAAGAGTATCCTTGCTAAATGGAAAATTGAAAGTAATCCTCTGGCAATTACCACCTTCTTTGAAAAAAGATATTCCTCTGCTTGAAAATTTTATAAAAATCCTTCCAATAAATTATAAACATGCCATTGAGTTTCGGAATACTACATGGTTCGATGATGAATTGTTTGATATCTTGGAACAAAACAATATAGCTTTTTGCATAAGTGATTCTTCAAGATATAAAAGCCTTTGGATAAAAACAGCTAATTTTGTATATATAAGATTTCACGGGCCTAAAAATCTTTATGCATCTGAATACGGGGAACAATTAACAAATTATGCTAACAAAATCAAGCAATTTAATTGTGAAACATACATTTATTTTAATAATGATTTCAATGGTTTTGCAATTAAGGATGCTTTAAGATTAAAGTCTTTATTAGAATAAAATTATTTAGATCAGGGTGTGTATTATGGAATACAAAAATCTGCATGAATGGTTTATAAACCCAAAAGAAGCAATTAAAATTCAAAATAAGTTGCAAAAACTTCTAAAATTTAAACCTTTTGATAGAGAAGTACATTTTGTAGCAGGTGCTGATCTCTCCTTTATAGGAAAGCTGGGCTTAGCAGTTATAGTTATAATTGATAAACATTTTAAAATTGTTGAAGTTGCTCATTTTTTAGAAGAAGTTAAAATGCCTTACATTCCTGGTTTACTAGCTTTTAGGGAAGGACCAATATTTCTTCAAGCGTGGAAAAAGGTCAAGACCAACGTAGATGTTGTATTTTTTGATGGTCAAGGAATTGCTCATCCTAGAAAACTTGGAATTGCTAGCCATATGGGATTGTTTATTGAGAAACCCACTATAGGTATTGCAAAAAGTAAACTGGTTGGTCAATATAAAGAACCTTTGAGAAAAAAAGGGAGTTTTACATATCTGATATATAAAGATGAAAAAATCGGAATTGTATATAGAAGCAGGGACAATGTAAAACCAATTTTTATATCACCTGGACATCTAATTGATTTACAAAGCAGTTTAAAGTTGACAAAAATGTTTACCAATAAATATAGAATACCCGAACCAACAAGATTAGCTCACATTTTTTCTCAAAAACTAAAAAAAGAATATTTAACCGGTTAAAATTATTATAAAATCTACAGGAAATTCAAAATATTTTCTTTCAGAAGAAAGAGTATCTACTAATAGATAGTATTTTTCCAAATCATCTTTTGCAAATCTTATTTCAAAAGTTCTTTTTGGATGCACTATTTTTAATATTTCTTGAACATTTTCAATATCAATTTTATCATTTAAAATATAAACTGTGTCTTTTTCAAAATTCATTTTATCCAAATCAAAAATTTCAATAGGATCAAAACCCGAAGCATGCCACATATAATATAAATTTACATTATATGTTCTTGTTTGATTTTTTGTGTTATTTAAGATATAAAATCGGAAAGTTTTGTTCACTTCCTCAAAACTTTCTACAAAACTCTTCTTATAATCTTCCAAATTTCCCGGATATATATTACCACTAGAATCGTATTTTAAAGGAAAAGAAACACTTACTATTTGAAACGAATTTTTAAACTTTGTTGCTAGATAGATTAGTTCAGAAGTTTTCACATTTGTATTAATCATTTCAAACACATTTTTATATATATTAGCCAAATCAAAAATGTTTTTTCTCAAAGCAGCCTCTGCTAATTTTTCAATAACATATTTTTCTCTTTCAATTCTTCCTATATCCCCCATTGAATCCTTTCTAAATCTAAGATATGCAAGAAGCTGTTCTCCATTTAAATAGTGAAGGCCGGGCTCAAAATCTATAAATAAACCTTGAGAATAATCTGAATATTTCATAGGCTGATCAACATATATTTCAATAGGTCCCAAACTATCGCCAAGATATTTAATTACATCATAATCAACAATGGCATATTTTTCAATCTTTTGACCGGTAAACTCTTCAATCAAATCTTTAAGCTTTTCAAAACCTTCCGTTTGATAATAAGAATTAATTTTTCTATTATCAACAATTAGATCTCTAGGTATATTACTAATTTTTATATAGCCTTCTTTTAAATTAACATTAACAAATAAAATAACATCTGTTCGTCTTGTACCCTGAATATCTTTATCAAGACCCAAGATTAAAAAATTAGTCTCCTCGGGTAGAGGCGAAAAAACAACTGAATATAAAATTTTTATCCACGGTAAAAAAAATATTGAAACAGCAAAAAATCCAACTAACACAGAAATTAAAAGTAAAAAAATTACTCTTTTCATTCTAAATACCCTATATAAGGAATATTTCTAAATTTTTCATCAAAATCAAGCCCATAACCAATGACAAATTTATCTTCAATATCAAATCCCACAAAATCCGCAGATACCGCAGGATTTCTTCCTTGTTTTCTTAATAAGGTGGCAACTTTTAAATCTGCAGGATTATAACGCTTTAAATAGCCCAATATATATGACAAAGTCAAACCAGTATCTAAAATATCATCAATAACTAAAACATATTTTTTTTCAATTGGTTCATCTATCCAACTTTTAACTCTTATTTTTCCTGTGGATTCTGTTCCAGAATAACTTGATACATGTATGAAAGAATATTCAACATTAAGATCTATATGTTTTACCAAATCAGTAAAAAAATGAATTGCACCCTTTAATACACATACCGCATGTATTGTATCAGTTTTATCTTTGTAATATTCTTTAATTTCCTTTGCTAAATTTTTTATCCTTTTCTGAAGCTGCTCTTCACTTATTAAAGTTTTTATATTCAATTCCACCCCTCCTTATCAATTTCGCCTGAGACCATTACAGCACCTTCTTTATCATAAACTACAGCAATTTGTCCAGGAGTAATTGCAAATATTGGTTCGAAAGATTCTACATACATCTTATCATTTTTAAAGTAAATTTTACATGGAACCTCTTTGAATTTCTTCCTTACTTTTACATAACCATTAACTTCTTCCGGTATATCTTGAAGAAAATTCAAATTTGATACAATGAATTTTGTTGAATAAAGTACTTCTTTTTTCCCAACAATTAATAAATTTTTTTCAACATTTTTAGTTTTAACATACATTCTATTACCAGTAGCAATCCCTATTTTTCTTTGACCAATTGTGTAATTATATAAACCTTTATGAGTTCCTATAACATTTCCCTTTGTATCAATTATTAATCCACTGTTTTTATGAATTCCATTTTCTTTTAAAAATCCAGAGATATTGCTATCTGGAATGAAACATAAATCTTGAGATTCTTTTTTAGAATGAACATGCAACCCAATCTCTTTTGCTATTTCTCTTATTTCTTTCTTTGTATAGTCACCATTAGGTAATAAAATTTTGTTTAACTTTTCTTTTTTTATTGATGCTAAAAAGTAAGATTGATCTTTTTCCACACTTTTTGCTTTATATAACTTCCCATCTCTTATTCTTGCATAATGTCCAGATGACACATAATCCATTCCATCCCGAAGCATAATTTCAAACAATATACCAAATTTTATCCAATCGTTGCAAAAATAACAAGGATTTGGAGTTCTACCTTTTTTATATTCTTCCACAAAATACTTTATTATTGTTCTTCTAAACTCATCTTCGATATGAATCACTTTAAATTGAACACCAAAAAAATTTGCAATTTTCTTAGCATCAAATGTATCAGAAGGACTACAACAAACTTTGTGATTTACTTGTTTTGTAATAAATATATCATCAGGTACTGTTTTCATATGATAAGCGACAACTTCATATCCATTCTTTAATAACAAATACAAAGCAACAGCACTATCAACGCCTCCACTTAAACCTATTCCAACCTTTATTTTGACTTCCTCCTCTCAAATTCCTCACATTTTTTTAAAAAAGACGTTTTTAATTCTTCCAAAGTTACTGACTTAAGTGATTCTTCAAATTTATTCATAACAATTTCCCATACTTCATTAATTGTACAAATTTCAGGAAAGAATTCATCTGAATATTCAACAAAGCATGTTATAGTTGTTTTCATATCATCCACTGCTCTAACTACATCATAAATTGTTATATCTTTAGGATGTTTTGCTAATGTATAACCTCCAAATTTTCCTTTATATGATTTCAAAATACCACTTGAAGCTAATTGAGATAATATCTTCTGTGCAAAATCATATGGTATTTGGGTTCTACATTTTTTAACTAGTTCACTAGTACTCAATCTTCCTCCTTCAATTGAAAGAAGCAACAACAACCTTAAAGCATAATCACTTTTCATCGTTATAGCCATCTTTAATTCCTCCATTTTTTAAAACATAAATATCAAGAATTTTAATACTATTTTTTCTTGCAGTATAAACATCTTCAATGTATATATCAATCCTTTTACCTTTTATTGAACTTCCAGTATCTTCTGCAATAAATATTTTTTTTAATGCAGGAATGTAAATATAAGATCCAAGTGGAATTATAGATGGATCCACAGCAGCAGTAACCCATTCTCTTGCTATCTTACCACTTCTTGTCAGCTTGAATGTAGGATGATACGGTATTTTACCATCATCCCATGGAGTATAAAATGTAACCTTAAAACTACCTTTTAAAGGAAATAGTAATCTAAAAGGATCTTTAGGTTCACCATTTATCCACAATTCAAAATGAAATACACTAATAACTTTTCCAATTTCCTCATCAGTTGAAACCCAATCGCCTTCATCTAAATCTGCATCTATTCCCTTATAAATCCCTAGAATTCCATTACCATGGTCTATATATAAAACGTTATTACCTTTAACCGTTACACGACCAGGTAATATAGGATAAACATCCTTTCCAGAGGCATTAATATCTATCCCCAAATTCGTTATACCATCAACAGAATCTCCAAAATAAGCTAAAATATCTTCTGGGTCTATTTCTTTCAAAGGAACTTTAACATAACTTTCCGGATTATCTATAGGAATTTTTATTACTTGACCTGATACTATTTTTTTAGGATCTTTTATATTATTAAAACTAATCAACTTTTGAACCCCATCATTGCCTAATTTGTATTCAATACTTATTTTATACAAAGTATCTCCAGGTCTAACAATATAATTAATATAACCTGTCCTTAACTTCAGAAGTTCTGTGATATCTCCTTCATTAAACCTTTGCTTTAAAAAGCTTAACTCTTCATTTATTTGTCTAATTAAAGATAAATCTCTTTGCAACGTTTCTTCACTGGTCAAAGAATCAATTTTCTGACTTAAAAAGTTTAAATTTTTTTCAATTGATTCCAATTTTTCATAATTAACCGTAATCTGATTGGATGAAATGACATAATTTACATTAGTTGCTTCTTTAACTGTTTCAATTTCTTGAACAGTGGTTTTTAACGCTGATATAGACAATTCTAATTCAGAAATTTTTTCCTCTATTTTAGAAATTTCCTCATATCCATTTTCAAATTTAATTACAGCTTCGTTAACCATTTGCTTTATTTCATCTAGATCTAAACTTCTTGATAAAGCTTCTACCTCATTCAATCTATAAATTATTGTTTTCAAACTGTAAGCGGTTAACTCGGCTGTTACTTTATTTAATTGATTTTGAAGGTTGGAAACTTCTAAAGCAATTTGTTTTACATAATCTTCTAAATAATCATAATTACTGTTTTTTTCCAATTCAGAGATCTTTTTATTTAAATTACTAATTTTTTTTGAAATAGAAACATTTAATGATTCAACTCCTTCTTCTAAATTTTTTAAACGCACCTCATGATCATTAACGATTTTTTCCAATGAATCAACTTTTAATTCTAACTGGTTGAAATCATTATAAGAAACATAGTTACATGAAAATACAAATATTAAAAGCAAAAACAAAACAACAACATTCAAGTATATTTTCATTTTAACCCTCCAACAAAGCATTGACAAAATCTTCTGGATCGAATGGTTTTAAATCATCTATTTTTTCTCCCAATCCAACAAATTTTATAGGAATTCCTAATTCCTTAGCAATTGCAATTGCAATTCCACCTTTAGCAGTACCATCCAACTTGGTTAAAACAATACCTGTTACATCAACAAAATCTTTAAAAACTTTTGTTTGTTGCAATCCATTTTGCCCAGTTACAGCATCAATTACTAATAAAACCTCATGTGGAGCATCAGGAACTTTTTTCTTAATTACCCTGTTAATTTTCCTCAATTCTTCCATTAAATTCGTCTTTGTATGTAATCTGCCAGCAGTATCTAAAATAACTACGTCTTTTTGTTTGGCAATTGCATGACTTACAGCATCAAAAGCAACTGCTGCAGAATCAGAGCCTTCCTGATGAGCAATAAATGTTGAATTAGTTCTTTCTGCCCATATTTTAAGTTGATCTATTGCAGCTGCTCTAAAAGTATCACAAGCAGCTAAAACAACTGATTTTCCAGAACTTTTAAAGTATTCAGCTAATTTTCCGGCTGTCGTAGTCTTTCCAGAACCATTCACTCCAACCAAACTAATAACAAAAGGAGGGTTGGCAGGAATTCTTAAATTATTTTCATCTGATAAAATTTCAATTAAAACCTTTTTTAATGCTTCATAAGAATCCTCTTCATCTAATTCTTCTATTTTTTCCAATATATATTCGGTTGCTTCAAAGCCAACATCAGATAAAATAAGTAATTCTTCTATTTCTTCCCGAATTTCTTCACTTAATTTTTGACCTTTAAGTATATTTTTAATTTTTCCAAAAAAAGTCTCTCTAGTTTTTTTCAAACCTTCTTTAAATTTTCTAAAAAATCCCACTAAAAGCACCTCCACTACTTCTTCTTAATTACTCCATAAACTACTCCAGATTTTTTTGAAAGATATTCTTCATCAAACAAAAATTTTATGTTCTTGTATAATGAATCTTTAATATTTGTTTTAATTACAACTCTTTTTTTAGCAATTCTAATCATTTCTTCAATATCATCAATATTTAAATTTTCATATACTGCAAAATTTCTTAAAGGATTTATACTATTACTCTGGTAAATCGGATTTTCAAACATTGGATCACAATAAACACTTTCAAAAAAATTATCATTTATCTTTCTAATATATTCTTTATAATTTGCGTGAATTAATTCAATCTTATTTTTAGCTTCATTTATCCATTCAACATTTGAAGTATATCTTTCTAGACCCCATTTAACTATTCTATATACATGAACAGAGCCTTCAGTTGCTATAACTTTCTTAGAGAAGTAGGCAAGTAATAATGCCTCTGAAGCCAAACCGCAAGTTGCATCATAAACTATAGAATCCATGGATGGTTTTATTGATTCTATTAAATAATCTTTTTCTCCATGATTCACATTTTCCATTCTTATTTTTGCAATTCCCTGATGGAAAAAAAATTCATTATTACCCCATTTAATTGAAAGCATTAAATCCTTATCAACTACATAATAAAAATCAATTTCTTTTTTTTTCAATTTTTCAGACAAATGCCTTCTATTAATATATCTTACGTTATATTCTTTTGCTAATTTCTTGGCAAGTTCAACCATTTCTTTTGTTGGATGATATGATGTCGTGACAACATACTTCATTGCTTCTTATCACTACTTTCACTAAACTTTTTTAAAGCATTGTATAATTCTAATTTTTTATCATACTCAAATTTTAATTCATTGTATTTTGCTTCTAATTTTTTAACCTCTTTCAAATTTAAATTATATCTTATAACTGAGCTTATCAAGGTTACAAATAAAAGGAGTGATAAAACTACTACAACCGCAGAATAAACAAACAAAGGTACTTTCCTTTTCTTCTTAAAAGTTCTCATATAAAACCTCCCAATTATCAATATGGGTAAGGAACATCAAAAATTCCCCAAGAAGACGGGTAATATATTATTGAAGTTGCTCCATTTAAGACTAAAGTAGAATAAAATCTACTAAAAGACTTATCAAATACATAGTAAATTCCATCGTTTTCATCTCTAGCAATAGTATAATTAAAATCATTATCTTTTAATAAATCATATACCAAATTTCCAGAAGCATCAAGACCTATAATTAACTTTAATTTTGAAACATTAGAAGTATCTGTTGAAATATTTTCGGAAATTTCTAAAGTTAAATCTGTGGATTCAAGATCGCCTTCAGCATTAGTAGCTTCACATGTTATTGTTACTTCTAAGTCTAAAGTTAAATTCAAAGTACTTTGTTTAGTAATTATGTTAAGTCCAGGTGGAGTAATATCATTTTCGAA
>JACDOA010000009.1 GCA_017656335.1 Thermosipho sp. (in: thermotogales)
TAAACCAATTTGGAATTGATTTTGGTGAATTTTTAGGTGAAATTCCAAAGAGAGTAGGTAAAGTCCTTATGTGCCATGCGGCTGGTCTTGACCAATATGGGTTGTCCTCATTTGGCCAATTTATCCAATATTTTGTGGAATATTCATACCAATGAGCTGTATAGAATGCTGGAATACTTGGCATGTCTTGATAGAATAATTCTTGTATTTTGTAATATACTTTTTTCATATGTTCAGTATCAAGAGTAGAAACAACGGAATCTAACAATTCCATAACTTCTTCATTTTTATATCTTTCCCAGTCTCCTGCCCAGTTTGAAACACCAACTGGACTTGTAAGTCTATAATCTCCAACAAATCTGTAAATATTGTATGGATGATCAAATGATGGTCCAACACTCCAGGAAATAATAAGATCAAATGTACCTTTTGTCATTTCGTCAGCCCAAATAGAATAGTCAGGAAATTCTGGTTTTACATCAATACCGATTTTCTTTAAATTTACAGCTATCATATTACACATCATCATCCAGTCAGACCATCCATATGGAACTTTTATTTTATATGGACCAAGTTTTTGACCATCTGGTGAAACTCTAATTCCATCTGGTCCCATTTTAAATCCAGCTTCGTCTAATATTTTATTTGCCATATCTAAATCTGTTGGAACTCTTCCATCTTCTGAACCCCATACTTTTTTTGCAAGGTCATAATCAATGTATTGTTTGTTGGGCTCAAATAAATCAATTACCATTGATGGGTGAGCTTGGCTACCATAGCCGAAATATGCTTTTTGAAGCATTTCTTTGTAGGGAATTGCATATGCTATAGCCTTTTTAACAGCCGGATTGTTAAGAGGTTCTTTGGTATTGTTTATATATAGAAATCCTACACCATCAGGTAAGAAATATGGTTCGGATTTGTACCACGTTCCGATTTCTAAACCTTTCTTTTCCCAAAGTTCCCATACACTTGGAATAAATAGAGCTGCCCAATCAACATCTCCTTGTTCTACTGCTAATGCAGCGCTATTGTTATCTTTGTAAATTACATGCGCAATATATTTAGGCCTCGGCAAACCAAATATATCCTTACCCCACCAATCATCAATTCTTTCATAAACAAGTATATTTGGATCAGAGTAGAAAAGCTTGTAAGGACCTGAAACCACTTGTTCTTTAGGATCATCGTTAATAAAATCTCTTACATCCATTCCTTTTGCTTCAATTCTTTGGTAAACGTGTTTTGGAACTATTGCAGTTTGAAATGCGAAATTCAAAAATTGGAAATAATTTACATTATCTTCCCTTGCCTTAAATTCAACTGTTTTTTCGTCAATTGCTTTTACATATTCAACGTACACATCCCAACCTGTGCCAGGACCTATACCAATCTTTTTAGTTAGTTCAAATGTATAAACAAAATCATCTGCAGTAATTGGAAGGCCGTCACTCCATCTAGCTTCTGGTCTAATGTGAATTCTCACTGTCTTATCATTTAAAAATGTATAACCTTCTGCAATAAGTGGAATCCAAGCATTTTTTCCTAGATCATAAGTAAAAGCCTCCAAATACAAAAATTGATCAGTACCCCACGTACTTTGTGGACCATAAAGATTAAAAGTAGTTGCAGGTCCCCAAATTGCTCCAGCAACGTAAACTGTTTCATCTCTAGGTAATTGAATCCCTGCAAAACCCGCAAAAACAAACAAAGAAACAACAATTAAAACAAAATACTTTTTCATACGTTCACCTCCTTATTAAGTGAAATACCAAAAACTTGTAAACATTTACATCTTAAATATATCAATGTAAATAATTACACAAAAAATGTTCTTAATATTACTTAACCTGTTTTAAACTCAATTATGAACAAAAATCATATATACGCTTTTATTTATTAACATATATTTAAAATATGTTAAAATTATTAAAAAGATTAAAAAGATTAAGAGGAGGTATAATATGCTATTTGTTTCAAAAGAATTTTCTTTTGATGCCGCCCACAATCTTGTAAAGTATCATGGTAAATGTGAAAAACTTCATGGGCATACATATAAACTTGTTGTAACAGTTGCAGGAAAAAAAGATGATGAAGGGATGGTCATTGATTTTAACGAATTGAAAAGAGTTGTAAAAAATTATGTTTTAAATATTCTTGATCATTCGTATATTAATGACATTCTTGAACAACCAAGTGCAGAAAATATTGCCGAGTGGATATGGAACAAAATTTCAGACAAATTACAAACAGATCGATATTTTCTGTATGAAATAAGATTATACGAAACCCCCACTTCCTATGTCACACTTAGAAGGGATGATTTAAAATGACAAGCTTTGATAAAATTATCGAAAGAAGAGGAACTAATTCATATAAATGGGACTTTGGTCATAACACTCGTATAAAAAACCTTCTTCCTCTATGGGTTGCAGACATGGATTTCGAAACACCAAAAGGAGTAATTGAAGCCATGAAAAACAGAGTAAATCACGGAATATACGGATATACCTTTCGGCCAGATTCATATTATCAATCTATAATTTCGTGGTTCAAAGAAATTCATGACATTGAAATTAAAAAAGATTGGATCGTTCCTATTCCAGGTGTTGTTCCTGGAATTTCTTTTGCTATACAAGCCTTTACAAATCCAGGTGATAAAATAATCATTCAACCACCTGTTTATCGACCTTTTTATGAAGTTATTACTGAACTTGGAAGAAGAATTAATCTTAATCCTTTGATTGAAGAGAATGGTTATTATAAAATGGACTTTGAAAACCTTGAAAAAATTATCGATGAAAGAACAAGAATGTTAATTTTGTGTAGTCCACATAATCCCGTTGGAAGGGTATGGAAAAAAGAAGAATTGGAAAGACTTGGAGAAATTTGTATAAGGAAAAATATAATTATAGTTTCTGATGAAATACACGCAGATATTGTTTATAGTCCCAGTAAACATAATGTTTTAATTTCTGTTTCCGAAAAACTATTGGATAATACTATTATTTTAACTGCACCTAACAAAACCTTCAATATTGCTGGCTTACAATCAGGGAATGCATTTATTCCTAGTAAAAAACTTAAGGATCAATTCTCTGCAGTAATTAACTCCCAACATTTAAGTATGTCAAATATTTTTGGGATTGTAGCAACAGAAGCAGCTTATAAATATGGCAAAACTTGGTTAAATAGTCTTTTAGATTACTTATATAAAAACGCCGAATTTGTAAAAAGCTACCTTGAAAGCAAAACCAATGTTAAAACTCAGATTCCTGAAGGAACGTTTTTGATGTGGCTTGATTTCAGAAATTATAATTCTAAAGATGATATTCACAAAAAACTTCTTGAAAATGGATTGTGGTTAAATGAAGGAAAAGAATTTGGAAAAGAAGGAATTGGTTTTGAAAGGATGAACATAGCAACTTCACGAAAAATCATTGAAAAAGCATTAAAAATAATCGAAAAAACCGTAAAAAAATAAGCCACCATAATGGTGGCTTATTTTCTATAGTTTACTTTTTTTTATTTTATCATATAGATCTATAAATAGTTTCGATAGAGCATAAATTATGACCAAAAATTCAAGCCTACCAGCAAACATGGCAATAGTTAATGTCCACATTGCACCAAGAGGCATGGTAGAAGAAGTTATTCCTACTGATAAACCTACACCATTCATAGCAGAAGAAAATTCAAACATAGACTCTGTTAAACTATAACCGTAAAGAGATAAAATTATACTTCCAACAAAAAATGTAGAAAAATACATAGAAAAAACTATCAAAATTTCTTTAATATCTTCATAACTAACAAAATTCCTATTTTGTCCCTTCCAAACAGCTACTTTAGTCACACTTCTAGATGGTAATAAAAATTCTTTTATCGAATGTAATACTACTTTGATTGTCACCCAAATACGATATTGTTTTAAACCACCTGCTGTGGAGTCCATACCTCCTCCAGCTAGCATTAAAGAAGTTAAAATGAACATAGCAACACCGAAATTTATCCACAGAGGGTTTGAAAGATCAACCGTCGAAAAACCAGTTCCAGTTAAGGCTGATGTTGTTTGAAAAATAGCCTGTCTAAAACCTTCAGAAAAATTTGTAAATATTTTCCCGAGACCATTCAAAGTTATTATTAAAGTCGTTATAAATATTGTTGAAATCATAAGCCATGGTTCACCATTTCTTACTAAAGCTTTGAAATTCCCACGCCATAAAGCATAATGAACTCCAAATCCCGTTCCACCCATAAACATCAGTATCATCGTTACAATTTCAATATTTAAATTATTATATTGACCAATACTTGCATTTTTAACTGAAAAACCTCCAGTTGCAAGTGCTGTTAATGAATGATTAAAAGCATCAAAAAGAGGCATTCCTGCAATATTCAATGAAATTACTCCAATTACAGCATAAACTACGTATATGAGAGAAATAATTCTAGCAGATCTTTTAATATTTGGGGCAATATTGTCAACTCTGCCTTCTGCATGATACATTCCAAACCCCTTAGGACCTATAACCGAGCCCATCATTATAAGGGCAAATCCTGCACCACCAATAAATTGCATCAAACTTCTCCAAACTAAAATAAGTTTGGATGCATGCTCCACATCTTGAAACATAGTCAATCCTGTTGTAGTAAATCCACTAGTTGCCTCAAAAACTGCCTGCGAAAATGTTAGATGTTCGATTAAAACAAAAGGTATAGAACCAATTAATACAACAGAAAGCCAGGTGAAAAGAACAATAACAGCTCCTTCTCTAACTGTAACAGTGGGGGAAGATTCAAGTTTGGAAATTTTCTTCAAAAAAATTCCCAACCCTAATGAAACAGCTGAAGAAATAATAAATGCAAGAATATGCATCCATTCAAAAGGAAAAAAGAATGCAAAAATGGTAGGAATCAAAAGAATTATTGGATAGAATAAAAGAACATTTCCTACATTAAAAAATATAATTTGATATTGCTCAGATTTTTTTGGCATCTTTTTCACCTGTTAACAGATTTGCTATTTCTGTTTGAACAGTAGGAACAGCAACAATAAACAATATATCACCAATATCTAATATAGTATCCCCATGAGGAATTATTACTTCACCTTTTCTCAAAATTCCTCCAACTACGCAATCATGTGGTAATCCAATATCTTTTAATTTTTTACCAATAACCTTAGAATTTTCTGGTATTTCAATTTTTAAGAAAGCAAGTTTTCCTTCTTCAAGTGATAGAAATTCTTCCAATTCCTTACCAAACAATAAATTTTCTACAGCTCTTTGCATCATAGTTGTGGTACTCACAGCTGCAGAAATACCCAGTTTATTAAATAATTCTATATTATCAGGATTGTTAATTAAAGTTACAATATTTTTAACTCCAAAAATTTTTTTTGCAAGTTGAGTGATTATTAAGTTTTCCTTGTCTTTATTGGTTAGAACAACTATAATATCTTCTTCTTCAATATCAAGTTGTTCTAAAACAGATCTTTTGCTAGCATCACCATGAACAATTACAGCTTTTAAATCTCTGGCAAAATCTTCACATAATTGCGCATCCTTGTTAACTACATAAATTCTATAACCTTTACTTGAAATAGATTTTGCCAAAAAATATGCTATTCGTTCCCCTCCAATTATTACAACCTTCATTTATAATCACCAACCACAAAATCAGATAACTTATCTATAGCAAGTACTGTCGGAGAAATAACTTCAACATCATATTCTCTAAATAGCTGTATATTATCGGGCTCATAAACACGAGCAATTACTTTTTTCACCGCAAAATAATATTTACAGGCCATGGAAATTAAAAAATTTGTATTATCATCTTCTGTTAATACAAAAACATAATCAGCTCTATCTATTTTTGCTTCCATTAATACATCTTTTTCAGTTGCATCACCGAAAATTGTAAAGCCTGTAAATTCAACGGTAAGATTTTCAAAAGCTTTTTCATTCTTGTCTATCACAACAACATTATGTCCTATTGAAGATGCTCTACTAGCAACATTTGCTCCAACTTTTCCACAACCAATTATTACTAAATATAAATTGTCTTTACTTTTATTCCTCATCTTTCTCCACCTTCTCTTTGTTTGGATCAAGAGCCTTGGCTGCATTTAAATGTCTTAAAGCAAGTTCTCTATTTCCTCTTCTTTTTAGCAGTTCATACATTAAATAATGAGGTGCTGGTGAAGATGGAGCAAATTTAAACATTTGCCGAATTGATTTCTCTGCCCTATTTAAATCGCCTTTTTTAATATATTCGTTTGCTTCTCTTAAGAGTCTATCAAAAGTTTCTTTTGGTTTTTCGAGTAAATTTTTTACTTTGGATATTAATTCTTCTTTTGTAAAAGGTTTTGATAAATAGTCAACATTTTCAAACTTAAATAGTTCAGAGATAACTTCAGGCTTCACATACGCTGAAATAATTAAAATTGGGATATCAATTCCTTCCTTTCTAATTTCCCTGATCAAATCTAGTCCAGATTTACCCGGCAATTTTATATCAGTAATTATTAAATCATATTTTTTTTCATTATTATTAAAAAAAATTTTCAAGGCTTCTTCTGCACTCACGAAAGAATCAATTTTGACTGATTCATCAGCCAAAAACCTCTCTATTAAAAATCTAACATTTCTTTCATCATCTACAACCAAGAAATCTGGCATATTTACCTCCTTCAAAAAGAAAAAGTTAGGGGGATTTTCCCCCTAACATATTATACCACTCTTGAAATAATATTACCAAGTTCTAAAAAACTTTCTTTTAAACTTGCGCCACCAACAAGACCACCATCAATATCAGGCTGTATAATCAAACTGAAGAAATTATGTGGTTTTACACTTCCACCATATAGAATTCTGACTTTCTCGACACTTTCTTTGGAATACATTTCACTTAAAAGCTCTCTTATAAATCTATGAACTTCTTGTGCTTGCTTAGGAGTTGCAACTTTTCCTGTACCAATAGCCCACACTGGTTCATAAGCAATAATAACTTTTTCTATATCTTCAACACCTTTTACACCTTTACGTATTTGAGTTTCTACTACTGCAAATGTTAGACCTTCTTCTCTCTCCTCTAATCTTTCTCCTACACATAAAATAGGTGTAATCCCAACTTCTAACGCTTTCAATACTTTTTTATTAATTAAATCATCAGTCTCTCCAAAAATATGTCTTCTTTCACTATGTCCTAAAATTACATATTCAACGCCAATTTCCTTCAACATCTTCCAGGAAATTTCTCCAGTAAAAGCACCTGAATCTTCATAATACATGTTTTGAGCCGCAATTTTTATATTTGAATCTCTTAAAATTTCATATACTCCCGGGATAGAAACAAATGGTGGCGCCACAATAATATCATATTCTTTTACACCAACAAAACCGTTCAATAATACACTAGAAAATTGTATTGCTTCAGTTGGAGTTTTATTCATTTTCCAATTTCCTGCTAAAATCAATCTCCTAATTTTTTTTTTATTTGTTATAGATGAAATTCCTGGCAATTCTTTTCCTTCAAGAAATTCAAGTGATGCTCCACCTCCAGTTGAAACATGGGAGAATTTATCTTTTATTCCAAATTTTGTAACTGCTGCTGCACTATCCCCTCCACCAACTACTGAAATTGCTCCTTTAGTAGTTTCCTCAGCTATTGCAAGCGCTATTTCTTTGGTTCCAGTTGAAAAATCATCAATTTCAAAAACACCCATTGGTCCATTCCAAGCAATAGTCTTTGCACCACTTAATTTTTCTTTAAATAATTTCACAGATTCAGGACCAATATCGAGGCCCATCCAACCTTCTGGAACGCCTTCATCAAGATTATATATTCTCTTTTCAACACCCAGTTCTATTTTTTGAGCACAAATTGCATCAACTGGTAATACTATTTCAACACCTTTTTCTTCAGACCTTTTTATTAAATCTTTTGCAAGATCTAATTTATCCTCCTCAACTAATGAAGAACCTATATTCTTTCCTAATGCTTTCAAGAAAGTAAACATCATTGCTCCACCAATCAATATTTTATCAGCCTTTTCAAGTAAGTTAGTAATTACACCAATTTTATCAGAAACTTTTGCACCACCCAAAACTACAACGTATGGCTTCTCGGGATTTAATGCAGCTTTTGAAAGAAATTTAATTTCTTTCTCCATTAAAAAGCCCGCAACACTCGGAATGTATTGTGCTATACCTACATTACTAGCATGTGCTCTGTGAGCTGTTCCAAAGGCATCATTAACATGTAAATCTGCTAAATCTGCCCATTTTTTTGCAAGTTCGGGGTCATTTTTTGTTTCTCCCTTATCAAATCTTGTATTTTCAAGCAAAATAATATCGCCAGGTTTAGCATCATTTACAGCTTTGTCAACTTCGGGGCCATATAAATAAGGAACAAATTTTACTTCTTTTCCAAGTAATTCAGAAAGCCTCTCGGCAACTGGTTTTAGTGAAAATTCTGGTTTGGGTTCACCTTTAGGTCTTCCAAGATGTGATAGCAAAATGACTATTGATTCTTGTTCGATTGCATATTTTATAGTTGGCAAAGCACCTATTAATCTTGTGTCATCAGTAATCTTTCCGTCCTTTATTGGGACGTTGAAATCCACTCTCATTATTACTTTTTTATCCTTTATATCTACATCTCGAATTGTTAATTTTTCCATCATTACACCTCCCTATTTAAATAATGGGGGCATATTGCCCCCTAAATTAAACTTAAATTTTATATTAAAGAAGTTTTTCTACCATTTCAAGTGTATCAACTACTCTATTTGTATAACCATATTCGTTGTCATACCAGGAGAATACATTTACCAAGGTTCCATCCATAACTTTTGTTAATGTTGAGTCAAAAATACCAGCGTATCTTGAACCAACAATATCACTACTTACAATAGGTTCAGTATTGTATCCAATTATTCCTTTTAATCTTCCTTCAGTTGCTTTTTTAATAACTTCATTTACTTCCTCAGCTGTTGTTTCTTTTTCCACAACAACGCTTAGATTAGTAATAGAACCATCTGGAGTTGGAACTCTTATTGCCATTCCATCAAGTTTTCCTTTAAGTTCTGGAACAACCAAAGCAACTGCCTTTGCAGCACCAGTTGTTGTTGGAATAATATTCATTGCTGCTGCTCTTGCTCTTCTTAAATCCTTGTGGGGAAGATCAAGAATTCTTTGGTCGTTAGTATATGAGTGAATTGTAATAAGATGTCCTGTTACAATCTTAAATTCATCATTCAATACTTTAGCAATCGAAGCAATTGAATTTGTTGTACATGATGCACAGGAAATAATATTATGTTCTGGTTTCAACTGTTCTTCATTACAACCAATAACTATTGTTATATCTTCACCTTTAGCAGGTGCCGTAATAACAACTTTTTTGGCTCCAGTCTTTAAGTGTTTTTCTGCTCCTTCTCTGTTTCTGAAAACACCTGTGGATTCAACAACAACATCTACTCCCAGATCTTTCCATGGAAGGCTTTCAGGATCTTTTTCCGCAAAAACTTTAATTTCCTTTCCATCAATGATTATAGAATTTTCAGTGGCCTTAACTTCATTTGGTAAAACTTTATGTACTGAATCATATTTGAAAAGATGAGCCAAAGTTTTTGAATCAGTTAAATCGTTAATAGCAACTACATCAATGTCACTACCGCGGCGTAATAATTCTCTTAAAACTAACCTTCCAATTCTTCCAAAACCGTTAATAGCTATTCTCATATTACCCCTCCTTCTTTCAATATCTTCGTGAAAAATTTTACTATCTTTTTTTAACATGCATTAGTGAATTTTCATGAATTTTTCGTTACAATTCATACAAAGTTGGCTCAAAAATTATATTTGAATTCTAAATAAAAAGCTAAATCAAAAATCTTTTCATTATTTTCAGAAGGTAAAAAGTATGGCTTTCCAGCAGAATCCTCAGAATCAACAACTTCTAACTTATTTAAAATAACACCTGTAGTAATATTTGCACCTAAAGTTATTTTACCAAAATTTTTTTCAATAGAATTTTTAAATAAAATTGTTTTTTCCAAAACATTTTCATTTAAAAGATTAAACCCTCTTTCATACGTACTAGAATCGTCTTCACTCCAAGGATTTACAGGGGATTTAGAACCTGAAATTAAAAATTCCAATGAAGAATGAACCTTATAATTTTGTGGAGTCCATATTATATCTAATAAAAAGGCTATATTATTTTCCCCATATTTATAGCCAATATAATTGTCTTGATAATCAATTATATAATTATCAAATATAATTTCCGTATAATAAGTATAACCATAATACAGCGGATTCCCACTTTCCTTTGATGGTTGAAAGGTATATTTTGTTGCTCCAGCATGATATACTCCCAAACTTAAATCCTTTCCAATTTCTTTTCTTCCACCAATAGACCAGGCAATTTTATCAACCGTTGGATTATCAGGATTAAATACCCTATTAGCGTTGAAATCATCTATAAGGATTTGCGCATAAATGTATTTTTCTGAATCATTATAGTCTGCAAAAAAGCCCATAAGTGAATTATCATCAAATATTGCACTATTTTCATAAAATCTTTTCCTTGCATATTGAATAAAGAAATTTGGAATAGGATTTAAAAAATAATCTAAGTCAAAATTTGTACGTGAAGCATATACAATAGATTCTTCATATCCAAATCTAAAATTTCCAAATTTTATAGAATAATATTTAAAATTCATCCCCTTATCTACAAAATTTAAACCATTAGAATAAGATATAAGGACATATCGAGTCTCATATTCAAATTTATCGTCCAAATATTTTATTGAAATTGTTGGTTTCGAATGCCCTAGAGAAGAAAAATACAATGAATAGGGAGATCCTACAATATCATAATTTGATAGGTTTCCAAGTGAAAATCGTAAATTTTCAACAGAAAATCTTATTCCTGCATCAGTTAGAATGATATAATAATTTCCATAAAAATCTTGCATAAAAGGAGGAAATTTTCCATCATTTGAAAATAACAAAGAAACATCAAAAGAAAAATTGGTGCTTTCATAACTAATTTTAGGTTGAAATGTATTTGAAAAAAGTTTCATATCATCTAAAGATAGAATATTTTGAGAATAAAAAAGAGAAAAAGTAGTTCCAAAAGCCATTATAGGAAATAAAAAAAGAAAAATTAATTTCTTTACCATTTTCTCACTCCCAAATTTTTTTTACTATTTAGATTATACTATAAACCATATCAAATAAAAACTCGCCCATAATGGGCGAGTTATAACTACTTCAATTTAATTAATTTGCATTGTAAATACATGTTTCTGGTCTTTCAGTGTTCATGTTTCTTCCGTTATTTGTGTTTCTTTCTCTCATACCTCTATTTTGTCCTGCATTTTGTCTACTATTTTGTCTTACATCATTTTGTGTGTTTCTTGCTCCATTCCTTCCCATTCTTCCAATATTGTTCCCTCTATTTCCATCTTCCCATCCTTTTCGTGCAAATACCGGAAAGTTGTTATCCCTTATTACTATCTCTTCCCCATTTATTACTGCTTTTGATAATACAACGTAAGTCTCATCTTCAAGTGTAATTAGCCTTCCTGTTATTTCTATTTCCATTCCTTCTTCTAATTTTCCTAACACCCAAATTGGACCTGTGTGAATTTCATATTCTGTTCCATCAACATCTAAAATAATTTCTGAACCTTCACCTGGAACTACATTGACTTCTTTGATTAAACCTGTTAAAGTTGTATCTGTAACTGAAGCTCCTTCTGGTAAGTTCCTGTAAAATGGTTCAGTCCCTACACTTGGGTTTGTGTTTACCTGTGAATTACTGTTCCATGGCCCTGTTGCAAATATACTTACTGATAAAACTAAAACCGTTAATAAAATCACACTTACCTTTTTAAACATACTTTCACCTCCAAGTTTTAATGTAGACTTGCATTATCAATATTACTCTGAATTCCTTAGAATAACCTTAATATTAACTTAGAGGTTTCTTAAAATTTAAATATTGTATACTTAGAGCTGGGAGGTATTAAAATGAGCCTTTTGAAAAAGTTATTTAAAGACATAATTTTCTGGACTATATTAGGAATATATCTTGTATCTTTATATTACTTTAATAAAAATGGATTATTTTTACTTAAAGTTATTGGTGCGCTTTCAATAGGTGCATTGGTAGGTTATCTTACCAACATGTTTGCAATCTGGATGCTTTTTAACCCAAAAAGGAAATTTTTAGGTATTCAAGGAGTTATTCCTAAAAAAAGAAAGGAAATCGCGGACGGAATTTCAACTGTTATTGAAGAAGAATTCATAAATCCTGCTTCAATTAGAAATTTTATCGAAAAAAACTCTGATATATTTATAGATTCAATTGAAACATTTATTGAAAGATATGAAGAAATTAAGATTCCATCGATAAAATCTATTGTCGACGAAAACTACATGTCAATTATCAAAAAAATTTCAAAGAATTTAATTTCAAATTTACAAAACATAAATTTTGAAAAGTATAATTTTGAAATTTCAACCCTTTTGAAAAATTCTTTGGAAAAACCTTTACTTTTTATTTGGAATAAATTAGAAGAAAAATCTCTAGAAGATCTTGGAATTAATCTAAGTGATATAATAATGAATAATCTTGCAAAAATTTTTAAAGAAGAAAAAACTATCAACTCTATAAAGATTGGCATTGTTAATACAATAACTAAAAAGGTAAAAGTACCATTTTTACCTATTGAAAGTATGGTTTCAAATTTAGTGGAAAAGTTCATAAATGATCTTGTTTCAGACTTTAACAATAGGGAAGACATTTACCTTGAAACCCAAAACTTTATTAATTCATTTTCCTCATCATTAAAAATAAAAGATATCTTAACATATGAACAATTCAAAAATCTAATTCAAGAATTCATTGAAAAAATTGAACTTTCAAAAGTCATTGATTATCTATTATCGAATCAACAAAGTCAAGAATTTGAAAAAATTATGACTAAAATCTTAGATAAAATTTTTAGTATTGAATTAAACATCACTAAGATATTATCGTTCTTTTCAGTTGATTTAAAATTTATCCTTAAATATTTATTCAATAAATATCAGGAGAAAATTACAAATACTTTAGAATCTTTCTTTAAAAAAATTTCTTTTTCTGAAATAGTAAAAGAAAAAATTGAAAGTTATTCAGTTGAAGAAATGGAAGAAGTCACTTTGAAGGTTGCAAAAAGGGAGTTAAGATATGTTGAAATTTTTGGTATACCACTTGGAATGCTAATTAGTCTATTCCAGATTATTTTTTAAATGTTTCTTTTTTAAATACAAAAGCTTTTTCAAAACTTCTCCTTCAATTTTCTTAATCTGACCTGGTTTTGAAACTAGCGAAATATCAACCGGGCCATGAGCTATTCTTCTAAGTTCTATTACATCATGCCCAATGCTTTTAAATAACCTCTTTACTTCGTGTTTTTTCCCTTTTATCATCTCAACTTTTACAATAGAATAATCAAAACCTTTTTCTAAAATTTCAAAACGTTCTAATTTTAAAAACTCACCTTCGTCTTTGATACCACTTTTTAATTTTAATAAGTCTTTAAAGTCTACAACTCCAGTTACTTTAGCAATATAAATTTTCTTTATCCCATATCTAGCACTAGTAAGAACATTTATTAAATCACCATCGTTTGTTAATATTAACACCCCTGTAGTATCTTTATCAAGCCTCCCAACAGGTCTTAAAGGAGTTTTTATGGAAGATATGAACTTTTTTATAGTATTCTTCTCCTTTGGATCATAAAGGGTGGTTGTATACCCCTTTGGTTTATGTAAAACATAGTACTCATATTTTTTAGGTTTTAGAACTTTTTCTTCAAATAAAACAATATCTCCTTTTTTTACTTCATACCAAGGCTCTTTAATAACGATATTATTAACTTTAATTTTTCCATTAATTATTAAATAATCAGCTTTTCTTCTAGCAAAGCCACATAATTGAAGATATTTTTGTAATTTAATATTCTCTCACCTTCCAGTCATTTTTTAGAATTAAAACTTAAAAAGTGCCTTGGAAAGTTCTCAGATCATTTTCAATTATTAAAACTCAATCTCATTAAATCTGCCTTTACACCTGGAATTTGATTTAGTTTTTCTTTTAATTCCTCATGTTTTTTTTCATCATCAACAAGTTCTAAAATAATAAGCCCTGAGTTTGAACAATACTGAGGAACTCCTTCATGTAATCCAAGTCTAGTTTTAATGAAACAACCATATTCTGTTAGTAATTCTTGAATACTTGTGGCATTCTTTTCTCGGTTATCAATCAAAATAGCCATAACAGTTCTTACGGTAGTATCTGCCATCTTTCCACCTCCTATTTACCCTTATACGTAGGTGCGTTTTTTGGAGACTTTCCTTTTACAACTTCCCTGTAATACAAATATGTCATAGGTCTTTTATCACTAACCACTTTAGTATCCACAATTTTTCCAACAAAAATCGTATGAGTGAAACTATCTACGTAATCCACAACTTCAGCTTCAAACACTGAAACAGCATATTCTAAAACAAGTGGTGTACCAGTTTTACCAATTTCGTAATTTATACCTTCAAATTTATCTATATCCCTGCCAGATTTAAAACCGAATCTACCAATAAATATCATAGGTGTTTCTTCACTAAGAACAGTTACACCAAAAACTTTACTTTTCATTATAAGTTCGTGAGTTAAATTATTTTTATTAATACTTATTGAAACAGCTGGTGGAATAGCTGCAGTTTGCATTAGAGCATCAACAATCTGTCCATTTAATTTTTCGCTATCACGAGATGTAACAATATAAAGTCCATAACTAATTTTATCTAATGCTTCTTGAAACATGTAATCACAACCCCTTAAAATTGTTAATAAACCAAATTGTCTACACTTATTATACACTAAAACAAACAAAAAAATTAGGGTCTCCATTCGGAGACCCCATTTTCTTTTTTATGACACAAGTTCTTTTTCTTTTTCTACATTTAATCTACCATTCACTTCATCAACTAAAACCATATCTCCTTCTGAAATTTCACCTGAAATTATTTTCAATGAAAGTGGTGTTTCAATTTCTCTTTCAATCAACCTTCTCAGAGGCCTTGCACCAAATGCTGGATCATATCCTTTTTCAGCCAAATATTCTTTTGCTTTATCAGTTAATTTTATCTTAATGTTCTTGTCTTGCAATCTTTTTTCAAGCCTTGCTACAAGTTTTTCGACGATTTCTTTTATATGTTCTTTAGTAAGTGGCTTGAATATTACAACATGATCAATTCTGTTGATAAATTCAGGTCTAAAGTAATGCTTTAAGTCTTCTCTTACAGATTCTTCTATTTTCTCAAAGTCAATTCCTGCTTCTACTTTTCTCAATATTTTGTCACTTGCAAGATTGCTTGTCATTATAATTATAGTGTTCCTAAAGTCCACCGTATTTCCTTTACCATCGGTAAGTCTTCCATCATCAAATACTTGTAAAAGTATATTAAATACTTCCGGATGTGCTTTTTCTATTTCATCTAAGAGAATAACACTATACGGTTTTCTCCTTACAGATTCTGTTAATTGACCTCCTTGGTCATATCCTACATATCCAGGAGGTGCACCTATAAGTCTTGCTACTGAGTGCTTTTCCATATATTCGCTCATATCAATTCTAATAAGAGCATTTTCTGAACCGAATAACAATTCTGCTATAGTTTTTGCAAGCTCTGTTTTACCTACTCCACTTGGACCTAGGAATAAAAATGTTCCAATTGGTCTATTAGGATCTTTAATTCCTGCTCTTGCTTTTCTAATAGCATCTGCAACAACTTTTACTGCTTCTTCCTGATCCACCATTCTCTGGTGAACAAGGTCTTCGAATTTAAGCAATTTTTCTTTTTCTGATTCCATCATTTTTGTTGCAGGAATTCCAGTCCAAGATTCCACAACTTTTGCAACAGTCTCAGCTGTTACTTCATTACCACCATATTTCTTTTCAAGTTCTTCGTATTGTTTTTGCAATTGATACATCTGTTGTTTCATTTCTGCAGCTTCTTTGTATTGAGAATTAATTGTAAGTTCATCGATTTTTTCACTTAATGAGTTAATTTTTTCTTTAAGTTCAGTAATTTTAGGATCAGCAGTTTTCAAACTTACCTTTGCTGCAGCTTCATCTATTAAATCTATAGCCTTATCTGGCATGAATCTATCTTGTATGTATTTAGATGATAACTTTGCGGCTGCCTCAATTGCTTCATCTGTTATTTTAGTATTGTGGTGTTTTTCATATGTTTCTTTTAAACCTTTAAGTATTTCTATTGTTTCTTCTACTGAAGGTTCTTCTACAAGTACAGGTTGGAACCTTCTTGCAAGTGCTTTGTCTTTTTCAATGTGCTTTCTGTATTCTTCAAGAGTTGTTGCTCCAATTGCGTGAAGTTCTCCTCTTGCAAGTGCTGGTTTTAACATGTTTGAAGCATCCATTGCACCTTCAGCTGCTCCAGCACCAACAATAGTGTGAAGTTCATCGATAAAGAGAATTAGATTATCTTTCATCTTTTTAATTTCTTCCATCACTTTTTTAAGTCTTTCTTCGAATTCGCCTCTATATTTACTACCAGCAAGCATTTTACCGAGATCTAACATTAAAATTCGTTTGTTTTTAAGCTTTTCAGGTACTTTTCCTTCAATTATTCTTTGTGCAAGACCTTCGACTATTGCTGTTTTACCAACACCAGGATCTCCTATAAGTACTGGGTTGTTTTTAGTCTTCCTTGAAAGAATTTCAATAACCCTTTCAATTTCTTTATCTCTTCCAATTACTGGAGAAAGTTTTCCTTCTTTCGCAAGTTTAGTTAAGTCAACTGTATATTGTGCTAAAACATTTTCCTCTCCACCTAATTCCCCTGATTCTGCTAATTCTTTAACTGCATTTAAAACCGCCTCATAAGTTACTCCATATTTAGAAAGAATAGCAGCACATTGCGTTGAAGAATCTTTCAAAACTGCTAAAAGAAAGTGAATCGGTGAAACTTTTGAAGCACTAAATAACTTGGCTTCTTTTCTTGACAATTCAAATATTCTAGAAAGTTCATTAGACATATAAACTCCGGAACCAGAACCATAATAAACCCCATATTGACTTTCAATTAACTCTTCTATTCTATCTTCGATTTCTGCAGTATTAATTTTTAAAGAATCAAATATTTTTTGAATGCTTTCATCGTGAAGGATTTCATATAAAACATGTTCCGGTTTTAAAAGATTTTGCCTTCTTTGACTTAAGTGTTCAGCAGCTTGTTGAACTAATTCTTGCATTCTTTCATCAAGGTATCTCATATATACCACCTCCATTAATTATTTTTTATTTTATCACTCATGTATTTAGACTGCTAAATATAAGGTAAGTTCAACTTTATTTGTTAATTTTTTGTAAAAAATTTTTTAGTATAATATTGAGATTTAATTTTTATTTGATATAATAATATGATAGGGTACTAACATCCCCGGGAGGGAAAACAATGTTTTTGTACATTTTAGTAACTTTACTACTGATTTTGTTAATTATCATAATTTTTCTTTTCCGTAAATATTACCTTCTTTTAAAAGTATTTTCCTATTCAAAAATACCTAGTATAAGTATTGTAATATGGGAAGGAGAAAAGTTGATTTTCTACACTCCAAATCTTCCTGATTTTCTCAAATCACACAATATAGACTTTGATGACTTTAAAAATGTTCCAAAAGAAAAATTACAAACATTTCACGAGAAATACCCATTTTTAGAGGATTTTTTTAAGGAGATTTTTAAAAATTATCATTCTGATTCACTGTTTTTTGACAAAGAAATATTTATAGACAATAATCATTATATCTTTAAATTTAACAGAATAATAATGAACGAAAAAAAATATAACATTGCTTATATCATTAATATAACCCAAAATATAACTCACCATAATCAGCAATTAATCTCTCCTATTCTAAATTTTCCAACATCAATTTTTGAAGATGCGATAAATAACGAAAATACCGCTGTAATAATTAAAAAACTTTATAATTATTTGAAATCAAACAATTTGGTTGATTCCATTGCCTTTGGTATCAAACAAGGAGATGGTTCTGTAAATATTCAATACGCATTCATTGATGGTGAAGAAATCTTCAACTTAAAAATACCTGTTGAAAATAAATCTTTAACTTCTTATATTATTGATTTTGACAAAAAGATATATATTAAAGACTCACAAAATTTCAATTTACCAAAAGGATACTCCTACAAATCAATTGGTAAAAAAAGAACAGTGTCAATATATGGAGCTCCATTACATTACAAAAAACAGGTGTTCGGTGCCATACTTTTTGAAAAATCAGGTATCGATATGTTTAGTTATAAGGAATTATATATTTTCGACATAATAGCAAATCTAATTGCAACAAATTACAAATTTAAAGAATATATTGAAAAATTAAACATTGAAAAGGAAATAAATTTCAAAAATTCTATGCTTGATCCTCTTACAGGAGCTTATAACAGGAATTTTTTTGATCACTATCTTAGCAAATTATTAGAAGAAGTAAAAAGATTCAATTCAAAAAACTCTTTGGTTTTTCTTGATTTAGATAATTTTAAACAAATAAATGATACATATGGTCATCATTTTGGCGATAAATTACTCAAACAATTTGTGATAATAACCAAAAAAACTCTTAGAAAAATGGATGTAATAGTCAGGCACGGCGGAGATGAATTCTTAATTATTCTTCCAAAATCAAGTTTGAAAAATTCAGTAAACGTAGTTAAAAGATTGCAAAAAAATCTATCAAAACTTGAACCTCCAATAGAATTCTCATATGGATTAGCAGAGATTACTCCAAACAAAACCCCCGATGAACTTTTAAAACAAGTAGACAATTTAATGTATTCTATGAAAGAAAAAAGAAAAAGAAGTTAGCAAACACAAATTATTCCTAAAAAATATTGACAAATTATTTATTTATGATATATTTTATAATAGTTTGTTTTTCCTAAAAGCCCATAAATAAAGAGATGATTGACAAAAAACAAAAAGTGTGGTATAATATTAAATGGTTTAATTAAGAAGTTCCGGCGTAGCTCAATCGGCAGAGCGGGTGGCTGTTAACCACTAGGTTGGGGGTTCGAGTCCCTCCGCCGGAGCCAGTGAGAGAAACTATTTAGGGGTTACAGTTCGATATGAAAAGCGGAGCCAATAAGGCTCCGTTTTTTTTTTGTGCTTTTACTTTTTTTGCAACTAACTAATTTACATGACACGGAAATAAAACTTCAATAATTCCTTATTTATAGAGCTAAAAAATTGATACTGGAATTTCGTATCTAATGCATAACACAAATTGTTTTTCTGCAATTTATCTTTCAAGAAAGATAGAAAAGTTATCTATTCTTATCACTTGAAGTAAAAGCTAAGATCCCTGCAATGAGTAATAAAACGAATTGAATAGCATAAAGTATCGACGAAGTGAGTAATCCTAACGTTCCAGAAACTATAAACATAAAGCTCACATCTTTTGGCTTATGTTCTATGAACAGGCTTGCTATTACAGCAAATACACTACATAGAATAACAAACACTCCTATTAATAATGCTTCTTCTTTATCATCTGCTACCACTTCAAATAGATTATTTTCATGATCAAGATCCCAAATAATATTCCTAAAACTCCGCCTAACAATCCTAATATAAATTCAGCTTTATGTTTCATAACAGCCTCCTATGTCTATAAGATCAGCTAATAACATTGTACTAGAAATCATGTATTTAGTCTAACCCATTTTTAAGCCCCTGTTGAATTTCTCAATTTATAATTATGGATTACTGTAAGTGAATATGTCAAACGTGAAATTCCTTGCTTAATATTTTCGGGCTTATTTTTTTATAGAACAAATGATATTTGGTTCATGATTCTCTAGAATGATATAATTAAAATGAGATTTCAAATTATGTAACATAAACTTAATTTACCGTATCAATATTCTCTGGTTCGTAGTAATTATGAAGTTTAAGGGGGTTAAAACATGAAAA
This sequence comes from Thermosipho sp. (in: thermotogales), assembly GCA_017656335.1. Lineage (GTDB taxonomy): Bacteria > Thermotogota > Thermotogae > Thermotogales > Fervidobacteriaceae > Thermosipho_A. The sequence goes on from JACDOA010000009.1 coordinate 20,091, forward strand.
AGATAATATTCATATTGATAATTCTTGGGTTGTTATTACTATCGTGTGTTCCATCAAACACTCCTCCATCTAATAATGAAACTAACAACCTTCCAACACAACCTTCTAATCCATCTCCATCAGATGGTGCGACCGATGTTTCATTGACACCTTCAATTTCATGGGAAGCATCTGATCCTGATGGAGATTCACTTACTTTTGACATATATTTTGGCACTGAATCAACTCCAACATTAGTAAAAAGTGATTTAGCAACAAACACATATACACCAGATGTTTTAAATTCATTTACAACATATTATTGGAAAATTGTGGCAAAAGATGGTAAAAGTGGGGTGGTAGAAGGACCGTTATGGAACTTTACAACGGGAGTTATAGCCTGGCAAAAAACTCTTGGAGGAAGTAATGGTGATGAGGCTTATAGCATCCAGCAAACAAGTGATGGAGGATATATTGTTGCTGGGACTACATATTCAAACAATGGGGATGTAAGCGGAAATCATGGGGGGAGAGATTTTTGGATAGTTAAGCTAGATGATGACGGAAACATAAAATGGCAAAAAGCTCTTGGTGGCAGCAATAATGAATTGGCATATAGCATTCAACAGACAAGTGATGGAGGGTATATTGTTGCTGGTAATACAAATTCAAATGATGGGGATGTAAGTGGTAATCATGGAAACTTTGACTATTGGGTAATAAAGCTTGATAATAGTGGAAATATTGAATGGCAAAAAGCTCTTGGTGGTAGTGATTATGAATATGCACGTAGCATCCAGCAGACAAATGATGGAGGCTATATTGTTGCTGGCACTGCATACTCAAATGATGGAGATGTAACCGGGAATAATGTAGGAAATTGCTATTGGGTAGTAAAACTTGATAGTAACGGAAACATAGAATGGCAAAAAGCACTTGGTGGCAGTAGTGGAGATTGGGCAGATAGTATTCAGCAAACAAGTGATGGAGGGTACATTGTTGCTGGGTACACATATTCGAACGATGGGGATGTAAGTGGTAATCATGGAGAAAGAGACTTTTGGATAGTTAAGCTTGATAAAAACGGAAACATAGAATGGCAAAAAGCACTTGGTGGCAGTAGTGGAGATTGGGCACATAGTATTCGGCAGACAAGTGATGGAGGGTACATTGTTGCTGGGTACACATATTCGAACGATGGGGATGTAAGTGGTAATCATGGAGAAAGAGACTTTTGGATAGTTAAGCTTGATAATAATGGAAATATAGTCTGGCAAAAAACTCTTGGTGGTAGTCAATGGGATGAAGCATATAGTGTTCAGCAGACAAGTGATAGAGGATACATTGTTGCTGGAATTACTTGGTCAAACGATGGAGATGTAAGCGGCAATCATGGAGGAGATGATTATTGGGTAGTAAAACTAGACACAAACGGAAACATTGTATGGCAAAAAACTCTTGGTGGTAGTCGGTATGAAACTGCAAGCAGCATCCAGCAAACAAGTGATGGAGGATATATTGTTGCTGGATACACAGATTCAAATGATGGTTATGTAAGCGGTAATCATGGATCTCGTGACTATTGGGTAGTAAAGCTTGGGAAATAGTAAAAATTATCTAAGTTGATCATTTGAATTTACACTTGAAAGTACAACAGATAAAAAAATCAATTTATTGCCCTTTCTAATCAGTATGGCTTCGGTATACAACCGGGCCATGTTTTTATTTCCTTATTCTTATCATTGTTTTGTATCATACGGTTTCTTTTCTGCTTATGACAACAGTAAAACCACTCATTTAAATCGAAATTAAGGCCCTCTAAAATATCGAGATATGTAATTATTTATATATCTCACTACCGACAAAGGCGTTTATTGACGAAATACATGGTCATAATCCACAACCAGAAAAAACCTTATCCAAAAGATCATAAATATACAAAACTAACTTTTCATAATTCATTCAAATACAAGGTAAAAAAAAACAAATTCACAACGTCCATCCACTCATATGCTTATTTAACATATAAAATCTACCATCTCCCATTCAATTCTGATTAAAACCATTGTATTTACAGCGTTTTCTGTGATTCTTTTTAATTACTGCTCGGGACGGTGATAATAAATAAGGCGTTGAACAAATATGGGAATTGGTTCGTTAATCTTGTATATACGTTTACATTTTGTTTTTGACAAGAACATATTTTCTGTCTAATTAACACGATAAGTAATTAGTTTTCTTAATGTTCCACGCCGGTGATAAAAATTAGGATATACGTTATAACAAAAAAACGGAGCCTTTTTTGGCTCCGTTTTCTAACTTCTATTATAAATTCTATTTCCTAAAACCACAAACAATTGTAATAATATTCTTCAAGAGATATCCTTTAAATTGAAAGTTTGAGATTTTCACTCAACATCATTATAATTACCTGTATTTCTATTGTTTTTTTGAAATTTTGGCCAAGGTGAGTTTGCAAGACCTGGACTATCTGTTTCAATTGCATATAAACATCCATCCCAATTTGGAACATACAAGGTACCATCATTTGATAAACCTAAATGTGAGTACGATATACTTCGTGAAAAATTTTCATATTTCCAAGACAATGTGCCATCACTATTTATTGCATAAATATATTTATATACACCAACATATATTGTTCCATCTTCTCCAATCACCGGATTTGTTTGAATAGCATATCCGGTTTCAAAGTTCCATTTCATTGAACCATCAGGATTTATCGCATATAAATAACCATCGAAACTTCCTACGTATATTGTTCCATCTTCTCCAATCACCGGACTTGTTCGAATGTCATCTCCAGTTTCGAATTTCCACTTAAGCGTTCCATCTGGATTTATTGCATAAAGATAATCATCGTCAGACCCTACATATATAGTTCCATCTTCTCCTATAGCAGGAGAGGATCGAAAAACATAATTTGCTTCGAATTTCCACTTAAGTGTTCCATCTGGATTTATCGCATATAAATAATTCGTATCATATGATCCAATATAAATTGTACCATCAGGACCAATAGATGGACTGGTATCTTCAAATCTTGCATCACCAATTGCCCATCTAACAGAACCATCATCAGGATTAAAAGCATAAAATCCATAAGCTCCACCTAAATATATTGTGCCATCTTCCCCAATAGTTGGACTTTCAGCTTGTCCACCAAAAGGATGATCATATGACCATTTTAAAGAACCATCAGAATTTACTGCAAAGAGTTTTCCAGAAGTTACTATGTAAATGGTACCGTCAGAACCAATAGTAGGTGAGGTCTCCCATACATAATCACCAGTTTGGTATTTCCATTTTAAAGATCCATCTGGGTTTATAGCATAAAGATTATTATCAAAAGAACCTATATAAATCGTACCATCAGTAGCTACGGCTAGGCCACCATATATCGTATCATATGTTTCAAATTTCCATTTTAATCTTGCTGGTTTACAAGTAGTGAATTTCCATATAGAACTTGGCGTAACACCACCTTTGCTATCTTTAGCAACAACCATCCAATAATAAGTTGTTTCATTTTGCAGTTCTCTGTATCCCGGTATTGTTTCAAGAACAAGTTTCGTTGAAGGATGATCATCTTTTATAACAGGAAGCTTCTCTGGGTCAGTGCCAAAATAAATATCATAAGATAAAGAATCCCCATCAGGATCACTGCATTCCCATAAAAGCGTTGGGGTAATAGTTACGTTTGTAGCGTTATTTAAAGGGAAAGAATTAGAAGGAGGATTTGGTGGACTATTACTCGATAGCTGTGGTGCTGTACATGAAAATAGAATTAGCATTGCTATAGCAATTAAAATAATTCCCCCTATAAATTTCTTCTTCACAGGAATCACTCCTTTAAAAATATCGTAATATAATCGAAACACATTATAAATTATATCACAAACCATTCATTTTATGTATAGACATCACCAATTTTAGCAGTCTTGTAATTTTATAAATTACTAACAAAAAAATAAAAGGGAGAGCTATTGCTCTCCTCTTGATATATTCTCCAGTGTATCACCTGCTTTTTTCAAGATTGAACCAATAACCTTAAGAGTCTCTTTAATGGTTTTCTTCGCTTCTTGGGCTAAATCAATTTCTTTGCCTTCATTGTTTTTGAAAATAATCTTTACCATTTATACCCCTCCCTTTCAAGATTTCACAATACACTATTCGTCAATAGAAAACCGTGGACAGGGGGTGGGGCATAAATCTCTCCCCTGGGTGCCCGACCGCGGAGTGGGAGGGAGTATCCCTTTCGCACGTTGCAATTAAACTTTTCCATAATGTTAATTTACAAATTGAGCAATTACTTACAAGTACATACAAAAAGATTTTTTTACTGTTAATTTACCATATGAAAATGCATTTGAAATAAAAATCTATCAGTTATGTTCATTTTGCATTGTTAATATACAATTAGAACAAACAATAGAAAGGAGGAAAAAAACATGGGAAGAACAAAAGTATTCTATATTATCGATCCACAGAAATTGTTCGAAGTTTTAAAACAAGTAATAAACAAGAAAATATTCAGACAATTCATGAAAGGAATAAGATTTGGCCGGGCAAAATTGATATCTATCATTTAGTCCGGTCGTATTCCAGAATATTTAGGTAACAGACTTATCAACTTAGTTGGCACAGATGATTTCGTTCAAGAAGTTGAAATTATTGATCGTGACACACACTCCAAAATTCCTTACTCATTGTATAAAACAATTACACATTAAAATGGGGTTAAAAGCAAGCTGCCAGTATCGAAGGAGTCTTTTTCTTGAAAGATATGAATTGAAATATTTAAAAAAGCTTTAATAAAAACAAGCCCCTCCACTAAGGAGGGAGATGATTAAAAAAATAAAGAAGGGGAGATGTTTATGTTCAGAAAAAACCATTATTAGAAATCAAATCATGAAAAATTCATTGAAAAACTCATAAATATCACGCACGATCTTGTAACAAATGGCATTCAAGTTTTACCGCTTAGAAATTATGAAAAGCATCCTAATATTAAAGAGTGGAACAAAAAGACTTTTCTTTCTAAAGAAATACCTTCCAATGCTACAGGCCTTGCCGTAAAAACTGGGTTACCCACCAAATTAGGAAAATTAGTTTGTATTGATATTGACGAATATTCTTATTTGATTGTTAAAAATACCGTGGAACTAATAAAAAGAACTCTAGATATTAAAGACATCTCATATAGTGAATTAACAACTTCTGGAGGTTATCACTTATTTTTCTTTGTTGACACAGAGCTCCCTATAAAATCCAGGAGCTTCCAAATTGTTGAACCAAAAACTAATAAGTTAGTAAAAATTGAAATACTCGGAGAGGGAAAAATAGCAGTCATCGCACCTTCACGCGCTAAATCAAAATCGCTAAAAGACGGCAAAAAAAACATTGGAAAATATGAAAATCTAACTAAGAACGCTCTAATAGATGCGGATAAATTAACCGAAGAACAATTCACAAAACTTGTAACTACACTGGAACAAATGAATATTAAGCAAAATACTTTGCAAAATATTAAATACAAGAACGCCCATTATTTTGAAAACAAAGATGAATTCATTATTTTTAACTTCCAATTTGATAAGTATTTGCACAACTTGGATTTAATTGAAATCTTAGATAAACTTGGTCTTCAATATGACAATGATAAGTCTAAGAACTATGTAAGAGTATTTTCAATCTATGTTGATGACGGAAAAAATCCTGATATGATTATCTACAAAAATCCAGAAAATTTCTCATATATAGTGTTTGAAACACACTTGCCAAAAGTATTCACACTTGGAAAACTTATATACGACTATTATTTTAATTTTATTGACAATAAAAAGAAAAGAAAAGAGAAATATTTTTGGGAATGGGTTGAAAAAGAGTTTAGATTCAAAAAATCTCACTCTGAAAATTCGTTTGAATTTTTGAAAACTGAAGGAAAGGAAATTCCGATAAAAAGATATTTAAGTGAAAAACCTGAGATAATCAAAGAAATTTTTAATATTCCAGAAAATGTAAACATTATAGCTCCTACAGGTTCTGGAAAAACTTCAACATTGATACATTATGCTTTAAAAAATAATTTAAATGTAATTATAATTCAACCATATGCTGTCCAAGTTGCCCAAACTGGTGTTACTTTTAGTATCCCTGCCGTAAATCAGTTCGAGCAAGCTCCTGGATTAGAAATCCGAAAATAGGTAGAGAAAGAAAAATTTGTTTTTGCCGCTACTTATGATTCGCTAGAAAAGCTTATAAAAATTCTCGAAAAGGTTTTTTCACCTGATCCAATTGACAAAATACTCAACAATTTTATTTTAATCGTCGATGAATACCACAACTTTGTCACCCAAAACAACTTTAGGTACAATGTATTCGAAAAAATAAAAAATTACGAAAGCAAATTCAAAAAAAGCATTTACATAACAGGAACACCTGAATTAGTATTCAAATTTAAAGAAAACAACAAAACATACATTTTTAAAACATCTCCAAAAGAAAACAACTACACTATTGTTATGACAAAAGAAATTGAAAACACTCTAATTTCACTGATAAAAAGGAAATTTGAAAATGGAAAAATTGATGTAGTATTACTTGACGATAAGAAGAAAATAAAAGCTCTCTAGAAAGTGCTAAGTAACAACTTCCCTGATAAAAAAATTGTAGCAATAAGTGCAGAAGAAAAGGAAAATGAAATTGTGCGGCATATAATTGAAAATAATGCAATTCCAGAGGATGTTGACATTCTGCTCACCACATCTGTTATTAGCGATGGAATAAATATTTTAAATAAGAACATCAATAACGTTTATTTATGTGGAGAATATAATCCATTAAAGAAAATGCAGTTTATAGCCAGATTTAGAAAAGGTGTAAATATGGTGTTTGACATCGGCAAATATCATACAAATATTGAAGATATAGATATAGAATTTGAATTTAATAAAATACTCGAAGCCTCCAAAAGTCTTGTTAATGTTGTAAATGATAGCTTTGAAGAAAATAATTTTGAATTAAAACAATCTCTTTTAAGATCCATTGGGAACGAGTTAATCAGCAAGGTTGAAAAACAGTATGTTCCAAATGAAGAAACTATTAAATTTTATACTATGCAGAAACTCTCTCGTTTATTACGAGATGCAAATTTATTGAAAACATTTTTATCAGAATTTTATAATTTCGAACCGAAGATCACGGAACTGGTAGGTAAAAAACTTGAAGATATAAAAGATTTGATCAAACTTGAAAAGGAAAACGAGAAACAAATTTTAGATTTAATATTAAAAGAGCCTGGTAAATGGGTTACAGGTTATTTCAATAAAAATGGAAAATTGAAACTTGTAAAAAAAGAACTCAAAAGAGTCTGTTTGTATAGTGAAAGTTCATTAACAGCTGCAGAGGAAGCACTCCTTAGTAAATCTTTTGTTAAAAATACTATAAGCAAAATAATACTGCTTAAAATGAGATTACATAAGGAAAACATTTCTAAAGAAGATATTGAGCGAATATCAAAACAACAACTTAGCAGTGCTTATGATTTTCTCGCAATTATTGAAAATGAAATTCTCATGACCATTGACGAAGATATAGTAAAAGAGTACTCTGAAAAATACAATAAATTCGAATATATATTAATCAAGTACCTAAAGGAAATCACTCAAAAAATGATAGGAACGACAATGACTCAAAAAGAACTTATTGAATATCTTACTAAATCAGCAAGTTCACAATTCAATTTGAAACCAAATTCTATAAGAAACGTTGTTAAAAAATGGGTTAAAGCAATGGTAAATTTTAAGCCAGCCAAAGTTAATAAAAGAAAAGTATACAAAATAGAATCAATTAGAAGCATTGGGCAATTTCTTAAGGAATTGGGGTTTGAAGATAATAAAATAAATATAACAGCGGATTTGCTTATAGCAGATATTGCTTGTAAAGCACTTGATAAACTTAAAAACATTTATAAAGAACTGGGTTTAGATAAAGAACTATTCAGTGAAAAAGTTAAAAATTTTGTTGAGTTTGCTATCAAAACCCTTGATTTTGATTATTTTAACATTAAATCCTTGGTAAAAGAATATTTTAGCTTAGATCTTGATTTCTACAACTTTGTTAGTTCCAAAATAGCAGAAGAAGAATACTAGGAATACTTATACGACATAGAAGAAGATTTAGAAATAACTCTTGATTCAGCACCAACGCGCTCGCTGGAAACTTATGACAAAAAAGTTGGTTCCTTTTTTTTGAATTAAAAATATAAATATTTTCTATTCAAATTTTTGGAACCTTTTTCATCAGGCACAAAGATACGTAATTGTGGGGGCAAGTAACAAAGATATATTTACTCAAGAATTCGTTTATACATACCGTCTTTTGAAAATACCTATTTTTACGCAAATAGCAATTAAGGGCTTATTTCATATGCTTTTGGTAGTATTTTCTTCTGAGTGTTTTTCCATGGATATATAGTAAAAATTACAAAAATACTCTTAGTTTTTTTAAAAAGAAACGTTTATTCAAATTTTCATGTGCGAAAATGAAAAAATTTGATACTATAACCACGGCAAAACTTTATTTCTTACTATTTATATTTTTAAAAGCGTTCAATAACATCAAATATTGAAACAGCCAAAAAAACAGTATAAAAGATATTAGGCGGAAATATATCTCTGGATTAGCCAGTAGCATGGAATACAAGTAATGTTACAATAATTAAATTGATCTTTATTAGTAACAGTTTAAATTGCTTTATATGTTATTATCTTCCTAATTTTGTTCAACACACTATATTATGAATTTAATTGACCATTTATTTATTTGTTGGATTGTTTTTATTAATAGCATAATTTGAACAAAAATTGCCTCGTACTTCGATTTTAAGAAGGGTTAATAGGTAATGATATGTAATATATATCTGCATTAAAATCATGTATATATACGAAAACAAAACGTTCTTAACAAACACACGTCACACTTCATACTATCGGATAATATATATTAACTTGTTTATGAAGATATTCAATCTCTTATTATGCTAGTTGGTATAATACCGACTGATAAAAAATTGTTTTTAGCACTTATATAAAAGTAAAGATTTAATGAGCGATAATTTTACATTTTTGCAACTTTTTCTTTTTCATATTTATAAACAATGATCTATCTATAATCTGTATATGAGTTTTTTTCGCTTTTAAATCAAAAAATTTGACAATAACTTTCGATTGACACATAATTGCAAATTTTTTATTTCATTTTTAGATTCTTGATTTGTTATAATATTTTTGTCTATAACAGCGTTAAGGAATTAAGTTCGTTGCTTGTGGGGGAGGGAACTATGAGAAGATCTGTTTTATTAATTTTTTTTATTGCAATTTTGTTATCTTTATCGTCTTGTATTTCAGAATATACTTCAAGTGTAGGGACTCTAAAATGGAAACTTGAACTAGGATCATTTTTTACCGAAGTAGCATTAGGACAAGATAAAACTATTTATGTAGGGTTTTCTTCAAGTAAAGAATCTCAACTACTTGCAATAAATCCAAACGGAACTTTAAAATGGAAATATGTAGTGGGAAATAACGAAGAAATATTATCATGGCGATTATCTAGACCTGCAATTGACAACAACGGAAATATATATATTCTTTATAACTATTCTATATACGAAAATTTTGAGGAAAAAAGATTAGTTTGGCTATATGCAATAAATCCTAATGGAACTCTAAAATGGAAATTACAAATAAATAAATCGAGCAATTATGTTGAAAGTTTCTCCGCTCCATCAATTGGCCTCGATGGTACTATTTTTGTTACATCCAGAACATATGATGGTTATTGGAAAGGATATCTTAATGCAATCAATCCTGATGGTTCGGTAAAATGGGTATACAATAATTCAGACCAAATTGCTTTTCAATCGTTAGCAATAGATCAAAATGGTTCTATTTATTTCAGTGTTAATGACTACAATGCAACTTTTAATTATCTAATAGCCCTTAATTCAGATGGTAGTCTAAAATGGGAATATGAAACAAAAGAATCAATCGGATCCCCTTCAATTGGAAGCGATGGTACTTTATATTTTAGTTCTTATGATGTCAGTAACAAAGAATTTTTCTTATGTGCTATGAATTCAGATGGAATTATAAAATGGAAAACGCAAGTAGAAAATGGAGTTTCTCAACCTATAATCGGAATTAACGAAACACTGTATTCAATAGGAAGACTTTACAATAAATATAACGTTTTTTACGTTTATGCTTTCAATTCAGATGGTAGTTTAAAATGGAAAACACTGATAGATGAAGAGTGTCACGGAGGATTAACTCTAGGAAATGATGGGACAATTTATGTAATTGGAGAACACAGTGTTTATGCTATAGATTCCGAAGGGACAGTAAAATGGAAATATACTACAAATAGACTTTTGAATGCAACAATTGCTATTGACAGTAATGGAGTTTTATATATAGGTTCAAATACAACTTTATATGCTATACAAAGTGAAAGTACTGGATTAGCTAAAACTGCTTGGCCAAAAAGCTGGCATGATAATCAGAATACTGGAAATTCAGCATTTCAAACTAATTAAAGATTTTTATGAAAAATGCAACTGAATCATTATGCCATAAATTTAAAAACAAAATTAATGAATATATTCTCTATAAAGATAAATAAACACATAAAGACTTGTAAACACAATTTAATTTCGCATCCTGTATCGGTGTCAGTAAAAAATACAATATCTTATTGATGATTCAAATATGCCTTTTGTAAGGCTTTAAACAATCTATTATGTGTTGGGTATCGTAGATGCAAAAGCTCATGAACAATCACTTCCGCTCTTTTTCCTGAAGTTTCATTTAATAAATCTTTTGCAAAAGTTAATCTACCTTTACTAGAACAACTCCCCCATTTATTCTTCATTTCTCTTATATGTATTTCTTTTGGTTCCACTCCAATTTTTTCAGCCCATTTTATTACTTCTTCTTTGAATTCTTTTTCTGTAATCACTTTAGTTCACACCTTTCAATATCTTTAGGATTTTGTTTGCTAAATTAATAACTTCCTTTGATGAAAGTTTATTATTCAATAGAACTTTTATCATCTGTTTCTTTAACTCTCTTTCATAACGTTCACTGTTTCTCCAATTATTATATTCCTCAAATAACTCTCCTATTTCCTTTGCAACGCTTTCGGCTGGGAATAATCCTTCCTGTTTTAATATCCAATAAACGGTGAATGTATCAGTTGACATGTTTTTCTCAGCTTGTTCTTTGTTTGCTTCATTAATCTCTTGAACTATTTTCTTTAATTCTTCCAATGTTTCTAACGTTGATTTCTGCCTGTTTTTGAACATCTCAGATATTATTTCTGCTTTTTCCCCTATCGATTTTAAATAAGGTTTCATTTTTAAATTCTTTCTTATTTCCTCTTCAATGCTTCTAATAAGATTGAATACTTTTTCTGTATCGGATGCTTTACTTTCTTCTAGTTTCTTTAATGTATCTTCATTTATTTCAAAGATTTCAAGAGATGTTTTTATTTTTCCACTATATGTATGTTGTTGAACTAACTGGATTGTTTTTCTCAAAAAATCTTTATCAATTAAAGTTGATGGTTCATATGCTTCTCGTACTATTCTAAACATTCGAGCTAAAGTATTATAATCTTCCAAGTAAGGTCTCAAAAATGGATCAGGTGATATGATTTCAAATATTTCTGATAGTTCTTTGAAAATCCGATAAAATTCTTTTCTTTTTTCTTTATTAGAAAATTCTTTCAAAGCGGCTTCGGTTGCCTTGTCTTGTGATTTACCTTCAATTATTTCTAAATATTTCTTTCCATTTTCCATAAGCGTTTTAAATCTCTCTTTTAATACTTCTATATCGTGAACAACTCCTGAAATATCTCCTGAATCAAACGCTAGAGCTTTTTCTAAATTATCAAATATTCCGACAAAATCAATAACCAAACCTGATTTTTTCTTTCTTCCTTCTGTATCTTCATATGGACGATTAACACGTGCTATTGCTTGTAATAGCACATGGTCTCTCATTGGTTTGTCTAAATACATACAATATAAAATAGGCGCATCAAATCCTGTTAAAAGCTTTTCTGTTACTATAAGTATCTTTGGTAATTCATCAGGATTCCTAAATGCTTTCCTTATTCTTTTTTCTTCATCTTCGGAATGATGATATTTCTTTAATAGCAGACTATCATTGTGATTCTGGCTGTATATTACTTCTGAATATTCTGAAGGCAGATATTTATCTAATACTTCTTTATACAATGCACACGCTTCACGGTCTACAGCAACTAAGAATGCTTTATACCCCATTGGTTCTATGTAGTCTTTATAATGCTGCGCTACATATTTTGCAATTTTTTCAATTCTTTCTGGTGTTTTCATCATATTTTTTAAAGTAACCGCTTTGTCAAGTATTTTGTTTAGTGTTTCTACATCGCTCATTCCTTCAGCTTCTGCAAGATCTAGAAATTCTTTCTCTAACGTTTCTCTATCTGGTCTTAATTCATTTGGAGCTAGAGTGTAATGTAGTTCAACTGTAGTTCCGTCTTCTACTGATTCGGCTATTCCGTATTTATCAAGATATCCTTTTGGTGGATCATCAGTTCCAAATATAAAAAATGTATTTTTACCATGAGAGGTTTTATCTATTGGTGTTCCTGTAAATCCCATGTATGTCGCATTTGGAAGCGCACCCATCAAGTAATTCCCTAGTTTCCCCCCTGTTGTTCTATGGGCCTCATCTATTAAAACAAAAATATTCTCCCTTTTGTTTATATTTGCTGGCATATTATCGAATTTATGTATTGTAGAAACAATTAACCCTCTTGTATCATTTGCAAGGAGTGATCTTAGATGTTTTTTCGAATTTGCAATTTCTACATGCTCTATTCCACAAGAAGATAGATTACTGAAAAGTTGGGCTTCCAATTCGTTTCTATCTACTAACATTATGACTGTTGGATTTTCAAAGATAGGATTTTCAAGTATCCTTTGCGCTGTTACTATCATTGTATATGTTTTTCCTGAACCTTGTGTATGCCAAATGAGAGCGCGTTTCCTATCTTTATCTTGTGCCCTTTGTATTAACTTATTTACTGCACGCATTTGATGGGGTCGTAATATTACTTTTCGTAATTCATCATCTTGACGTGTAAAGAGAATAAAATTATGCAAGATATCTATAATTCGTTGTGGTTCAAAAAATGTTTTTACCAATTTTTCATATTCTTTTTCCCCTGATTCTGTTTTCCAATTGAATACTGATTTTAACGAGAAGTTCCATGTGGCTGAATAAAGGAAATGTATGATATTTGTTACTATGAATAACTGGAAAAGTGTCATTGCCTCTGGTGTTTCTCTGTGATATCGTTTTACCTGTTCTAATGCTTCTGTAATTATAGATTCACGTTCTGTGTTATCTCCAAAAAATTTTGCCACAGCTTTTGTTTCTACAAACAATATGGGGATACCGTTAACAAGAAATACGACATCATATCTGTTTGTATGCATACCATTGGTGTATGAAAATTCATCTGTAACGTGAAAAATGTTGTTACCAGCATTTTTATCAATAATTTTCACGTTTCTTTCTCTGTTTTCTTGTGGTACAAAAACTGTTTTTAATCCTTTTAAATATTCCCAAGCTTGTAAATTGCCTTCTATATTGTTTGGTAGTAATTCTAACCGGGTTATTAATTCATTAATGACAACAGGATTTGCAAATTCACTGTTTAATTTTGATATCTGTTCAATAAATACATTTTTGAAAATAAGGCCTATTTCTCCCCCACGTAATCGTAACGCTTCTTTGGAATCTATATATTGCCATCCGATTTCTTTTGCGTATTCAATTAGTGGGCTTTGGACGGCAGACCTTTCCCCCCCGAGCCTTGGCATTTTAACTCACCTCGAGATCTTTTACTCTTATTTTTCCTGTCATAAGGTTATGGAGCATTGATTTGAATAGTTCTTCAAGTGCTTTCTTTTTGTTCTCTTCTGCTTCTATCTTTTTGTCTATTGTTGATAAAATATTTGCTATTTTTTTCTGTTCCTCTAATGAAGGAAAAGGAATTTTGAATTTTTTTAAAGATGACCAGTTAGTTCGTGGATGATTGACGCCAGTCATTGACCTTGTAGCATATTCCAAAAAAAATGATGAATGGACTAAATAAGCTAGATATTTAGGATTTATAATATTTCTTTTAGGATTTATAACTATGATATCAGTAGAACAAATACCTTTAAATTCAGCTAAAGCCCCTTTGTCTAAGTATGGCCTAAGTTTAGCATAAAGAATGTCTCCATTATAAAATTTTAATTTTGTGCTTTTTACTTCTTTTGAATATCCAAATTTTTCTAACTTTATTTTTCCAGGAATAATATGTTCAAGTCCTATGTAAATAGCCTTTTCATTTTTTGGATCGACCTTTTCACTTCTTTTAGAAGCTACTTCTCCTAACTCAACCAATTTCCATTCTTTTCGTAATACACCTATTTCCGTTTCTTTCAATTTAACTTTATTAACTTCATTCAAAGGCACGGAACCATATGTAAAGAGGTGTTTCATAAGGGATTTTTTAAGTGCTTTTGTTGCTTCTATAACCTGTTCTGTTTTTTCTTTTGCTTCTTGAATGGTTGAAAGAACATATGCTATTTTTTTCTGTTCGTCGAGTGGTGGAAGTGGGATTTTAAAGTTTTCTACAATTCCTTTGTTTATATTTTTTTGAGTACTTTGAATATTTTGTCTTTGCAATACTTGGGAATTAAATTTAAGCAGATATGCACCGTAAATATTATTAAGTCTTTCATTTGGTATTATTGCTAAAATAGCTTGGTTAGTAGCAACGGGAATTTTATTTATTGCCGTCTCTCCAATTGTAGCGTACATAGACAATAGCAATGAATTAGGTGGAACAATCCAAGCATTTGAATTGTTTAACCCGTCTTGAGTGATTGTTTCCTTTGTTTTCTTAAGATATAACCCGCATGAAGTTAAATCCTCAATAAGGGCGAAAGGTATATCTCCATTCCAATATTCTTTAACAGACCTTTTTGGAGTTCCCCCTGCTTTTAACTTTTCCGAAACATCTTTTATTTTAACAACTTCCCAATCCTCTGGTATCAATCCAATTTCTGTTTCTTTCATTCCATCTCTTTCTTCTTTCATATCACATCAACCCCATTTGTTTAAGTATTACATTTAACTTCTCATCTGCATTTTGTCTTTCTTCTTCAGCTTCTTGCAATAAAACAATTGCTTCTTCAAGGGGCAACGTATTATCTTCTCCATTTTGTATTACATATCGCGAAGGGCTGAGGTTATAATCATTCCTTACTGCTTCATCTTTTGTTATAACTTTACTTATACCTTCAACTTCTTTAAATTCTTTATAGATTTCTGCTATTTCACTAATCGCATCTTCTGGGATATAGTTTTTTGGTCTTCCTTTCTCATACATCTTTGAAGCATTGATGAGTAAAATCTTTTCTTTTTCTTTTTTATTCTTGTTAATCACTATAATAATCCCAGGTGCAGATGTATTGTAAAATAAGTTTTCAGGTAGTAAGATCACGGTTTCAATTAAATCATTTTCAACAAACTGCTTTCTTATATCTCTTTCTCTATTTGAACCTTGATTCCCTGATCCTCTTGAAACGGCACCTGTATCAAGAACAACGGCCATCCTACCATTATCTTTTAACGAAGCATACATGTGTTGTATCCAACCCCAATCAGCCGAGCTTGATGGTGGATAACCAAATACAAATCTATTATATGGATCATTTTCGTAAACTTTTTGCTCAAATTTCTGATTCCACATAGGATTTGCAACAACTATATCAAATTTTTTAAGTGAACCATCAGCATTTTTGAAGGCAGGGTTAATCATTGTATCTCCTAATGCTATATTTGTTTCTTCCATATTATGAATTACCGCATTCATTTTAGCCATAGCATATGTCCCATGTAAAATTTCTTGTCCATAGAACTTTAATGGATTTATTTTGTTAAGGTTATCTTTATATTTTTCTTTGAAATGGAGGTAACTCTTAATTAGCAACCCACCTGAACCTAAACAAGGATCGTATATTTCTTCACCTTCAGATGGATCAACTATCTTTGCAATTAAAGTTGCCACTTCTCCTGGAGTATAAAACTCTCCTGCACTTTGACCGGAACCTTCTGCAAACTTCCTAAGCAAGTATTCATATGCCCTTCCTAAAATATCTGGATCAACATCATTTAATCCAAGTCTGTGCTTATTCAGTGTATCAATTAGGGCTCTTAGTTTATCATCGCTGATTATTCTTTGACCAGCTGTTGTGGCATTAAAATCAACCATATTGATAACTCCCTGTAATTTAGGATTTTCTCTTGCAATATCTCTTACAGCCTTTGTTAAGTATTCACCCAATCCTGTGCTTTGTTTCATTATGTTGCTCCAACGTGCATTTTCAGGTAAATAAAACCAAACAAGGGAATGATCTTGTTCGATTAATTCGATAGCAATTTCTTTGCTTCCATATTCTTCAGCTAGTTTTCCTATTTCATCATCAAAAACATCTGATAATCTTTTCAAGAAAATGAGTGGCAATATATAATCTTTATATTTAGGTGCATCAATTTCGCCTCTTATTTTACATGCAGCTTCCCATAGCCAATTTTCAAGTGTTTTAATATCTAGCACAAATATCCCCCTTCATAGTTTAATATTTTCTTTTAATCTATTGAAGTGAAATATTACATTTCGCCTTTATAATTTCAAGAACATAGTCAATATTTAAAAAATTATAGTTTTCTACCAAATATAAAAGTTCTTTTACAAATAAAATCCTTTAATAAATTCTTGTTTAACTCCTCCCTATGCTTTTTTTGTCAAACAGTTCAGATCACCAAATTCAAGGCATTATTTCAATGCTTTCGTCAAATTTAGTCGGTTTATTCTTCAAGACTTACTTCTTTAATTTTAAAATCCAATTTATATTCAAATAAACTTACTTGCGGAATCATCGAAGCGGCATATTCCAGTCTTTTATCAACGTTTTTTGCCACAATAACACCTTTAACTTTTCTACCTTTAGCTATGTTTTTTCTAACCCATCCCATATATCTCAATATTTGTCCCAATGCTCTATCTGCACCTCTACTAACTTTCAACTCAAAAACAACAAAGTTTCCTTCTTCATCAACTGCTAAAATATCAATATATCCTATATCTGTAGGATATTCTACTCCATCTCTTCCTGTTTCATCTATATATATAAGCTTAAAGATTTTCCGTTAACTTTTATTGAATTAATATTTTGTGCTATGAAATCTCTGAGATGGCTTTCTATAGGAAAGAGAAATTCTTCACTTTCTTCTCCTTCTATAAGATCCTGTTCTTCTAAACCTGATTGAACAACTATAAGTTTTCCGTATTCATCTCTTTTAATTTCTCAAACTCCATGCTTTTCAGGACCATATAATTCGACTATTCCTCTACCAATACTATAAAGAAAATCATATTTTGTATTAGCGATTCTTGGTTTTTTGTTTTCAGGATAATGTACTCTAGAAGGATGATTAACGGTGCAAACAACGATTTGAGTATTTAAAGTGTTTTCATTTACTTCTCCATATTTATTTTTAATATACTCTTTTATTTCAGAATAAGTAGCTTTTCCTCCTAAATTCTCAATTGCTTCCTTAATCATTTGCCAGACATAAGGTCTGTCATCATTCATTTACATCCCCCCTCAAGTTTTACAAAAACTTTTTATGCGGTTTAAAATCAAACAAGAATCCTACTACTACGCCAAAAACCAGAAAACTATCCGAGGGTTTTATAATGATATCTTTGTATTTTCTATTTTCAGCAGCCAAAATTCTCTCATCATTATTTTGTATATACCATCTAACTCCAAATTTACCATTCAATCTATACAAAATTAAATCACCATTTCTAAAAGCTATATTTTTATTAATAAGTAATAAAGAACCTCTTGGAATGTAAGGCTCCATTACATCATAATTTAGTCTTAAAGCCATATGAATTTTAGTTTCAATGTCTATAAACAAGTTTAAATATTTTTTTAATTCTAATTCATTTTTATCATCGGAGGTATGTTCAGGCGGTATAGAAAACATGTAAACCGGAATCTTTCTACTTACAGGTTTTTTTATAACTTTTTTCACCGTCTTAAAATTTTGAATATCTCCACCTAAAAAACCTAACGTCACTGAAGATGTATCATCAGAATATACGTGGTATTCTTCGGTAGTTTCTTCATTTGTAAAAAAGTATGTTATTGAAACACCCAATTCTTTTGCAATCGCTTCAAGCACATCTATAGGTGGAATAACCCTTCCGTTTTCATAATGTGAAATTGATTCTCTTGAAACTCCTACTCTTTTTGCAAGCTCTTCTTGACTTAACCCTCTTTCAGATCTAAGATTTTTTATCTTTTCTCCAATATTCATAATAATATTCTCCTTAACCGTATTCTCAACTTAATTATACCAAACTAAATATTCAAAATAACAAACAAAATGTTAACAAAATTAACATAGATCTGTAAACATTGTGGTATTGACATTACCATAATTTTATTTTATAATGTTCATGTGATTAACACCAATTAGTAAATTTTATTAACAAAGGAGGTTATAGTATGCTTTAGGTATTAGCAGAACTGCTTTATGAACTTTCCAAAGAAGGTATTTTAAAAATTTCCAAAACAAATTCCACTCAAAGTAAAAGTAGCTCGCCCAATTCTTATCCGGAAACAGTTAATTCCACAACCCCGGGGGGTGAAACCCATGACTGAAATCTCACACTATCCTTTAAAAGCTGCAGCATATGCTAGATATTCCTCAAATAATCAATCTGAAACATCAATCGAAGCGCAATTACAAGCTATTGAAGAATTTGCAAGACAAAATGGGTATATTATTATTGAAAAATACATAGACAGGGCAAAAAGCGCAAAAAGTGATGAAAGACCAGAATTTCAAAGAATGATTTCGGATGCCAAAAACAAAAAATTTGACGCAATAATAGTTCATAAATTAGACAGATTTTCAAGAAGAAGGCGCGATGCCATAATCTATTCTGAGCTTCTCAAACAAAACAATATAAAACTTGTTTCAGTAACTGAACCTTTTTCTGATGACCCTTCAGGAGAATTACTAAAAGGCGTAATAGAAGTGGTAAATGAATGGTATATAAACAATTTGAGACATGAGATAAAAACTAAAACAAAAATTGTTGCAATGAAAGGGTATTTTCTAGGTGGAGTTCCACCCCTAGGATATGATTTAGAAGAAGTAAAGGACGAATATGGAAACACTAGAAAACGTTATGTAATAAATGAAGAAGAGGCTGAAATTGTTCGTGAAATTTTCAGACTATATTCTGAAGGATTCAGCTTCAAAAAAATAGCTAATTATTTAAACAATAAAGGATATAAAACCAAAAAAGGGGGTCATTTTAAAGCTTCTTCTATAGCA
This sequence comes from Thermosipho sp. (in: thermotogales), assembly GCA_017656335.1. Lineage (GTDB taxonomy): Bacteria > Thermotogota > Thermotogae > Thermotogales > Fervidobacteriaceae > Thermosipho_A. The sequence goes on from JACDOA010000009.1 coordinate 39,626, forward strand.
GAAATTTTACGAAACAAAAAATATGGAGGAATTTATGTTTATAACCAGAGCAAACACGGTACAAGGATAAGGCATCCACATGACGAGATAATTGAAATTGAAGGACTAATTCCTGCAATAGTAAGCAAAGAATTATTTGAATTAGTACGACAAAAATTGAACAAAAATTCTAGAACATTAACTAAAAAGCACAATTATTTGCTTCTTGATATTATTTATTGCGGAGATTGTGGCAGCAGGATGACAGGTTCAGGAGGAAAAAAACCAAAATATGTATGCCAGAATTGGAAAAATAACAAAAAAGGCAGATATGTAGGTGTAGGAAAACAAAAAGTAGAACAATTTGTGATCTCATACCTTAAAAATGTACTACTTCCAATAGACAAGATAGATTTTGAAAAGTTAACAGAGGAATTAAATAGAATCGAAGCAGAACGAGAAAGTTTATATGAAAAGAAATTTGAAGAGCTAATGAATAAAAAAGCAGAGATTGAGAAACAAATAGAAAATATTACTAAGGCTATTTTAAGAGGTATTTTGACTGATAAACTGGAACTAAAATCTAAAGAACTAGAACAACAACTTAGAGATATAAACAACGAAATTAAAAATCTTAGGAACCAAGCTCTAAATAAATACTCCCCTGAGCAGGTCAAAGAAATGTATAAATATTTTCTACTGCAACTTAATAGTAATAATGAGCTTTTAATTGAACGTGCAATCAAGAAATTGATTTCAAAAGTAATCGTATATCCAAGAGGATATATCGACATCAAAACACGTGATTTTCTTAATAGCTAATTAAAAGCTGTTTTTAGCTGCTCAATAAAAAGAAGGAGGCTTGATAATATGTTTGGAAACAATCAAGATGAAAAAAGATTTCCCGGAGCAATTCCTATTAAAGTTTTAGAAGAAATATACAGATCAAAAAGAATACAGACAAGCTGTTCTTTTAGATAAATTGGAATATGTATTAATAGATTATAAAGAAACAAAAGAACAACTTAAAGAATTAAATGAAGAAAGAGAAGCTTTGGAAGAACTTATATTAAATTTATTACATGAACTTTCTGTAGAAAAAGAAGAAATAATTGATATGAGGAACAAAATAGGGATTTAACTAAAAAATCTAATTTAAAATAATTAATACTTTTTTAGTATTTTCAGTAAAAATAAAACGGGGATATTCCCCGTTTTTTTCTAAATAGCTAACTTTCTTCTAAAAGAATTTAATAATTCATCTAAGATATAATCGCTTAACTTAATAAGTACTTAAGACAATCAAATAATACTATAACAAAGCATTAATTTATCAAATGAACCTGTTGATCAGTACATCAAAACACATAATTTCCTATTGAATAGGAAACGTATGCAAAATTATCCAAGATATATACCTTTCGTGTAAAAGCTTAATACTACACTTTCAACTTTCCAAACCACTATTTAGGGGGTACAAAAAACGGGCCTTATTGGCTCCGTTTTTTTATACTTTTCCTTTTTTCATCAGGCTAAAGTAAATAATGAGGATTTATTGAAATTAACCATAGAGATTTTCTAAAGAGCTATTCGAAATGGAGAGGGGTATCTAAAAAAAGAAAGAAAATTAATTATTATGTTTAAAAATATGAAAAGTCAAGAAGATTTCCAAAAAAACTTTTGATACTGTTCATGTATTTGAAACTGAAAGCTAACGATAATCATTTTATTAAACAACTTCAAAGTATCTTTGTTAGAAAACATATTACTGAAAAAAGATGGTTCGGAAAAATATGCCAAAATTTTATATCACATTAAATTTATGTTATAATATTATTATCATATTCTAACTTACCCAAGAGAGGAAGAAAAATCATGAAAAACAAACTTTTAATTATGGCATTTTCCATATTAAGGGTTTTTTTACTATCTTCCTGTAATATTTTAAATAATTTCTTTCCAGCATATTCTGCTGAAAACATTAGAATTTCTAAGGATACCTTTAAAATTGCGATTAGTCCTATTAAAATTTAAAAAAACTAGCGATCTAAAAATAGAAGTCTCCTTTTTAAAAGAGTGGCAAACAAATTATGGATTAGAAATTATTTTGCTTGATGAAGATGCATTCATTAATTTTATTAAAGATAAACCATTTACTACTGATTATCATTATTCCATTTTCGTTTCAGGAAACTACCGAATAAACTTTGATAAAGTTCTAAAAGGTACATATTATTTAATCATCGATAATTCAATAAAAGGGTGGGAAAAACCTGATTCAAGTAGTCAAGAAAATGAAGCAATATTGAATGTAAAAAATTACATTAATTAACTGAAAGCAACTTGGAATTTATTCCCTATAAGTTCATAGAAACCTTTATGAATTTTTATAAAGAAAGGAAGTAACCATTCATTCTTTAAGACATATTTTTACCATTCATCTTTTAAAGTGTAAAATTTATTTAAGGTATATTCAGAAACTTTTAGGTTATAAAAGTTCAAAGGCAACAGAAATTTTCACTCATGTCAATGCAAAAAATCCTTCCACAATAAAGAACCCACTTGATAATCTTTTGAAAGGGATGAAATATGAGAATAAGAACAAAGAACAATGGCAGTGCAGAGGGATGTATATCCGAACAGCTCAGATATGAACGAGTTAAATGAAGTGCCAAACACCGCTTTGTTAAAAGGAAGTCATAAATAAATGCTTAATAAAACTCAGAGGAAGTGGGAGAGCAATATGAATATAAGAAAGACATTCCTTAAAATATTTCCTTATTTATCATCTATTTTGGCAGGAGTTATTTTTTATCTTTTAGGCATTCAATTTAAAGATTTTAGAGACCTTTTTGTAAATATATCTGCCGCTTTCATAGCAATACCTTTTATATATCTTTTTTATCAAATAGCAGAAAAATATTCTAAGAAAAAATTGAATAAGGAAATCATTGATTATGCCAAAATGCAGATTGATAGGGAGATACTTTCATTAATCAATCAATTGTTTAAGATAGTATATCCAATAGAAGAAAGGGATTTCACACTAAAAGGTATTAATAGATTTCTTTCCTTAAAAAGAGACAATCTTAAGAAAATTATTTCTAAAAAAGAATACTTAGGTTTTCAAGTATTCAAGAAATGGGATGTTGTTGAAAACAATTTACATGATATTTTAAAGAACCCATATATTCTAAATAGACTAGAAGATGAACAAATTATTGTTATTATACGATTATTGAAGAGCATAAGATATTTGGAACAACTACAAAAAATAAAAGATCTTTATGTTGAAACAACGAAAAAAGCCTCATCATTTAAAATTGTAAGTGGAAAAGATCTAAATGAAGAAAATGTTAAATTCTTAAACAGATATTTGTTATTAAAAGATTTAGGAGATAATAAATTCTTAGTAGTGGATTTTGGCGATTTCCCTCAATATAACGTAGATAAACTTTTAATAATTTTTAACATAAACAACAAATATATAGACATATATGTTGATGCAATATTGGATATAGTAAATGAAATAAATAATTGGGTAGATTTAACAGATAGAGAATTTTTAATTGATACTAAAATGTTTCGACTTGGTGTTTATTCAATTGATAACCAAATACATGATGGGGAAAAATTATGATCTACTTAAAGAAGTTTAACTGTGTTTGGCACTCTGCGGTGCTTCAGCCCCTATTCAGCTCACTTTACAGGAGGATATGTATCTCGCTACCGTTCACCCAAATTTGCTCTGCTATTATCACGTAAACTTCACATATCCTATTAATTTTGTATACAATTAAGGAGGCGGAAAAAGATGAGGTATGATTCTCCATTATTTCAAAGTGCTTTAGAACTGTTTGCACATGCAATAGAGCATTTTAATAGAGGTGATGAGAAAGATAGAAAATTTGTAATTTTGCATTTAGCTAATGCCGTGGAATTGATTCTTAAGGATTTCTTACTCGATCTTGGAGAATCTATCTATAGAAATCCAAAAGAAACAGTAAACATATGGGAGGCTATACGAAAATTACAAGAAAAAGAAAGTAAAGAGGAGAAGATTATAATTCCCTCTACAAATAAAATAGAAATTCTTATAGATGAGAGAAATGCATTACAACATAGATACGGGTTTCCAAATGAAATCACAACAATATTTCATATGGATAACACTTATAATTTTTTAAAAGAATTTCTTAGAGAAAACTATGGATTAGAGATTGATGAAGTAATAAAAGATTTCTTTCCAGAAGAAGAATTTGCCTCTTTCCAACTTAGAAGGAAAATATCCACAGAAAATGAACTGGACAAACTTATAAAACTAGCAAAAATTCATCCGGTCGGCGCGTTATTATCTGCTTTTGCTTATTTAGAAAGTCAATTACTGGAAATTAGAGATATAATAATGGAAAATTCTCGGTCACAAGGATTACTCGAAGAAAATAGAGAAGTTTTAAGAGACATTAGATTTTTAACAATGAAATTGATGAGATTTGAGTATCTTCCTAAATTGATGAGAATTTATGAAATTCCTGTTACTGAAGAAGTCGAAGAAATGCTTTTTAAATTACGCGATATTAAGAATTCTGTCTCACAAGGAAGGGAACAAATCACTCAGAAAGAAGCAAAAGAATTAATTGAATTTATCAAATCTATAGAGCCAAAAGTTAAAGAGTTAAAAGAAAAAGTAAAAATGGATCCTAATTTAATACTAAACAGTGAAAAAATTAGGAGGAGAACGATATGATTTCATTTTTAACTGCTCACAACATGCGGCTATCTGGTTCGAGTTTTCAAACATCACCCAAATCGCCTACAGCGACTTCAGATACCCAGATACCCACCGGAGGGTTAGTTGGCATAACAGTTTTGGAGGGCAGAAAATGAAAATTGCTATATTTGGTAGTTGAAGTGAAACCGGAAAAAAATGGAAATTGCGGGGAACTAAAGAAGAATTTATAGAAGCTTGCATGATGATTGGTAGAAGAATTGCTAATTATGAACATACAATTATTGTTGGTTCGTCATCTCCAAATACTGCAGACAGATATGTTGTGAAAGGTGTTATTAAAGAAGCCAAAAATATGAATATTCGACATCCTGTAATTAATATCTTAAGACCCTCTGATAATCTGTACCCATTTAACGAACTAGTGAAAAAATATCCAAAAATTTTTGGCGCTTATTTAACAACACAGCCTTGGTGGGATGGTGCACATCTGATTGCTATAAGAGAAGCGGATGCAGTTCTTACAATAGGTGGTAGAAAAGGGACCTATCTTGCTGGTTTATCATCCATAATTGCAAAAAAGAGATTAGTTCCTATAGGTTCTTTTGGAGGATCTTCAGAAAAGATTCTCCAGATATTAGAAAGAATGACTAGCGAAATTGAGCAAAAGAATAAAATCAGAAGGTTAAATTCCCCATGGAACAATCAGATAATTGATATTTCTTTTGAGCTTTTAGGAATTACTGAGGTACCCAGGGTTTTAATAATTCATGGCAGAAGCAATGACTGGCAGAACTTAAAGAATTATTTAGAAAATATATTAAATCTTCGTAAAGTTATAATAATGGAGGAGGAATTCGTAGGTGTGGGCAAAACGTTGCCGGAGAAATTTGAGTACTTAGCGTCAAAAGTTGATTGTGTAATTGCTGTAACAACCCCAGATGATATTGGAGCATTAAAAAGCAAACAAGATTTTAAGTTACGTGCTCGTCAAAATGTATGGTTAGAAGTGGGATGGTTCTGGGGACGTTTGGGTAGAGAAAGAGTCATGATTTTATGCAAAGAAAACGTAGAAATTCCATCTGATATTCAAGGAATAGAGCTTTATTTTTATAGAAAAAAACCCGAAGAAAAAGCTAAAGAAATTAGACTTTTTATTGATAAGATTAAAAATGGTGTTGTATGATGAATAAGGAGTTACGTTGCTTAACAATGTGTATGCAGTTCTTTCCCTTCGTCGCTCTCCTAAACTGTGCATTGGCACAACTTCGCATATACCGAGGCCGTTAAGTGAAATCGGTCTCCACAGAGAAGGTGAACAATGCCAAGAGAGAAAATAGCCAGTATAACACTTTTCTATTTGCTTACTTACTTAATTACTTACATTGTAAATCTTTTTCTGGTTTTACATTTGGAAATACCATATATTCTTCTTAGCCTCCTTTTGACCCATATACTCTTACTGGTTGGAATATACTTAATCATCTATGTAGTTTTAAAGCAAAGCAACGAAAACTGCACCATTTCAAGTTTTGGGATTAGAAAGCATAACTTAGTTAATAGTTTTCTGTGGGCGGCAGCTTTTTCAACTCCTATTCCGCTGCTTTGGCTTATTGGTACACAAATTGTAGGTGTTGATACTATATTAATTGCTGCCAAACCTTCTTGGGCAAATCCACCAATTTTGCCGCAAGTTTTGATATCTTCTATACTTTTATGGATTCTGACGGGCATTGTAGCGTTCCTATTTTGGGAAGCTTTCTCCTATGAATTCATGAAAGAGTTTCCCAAAAAGATTGTGATACCTTTAATAGCAAGTTTATGGGCAGGTTTATATAATAATACAACTTTGTTGACAGGAAATTTTGATCCATTTGATGTCATATTCTTTGGATTTTTTTGCATTGGTTTATCATAAGACAAGAAATAGTATTGGGATATTGATAGCATACCTTTTGAATGAAAATCCTCTATGGTGGATAATATCAGCAGTATTTGGGACAAATATTAAAATAGCGTTCACGGTTTCTCTCATCCTCCGGATGTTAATATGTTCCATATCCGCATTTTGGATAATTAAAGCAAAAATTTCTAAGTAATGAGGGTAAAGAAAATGATGATGCTACTGCTCCGCCTGACTCTGTGGTGTTTCGCACTTACCTTGCGAGGCGCTTAACAGGAGGATAAATGGAACACAATCACTTGCTCAAATTTGCTTCACCTGAGCTTTCTAAACTTCACACATTCCCAGAACGCCAAAAAATGACTGCTCTGCGGGGAGATGTTTTTTTGTTTCAAAGTTTGCAATAAATTAGGTAAGCTTAGTTGAGCAAACTTTGCATCAAGCCTTTGGTACGAGCACCTCGCGGACTCTCAAACCGTTATACTGAATCAATAAGAGAAGCACGTATCTTTATAAATACAAAAAAGTTCCCAACCCTCAAACTTTTGGCTTTAAAATTTTGACGAACCACTTTCAAACCTAGACCTTCTTTTACATAAACAGATGCGGTTTGAGTTAAAGATATTCCAATTATATAAAGGTTTAATACTACACTTTCAACTTCCCAAACCACTATTTAGGGGTTATTATGGCTTCGCTCCGCCGAAGCCAGAAAATAATTATAAAAGTAAGAAACGGAGCCAATTTAGGCTCCGTTTTTTTGTGCTTTATGTGCTTTAACTTTTTGTAAATTAAGTATATGATGCGGAGATAAAACATAATAATTCTTTTTTATGAAGGTTTATAAAATAGAGGTGTTTTTTCGTATATAGTACATTACACAAGTTGTTTTTCTACAATATATCTATCTAGAAAGATTAAAAAGTTATCCGTTCTCATTACCTTTAGTAAGGCCAAAATTCCTGCAATGAGTAATAAAACAAACTGAACACCATAAAGAAACGATGAAGTTAGTAATCCCAATGCTCCAAAACAAGAAACATTAAGCCGGCTTCTCTCGGTTTACGTTCTATAAACAAGCTTGCTATTACAGCAAATACGCTACATAGAATTACTAACATTTCTGTTAATAATGCTCCTTCTTTATCGCCTGCCACCACTTTAAATAGGTCGGTTTTCATGATCAAAACTCCAGCTAATATTCCTAAAACTCTATCTAACAATCCTAATATAAATTCAACCTTATGTTTCATAACGGCCTCCTGTGTTATAAGATCAGTTAATAATATTGTACTAGATAATCATGTGTTTAACATAACACGTTTTATAAGTTTGAATTTATTCTTGTTTATCCATCTTAATATAGTCCGATTCGGGGGTGATCAAATTACCTTAAAGATTAGAATAAAATTCACCCATTTAAATCAAATTTAAGATCCTTTAAAAATTAAATATGAAAAATATATATCCTGGTGCCATTGACGGTGGTTATTGGCGAAATATAAAAGAATACAACCCAAAAAATGGTTGTGTTGACCTGATGTCAATGAAAGTATTTTACATAATAAGTGAAAAAAGCTACTTAACCAATTATACATTCCTAGCGGTAAAAATTTTTGTTACCTATTTTACGGCATGCTTGGTAAAAAAATTTTACCAAGTTACTTTTTTTGATATGTTATCTGTAAGTTTCTGATATGTTATCTGTAAGTTAAGGTAAAAAAACAGGGTTTATTGAAAATATAAAAAAGCTTAAGAGGACTTCAATAATCAAATCTTGTAATGACTTGATAATGGG
>JACDOA010000010.1 GCA_017656335.1 Thermosipho sp. (in: thermotogales)
CATTTCCAAAAGAACTTTTAGAACATTGGATTAATGAAAAGTATAAGGAACTTAGGGAAATAAATTCTGTACCACATCCTAAGGAATTTGAAAATTATTTTGATGTATAAATGAGATATAATTATTTTGCATTTTAATAAAGTGTTTCTATGAATTCTAGCTAATTTTCATTGTCAAAGCTATGAGATGGCTTTGGAAGTTAGTGATAGAAAGTTTCCATTTGAAGAACTATAATTAATTCCTTTAAAGTTGCTTCATTAACAACCGTTGGGACGGTATTTTTAAGTTCTTTGTTATTGTATAGACTTGGAAATTTAGGTTTAAGAGAATAATGCTTGTTTTGATACTTATATTAAGTATTATGATGATACCTTTTGAAGCAATAATGCTCTGTCTTTGTTTTTAATCGTGGACAAAATAGGATTGCAAGATTCATATGCAGTCTTATAGTTCCACTTTTGATGAATGCTTTTGGTATTTTTATGATGAGACAATATTTAATAACATTTCCAGAAGAATTACTTGATGCTGCTAGAATTGATGGAGCAACTGAATTTGGTATATTTTGGAAAGTTATTTTTCCAAACAGTTTACCGGCAATTACAACATTAGCCATTTTAACTTTCAGGGCGCAATGGGATAATTTAATTTGGCCTTTGCTTGTTGTCCAAACTCCGGAGAAAAAAACCATACCCTTATTTATAATACAATTTGCATCAGAAAAATATACTGATGAAGGTGCTTTGATGGCTGCTGCTGTAATTGCTAGTATACCAATGTTAATTTTATTTTTTAAGCTTTCAAAGTATTTCTTATCAGGTGCCGAACTTTTTGCGGCACGAAAAGATTAAAATATTCTACGTTTTCAACAGTTTTTTTGCTTCATCTAAACTAGGAATTTTACCTGACAAAACAATTTTTCCATTAATTGCAACTGCTGGTGTTGAAATAACACCTCTTTCAATTATTTCATTAATATCTTCAACCTTTACAATATCAGCCTCAATTCCAAGTTCTTTTGACGCAATTTCCATAATTTTGGCTGTTTGTTTACATCTTGCGCATCCACTTCCCAATATTTCTACTTTTATTGCCATGAAAAACACCTCCTTATATTTTTCCGTATATTAAACCAAATATTGCTGAAAAAATTACTACTAAAGAAAAATATGTAAAAGCTTTCTTTTTACCAAATAGTTTGGTAATAACTATCATACTCGGAAGACTCAGAGAATTTCCAGCCATTAATAACGCAAGTGTAGGCCCTTTTCCCATTCCAAGTTCGGTTAGAGCCTGAACTATTGGAACTTCGGTAAGAGTTGCGAAATACATAAACATACCTATAATTGAAGCAAAAAAAGTAGAAAGAAGGTTATTTTTGCCAAGCAAAGAAGTTACAATATTTTCAGGTAGAAGTTTAGTAAGTATTCCAGCAAAAAAAACTCCTATAAACAAATAAGGAAGAATTTTCTTCGAAAAATCCCAGGTCTCTTCTAACCAGGATTTTGTTTCGTCTTTTTTAAATGCAAATAATGCCATAAGTGTAATGATTATACCAAGCGAGACCATTGAAAAAGTTTTAACTTTAGTGTTGATTTTTAAACCACCAATTATTAAAAAAGAAAGTTGCAATAAAAAGAAAATAATTCCTTTTGTAGAATTTGAATTATTGTCGAAATTAATAAAATCTCCACTTCCCTTTTCTTGATATAAAAATTCCATAATTAAACCAATTAAAATTGCAGCAGTAATTGTAGCAATTAATCTAGCAAGTCCTATATTCCATCCTAGAACTCTTGCAGTTAGAAAAATTGCTGCAATGTTTATAGCTGGACCGCTGAATAAAAAAGTTGATGCAGGGCCAATTCCAGCACCTTTTTTGTAAATGCCACCAAATAATGGAAGTATTGTACATGAGCATACTGCTAAAATTCCACCACTAATTGCTGCAACTGGATAAGAAATTATTCGTTTCGCATTAGGTCCCAAAAGTTTTAAAATTGCTTCTTTTTTTAACATTACGGTTATTGTTCCAGCTATGAAAAATGCTGGAACTAAACAAAGCAAAACATGTTGTCGTGCGTACTCCTGAAGCATATAAAAACCATTCAAAATACTTTGACTTATCGTTTCTGATTGGAAAGGAACGAAATAAAAAATAAGGAAAATAAGTAATATAGTGATGAATTCTTTCATTTAACTTCTTCCTCCTTTTCTAAAGACAAAAAGTTTAAAATTATTTCTATAACTGGAGTCTTGATTAAGTGATAGAAAACCATATTACCTTTTTTTTCATCCTTTATAAAACCAGTATTTCTTAAAATTGCAAGATGTTGGGAGAGATTAGGCTGACTAACATTAATTTTCTCAAGTAATTTACAAACACAATGTGGTTTTTCTGAAAGATATTTTAAAATTTTCAAACGTGTTGGATGTGCTAGAATCTTTAAAATATCAGTGAATTCTTCTGGTGATAGTTTAAAAGAGTTTTCAAACAAGATATCCCTCCTTTGTGAAATATTTCATTTATAATTATATAAAAATATTCGAATATCGTCAATAGAAGTATAAAATTTAAAATGTTTTTAATAAAAATATTTACATTACTTTCTAAAAAATACCTTTTAAAATTCTTTTTCTTTCATCATTATCGAATTTTTCGATAGCGTATCTTATTGTAGTTCTGGATAGATTATTATAGTGTTTTTTTAAAAAATCAATTAGTAATTTTTTATTTTTCTTTCCTATTTCTCTTAATGTCCAACCAACTGCTTTGTTTATTAAATCATGTCTTTTTTTTGAAATTAAAATTTCTGCTATTTTTATTGCATCGGAAAAATCACCTTTTTTAATATAGTAGAATGTTGTTAAAATTGATATTCTTTGTTTCCAAATATTTTCTGAATTTGCAAATTCATATAATAATGACTTATCCTTGTTTTTTAGATAAGGACCTAAAATTTCTGGAGCAGAACCATCAACTAAATCCCAATTGTTGACTTTATGAATATTTTTTAAATATATTTGTACGCATTTTTCTAGGTCTGTTTTTGATTTTATAGATAAAATTAAAAGTGCTAGAACTCTTTCTTCATGAAATTTAGAATTTAAAAGTTCTTCAATTTCTTCAAAAGAGATGTTTGAATATTTTTTTGCTAGTTTTCTTAAAACTGGCATATTTATTCCAAGAAATTCATCTCCTTCTCCATATCCCCCAGGAAAAGCTTTAAAGTATTTTTTGGCAAATTTAGCTTTTTCTTTATTTTCAAGTTTTTTAATTTCCTTTTTAATATCTATAAGTGTCAAATTCATCACTCCTTTTGATAGATTAATTAATATTTTTTAAGTAAATGTGATAAAATTTGATATAAAAGAGGTGGTTAATTTGAATTATTTAGAATTATTTAAAGCTTTTGAATATAAAGATGAATTTATAACTCTTCCTTATAGATTATACACTCCCAATTTTGATAAAAGCAAAAAATACCCATTGGTTGTATTTCTACATGGCGCTGGTGAACGTGGTAAAGATAATGAAAAACAAATTACTGCAAATAAAGGTGCTGTTATTTGGGCAACCCCAGAAGTTCAATTAAAAAATCCTTGTTTTATCGCCTCAATGTCCTGAAAATGGATGGTGGGGCAGATGTAATAAGAATGAGCTTATTTTTGAAGCTAATTCACTTTTATATACTGTTATGTTGTTGATTAACAAAATAAAAGATGAATATCCAATAGATCCTAATAGAATTTACATTACTGGTCTTTCTATGGATGGGCTTGGGACTTTGACATTACTCTCTGAATTTCCCGAAAAAATTGCTGCGGATGTGGTTGTGTGTGGTGGAGGCGACTTGAATAAAGTTTCAAAATATAAAGATATTCCTCTATGGTTGTTTCATGCTGAAGATGATCCGGTGGTTCCTGTAGATTTTTCAAGGAATATTTTTAAAAAAATTAAAAGTTTTGGTGGAGATGTTAAATATACAGAATAACCAAATGAGCTACTTCTATCAAGAAAATTAAATCCTCATGCATCGTGGGTTTTAGCGTATGAAGATAAGGTAATGATAAATTGGCTTTTTTCACAGGTAAAAAATCAAGAGAGGTGATTTTATGATAGATTCCATATTTTTAATTATATTTTTATCATTAAGTTTTTTAGTTGGGCTTTTTATAGGATACAAATTTGGTTATAAGAATGGTAAAAGTGATAAAAATACGGAAGAAATATCTTCCCAACTTTCTATAATTAACAATCTTTCAATTCAGATAGCTGAATTAAAAGCTAAATATGAGGAAATTGAAAAAGCTAGATTAGAAGCTGAAAAACAAAGAGAGAAATTAAATGAGGAAAAGGATAAAAGATTTAAAGAGTTTATAGAAAACACACACAAGCTATTTTCTGAATTAAGTGAAAAAACCATAAAAATAGACGAGCAGAAAGATAAAAGAATAAATGAACTAGTTGAACAAATGAGAAATTTCTTTGAAGAACAGAAAAAAAGTACAGAAAAATTTTTAATTGAACAGGGAAAATCAAGAGAAGAAATTGAAAAAAGAAGAGATGCACAGATAGAAGACATGAAAAGAATGATCTCTATGTTTACAAAAACAGTTTCTGGAACCAAAACCCGTGGTATGACTGGTGAGGTTCTTTTAAAAAATGCACTTAAAGAATCAATAAAAGTAGGATTAATTAAAACAAATTTAAAAACTGAGAATGGAGAAGTAGAATTTGCCTGGGATCTTGGTGACGGAAAATATATTCCAATTGATTCCAAACTTCCAGATGTTTTTGAGCTTTTACGTAGATATAATGAAAAAGAAGATATAAACGAAAGAGAAAAGCTCAAAAAAGAAATTATAAATAAAGTAAAAAAAGAAATTCAAAGGGTTCAAAAATATCAAAATCTTTTGAATACCATAGATAGCTGCATTTTAGTAGTACCGGAAGCCATTTTAGAGGTTGCGCCAGAATTAGTTGGTTTGGGTCGCGAAAACAATGTGTTTGTATGCAGTTACAAAGATGTCTTTGTCATAGCTCATACATTGCAGGATAAATATATAAGGCTTAAAGAAGAGGGAGATATTGGAAAATATAAGCAAATAGTTTCTTCTTTGTTCCAAATTCTTGAAAAAATTAACAAAAAAACATCTGCTATCGATAGAGCATTAGCAACTATTCGAAATGCAAATGATGATATTAAGGAAAATATTATGAAAGCTAGAAGTATTGAATTGAAGAAGATAGAAAGTCAAGAAGAAAAAATTGAGTAAAATAAAAGGGGTGAATTTATGGGGAAAAGAATTAGTAAAAAAAGAAGCGCTTTGAAAACTTTTGTATTTTATTTTTTAATAATTTTGGGAATATTTTTAACTTATTTGATTGGAGTTATATTGTTAGGAACTTTCACTGATTACAAACCTAAAAGTGTTGAAAATTTAGATGTAAAAAATGTTTCTAATATTACTTTAGATTCTTCATCTCTAGTAATATTTGATTGGAATATTGGATATGCGGGACTTGGTAAAGAAATGGATTTTTTTATGGATGGAGGTAAAACTTCAGTTCCACCTAAAAAATATGTAGAAAAATATTTAGCAGGAATAGCAAATACAATTTTAAGAAATAAAGCGGATATCTACTTATTACAGGAGATTGATAGAAATAGTAAAAGATCATATTATATTGACGAACTTGAATATCTAATAGATAATATTTTTGATGATCAATACAATGTTGTGTTTGCTTATAATTATAAAGTTTCTTTTGTTCCAGTTCCATTGTTTAAACCAATGGGAAAAGTAAGCTCTGGACTTTCCACTATCTCAAAATATGTGATTCTTGAAGCAAAGAGAATTTCTTTACCTGGAGAATATTCATGGCCTACTAAGTTATTTCAGCTGGATAGATGTTTGTTGCTTACTCGCTTTGCTACGTATAATGGGAAAAATTTAGTTGTTTTGAATATTCATCCCAGTGCATATGATTCTGGTGGAAAGTTGAGAAAACAACAACTTGATTATATTTTGAAGGTTGCAAGTGATGAATATGAAAAAGGAAATTATGTAATTATTGGAGGAGATTGGAATAGTGAATTAGTTGAAGATAGTAATTTTGAATATACAGAAACAAAACCAGAATTCTATGTTGAATTGCCTGAATTTTTAAAACTTCAAGGTTGGAAATGGGCTTTTGATAAAACTGTTCCGACAAATAGATCAGTTAGTGCTCCATACGAAGAAAACAAAACATTTGTTACAGTAATTGATGGTTTTTATGTATCTCCAAATATAGATGTAGAATGGGTTAAAAATTTAGATTTACAATTTGAAAATTCTGATCACAACCCAGTTGTGATGAAAGTTATTTTAAAGTAAGATTTTACCAAAAATAAAGTATGAGCCATTTGATTTGAAAAATTCAACTATGAAAAAGGGGGGATTTTTATGGCAAAAAGTGGATTAATTGTAGGAGCAACAACTTTAATAGGATTGGGAGTAGGTTTTATTTTATTACCCAAATCTGGATTGTACTTTGTAGCTTCTTTGTTTATTGGAATAGGAGTGGGTCTTTTGATTGAGTATATTCTAACACTAAAAAAATAAAGATTTTTTATGACTAAATTTAATTCAAAATGTAGAAAAGGTTTGGGATAAGGTTATTATAGGTCAAGGATGTTGTTATTAATAAATGAATAAAAATTAACAAATAAAAATTATCCGAAGTTTTATGATGAGAAAGAACGAATAAATGTGATGAAAACTAAAGAATTTTTTGTTAAAAACCTTTTAGTTAGTAAATCGAAAAAATATCTATAAAAAGACAATATCCTTGTTGTAGAAAAAAGAGAAATGTAAGAAATCAAATACTAAAGAATAGTTTAAAAAATCATTGAGGCAAGAATAATGTAAATGGTAAAATACGAAAAAAAAAGAGGAAAATAAAGATGTACAAAATTGTACATTAATGGTATCCTTCTTTTGGAAGGAGGGATACCAAAAGTGGAAAAAATCAAACAACATTTGCAAATGTTAAGAGAGATGGATTTGAAACCTAACTTTTCTGAACTAGCCAGAATATATGGAATTGATAGAAGGACAGTAAAGAAATATTGGAACGGTTATCAGGGAAAACCTAAAACTAGAAACAAACCCAGTAAACTGGATAAGTATTTTGAAAAAATAGCAACGTTAATTTCAATTAAAGGATTCACAATTAGAGCGGCATATGAAAGGTTGAAAGATGAAGAAGGGGGTGTGATTGGGACATATTCAAATTTTAGAAAATATGTAAAAAGGAAGGTATTGAGACCAGGAAAAGGTTCTAAAGTTCATCAAAAATAATACTACTTTTTTATCTTGATTTTTATACCCAACACAGGTTTACTTGGAAGAAATTGTCTGATATCTTGCTTTAATAATATGCAAAAAAAAGCATAAACAATGAAAAACTTACCACTATAGTAGATCATTCATATAAATCTCATTAAAAACAAAATGTAAAAAAAGTGAATGTTTGGGTCTAAGTTAAAGCTTAAATAAGCATAATATTTAGTTGGATGTTATGGATGTGAGACGTACATCCGTATTTTTTTACTTTGTAACAGTGTTAAAAACAATCTCGTATCTTCTTGCTCACAATCATGATCTCCATTTCATCCATTTTAAGTTCTTCACGATTCCATGATCCAGCTGTTCCTCCCCAGATGTTTTCAACCAAAAATCCCATGGTTTTTAACATGTGAATCAGCTCGGTAGGAACGAACCCCTTTTCCCTAAGTATAAGATCTTCAGGTGCATCCTTAATGTAATCAGACATAGGATGGTTTTCAACAATATTGATAGGATCAAAAACACCATTTTTCACATCTTCATCATTGTAAATTCTTATCATTCTAAGACCATTCAGAGCTGTTAATAGAAACTTTGCACCTGGCTTTAAAGCTTGATTTATATTTCTGAGAATCTTCATATCTCTTTCTAATGGATCTTCTCCTTCAGATAAGAGTCCAAAAGCTCCTTCACAAAGACAAATACAAGCATCATATAATTCCTCAACCTTGAAATCGGTGGCATCTGACTGTTTGAAATTTACAGAAACTGCTTCCTCTCTGCATCTTTTTTTAGCTTCTTTTAACATTTCTTCAGAGATGTCTATGCCTGTTACTTTATATCCTCTCTTTGCAAGTTCAATGGCATGTCGCCCTGTACCACATCCAACATCGAGTATGAGTGAACCCTTAGGTAGATTTAATTCTTCTTCAATGAAATCCACCTCTTTTTTGGTGTTTTTTGTGAAAACTTCATCCATATAATTTGGAGCATGTCGATTGAAAAAAATCTTCCAGGAATTTTCTTTCATAGTTAGAACCTCCTTTTTGTTGGTAAAATTAAAACGCATAATACCACTATTAATAAATAACGATTATCTTATAACCAAAAAATCATCTAAATCTTTTTGTTTGTATTTTAGTTTTGTTTTAATTAAAAAACCTATTGAAAAAGCCAATAATCCCATCTTAACTAAGTACCCCTAGCTGAGCTATGTGAGTAATATATTCCACCTTTTCCTTTAAGAAGAGTTTGATTTTTTCCACTTTTTACATTAAAGTACTTTACTTTATATACTTCAGCATCAGCTCTAACGATTCTTGACTATCTGATAGGTACTGTTAGATAAGCTTAAGTGATTCATAGAATTTAGGAATCATTTTACACACTCTCTTTTTATCTGAGAAGTATCTTTTAAATTTTCGGGATGAATAATTGTTTATTATCAAAAATAAAATGGATCTTTTAAAATCATATTTTTTCTTGTTTTGTACCTTTTAAAAAACATGGTATTATATTCTTCAAATAAAAAATTACTATTTCTCATTACATACTTCAACTAATATTTTATCATTTTTTGCCAGTCAATTCTCTTTAACTTTTCCTTTTGTAACTAAAACACCGTAATGTAATAGGATAATCTGTTGAATTTGAAGTTTTTTGAGATTGTTATGGTTTTTTTAACTTCTCTATGGTGTTTTACAAAGATGAAAACTCTGATGAGAAATTTGATCTTCTTAACAAGTAATTTAATCTCAATTTCCTCAAGCTCAAAGGAATCTTTTATACTTTCCAAATCCATCTCTGCAAACTGATTGCCAGCGTATTATGTTAAGAATGCATTTTCTTTGGATATGATCTTGCATTTTTTATCAAGCATTGCAAGGTGTTTTATCTGTCGGTGTAATTGTAGTGTTCATAGCTTATGAATATAAAAGCTTTATCGAGATTGGTGTGTTTTTTACGAAGTATAACCCTTGTCCTGAGTAAAAAAGAGTTTGAAGCTTATCAATACAGAGGATGATCAAGTGTATTAAATTAACGGCAATATTTGCTAAAGAATGCTAAGAATAGTGGAAGAAAATTCGTATAATAAAAAATCAAGCAAAAAGAAAAATGATATAAGCTGTTTTTTAGCTTGGATTTCTGTTTTTTTATCTATTTATGTTAAAATTACTTCGAAATATGCTAATTTTGGGTGGGATAATATGTTATCATCTCTCATTGGTGCTTTATTTTTAACCGCTAAAGTGACTATTTTATTTTTTGTAACCATATTTGAAGCTTTAGCTTCGCATGGTTTAAATTTAATTCTTTTTGTGTTCATGGTATTGTTTATAATGCTTTTGTTAGGCAGTATCAAAGAAATAAAACGTTTTTTAAGTAAGAAGAATTTGCCTGGTAAATCAAGTAAAATAGAAACAAAAGGAGTAACAGACACTAGGCATTCTAGGTGGTATATCAACCTTATAAACTTCTTAGGCCTTTTAATTGGAGCGATTACTACATACGGTTTAAATCATGAGGTTGGATTTGGAGCTGTTTTGGCTGCCGGGCTTGTTGGAATTTTTGGCGCATTGTTTTTCCCTGCTTATGGTGCAGCAATATACTGTGGTGCATTTATTGGAATGAGCTCAAGTGAGATATTTCATGGTTATGTACATGTTATTGTGGCAGCCCTTATTGCTGCAATTGTATATCTAACAACTAAGTATGTATTTACTGGATTTGGTGGAAAACTTGGAACAATTGCTTTAATTGGTGTTGCAATCTCTGTAGTACTAACTGAAAAAGAATTTCTGAAAGTGCAGAGACCTGGTTGGGATATTGCACCGCTCATAATAATATTCTCCGTTTTGGGTGCAGTGGTTACGTACATTTTAAATGTTCGACTGCAACGCGATCCCGTTATGAGTTCTGCAGCTGTAGGAATAAGTGCTGGATTATTGCTTCCACAGATTTATTCAGAATTTGGCGAACTTTTTGCAACAATAGTTATTTGTGCTTCGTTTGCAGGTATGTCGAGCAAAGAACGGATACCAAATGAATTTTACATGATTCTTGCAGGGATAATCTGTGCAATAACGTTTATCTATACATTCTCATATCTTGGAGGAGCAGGAGGAAAACTTGGAACGATAGCTTTTGGGTCTGTTATTGTTGTTTCATTATTACAAAGGGTTTGGAGAAGACAACTCTAAGAAATGATCTAAACATTTACTATTTTCAAAATTCAAAGTCATCTTGTGTAAGTTTGTCTTATTATATCTATAAATTTGAAAAGTAGGAGAGTTTTTACACAATATTTTGTACTTACCTACCTGTTTTAGAACAATTATTTTGAAAAAAGAATAATTTATATCAGTTAGAAGGTGAGAAAATGAAAAGATTGATTATAATAATTTGTGTTTTAATTTTTTCAGTATTAACTTTTTCTATTCGATTTGAGTTAAAAATTCCAGAGTTTGATAAAGAAAACGCCGTTTTAGATATTTATACATTTGAACATGAAAGCAAAATAGAAATAACAGTTGTATTCTGGGATGAGGATTATCCCAATCCTTTCATAGATTTTATTTATGATATTTATAGATTGTTTAAATGGGGGCGACTATATGATATAGAAACATTTTTTGTTACTGATAGTAGTGCGATTTTTGAAGATGACTATGCTAATTCTTCTTCATACTTTCAAACGGAAAATTTGCATAATTACAAAGAAATTCCATTTGATGATTTTCAAAAAGATGGAGATAATATAGTAATTTATGTTAGTACTTGGAACCATATGTTTTCAAATAAACCATTACCAAATACCGAATATATTAGTTATCTTTCTAATAACTCAACCGGGACAAGAAATGAAGTTGAAAAAAT
Organism: Thermosipho sp. (in: thermotogales); assembly: GCA_017656335.1. Lineage (GTDB taxonomy): Bacteria > Thermotogota > Thermotogae > Thermotogales > Fervidobacteriaceae > Thermosipho_A. The sequence continues at coordinate 11,215 of JACDOA010000010.1, forward strand.
CTATAGCTGGAAGAAAAATAAAAACCTTAAATTCGCTTTTTATTTTTCCTTGTTAGTAGTTTTATTGGGAATCTTGACAATTTTTTTAAAATTAAAGAATAAAAATGCAGTTATCTTAAAAGCTTTAACTACATTTGCGTGTTTGTTGATTGCTTTGTTTAATACAACTGGCTTTGAGTTTTTAATTGTTGGTGGTTTATTTTTTGGAATGTTAGGAGATATATTTTTAGAATTTAAAGAAAAATTTTTATATGGAATGCTCTCTTTTTTAATTGGACATATTTTTTATTCTATTGGATTTGCATTAAAGTTTGGAATTCCAAATATATTAGTGTTTTTTACTGTTTATGCTTTTTTGATAATTCTTTATTTTGGAATTTTGTTTAAAAATACTGGTGATTTAAAAATTTCTATTTTAGTATATGTAATTGCAATTGGAACGATGTTTTCCTTTTCATTTTCACCTGTGTTTAAAGAAATATATTATTTAAGATTACTTCTACCACTAGCTGGAGGATTATTTGTGTTTTCGGATTTCCTATTAGCAATTCAGAAGTTTGTAAAAAATTTTAGATATTCTGAAATAGTTATTCTTGGAAGCTACTTTGCTTCACAGCTTATAATAGCATTATCAACTATTTTTTAAAAATAAATTAAAATGGAGGTATTTTTATGTGTGATACTATGGTTGCTTTGAAAAATTCAACGGTTGATAATTCAGTTATTTTTGCTAAAAATAGCGATCGAGAACCTTCAGAACCTCATATAGGGATTTTCGTAAAAAGAAAGAATCACAAAGAGAAAAAAGTAAAGTGCACATATATTGAAATTGATCAGGTACCAGAGACGTATGCATGCATATTATTCAAACCCTCTTGGATTTGGGGAGCAGAAATGGGAGTTAATGAATATGGAGTTATTATAGGAAATGAGGCAGTATTTACAAAATTAATTTCAAAAGAAAAATCATTGATTGGTATGGATTATATAAGACTTGCACTTGAAAGATCAAAAAGTGCAAAAGAAGCAATTAATGTAATTATTGAAATTTTAGAAAAATACGGACAAGGTGGAAAGTGTGGATATACAAAAAATTTATTTTACGATAATTCATACCTTATAGCTGATTTTGAAGAAGCTTATGTTCTTGAAACCGCTGGAAAAGACTGGGCATACAAAAAAGTTGAAGATATTTATTCTATTTCAAATTCAATAACTTTAAGAGATAATTATGATGAGTCATCGTTTGAAAAAGGTATTGATTTTAAAAAAACATTTGAAAAAAAGCTTTTTGCAAAAATTTCTTCGGGTGATTTTAGACGTAATATTACTTATTCAAAACTTAAAAGTTTGCAAGGAAAAATTGATATAAAAAATATGATTGACATTTTGAGGATTCATACCGATTCTAAAAACTTTATAAATGGTTCTTTGAAAAGTATTTGTATGCATTCCTGGAGTCTAATATCAAGCGAAACAACAGGAAGTTTTGTAGTAAAATTAAAAGATGGAGAAATTAAAATATATGCAACATTAAGTCCCAGATCTTGTTCTTCAATATTTAAACCTATAGCATTTAATGAATTTTTATACAGCGAAGATGAAGTAAGTAGTGCAGAAAATTACTGGAATAAAAGAAGAAATCTGGTGCAAAAAATTTCTAAAGATGAGGAGTTAAAAAGAAAATTTGAAATTGCAAGAGATGAACTTGAAAAAGAAATCTTAAATGCAGAGTTTGAAAAAGAAATTCTAATGAATTTATGGGACAAGGAAGATAATTTAATTAATGAATTTTTAATTTAATTAATGGAGAAAATGGCGAAAACTTATATTTTAAAACTTAAAAAGAATATTATTAAGGAATATATATATACATTCCTAAATAGTTTTAATCCTATCGCAACTGTATGGATGCTTTATTTAGCTTTTAAAGGAATGAGTTTAACTCAAATAGGTATTCTTGAAGCAATTTTTCATATTGCTTCTTTTTTAATGGAAGTACCTACTGGAGCAATAGCTGATATTTATGGCAGAAAAGCAAGTAGAATCTTAGGAAGATTAATGTGGGTTTTATCTAATATATCTATGTTATTTGGAAATAATTTCTACCAATTTGCTTTTGCAATGGCTTTAATGGCACTTTCATATAATCTTGAATCTGGAGCAGGTCAGGCATTGTTATATGATTCATTAAAAGAAATAAAAAAAGATAAGGAATATATGAAAATTGCTGGAAAAATAGAAGTTCTTACACAGATAGGGATGATATCTGGATACATTTTTGGAGGTTATCTGGCAAAAATAAAGTATGAATTAGCATTTATTAATGCTTGTATTTTAGGATTAGCAGCACTTTTTCATTCAATGACTTTTGTTGAACCAAAGATAAAAGAAGAGCATCAAATAAAAACTTTTAAAGCAGTTTTTAAAAATGCATATGAAAGTTTATTATATTTGAAAAACAAAGTTGATGTCTTGTATTTGATATTTTTTGTAGAAGGCATATTTGTTTTTGGAACTGTATTGTTTTTTTATCTTCAAAATTATTTTTTCTTTATTGGATTTAACCAATTTGAAATAGGTATTATTATGGCAGTTTCTGGTTTGTTTGGGGCCTTTTTTTCATACTTGACACACAAGATTGAAAGAAAATTTGGCATCAGAAAAATTTTAATTGTCTTACCATTAATATATGCACTATTTTCTTTTGGGCTTGCAACTAAATTCCCATATATTTTTAATATTCTCATGAGTGGAATTACGGGTATTCTTTTAATTGTTTACTATGATTTTGTTAATAAAAATATTGAAAGTGATAAAAGAGCTACTATATTATCCATGTGTTCGATGGTTTATAGCTTTTATATGATAATCTTATTTCCATTATTTGGAAAAATGGCAGATTTAATTGGTTTTAAAGTTACATTTTTATTGTTATCCTTTATTATTTCATTATTTGGTATTTTTAATGTGTTTATAAATTTGAAAAAAATTAAGTTTTAGGAGGTAATCTATGCAAATAGGTAATTATATTTGCAAAGAAATAAATGGATTATTTTTATGTAAATCTAGGCTTTTACTTCAATTTAAAAACCTTTTTCATATAATTACGACAAGGAAAGTAAATAATGAAATTTATAATATACAAGATTTGGATTTATCATTTAAAAATCCAGATTTTATGAAACATTATAAGATTTTGTCAAATAATCTGGGGATTGATTTGGAAAATTTCATATTCACTGATCAGATTCATAGTAATAATTTAGTATATGTTAATAAAGAAGACCTTCAAGGAGAATTTTTTGAAAATGAGGTTAGTAAAACTGATGGACTTGTTACCGATGATAAAGAGGTTTTTTTAACTACAAAATATGCTGATTGTATGCCGATAATTGCATACGATCCTATTAAAAATGTTGTAGGTGTTGCTCATTCAGGTTGGCGAGGCACATTAATAGATATGCCAAAATTCCTGATAATAAAGATGATTAATCAATTTGGGAGTAGACCAGAAAATATTTTTGTAAGTATTGGTCCTTCAATTGGTCCAGAAAGTTTTGAGGTTGGCATTGATGTAGCTGAAAAATTCTATATCAAGTTTGGAGGAAAATTTATAATTCAAAAAGGAGAAAAGTTTTTAATTAACTTATGGAGTATAGCCGAAGAACAAATATATGAAACTGGAGTAAGAAACATTGAAATTTCAATGATAGATACATACAAATATTCTGAATATTTTTATTCATATAGAAAAGAAAAAACAAGTAAAAGATTTGCTGTTATTACAGGGTTAACTGATTGAGTTTTTTAGACAAATCTAAGTTATAATTTACAAAATTTTTCTTTCTTAATCATTCTCATTATTAATTTTTATTGTTATTATTTCAGGTTTTTTAGTTAAGCCGGAGATGTCATAAGACTTAATTCCATTATTTCCAGAAGTAAAAAGATAACTATTTTTAGTTTTTAGATCATATTCGTAATCTAATTTTTCATCAAATGATGCAATAAGCTTTGGATCTTCTAAGTTGCTAATTTCAAAAACTAAGATAGTATAAGGAATAATTGGCAAGTACAAATAATTGTCTTCTATAATAGCTGAATAAGTGCCTCCTCCAAGACTTGAATGTACTTTGATTACTGATTGCTTGAAGTTTTTGATATCATTTAAAATTATTTTAAAATCTTCTGTTAAAAGAAGAGTTTTTTCTTCATCTAGATTTTTAAATTCCTCATTAGAAACATCTTCAATAATTTTAGGTTTTGATGGCTTTTTAATATCAACTTTTAAAAATTTATCTCCCAAAATATATAAATAATCTTCTTTTTTAATTAAACTACTAAAATATTTAATATCCAAGCTAATTCTTTTTTCAGGAAGAGCGTAGTTGTTAGGATATTTTCTTTTTTTATACCAAAGTTTAAGTTTATCAATGAAATTTGGTATAATGAAACTACTTAAATCAAGTAAGAAAACATTATCATCCTGGTCTTTTACAATCGCAAAATTTTCTGATACTTTTATATCAAAAATTCTTTTGTGGGGAAATCTTCCGATAGTTTGTGGGGAAGCAGGATTACTAATATCAACAATTTCAAGACCATAATCTCCTACAGTATATGCGTAACTACCTTCAATTTCGAAATTAAGTGGGTTAGAAATAAAGTTTAATTTATAGCTGATAATCTTATTTATATTTTCATTGCTTATATCGAAAACATCCAAGGAATCTTTTTTCATCGAAATAGTGAATAAAAAATCTTCTTTAATTACCATATCAGAAAATTTTGCGTTTTCTTTATATTCGTTTTTTAGATTTACAAAATGAATATTTTCTAAATTAATTATTTTTAACTCATTGTTATCTGTTGAAACATACAGATAATTATCTTTAGCACCGACATTGATAATATTTCTGCTTATTGGAATATATCTGGCATTGGATGAAGAAAAATCATTGTATACTGCAATACCATAACCTTTAAGTATTTCAATTATGTAATTATTGATGAAAAATAAATCCTGTTGTGAAAATATAAAAGGTTTATTGTTGAAATAAATCTTGAGATACTTATTTATGAGAACACTTTTTTCCCAAACTGGTACTTTGTTTTTTATATCATATACTAAAAAATCAATGGAATTATCCCCATTAAGAATCAATTTATCGTTATATATTTTTAGATATTTATACGTTGTATCATTTTCATGCCAGGTTTTAATCACGTAAGGTTTTGAAAGATTACTTAAGTCCATTAAATAAAAATATGCAACGTTTTTATCAAAATTGTTTAAGGCTAAATATGCATACCCATCTTTTACCTCAATATCACACAATTCTTTGTTAAGGTAAGCATCCCACTTGCCTATTAACTTGGCTTCTATTGGGTTTTTGATATTAAAAATAAACAATCCATTTTTTTTACAAGCAACAAATAAAAAATCTTTATCAATAGAAATATCGCTAATATAATCTTCAAATTCAAGTGTTGAAATTAATGTAGGAGATAAAGGTTTTTTTAAATCTAAAATATGTAGTTTGTCAGAAATAATAAATATTAGGTTTTCTTTAGTATAAATTTTTCTAATATTTTTTATTGGAAAATCAGAAATTTTTTGCGGAGAAGTAGGATTAGAAATGTCATAGAAGATTATTGAGTTGTTAGAATAAACTGGTAAAATGTTTTTATTTACAATATTAAGTTCAAAATTATCAGCAGCTAAAAAAATAGGAATAAAAACTATGATTAAGAAGATTAGAATTTTAAATTGCTTCATTTTTACACCCCCCAAGAGTATTTCTCATAAGGGTAAATAAGAAATATCTCATCTGATATAATTATAACATAAAAAATTTACTTAATTTTTATTATATTATTTTAAAGTAGAATTCGGGAAATATATTAAAATGGAAATATTGAAAGAATTTTATTTTATTGGTGTTTGGAGGGAATGATGAGATACAGTCATGAAAAATGGATAAAAATATTTCAAGACAAAAAATATTTTAGAGATCTTATTAAAAAAGCATTTGAAAAAATAGGTTTAAAAGTTGAATCAATTGAAAATACATTTCCCGGAACTCATGCCGTATTTGTTATTAATGGAAAATATGTTATAAAAATTTATTGGGAGCTGTTTTTGGAAGACTTTTTTGTTGAAGAAGAAATATTAAGATCTTTAAATAAAAATATTTATTCCGGAAAATTAGAAAATTTTTATTATCTAATTTTTGAATATACACCTGGAGTTCCGTTAAGACAGTTGTATAAAAAAGGAACGAAAATTTCTAAAAAAATTATTAAAGATTTAGCTTTTGACATAAAAAGAGTTCATCAGATAGATTTAAAAAGATTAAAACGTATAAATTCAAGAAATTGGGAAAGTTATTTTGAAACTAAAAAAGAAAATTTACTAAAAAAAATTGAACAATATGACTTTTTATCCGATAAATTAAAAACTTATTTGATGTTAGTTTTTTCAAATCTCAGACCTGAAAAATATAAAGAAATAAGGCTTATACATGCAGATTTAACTGAAGATCACATTTTGATAGATGATTTTAACAACTATAAAGGAATAATAGACTTTGGGGATAGCATGATTGCTCCTGTTGAATATGAATGGGTAGCATTATATTTAAGTGGTTTGAATAAAAATTATAAATATTTCCAGTATTTTTTAAGTTGTTATGGCATAAATAGTTTTTCTAAAGACAATTTTATTGTGTTTTTGTTTTTACATAAATTTAGTGATGATATTTTAAAGGAGATAATAGGGGAAGGGTATATAAAAAATTACAATGAATTAAAATCATTTTTGTTTAATTATAAAAATGAGGAGTGAATTCTATGAAAAATGTAGATGAGAATTTTAATTATATCAATTATTTTTTCTTTGTATTATTTGCGGTAATTGGAGTTTTAAATAGTTTTTTTGTTGGCATTATTCCAGGAATTTTTTATATCTTGCTTTCATTAATATATTTTCCTTATTTTGATAGGAAAATTAAGAAAAAGATTAATTTTAAATTTTATAACTTGTTCAAAATCATTCTTGCCTTATTTGTTCTTTGGGGGACATTGGCTGTTGGGGAATTAATGGAACTTTTTGAAACAAACATCTTGAATAAATAAAAATATTAGAGTTTCGAAAATAATTCTACCAATTTTTGCATCCACCTATTTGGAGTAAATAAACACATTAAAAGTTAAAATAGTAGGAATAATAAAAAACCTCCTCAGAATTTTCCTGAGGAGGTACGAGGTTGGCCATGTTGGATGTTACTCTTTTTCCATTAAGTGTTTGATTGTCAAAATGCCGGTTGTTATATCTTGGTTTTCTACAATTATTCCAGGGGGTGTTTGCAAATTAACTGGTGTGAAATTCCAGATAGCTTTAATTCCATTTTGAATCAATAATTCAGCGATTTCTTGAGCACTATTTTCTGAAACACAAATAACACCTATTTTTACTTTAAATCGCTTAATAACTCTTTTAATTTCAGCTAATGGAAGAACTGAAAGTTCTCCAACAAGACTACCAATCTTTTCGGGGTCATTATCAAAAATAGCAGCAACTCTAATACCGATTTTTTTAAAACCTTTATACTTTGCAAGTGCACTTCCTAAATTACCAGCTCCTATAATGATTATATTATCAAGAATCCAGGTGCCAAAAAATTCGCTTAATTCTTTTTCAAGTGAGGGTATATGATAACCGATTTTTGGTTTTCCATTAATGTTTAAATATGTGAAATCTTTCCTTACTTGTTCTGGGGTGATATTAAGTTTTTCTGCAATTTCTTCTGAAGAAATATATTCTTTATCTTTTTCTTGTAGTAATAGTGCATGATATTTTTTTAATCTTTCAAAAGTTGGTTTAGGAATTTCTATAGGTTTGTTATTATTTTTTGACATTTTTCATTAACTCCTCTTTTATTTTTTCTGGTGTAGCTTCACTAATTATTTTATCATTAACAACTACATTTGGGGATTTTCCACAGTTTTCTACACAGAAAGTGCCCATAATTTCAACATTTTTCGCCCAATCTTCTTTGTTTACAAGTTCTACTAATTCTGAAAGAATCTTGTATGAACCTTTTGAATAGCAAGAAGTTCCAAGACAAACTTTTACAGTTGTTTTTTCTTTTTCACTAATAGGTAATGGTAAGATTTCAATATCTCCATTTTTGATTCTTTTTCTATTTTTATATCTTGTATGTAATATCTCGTGTGATTTATGACTTAACGGTTTTTCGAGGTATTTTTCATAGAGTGAAAGCATATGGTAGTTCTCATTTGGAGAAATTAGAACATCAATTCCAACAACTTCACTGAGAATTTCTGCTCTTTTGGTTCTTGCTTTAGTATCATTTGGATATGGTTGACCTCCTCCACCAATACAGCCGTAATCACAAGCCATTACTTCTACTATATCTACATTTAAGTTTCCTTTTTTGATTGAATCTATTATTTTTTTAGTATTTCCGAGTCCAAATACCACAATTCCTTTAATTTCTTTACCATCTTTTGTAGTAGCAACGGTGAAACGTATACCTTTTTCTAATTCCTGAGTTTTTATTTCAGTAATTTGCAAATCTTTTTCCAGCACTTTTAAAACACTTCCAAAAACTCCTCCAGTTTTACCGAAGCTTAATCCTGCTTGAGAAGATAATCCGTATGGTCTATCAAAAGGCAGTGGCGGAATATTTTTAAGATTAAATCCGCTTGATCTAATTAATTGCGAAAGTTCTTTCGTTGTAATTACAGCATCCACTTCGCCAGATAATTCATCACGTTCAGCTTCAAATTTTTTTGCTGTACAAGGCATAATTGAAACAACGAAAATATCTTCAGGATTTACACCTATTTCTTTAGAATAAAATTTTTTGATAATGGTACCAAGAGCCTGTTGTGGTGATTTTATTGTAGATAAATTTTTCAAAAATTCTGGATAATTATGTTCAGCAAATTTTACCCATCCCGGGCAACATGAAGTGAATTGAGGTAATCTTTCGCCTTTTTCAAGTCTTTCTTTAAATTCATGAGCCTCTTCATATGCTACAAGGTCAGCGGCAAATGCGACGTCAAATACTTTTTTGAATCCAATTGTTTTTAGAAAATTAACTATCCTTCCAGCTGTAACAATATCATTTTCCATTCCAAGTTCTTCCTGAATTGAAGCTCTAACTGCTGGTGCCATCATACCAATCACATATTTTCCAGATTTCATGGCATTATAGACTTTTTGTAAATCATTTCTAAAGGTAAGAGCACCTGTTGGACAATGAGCAACACATTGACCACAAAGCACACAATTGGTTGTAGATAAATTTTCTCCAAATGCTGGCATTACTTGAGCTTCAAAACCTCTAAAAGCAAAATCAATTGCCCCAATTGATTGAACTTCGTCACAAACTCTTACGCAATCTCCACAAAGTATACATTTTGAATTGTCTCTTATAATTATAGATGAATAATCTATTATGTTGGATTTATCTAATTTATCAAATCTAATTTTTCTAATTCCAAATTCTTCAGCATATCTCTGTAGTTTACAGTTGCCATTTCTATCACATGTTGGACAATCTCTGTTATGAGATGCAAGGATAAGTTCAAGTATTCCGCGCCTCATTTCATAAATTTCAGGGGTATGAGTTTTTACGTTCATTCCTTCGTATGGTTTAATTGAACAAGAAGTCATAATTTGTCCATCTATTTCGACAAGACACATTCTACAGGCGCCGTAAATGGAAGTTTCGGACAAATAACAAAGGTTTGGAATTTCTATACCAACATCTCTTAAAGCTTCTAAAAGATTTCTGGACTCATCTTTTATAATTGTTTCTTTTCCGTTTACAATTATTTTCACTACGATCGCCTCCCATTAAACCAATTCTATTGCGTTGAATTTACATTTTTCAAAACAAATACCGCATTTAACACATTTTTCCTGGTCAATAACATACGGTTTTCCTCTTTCTCCACTTATAGCTCCTTGTGGACATGACCTTGCACAAAGACTACAACTTTTACAAAGCTCCGGATTAATAATGTATTTTTTAAGAGCTGTACAGGTTCCACTTGGACACTTTCCATTTATATGTTCGATATACTCATCTTTAAAATGTTTTAGGGTACTTAATATAGGATTGGGAGCAGTTTTTCCAAGACCACAAAGTGAAGCGGTTTTTATTATTTTTGAAAGATATTCAAGATTTTCTAAATCTTCTTTTTTTGCTTTTCCTTGAGTGAATTTTTCTAAGATAGTGTATGCCTGCATTGTTCCTTCTCTACAGGGAATGCATTTTCCACATGATTCTCTTTTTGTAAAATCAAGAAAGAACCTTGCAACTTCTACCATACATCTATCTTCAGTAATAGCAACAATACCTCCAGAACCGACCATTGCATCAACAGATTTCAATGTGTCGTAGTCAAGTGGAAGATCAAAATATTTTTCAGGTAAACATGCACCAGATGGTCCGCCAATTTGTATTGCTTTAAGTTTTTTTCCATCTGTTGTTCCTCCGCAAATATTTTCAAGAACGTATCGTATCGTTGTTCCAAATTCAATTTCTATAATCCCAGTTAGTTTTAATGGACCTGTTACTGAAAACATTTTAGTTCCAGGTGATTTTTCAACACCACGTTTTCTATAATTTTCAACTCCATCCCTGATTATTTTTGGTACATTTGCATATGTTTCAACGTTATTTATGAGTGTTGGGTAACCCCAAAGTCCTCTTTGAGCTGGAAATGGAGGTCTTGGTCTAGGAACACCTCTTTTTCCTTCGATTGAAGCAAGTAGTGCAGTTTCTTCACCACATACAAATGCACCGGCTCCTTCTTTAACTTCGACATCAAAGGAAAATCCTGTTCCAAGTATATTTTCTCCTAAAAGCCCCATTTTTTTTGCATCATTAATGGCTTTGTTAAACATTTCAACTGCAATTGGATATTCAGCGCGAATGTATGCATATCCTTTTTGTGCGCCAACTGTGAATCCTGCAATTATCATTCCTTCAAGTACTGAATGTGGATCTCTTTCAAGAAGAGTTCTATTCATAAAAGCGCCCGGATCTCCTTCATCTGCATTACAAACAACAAACTTCTTTTTTCCCTCTGCTTTGTATGTAAATTCCCATTTTAATCCAGTTGGAAATCCTCCACCACCTCTACCTCTAAGTCCAGAAGCTTTAATTGTTTCAATAACTTCTTCTGGTTTCATTGACGATAAAACTTTTATTAAGGATTTATAACCACTTCGTCCCATATAATCTTCAATTTTTTCACATTCACTCGTACCAATGCCTTCCATTATGTAGAATGTTTGATTTTTGAAAAACGTTGCATCTTCCAGTCTTGAAACCTTTTGCCCAGTTACTGAATCAGTTAAGAGAAGTCTTTCAATGATTTCATCGTTTTCTATTGTTTTTTCAATAATTTCTTCTACATCATCGATTTTTACGTGTGAATATGTGATTCCATTTGGCATAATTTTTACAAGTGGGCCAAGTGAACAGAGTCCACAACATCCTGTTTTTCTGACCATGGGGCTTTCATCTTTTTCGTCCATTGTTTCTACGTTCACATCTAATCCTTTTTCTTTAATAACTTCAACAAATTTTTTATATACTTTTCTTGAACCATTTGCTGTGCAACCGGTTCCTACACAAACGTATATAGATTTTTCATTTAATCTTTCTTTTCTTAATTTTTCTTGTTTTTCAATATATGTTATTGCATCTTGAATTGTTTTAAACATATTATTTATCATCTCCTTTTTTAATATTTCTTAAGATTTCTTTTGTTTTTTCAGGAGTAAGATTTCCATAAACTTCACCATTTATTACCATTGCTGGAGCAAGGGCACATGCACCAAGACATCCAACTTTATCAAGACTGAATTTTAAATCTTGTGTTACTTCGCCTGGTTTAATACCTAATTCTTCTTCTATTGCGCTAACTAATTTCATTGAACCTTCCATATGACATGCGGTACCATCACATATTAGTATTGTGTATTCTCCTTTTGGTTTTAATGAAAATTGAGCGTAGAAAGTCGCAACACCAAATATTTTTGCAGGAGGTATATCCAGTGCAACTGAAAGGTAGTTCACAACTTCTTTTGGAATGTGTCTGTACTTTTTTTGTACATCAAGTAGGATTTTAATTAAATTTTTCTTTTCATATCCATGCTTTTTTAATATTTCTTCAACTTTTTCAAAAGTTCTTTCCATTTTTGCACCTCCTAAAAATATTCAAGATTGATTATTTTTCCTTTTTTTTCAAGAATTTTTGATATATCATGAATTAATCTAAATTTAAGTGAAATATCATGTGTAAACAACGGATTTTGATGAGCAGGATTAATTGATCTACCAACTAAAAAATTAATTACATCTGCTTTTTCAAAAAATTCAATTAGTTTTTTTGCGCCAATCCCAAGTTCGTCTGTTTGATTTTCATAGTATCTGAATACCTGTGTCAGAGTAATAATTCCTTCTGTTACAAGATCAATTCCTTCCATATATCCAATCGGAGGAGAAATTTTTGAAATTGATCTTACATCAATATCAATTTTTTTACCTGTTATTCTCTCAACAATTTGTCCTGTTGTTCCACCACAAATAATCTTTTTACCTGGTGAGTTTATAAGTTTTTTAACCACTAACTTATCTTTATTTTTATCTTCCGGAGGCCCTACCATTATGGTTAATATTCTCTTTTTCCTTATATTTAATGCAGCAATTAGTGCATCATCTCCTTTTGAGTATTTATCTAGTTTTTCAGCAAGTTTTATCATATGATTTACAATGTTTTTATGAGAAATCTTATTTTTCACTAGATTTTTAAGTTCAAATATTATATTTTCAATCCCAAATCCAAATGGGTATTTATCACTTCCCATACCAGCCTGTGAAATCCCATCAGTCATTAAGAAGATTGAATCGCCAACATTGAGATTTATTTCACAAATATATAATTTTTTATTAGAAACTATCTTTTCTATTCTGGGTAATTTTATTAACTTTTCTCCTTTAAAATAAAAAATCAAAGGAAATTCATACTCGAAAATTGTACACTTTTTACTTTTGTAATCAATTAAACAGGTCGCTAGTGTAGAATAGCTTATTTTTCTTACCTTACAAGTTGGTAGGGTTGAAATTATAGATTTAAAAACCTCTTCAATTGGAACATTATTAAAAACCATTGTTGTAGCCATAATTGAAGTTAAAGTTGACAAAATATTAGCTTTTACTCCACTACCAAGTCCATCAGATACGCTTACAACGCATTTTTCTTCATTTCTTTTTATTTTTATCGAGTCGCCACAAACCCATTCTCCTTTTTTATTCTTCGATGCATAGTTTACTTCACAGGTTATCATTTTAATCCTCCATATAGTTTTTAAATTCAACAAAGTGAGATTTTGTTTCTGCAATTGATTCTCCAAGAAGTCCAGCTATTTCCTGTGCAAGTAGCATTTGTTTATTTAGAACTTCTTCAATTTTTTCAATTGTTTGTTTTTTTAAATTTCTCATTTTTGTTTCCTGTTCCATTTCTTTTGAAACGTCTGTTAATATAAATACTTCACCACTATCTTCTGGTAACGTGAATCTTTTTACAATGAACTTGTAATTTTTGTTATTTATAGTTATTTCTTTTAAATCATTTGTTTTTATATCTTTTATTTTTTCAAATAATTCTGAATTTGAAATACTCATAAATGTAACTCTGGCTATTTTATTTTTATATGTAATTTTTCCATCCTGAACAATTAAAATTAGATTTGGAGTTTCTTCAACAACCATGTTACTTACACTAGAAACTTTATCAATCAAATATGTTATACACATTTCTTTTTCTGCCTTTTTTTCAAGAACAGCTATTGCTTTTTCTCTACAAGTATCATATCCACATGCACTACAGTTCAATTCTTTTGTTTTATCAGTTTTTCCAATTGAGATAAGAACTTTTTCGATTGCGTCTTCTGTGAATTCTTTTGTTTTCTTTTTATTTTTAAATTCTTTTTTCAAGTTTAATTCAACGTTTTGAATTGTTTTTCCATTAGGAAGTTTATTTATATTTTTAATTAACCTTAGTCTTTTTTCAATTAAACTAATATCTTTTCTTGATGCTGGACCTTCAATACATCCTCCATTACAAGCAGACATTTCAATAAAAAAATTCCCTTCAAAAGTTTCAAATCTCTTAAAAAACTCTTTTATATTTTGAATACCTTCAATATGTAATAAATTTTCAAAAGTTCCATTGAGAGTATTTAAGATTCCACCGGAAACTGGATAATACCTAGCTTTTTGAGGATATGGTTCATCTGGAAATTCATCATCAAATTTATCAATATCTATATTTTCAATTTCAAAGAATTTTTCTATTTCTTCAAAAGTCAGTGTTAAATCAAATTCCTCTTCAAGTTCTCGTTTTTTTGCTATACAAGGTCCTATAAAAACGATTGGAAGATTTCCAAAATGTTTTTTTAAGAACTTTGCATGAGCTATAGCTGGAGAAACAACTGGTGCTAAAAATTCAATTTTTTCTGGGAAATATTTTTCAATCAAATCTACTACAACAGGGCAAGCGGTACTGATTGTAAAATTTTTTAGATTTTTGTATTCATTTGAAACAAGTTCAGCACCAATAGAAGTTTCACTAACAATTGCACCTTGATTTTTAAAAAATGATATTACTTTAAAGGGAAGATCAAAGTGCGAATAAAAGGAAGGAGCTATTGAAATAATAAATTTACTACCGAAAAAATTTTTAAGATTTTCAAATTCTTGTATGTAATTTTTGGCATTTTGTGGACAAATTTCGATACATTTTCCACATAATATACAATCTTCATCAATAACTTTAGATTTACTATTTGAAAAAGAAATAGCTTTTACAGGACAATTTCTTAAACATTTGTAGCAATATTTACAATTAGCTTCGTTTGAAATAATAAATTTCTCCATTTTATACGCCTTCTTCTAAAAATTTTTTAATTTTCTCCTGAACATTCTCTGGAGAGACATTTGAAATAATATTTCCATTTATTTCTAAATTAATTCCATCACTACACTTTCCAAAGCAAAGAGAACCAACTAATTTTAAGTTTTTAATGTTCATTTCTTTGATTTTTTCTATTATTTCGTATGATCCTTTTAAATGGCAGGAACTTCCCATACATATTTTTATAGTCATTTTTACACCTCTTTTATTGTGAAAAAAATAACGTGATTATTTTCACGAATATTTTAACTTGATTTTTATTGAAAGTCAATACTTTTTCATGATTTTGGTAAATTTAAATTTTTTAGAAAATAAAACGTAAAAAAGATATTGAGTGAAAAGTTTTGTATCCATCTATTTACATTTTCACTTCAAAAATTAAACCCGAAAAACTGAGAAATAAATAGTATAATAAAAAAAGAAGATTCAAATAAGGAAAAATATATAAAAATATAATGATGAATTAAAGAGGTGAAATATTGCATTACTTTGCTGCTATTATTTCTGCGTTTTCTTCGTCAGTAACTTCTATCTTTGGAAAAGTCTCATTAAATTTGGGAGCTTCAGCTTTACAAATTTTGCTTATACGGTTTTTGTTTTCACTTTTAATTTCTTTTATCTTCTTTTTATTATTAAAAAGAAAATTTGATTTAAAAAAATTTATATTATTTGGATTTTTAGGAATATTAAATTATGGATTAGCATCTTATTTATTTTTTTCAGGTCTTAAATTTTTAAATCCTGCTTATGCTACTGTTTTATTTTTTACAAATCCAATTTTTGTTTTGTTATTTCAAACGATTATATATAAGAATAAAATGAACATATTGAATATATTAGCTGTTATACTTTCATTTGTTGGTGTGTTTTTTTCTAATGTTGGTGAACAAAAATTTTCTAATTTAGATAGTTTGATTGTAGGTACATTTTTAGTCATTTTAGCATCACTTTTAAACGGACTTTTTATAGCAATAACTGGCGAGAAATTTAAAAAGTTTTCTTTAGACCCTTTTGAGATAGTTTTTTATACATTTTTAGCTGTTAGTATAATGTATCTAGTTGTTTCTGTTTTTACAAGAGATATATTTACTTTAAGGGTAGATTACATAGGTTATGGTTTATTATTAGCTATTTTTTCAACATTTATACCTCTTACTTTAAACTTTTTTTCGTTGAAAAAGTTGAGTTCACATACTGTTGCAATAATAATGCCTCTTGAAGTTGTTTTTGCTAGTATTCTTTCATTTATTATTTTTGGAGAAAGTTTTAATCTCATTAAGATTATAGGTTTTGTTCTTGTTGGATTTGCTCCAGTAGTTGAAAATTTAAAATATGTTTTTAAATATTTTAATAAGTGAATTAAACATGATGAATATTGTGAATTTATAATCAGATAAATTGTTTTGAGTTTACAAATAAAAGCTATTTAGTTTTATAAAGTTCATAATATTGTGAATTTTTAAAAATTTCAATTGTAAAATTATGTACTTGAATGATAGATAATGCCTCTGTATATAGGTAATTTCAGAGGTATTTTTAATTATTCCGGAGCTTGAGGAACTTGGTAAATAAAAAATAAAAATTTAGAATCTTTGTAAAAACTTTATCAAAGATAAGAGCTGCCATGGAAAGATAAAAATGGAGTTATAAAAAACAATTGATATGTGGAACTGAACCTACAAAAATTATTTAAATTTGATGCAATTACTATAACTCTAAAAAATGTTTTTAATACACTCGATTTAAGGTATGTACTTTATGTTATAATTTTTACTGTGAGCAAGGATTGTTAAATTTTTTACATTTGATTGTATTATAATATTAATAAATATTTGAAGTATTATTTATTTTTGGGGTGATAATTAATGAAGATATTGGTAGTTGATGATGATGAAGAAATAAGAAAGTCTCTATCTGATTATTTACATAGTAAAAATTATGAAGTTTACAAAGCTTCAAATGGTGAAAAAGCTTGTGAATTGTTAAGCCAAAATTCTTTTGATTTGGTATTTATGGACATAAAAATGACCGGAATGAATGGAATAGAAACTATAAAATTGTTAAGAGAAAGGCAAATTCCAGTCATAGTAATTGCATTAACAGATTTTAATGAAGTAAGGATTGAAAAAATTGCAGAAGCTGGTTTCGATGATTTTGTTGAGAAGCCAATTAATTTTAAAGAAATTAATTTAAAACTCGAATTGATAAAAAAATATTTTCATTTTTATAAATCTAAATATAAATACTATTCAGAGTACGCTAAAAGTTTAACTGAATTAACGAAAAAAATAAAGGATTATGAAAAAACTAAAGATGACTTGATTATAGAAGCAATCCAATTGTTATACAATATATCTGAATATAGAGATTATGAAACACATGACCACACAATGAGAATTGGGTGGCTCAGTGGAAAATTAGCTCAGAAAATTGGTTTATCTCATTCGTTTGTAAGTGAAATTCAGTTTGCGGCTCCTTTACATGATATTGGTAAAATTGGTATTCCAGATGCAATACTATTGAAACCTGATAAACTTACAAGTGATGAATGGGAGATAATGAAACAACATACGATAATAGGTTATAAAATATTAAAAAATGCGAAGAACCCAATTCTAAAATTGGCTGCAGAAATAGCTTTAACACATCATGAAAGATGGAATGGAAAAGGTTATCCTAGAGGATTGAAGGAAAATGAAATACCAATTTCAGGCCAAATAGTGGCCATTGCAGATAGTTTTGATGCTATTGTTTCAAACCGACCATATAAAAATAAGCAACCATATATAGAAGGATTTTATGAGATTGAAAAAAATGCTGGAATACTTTATAACCCTGAGCTAGTAGAAAAGTTTTTAGAAATGAGGCATGAAATAGAAAATTATTATGAGCAAAAATGAGTGTAAAAAATGCTTTTATTGAATATTTTAAGTTATTGGTAATAAATTGTATTGTTTTCTTATTTATATATAATTATAAAAATTATATTCAAACTTTCTAGGCAAATCTTCTCAAAGAATTGAGTATATTTCTCATTTTTGCCCAATATAACCCCTTCTAAAGATTTTGAATTTAAAGATTGAATAATATACAAAAAACTTATCCTAAATTCATTTAAAGTATATCAAAAATCCCAAAGAAAAAGATAAAAATCTCCCAAACGAAGATGATACTTTCATTTGGGAGATTAATAAGAAAAAAGATTTTTTAAATTTCATATTCTTCAAGAAGTTGTTTTCCTTTTTCTTCTACAAATTGTTTTATATAGAGATTGTAATAATAGTCTCTCTTTTTCATCAGATTTTCGTGATTTCCTTCCTCTAAAATTTTTCCATCTTTTATCACCAGAATTCTATGTGCATTTCTTATAGTCGATAGTCTATGGGCAATTACAAAACTTGTTCTTCCATACAAAACTTTCATTATTGCATCTTGAATTAAATGCTCTGTGTATGCATCAACAGAAGATGTTGCTTCATCAAGAATGAAAATTTTTGGATCGGCAATTACAGCTCTTGCAAGAGAAATTAACTGTCTTTGACCAGTTGATAGTTTTGAACCGCCTTCTCCTACATCTGTATTGTATCCATTTTCAAGATTCATTATAAAGTCATGTGCATTAACTAGTTTTGCTGCATTTATTATTTCATCCATAGTTGCATCAAGCCTTCCGTATCTTATATTTTCAGCAACTGTTCCACTAAACAAGTGAGGAGTTTGAAGTACATATCCAAGATTTGAGCGAAGTTTTTTTAATGGTATATTTCTATAATCAATACCATCAATATATATTACTCCTTTGACAGGTTCGTAAAATCTTCCAACAAGATTGACTATTGTAGATTTTCCAGAACCTGTTTCACCTACTAAGGCAATTACTTCTCCTTTTTTGACTTTTAGATTAAAGTTTTTAAGTACATAATCACCTTCTTTGTATTTAAAAAATACGTTTTTAAATTCGATTTCTCCTTGAATTTCAATATCAACGTTTTCTTTTGCTTCATCTTTAATGTCTGATTTTGTATCAAGTAGATCAAGCACTCTTTCAGCAGCAGCTTGAGCAGAAACTAAATCAGCGATTACTCTGGCTATTTCTCTAATTGGTTCAAAAAATTGTATTGAATAATTAATAAATGCAACAAGGGTACCAAAGGAAATAAGACCAGCGTAAACCCAATTTCCGCCAAAATAGATAATTGATGCTGTAGTAATACTTCCAATACTCATAACTATAGGTGTATAAGTAGAAGATAATACAGCAGCTTTTATCGAAGATCTTTTCATTTCCTCAGTTTGAGCTTTTAATTCTTCAATATGTTGCTCTTCAACTGAAAGTATTTTTGTAGTTTTAGCTCCCATAATCCCTTCGTTAAATGTACCTGTTATTTCAGAATTTAATTTTCTAACTTTCCTATATTGCCTGAGAATTTTATTCTGAAAATATAAACTTATTAGAAACAAAACTGGAATAGCAAGAATAATAAAAAGACCCAGTTTCCAGTTAAGAATTAATAAGTAAATAAAAATAAATAGCATAGTTGAAAAACCCCATATAATATCAGTTAACCCCCAGGCAAGTACATTTGTTACTTTTCTTATATCTGACATCAATCTTGCCATTAAAAAACCCGTCTGAGTTGTGTCATAAAATGATAATGATAATTCTTGCAATTTTTCAAATCCTGCCTTTCTTATATCATGTGCAAGATACGTTTCTATTTTAACTGCAAAGAAAATTAATAAAAAGACGTTTAAAGCCTGGATGCCAATTATAGTTAGAAAAATTATTATAAATTTGTGAAATCCTTGCAAGGATTTTGGTACAACGTAATTATCAATTGCATATTTAGTTAAATACGGAAAAGTTGCATCTATTGCACCAACTATAAGCATTACTGTTATTAAACCAAGCAAATGATATCTATATGGGTAGATAAATGATATAAACTTTTTCCAGAGTCTAAAATTTATTTTTGATTTATATTCTTTTTCTTGTGCCATTTCCTTTCACCTCGCACTGTCTATTCAGATTCTTTTTTGATAAGCGATTGTATTTTCCATACTTTTTTGTACAGACCATCTTGATTTATTAATTCTTTATGAGTTCCAATATTGGTGACAACACCTTTTTCAAGAACTATTATCAAATCAGCATCTTTAACACTTGAAATCCTGTGAGAAATCAATATTGTTGTTCTTTCTTTACTTTTTTCTTTAAGTTCCTGCCTTATTTTCTCTTCTGTCTCAGTATCTACAGCACTTAAAGAATCATCAAAAATTAAAATAGGAAATTCCTTTATTATAGTTCTTGCAATAGTTAATCTTTGTCTTTGACCACCTGATAAAGTAACTCCCTTTTCACCTATAAGTGTTTCATATGAATTTTCAAATTGTGTAATGTCGTCGTGAACTGCAGCAATTTTTGCGGATTCAATTACTTCCTCATCTTTTGCTTTGATTTTAGTGATTTTGATATTTTCTTTTACTGTTTTTGAAAAAAGAAAAGCTTCCTGTGGAACAACGCCTATATTTTTTCTCAAAGTTTTTTTGGATATGTTTTTCAATTCAATTCCATCAATTGTAATTGAACCCGCATCGTAGTCGTATAATCTTAAAAGCAATGATATAATAGTACTTTTACCAGAACCGGTAGAGCCAAAAAATGCAACTGTTTGTCCGTGTTTTATTTTAAAAGATACACCTTTTAAAATTGGCTTATCTTTTGTATATCCAAACCAGACATCTTTAAAAACAATGTCACCCTTTAATTTAATATCGCTTAGTCCTGATTCCACATCTTCTTTTTCTTCACTTAATATCTCATTTATCCTTTTTAGTGAAACTTTCATTTTACCAAGATCAGAAAAAATTCTTCCCAATTGTCTTATAGGCCATAGTAGCATACCTATGTAACTTGAAAATGCAACTAAAGTACCAATAGTTATCTCCTGCCTTATTGCAAAATATGAACCAATAACGATAACTATTAATATTTGAGTTAAGCTAATAAGGTCAGATAATGACCAGAATTTTGCAAAAGTCAAACCTAAATTAAAATCAAGATTCCTATATTTTCGATTTCTATTATTAAATTTTTCTTTTTCATAATCTTCCCTTGCAAAAGCTTTTACCACTCGAACTCCTGTTATATTTTCCTGCAGTACTGTCGAAAGTGCTGCTTCTGCCTCATCTGCAAGTTTAAATTGTTTTTGAACCTTTTTAAAAAAATAGTATGTAAGTAGGAATGACACTGGAATTGTAATCATTGATATTAGAGCCATTTTCAAATTCATGCTAATCATGACGTATGTAATCATTCCTGTTAAAAATATTGTCCTTCCTATTTCAACAAACTGGTTAACAACAAAATTTCTCACAGTCTCAACATCAGATGTACACCTTTGAATAACATCACCAGATTGGTATTTAGAATAAAAGTAGTAGTCTGATTTTAATATTGTGGAGTAAAGTTCATCTTTTAGTCTTTTTGAAAGAGTTTCAGATGCTTCACTTGCAAACCTTCCTCTAAGATACATGAAAACACCGTTAAAAATGCTTAGAAGAATTATAATTAAAGCGGCAATAAATAGCTTTCCAGATACAGTATCTTGGAAATGAGATAAAGAGAAAATATAATTAATCCACTTTGATTCTATTGGCTTTTGACCAATAATAGAATCAACTGTTGTTTTGATAATAAGTGGTAAGATTACTGTAATTATTGAAGATACAATAGTTGATAAAATTGCAAAAAAGTATATTAATCTTTTACCTTTCATATATTTACCGATTAAATAGAAATTGTTCATGTGTTTACCCCCTTTAAATAAAAAAACTCCACGAGTGGACAACCCGTGGAGTTCGTTATATCAAAAATAAATTAAGAACTATTTGCGTAGCATTTTAACCCCGGAAAGGTTGCCCAATAAATAGATATTTAGTTTTCTTGATTTAGATATTCTTATTCTCATTGGACAACCCTCCTTTTCAATCAGATTTTTAAGATGGAATTAGTGTATCATTATTTTAAAAATGTGTCAACGATAAATTTAGTTGTAAATAAATTGTAAAATAATCTTAAAGTTAAAAAGTTGTTTTTGATATAGTTACGCCCCTTTTCAAAAACAGTGGGTATATTAAAAAAATATAGCCATTCCTTTTTCAACACATATTGCGAGAAGAGTATAGCTGTTTGCACAAGTCTTTACATCTTTTTATCCACCATTTTTTATATTGGTTGTGTGAAATAATTTTTAAATGTGATATATTACTTATTTTTTCATTTTTGCACCAGTTTATACAGATTAAATAAAGTTCCCAATCAAGTTCTTCTGTTTCCCATACTACTTTGATTTTCTTAAATCCCATTTTCCAGAGGGCAAATGCTCTTGTGTGTCCATCTGTATAGAAAATAATATTATCAATTTGTTTAACAGGTATTGGTTCGATGTTGTTAACACCATTATTTCTTATGTATTTTATTACATTTTTAAGTTTTTCTTTTGAAATATAAAGTTGACTTGGCATTACTTTGTCAATATCAAGGTAGAAGTAATTCATATAAATGCCCCCATGTTTATAAATATTTTTTACTAGAATTTATTTGTTTTTCATTTTTAATCATATTATATAACAACTTTTTCTTTCTTCTAAAATCTGTTGGTTGATTGTTATTTTGATTATCCTACAATTTCTTCAAGTTGTCTTGCAGCAGTTATACCTGAACGTATGTTATCCCATATTCCAATTGAAGTAAATAATTGATATCTAATTAATGTAAATAAATTTAAAAGAGCGTAGAATGTACCAGCATTACCTAAAATTATTCCACGGTATATAACAAAGAGATAGAATGCTGCAGAAATAAAATCTCTAATGGAGAAACTCAAAATAGCATCAATAAAGTATAATCTTTTTTTGTATTTCCAAAAGGAATCTGTTCTTTTTTGAAAAAGGTTTATTTCAAAATCGTATGCTTCAAATAGTTGTATTTCTTCTTTTCCTTTAAACATATCTGCAACGTATGATTTAATTTCTAAAAATTGATCTTTTACTACTTTTGCGTGCTTATAGTAGTAATTATTTGCTACCCACAAAGAAAGTAAAATTAAGATAGCAAATAATACCATGGATAATCCTGAAATATGATCAAGCGTATAAATAGTAATCATGTAAAATGCTATTTTAAATGCAAATACAAGCCCACCTGAGTTATCGTAATCAGCTATTATGTATAATAAATTTTCAGTTGTTCTTAAAGAAACTTCAGAGTAAAACGCTGGAGTTTTTCTGGAAAAATCAACAAAATCTTTATTCATAACTTTTTTATAGCAATATTCACCAAGATATTTTAAATATCGACCTTTGGTAAAAGATACAAATCCTCCACCAAGAGTATATAAAATATGACTTGATAAAACTGCTATTACTAATATTAAACTATTTAGAAAAAATTTATTATCCATAGAGATAGCATAGTTTATTACATTTTTACTCAAAATATTGCTATATGAGATAATTAAACTTGAAAATATTCCGAAAATGTTCATTAAAAAAACCATGTTGACTACCTTTTTAGGGACTTTTGAAAAAAGCCATTTTATCATTTTTGTCATAAAACATCATCCTCTCTAAATTTTTCCGTTAATTCCTGTTCTGCTCTGAAAAATTGTTTTAAAAGACTTTCATTTGAATGTTCATGATATTTTCCTTTTTCAACAATTTTTCCATTTTCAAGTACTGCAAATTCATCGGTTAATGAAAGAATGCTAAATCTATGAGATATTAAAATAAGTGTTTTATCTTTAACAAATTCTTTTATATTTTCAATAACCTCTTTTTCTACAAGTTTGTCCACACCTTCAAGTGGTTCATCGAGAATAATAAGTTCTGGATTTCTTAATAACAGTCTTGCAAGTGCTATTCTTGTTCGTTCACCACCTGATATATAACTTCCATCACTTCCAAGAATGGTATCAAGTGTTCTTGTCTTTATGAACTTTTTTAGGCCAGCTTTTTCAAGAGCTTCATGCATTTCTTTATCTGTTGCTACAGGATTTGCAATAAGGAGGTTGTCTCTTAAAGATCTATTAAATATATGTGCTCTTTGACTTAAAACCCCAAGAATCTTGTACCAATTCTTAAATTCTGATAGAGGCTTTTCATTTACCATTATCTTTCCAGAATGTGGAGTTATATACTTTAAAATAAGCCTTATCAAAGTGGTTTTCCCTTCACCACTTGATCCTACTATTGCTAGTTTTTCACTGCGATTTATCTCTAAATTAAAATTATTCAGAATTTTTCTTCCTTCATATTCAAAAGTTACATTTATAAATTCAAGTTTTTCAAACATATTATTTCTCCTCCTTTAAATACTCATTATACGCAACTTTTGCTCTTGCAATTGCCCATGAAATATAATCAGTATCTTGAATATATACCTTTGAGTAGTCAAGCACTCTTTCAGTATAAACAAGAAGCATTATAGCTTTTCCAGCAGAAAGATTTCCAGAAAAGACCTGAAATCCTAGTAGAAAAGTAATAATAGGTATGGTTAAAATTGATATTAATTCATATGTGAAACCAAATCGAATTTCAACTTTTCCATATAAATCGTATGATTTTTTCAACCTGGTTAGTGCTTCTGATATCCAAGTAAAGGTGATGGGAAGTGTTTCATAACTTTTGATATCTTCGTATCCAGAGTATAAATCAGAAAATGTTTCAGAAACATCATATTCTGCTTCGTTCATTTTGTTTGCAGCTTGTTCTTCAACTTTCATTTTTTTATTACTTGATATCCACATGAAGATAAATCCCAGTATTGCAATAACTCCTGCCTCCCATTCATTGAGAATTATCATACTAATGGAGAGAAACATCATAATTGGTACAATTAAAACGTAAAGTGTAAAATTTCTATAAAAAAATTCAAAAATGTGTTGAAAACTAAATATTTTATCCATTTCTTTTTCTGGAATGAAATTGTTATCTTTTCTTTTTAATGCATTTGATATTGCTCTTTTAAACAAATACTTTGGTGCCTCTACCGTTGAAAAGATTCTTCTTGTCGTTCCACTTATTTGGTTTAAGATAACTCTCGCTAAATAGATAAGAGTGAAAATATAGAAAAAGTTTAAAAGTATAGGTTTACCAAAGTTATCCACAATTTTTCCTAGAAAAATAGGAAGAATAAAAGATAAAAACATAGATGTAATATAGGAAATATCGATAAAAAGTTTTTTGATAAAAAGAGAAGTTGGAAGAATCCTGTGAAATAAAATAAAATATTTGTAAAGGTCCTTCATCTAAAATCCCTCCATTTCTAGAAAAATTTGCAACAAAAAAGCCCCGGCAACCCGGGGCTTATTACTTTCAACCAGAAACTGAAAAACACCTAAGCATTGTGCTTGTAAAAATAAATTATATAAAACAAACAATGGAAAAAATATTCCATTATTTATTGGTTGCCGTAGTATGTTCAGTGTTAAATTGTCTCAGAAAATATCCTTATCTTTCTCATCTTTTTTACCTCCCGAATATGAAATAAACATCGCGAAAATAATAACATACAAAAAGATTATTGTCAATTTTAATTATTTTTTTGGAATCATTTATGAGATATTAATTTGATTAAAAGTAATAAATATAAAGGAGACAATAAGTGAATAATTTTGTAAAGATAAATAAGGACTAATATTTTATTTTTTGTAACATGAATTGTCAAGGTAGTGTACAATAATTGCTGTAAAAATACCTTACTTACTTTTTTCAATATGTTCGTTGTCTTTATTCTTTTCCTGCGTTCTGCTGGATGAGTACATTCCTTACAAAGTGTACATAACACATTTTCCAGCTATATCCCAAAAACAATCTCTTTACGGCCGCTTCTATCCCTTTTCTATGTTTACCCGATATTACATTACTCTTCTATACAGTAGCTTTCTAAGTGATATTTCTTCTTCAATAGGACTGTTTAAAGACTTTTCTACTTTCTAATCTAATTTTTTACCTACCTTTGATACAGTAGATAGAAATATTTCATCACCACTTAGTACATTTACTAGAGGTTTTAAAGTTTCAAAGTATCGTACTTTATCTTGAGACTGCTTTTTTTGTGCTCATTCCTATATTCTTTGTTTATTGTACACTATCTTTTGATTTTTAATTATACTTAAAGTGTCTAAAAAGTAAAAAATAAAAAAGGCACTCCTTGATTCAACGTAGAAACATTGAATTGAACCGAAAAACAATGGAAAGGAGTTCTCAATTCAATGGAATAAAAGAAGAGAGAAATCAATACTTCTTTTGTAAAAAAAGAAATCTTATTTATTTTCAATATTATAGATATTTTTTTAAAGAATCAGAATATTACTTTAGAAGAAAAAAATATACAGATAAAGCTATACTTAAAATTTTAATGTTGTTAAAAATGGCTAAGAAATTATACAGAAAAGTCTAAGAATTATTTGTTGAACATCCTAAATTTTTAAGATTAATTGGAATAGATGAAGCTCCTTCATTTCAAACAATATCCTATAGAGCAAATTGATTAAATTTTAGAAAAATAAATAATGAATTGATTAATTGGATATATAATAATTTTCAATTGTATAAAATGCATGCAAGTATTAACGCTAATATTATAAAACCTTGTAAGGAATCCAGAATAGATATTGTTAAAACTACTTTTTATAAAAAAGAGTTTGGTTTTACATATACTACAAAGGATAAAAAATTTGGTAAAAAAACTTTATTTATCTTTAGATGCCAGAAATGATTTTTCCTTGATTTTCCTTTAAAAAAATTTCTAATTTCTTTGGCATTAAGACTTTTTAGACACTCTAATAAAAATAGGATGTATTCTCTAAATCAATTTTTTCTTTTTTTGTGTGTTATATAAATTTAATCCCTGAAAAACGGAGAATAAGCTTGTTGACATAAAGGGTAAATTATATAATAATTATTATTATGTTCATATTAACATTTTTTCATATGTGAATTGATTATTTTGGAAGAGGAATTATGCCTAAAAAATCAGAAATGTCAGAATTAAAGCATGATCATGATTATTGTTACGACATGGCAAAATTTTTCTCAATTTTTGCTGATCCAACCAAAATTAAAGATTTTACATACTTTGTTAGATAATGAAAAATGTGTCAAGAATATTTGCGAAATTATTGAATTAAATCAGTCTACATGTTCTCATCAATTAAAAATATTAAGGCAGTATAAAGTTGTAAAAGCAAAAAGAGAAGGAAAATTCATACGATAGTCTTTAGATGATGAACATATTAAAGATTTAATAGAAGTTGGTGAAGAACATATATCATAGTAAGGAGTTGATATGATGATTTTTCTCGGAATTCTTTTATTTTTTATAACCATCATTTTATCTATGTTGGGAAAAGGTGGAGGAGAATTCTTTGTTCCAATATTTCTGGCGTATGGTATCCCTTATCATCAAGCAGCTTCAGCTTCTTTGTTTATATTAATGGTTTCAGGCTTTATAATGACGTTAATATATCATAAGAAAGCATTAATAGATTGGTATACAGGGATAATTATGATATTATCCGTTGCAAGTGGTTCTTTTTTAGGTGGATTTATCTCAGCAAAGGTTAGTGTTATAGTACTAAAAATTATATTTTCGACTTTATTGTTAATATCTGCATTTTTAATTTCAAGAAAAAAGAAAAATTTAAATTTTAAATTTGGCCCCATATTAAAAAGAAAATGTTGCGATTATGAATATGAAATCCCAATTTTAATAGTAATACCTTCTGTTTTTTTCATAGGATTTATAGCTGGAATGGTAGGAATTTCAGGTGGAGGATTAATTGTTCCACTATTAATTATTTTAGGGAATATGCCTATGCGATTGGCTTTTGCAACAAATTCTATCATGGTTTTATTTTCAGCAACAACAGGATTTATAGGTAAAGGGTTGAGTGTAGGTATAGATTGGAAATTCAATATAACTATGGCTACATTTGCTGCCCTGGGTTCTATAATAGGTTCCCATTTTTCAACAAAAGTAAAAACAGAGAATCTTAAAAAAATATTTGTTTATGTAATTTTAATAGCAGCAATATGGATGATAATAAAGATATTTATTTAATATGGTAATAACAAAGGCTCGAAAATTGTTTAAATATTTGATTCGCGAAAATAAAAAATTTTTACAATCATTTTTTTAATTAAAAATAAATCTAATATTTATAAGATATTTAATGGTAAAATTGATAATGTGGAAAAAGCGTATGTAACAGATTTGTTTTTAGAATCTGAAAAATATGTTTGCAATTCGAAAACCGAAGAGCATGGAAATTTTGTTATTGATAACATTCTTATAAAAGTTGGCGGTAAAAATAAAAAAAGAAAAAATGCAGATTTTGTTTTAAGAGATGATATAGAAGTTCCAGTGAGAAATTCGATACCACTATGGTTAATTGGATTTCAATATTAATGAAAATTCAATATAAAATATTTAAAAAGAGATGATTATTTATCCTATGATTTAAAGGATAATTTTTCAAAAGCGAGTAAATCATCAGTAATTTCATAATGAACTTTTCTAAAAAAGGAGGGAATTTTTATGAGAAAAACTATGAAATTACTGACGATTCTTTTTTTTACCAGTGTCATTTTTGCTTCCTCGATAATATTTGCGGTTAAAATCTCACCAGATAGACTCCAAAGAGATTTTGAATTTATTATTACCCTTTTAAAAGAAGCGTACATCGATCCATATGGGTTAGTTGAAAGCCAAGAATTTTCAAAGATCGTTGATAGCGTAAGAAAAAAACTCGATCAACCCATGGATAGCTTTGAGTTTTTTAAGGCAGTCTCTCCGATTTTTCATTACCTGAATGATTACCATTGTAGTATTGAATTTCCCATTTCAAATGATTTTCAAGTCTTTCCAATAATTCTTTATGTTGTAGATAATAACATATACGTTGTCTTTTCACTGGTCGACGATATACCGATAAAGTCAAAAGTTTTGGCAATTGATGAAATTCCATCAGGTCAAGTAATAGAAGAGTTTGAACAGTATACCAATACAAGAGAAAACACTTCCCTGAAAGAATATGAAATTTCCCGGTATATCAATCTGATACCGACGTTTTGGAATAAAAAAAGTGTGGAAATAGAGTTTGAACACAACGGTTTCATAAAGAGAGAAAGGATAAACGCTGTAACGATAAGGGAATATAGAGAAAAAATTCAAGAGTCTAATAAATTGAAATTACCGTACGAATTTGAAAGGAAAGGAAGCATAGGGATATTAAGAATAGGGAGTTTTAATTTCAAAGGAACTTTATTTACCGATTTTAAGGAGTTTCTAAATAAGGTTTTTGAAGAAAATAAGGACATAACAAATTTGATTATAGATGTAAGAAGAAATTTCGGTGGCGATCCACAATGTGTAAGTGAGGTATTGGGACATTTTGTGAACAGGAAACTTTCTGTGGTGAGCAAAGTTAAAGTGAAAAACTCTAAGTACAATGAGAAAGTTTTAGCAGGGGTAGGGGTTCGTTATGACAAAAACACCGATGGAAAGATAATCGATGCAATTTACCCATGGTTTATAACCCCAAGAGAACCTGTATTTAAAGGAAAGGTATGGGTACTTGTCGATAACGGCATAGCTTCTGCTGCAACGACTTTTGTTAGCATTGTTCAAAAATATGGAATAGGAAAGATAATAGGAGAAAAACCAATTTATTCGCCGAATCATACAGGTAGTGGTGTAGAACAATATCTGCCAAATATAAAGACTTATGTTTATATTCCTGGTTCGTACATATTCAACTCAGAATCAGACGAAATAATTCCGGATTACGAACTTATAATGACAACAGAAGAGAAAATTGAGTGGTTGACGGGAAGTTCCGATCCTGTTCTTGAAAAAGTGATAGAAATTATTGAGAACAACTAATATTTCTTGAGTATTTTATTATTTTTAAGTTCTTTTTGAAAATGTTTTTTAATATTCCCAAACTGTAAATCCTTGATTTTCTATAATTTAACAAAAGGAAAATGTACAAATAGTTTACAGATTGCACTTACCCAAAATTAGTGGACAGTATAAGTTCAACTAAAAAATAGTATTTTAAGTTATGTTACTTTTTTTAACATTTTCAATGTTTCTTCTTCTTTTTCTTGAGGTGTGGATTTACCCCGAAAAAGTGGACACCTGGAGTTAAATATTTAGGAGTATAATAGAAGAAAAGTCAGGTGATTCACATGGGGAAGCAAGGCAAAAGATTTACCAAAGAATTTAAAGAACAAATTGTTTCATTGTATAACATGGGTAAAACCGTTTCACAGTTAAGCAGCGAATATGGCGTTACCAGGGTTACTATCTACAGATGGATTAAAGAGTATAGTCCTACTCAAGATGGTGAAATAAGCAAAAAAGAATTTGAAAGGATGAAAAAAGAATTAAATGAATTAAGAATGGAGAATGAAATATTAAAAAAAGCTACAGCCATATTCGCCAAAAAACAACAAAAGAACTTGTAGCATTTGTAGATAGATTCAAAAATAAATACACAGTAAAAAGAATATGTAGAGTTCTAAAGTTTCCCAGGAGTACGTATTACAAAGCTAAGAAAAGAAAGAAAAGCAAATATACTGCTCCCCTGAAAAATTGGACAGAAGAAAAAATGGCAATAATTCTGGAAGGTCTTCGTCGAGAAAAAAGTGTTTCTCAAATCTGTAGAGAACATGGGATTTCTCAAGCTCAATATTACAAATGGAGAGACAAGTTTCTTGAAGGTGCAAAAGAAGGATTGGAAAATGGAAAGAAATCCAGAGTTCAACAACTTGAAGAAAAAATTGAAGAACTTGAAAAGGTAATTGGTAAACAAACTATAGTCATTGAGACATTAAAAAAAACAGTAATACATCCAGGAAACGGGAAATAGTATTGTTGCTTGTTAATAAAGGATTTAGTATCTCAGAAGCGTTGAAATATTTGAAAATCAGTCGAAGTACATATTACTACAAACCTA
>JACDOA010000011.1 GCA_017656335.1 Thermosipho sp. (in: thermotogales)
GGAGGGAGAAAATGAAAAAAGGATGTCCGTTTGGAACACATAGAGTAATAGAACCGAAAGGATTATTGCCTCAAGCAGCTAAAAAAATAGATAACACGATGAAAATATACTCAAATGAGTTATTAATTGATGTAATTACACTGAATATAGATTCAGCAAGTTTTACTCAAATAAAAGAAGCATGTAATCACGATGTTGAAAAAATGGAGAAAATGATCCTTGACATAGTAAATGAAAGAGGCAAAATGCAAAATCCAATTACAGGATCTGGAGGAATGTTGATAGGTACTGTAAAAGAAATAGGGCCTGATTTTCCAGATAAAGCACTAAAAGTAGGAGATAAAATTGCCACGTTAGTATCATTATCTTTAACACCTTTAAAGATAGAAAAAATAAAAAAGATCAACATTGAAAATGATCAAGTTGACATTGAAGGTCAAGCAATCTTATTTGAAACAGGTATTTACGCAAAGTTGCCAGATGATATACCTGAAAAATTAGCATTAGCTGCATTAGATGTTGCAGGAGCTCCTGCACAGGTGGCAAAATTAATTAAAGAAGGAGATACGGTTTGTATCATAGGAGGCGGTGGAAAATCAGGAATATTATGTTCATATCAAGCTATGAAAAAAGCAGGAAATTCAGGTAAGGTTATAGTTGTTGAATATTCAAAGGAAAATGCTAAAAGAATAAAAGAAATGAATTTAGCTCATGAAGTAATTGTAGCAGATGCTACTAAACCTGTTGAAGTATATAAAAAGGTTTTAGAAAAAACAGGTGGAAAATATTGTGATATAACTATAAACAATGTAAATGTACCTGATACGGAAATGTCATCTATTTTAATCACAAAAGATGAAGGAATCGTTTACTTCTTCTCAATGGCAACATCATTTACAAAAGCGGCGTTAGGTGCTGAAGGTGTTGGAAAAGACATTACTATGATCATAGGAAATGGATATACAAAAGGGCATGCAGATTTAACTTTACAAATATTAAGAGAATCAGAAGAAATAAGAGAATTATTTGAAAAATTATATATATAATCAGGGGTGAAATCAATGACAAAAAGAAGGCATTACACAGAAATACCATTATGGAAAAATGTCACAGAAGAACAATGGAATGACTGGAAGTGGCAATTAAGAAATAGAATAACAGATGTTGATACATTAAAACAAGTGATTAATCTCACACCAGATGAAGAAGAAGGAATTAGAAATGCTTTGAAAACATTAAGAATGGCTATAACGCCATATTATGCTTCGTTGATGGATCCAGATAATCCAAAATGTCCAATAAGAAGACAGGCAGTTCCAACATCAAAAGAATTAATAAAAGGACCTTGGGACATGGTTGATCCATTACATGAAGATGAAGATTCACCTGTACCAGGTTTAACACATAGATATCCTGATAGAGTCTTATTCTTAATAACAGATATGTGTTCAATGTATTGTAGACATTGTACAAGAAGAAGGTTTGCAGGTCAAACTGATTCACATAAAAGTATGAGAGAAATAAATGCAGCAATTGAATATATAAGAAACACACCACAAGTTAGGGATGTATTGTTATCTGGTGGAGATGCATTAATGGTTGGTGTTCAGATGCTTGAATATATAATTAAGGAATTAAGAAAAATTCCACATGTTGAAATTATTAGAATTGGTACAAGAACACCTGTTGTGTTTCCACAACTCATAACAGATGAATTGGTAAACATGTTAAAGAAATATCATCCAATATGGTTAAATACACACTTCAATCATCCCAAAGAAATTACACCAGAATCTACAGAAGCATGTAGGAAATTAGCAGATGCAGGCATACCTCTTGGTAATCAGACTGTATTATTAAGAGGTGTAAATGATAGTAAATATATTATGATGGAATTAATGCATCAATTAGTAAAAATAAGGGTGAGACCATATTATATCTATCAATGTGACTTATCAATTGGTATAGAACACTTCAGAACATCTATATCAAAAGGTCTAGAAATAATGGAATCATTAATTGGACATACATCTGGATTAGCGGTTCCAACATTTGTAGTAGATGCACCAGGTGGTGGTGGGAAAATAAGATTAATGCCAAATTACTTAATAGCAAGAAACGAGCATACAGTTATACTCAGAAATTATGAAGGTGTAATAACAACATATCATGAACCAGAAGATACAACATCAGACGTAGATGATAGTGAATATAGGGAAAAATATAAGTGGTATGGTGTGGCAGGATTATTTGATAATAAAGAGAAAATTTCAATAGAACCTAGCCATTTAGAAAGGCAAGAAAGAGCAAAATTTAAAGAAAAATATAACCATTTAATGGAGGAGAAAAAATGAAATATGAAGATATAAAATTGAATCAAACATATGAAGTAAAAAGGAAAATTACTGCCCATATGGTTGAAACATTTGCCGAAATAACTGGCGATAAAAATCCTGTTCATTTAGACGAAGAATATGCATCAAAAACAATATTCAAAAAAAGAATAGCTCATGGTATTTTAAGCGTAGGATTAATATCGGCAGTATTAGGAATGGAATTCCCGGGACCAGGAACAATATACATGAAACAGAATACAAAGTTTTTAAAGCCAATATACCTTGATGAAGAAATAACAATAACAATAACAGTAAAAGAAAAAATAGATGAAAAATCAAGATTAGTATTAACTACACAGATAATAAAAGAAGATGGGAAATTAGCAGTGGATGGAGAAGCTTTAGTATTATTCAAAGGAGAATAAAAAGTGCAATTTGAAAGTATATCAGTAGTAGGTCTTGAAAAAAACGCAGGAAAAACGGAAACATTGAATTACATAATAAAAAAACTAGATAAAAAGATGGGAGTAACTTCAATAGGAATAGATGGTGAATCTATAGATCAGGTAACATCTATGCCAAAGCCTGAAATAGAAATAAAAGAAGGGACAATATTTGCAACTGCAGAGAAATTTTACAGGCAAAAAAGGCTTACTGCAGAAATATTATCTATAGAAGATAGCTTAAGAACATCATTGGGTAGGATAGTCATAGCAAGAGCTCTAGATAGAGGAAAAGTAATATTGGCCGGGCCACAATCAACAGTAAAAATAAGAAAATTAATAGAAAAAATAAAAAGTTTTGGAGCAGAAGTAGTATTAATAGACGGGGCTTTATCAAGATTAAGTCCCGCTTCTCCTGTTATAACAGATGCAATGATTTTGGCAACGGGAGCCGCTTTAACAATAAATATGAATGAACTAGTAAAAAAAACAAAACATATAGTAAATCTTATTCAATTGGATGAATATGAGAATAATCATGAATTATCAAAACTTGAAGATGGTATATATATAATTTCCGATAAAATTAAAAAACTTCCCATAAAATCATTACTGACATTTAAATCTTTGGAAAAACATATATTGGAATATGGAAACAAAATATATTTAACAGGTGCTTTGACAGATAATTTTATTAAATACCTTAATAAGCAAAAATCCCTTAAAGAAGTAGAAATAATAGTAAAAGATTTCACAAAAATATTTATATCTCCTGAAACGTACACTTTATTTACTAAAAAAGGAGGGAAAATAAAAGTTTTGAAAACGACAAAACTAATAGCTATAACAATTAATCCATATTCACCTTATGGATATATGTTGAATTCTGATGAAATCAAAAAAAGGTTAAAAGAGGTAATAGACATACCAATACTAAATGTAAGGGAAGATGAATTATGTTTGAAATAGATCATTTATTAAATAAATTGGAGATAATAACCCCATTAGGTCAAAAGAGAATTAAAAACTTGATTTTTTTTACCAAAGAAAATCAAATATCCACCGAGTTGGATAAAATAGCTGAGACAATAGAAAAAATTCAAAAAGAAAAAGAAAAAATTGAAAAAATAAAAACCAACTTGATGTATATAAAGGATATAAGCAAAACAGTAGAAAGGTTAAAAGGCGATTATATACTGGATGATATTGAATTATATGAGATTAAATACTTTTCATTATACTATGAAGAAATAAGGAAAATAATGACATTTTCTTATCTTAAACAACCAGCTCTGGAAAAAGTAATAGAAATACTGGATCCAGATGGAAATAAATTACCTACATTCTATATATATGATTCATATTCAAAAGAACTTGCAAAGATACGAAAGATGAAAAAAACAGCCTGTGAACAGGAAAAAAAAGAATTATTTTTAAAAGAAACAGAAATAGAAGAAAAAATTAGAAAAGTATTAACAACAAAATTAAAAAAATATATGGATAACCTTGAACAGGCATTGAAGGATGTAGAAGAGTTGGATTTTGTACTAGCAAAAGCCAAGCAAGCAATAGATTATGGATTTACAAGACCAGAAATTTCAGATTATATAAGTTATCAAGGATTATTTAATCCTGTAATAAAAGAAAGGTTGGAAAAAGAAGGTAAAAAATATCAGCCAATAGACATAAAGTTATATGAAGGTGTTACCTTAATCACTGGTGCAAATATGACAGGTAAAACGGTAATATTAAGGACATTAGCCTTATCACAATATTTATTCCAATATGGATTTTATGTACCGGCAAAATCTGCAAAAATAAAAGTATTGAAAAAAATATTCTTAATTTCAGGCGATTACCAATCAGCATTAAACGGTTTATCTTCATATGCAGCTGAGATGTTGAAATTGAATGAAATATTAAAATACTTAAAAGAAAGTGAGCAAGTAATGATTTTACTAGATGAATTGGCAAGAAATACAAACCCTCATGAAGGAAAATTAATAGTAAAAGCTGTGACAAGAATATTAAATGAATTAAGTTCCATTTCTTTAATAACAACGCATTTTAATAATGTAGCAGATAAAAAAATAAGAAAACTAAGAATAAGAGGTATAAAGAAAGAGAAATTAACAGACAAAATATCTCCAGAAAATATAACAGAAATTATAGATTATTCGTTAGTTGAAGAAAAAGAAGAAATAGTTCCAGAAGAAGCATTGACGATAGCGAAATTATTAAACATAGACAATAAATTGATAGACACAATAGAGAAGCTAAAAAAGGAGGAAAACTTTCATGAGTAAATTAGGCTTAGACTTTAAAAAAGTAAAATATGCAAGAAGTTTAGCAAAAAAAATTGCAGATGATGTACAGAGTTTTGTCGATAAAAGATCCACAGTATCAGTAGAAAGAACTATATGTAGATTATTAGGAATAGATGGAATAGATGAAAATGAAGTACCATTACCAAATATAGTGGTTGATCACATAAAAGAAAAAGGATTGTTGGAACAAGGTGCAGCATTTCTATTAGGAAATGCAGTAATTGAAACAGGATTAACACCTCAGGAAATTGCAGAAAAAATATCAAAAGGAGATTTAGATTTATCAAGAGTAAAAGTATATTCTAGAGAAAAAGCCGAAGAAGCTTTGGAACCTTTTGTGGATGATATGATTAAAAGAATTCAAGATAATCGAAGAAAAAGAAATGAATATTTAGAAAAGCTTGGTGAAGGACCACAACCATATCTATATGTAATAGTTGCAACAGGTAATATATATGAAGATGTTGTTCAAGCACAAGCTGCAGCAAGACAAGGTGCAGATATTATAGCGGTTATAAGGACAACAGGGCAAAGCTTATTGGATTATGTTCCATATGGTCCTACAACGGAAGGCTTTGGTGGAACAATGGCTACGCAAGAAAATTTCAGAATAATGAGAAAGGCTCTCGATGAAGTTGGAGAAGAAGTAGGAAGATATATAAGATTAGTTAACTATGCATCAGGATTATGTATGCCTGAAATAGCAGCCATGGGTGCAATGGAAAGGCTTGATGTAATGCTAAACGATGCATTATACGGAATATTATTTAGAGATATAAACATGAAAAGAACAATAATAGATCAATATTTTTCGAGGGTTATAAATGGTTTTGCGGGAATTATCATTAATACAGGTGAAGATAATTATTTAACTACAGCAGATGCATATGAAGAAGCTCATACAGTGCTTACTTCGAATTTTATAAACGAACAATTAGCTCTAATAGCAGGTATTCCTGAAGAACAGATGGGACTAGGTCATGCATTTGAAATGAACCCAGATCTCACAAATGGATTTTTATACGAATTGGCTCAAGCCCAAATGTTAAGAGAGATATTCCCTAAAGCACCGTTAAAATATATGCCGCCAACAAAATATATGACAGGAAACATATTTAAAGGTCATGTGCAAGATGCATTATTTAATGTAGTATCAATTTGGACACATCAGGGAATACAATTATTGGGAATGCTTACAGAAGCAATACATACACCATTTATGTCAGATAGATATTTATCAATAGAAAACGCAAGATATATTTTCAATAATCTAAAGGACATAGGTGATGAAGTGGAATTTAAAAAAGATGGAATAATACAAAAAAGAGCACAACAAGTATTGGATGAATCCATACAATTATTGGAAAAAATGGTTCAAGATGGACTCTTTGTGTCATTATCAAAAGGAACATTTGCAAATATTAAAAGACCAATTGATGGTGGAAAAGGGTTAGATGGAGTGTTTGAAAAAGGTAAAAATTACTTTAATCCATTCGTTAAAAGGATGTTGGAGGATGAAAGACCATGAGTAAAGGACTATATTCAACAGACAAAAAGAATTTTGATAAAACATTGAATTTAAAAGCTATTAAACCATATGGTGACACAATGAATGATGGCAAAACTCAGCTAAGTTTTACATTGCCTGTACCAGATGGCGAAGAAGCTGTGGAAGCAGCAAAACAGCTAATGAAAAAAATGGGATTTGATGATCCAATGATTGTATATCATAAAGAATTAACCAAAGGATTTACATTTTTTATAGCCTATGGAAGCTGTACACATACAGTTGATTATACAGCTATTCATGTTCCTAAAGTTAAATCAACAACATGGTCAATGGAAGAAACAGATGAGTTTATAAAGAAAAATATAGGAAGAAAAATAAGAGTAATAGGTGCAACCACTGGAACAGATGCTCATACCGTTGGTATTGATGCCATAATGAACATGAAAGGATATGCCGGGCATTATGGTCTTGAAAGATATAAAATGTTTGAAACATTAAATATGGGAAGTCAGGTACCAAATGAAGAGTTTGTAGCTAAAGCAATAGAATTTCAAGCAGATGCATTGCTCGTGTCTCAAACAGTAACTCAAAAAAACATCCATATTAAAAATCTTACTGAATTAGTTGAAATATTAGAAGCAGAAGGCATTAGAGATAAAGTAATATTAATAGCTGGTGGGCCAAGGATTACTCACGAATTGGCAAAAGAACTTGGATACGATGCTGGGTTTGGAGCAAATACATATGCAGAGGATGTAGCTTCATATATAGCTCAAGAATTATATAGAAGAATACAAGAAAAAAACAAAAATACAGGAGGGAAAGAAGAATGAGATTGGAAGGAAAAGTATGTATAGTGACTGGGGGAGCAAGAGGAATAGGAAGAGCAATGGTAGAAAAATTCGCACTAGAAGGAGCAAAAATGGTATATGCATGTGATTTAAACGAAGAAGCATTAAAAGAATTAGAAAAAAAATACGACAACGTAAAAGGATACAAATTAGATGTAACAGATAGACCAGCAATAGCAAAATTCAAAGAAAAGGTAATGACAGAAGAAGGAAAAGTAGACGTATTAGTAAACAACGCGGGGATAACAAGGGATGCATTAATACAAAAGATGAGTGAAGAAGATTGGGATATAGTAATAAATGTAAATCTAAAAGGTGTATTTAATATGACACAACAATTTGGGCCAGAAATGATGAAAGCAGGAAAAGGGTCAATAATAAATATATCATCAGTAGTAGGAATATATGGAAACATAGGGCAAACGAATTATGCAGCAACAAAAGGTGGGGTAATTGCGATGACAAAGACATGGGCAAAAGAATTTGCAAGAAAAGGAGCTCAAGTAAGAGTAAATGCAATAGCACCAGGATTTATAAAAACACCAATGACAAAAGACTTACCAGAAAAAGTGATAAACCTAGTAATAAGCAAAACAGTATTGCAAAGAATGGGAGAACCAGAAGAAATAGCAAATGCAGCATTATTCTTAGCAAGTGATGAAAGTAGTTTCATAACGGGACAAGTAATAAGTGTAGATGGTGGTTTAGTACTATAAGTTTAATATTATAAAAAGGTAAAAATAAAAAACAAATGGAAAAAGGAGTGAGATGAAAATGGAAAAAGTATATATAGTAGGCGCAAAAAGAACAGCAATAGGAGCATTTGGTGGAACATTAAAAGACATACCAGCAGCAAAATTAGGAGCAGAAGCAATAAAAGCAGCATTAGAACAAGCAGGAGTAACCCCTGAACAAGTAGATCAAACAATAGTAGGGAACGTATTAATGGCAGGTCAAGGAATGGGGCCAGCAAGGCAGGCAGCAATATATGCAGGAATACCAGTAGAAAAACCAGCATATACAGTAAATATGGTGTGT
The DNA here is from genome assembly GCA_017656335.1 of Thermosipho sp. (in: thermotogales). Classification (GTDB taxonomy): domain Bacteria; phylum Thermotogota; class Thermotogae; order Thermotogales; family Fervidobacteriaceae; genus Thermosipho_A. Next base: position 8,506 of record JACDOA010000011.1, read on the forward strand.
GGTAGTGGGATGAAGGCAATAATGTTAGGAGCAAATGAAATAAAATTAGGAAATGCAGAAATTATAGTAGCAGCAGGAATGGAAAATATGTCTAATGCCCCCATGCTTTTACCTGCAAAATCAAGATTTGGATTAAAATTTGGAAATATAGAAATGGTAGATCACATGGTATATGATGGATTAACAGACGTATTTAATCAATATCACATGGGAATAACCGCAGAAAACATAGTAGAAAAATATGGAATTTCAAGAGAAGAACAAGATGAATTTGCAGCAATAAGTCAACAAAGAGCAGAGAAAGCAATAAAAGAAGGAAGATTTAAAGATGAAATAGTACCAATAGAAGTAAAGACAAGAAAAGAAACAAAAATATTTGACACAGATGAATATCCAAGATTTGGAACGACAAAAGAAACATTAGCAAGACTCAGACCAGCATTCAAAAAAGATGGAACAGTAACAGCGGGAAACTCATCTGGAATAAATGATGGGGCAAGTGCAATGATATTAGCATCAGAAAGTGCAGTAAAGAAATATGGATTAAAACCATTAGCAGAAATAATAGCATATGAACAAGGTGGAGTAGATCCAAGTATAATGGGTTTGGGACCAGTAGTTGCAATAAAAAACTTAGTAGAAAAGAAAGGTGTTAAATTAGAGCAAATGGAATTATTAGAATTAAATGAAGCATTTGCAGCACAATCATTAGGAGTAATAAGAGAATTAAGTAAGCAATACGGATTAACAAAAGACTGGTTTATGGAAAGGACAAATGTAAATGGTGGAGCAATAGCACTAGGACATCCAATAGGAGCATCAGGAAACAGAATAACAGTAACATTATTGTATGAAATGAAAAAGAGAAATCTAGAGTATGGAATGGCTTCATTGTGTATCGGTGGAGGTATGGGGACTGCTATTGTTATTAAAAACTTATAGAATATAAATAACCAGGGCTTTTTAGCCCTGGTTTTTTCATATAAAAATTATTAATATGCAAAATTAATTTTTAATTTCTCAAAATCCAAGTTTAGTTAAATTATTAGTATTTATACGATTTAATATTTCTTGTTTAGAGATATTATTTTGTAGAGAAAGTATTTCAATGGCTTTAAATATGTCATAATTGGCCTCTTTTATAGCTTTCGAAACTTTTTCATAACCAAATAAATTAATTAATGGAGTAAGATTGGAAGTTGATTTTTCTAAATTTTCTTTACATTTTTCTTCATTTGCTTTTATTTTGCTAATATAACTTGCGAGTGATGAGCATCCGTTTATAAGAAATTTAATTGATTTTAGAGTATAATGTACTATTATTGGAGCAAATTGATTAAGTTCTAAATTTCCTTGTGAACAAGCATGATTAACAAGACTATCATGAGAAAAAACTACCAAAGAAAGCTGCATTACATATTCAGGGATTATTGGATTAATTTTGCCAGGCATAATAGAACTTCCAATTTGTATTGGGTGTAAAACTAGTTCACCTATACCAGCATTTGGTCCGCTAGCTAAAATCCTAATATCATTTGAAATTTTATATATGTTGACTGCTAGAGATTTTAATAATCCATGAACTTCTGCAAAAACATCCAAATTTTGAGTTGCGTCAATTAAATTTTCAGCTTTTGCTATTTTAATTTTTGTAAATTCTCTTACAACCTCAACAATTTTTAAAATATATTCTTTTGGAGCCCCAATACCTGTGCCAATCGCAGTACCACCAATATTTACTGATCTAATTCTTTCTTCAACTTTATTTAATCTCCATCTATCTCTTGAGAGTGCTTCTGCCCAAGCGCCAAATTCTTGTCCAAGCATTATAGGTGGTCCATCCATTAGTTGAGTTCTTCCAGTTTTTCTTATTTTATAATATTTATGTTCTTTTTGTTGGATTATATCTTGAAGATATATAACCTCTTCTATTAATTCTCTTAACCTGGCAATTGTGGCAATTTTTCCAGCTGTAACAAAAGTATCATTAGTGGATTGATGCATATTAACATGTTCAATAGGTTTAACAAACCCAAAATCTTTTCCAAGTATCTGAGAAGCCCTATTTGCTATCACTTCGTTTATATTCATGTTAACGGAAGTACCTGCACCACCTGATAAAGGGTCAACAATAATATAGTCTTTAAGTTTTTCCCATTCATCAGCAGCGGAAATGATTGCATTTCCTATATTTCTGTCTAAATATCCCAATTCTTTATTAAGAAAAGCTGCAGCTTTTTTAATCATAAAATATGCCCAAATAAATTTTTCATCAGAAATTTCACCAGTTTTTGGAAAAATCTCTGTAGCTCGAATTGAACTGATACCATAAAGATAATTATTTGGAATTTCTTTTTCACCTAAAAAATCTTTTTCAATTCTCATTTGACCACTTCCTTTAGATTAAAGGTTTAATAGCCCTTTCTAACACGCCATGAAGATACGAAATGACAACTCCATAATTAGTCATTGGAATTCCTAATCTTTTAAACATTCTAACCCTTCTCATCATTGAATTTCTATTCATTACGCAACCACCACAATGAATTATGAGCTTTGCATTTTCAATATCAGAGAAATCAGGCATATCAACTCCAGCCCAAACTTTAAATTCCAAGGAAGCTCCAGTATGATTTATTAACCATCTTGGAATTTTTACTCTACCTATATCTTCTGTTAAAGGTCTATGAGTACAACCTTCCATAATAATAACTTCATCACCATCTTTCAAGCTTTCGATAGTTTTAACACTTTCAATAAAATAATGTAAATCGCCTCTGTATCTGGATTCTAAAATGGAAAAAGTTGTTAGATTGACATTTTTAGGAACATCTGAAACAACTTTCATGACGCTTTGCGAGTCGGTAACAACAAGCTTTGGTTTCATCCCGATATTTTCAATAGCGTATCTTAATTCACGTTCTTTAACAACAAGTACAAGCGCTTCACTATCAAGTCCCTCACGAATAGCATGAACTTGAGGCATTATTAATCGTCCTTTTGGAGCGCCTAGATCAATTGGAACTACAAGGATAACTAAATCTCCACCTGTAATTAAATCAGATAAAAAGGGAATTTCCTCATCACTAGGAATTATTTTATTCAATTCTATTCCAATTGTTTCAAATCCTGTTTTTTGTTTTGAAGAAACTGCCAAAATAGGTGCATTAAACTTTTTATAAGACTTTTCAAATTCATCAACTTTGTCATTTAATATATCTGTTTTGTTTATTATTATAAGAAAAGGAATTTCAAGCTTAGTGAAAATTTTAACAATATTCTCTTCAAAAATAGAAGGTTTTGAATCAACTATTAAAATTCCAGCATCTGCTCTATACAACACCTTTTTAGCCTTTTCAATTCTTTTTAACCCTAATTCACCCACATCATCCAAACCAGGAGTATCAATGAATGTTATGGGCCCAACAGGATTTAATTCCATGGTTTTAAATACTGGATCTGTAGTTGTTCCAGCCGTGCTACTTACAATAGAGACGTTTTGGCCAATTAAAGTATTTAAAAAAGATGATTTTCCAACGTTTCTTCTCCCAGCAATTACAACATATTTTCTAAAACCAGAATTTGGTATCATTGTGTCACCTCAAAAATTATATTTTTAAACATTATAACATAACGTTTTTTAATATGCATAGATATTTAAAAGAAAAGACCGAAAATTAATTTCACTACTTTAATTTTATAACTTCAAAATCGTTATAGAAAATATCAAAGAATAATATTTTATTTATTAGTGAATTTTCAAAATCTTTGTTAAGTATTTTAAGAGCTTCTGATACTAAAAGAGAGCCGGTAATAAAAACAGTAGGTGGTAGTACTTGTGGATTTTTTGGAGAAGAATAACCGAGAAATAATTCTCTTAAAGATTTAGTTTTACCAGGATATATTACAGTTATTTGCCCTCTATATTCCTGAACAGCACCATGTATCAAAGGAATATTTAATCTATGGGCAAATTCATCAAGGATGAATCTAGTTTCTATATTATCAACACAGTCAAAGATTAAGTCTATTTTTCCATTAAATTTTGTGTTTTTGGTAATTTTTTCTTCAAAAACTTTAATATTACACAATGGATTAATTTTCAAAAGTTTTTTTCTTGCAACTAAAGTTTTCTTTTTACCGATATCCTTTGAGTCGTATAAAATTTGTCTATTGAGATCTGGGGGATCTATTTCTTTATGGTCATAAATGATTATGTTTTTAAAACCAAGACGAACCAAATTTTGAAGAACAACAGATCCTAAACCTCCCGCACCTGCAACGAAAATGTGAGAATTATTTAATTTGTCAGATAATTTTTTATATAAATCAATATGTCTTGAAATATCTAACATTATCCACCACCTACTGGCATAATTATAGATAATTCACCATTTTCAAGTTTTTCTTTTTTTAAAATATTTTCACCATTATTATGTATTACTACAGAAAATTTCATCTCTTTTCCGTTTTCATTTAAAATTAAAAATGATTTATTAGTTTCTTTTTCAAGAGTGTAATTAATTTTTTTTCCTAATTTTTTACTAATTGACTCAAAGATTCCATCTAATGAGCCGAATTCAACTTCAATTTCTTTTATTCCAATTAGATATCTAATTCCACCTATAAATTTAACTTTCATACTTTCACCTCAATAAAATGATTTTATCGGTTATTTGTGCCAACTCTCTTTAAGAAATTATATCATAGGATTTTTAATAAGATATAACATTTATTTCTTAGAAATAAATTTTAATGTTATAATAAATTTGAAAATTGATTGAGGAGGGTAATTATGGAAAGAAGTGAATTGATAAATAGAATCGTAGAAGAAAAAGGTTCAAAAGCTATACCTGATTTGATTAAACTTTTAGAAGATGAGGATTCTGAAGTTAGGGAAATTGCTTCTGAAGCTCTTTTTAAACTAGGAGATGATGCAAAAACTGCTCTTTTAAAAGAATTTCATCGTAGACTTGGAGAAAGAAATAAGAACGATATCACTCTACTTTATATTATAGATTTATTAGCAGATTTTGGAGAAAAAAGTATATTAAATTCTTTGTACAAAATATTATCTCTTTATAGTTGGGAAGAAGCGGAATTGATTATTTATGAAGCACTTGCAAAACTTGGTGAAGGTGATAAAGTTTATGAAATTTTGAGGTATTTTTTATTAGAAGATGAAGAAAGAAAAAAATTGGGTGTTCAAGCTGCTATGGCATTATCTTATATTGATAGACCAGAAGTTGTAAAGGATTTGGTTCGAGCAATTGAAAGTAAAGATTTTAAAGGCGAAGATCTTGAAATTATAAAAAAGGCTTTGTCACAGGTAGTAATGAAAAATTCTATGTATTATGAAATATTAAAGAATCTAGTTGGTGAAAATGTTAATGACTATTTAGGGTGATTCTATGAGTTTTGAAAAATTTAAAGAAATGCATTTGGAAAAAATAAATTCTCACATACAAAGGATTTTTGATGAGCAATTGAGAAATATCGATGTGGAAATAAAAGACTTGATTGTAAAAACTAAATCTTTTGCCTTAAGGCCTGGAAAAAGAATAAGACCGCTTTTGTTCATTTTAGGTTATGAAGCATACAAAGAAAAAAATGTTATTCCGTATGATGACTTGTATCTAATTGCAGCTTCACTTGAGATTATGCACGCATTTCTTTTAATTCATGATGATATTATGGATCGTTCGACGTTAAGAAGAGGTAAACCTACATTACATGTCCTTCTTAACGAAGAATATTCGAAGTTTGTTAATAATGAGAAAATAGGAGAAGATTTATCAATTGTTTTAGGAGATATTTTGATCTTTTATGTATTAAAAACGCTTTCATCAATTAAAATTCCTAATTTTCAACTGTTTTTGAATGAACTTTCTGAATGTTATATAAATACAGCATATGGTCAAATACTTGACAGCTTATACTCCTCAAGAAAAGAATATCCACCAAAAAATATTTCCTTTAAAATAGCCGAATTAAAAACTGCTTATTATTCATTTTATTATCCTTTTTATTTAGGGTATTTAATTTCTAACGCCTCAATCCAAAATGAAAAAGAAAAAATAAGAAATGCAATAATCCCTGCAGGTATAGCATTTCAAATAAGGGATGATATTATCAGTACTTTTGATGAAAAATCTGGCAAAACACACACTTCTGATTTAAAAGAAGGTAAATTCACTTCGTTAATTGATTTAGGTGAATTTGATGAAAATTTTTATAGTTTATTAAAAAAGAAAGATAAGAATGAGAAAGAATTAAATATTTTAATCAATTTGCTTAGAAAAAGCGGTGCAATAGAAAAAGCTATCGAAAAAATGAATTCACTTTTTGCTGAGTCATTATCAAATGTAGAATTTTTAGGAATGAAGTCTGAATATAAGAAACTGATTAAAGATATGATAGAAAGTTTAAGGAGTATTTAAAGTGCCAAATTTCAATACTCATGTTAATTTTGCAGTATTATTTTATCCTCTAATAGTTATTTTTTATGAATTTTTTTCTAAAGTTTTGAATTATCCTCTACCAACAAAGGAAATTATCGGATTAGGATTTTTGATTTTTTGGATTTCAGCTGATATTCCTGATATAGATCATGTTCATTCTACTTTTCGTAAAATTATCAAATATCTTATTATTTCAATTATCATTTATTTTGAGTTTAACAGAGGATATATAATACGACTTTTTAAGCTAGAGACTGTCTTTTATTCTTATTCTATGAAAATTTTGGAATCAACATTTATTGGAATTTTAGTTGGTAGATTAATTGAATATGTTATCCCCAAACACAGAGGACCTCTTCATACAATTTGGAGCGCTTTTATTTATGGGTTAGTTGTTTTTTCGGGGTATTATTTTTTGTTTCTTATTATGAAAAATGCCCTTTTTCTTGGTATAATATCAGCAATAGGGTATTTGTTGCATTTAATTCTCGATAAATTTTATTATGAGAAAAATGGTAATTTAAGATTGAAAAATAGGAGGTAAAAATGTTTGTAATTGGTATAGGTGGTGGCACGGGTTCAGGAAAAACAACAGTTGCAAACAAGATCAATGAAATCATTGGTAAAGAAAATTGTGTAATATTGCCAATGGATAATTATTATAGGGACATGAGTCACGTACCGCTAGAAGAAAGAAAAAAATATAATTATGATCATCCTGATATGATTGAGCATTCTTTAATGGTTAAACATTTAGAAGATTTAATTAATCATAAAAGTATTCAACTTCCTGAATATGATTTTGCTCAGTATACAAGAACTGGAAATTTTCTTGTATTGAATCCTAAACCAGTAATAATTGTTGAGGGAATTTTTGCATTATATTATGAAGAATTAAGAAAATATTATGATTTATCTATTTTTGTTGATGCAGAAAATGATGTGAGGTTTATAAGAAGATTGGAACGTGATATAAAAGAAAGAGGTCGTACAATTGAAAGTGTTATAGATCAATACTTAAATCTTGTTAAACCAATGCACGATGCTTATGTAGAACCAACGAAAAAATATGCAGATTTAATTATTCCCAGAGGGGGATTTAATGAAAAAGCCATTGATGTAGTTGTTGAATTCATTTTCAAAAAAATGGCTGAAGGTAATTAGAAAAGGGAGTGAAAATATGTATTATAAAGTTTCCAGAGATCCTATTCATTCTGAAATTTTCATGTATCCATTAGAGATTTTAGCGTCAGATACAAAAGCAATGCAAAGGCTCAGGTATTTGTCTCAACTCGTTGGAGCTGAGTACGTTTATCCTGGAGCGACTCATACTAGATTTTCTCATTCTCTTGGTGTTATGCATATAGCAGGAATGTATGCAGAACATCTTTTTGATTCTCCCGAACGTATTAGGATCTTAAGATTAGCTGGATTATTACATGATATTGGGCATGGACCATTTAGTCACCAATTTGATGAAGTTGTATATAAAAGGATAGGGCTTGAAGAAGGACACGATGAATATAGAGAAAAAATTTTGTTAGAATACATGCCTCAAAAGATGTATGAAATTTATGAAAGATCTCCCAGTAATCTTAAGAAAGCAGTTTGCGATGATTTAGAGATGGTTCTAGGTGAGTGTACGGATAATTTGGTTGAAGACTTTAAAGAAGTAATGAAAAGAGTGGTAGATATTTTTAATGGTGAAGATGAGGGGACAATAGATTTTGCTATTATTCAAGGTCCTTTAGGTGCTGATAGGATGGACTTTGTTTTAAGAGATTCATACTTTGCTGGAACTAGAGGATTTGGGACTGGTTCATTAGATAGATTAATAAGGAATTCTTTAATAGTAAACAAAAATGGAACAGATTATTTGGCATATAACATCAAAGTAGTTGATGAAATATACACAATTCTCTTTGGAAGATTTATGATGTACAAAAATGTTTATTTCCATAAAACTTCACGTGCTGCTGATTTAATGATACAGGAATTGCTGGATTTAGTTTACAAACCATTAAAATTAAAAGAAAGAGTTGAAAATCTGGATACATTTATGGAACTTACAGATCAAAAAATTATTAGTGAAGTTGAGATTATGTTTAATCAAATAGTAAATGAATATTCTATTGATTCTTTTGAATTAACAAAGAAGGATATTTTGGATTACAAGATAGATTTGCAACCATTAGAATTAGATATTGTTATGGCTTATGAAATAGTGGAAAGGCTAAAAAAGAGAGACTTATGGAAGTCAATTCTAGAGACCCCCTTTTCTGTTGAAGGGATTGATCCTTCTGTTGCAAGTCAAGGTTTTGCTATGGATATTCTTCAAAAAATAAGATTTAGACTTGAACGAGCTATTGATAGATGTGAAGAAAAAGATAGAGAAAAGTTATCAATGATTTTATCAAATTTCGATGAAATTTTTAAAGTAGATACTCCTTACAAACTTTCACTTGTACATCCTGAAGAATTTTTGAGAAGTAACATTTTTATTTATGATACATGGAAAAATAATGTGCTAGCTTTTGATGAGTATGTTAAGCAATATCCTGCGTATAATTTAATGAGCAATAATTTAATCCAGATTGTAAGAGTATACGTTACAGAAGATATTAGAGAATTATTGAAAAAATATGAAATCCTTCCTAAAGTTGAAACTTTGTTAACAACGAGGTGGTAATTTGTATTTATTATTGGATGTTGGTAATACCCATACAACAGTAGCTTTAACACATGATGGAAAAAATTTTGATACTAAGAGAATTTCAACAAAATTACTACAAACCGAAGATGAACTTTTTGTGTTTTTGAAGAATTTATATGATTTTTCATTTAAAAAAATAATTGTTTCATCAGTGGTGCCGAATATTAATCATATTTTAAGTTTTTTTGCAAAAAAATACGTTGGAAGTGAAGCAATATTTGTTGAAGCTTCTAAGTTTTCAAAAATAAAATGGAATGTAAAAATCCCACAAGAAATTGGTGCAGATAGGGTAGCCAATGCTATAGCGGCTTTTTTTGATTATGGTAAAAGTGCACTAATAATAGATTTTGGCACAGCAATTACTATAGAAGTTTTAAAAAATGGGATATACGAAGGAGGGGTTATAATTCCTGGTTTTTCTATGTTAGTTAGCTCACTTTATAAAGGTACCGCTAAACTTCCATTGGTTGAGATAAAACTTTCTGATACATTTGTTGGGAAAGATACGGAAAGTAATATAAGGATAGGCACAATTAACGGAACTTTGGGTGGGATAAAGTATTTAATAGAAAACATAAAAGAAGAAATGCAAATTGAAAAAGTGCCTATAATATTTACAGGAGGTCAAGCAAGACTTATAGAAAATCAAACTGTTTTTGACGATATTATTTTTGATTATAATCTTGGACTTAGGGGGATTTATTATTTCTATGAAAGCCTTACTAGTTAATCCTTGGATTGAGGATTTTGCAGCATATGATTTCTGGTTGAAACCATTGGGATTGTTGTATGTAGGAGCGTATTTAAAGCAGTTGGGATTTGAAGTTTTTTTAATAGATCTTATGAATCGTCATGATGAAGAAATAAAGAGATATATTGATGTTCCAAAGGATAAATTTTTTAAGACAGGCAAATTTCCGAGTATAAAAATAAAAAAACCGGATGTCTTATCATTTGTACCTAGAAATTTTAAAAGATATGGCGCTTCTGAAGAATTCTTTGAAAAAAAGTTAAAAGAAATTGGAAATGTTGATGCAGTTTTTGTTACTTCAACTTTGACTTATTGGTATCCAGGATACTGGGATACAATAAGGTTTCTAAGGAAGTTTTATGGTGAAAAAGTTCCAATTATTTTCGGAGGATTTTATGTTCGGAATCTCCCTTCTCATGCAAAACAAACAAATACATTTATATTTAGTGGTAGTGAATTAAACAAATTACCAAAATTTCTTGGAAGTATTTTTGAAAAAAATTTTGAAACAAAAAACATAAATTGGTTTGAAATTCTTGATCCCGCGTATGATTTATATAATAATTTGGGATATCTTGTTTTTATAACAACTTTGGGCTGTCCTTTCAAGTGTTCTTATTGTATTGCTCATAGGATATGGAATGGAATGAGATTTAGAACCCCAAGAAAAGTTGTTGATTCAATAGAAAAATATGTTGAGAAGTTTAAAGTAAAGGATGTTATTTTTTTTGATGATGCTATTTTAGTTAATTCAAAAAAACATTTTCATGTTTTATTGAAAGAAATAATTATGAGAGGTTTAAAATTGAATTTCCATCTTCCTAATGGAATTCACGCAAGATTAATAACAGAAGAAACTGCCGAACTTATGAAAGAAGCGAACTTTAAAACAATTAAACTTGGATATGAAACTTCTGGTGAACTTCAGATAAAAACCGGTGGGAAAGTTCAAGATAAAGATTTAGTTAGAGCCTCAAGAATTTTGAGAAAATATGGTTTTACTGAAAATGAAGTTTCAGCTTATATTATGTTAAACATCCCCGGTCAAAAACCTCGTGATGTTATTGAAGCTATGAAAGTTTGCAAAAATGAAGGAATTGGTTTTTCGCTTAACGAATTCACACCAATTATTGGTACTGATGATTGGATTGAACTTGTTAACAACGGAAAATTAACTGGAAGAGAAGATCCAGTAATACTTAACAATACTGTTCTTCCATTTTGGTGGAAATATGGAATGAATAGTAATTTAATCCAAGAATTAAAACATATAGCTCGGAAAATTAAAGAAGGTGAGTTTATTGACACCGTTAATGAAGATTTTAGTTAATGTTACAACTGGATTTTTAGCTGTTATTTTGGTTGTTTCTCCAAGAGAATATTTGAAAGCTTATCTTATTACGAAGCTTGGAGATTTAACACCTAAAAAGCTGGGTAGACTTTCTTTGAATCCTTTTGTTCATCTTGATCCAATTGGCACAATTACTTTTATACTCTTTGATTTTGGTTGGTCACGCCCTGTTCCAACTACATTAATTAAATCACAGAAATCAAGAAAAAAATTATTATTTGTTTCAATAATTGGACCTATTTTTGGTATAATATTGTTTGTAATTTATGGTATAATCAGTAGGTATTTAAAAGAAACTTACTTATATCTGATTTTTTACAAGGCAACTAAATGGAGTTTAACTTACGCTATTTTTTCAATGTTTCCTATTCCACCTTTAGATGGTTCACGTTTTTTGGGAGCACTTTTACCTGATGAATACGTACAATGGTATGTAAAGTATGAAGTTTATGGTATACTTTTTATGTTAGGTTTGTTATTAGTTTGGATTTTACCGTTAATTATGAGTCCATTTGTGAGTTTTATTGAAAATTTAACCTATTTTATTATAAATGGAGGGGGATAACATGGAAGAAAAAATTAGAGAGTTGGAAAATGTTATTGAAGAATTATTAAGAAAATACGAGGAGTTAAAAAAAGAAAATAAGGAATTATGGAAAGAATTAAATGCTACAATTGAAAGAGCTAATCAATTGGAGCAAGACAAGAGAGAGCTGGAAGAACTTTTGAAGCAAAATGAAGGCACTATTGAGAATTTATTGGGAAAGGTAAAAAATCTATTAGGTACAGTTTCTGAGATAAATAATGGCGAAGAAAATATTTAATTTAGGTTTACGTAAATTTGTTGTTGAGAGTGACAGCAGTAATGAGGTTTTAGATTTTATAGAAAAAAGGCTTATCCAATTAAATAATAAATATAGTTATCTTTCATCAATTGATGAAAGATTTCTTGCTATTATTTGCGAAATATTGGAAAATGAATATAAAAATAAAGCTTTAGTTGAACATTTATTGGAAAAGGTAAAAAGTCTTGCTTCTGGAGGAAACGAAATTGAAGATAGGCCTATTTGATTCTGGAATTGGTGGTATTTCTGTTTTAAAAAAGCTCACATATTTAAATGGAGCTCACTATATTTATATTGCAGATACTAATAGAGCTCCTTACGGCATTAAAACTCCTGACATGTTGGAGAATTTTGTTTTTCAATTTATGAAATTTTTTGAATATAAAAATGTTGATGAAGTTTTTGCAGCTTGTAATACTACTGATTCTATAATTATTGAAAGAAGAATAAGATTTGATGTGAAATATCATAGTATTGTTAAAGCCGGAATTAGTGCGAGTAAATCCTTAAATGTGGGAGTAATTGGCACAAATGTTACAATAAAAAATGAAACATACAAGAAACAACTTGAAAAACTCAATAAAAATGTTTATCAAAAATCTACTCAACTTTTCGTTTCTCTAGTGGAAGAGGGTATTTTTTATGGAAGAATGGTTGAAGCAATTGCAAATTTTTATTTAAATTCATTTAGAAAAACAAATATTGAAGAATTGATATTGGGATGCACTCACTTTCCTTTTTTAAAAGGGATTATTTCAAGAGTGCTTAATAATGTAAAAATCATTGATCCAGCCGAAGAGTTATCAAAAGAAATAGAAATAGACAAAAGTCGAAAACCATTTGTTGAATTTTATGTTACTGGTGATATTAAAGACTTTGAGAGAAAATTGAAAAGGATTAATTTTAGAGTTCCTCATGTTGTTCATAAATTAAAAATCGATAATTTAAAGGTGGTAAGTAGTGAAAAAACTAATATTATTAACTGGAATGTCAGGAGCGGGTAAATCTACTGCTCTTGGTTTATTGGAAGATCTGGGATTTTATTGTATAGATAACTTTCCGCCGGCATTAATTAATAAATTATTGCCGGTTTTGTCTATTAATATTGACAACTTGGCTTTAGTGATTGATATTAGAAGTGGAGAATTGAATAAATTAGAGGATGTTGTTAATTTCTTGAAAAAAAAGTATTCTAAAATATTACAAATTATTTTTCTTACAGCAAAGAAAGATGTTTTAATTAAAAGATTTGCTCTTACAAGGAGAAACCATCCTCTTTCAAAAGAAAATTTATCTTTGGAAAAAGCAATTGATGAAGAAAGAAAGCAATTGGCACCCATTTTAGAAAATTCTGATGTAGTTATAGATACTTCAAATTTAAATCCTCATCAATTGAGAGAAAAATTAAAAACAATTTTAGAGGGACTAACGTACAACTTTTCTCTTAGAATTGTAAGTTTTGGATTTAAATATGGTATTCCACTGGACGTTGATTTTGTTTTTGATGTAAGGTTTTTTCCTAATCCATTTTATGTGAGGAATTTGAGAAATAAAACAGGAAAAGATAAAGAGGTAAAAGATTTTATGTATAATACTGAAGGTGTTAAAGATTTTATGGATTTACTGGAAAAGATTATTGAATTTTCAATTAAGAGATACGAAACTGAAGGAAGAATGGAGTTAAGCATAGGAATAGGATGTACAGGCGGTCAGCATAGGTCAGTATTTTTTGCTGAGGAATTAGGTAAACAATTTTCGGGTAAATATATTGTTAATATAGAGCATCGGGATGTGGTTTAAGTGAATATTGTAGCAGTAGGTGGTGGAACAGGAATTTCCACACTACTACGCGGATTAAAGTTTTTTGACGAAATAGATATTAGTGCTATTGTTACTGTAACAGATGAAGGAGGAAGTTCAGGAATTTTAAGGGAAGAATATCTAGTTCCTCCACCAGGAGATGTAAGAAATAATTTAGTTGCATTAGCTAGAGATGAAAAGATTTTAGGGAATCTTTTTAATTTTAGATTTTCAGAGGGATTTCTTTCAGGTCATACTGTTGGAAATATAATTTTAACTGCTTTAACAAAAATTACTGGAAGTTTTGCAAAAGCAATTGAATATGCTTCTCAAGTTTTAGCAATAAAAGGAAAGGTAATTCCTGTTTCAGAAGATTTGATAAGAATAGTTGCGGTCTATGAAGATGGTAGGAAAGCAATTGGCGAAAATCAAATTCAAAAAATAGTTGGTAAAAAAATTGAAAAATTTTACTTAAATAAAAATGATGTTATAATATTTGATGATGCTAAGAAGGCTTTGCAAAAAGCAGATGTAATTATTTTTGGGCCTGGTAGTTTATATACAAGTATAGTTTCAAATATCTTGGTTCAAGGATTTATTGAGATTGTGGAAAAAAACGAAAGTGCTATATTAATATATGTTTCTAATATTATGACTCAAGCTAGTGAGTCATATAAGTTTTTATTATCAGATCATATTAAAGTTATCGAAAAATACCTTGGACAAAAGTTGCATTATATAATAGCGAATCAAAGAATTTTGCCAGAAGAAATTTTGGAAAGTTATAAAAAAGAAATGTCCGAACCTGTAAGAATAGATATCGAAGATGAAAGGATTATAAGAGATGATCTGGTAGAGATAATTATAGATAAAGATGGAAGAAAGAAAGTCAGACATGATCCTTTAAAATTGGCTAGTTTAATAATGAATTTGGTTAGGTGAGAAAATGCTATATACTTTTTCAGAAGATGTGAAAGGTGAATTGTGCCAACTTGATATTGGTTCAACTGATGAAGCTAGATCTGAGATATCTGGATTTTTGAAAGCAAGAGGTATTATAACTAGAACATCAAATGATATATTTATAAATCTTGAAGTAGGTTTTATCCCGGCTGCTAGAAGAATAATGAACCTTTTAAGTACAATAGGTGTCGATAAAAAGAGATTAACAATGATAAGGAATAGATTAAAAAGAAAAAGAGTTCAAATTTTTATTCCTATTTCTATATTAGAAAAACTTTCGATTTCACCTATTGAAATACCTAATTATATTTTTAGTGATATTAGTTTTTTTTCTAGTTTTTTAAGGGGTGTTTTTGTTGCAAGTGGTTCTTTAACTGATCCTATTAAAAGTTATCATTTGGAAATAGTATCTCATAGTGAAGAGTTGCTAAAAGTAATCGATAAACAACTAGTAGAGATTTTAGGTATAAATGGGAGAATTGTAAAACTTAATTACAATTACAGATATTACATAAAAAAGTCTAAAGACATTATTGAAATACTTTATTTTATGGGAGCTCAGCGTGCAGCTGATAAAATGGAAAAAATAGTTAGTGCCAGGGAAATTAAAGGTGATTTTAATCGTTCAATGAACTTTTTGAGTGCAAATGCTAAAAAAGTTGGAGAAAGTAATGCTAAACAAATAAAATTAATTAAAAGAATTATTGAGAAATATGGTTTGGAAATTCTTCCTGAAGATTTGAAAAATATTGCTATTGCAAGATTGGAAAATGAAGATTTAAGTTTATCAGATTTAGGGAAATTATTTGATCCACCTTTAAGTAAAACAATGGTATATAATCGTTTAAAAAAGATAAGAAAAATCTTTGAAAATCTTGAAATGAATCGGAGTGAAAAATCATGAAGTGTCCATTTTGTGGTTTTGGAGAAACAAGGGTTCTTGATTCTAGAGTTGATTCGTCTGGTTTTACTGTTAGAAGAAGAAGAGAATGCCTAAAATGTAAGGGAAGATTTACAACTTATGAAAGATATGAATTTGGTCCCATTTTTGTAGTGAAAAAAGATGGTCGAAGAGAAAAATTTAACAGAGAAAAAATATTGAATGGAATTATGAAAGCTTGTGAGAAAACTCCTGTGACCTTAGATGAAATGGAAAAAGCAGTTGATAATATTGTTGATACATTGCAAAAATCTGGAAATCTAGAAATATCAAGTGTAGAAATAGGAAAGTTAGTAATGGACCAGTTGAAAAGATTAAACGAAGTTGCTTATGTTAGATTTGCATCTGTATATAAAGATTTTAGAGAAATTGATCAGTTTCTTGAAGTTGTTAAAGAGTTGAAAAGTAATAAATAAAATAGAAGTTGGAGGTGCTGGAATGGCAAAAGAAACAATTTTTTTAACCAAAGAAGGTTATGAAAAATTAAAAAAAGAATTAGAAACATTGAAGCAAAAGCTCATGTTTGAAATTGCAGAAAGAATCAAGGAAGCAAGGGAGCTTGGAGATTTATCAGAAAATTCAGAATATCAGGAAGCAAAAAACGAACAGGGAAGGATAGCTGCAAGAGTAAATGAGCTTGAAAATATGTTGTCTAAAGCAGAAGTGATTGAGGATTTGGGAACTAATTCTGTTAATATTGGAAATTGGGTAATAATAAAAAATTTGGTTACAGGTGAAGAGAAAAAAATACAAATTGTATCGCCACATGAAGCAGATGTTTTTCAGAATAAAATTAGCATTGAATCTCCTTTGGGACGAGCTTTAGTTGGTAAAAAGGCTGGAGAAATTGTGAAAATTAAAGCACCTAATGGAGCTTTTAAGTATGAAATACTGGGAATACAGATTTAGCAGGAGGGATGAAATTGTTAAAAGAATTTAGAGAACAGAGGATTCAAGAAATAAAAAAACTTAGAGAATTAGGTATCAATCCTTATCCTTATTCATTTGATAAAACTCATAGCAGTAAAAAAGTTAAAGAAGAATTTTCTGATCTACAACCAGGCGAAGTGAATGAAGAAACTTTTGTTTCAGTTGCTGGTAGGATAATGTCTTTAAGAGAGCATGGTAAGAGTGCATTTTTTCATATCAAGGATTTTGAAGGTAGGATTCAGGCATATATCAGAAAAGATATAGTTGGCGATGAAAATTATAAATTCTTTAAGGATTTCATATCAATTGGTGATATTGTTGGAATAAAAGGAAATATTTTTAAGAGTAAAACTGGTGAAATTACTATTTTAGTTAAAGAAATTAATCTTTTAAATAAACCTTTGAGACCAATGCCTGAAAAATGGCATGGTATAAAAGATAAAGAAGTTTTATATAGGCAAAGATATGTTGATATGATTGCAAATGATAAAACTCTAGAAAGGTTTAAGATAAGGTTTGAAATTATTAAGTTAATTAGAGAATTTTTAAACTCAAGAGGTTTTATTGAAGTAGAAACTCCTATTCTAGAATATGTCACAGGTGGAGCTTCTGCTAGACCTTTTATTACTCATTTAAATGTATTTGATATTGATATGTATTTAAGAATTGCAACTGAATTGTATTTAAAGAGATTTATTGTAGGTGGATTTGAAAAAGTTTATGAACTTGGTAAAAATTTTAGAAATGAAGGATTATCTTATAAACATCACCCAGAGTTTACTTCAATTGAGATTTATCAAGCTTATGCCGATTATAAGGATATGATGAATTTAACTGAAGAGTTAATTACTTTCATTGTTGAAAAACTATATGGTACAACAAAAATTACTTATCAAGACCAGGAAATTGATTTTACACGTCCTTGGAAAAGGGTGAAAATGAGAGATTTTATTTTAGAAAATCTTGGAGTAGACATTTTGGAAGATTCTGATGAAAAGATGATGGAAGTTTTGAAAAATCATGAAGTAGATGTGGAAATTAAAGATAGAGGACATTTGATTGAAAAGTTGTGGGATCTTGTTGAAGATAAAATTTTACAACCAACATTCTTACTTGAACATCCAGTCGAAATATCTCCATTAGCCAAGAAACATAGAAAAGATCCCAGAGTTACAGAAAGATTTGAATTAATTATTTTTGGTAGAGAAATGGCCAATGCATTCAGTGAATTGAATGATCCCATTGATCAGTATGAAAGATTTTTAAAGCAAGTGGAATTAAGAGAAGCAGGTGATGAAGAAGCACAAATGATGGATAGAGATTTTATAAGAGCATTAGAATATGGAATGCCTCCAACTGGAGGTTTAGGAATTGGTATTGATAGATTGGTAATGTTATTAACTGATTCACCAACAATTAGGGACGTTATTGCATTTCCTTTAGTAAGACAAATACCTTTTGAAGAAGAAGAAATGGAAAGTGAAAGGGGAGTTGATGAGAAATGAGAAAATGGTTTGAAAAAGCGCATGGAGCTATTATTTGGACTATAGCTATTGCTTTTGTAGTTGGTATTGTTATTTGGTCAGTTTCATCGTATGTTTCTGGAAGGAGTTCTTCTAAAACTGCAAATTATACTCTTAGTGATACAGTGGCATATTTAACAAAAGATGGTACAGCTTTAAATTCAGATTATTGGATTTTTCCATGGGATGTAGAAAATTCATATAGTCAGGCTTTATCTTACTATCAAATTACAGAAGTTGATCCAATCTTTGAAGAACCTATGCTAAAGGCTTCGATACTTGAGGATTTAATTAAAAATAAAGAAATACTTTACTATGCAGAAGTAAATGGTATTTCACCCACAAAAGATGAAATTCAGACAGAATTGAGCAAACAGGAAGAAAGCATAAATTCTAATGAACAGGCTTTAAATTATATTAAGCAAAAATATGGTAGCGTTCAAAAATACTTAGATACGATAAAACCTGAAATTGAAAAATATCTAATTATTTCTAAAGTAAGGGAGAAGTTAGGTTCAGTTAGTGAAGAAGAAATGAAGAATTATTATATTGAAAATAAGGAATCTCTACAAAATCAGTATGATTCTGCTAATGTTGATTACGTTTATTTTACAGATTCTTCGAGTGCTAATGAGTTTATTAACCAAGCTATGCAAAAAGGTTTTTATCAAGCTGCAACTGATGCCAGTTTGAATGTTCAAAACGTTGCAGAATTAAAGAGGGGTATGTTGGAAAAAGATGTTGAAGATACAATTTTTGAAAGTTCCAATACCATGGTTGGTCCTATTCCAATTGGAACTAGCTTTTTTGTTTTTAATGTAAAAGATATAAAGACTGTAGATACTTATGAAAAATTCACTCTTTCTAGTGGATATCAAGAAGTTTTGTCTACACTTCAGGACAAAAAATTCAATGAAGCTTTGAATGAATTTATTGAAAATAACAATGTCTCATTTGAGATAGTTGATCCTGTATATAAAGCTTGGTATAAAGTTCTAAATAATTCCGGAAAAGATTTAATTCAAGTTTATAAAGAATTAAATGAGACGGTATTTGATTCAAATGGAGAGATAGGAATAGATGTTCCAGTTGAAATTAAAACAGCATTTGTTACATTAGTTGAAAAGATGAAGAGTGCAACAGATATTACCACAGATTCAAATTACAATATGGTTTTGAGTGATGCTGAAAAAGAATCTAATATGGTTGTAGAAAACATATATAGTGAATATCCAGATTCATTTGCAGCTGTTCAAAAAATGAAAACACTACATCCTGAGAGGACAGATGTTAATTTCAGGTATTATACTACTTTATATTCTAAATTGAAACCCTATTTAGAATATGGTATGCTTCAAAATGTCATTAACGAATTTATAGACCTTTATCAAGGGCTAAGTAATTTGTCTGAGGCCACAGAGTTAACATTAGATATGAAAGCAGAAGTTTTGTATGATTTATATGAAATTAATAAGATTTTAAATGATGCTACCACTGCTTCTCAATATTTAGAGATGTTAAAAGAAGCAACACCTGATTACATGGATTATGATGCGGCTTTTTCTGAACTTCAAGATATGATTACTAATCAATCAACTTCAAGTACAAATAACTAAAAT
Source organism: Thermosipho sp. (in: thermotogales) (assembly GCA_017656335.1). Classification (GTDB taxonomy): domain Bacteria; phylum Thermotogota; class Thermotogae; order Thermotogales; family Fervidobacteriaceae; genus Thermosipho_A. Next base: position 28,402 of record JACDOA010000011.1, read on the forward strand.
AGTTTTTTTAAAATTGAAAGGTGGTCTTTAAAGACCACCTTTTTGTTTAGCATAACAAACAAATTATGTTATAATTTTTTTGAGGTGAGATAATGAGACTAGATAAATTTTTAAAACAAACAAGAATTATAAAAAGGAGAACTATTGCGCAAGAACTTGCCATGAATAAAAGAATTTTTCGGAATGGTTTTCCATTAAAACCCTCAACTGATGTAAAAAATGGGGATGAGATTGAAATATTTTATGGTAATAAATATTTGAAAATAAGAATAATTGATGATAAAAATTATGAAATTCTAGAAGACAAAAAAGTCCGGAGGGATGATTATGAGAAACTTGATTGAAAATCATGTTGAAGATTTTGCGGAGATTTTAAGATATGACAAATCAAATTGGGATGATTTTTGGAAATCATTAAAAAAGAGATTTTTTCCAATTTTGAATAATATAGAAAAAAAGGTTGGAAAAATTTCTTTTGAAAAAGAGGAAAGAAGAAATTTAGATAGATTTGTACAAGAGTTTCGAAAAATTTTAAAGATGAAAAAAGAAAAAATAACTGAAAAAATTAGAAAGAATTCTAAGGAATTTGAACTTTCTAAAGAAGATTTTATAATTTTTATTGCTTTTGTTCCAAATGATTTTGATTGGATTGTAGTACGAGGTAATAGAGAAAATATATTATTTTTAAATGTGTATTCACTTTGGAAGAAGGGTTTTTTAGAAAAATTAGAAGATGCTGTTTATCAGTCGGTGATACATTATAGACATGGCGAAGAAAAAGGAAATTTTTATGATAAAGAAACCTTGTTTGATAAGCTGTATGATCAGATTTTGTCATTGGATAAAAGTGAGATACGTAAATTTATGAAAGGAATATGTGAATTATTATATAATAATGTTCCATATTATGATTGGGTAGGATTTTATATGTTAAATAGCAAAAATTTACTTGAGCTATGGGAGTTTGTTGGTGAGCCAACTGAACATACTGAAATACCAGTTGGCAAAGGGATTTGTGGCCAGGCTGCCAAAAAGAAGGCAATTTTTGTCGTTCAAGATGTTTCTAAAGAAACAAATTATCTTTCGTGTAGCCCTAAGGTAAAAAGTGAGATAGTTGTTCCTATTTTTAAAAATGGACAAATATTAGGAGAACTAGATGTAGACAGTCATTTTATTGCACCTTTTGACGAAAGAGATAAGAATTTTTTAGAAAAAATTTGTTTGAAGATTTCAAAAATTTATGAATAATAATTAAAGGAGAGATTTAATGAAACTACTATTCAGACTTTTAAAATATGCAAAACCATACACTATATTGTTCATAATTGCTATAGCAATTGTATTATCTTTAACATTTGTTACCTTACTTCCTCCTCAAATTGTAAGAACAGCGATTAACCAGTATATAACAAATGAAAATTTGCCGCTTAATGAAAGATTTAATGGAATTTTTAAAATGGCAATTTATTTTTTGTTGTCAACTAGTGCTATTTTTGTTCTAGAATATTTTTCTATTTTCCTCACTACATACATTGGTGGCAAAATAGTATATGATATCAGGAATGATTTGTTTAAACATGTTTTAAGACTTCCCATGTCTTTTTTTGATAAACATCCAAGCGGTCAAATTACAACCAGAATTGCTAATGATACTCAAAATGTAATGGAATTTTTTACTTCTGTGATAACAAGCATTATTAATGATGTTTTTTTGTTGGCCGGAGTTATTTTTATGATGCTCAAAGTTAGTACAAGTTTATTTGTAAACATCTCTTTTGTTTTTCCTGTTTTAATTGCTGCAATATTAATTTTCAGATATTTTGATTTGAAAGCTTATAGAGCTGTTAGAACAAATATATCAAGAGTAAATGCTTATCTTGCTGAACATATTGCAGGGATGCCTATTGTAAAACTCTTTAATGCTGAAGATTTCGAAAGGAAGGGTTTTGATAAAGTTAATAAGAACTTATATAAATCAAGAATTCAACAAATGTACGTTTTTGCAATTTTTAGACCTACGGTAAGTACTTTATATAGACTTGCTATTGCTGCAATAGTTTGGATGGGGGCAAAATATATTGCTAGTAAAAGTTTAAATTTTGGTGATTTATATGCGTTTGTTGCTTATTTAGATTTATTTATGAGACCACTTGAAGATTTGTCTGAAAAGTATGATATTATTCAGAATACTACAGCAAGTGCTGAAAAGATTTTTACGTTAATGGATGAATCAGAAGAACATTACGGAGATGAAAAAGGTGAAACTGAGATTAAAGAAGGAGTAGTCGAATTTAAAAATGTTTGGTTTAGATATACAGAAGATAGATGGATTTTAAAAGATATTAATGTTAAATTTCAACCTGGTGAGTTAGTGGCAATTGTTGGTGAAACTGGGGCTGGTAAAACTTCAATTATGAACTTGATTAATGGAATGTATCGACCTCAAAAAGGTGGAATTTTAATTGATAATTTGGAACTTGAAAAATATAACATCCATGAACTTCGAAAACAAATTTCTGCAGTTCCTCAGGATGTTGTTTTGTTTTCAGGAACTTTGTTGGATAATGTTCGTTTATTTCACGATGAAATTAACGAAGAAGAGGTTAAAAAAGCTTTAGAAAAAGTTTATGTATGGGATATGATTGAAAGGCTGCCAGAGAAATTGTATACAAAAATAATAGAAAGAGGAAAAGGAATATCAGCTGGAGAAAGACAATTAATTGCACTTGCAAGATCTGTACTTTTTGACGCAAAAATTTTTATTTTGGATGAAGCCACAAGCAACATTGATGTACAAACTGAAGAAAGAATTCAAAATGCAGTTCGTGAGCTTTCTAGGGATAAAACAGTAATAATGATCGCACATAGATTGGCAACAGTAGTGAACGCTGATAGAATTGTTGTAGTTCATCATGGAGAAATCGTTGAAGAAGGTACACACAAGGAATTAATGCAAAAGAAAGGTGTTTATTACAAGCTTTATGAAATTCAATTTGCGAAATAAATGGTGCCGTGCACCCCTGCTTCGATCAATTGGGACCTGAGCGTACTTTTGATTAAGGCTCCAGCTGGGCACCCCTACGGCACACACTTGCCTGCTTAGGGCTGCTTCCTTCCGGACCTGACCCGGTTCACAGGTAGTTGTTGCGTAGGACCCAGCTTTCAACACCCAATCAAAAACCGTTTTCAGACCCCAAAGACCTTAGCAGAGGAATTAAGCCCCGCTCGGTGGGTTTCGGGTTCAGGGGACCACCAACCCCCCGCTTAGCACGGCACCATTTCTTATTTTACCATTCTTAAAATTAAAAGTCAAAGTATTGTTTTAAAAATTTATTCAATTTTGGTATAATTAATAGGGGTGAAATATTGAGAAATTGGTTTTTAATATTTGTTATAACTGCTTTAATATTGGTAATGTTGTTCTTAAATTTTAATTTTCCAAAGAAAATTTATATTAAAGGAGACAGTTATTCAATTTCAAAGTTTATAGATTATTTAAATAAAAATGGAGTTAATTTCAAATTAGTTGACAAAAATGTTGCAAAATATATAATTGATTTTGATAAATTGAAAATCAATTTGTATAACGGCTTGTCTTTCGAACTATATTGGAATGATGAAGATTTATTAAGATGTTTGGAAAATTTAGATATATTTGAGGGTTGTAAGATTTTAAGGAATGCTGACAATTTTTACTTATATAATATACATTTTTACAAACACTTTACATTTAATCTTTCTTGTGGTATAAATATTATAGTTAGTCCTGTGCCTTTGGAATCTTTAGAATACTTCGTTTATCGAACTTTTGTTGAGATTATTAAAGGTGATTATAGTAAATTTGAAAATGGATATCTTGTTACAAATATGTATATTTACTTGTATAAAGATACCCCAGAGTTAATAGGCATTTATGATCCAATTTTAGATATAATGAATACAGCGATTAAAGAAAATATTCAGTAAGAGAGGTGAAACCTTTTGGAACCTATTTTATCAGTAAAGAATCTCAGCACTTGGTTTTATATGGAGGAAGGCGTAGTTAAAGCAGTAAATGATGTAAATTTAGAACTTCATGAAAATGAAGTTGTGGGAATAGTTGGTGAAACGGGTTCTGGTAAAAGTGTTACTGTCCGTTCTATAATGAGGCTTATTCATAAACCTGGCAAAATAGTTAGCGGTAAAGTTATTTATAGAGGAAGAGGGAAAGAAGAAGATATTTTAAGTTTGCCTGAAGATGAAATGACATCTATTCGTGGTAAAGAGATAAGTATGGTTTTTCAGGATCCTCTTACTTCTTTAAATCCATTGTATACAATCGGTGATCAACTTACTGAAACCATAATTCAACACCAAGATGTTGATAGAAAAACAGCTTGGGAAATTGGTATTGAAATGTTGAAAAAAGTTCAAATTCCCGAAGCGGAAAAAAGAATGATGTCTTACCCTTTTGAATTTAGTGGAGGGATGAGACAAAGAGCAGTCATTGCAATAGCTTTGTCTTGCAATCCTAAAGTTTTGATAGCTGATGAACCTACAACAGCACTCGATGTTACTATACAAGCTCAGATATTGGATTTGATGAAAGAGCTACAAAAAGAATTTAAAACTGGAATGTTGTTTATCACACATGATTTGGGAGTTATTGCATCTATGGCGGATAAAATAATCGTGATGTATGGTAGTAGACAAATGGAAGTTGCAAGTGCAGAAGATATTTTCTATAGGCCTTTACATCCATATACTCATATGTTATTAAGAGCAATTCCTCGTTTAGATAAAAAACAAGACAAATTAGAAGCAATCCCGGGTCAACCTCCGAGAATGATTGAGGTTCCTAATGTATGTCCATTTGCACCAAGATGTCCTAGGAGATTGGATAAATGTACTAAAGAGCTTCCAGAGTTAGTTGAAATTGAACCAGAACATTTTGTTAGATGTTTTAATCCTGTATTAGAAACAAAGAATTCGGAGGCGATTCCCAATGAATGAACCAGTAATCAGAGTTCAGAATCTAAAAAAATTTTTCCCAATTACAAAGGGTTTTTTAGTAAAGAAGAAAGTTGGGGATGTAAAAGCAGTAGATGACGTTTCTTTTGAAGTGTACAAAAAAGAAACATTCGCTTTAGTTGGTGAATCAGGCTGTGGTAAAACAACTACTGCAAGAACAATGTTACGATTAATAGATCCTACTGATGGAAAAATAGAAATTTTTGGAAAAGACATTTCACATTTAAATAGAGAAAAACTTCTTCCATTTAGAAGAAAGATGCAAATTGTTTTCCAAAATCCAATCGGTTCTCTAAATCCAAGAATGACAATTGGTCAAATTTTGATTGAGCCTCTTTTGTTTCACAAAATTGTTGATACAAAACAAGAAGCATACGACAAGGCAATTGAATTGTTAAGAATGGTTGGACTTAAACCTTATCATATGGATAGATATCCACACCAATTTAGTGGAGGGCAAAAACAAAGAATTGCAATAGCAAGGGCTTTATCAGTGGATCCTGAGATAATTTTCTTAGATGAACCTACCTCTGCATTGGATGTTTCAGTCCAAGCACAAATTATAAATCTATTTATGAAATTTCAGGATGAACTTAATTTGACTTATATTTTTATATCTCACGACTTATCTCTAGTTAGATTTATAAGTGATAAGGTTGCTGTTATGTACCTTGGTAGAATAGTGGAAATAGGAGATGTAGATGAGATTTTTGAAAATCCAATTCATCCTTACACAAAAGCACTACTTTCAGCTTCTCCAATTCCCGATCCAAAAATTGAGAAACAAAGAAAACGTATTATTTTAACTGGCAGTGTGCCTAGTCCTATAGCAAGACCAAGTGGATGTTTCTTCCATCCAAGATGTCCTTTTAAAACTGAAAAGTGTGAGAAAGAATATCCAAATATGTATAAAGTTTCTGAAAATCACCAGGTATCATGTTACCTGGTAGAAAAAGAGGGGGTGTGAGTTTATGAAGAAACTCTCAGTACTTTTGATTGTTTTAGTAGTAGCATTTAGCTTTGCTGCTCTTCCATACATCGGGGCAGATGCAAACGGTAAACCAGGTGGTCAGTTTGTTTTGGGGACTTTAAGTGGTCCAAAAACTTTAAATGATGTAGTGGCAAAAGAAACAAGTTCAACTGATGTTATTGATATGTTTATGGCTTATGGAGGAACACTTATTGAAAGACATGGCGTTGATATGAAATTTTATCCAGCTATAGCTGAAAGTTGGGATGGCCCAAGACTAACTTCCGATGGCGGAATGGAAATTATCTGGCATATTAGAGAAGGTGTTAAATTTAGTGATGGACATCCATTAACAGCAGATGATGTTGTGTTTACTTTGAATGATATTTATACTAATCCTGATATTCCTAGTTCAATGCAAGATGTTTTAATGAGTACAAATGGTTATTTACCAAAAGCAGAAAAAATTGATGATTATACTGTAAGAATGTATTATCCAGAACCTTTCAGACTTGCATTCAGATATCTTGGTGGAATGTACATTTATCCAAAACACATAGCAGAAGAATATGTAAAAAACGGTAATTTTGAAGAATTCTGGACAGTGGATGCAATAAATGATGGTAAAATTGTAGGACTTGGTCCATACATTCCAGTAGAATATGTACCTGATCAATATGTAAGATTTGAAAAGAACCCATATTACTGGAAGAAAGATGCTAATGGGCAACAACTACCATACTTTGATGAAGTTGTTTTTAAGATTATTTCCAATCAGGATGCAATGAGACTTGCATTTGAAAATGGAGAAATTGACGTTTATGCACCAAGGGGAACAGAATTTGCAGAATTAAAGGAAAAAGAAAAAGATCTTAATATAGTAGTTACCACAGCAGGTCCTGCATATGGAACAACATGGATTTCTTTCAATTGGAACACACCAGATCCAGTTAAGAGAAAATGGTTCAGAAATGAACACTTTAGAAAAGCTGTTGCACATTCAATCGATAAAGAATCAATTATAGACACACTATACAATGGACTTGGAATACCACAATGGTCGCCTGTTTCAATGAGTTCACCATATTTCAATGAAGAAGTAGTAGTAAAATATGAATTTGATCTTGATCTTGCAAGGGCAGAATTGGAACTAGGTGGATTTACATGGGATGAAAATGGCCAACTCTTAGATGAAGATGGAAATCCAGTTAAATTTTTATTAACAACTAATGCAGGAAATAGAGTTAGAGAAGGTGTAGCAAATATTATAGCTGATGCTTTGAAACAACTAGGTATGGACGTAACATTTACACCAATTGATTTCAATACACTTGTTCAAAAACTTTTAAATACAGGTGATTGGGAAGCAATAATATTAGGTTTAACCGGTTCAGATGAACCACAAGGTGGTGCAAATGTATGGAGAACAGATGGCTCGCTTCATTTCTGGAACTATTCACCTGAAGTTGCTGATTTTGTAGATCCTAACGATTATTACTTACCAGATTGGGAAAAAGAAATTGATAAAATTTTCAGGGAAAATGTTAGAATCCTTGATGAAAATGTAGTATACGACTATTTCTCAAGATTCCAGCAATTGGCATCAGAATACATACCAATGATTTACACAGTTAATTCCTTAAGAATGTATGCATACAAAGCAACAATGAAAAATGTTAAGATAGGACCACTTGGTGGAACAGCATGGAATATTTATGAAGAGTGGAAAGAAGAGTAATATTGGTTAGTTTCTAAGCGGGCGTAATCCCGCCCGCTTTTTTCAAATTTATGAAGTGAGGTGAATGAATTGCTAAGATATATAGCACGGAGATTGATAATATTGGTTCCTGAGCTCTTCATAATAACACTGCTAGTATTTTTAATAATGCAAGCAGCTCCTGGTGATTTTTTAGATCAATACAGACTAGACCCAAGTGTTTCTAAAGACTTTTTGCAAGCTTTAGAAAAACAGTACGGGTTGGATCAACCTATAATGGTCCAATATATCAAATGGTTGAAAGGACTTGTGACAGGCGATTTAGGTTATTCGTTTTATTATAGAAGGCCAGTAAGTGATTTAATTGGTGAAAGAGTTTTAAATACATTAATACTTTCTTTATATTCGTTTGTAATCTCGTGGATTGTTGGAATTATTTTAGGTGTGATTTCTGCCTTAAAAAAATATTCCTTCTGGGATAAATTTTTGACTGTTATTGCCTTTACAGGAATCGCTATTCCTGGATTTTTCTTAGCACTATTATTATTGTATTTTGCAGCGAAAACTGGAACATTCCCAGTTGCTGGAATGTACAGTGTTAATCATGGGAAAATGAATGTTTGGGAAGGTTTTAAAGATATTTTTTGGCATTTACAATTGCCTGCTTTTACTTTAACCTTTGGTGGATTTGCTGGTTTAATGAGATATATGAGAGGAAGTTTGCTTGACGTGCTTAATGAAGATTATGTTGAATTTGCTAGAGCAAAAGGTATGCCAGAAAGAGTTGTTATTTTCAAACATGCGATGAGAAATGCAATTAATCCTCTTATTACAATGTTTGGTTTTAGTTTATCTTCGTTATTGGGTGGTGCTGTAATTACTGAAACAATTTTTTCATGGCCAGGTTTAGGAAGACTAGTTTATCAAGCGCTAGTACAACAGGATATTTATGTTGTTATGGCCAGTACTGTCATTAGTGTTATTATGTTAATTGCAGGAAATTTAGTAGGTGATATTCTCTTAGCTGCAGTAGATCCAAGAATTAGGTTGGAATAGGAGGTAGTAGTGGATGGCTAAAAAGAAAAATGAATTAAAGAAAAAAAATAATGTTAATAATGAAAATATAGATTTTGAAGAAGTGTATTTAACACGCGGACAATTAATGTGGCGTGCATTTAAGAAAAATAAGCTTGCTATGTTAGGATTCTGGGTGTTAATCATTATGTATATTATTATGTTTGCCGCTGATTTTTTGGCACCTTACAATCCTTTTGAACAAAGTTTGAAACATTCGTATGCTCCTCCTACTGATGTTAGTAGTGTATATAAAGTGGGAGATTTTGAACAAAAAGTTGGTTTGCATGTTTTACCTTATTCAAGTTATGTAGATAAACTTGATTATACAAGAAAAACAAGGCAATTGTTATTTCCAAGTCGTTTAACTTTAGAGTATAAAGGTGATTTAATAACTTTGGTTTTAAATGATGCAAAATATCTTCCAAGACAGGATTTTCCAGGTGAAGTTATTAAGACTGATAAAATTCAGTTCAGTTTAAAAAAAGAAGAATATGCAATGATAGAAGGAGAATGGGTTAAAGTTTCTTCAACTAGTGAGAAAACAGATTATTTAGTTTTTGGGGTCAATGATTCAATACTTACAGAGGGTGAAGCTTTTATAGAAAATGATACTAGAACTGCCAAAAATGTTATTTTTGGAAAATATTCTTTTAAGTTAGGTGTTAATTCTGAAGATGAAATTGAAAAGGTTGGTTTAAAATATTACATCAATTATATTAAATATATTGATGAAAACGGAAAAACTAAAATATTAATGGGTAAAGATTTAAGGGTTGTTAACTACGATTATAAATATTATCCTATAAAGTGGCTTGTCAAATCCTGGGGTCCAAAACATAAAGATTATGGTAGGGTTGGTTATGTTTTTTGGATAATTCCTTTACATTATCATTTATTTGGAGTAGATAACTACGATAACAATCCTTTTGTAAGATTGTATATTTTTGGATCTGATGAATTTGGTAGAGATGTTTGGAGTAGGATTATATTTGCTTCAAGGATTTCGTTGTCCATAGGATTTATCGGTCTTGCTATAACTTTAACTTTATCTCTTTTCTTCGGAGGGATTGCTGGATATTACGGTGGAATAGCTGATGAGTTGTTAATGAGATTTACCGAAATTATTATGTCGATTCCAGGTTTTTATTTATTGATTTTGCTTAGATCTTTATTACCGCTTGATATTCCATCATCACAAGTTTATATTTTGTTAGTTTTTATTTTGTCATTCATAGGTTGGGCTGGAAGAGCAAGGATTATTAGAGGAATGGTTCTTTCAATTAAAAGAAATGAATTTGTTGAAGCGGCCGTTGCTTTGGGTTATCCAGATAGAAAAATTCTTTGGAGACATGTTATTCCTAATACAATGACATATATGATTGTTACATCTACATTAGCAATTCCAGGCTATATTTTGGGTGAAGCTGGTTTGTCTTTCTTAGGCTTAGGAATTAGGGAACCATCTGCATCTTGGGGATTAATGATGGCACGTGCACAAGATATATATGTTCTCCAAAGTGCACCATGGCTTCTTATACCTGGTATCTTTATATTTGTAACAGTTCTAGCTTTTAACTTTGTTGGTGATGGTTTAAGAGATGCATTTGATCCAAGGGCTTTAGGATAAGGATATACAATTTACAATGAATATTTAAATAGTTTTAAGTAGGTTCCAGAGTATTTGATGGTTATTTAACCACACTCTGGAACCTTTTTTATTTTTTATAATCTATCAATCTTATTTTCCATGATTTAATGTTATATTTTATCATTGGATTTCGATATTTTATAATGATTCATGTTCCATTATTTATTGGCAAAATTGATTATCAATATCTTTTTTAATTCTAATAAGGTTTTGGAGAAATACTAGCTACCTTTTAAATTCTGCAGCCTCCTGAACATGATTTTCTGAAACGTCTCCATTATCTGAAAAGTTTATCCATAAAAAATATACTCATATCATTTGTAGATAATTTTGAGGCAGAATAATCAGATTCA
>JACDOA010000012.1 GCA_017656335.1 Thermosipho sp. (in: thermotogales)
AAAAAATATACTCATATCATTTGTAGATAATTTTGAGGCAGAATAATCAGATTCAAAGCTCAGGTTTTACTCATTGAACAGTTGTATCAACTGTTAATGTTATTGCTAAAGTAATTGCTATGATAATTAAAATAAAAATTAAATAGATTAAATTTAATGAAAGAAAAAGTAGTTAAATTAAGATGGTAAAGAATGATTAATAATTGAAAAATAAAAAAATAAGGGCTTAAAAGCCCTTATTTGGCGGAGGCGGTGGGACTCGAACCCACACGGGGGTGTAACCCCCACCGGTTTTCAAGACCGGCCCCTTAGCCAATTCGGAACACGCCTCCGATAAAGATTATATCATAACTTTTAATATTTTCAAGAGTAATCTTTCTAAAAATCTTAGGAATTTTGTGATTAGGAATTCTTTGGAAGTATCAATTGGTTCAACCTTAATAATGTAAGCATTTAAAAGTTTACCTAAAAGCATATCGGTAAATATTTGATCACCTATAACTACCAGTTTTTCTTTATCAAGATTTTTTGATTTTAAAAATTTTTTAATTTTGAATGTTAAAGGTTTTTTTGCAAGCCAAAGAGCTTCAATATCATAATTTAATTTTCGTGGTTTTCCATTGGAAATTATAAAAACTTTAGCATTTTTTTTCTTGATATCTTCGAAAAGTTTTATTGTTTTTTCATCAATTGTTGAATGTTTCCATTTATTTAAAGTGTTATCGAAGTCAAATATAAATACTCTATAACCATTCTGGATTAATTTGTCATAATCAATTTCAAAGATATTGTTTTTTATTTCCATCTTTAATCCTCACTATCTATTAATATCAAGTATATTAAATTCATTAAATTTTATTTTTACTGTTTCTGTACTCTCATCAGTTAAAAAAACTATTTCTTCAAAGCCATTTTCATTGAGAGTAACATTGATTTTGGTAGGTTCAAGACCTAATCTTTTTAGAAAGAGATAACCAGTTGGCAAGAAAACCAACCCATTCTTAGTTTCGGAGACAGTAAAAGCAGATGAGGATAAAAATCCAGAAGCAGTTTTAAAAATTTCATAGATTTTGTCTAAAGTTAGATTGCTTACCTCTGAATTAGTGTAACCATCATATTTATATACAGAAATGTTGTTGATAGAATTATAGCTAATTTGAATGTTTTTTAAAAAATCAGGTTTTAAAAATCTAATTTCAAAATTTTCAAGATTAATTATTGTAGCTTCTAGAGAAATTTCAGTTTTGAAATTATTTTTTTGATTATCTATAACATCAAATGTTATATCAGTTTTAATATAAAAATCTCTTTTCCCCGAAATGTTTTGGACAAAATTAAAAATTAAAGGTTCCGAAAAAATGGAAGATGATAAAAACAAAAGTATAAGAATTGTTAAAAATAAAAATTTCTTTATAATTATCACCCCTTCGGATTCTAAAGTAATTCTTTAACTACTAAATATATTATAGCAATAAAAAAAGAAAAAGAAAGAGGAATTATGATTGTTTTAAGATATTCAAAGAAATTTATATGTTTTTGCTGATGTTTTTCAAGAAGTGAAAGTCCAACAATGTTCGAAGCAGCACCGACAGGAGTTAAATTTCCACCAAATCCGGCCCCTAGTGCAATAGCCCACCAAAGATTGTAAGATAATCCATTAAATATAAGTTTTTGAACAACAGGAATCAAAATCATAGTTGAAGGTACTGCTCCAACAAATCCAGAAAGAAAAAAAGAAATTATAAAAATAAAAATTACAATAGATACTTCTGAAAGATTAGAATATAAAAACTGGTTAGCAATAAAATTAGTTAAGCCAATAATTTCAAGTGCGTATGTTATTGAAAACAGACCAATAAAGAAAAAAATAGTATCCCATTCTATATCTTTACTAATAGTTTCAAAATTTTTGTTTGAAAGTAAAAGCAAGAAAGCTGCTCCGGTTAATGCTATCAATGATAATTCATAATCAACATATTCATGTATAACAAAGCCAGTTACAACTATGGCGAAAGTTAAAATACTTTTCTTCATTAGTTTTTTATCAGTAATTAAAGTACTTGGTTCGATTTGAATAAAATCATTAAGTTTAGAATTAACGTGCTTAGGGAATTTAATTCTTTTAATAATAAAAAATGAAATTAGTAAAAATGCTATGATCGATGGTAAGAACATGTTTTTAATAAATTCAATAAAACTTATTTTGGCGGCACTTCCAATTAGAATATTCGGAGGGTCCCCTATCAAAGTTGAAAGTCCTCCAATGTTTGATGAAATTATAGCAAGGAATATGATAGGTTTTGGGTCAATTTCTGCGGAATCGCAGATAAGTAAAATTATTGGGGTAAAGAGAATAATGGTTGTGACGTTATCAAGAAAAGCTGAAAAAAGAAAAATTATTGAATATAGAAAGAATAATAGCTTGTATATGTTGGATCTGCTAATTTTAACGATCTTAATCGCAACAAACTGGAAAAAACCGGTCGATTTTAAAATGGAAACTATTATCATCATTCCAATAAGAAGAGAAATGGTGTTAAAATCTATAAATTCAGAAGCATTTTCAATTTTCAGATTTCCTATTTTTAATAGTCCAATCATTAATCCAATAAGAAAAGTAGTTACGGAGGCTTTTTCTTTTTTGAATATTATAAAATAATAAGCAATGAAAAAGAGAATAATTGCTAACCACTCTGACATATAAGAGACCTCTCTTATAAAATATTGAAAAACTTAAGTGCCTTTTTGAAGATCAATCAAAGCTAAGAAATCATCGTTGGATTTGGTTGCCTGGAGTTTTGAAAGAATTAATTTTAAACCTTCTTCTTCAGACATTGAAGAAAGCATTTTTCTTAAAATCCAAACTTTTCTTAATGTATCATCATCAAGTAATAATTCTTCTTTCCTAGTTCCTGAAAGAATCAAATTTATTGCCGGGAATATTCTTTTATTTGCTAACTGTCTTGATAATGCAAGCTCCATATTTCCAGTTCCTTTGAATTCTTCAAAAATTACTTCATCCATTTTTGAACCAGTTTCAATTAATGCTGTAGCTATAATTGTTAAACTTCCACCTTCTTTAGTATTTCTAGCAGCTCCAAAGAAATGTTTTGGTTTGTACAAAGCAGCTGGATCAACTCCACCTGTTAACAATTTTCCACTGGGAGGTACATTTATATTATAAACTCTTGCAAGTCTTGTTAAACTGTCAAGAAGTATTACTACATCATAACCATATTCTACCAACCTTTTTGCCATTTCCAATGTGAGTTCTGCTTTTTTTATTTGTTTTTCAGGTGGCATATCAAATGGAGCAGCAATAACACGGGCATCTACAGATTCTTGTATATCGGTTACTTCTTCAGGGCGTTCATCAACCAAAAGTATCAAACGGATAGTATCTGGGTGGTTTTTAGCTATTCCATTAGCAATGTCTTTTAAAATTGTTGTTTTTCCGGCTTTAGGAGGAGCTACAATCATTCCTCTTTGACCTTTACCAATTGGTGAGAATAAATCAATTAATCTTGTTGACATAGTGTTTTTTCCAGTTTCTAAAACAAATTTTGAATTAGGATATGTTGGAGTAAGATTTTCAAAATTTACCCTTTCATTTGCTAAATCAGGTGATTTATAATTTATTGCCTCAATTTTTATCATTGCAAAAAATCTTTCTCCTTCTTTAGGAGGACGTATTACTCCAGAAATAATATCTCCTGTATTCAGATTAAATTTTCTTATTTGAGAATTTGAAAGATAAATATCCTTAGAACTTGGAAGCATGCTTTCAAGACTTCTTAAAAAACCAAATCCATCAGGATGTACTTCAAGTACACCTTCACCAAAAAAATAACCCTCAGATTCTGCTTTTGCTTCTAAAATAGCAAAAATCAAATCCTGCTTTCTCAAAGAAGTATATCTTGGAATATCATATTGTTTTGCAAGTTTGTAAAGTTCCTTAATTGTCATTTTCTCTAAATTATTAATATTAAAAGTATCGGTTTTCAAAATAATTCCTCCTTATTTAGTTCTAAAAAGTCTATCTCCAGCATCGCCTAATCCTGGAAGAATATATCCTTTATTATTAAGTTCCCTATCAAGCGAAGCGGTATAAATCATTACATCAGGATGATGCTTATTAACATAATAGACGCCTTCAGGTGAGGAAATTAAGGTGACTAGAACGATATTTTTTCCTCCATGTTCTTTGATAATATCGATTGCCTTTACGGAAGACACACCAGTTGCAAGCATTGGATCAAGAACGAAAATAAGAGATGAATCAGTTAATTTTGGTAATTTTGCATAATATTCTACTGCTTTTAATGTTTTTGGATCTCTATAAATTCCTATATGTCCTACAGATGCGTTTGGTAAAAGTTGTAAAATACCATCTGACATACCTAATCCGGCTCTTAAAATTGGAACGATTACTACATCTTTATCATTAAAAAAATATCCTTTAGTCTTTTCAAGAGGTGTTTCAATTTCTGTTTCATATAATTTTATGTGCCTGGTTGCTTCATATGCTATTAGTAAAGTAATTTCTTTAAGTAATTCTCTAAATTCTTTTGGACCGGTATCTACTTTTCTCATTATTGTCAACTTGTGTTTTATTAAAGGATGTTCAACAATTTTAATGTTCATTTTCTACTCCTCCTTTTAAAATTGATTCAAGTTGTTCTAGCATATCAATTCTCATGAGCCTTGTAATAAATTCATCTAATTCCCCATCCAAGATGGCTTGAAGATTGTATGAGGTATAATTAATTCTATGATCTGTAACCCTATTTTGTGGAAAATTGTAAGTTCTTATTTTTTCACTTCTTTCCCCTGTTCCTATTTGCGATTTCCTGTTAGCGCTTATCTTTTTTGCCTGTTCTTCAAGTTTTAATTTATACAATCTTGCTCTTAAAACATTTAAAGCTTGTTCTTTGTTTTGAAGTTGTGATCTTTCAGATTGACATGTGACAACAATTCCTGTTGGAATATGTGTAATTCTGACAGCAGATTCAGTTTTGTTAACATATTGTCCTCCAGCACCTGATGCTCTGTAAGTGTCAATTTTTAATTCTGAAGGATTAATTTCAATGTCTACATTGCTAGCTTCTGGAAGAACAGCAACAGTAGCAGTTGAAGTATGAATCCTTCCACCTGATTCGGTAGAAGGAACTCTTTGAACTCTGTGAACTCCACTCTCATATTTGAGGTAGTTTCCAACGTTTTTTCCTTTTATTCTAACAATAACTTCTTTGTATCCTCCTAAATCAGTTTTGTTTTCATCAATAATTTCGGCTTTAAACCCTTTTTTTTCAACATATCTTAAATACATTCTTAACAAATCAGCAGCAAAAAGTGCTGCTTCTTCTCCTCCAGTTCCTGCTCTAATTTCTAAAAATACATTTTTTCCACTATACTCATTTTCAGGTATTACAAGAGAAATAAGTTCTTGCATAATTTTCTCTTTTTCCTTCTCAAGTTTTTCTACTTCATGTTCATAATTTTCAGGCATTTCTTCTTTCCAAAGTTGTATTTCATCTTCTAATTCTAAATATTTATGAGCTAAGGAGTTGATTTCTTTCATCTTAGAATATTCACTAGAAAATTTTTTAATTTCTTCTGGTGATAATGGATTGGAAAGTTTCTTTTCCAAATTTTTTATTGCTTTATCGCTCCATTTTTTAATTTGTATTACAATATCTAAATTCTCCATCCTAACCTTTTTTGCACCTCCTGAGGATTTCTGATGTTTTCAATCAGAGTTTCCTTTGTTATTTTTCCTTGCAAAAATGTAGTGATTAATGCTTCATCATATAAGATATTTCCTTGATTTTTACTAGCTTGCATAACGCCTTCTATTTGATGTAATTTCCCCTCACGTATTAAATTTCTGATTGCAGGTGTTGCAACCATTATTTCGGCAACTGGAACTATACCAAAATCTTTTTTTGGAATTAATCTTTGAAAAATAACAGCTACTAAAGTATTAGCCAATTGCAGAGAAACTTGTTTTTGTTGATGGGCAGGAAATACATCAACAATTCTTTCAGGAGCTGATGCTGCAGAATTTGTGTGTACGGTTGCAAAGACTAAATGTCCAGTTTCAGCAGAGGTTAATGCTAAAGCCATTGTTTCTAAATCTCTCATCTCTCCTACTAAAATTACATCGGGATCTTGTCGAAGAGCATATTTTAAACCATCAGCAAAACTTTCTGTATCAGTTCCAACTTCACGTTGATGAATAAGAGATCTATTAGTTTCAAAAACATATTCAATTGGGTCTTCAATGGTTATAACATGCTTAGCATATCTATTATTAATATGGTCAATAAGTGCTGCTAGGGTTGTTGATTTACCACTACCGGTTGGTCCAGCAACCAAAACTAATCCATGATCCTTTTCTGCGAAAGTTTTAAGAATTTGAGGGAGGCCCAATTCATCAATAGTTCTAATTTTTTTAGTGATTAATCTTAATGCAAGAGCTGGATTTCTACGTTCAGAGTAGAAGTTGGCTCTTATCCTTAAATCTTCTAAGGGAAAGGAGAAATCAATTTCTTTTGCTTTTCTTTTTATCCCATATTCAGCAAAAATGCTTTCTACAGCTTCCATTAAATCGTGAGCATCAACAGGTAAAAACCCAGGAATTTTAACTAATTTGCCATCAACTCTGGCAATTGGTGCTAATCCTACAGTTAAGTGTATATCGGAAGCCCTCATTTGTTTACCTTTTAAAATGATTTTTTTCAAATCAAGCATTTAAATCACTCCTCTATAGTAAAGTTATTTCCAAATAAAGTTTTTAATTTTGTTAAGATAGCATCTTCGTTCTCATTTTCAATTTTCACAATAAATTCTTTTTTGATTCCAGCTTTATTTAAATATAGTTTTTCTAAATGATCTAACTTTGACTTTACGATTTCAGATTGAATTTTTTTATCAGGTGGAAAAGTAATAACAATATCCCTATTAGTTTCTACTATCTTAGCAAAGGAAAGTCCAATATAAAGAGATAAATCTCCCTTGATTTTTAATTCCTCCATAAGTTCATCTATAACATTTTTATTATTAGTCTCAGTACTATCAGAGAGATTTGGAGAGAACTTCATAAAAGGTTCTCCAACATTTTTTAAGGAAAGTTGATTCTGACTTTCAAAATTTTCAGATTTAGTTTTCTTGTTTTCCGAATTGTTCATAGTTTTTTCATTTAAGAATTTTCTGGTTAATTCTATTAAACCAAGTTTTGTTAATAGTAATTTTTCTTCGGAATATTTTATATCTTTTAAAATAGTTGAAATTGGTTTCAAAAAATCTATATAATCATATTCGTTCAGTTCGATTTTTGTAACAATGAAATCCAAACTCTGATTTAAAAATAATTCAATATCTTTTCCTGAAAAGTATATTTCTTCAATAATATTAAGAACTTTTTGAATATCTCCTTTTTTAATAGAATTTAAAAGGGTTTTAATTACATCAATTGAAACAAGGCCAAGTGCATCTTGAATAGTATCAATAACTATTTCACCTTCAGAATATCTAACAACTTGTTCTAAAATAGTTAAGGCGTCTCTTAAACCTCCATTGGCCCTTTTAGCAATTTCAGTTAATGCTTCATCAGTTATTTTAAAACCTTCTTTTTCAGATACATATTTTAGTCTTTCTATTATTTTATCTAATTCAATGTTTTTGAAATCAATTACCTGACAACGTGAGATTATAGTAGGTGGAATTTTTTCAGGATTAGTTGTAGCCAAAATAAAAACAACATTTTTTGGAGGTTCTTCCAAAGTTTTTAATAAAGCATTGAAAGCTTCTTTGGTTAGCATGTGAACTTCATCAATTATGTAAACTTTGTATTTTCCTTGAGCCGTATGATAACCTACAGCTTCACGAATTTTTCTAATTTCATCTATCCCTCTATTGGAAGCTGCATCAATTTCATATACATCCATAAAGTTCCCCTTATCAATAGAAACACATGCAGAACATTGATTACAAGGTTCTACACCTTTTCTATTTTCACAATTTAGAGATTTTGCAAGAATTCTAGCGACTGTTGTTTTTCCAGTTCCTCGTGGACCAGCGAAAATATAAGCGTGAGAAATAAAATTATTTTCCAAAGAATTAATAAATATTTTTTTGACGTGTTCTTGATTTACAATTTCAGAAAAAGTTTTTGGTCTATATTTTCTATACAGTGTTTCCATTTTCATTCACCTTCTCTAGCTTCAATTATAATTTTTTCTAAAAATTTAAGTGATTCTTTTCTGGAAATTTCTGAAAGATTTATCCATTTAGCATTTTTATATCTTCTTAACCAGATAATCTGCCTTCTTGCAAACCTTCTTGTATTTCTTTTTATCAAATGGATTGCAGTTTTTAAATCATACTTTCCCTTAAAATAAAGAATTAATTCTTTATAACCAATTGTTTGAAAAGCATTTAAATCTTCAGGGTAGTTATTCAACAAATATTTTACCTCTTCAATAAGGCCATTTTTAATCATTACATCAACTCTTTTGTTGATTCTTTCATGTAATTCATCACGGTTTCTATTTAAAACAATAATTATATAATCATTTGAGAGAGATTTTTGATTTTGAAGTTGAGAAATTCTTTTCCCAGTTTTTAAAAATACCTCTAAAGCACGAATAGTTCTTTTAATATCTGCTGGATGAATTCTTGAAGCTGATTCTGGATCGTATTTTTCTAGCATTGTTCTTAGTATTCCTGGTTCTTTTTTTTCAAGTTCACTTAATTCTTTTCTTAAATTTTCGTCTCTGGCAACTCCTTCGAACATTCCTCTAACTAATGCATCAATATATAAACCTGTCCCACCTACAAAGACTGGATAAATACTTTCTTTGATTAAATTATTTTTAACTTTCAAAGCATCTTGTCTATATTGAAAGGCATTGTAATACTGATCAGGATTTATAATATCTATCATATGATGTTTAATGAGTTTTTGTTCTTCTTTTGTGGGTTTAGCTGTTCCTATGTCCATGTATTTGTAAATTTGTCGTGAGTCAACCGATATTACCTGCATATTTAATTTTTGACCCAAATCCAATATCAAATCGGTTTTTCCAACAGCGGTTGGTCCCGAAACTATAATATACTTCATAATTATTCCACCACAATCTCTACCTGAACTTTTTCAGCTTTCATATTGTTACTTTCAGTGTCGAGAGTAATTTTTTCTGCTATTAATTTAATATTTTTATCGTTATCAATTAATTCAACATCTTTATTTAAAACAATTATACCCTCATTTTTATCATAGGTGAATTCATAAGAATATGCAGTTATATTACCTTTGATAATAGTAATTTTTTTAGAGACAGATTTTCCTTCAAAATAATCGTTATTTAGATCGAAGGTTAACGATTCACAAATCACCAAAATTGTTTCAGAACTTTTCGAATCTAAAATTGTCAAAGAAGCTTCGTTGATATTTCCATATTGGGTTTCAATGTTATAATTCAGGTTTTCCCCTATTAATTTTCCATCATTAAAAGAAATTTCAACAACTCCAGTTGCATTCAGAATAATCCATTTATTATTCTGTTTTTCAATTTGCATCTGGTTAGTTTTTAGTTCCAAATTATCAGATTCAATAAATACTAATACAGAGCCCTCATATGTTATTAAATTACTGGTTGGTTCAACGTAATCAGACGAAATATGTACTGTTTTAGCAAATGAGATGGATATCAATATTAATACAAAAATGAAAATTAGATATTTTTTCATAACTTACCTCCAATATATTTTTCAGAAATTTCATAAAGTTTCGCTGAAAGATAAAAAGGGTTGGAAGAATTTGTTTGAAGTCTTAACTTGTGTTTTGCATCATTAAACCTTTTTTCCATTATTTTAAATGTTCTAGCATAAGTCGAATAAATCATAAAATCAACAGCATTTTTTAAATCAAAGTTGAATATTTTATTAATTAAAAGTACAAAATCACCTTCAGGGACACCATAAACCCAAGAACCAGAAACATAATCATTATAAGGTTCAAATTCCAAGGGAAAAGAAAGAGTCTTAATCATTGCTTCTTGAAGAGTATCATGTTCTAAAATTTCATCATTAAAGGTTTTAAGATTAAAGGCGTGTATTTTCAACTTTTTCGGAATTTTTTCATCCTCAAAATGACGATTGACATATTTTATCAAAGCTCTTTGACTTTTAAATCCTTTAAGTGTTCTTGAAGCTTTGTAAAGAGTTCTAATTTGTTCAACTATACTTGTAAAATTAAATCCAAATGCGAAATGAAAATTTTTCAATGTTTCATCATATATTGAACGTAAATACATATAACTTTGATTTGAGGAATTAGTTTTTAGATAAAAATATGCAGGAATACATGAAAAACCAACACAGTGTATTTCGTCAAATTCAACTTCATATTTTTCACATGCTTTAAAAAATGCTGGTAATGAGAAATAAAGGATTGAATTACCTCCAGTAGCGAGGATCAAATTCTTCTCTCCTTTCATTTATATAGGAAAGAGCAGATTGATATATTTCATTATAATTTTGGAATTCATGCCATTCATAAGGAATCCTATAATATATTACCATATTTGCTTTATCTAAATCAATATATTCAATCTCAACATCTTTCCATGCATCAATGTAGAACATTAATTCCATTTGATCTTTCGGATAATCTAATGGTTTACGAGAAAAAGTACTTGCAATTACAAATTCGGCACCCAGCTGAATAGCTTCATTTACTGGTACTGGTGATAAAACACCACCATCAGTATTTAAAGTTCCAGCGATCCATAAAGGTGAAAAAACACCTGGAACTGATGCACTTGCCATTACCGCGTCTACTAAAAAACCTTCAGTAATCAACAAAGAAGTTCTAGCACTATTATCAAAAGTCACAATTCCAATTTGATATTTACAATCGCTAAATTTTTTCTTTCCAAAAAGATATCTAAAAAAGGGATAATAATCTTCAATTGGAACTAATGAACGTTGCAAAATTCCCCATGAACCAGCTGATTTGTTCAATTTTTTTGTATATTTATTAAATGAAGGAAGGAATTTTTCTACAGCGTTTGAAAATTTGTCATATACTTTTTTACTATTGCCATATAAACCATATAATCCAGCTATAATTGCTCCTGCAGATGATCCAGTTATAATATCCGGCTTTATATTATATTCCTCAAGTAACTTAAGCGTTGCAATATGAGCAAACCCTTTAACTCCACCAGCTGCAAGGGCAAGACCAATTTTCATTTAGATCACTCCTATTATTTCTTTAACTTTAGAAATGTCTTGCTTATGTATTTCATTATCTCCAGGTGTTTCAAGAATCCAAGGTTTTGTCAAAATAATCTCATGAGTTAAAAATTTTCTTAAACCTTCTTCACCTATTACTCCTTTTCCGATGTTTTCATGTCTGTCTTTGTTAGAACCAAGTTCATTTTTAGAATCATTAAGATGAATAAATTTTAACTTTTCTAAGCCAATTAGCTTATCTATTTTATCTAAAAATTCATCCAATTTATTAACAATATCATATCCGGCATCCCAAGCATGACATGTATCAATTGTTATACCTAATCTTTCTGGTTGTTTAACTTTGTCTATAATAAATTTTAAATGTTCAATTTTATACCCAATATTTCCACCTTTTTGTGCAACATTTTCAAGAAGAATAAAAGTATTTTTTTCGGATTCAAGTGCAATATTAAGTGCTTTTACTATTTTTTTTATTCCTTTGTCTTCACCAGCCCCTAAATGGCTCCCAGGATGAATATTTAAATATTTTATTCCTAAAATACTACAAATTTCCATTTCTTTAATCAATAAATCTAAAGATTTTTTCCAATTATCTTCTTTAGGGCTTGCAATATTAATTAGATATCCGCTGTGACTTAGCATTGAATCAGTTTCTATATTATATTTTTTTATTCTATTCCTAAATTCTAATACATCATCTTCTTTGGGGAATCCTGCCTTCCATTGTCTAGGATTATGGGGGAAAATTTGAAAAGCATTTCCTCCTATTTCAATTGTTTCCTTTGGAACCCTTTTAAATCCTCCACCTATGGGCATGTGAGCTCCGATTCTTATCATTAATACCACCACCAAATTTTATATTAATTACCATTCTTTGTATTTATTTGTAGTAGGCATTCTTCTATCTTTTCCAAAGGATCTTTCTGTAATTTTTATTCCCGGTGCACCTTGTTTTCTTTTGTATTCGCTTTTATCCACTAATCTTGCAACAAATTTTACTGTTTCAAGCTCATAACCTTCTTCAGATATTTCATTTACTGATTTCTCTTTTTCAATATATTGTTTTAAAATTTCATCTAATATTTCGTATTTTGGAAGAAAATCTTCATCTTTTTGATTAGGTTTAAGTTCTGCACTAGGAGCTTTTACAAAAACATTTTCAGGAATAATTTCTTTGCCTTTGCTTTTATTATACCACCTTGCTATTTTATATACTTCTGTTTTATAAACATCTTTAATTGGAGATAGTCCACCTACCATATCTCCATACAAAGTAGCGTACCCAGTTGCCACTTCACTTTTATTACCAGTTGCCAAAACTAAATATCCAAACTTATTTGAAAGTGCCATTAAAATATTTCCTCTAATCCTTGCCTGTAAATTTTCTTCAGTAGTATCTTCTTTTAAGCCTTTAAAAATCTCAGAAAAGGCATTTTGATATGAATAAAAAATATTATTTATAGGAATTATATAATATTTTATTTTTAAATTTTCAGCCAATTTTACAGCGTCTTCAATGCTTGATTTAGAACTGTACATAGAAGGCATCAAAACTCCAATGACATTTTCGGAACCTAACGCTTCAACAGCAATTGCAGCAACTAAAGAAGAGTCCATTCCACCACTTAATCCAATTATAACTTTTGAAAAATTATTTTTAATTGTGTAATCCTTTAATCCCAGTGCTAAAGCTTTAAAAATCTCTTCTTCTTTTTCAAGATTATATTCTTGGTTTTTTCTTTCAATTTTTTCCTTTTTTTCAATTTCTGATTTTATGGAGATTTCAACAATTTTTTGATTTTCAATAACTTCAATGTACCTTCTTCTAGGATCATGCAAATTTGTTCTCAAATTTTCTTCGATAGGTATATCTACAACTGAGATTTCCTCTTCAAAAGGTTTTCCTTCAAAAATGATTTTTCCTTCAGAATTAGTAACAATGCTACCACCATCAAAAATAACTTCATCTTGCCCTCCTACTAAATTGCAATAAACAATTGGACAATGGTAATCATATGATTTTTTAGATAAATAATTTTTTCTCAATTCTCTTTTACCAACAAAATAAGGTGAAGCAGAAAGATTTAATATTAGTTGTGCGCCATTTGTTACTTGATAATGCAACGGTCCCAATGGGCTCCAGATATCTTCACATATATTAATCCCAATTTTAATATTGTTATAATTGATCAAAATTATCTTTTTGCCAGGTTTAAAATAACGTCTTTCATCAAAGACACTATAATTTGGCAAAAGGTGTTTGTGATATTTTCCAAGTATTTTTCCATTATGGATAATAGAAGCGGAATTAAAGGCATCGTCTTCTACGTCTATAAAACCAACCAAAATAACAACATTTTTTCCTTTAGAATAATCTACTATATAATTTAAATATTCAACGTTTTTTTTCAAAAATGATGTACGTAGAACTAGATCTTCGGGTGGATAACCTGTTAAAAATAATTCTGGAAATATAACAAAGTCAGAATTGTTTTTTTCAGCAAGGTCAAGAGTTTTTAATATTTTTTCAACGTTTTTTTCAAAGTCGCCAAGAATGGAGTTTAATTGCCCTAAAGTAACGCGAATAAACATAAATTTCGCCTCCTTTAATGAGATTATAACATAATTTATGTTATAATCTTTATCGAAAGGAGTGAAACGGTGATAAAAATTGATAATTTGAAATTTTTTGAACCATCACCTTATTTCAGAAAAATGTTAATTTTAGAAATGATATTTGAGAATGAAAATATAACACAGAAACAATTATCTCTAAAAGTAGGAATAGTTCCTTCTTTGATTAATAAATATTTATCGGAATTGAAAAGCAAAGGAATGGTTTCTATTTCAAAAGTTGGTAAAAGAGCGAAATATAATCTCACCCCCGAAGGTATTTCAGAATTAAATTTGATGAGATTGGAATTTTTTAATGACATAGTATCTTTATCTAATAAGATAGATTCACATTTAGAAAATATACTTTTAAAATTAAAAGGAAAAAAACATATTGCTATTTACGGTGCAGGTTTAGTAGGAAAAACATTATGTCAGTTATTAGTTAATAAAGGGTTTGATATATCAGTTTTTATTGATGACGATATTTCGAAAGTTAATTCTCGAATTGAAGGAATTCCTGTTGTAAGTTTGGATACACCGGTTAATTATGATGCACTGGTTGTAGCTTCATTTAAAAATGCTTTAAAAATGGCAAAAAAGGCTTTAGAATCTGGATTTAGGGACATTTATGTTTTTAAAACGGAGGATTTTAGATTGATATGGTATGGATAAAGGTTATTAAATACAGTTCGATCGTCCTTTTATTTTTTCTTTTACTTTTCACATTATTTGAGAATTCTAATTATTCAATAGATTTTTCAATGTTGGGTAATGTTGATAATTATGTTACTGAAATATATTTAAAGAATAGAGTTTATGATACAATATTCGAAGTTCTGATATTTTCATTAGCTGCTTTGGGCGTATTAATATTCAATTTTTCGATTGAACTTAAAAGTATAATTCTTCATGAAAATCACGTTAGAATTTTATTGAGATTTTTAAGTTATTTTGTAATGTTAAGTTCATTTTACCTTGCATTTTCAGGGCATGTTTCTCCAGGCGGGGGATTTTCTGCTGGGGTAGCTGGTGGAACTGCCCTTCTTTTGTATGCTTTAAGTACTACTGTGAGCGAGTTTGAATATCTTTTTCGCCAATTAAGAGTGAAATTGTTAGAAAAACTTCTCTTATTGTTTATTTACATTTTTTCTATTTTTGTTTTGTTGGGTTATTTAAAAACCCTTGGTACAAATAATATAGTGGTTTTAAATGTTTTAATATTTTTTAAGGTTATGTTTGGTACTTGGATAATTTTATACAGTTTTATAAAGCACAGGGGTATTATCTAAAGGAGAGATGTAAATGAAAAAGAAATTACTTTGGTTTTTGTTGATAGTTCTTGTAGTAATTTTTGTGGGGATTTTTTTATCAAAAGTCTTTAATGGCCAGATAATTGTTAAAAGATACATCTTTAAAAAAGGTCCTTTTGAAATGAGATGGTATAGCACTTTAATTGTTAGTGGCATTGTTTTAGGATATATCCTTGTGAGAAGACGTTTGAAAATTTACAAAATCAATCCTGAGCATCTTGATGAAGCACTATTTTGGGGTATCATTTCTGGAATACTAGGTGCAAGAATATATTATGTTATTTTTATGTGGAAGGATTTTTATTCGAAATATCCATCCGAAATATTTAAGATTTGGCATGGAGGATTGGCTATTCATGGAGCAATTATTGGAGCAATTATTTCAACATATTTATATACAAGACTAAGAAAAGATTGTTCTTTTAGCTTTTTACAAGGTTTGGATCTATTCTCAAGTGTTTTACCTCTAGGACAAGCTTTGGGAAGATGGGGAAACTTTTTTAATTATGAAGCATATGGTAGACCTACAAATTTGCCGTGGGGTATGTATGTTCCACCTTCAAATAGAATGCCTGGTTATGAAAGCTTTTCAAAGTTTCATCCTACTTTTTTGTACGAAAGTATTATTGATTTTTTAATTTTTTTAATTCTTTATAATTATGATTTGAAAAAGAAAAATCACGGAGAAACCACAGCTCTTTACTTTATTTTATATTCGATAAATAGATTTTGGATTGAATTTTTAAGAACTGATAGTTTATATTTAGGAAAAATTCGCGTTGCCCAACTAGTAAGTATCATTTTATTCATTTTTGGGATAATAATGTTTTTGTATATTAGATTTCGAAAAAATAAAGAGGAGGTGTAAAAATGTTTGATAGACAAGAATTTTTAAAAGATTTAATATCACCAAATAATTCTAAAATAGTAATGTTAGTTATGGATGGAATTGGTGATATTCCAAACGAGGATGGTTTAACTCCTTTGCAAAAGGCAAATACTCCTAATTTAGATGCTTTGGTGAAAGAAAGTGATTTAGGACAAACAATACCAGTTTTACCTGGAGTTACTCCTGGTAGTGGTCCAGGTCATTTAGGAATTTTTGGCTATGATCCAATAAAATATCAAATTGGAAGAGGTATTTTAGAAGCTTTAGGAATTGATGTGGAAGTTGGTGAAAAAGATGTTGTTGCAAGAGGAAATTTTGCTACAATTAAAGGGGATATCATTGTAGACAGGCGTGCTGGTAGACCATCTTCAGAAGAAAGTGCCCAAATTGTTTCATTGTTAAATGATAAGATTAAACAAATAGAGGATGTGAAAATAACATTTTATCCAGGAAAAGAACACCGTTTTGTTTTGAAATTAACAGGAGATAACCTTGGAGACAAGCTGGAAGATGCAGATCCTCAAAAAGAAGGAAAACCAATAAAATATACACAAGCATTGGATGAAAGTTCTGAAAAGACAGCAAGAATAGTTAACAAATTATTAGATGAAATAAAAAATGTTTTAAAAGATGAGTCAAAAATGAATTTTGCACTTTTTAGAGGATTTTCTAAATATCCAGACATTCCTAATTTTGAAAATGTTTTTAAACTTAAAGCCGCAGCAATAGCTGTTTATCCTATGTATAGAGGATTAGCAAAGCTAGTAGGGATGAATGTTGTAAAAACAGGGCAAACAGTTGAAGATGAATTTAAGACATTAAAAGAAAAATGGAATGATTTTGATTTCTTTTATGTTCATGTGAAAAAAACCGATTCCTATGGTGAAGATGGTAATTTTGATAATAAAGTTAAGGTTATTGAAGAGGTTGATAAAGCTCTTCCATTACTCTTGGAATTAAATCCCGATGTTTTAATTGTAACTGGAGATCATTCAACGCCATGTCTAATGAAAGGCCATTCTTTCCATCCTGTTCCATTAATGATTAAAGCTAAATTTACTAGAAAAGGCTTGTCAAAAGCATATAATGAATTTGAATGCGCAAGAGGAACTCTTGGAACTATTTACGCTATTGATGTTATGCCATTAGCTTTGGCTTATTCAGGAAGGTTAGAAAAATACGGAGCATAAATGATTGTTTTATGGTTCTTTTTAACAATTTTAGGGGCTTTAATTGCCCCTATTTTTTCCATTCCAAGATTTTTACTTTTACTACCTTTAGTGTTTTATAAAAAACCACTTATGTTCCTGGGATTATCAGTTGTATTAATTGTCAATTACATCGGTGGAATAACTGTATCAGGCGAATTTGAGTTTGTTGGCCGTGTTATTCAAACAAAGGATAACTATTCACTTGTAAGTGGGAAAATATTTTATAACAATAAATGGAGAATATTAGGTTTATCAGTAGGTATTTATGATGAGATTCCAATTGGAGATATTGTTTATTATTATGGCAAAATAACAACTAGGAATTTTGAATATCCAAAAGTAATTTTAGATAAAAGCGGGTTGATGTGTTCACCTGCATTTCCTAATTTATTTAGAAAAATTTACTTATTGGCAGAAGGTTTTAGAAATTCTTTTTTAAAAGATAATGAAGTATTATATGGTTTATTTGGAGGGAAAATAAAAAAGGATTATTTTTATAATAGTGGTTTATATCATTTTTTTAGCATATCAGGTGCACATGTTTCATTATTATTTAGTTTTTCGTTGCTGTTATTTTCAATTTTAGGTTTTAGCAAAAAAGTTGGTAACATAAGTTCATTAATAATTCCGTTGCTTTTTATTGTTGGAACTGGTTTAAATTTACCAGCTTTAAGAGCTTTTACTTACCTTTTTGCTCTTGTAATTTTAGAATCAATAGGGTTAAAGTTTTCTAAAATAGATGTTTTAAGTGCGATAGGTATTTTGTTTTTGATTTTTGATGCTTCGTTAGTTTTTTCGCTCTCTTTTTATATGAGTTTTTTTAGTACACTTGGTATTGTAAGTGTGAACAATAAATATTTAAAACCAATTGCTGCCTTTTTGGGAAGCGCTCCATATTTATCTTTATTTTCTGCGGTAAATATTTTCTCAATTATAGGTAGTGTCATAGCAATTATGCCAATTCAAATCTTGTTGATTTTAATATCAACGGCGTTTTTATTCTATTTATTGAATCTTCATTTTATTACAGAATTTATATTGTTTATTTCTGTACCATTTACTGTAATAATCGATAAAATAACATATTTCTTTTCATTATTTCCACATTTACCTAGTGGTATAATTTCTTACTTTTTATTTTCAATCCTTTTCTTTGTTTTTTTATTACATTTTGGACATATACCATATATTTTAAAATCGAAATCTTCAAATACAAATCCTTGATTTTCTAATTCTTTTTTTAGAATATCAAGATGTTTTTCTTCAATTTCATAAATTTTTCCGCAAATTTTACATATAAAATGATGATGCATTTTATTTTTTTTAGCAAGTTCATACCTGTAAATTCCTTCTCCAAAATCTAATTTTCTCAGAAAACCAAAATCAACTAAAAGTTCGATTGTTCTATATACAGTTGCTTTACTTACAGAATGTTTATTAGAAAATAGTATTCTATAGACATCTTCAGCTCCAAGATGATCATTTTCATTGTCTATAAAAACTTTTAAAACAAGTTCTCTCTGAGGTGTCATTCTATATTTTTTATCTTTTAATTCCTTTTTAAGTGCTTCAATATACACTGTTTATCCTCCTTAAATATTCATGATAGGTTTAATATCAATTTTCCAACCTGTTAATTTGGCAGCCAGTCTTGCATTTTGTCCACCTTTGCCAATAGCTAATGATAATTGGTTTGGGGGTACAATTACACGAGAAGCTTTATTTTCAAAATCTAAAATTTCCACTTCAATTACATTTGCAGGCTGTAAAGCTGCTGCTATAAATTCTTTTGGATCTTCTGACCACTTTATTATATCAAGTTTTTCACCTTTAAGTTCTTTTAAAACGGCTGCAATTCTAACGCCTTCCTCTCCGATACATGCTCCAACTGGGTCAACTTTTGAATTATTGGATTTTACAGCTACCTTTGTTCTGATCCCTGGTTCTCTAACAATTTTAACTATTTCCACAATACCATTTTCAATTTCAGGGACTTCAAGTTCTAATAACCCTTTTACAAATTCTTCGCAAACTCTTGAAACCATTATTCTTGGCCCTTTTTTATCTTTTTTTACGTCCTTTATATAAACTTTTATTAGCGAAGAGGGTTCAATTTCTTCTCCTGGTATCCATTCTTTTTTAGGAAGCCTAGTTTCAAGTTTTCCTATTCTTATATCTGCCCAGTCAGGTGTAACTCTAATAACTTCAGCAGTAGTAATTTTTCCAATTAATTCAGAATATTTTTCAAATTGCTTTTCTTTTTCAATTTCTCTTATTTTCTGAATTAAAACCTGTTTAGCAGTTTGTGCGGCAATTCTACCGAATTTTTTAATATTCAGTCTTTTTTTAACAATATCTCCTACAAAAGTATCTGGTTTTATTTTCAAAGCTTCTTCTAATGAAATTTGCTTTTTTTCATCTTCAACCTTATCAACTACTTCTAAAAGTTGGTAAACTTCAATTTCACCAGTTTGTCTATTGATTATTATTTCAACATTTTTTTCACCACCATGATCTTTTCTATATGCACTAACAAGAGCTTTTTCAATTGCTGGTAAAATTTCATCTACTTTAATACCTTTTTCTTCTTCCAATTGCTCCAAAGCTCTTAAAAAATCTAAATTCATTCAAATCCCTCCTAAAATTCAATTTCTAAATTTGCCTTTTTAATACTTTGAAAATTAATTTTTTCATTGTTCCCATTTTCTAAGATAATAATTATTTCTTCACCACGAATATCCATAATTTGTCCAATAATCATTTTGTTATCTATAGTAATAATTTTTGCTTTATGACCTTTAAATCTTTTAAAATCATCTAAGTTTCTTAAAGGTCTATCCAAACCTGGTGAAGAAACAGTTAAATAGTATCGTTTAGGTATAATATTTAGAGCATCTAACTCAATTTCAATTTCTCTAGAAACTTTTTCACAATCTACAGTACTTACATAATCATATGGATTATCAATAACAATCTCTAAGATCCATTTACCAGATTGGTTATAATATTTTACATCAAATAAATCCAAGTTAAATTTTTTGACAACGTTTTTTGCTAAATCATATACTTTTTCAATAATTTGTTTGTTGCTCATAATTTCACCTCGTTAATAAACATTAAACCGGGACTGCTGTCCCGGTAATTGTTTTTCTGGCGGAGAGGGTGGGATTTGAACCCACGGACGCCTTGCGGGCGTCACACGCTCTCCAGGCGTGCGCCTTAGACCGCTCGGCCACCTCTCCTAAATCCGTATTTCATTTTACCATAAAAATTGATTTTTGCAACTTTAAATTTACTTGAAAATAGTTTTAAGTTATACTATTAAAGGAGGTGATTTATTTGTTCAGATATATTTTAGGAGGCATATTAATGGGATTAGCGAATTTGGTTCCAGGTATTAGTGGAGGAACAATGGCTGTTATTGCAGGCATCTACAATGATTTAATAATATCAATTACTCAGCTGTTTAAGCTTAAAAAAGAAGGATTGAGAGTATTGTTGTTTGTTGGTTTGGGAATTTTAATTTCAATTTTCTCTGGAGCAAAAGCTTTTGAATTTGGGCTTGAAAACTATCCTTTTTATATGTACTCTTTGTTTTTTGGACTTATTTTGGCTTCAATTTTTTATTTAAAGAATAAAATCAAATTTAAGCTTTTGCCTTCTTTAATGGGGATAATTTTAGTTTTAATTCCTAACTTTCTTCCTCACAGTACTACAGTTTCGGATTTTAAAATTTTCTTTGGTGGTTTTTTAGGTGGTGCAGCTATGATTGTGCCAGGTTTAAGTGGTTCTTTGATGTTATTGATTTTGGGAATTTATGATAAGGCAATTTCAGCAGTAAGTAATTTTGATATTAAAGTTCTATTAATTCTTGGCTCAGGTGTTATAGTTGGTATTTATTTTATTGCTCGCTTAATTAAATGGGCTTTGCATAAAAATAAAGATTTTATTGATAATTTTGTGTTTGGATTGATTATTGGTTCATTGTATCCTATATTTCCTTTCTTCCATGGTGAAGGTAATATATTTTTGGGAATATTAGTTGCAATTTTTGGATATTTTTTATCTTTATTAATAGAAAAAATTGATAATAATATGCTATAATTATTTTGGAGGTGTTTTTTTATGAAAATTAAAATTATTAAGCCATCAGATAATGATTTAGAAGAGTTAGGTGTAAAAAATTGGCCTATATGGACAAAAGAAATTTCAGAATTTGACTGGTTTTATGATGAAAAAGAAACTTGTTATTTTATTGAAGGTGAAGTTGAAGTTGAAACAGAAGATGGAGAGGTATACAAAATTAAAAAAGGAGATTTAGTTGTATTTCCAAGAGGATTAAAATGTAAATGGAAAGTAAAATCTCCAGTGAAAAAGCACTATAAATTTGGTGAGTAAGGGGTGATAAAATGGATATAAAAAATATGACTCTTAAAGAGTTTTGTGATAAAGTTGCTGAAAAAAGTCCGGTACCTGGTGGAGGTGCCGTTGGTGCAGTTGTAGCAGCTTTAGCAGCTTCTTTAAACCAAATGGTTGCAAATTTAACTATAGGGAAGAAAAAATATTCTGATTATCAAGAAATCATGGAAGAAGTTTTGGAAAATATGGAATATTCGAGAAATAAACTACAAGAAATTGCTGAAAAAGACATAGCAGCTTTTGATAAAGTAATGAAAGCTTTTAAATTACCTAAAGATGACCCAAAAAGAGAGGAACTTGTTCAATCATCTTTGAAAGAAGCTGCTGATGTTCCTTTTGAACTTGCAAGAGAGGCAAGGAATATTTTGAAATATTGCCGAATTACCAGTAAGTGGGGTAATAAAAACGCTATTTCTGATGCATATTCCGCAAGTGAACTTGCGAAAGCTGCCTTTAGAATCTCAATGTATAACGTCTTGATTAATTTGAAATCCATCAAAGATAAGGAATTTGTTGAAAAATATATTACAGAGCTACAGGAATTAAAAAATGAAGTAAAAGGATTGTACTCAGAAATCAGGGAGTGGATTAAAGAAAATGAGTTTGAAATTTGAAGTTTTAAAAGTCTCTGGAAAAGCTAGAAGAGGGAGGATACATTTACCGCACGGGGTGGTTGAAACCCCTACTTTTATGCCAGTAGGGACAAATGCAAATGTGAAACTAATGACTCCAAGAGATCTAGAAGAAGTGGGTGCTCAAATTATTTTAGGCAATGCTTTTCATTTGTATTTAAAGCCTGGTTTGGATGTTTTAAAATTTCATGAGGGAATTCACAATTTTATTAATTGGAAAAAACCGGTTTTAACTGATAGTGGTGGCTTTCAAGTTTTTAGTTTAAGAGAAGGAAGAAAAATAACAGAAGATGGTGTTTTTATTAGATCTCCACTGGATGGAAGTAAACACTTTATAACTCCAGAGTTGTCAATGGAAATTCAACATGCAATTGCTTCTGACATTGTAATGGCTTTTGATTACTGTGCAGAACCTGGGATTGATTATGATAATGCTGTTAAAGCTTTGGAATTAACTACAAAATGGGCTGAAAGAAGTTTAAAGAAAATTCGACAACTTTCTGATCAAGCAATTTTTGGGATTGTTCAAGGTGCATTTTTCTACGATTTACGTGAAAGAAGCGCAAAAGAAATAACAAGTATGGCTTTTGATGGTTTTGCAATAGGGGGACTAAGTGTTGGTGAAGAATATGATATTACTTTGAAAATGACAGAATTTACAGCACCATTATTGCCAGAAAACAAACCAAGGTATTTTATGGGAGCAGGTTCTCCCAAACTTATCGTAGATTTAGTTCATAATGGAATTGATATTTTTGATAGTGTGCTTCCAACAAGAGTGGGTAGGCACGGACAAGCATTAACATGGAATGGGAAAATGAATGTTAGAGCTGCTAAGTTTAAATTTGATAAAACTCCGATTGAGGATGGCTGTTCATGTTATACGTGTAAAAATTTTTCACGATCTTATATAAGGCACTTATTTGATCGGGGGGAAGTTTTAGGACAAATTTTGTTAACTATTCATAATTTACATTTTATGATGGACTTAAGTAAAAAGATAAGAGAATCTATTGAGAATGATAGTTTTGAAAAATTGAGAGGGGAGGTTTTGAAAAATTATGCTTAAAAAACTTGTTATTATTTGTTTATTAGTTTTAACCATTTTTGCTTTTAGTATGAGATATGTTTCCAATCCTGCATTTTCTTTAGATCAAAACAATGTTTTCGGCGCTCAATATGGAACTTATTTTGGGGGAATCTATGGTTGGGTTACAAATTTTGGTTTGTATTATAATGAAGTTCAAGATAATATGACAGGAAGATTTTATTTATTAGCTTCAAAAGATAGCACCCAAAACATTAATGAAGTTGGTTATGCAATAAGTGGTGGTAATGATACAAATTATTGGGGCGGGGATTTTAAATTAGTTAATTATTCTGATTCTGCAACAAGTATGTTTTTAATTAATGTTGGACTAGGATTTGGTGGAAAAATATTTGATAATGTAATTTTAGGAGCTTTCTTAGAAGATTTTTCTGTATATTCTCAATATCCCGGCCAATTATTTAAGGGGAATGTTGGTGTTGATTTAACTGCTGATTTTAATGTTTTTGATTTTTATTCTAGTTTTAACTATATCAAACAAGAATATTTTAAATTTGATTTAGGCGGTTCTTTTGATTTTGATTTTATTTCTTTTGGAGGGTATTGGTCTCCAGAGTATTATAATAAAGTGGGTGCGTTTATAAATAAAGTTAGAGGATTTGTATTATTAAAAATAGGAGCCTTCAAAGTTAATGTAAGAGGTTTTTATTCTTTTGATAATGTAAGTAGCTCAATTTCAAATTTAATAATGAACTATGAAAATCATCCATATGGCTATGATGTTATAATAGAGGTGAAATTTTAGTGATAAAGATTCTTGATGAAAGTGACATTAGAAGATCTTTAATTCGTATTTCCCATGAAATCCTTGAAAAAAACAAGGGCACTCAGGATTTAGTTATAGTTGGAATTTTAACAAGAGGGTATTATCTTGCAAAAAGGCTCGTAGAGAATATTGAATTTTTTGAAAAAGTTAAAATTCCATATGGTAGTTTGGATGTTGGTCCTTTTAGAGATGATGCTAAAAAAAGTATTGATGATAGAAGTGATATAAGTTTTGATTTAAACAATAAGAAAGTTATATTGGTTGATGATGTTTTATTTACCGGCAGAACTGTTAGAGCTGCTATGGATGCAATCACAAATCGAGGAAGACCAAGTTCTATTCAATTAGCTGTTTTGGTTGATAGAGGGCACCGTGAACTCCCTATTCGTCCAGATTATGTTGGGAAAAATATACCCAGTTCGAAATATAAAGAGGTCATAAAAGTTAAAGTTTATGAAATTGATGGTGAAGATGCTGTTTATATTCAAAAAATTAGGGAGGATTGATTAATGAATTTATTTGGAACAGATGGGATAAGAGGGATGGTTAATGAATTTTTAACCCCGGAATTAGCTTTTCGGTTGGGAAATGCACTTGGTAAATTTGTTGATAAAAAGGTATTTATAGCAAAAGATACTAGAAATTCATGTGATATGCTTGAAGCTGCTTTGATTGCCGGTTTAACTTCCTCAGGTTTAGATGTTTATAGATGTGGTGTTATGTCAACCCCAGCTTTGGCATTGATTACAAAACTGGAAGATTCAGCAGGAATAATGATATCAGCTTCTCATAATCCTCCGGAATATAACGGTTTAAAAGTAATTTTGAAGGGTTATAAACTTCCAGATGAAATTGAAGAAAAAATTGAAAAGGAAATGAAAGACATAAAATATTTAGACTACAAGAAAATTGGAAAAGTATTTGAATATAAATTAGCGGTTGAAGAGTATATAAATTACATTCATGATTTATATCCCAAATTAGATTTAAGTGGTATAAAATTAGTAGTTGATGTAGCTAATGGTGCAACTTTTAAATTGAATCCAATGGTATTAGAAAGTTTTGGGGCAAAGGTAGAAGTTGTAAATAATAAACCAGATGGTTTTAACATTAACCGAAATTGCGGTTCAACTCATCCGGAAAATGCAAAAAAATACATGAAAAAAGATAGAATTGCTGTTTTGTACGATGGAGATGGAGACAGGTGTATTTTTTTAGATGAAACTGGTGAAGAGGTACACGGTGATAAAATTTTGGGAATTACGGCATTTGAAATGAAAAAACAAGATAGATTGTTGAAAGATACTGTAGTTCTTACTATCCTTTCAAATATGGGGCTTGAAGATTATTTGAAGAGTAAAGGAATACAAATAGTTAGAACAAAAGTAGGTGATAGATATATTTTGCATGAAATGTTGAAAAATGGGTATGTTTTAGGTGGTGAAAAAAGTGGGCATATTATATTTCTTGATCGTTCAACAACAGGTGATGGTTTGATTACAACTTTGGAAGTTTTAAAAGTTTTGGTTGAATCGGGTAAATCATTATTTGAACTTTCAAGCCAAATCCCTGATTATCCTCAAGTTATGTTAAACATTAAAGTAAGTAATAAAAATGTTTATAAAAATGAAAGAATTTTCGAAAAGATGAAAAAAATAAAAGATTATAGAGTTATAATTCGACCGTCTGGAACAGAACCGGTCATTAGAATTTTAGTTGAAGGTCCTGATTTTGAAAAGTCAAATGCTATTGCTAGAGAATTTTACAGAGAAATTGAAATACTAGCTCGAGAGGAGTGAGTTGATGGAGAAATTAACAAAGGAAATGGTATGGAATAAGTTGAAAGAGGTTATTGATTTTGAAATAGGATTAGATGTGGTAACGTTAGGACTTGTTTACGATGTGCAGGTTGATGAAAAAGGTAACGTCAATGTTTTAATGACAATGACTACTCCTATGTGTCCATTGGCGGGAATGATTTTGCAGGAAGCAGAAACAAAGGTTAAAGAAATTGAAGGAGTTAATGATGTTAAAGTTGAATTAACATTTGATCCTCCTTGGACACCCGATAGAATTGATCCAGATGTTAGAGCACAACTGGGAATATGAGGATTAAAGAAGCAATTAAAATATCAAGACAACATGGGCTTCCTGATTTGGAAGCCCATATTATTATTCAGTTCATTTCTGGAAAGACAAAGGAATTTATAATTGCACATCCTAATTTTGAAATTGATGATGAAAAATTTATGGAGTTAATTGAAAAACGCAAGACCGGTTATCCCATTCAATATATTGTTAAGGGGAAAGAATTTTACAAGAATTGGTTTTATATTGAAGAAGGTGTATTGATTCCAAGGCAAGAAACGGAATTATTGGTAGAAATTGCTATTCAATACATTAAAAAGTACAGATTAGAAAAAATTGCCGAAATTGGAGTTGGAAGTGGAGCAATAATAATAAGCATACTTTTAGAAACACAAACAATAGGGTATGGAACGGATATTTTGGAAAAAGCTCTCGAAATTACAAAATTAAATGCCAAAAGGTTAAATGTGGAAGATAGGTTGTATCTTAGAAAAGGTTCTTTTTTAGAACCATTTAAAGATATTTATTACGATTTAGAATTAATTGTATCAAACCCTCCATATGTGAAGAATAATGCAATTCTTCCACCAGAAGTTTGTTGGGAGCCAAAAGAAGCATTATATGGTGGAAAAGATGGCTTAGAATTTTACAGAAACTTCTTAAATAAGTATGATTTATCTGGTAAAATTGTGATGTTGGAAATAGGTCATGATCAGGGTGGTTTTTTCAGAAAATTAGGTTGGAATGTTGAAAAAGATTATAGTGGTAATGATAGAATAGTGATTTTTAATGGACGGAGGTGAGAAAATGAAAGTAGTTTTGCTTAAAGATGTCTCTAAAATTGGCAAAAAAGGAGAAATCAAAAATGTTTCAGATGGTTATGCCAGGAATTTTTTAATTCCAAGAAAATTAGCGCTAGTTGCTACACCTGAAGTATTGAAAAAAATAGAAAAGGAAAATCAATTAAAAGCAGAAAAAGAAAAACAAATCAAAGAGGAAAGTCAAAAATTATTAAAAGAACTTCAAAAACAATTGTATAAAATAACGGTTAAAGCTGGAGGAAGTGGAAAATTATTTGGCGCTTTAACTTCGGCGGATATTGCAAAATTAATTTCAGAAACAACTGGAAATAAAATTGATAAGAAATGGGTGATTTTGGAAAAACCAATAAAAGAATTAGGTTTATATGATATCAAATTAAAATTACCTGGAGGAATTTCTGGTATTGTTAAATTGGAAGTAGTTCAGGAGGGTTAAAATTGAACATAATTGGTTATTCAAAAGCTTTATATACGACTTGGATTTATTATTCACCAGAAAGAATATTATTTGATGCTGGTGAATGTGTCTCAACTTTAATGAATAACAAAGTATATGCAATAAAACACATTTTTTTATCTCATGGGCATGTGGATCACATATCAGGGCTTTGGTCTTTAATTAATACAAGGAACAATGCAATGGGGGATCGAGGTAAAGATTTAAATATTTACTATCCAAAAGGAAATAAAGGTATAGAAGAGTACTTAAGCTTTATACAAAAAGTCAATTCAGATTTGAGATTTAATTTAAAAATTTTTCCAGTTGAAGATGGAGAAGAGGTTGTCTTGAGGAATTCTAAACAAAATAAAAAGTTTGTAAAAGCATTTCGAGTTAAGCATACTCAAAGTGAAAAAAGTCTAGGATTTCATATATTTGAAGAAAGAAAGAGGTTGAAGGAAAAATTTAAAAATCTTTCGCAGGAAGAAATAACTGAATTGGCTAGAACCAAAGGAAGTGATTTCATTACAACAAAGTATTACAGTAAAATTTTAACTTTTTCAGGTGATACATATCTTTTGAAAAAATCAGATATTGAAGATACAGAAATTCTTTTTCATGAATGTACATTTTTGAATAAAGAAGATAGAAAATATAATAACCACGCAACTATTGAGGATATAGTGGAGTTAGTAAAAGGAACAAAAATAAAAAAATTAATTCTTTACCACATTTCTGGAAGATACGCAAGAAAAATTGATAGGGTTATGGCAGAATATAAAAATCAAATAGAAGAAATTGAGCTTTATTATATTAAGCCTGACAAATTATTTAAATTGTAGGTGGAGTATGAAAAGATATTTATTTTTAAGTGATTTACATATTGGGGATGGTAGTGCTAAAGATGATTTTAAATATGATGATGCTTTTGAAAAAACTATTAACGATTTTTCATTGTTTAATGATATAGAATTATTTATTGTTGGTGATGGTTTTGAATTATTAGAATCAACAAAAGTATCTCAATTTGGATTAATTGATTTTGAAGAATTGGTAAAAAAACTAGATGTGGACTTAATTTTAGAAATAGAAAAAAGACATCCTAAAGTTTTTAATTCTTTAAGAAAATTCGGTAAGTATAACAAAATTCATTATGTAATTGGAAATCATGATTATTATCTATTAAAAAATTCAAAGCTTCAGGAAAAATTGAAGGAATTAATACCAAACTTGGAAATAGAGCCCTATTATTATGATGAATATTTAAATCTACTTGTGATTCACGGGAATCAATTTGATCCTGTTAATAAATTTACTATTAACAATAAAAGTGGTGAGATTATCCCTCCACTCGGAGATTACATTGTAAGATATATGATGATAAATTTTGATAAAAAGCTTGAAGAATATGTTCCTGATTACGTAATAAGTGATTATGATAATGTCAGACCAACAGTTGATTTGTTTCATTGGTTTGATTTAATTGTGAAAACATATGATTTAAGTATAGATTTACTTGAGACTTGGTTAACAGAATTTCTGAAGATGATGAGAAGCTTTGAAGCAAAAGAATGGATGAAAAGTAATTATCCTTTTTTGAGTATTTTTTCTAGATTATTTTTAAATAAAATTGGTGGAATAAAGTTTGGTGAACTTCTGGTGAGATTAACTATGAATGTACGAAAATTTAAAAATACTGATTATCTTTTAAGAAAGGCTAATAGAATTCTTTCAGGAAGCATTAATGTTAAAGATCACATAGTTGGATACGAATCTGAAAAAGAAATTGGCAATGTGGATGGAGTTATAATGGGACATATTCACAAAAACAATTTTAAAATTTTCAACATTAAAAATAAACCAAAATACTATATAAATTGTGGTTCATGGAAACCGGTAGTGGAAAAATTGAGAAGAAATGTTTTTCAAAGAAAAAATGAATTATTTTATGCCCTTCTTACAGTTGACGGTGACATTGAAATTACAACTGCTACAATTAATAGCTTAAGAAGGCGGGAAGTGATAATTTGAATGTTGTAACTACTCATAAAAATCCAGATTTTGATGGATTTGCTGCAGCTTTTGCTTTTAAAAAGTTAAACCCAGATTTTGAAATTGTGGTTAGTGGAAAATTTCAGAAAAATCTTGAAGAATATTTAAGACTTTTTGAGTTCAAATTTTTAAAAGAAAATGAACTAATTGAAAATATAGAAAAATTGGTTATTGTTGATAATTCTTCTCTTAAAAGAGTAGGGGAAAGAATCTTGGAATTTTCAAAAAATGCTGATGTTATAGTTTACGATCATCATCCAGATATTAAAAATTCAAGCAAGGAAATAAAAACAAATAGTTTTAAAATAGGAGCAATCACATCTTATTTTGTTAATGAGATAGCTAAGAAAAACATTTCACTAACCCCTGAAGAAGCTACATTACTTGCAATTGCAATATATGAAGATACCGGCAATTTTTTATACAATACAACAACTCCTTTAGATTTAACTGCGGCTAAGTTTTTATTAGAAAAAGGTGCAAATTTAGATTTGATCCATGAATTTACTACACTTGAATTGAATGCTGAGCAAAATAGTTTACTGAGAACATTGCAAGAAAATTTAGAAACATTTTATGTTCGAGACTATGAAATAGCAATTTCAAAGACTGAAATAGAAAAATTTATTGGTGGTTTGAATGTTATCACAAGTAAGCTTTGGGACTTTATTAATGCCGACACTCTAATAATTGTAACAAGAATGGGTAAAAAAACGTATATTGTTGGAAGAACCAGGAATCCAGATGTAAACATAAGAAAATTAGTTGAATTTTTTAATGGGTCTGGCCATGAAAGAGCAGCTTCAGCAACACTGGAAAATGTTTCAATTGATGAAGTCATATATAAATTAAAAGAAAAACTTCCTGAATGTATTACTCCATCATTGAGAGCAAGAGATATTATGTCTTATCCAGTTCGAACAATCTTGGCTAATGAAACGATAAAAAAAGCATATGAAATAATGCAAATTACAGGACACGGTGGATTACCAGTTGTTGAAAAAAACAAACTTGTTGGAATTGTTACAAGAAAAGCTGTAGATAAAGCGATAAATCATAATTTAGGTAATAGGCCAGTAAAATCCATTATGAACAGTAAATTAATCACCGTAAATGAAGATGATTCAATTCAGATAGTAAAAGAGATTATGCTTGAAAACGATATTGGAAGAATCCCAGTGTTAGACAAAAATAATATTCTAATTGGAATTATTACTCGATCTGATCTTTTACGTGCGACAAATTCTGAGAGAAGAATAAGATTTGTATCTAGAAAAGAAGACACTGAAGATGTAAAAAAAATAATGTTGGAACGTTTGCCCAGAAAGCTCATAAACCTATTAAGATTATTGGGTGAATATGGAGAAGAATTAAATATGCCGGTTTACGTTGTTGGGGGATTTGTTCGAGATCTTTTATTAGGAATTAAGAATTTTGATATAGATATTGTTGTAGAAGGAGATGGACTCGAATATGCAAAGTTTGTTAAAGAACAGTTAGATGCTACAATGGTTTCATATGAGAAATTTTTAACTGCATCGATTTTTTTTAAGGATGGTTATAGAATAGATATAGCAACAGCAAGAACTGAATATTATGAACGACCAGCCGATTTACCTATTGTTGATATTAGTACAATAAAAAAGGATTTGTATAGACGTGATTTTACAATTAATGCTATGGCAATAAAATTAAATCTAGGAAATTTCGGAATTCTGTATGATTTCTTTGGTTCAAGAAATGATTTAAGAAATGGTATAATACGTGTTCTTCACAAACTAAGTTTTATTGAAGATCCAACAAGGATAGTAAGAGCAGTTCGATTTGAACAAAGATTTGGATTTAAAATAGAAGAAGAAACTCTTTACCTACTACAAAAAACACTTGAAGAAGGTTATCTCGAAAAGGTTACTGGTCAAAGAATAAGACAAGAATTAGAGAAGATTTTGGAAGAAAAAAAGCCATTGAAAGCAATTAAAAGACTTGCTGAATTAAAAATACTAAATCATATTTTTCCTAAGACTTATTATACGAAAATAATGGAGAAAAAGCTAGAAAGAATGTATAATTTTTTACCTTATTTGGAAAAAATATATGAAAAAATAAATAAGTTTTATTGTATTTTGAGAGTATTACTAGAGTTTTATGATGAAAAAACATTAATAAAAGTTGCAAGTAAATATGGTATACCTAAAAAATTCATTGATGATTTAAAAACGACTGAAAAAAGAGTTTCTATAATTAAAGATTTAGTGAAAAAGAAAGCAAAGTTTTCAGAGTTATATAAATTTTTGGGAAAACCAACTTCTGAAACAGCTGCTCATATGTCTGCATATCTTGATTTTGAAGAACAAAAATATTTTTATGATTATTTACATAGAGTCTTTAATGTAAAACTTGAAAAAGTATCTGGAAAAATGGTTATAGAAAAGTATAATTTAAACGCAAGTCCAGTAATTGGTAGGATTATGAATGAATTATTTTGTAAAAAACTTGATTATCCTGAAATAGATGAAATTGACGAACTGGAAAAATTAATTAGGAAACATATGGAGGTGTAATTAAATGAAAAAAATTTTAATTCTTTTTTTGCTTTTGCTTTTTGTAAGTTTGTTTCCAAATGATTTGAATGAGATATATTCTGTTGGTGT
Organism: Thermosipho sp. (in: thermotogales); assembly: GCA_017656335.1. GTDB lineage: Bacteria > Thermotogota > Thermotogae > Thermotogales > Fervidobacteriaceae > Thermosipho_A. The sequence continues at coordinate 32,268 of JACDOA010000012.1, forward strand.
GATTACTTCTATTGGAACGGGAACTGAAATGGTTTTTGAAGACGCGAAAAAATTAATTGATGAAACTATAGAAAATGGAAAGATTCTATTTCTAAAATCTGCTACGGAAGCTACATGTAATGAATATGTTAACCTTTATTTATCGTATAATTCTACTGATAATGTATATAAAGCAACGTATGAAGATGGAGATTATCTTGTTAGTTCTATTTATTCACCCGAAGGTTATAAGCCTTATAAGACATTTTTAATGGAGATTATTTATTACCCTTTAGAAAAGTTAGCATTTCATAAATTAAAAACACGTGATTTTTCGGGTTATTTAAGATTAACATATCATCCAGGTATTGATGAGTACGGTGATTATTTAAATGGAATGTTTTTATTTATCTCTGATAGATTGGGGGGAAATAGAAATATAGCTTATATTGACATTGATGTTCAAAAAATAAATATTATTCCAGTTTTTGGAAGTAGCGAATATTATCCAAAATTCTCTCCAAATGGAGAACAAATAGCTTTTCAGGGTTCACTACATGGTTATTGGAATATCTATATTATGCCATTTAATGATCCAGAATACTCAAGAAAAATCAAGCGTATTTCAGACAGTAATATGCCAGCTTATACACCTGATTGGTATAATGAAGATAATATTGTGTATATACAAGACACAGAAAAAAGTAATATGATGATTAAGAAGAATGTTAAAACAGGTTTAAAAGAAACAATTAATACCGTTGGTTCAATGGTATTTACACCTAATGTTCAAAATGGAGAAATTTACTATACATCACTTCAAGGTGCAAATTTTGGTATATTTAAAAACGTAAATGGTGAAAATTATGCTGTTGAAGATACTTTTTATAACGAACATGATCCATTACTTTTGGATGCAACTCACTTAATTTTCACTTCAAATAGAGATGGAATATATAGAATCTGGATAAAGAATTTAAATAGCGGATCTGTGACTTGTTTAACGCCAGATTTAAATTATGATGTATTCTATCCTGCATATGGAGACGGTATTTTATTCTTTTCTTTATACAAAGATGAAGAAGAACCAGATATTTATGCAATGCAATTGAATTTAGAAGATTATTGATTTTAAATATTGATATCTAATAAGTATTTTTTGGTATCAATATTCCAATCTCTGAATTTGTCTTTTGAAATGATTTTTGCTTTTTTTGAAATCGCTAAATCAATGATAAATTTATCAGCTGGAGAGAAAAAATATACATTTGGATATTCAAAAATAGAGCTACTAAATTGGTATTTGGCATTTTTATCAAATACTATATAAAAAGGAAAATACAATTTTTTTAAGGTCGCTAGTTTATAGATAACTTTTTCAATATTATTTACTGAAGGTGGAATTGTCCAGTGAATAATATTACTGCCATCAAGAATTACCTCAGAAACTGGTTTTGAAAATAAAGCTTTTTTAATGTATCTATCAACATTAATTTCTTCTTTGATTTTTTGTTTGGAAATAGGATCTAGTTCTCTTATTAATTCATTAATCCAGCGTATCTTTTCAAAATCGTATATTTTTAAAGAATTTATTTCCATAATAATATCAGTTAAAAAGTTGTTTTTGAATTTTTTATATGTATCCAATGCGTATAATTGTAAAAAATCATCGAGATTATAATTTTTTAAACGTTTAAGTTCTGATTTTATAAATTCTTTTGTATAGCTTTTTTGATAACTTGGAAAAGGAAATTTTTTAGGATTTGCCCAGAAAAGGATCTCAGCAATTTCATTTGGGGAAATTCCTAATTCATTAAAAGTCTCGAGTCTCTTTTTAATTGCTCCTTTACCATTTAACAAATTTGATGTGTACATTGAAAAGTATGTAAAATCAATTTTCTTAAGTTTTTCCTTGAGTTTTCCTTCAAGATTTTTAATTAAGATTTTATAGCTATTTCTATTTATGGAGTTTATATTTTTCAATATATTAAAAATAACACTTCTTTTTCTTTTAAGTTCATGATATCTATCTAAAAATTCAGGATCGTAAATCATTTTAAAACCTCCGAAAATGAGAAAAATAAAGTAATTACGCATGAATAATTATATCACATATAAAATCAAAACTTTTAACTTCATATTTTTTAAGTTGTCAGTTAAAAGTAACAAATAAAATGCTTGACAAAAGTAGGATTTCTGATATCATAGTTAATGGTTTCTTAATTAATTTGCCCCCATCGTCTAGCGGTCTAGGACACTGGCCTTTCAAGCCAGAGGCACGGGTTCGAATCCCGTTGGGGGCGCCAAATAAAGAAGGGCGCGTAGCTCAGAGGGAGAGCGCATGCCTTACAAGCATGAGGTCGTAGGTTCAAGTCCTACCGCGCCCACCAAAAGGTTTAAAGGTGGCGAGGTAGCTCAGTTGGTAGAGCAGTGGACTGAAAATCCACGTGTCGACGGTTCGATTCCGTCCCTCGCCACCAGTTTT
>JACDOA010000013.1 GCA_017656335.1 Thermosipho sp. (in: thermotogales)
GAAAAATTACTATAAAAATTAAATTAAAAAATTAACCTAATTTTTTATGAATTATTATTTTCAGTAATTTTATAATCTAATTGAGAGCAAACATTTTTTTTCAAAACTTAAGATCTTAAATTAGACTTTATTTTTTTCTATCTCAATACTTGATTGTGTTAATGCTTCTAATATTTTATCTTCATATCCGTTTTTTAATTTCCTCATTGCTAATGTCAATACTAATTTTCATTCTACGATTTTCAAACTTATTATTTAAGAAATTCACAATCCTTGCAACTGTCGAAATTTTCCTATAGGAACATTAAGCTTTAAACTTATTTTTGATAATTTTTCTTCTACAGTTTCATTGTTTTTAGTGCCATTTCCTCATTTTGGGCCTCCATTTTCTCCGCCATTTGTAGGATTATTTGGTCCTTTTTCTCATAACTCAGGGCTAATAATTATTTCTAAATCATTCAAATTTACATTTGGAATTTTATTAATACATGCACAGTTTATTTTTCCATTGTTTTCTAAATATCCAAATCAAATATTCCATTATTTACACCTTCTTTAATGCTTTCTACAAAAGCATTTTTTGAAACTAACTGAATCTCTCTAGAAGTTTTAAAAATGCTCATATAATTTTTTTAATTCTATATATTCTTTTCAGATTTAAAGTTTGCCTTTTAAAAACAGGGTTACCATCAATATCAGTACCAACCAACCATTAAATAGCAAATCTTTTCATGAAATTCTCCTCCAAAAAAATTTCTCATGCGAACTGGTCTTGCATGCAATAATATTTAATATCTACATGAGGGTGTAGCAGAACACTTTGTACATAAAAGTATACAAAATGTATCAAGGTAAGATTAATCAAAGAGAATTAAGAGTCTAAAATAACCTAAAAATGCGAGATTTAACCTTATAGGTTCCCATACCGTATCACCTATCATCATTTTTTATTTTACATATCTAATTTCACCAACTGGAGCAGTATGGTAAACAAAGCTATTTTCTGTGGCAATATTACATGGTATGGAAAATCAGGGTCTTCTGGATGGGAGAAAAATATGAGTTCTTCTATCCACACCTTCTTTTCGTCTTCAAGAAACCTATCTCTACATTTGTAATATTGGCCTGTGAAATACAATGCTCTCTATTGATTTGTGAACTACATTTTTTCGATGAAGTTATTCTAAAGTTATTGCCGTTTTCTTCATTTTAAAGCTTTTTCGATGTTTACCACATACATATCTTTATTATAACTCACAACTTTTCTGTTTAGTTCTTAAGTGGAGAAGTAGATAAGATTTTTATTGTCAAAAAAATGTAATTTTTTGTTATAATAATATTTAGGTTAAAAGTTGGAATTTCGAAAAATAAGAACAAGCAAGTTGTCTTTTTATAATATAGTTGTAGTAAAATTTTGAGTTATAATTTAAAGTTTCCGTTATCTAAGTAAGTAATAAAGCAATAAGTCGGTTAAATTTTAAAATATAAAAAATTTAGTTTATGAACTTAGAGTATTTTCTTTAAAAGGAAGTTGAAGTTAGAATTTAAATAGAATTTATTATGAGAGGAGGAGTTTTTATGAGAAAATTTTTTTATTTTGTCCTCTTTTTTTCAGTAAGTGTTTTTTTAGTTTTTTCTTCGTGTTCTAAAATAGATCAAAATACTAATAAAAGCATAAATCTATTTGTTTCAAGTGTCTTACCACCCGAACTTAATAACAGTTCTGAAGTTGAAAAGAGTCAATTTGAAAAAATTGAAAGTACTGAAAGCTTTAATTTAACTTTAGATCTTTCAAAAATGACTGTTAAGATTTTATCTGGCGATAAAGTAGTTTATTCATATAGTACAAGTTTTTCAAAAAACATAAATTTTAGCACTGATGAGATTACTAGTGGAAATTACACTATAAAAGTTGAAATATATGATATATCTAATAAGTTAGTTATTCTAGGAGAAGTTGATGTTGAATTGACATATGGTGATAATTTTATAACTATTCAAACCAAATTTGCTAATGGTACGGTGAATTTAATTATTACTAATCAATTAATTGAGGAATTTGAATTATCAGAATTTGAAATTTCAGGATACTTAGAATCTTCTGATTTAAGTTTTTATTATAATCAAACAGATTTTTCTAGTGTGACTGAGCTGTATCCTGGAGTATGGGATGTAACATTTGTAGCAACATTAACAGATAAAAATGATTTAAATAATAAAAAGAAAGTTGTAAAAACATTTTCTTTTGAACTTTATCCTGCTGAATTGATAGAAATCCAAATTTTAATAAATGATGATATTGTTATAGAAATTAATAATTTAATTTTACCTTATATTGACCCTGTAAGAGCATTATCAGCGGAATATAGTAGAAGTGATAATAGTTTATTATTGAAATGGGATTATGATTTGCCAGCAAATTTTAAAATTTATAAAAAAGTGGGAAGTTATTATTCTTATATTGGTGAGACTTTAGAACATAGTTTTAAAATTGTTGATATAAACAAAAATGAATATTTATATTACGTGAATGCAATCTATAATGGCAAAGAAAGTGGGTTATGTGAAATAAATGTTTTTGATGAATTTTATAAGTTAAATATTGTAGATCGTAAATATTTTAATTTAAAGAACTCTAATGATATGTTCATATACAATAATTATGCTTTTGTTTCAAGAGGAGGGTTTGGTTTATCAATAATTGATATAAGTAATCCTTATATTCCCAATGTTGTAAATAATTATAAAAATTTTGGAAGTGTTAATGAAGTTTTTGTTTCAGAAAATTATGCTTATTTGGCAAGTTATTACGGTCTAAAAATTGTAGATATAACAGATATTATGAATCCAATAGAGATTGGACATTTTGATGCTAATAATGTAACGGAAGTATTTGTGTCAGACAATTATGCATACATAAATGAAGGTGACTATATTTTAATAATAGATATTACAGATCCAACTGAACCAAGAAAGATTGCATCAATTTGTGCATATAGTAATAAAGAAATTTTTATTTCAGGTGATTATTTATTTGTAGCAAGAGGTTCCTCTGGGATAACAATAATAGATATAAGTGATCCATTTCATCCAAAAACCTTAGTAAATTATGATACCCCAGGTTATGTGAAAGATATATATATTTCAGGAAGTTATGCATATGTTGCAGATGGGAGTAATGGCTTATTGATATTAGATATTAGTAATCTACCAAATATTCAGGAAATAAGTAGTTATGATACTCTTGGATATGCTCAAAATGTATTTGTTGAAGGCAATTATGCATACGTTGCAGATTATTCAAATGGATTAGTAATAATTGATATAACTAATCCTATAAATCCTGTCAAGGTAAAAAGATTTACTACAACTGGCAGTGCATATAAAGTTTATTTATTAAATTGTTTTGCTTATATTGCTGAAGGAGCGGATGGCATAGAAATCATAGATGTAAAAGATCCGATTAATCCAAAATTTATTAGACATTTAAATTTAATGCAAAGTAATGACATTTTTTTAAAAGAGAATTATTTATACGTATCAGATGAATTGAACGGTTTAATGATTTTTGAAGCTATAGACCCATTTAATACTAAATTAGTTGGTTGGTTGAATGTTTCTGGTTTATCACATGGAGTTTTTGTTGAAGGTAATTATGCATATATTGCAAATGATTCAAATGGTATGTTAATTGTTGATATAAGTAATCCAGCTAGTCCTATTAATATTGGGAACTTTGATACATTAGGAAAAGCTTATGATGTTTTTGTAATAGGAAGTTATGCATATGTAGCAGCTTATGATAATGGAGTAATAGTCTTAGATATAAGTAACCCAACGAATATTCAGGAAATAGGAAATTTTGATACTTCTGGTTATGCATATAAGTTATATGTTTCTGGGAATTATGCATATGTTGCAGATGGATCTAATGGTTTGTTGATTTTAGATATTAGTAAAGCTATTCCTGAATTAATAGGATCATTTGATACTAATGGAACAGCATTTGGAGTATATCTATTGGGAAATTATGCATATGTTGCAGATGGTTCAAATGGGCTGGTAATAATAGATGTAAGTAATCCATTTTCGCCAAAAAAAGTAGGACATTTTGATACTTCTGGAATTGCTTATGATGTTTTTGTTCTAGGGGATTTTGCATATGTTGCTGATGGTGAAAACGGTTTATTAGTGGTTAATATAAGTGATCCAACGAATCCTAAGCAATATGGTTATATTGGTACATCAGGTAATACATTAGGAATTTATGCTTATGAAGATTATGCATATGTAGCAGATTATAATAATGGTTTGTTGATAATTGATATCTATGATTTTGTAAATTGAGTTCTAATTATTCTTTTTGCCTTTAAAATTTTTTTATAGCTAACTAAAAAAATTTCAAAAAATTAATCATTTTAAATAAACTAACTAATGCTTATATAACGGATTTTCAAACAAACTTTTTATGATAAAACTTTATAGAATTGTGGAATATTTATGATCTTATTATTATTTTTTATACAAGAGAGAAAAATTTATGAAATATCTAAAAAAATATAGCATTTTAGAAAATGAAGAAATATAATATAGTCTTTAAAGGGGGATCTTTATGAAGAAGGTATTTTTGATGATTTTAATAATATTTTCTTCAATGTTGTTTTCAATAACTATAGAAGAAGTAATTCAAGTAATTGATGAGTACTTAGCACAAAACCAAATCAATATTTCAGAAGTCACTTCAGAAAAATCTTTTAAAATAAAGCTATTAATTGAAGAATTTTGTGATAAGTTTTTTTCATTAGATAAAACTGAAGCATATTATACTTTAAATAAGATTGAGCAGCTATTAGATTGTTCGACTATTAAATATAAATATACTATTTTTAACATTAATTCTATCTATTATTTCAAAGCTCAGACTATTCCTTGGATTCAAGAAAAAGAAAAAGCTATTCAAGAAGTTAGTAAGTATGTAATAAATAAAGTGTCAACTAAGTATGATCAAGTTGTTATACTTAGAGAACTTCTCAAAAGTATAGGAAGAGGTAATATAGATCCAAATCAAATTCCAAATTTTAATGAATTACTAAAATTTTATTTTGTACTAATTGATTATTATGTTCACAATGATCCTGATAAACTTATTCAAACTCCATATTCCACTTTGCATGTTATCTATAGTTCTCGGGCCACAGATGAAATAGCATTAGAACCAATTGTTGAAATTAGCAAGAGTGTTGGGAGTAAATTAACAGATACACAAAAACAACTTATTTTAAATGAGGTGCTATCAAAATATTCAGATAATGACCTTGCAGTTGAAATATATTATAACTTGACTAAAGAGAAATAGTTAAACCAAATAATACCTAAAATGGGGGGATGGGTATGAAAAAGTTTGTATTGGTATTTTTAATGTTTAGTTTGGTATTTGTATTGTTTGGTTGTTTAGATATGGAAACTACATGGACAATAAAAGAAGATAATTCAATTGTTATAAAAACTATTTTAATACCAGCATTTGGTTATGAAGATGAAATGAATACTTATTTTCAAGCTTTTAAGATTGGTTTTGCTCCTTTGTTTAAAAAAATGGTATTTTCCAAAAAAACTGTTACAAAAGATTACATTGATTATGATGTATATTATTTACAGATGAGGGAACCAATTACAATCAAAGAATTACAAGATCTTGATTTCAATATTAGTTTTAATGGAAACGTATTTGAGTTTGAAATACCAAAGATATTGGATTCAGAACCTTATTCTCCTGATGATGTTGTTTTTAACTTAGTTATAGAATTTCCGAAAGCTGTTGATATAGCAAATTCAACATTGATAGATGGAAAGAAAGTTACATGGAAAATAACTAAACAAATGTTGTATACAGGAACATTATTGAAAGCATACTTGAAGTAATAAAATTGATAAACCTAAAAAAGGTTCCTAAATTGGGGGGAAAGAGCGTGAGAATTGCTTCAGGTATTATTTCCATAATAGTAGCATTAATTATTTTGTTTCAATCATTTACTGCTAGTATTGTCGGTAACTTGGTAGATGAAAGCTTAGCAGTAGCTGGGGCTGGAGGTTTATGGATTGCAATATTACTTATTTTTGCAGGTGCATTTGCTTTTAAACTACCACGTGTTGCGGCGTATTTTTCTGTCATAGCTGCTTTAATGTCATTTCCACTTGCAGAAAATTCCGCATATAAAGATTTATATGTTTGGGGAGGGATTGCTCTTCTTGTAACTATATTTAATTATATTGAAAGCAAGAGAAAATAGAGCAACTAAAAGGTAAGTATTACAAAATAAAAATAAAACTTGTTAAATATGACAAATAAAGCGACCAATTTGGTTCTATTTTAAGATTTTCTGAAATATTAAGATATTTAATTAATTATAAAACCAATCAATAACAAGGCATGAGAATCAAAAAATTATGGAAGTAAGTTGAAGTTCAAAGGATTATTTAATAATTAAACAGAAGATATTGAATATCTTTTTGGTGTTTTGGAAGAGATTATATAAAGAATAACTAAACAACGGTTTCGAAATGGTATATAATATACTAGCATGGTGAATAATAATATATGAGCGATTTTAAACAACTCTACAAAGAGCTTGTTGAAGAATTTAAAAAAGCCTATGAACTAAGGTTCCTCTTTGAGCGCCACCACAAGTACAACATAGTAAAAGTTGATATCACAATAATCGATATACTTGAAAAGTATAAAAAACTTGCCAATGTCGTCGGCATACAGGATTTTAGAAATTATATGAATCTTGTTACCATTCGTTTGAAAGACGGCGATGTAATTCAGATCTTTGCCCCGCGAACACTTATAGTAGATGTACACCATAGAACAGCTGACGTGGTTAAACCATATGAAGAAATTATAGACTTCGTTAGATATCACGATTAAAGGATTTTACAGTTTTTAAAATATCTGACTTTAAGTTTTTCTTATTTTTTTATCTTTCCGTTTGAACTAAAAAAGTCAATTTCAAGTAGTTTTATGAAAATATATGTTAATCTTCCAAGTTATAAAATTCATGTTTGAACAAAATTGCAAACATAACTCGTAAAAGAATAATATTATTTATTTTTGTAATAATCATATATTATTACATACTTTGATAATAAAAAACTTTATTACATATGAAGACTAATATTCTGTTTTTCACAATTTACTAACAACTAATTATACTCTTTTTTTGTGGTATACTCGGCGTAATCACCCCTTGAAAGATTTGGAGAAAAAATAAGGAAATGATATTATCAAATAAGTGAAAGGGGTGATTACGGACACCACAGGAAAAAGAAGATGAAGCATTGAGAGAAAGAGTTGAAAAAATATGAATTTACAAAATAATTTTGTTAATCTTTTTGTGTCTACCTATTTGAGGTAAATGCAAAATGTAATTTTTTGTTATAATAATATTTAAGATGAGTTATAAGAAACTGAAAGTCAAGATTAAGAATTTTTACAAAGAAATATGATATAAATTACTAAGGAAGACGAAAAAATAAGGAGGGGAGAATAGAATGACCTTATTAGAAGAAGTAAAGGAAATTTTAAAAGAAGATACACGATTTGTAGATTCAGAAGGTAATCTTTTGAAGAACACAATTATAGAATATGCACTTAAGTTGGATAAAGATATAATTAAACTTCTATTAAAGAATGACAGGGTAAAACAACATTTTTTTAGGGATATAGACGGCACATTAGTTTTTGATAAAGAAAGATTTATGAAATTCATAGATAACAAAGAATTTCTCCCAGATTCTTATACTTCCTTTAAAAACAAAATAGGACTTGCTAATGAAGAAAAAAAATACTTAGCAAAAAGCAAAGAAGTTGTTTTAGTATGGCCTTACAAAGATTGTGTACTTGAGGGAGGACAGGAAAAGACAGATGAAAAGAGAAAAGAGATTTTTCATAATGTGATTCTTGCACCAGACGAAATTGACAGATTGCTAGAACCTAAGGTGTTTACAAACTTCAAAAGAATTGATAAAGATGGAGAACATCCACTTGATGGATTTAGAAGAGATCCTGAAATAAACAGAAGAAGAGGATTACCAGAAGATACAATAACTGATAACTTAATCATAAAAGGGAACAATTTATTAGTATTACACTCACTTTTAAAAGAATTTAGAGGGAAGATTAAGTTAATTTATATAGATCCTCCATATAACACTGGAAGTGATGAATTTAAATATAATGATAATTTTAATCATTCTACTTGGTTGACTTTTATGAAAAATCGATTGGAAGTAGCAAAAGAGTTGTTGAAAAAAGATGGAATTTTGGCAGTTCAGTGTAGTTATCATGAATATGCATATTTGAAGATTTTACTTGATGAGATTTTTAGCAGGAACAATCATCTTTGTACGTTCAATATTCTGGTGAGACATCCAGATAGAATTTTAACGGGAGATAAGGAGTTTAACGATGTAATAGAGTATTTGATGTTTTATAGGGTTTCTCCTGAAACAAAATTTCCAAAGAAAATTGAGGAAAAAGATATAGATGAATATATATATTCTGTAAAAGAAATTGGTGCTCCCGAGGTAATTGAATTAGGCGGTAAAAAAGTGTTTGTATATACTCCGGATAAAATTGTTATTGAGAAGGGAATACCCCATGAAACAAAATTTAAAAAAATAAGCATTCGAGGGTCAATTAGAGAAAAAAATAGTAGTGGCAGATTTTATGTTAAATATTTAGAAGAATTAAAAAATAAATTTCCTCCAGGAACTGTGTTTAAAGTTCCCGGTATAGGTGATGATATGTATAAATATAGATATTTTTATTTACCTGAAAGAGGAAGAAAAAATGGAGGATATTTTCAGGGGAAACCCACTTCTACAGATATAACCATGAAACCGTATCCAAATTTTTATGATTTTCATGAAGAATATAATAATGTTGCTAGTCAGGGTGGCGTTAGTTTAAGAAATGCAAAAAAACCTGAGGAATTATTAAAGTTTATTATAGAAATTTTTACTAATCAATATGATTTGGTACTGGATTTCTTTTTAGGTTCTGGTACTACTTGTGCGGTTGCTCATAAAATGGGTAGGCAATACATTGGTATAGAACAATTAGACTATGGAAAAAACAGCGCAGTGGTTAGGTTAAAGTATGTAATTGATGGTAATCAAACTGGTATATCCAAAGAAGTTAATTGGCAAGGTGGCGGCGATTTTGTCTACATGGAACTTATGAAACTTAACGAAGAGTATGTTGAGAAAATAAGAGATGCAGAAACAACAGAAAATCTTCTTAACATCTGGGTGGAAATGAAGTATAATGGATTCTTAAGTTATAGAATTGATCCACGGTTATTTGATAAAAATATAGAAGAATTTAAATCTCTCTCTATTGATCAACAAAAGAAACTTCTTCTTGAAATGCTCGAATACAATGATTTATATGTAAATTACAGTGATATTGAAGATTCTATTCACAATGTATCCGAAAAAGATAAAAGATTAAATAGAGATTTTTATGAGGTGAGAAATGATGCATGAAAATGAAAGATTAAGTCAGAAATACGATGTTCTATCAGAGATGAAATATCTTAAAAAGGACATTCCAAAATACATTGAAGATAATCTAAATCCGCGATTTAAATTGAGACATTATCAAATTGAAGCAATTGCAAGATTTATCCATTACATTGAAGAATATCCAAATAGGAAGAAACCAACTCAACTATTATTTAACATGGCAACAGGTTCAGGAAAAACACTTTTGATGGCTGCTGATATGCTGTATCTTTACAATGAAGGTTATAGAAACTTTTTGTTTTTTGTAAACAGTACCAACATAATAGAGAAAACAAAAGATAACTTTTTAAACCCTTCATCCCCTAAATACTTATTCAACCAGAAAATTAAATTTGAAGACAAAGAAATCAAGATAAGGGAAGTCTCTAATTTTGATGAAGCTAACGAAGATGATATAAATATAGTATTCACAACGATACAAGGGCTACACAGTCAACTAAATCTTTTCAAGGAAAACTCCATCACATTTGAAGATTTTAAGGATAGAAAAATTGTTTTAATTTCAGATGAGGCTCATCATATAAATGCTTGGACAAGAAATAGTTTGAATAAAACAGAAGAAGAAATTATAAAAACCTGGGAATATACTGTTATGCAGATTTTAAATTCAAATCCTGACAATATAATGCTTGAATATACTGCTACAATTGATTTGGAAAACCCTGACATTTTTAACAAATATAAAGATAAGATAATCTTTGAATATGATCTCAAACAATTTAGAATTGATGGTTATTCAAAAGAAGTAAAGGTTTTACAGGCCGATTTAGAAAATTGGGAAAGAATGTTACAGGCAGTTATTTTGAGCCAATATAGAAGAAAGATAGCAGAACGAAATGGAATTAGATTAAAACCTGTAATACTATTTAAATCAAAAAGTATTAAGGAGTCCAAAGAAAACTATGAATTATTTAGAAAGAAAATGGATGATCTAAGTGTGACAGATATAGAGAATATAATTACAAATGCTAACGGTACAGTTTTAGAAAAGATTTTTAACTATTTCGAAAAAGAAAATATAACAACAGACAATCTTATATTGGAATTAAAAGAAGATTTTTCGGAAGAAAAATGTATTTTATTAGATTCAGAAAGCATAGATAAGGATAAACAGATTAAACTTAACACACTTGAAGATGAAAACAATGAGATTAGAGCAATTTTTGCCGTTAAAATGCTTGACGAAGGATGGGATGTTTTAAATCTTTTTGATATAGTTAGACTTTATGATACTAGAGATGGGAAATGGACAAAAGATGGTAAATATATTCCTGGTAATACAACAATTGCAGAAAGACAATTAATTGGGAGAGGTGCAAGATATTATCCTTTCAAAATCAATGAAGATGATGATCCATTTAGGAGAAAATTCGATAACCAACCCGAAAATCCTTTAAAAATAATTGAAGAGCTTTATTATCACAGTAGATATAATCCTAGATACATACTAGAAATTACTACTGCTCTTAAAGAATATGGTATTATGCCATATGAGGAAAAGGAAATCCGTTTACGAGTAAAGCCTAGTATAAAAAATACCGAATTCTGGAAAAAAGGATTTTTGTTTGTCAATAAAAAGGTTAAAGCTGATAGAAAAGGTATTAAAACTATTGATGATATCAAGATTGAAAGAATATACAAATATAAGTTAGCAACAGGATTTATAAAGGAAGAAGAAATTTTACAAGAAGAAAAAGCTAATAGAAATTCTTTTGAAACAACTACTCGAACATTTAATTTGGGTGATTTTGGAACAACAATAATAAGAAAAGCTATGGCTAAACTTGATTTTTATAGATTTAGCAATCTAAAAAAATACTTTCCTGAGTTGAATTCTTCAGATGAATTTATTGAATCTTTGAAAAAAATAAATGTTGATATTACGAGTTCAAGGGTTAAATTAGAAAACTTAACACCTGATGATAAATTAAAAGTATGTGTTAATGTCTTGCTACAATTGGAAAATGAAATTTTAAATGATTATGTTGAGTATAAGGGGACAGAGGTATTTATCCCGATAGAGATTAGTAAAGTTGTGAAAGATAAGCAACTCAAGATAAATGTAGGAGACTATGGCGATCAGGAATATGGAATTCCTATGAGTAATGCAAGACGTACGGATTTACAATTGAATCTTGCAGATAAAGATTGGTACATCTATGATGAAAATTATGGAACATCTGAAGAAAAATCTTTCATTAAGTTTATTGATGGCATTATAAATGAATTGAGGCAAAAATATAGCGAAATATATTTGTTGAGAAATGCGAATCTGTTTAAGATTTATAGGTTTTCAGATGGAAAAGCAATGGAACCCGATTTCGTCTTATTCTTAAAAAAAGAAGGTTCCGATGAAGTAGAACAGTACCAACTTTTCATTGAACCAAAAGGAGAACATCTAATAAAAACTGATCAATGGAAAGAAGATTTTTTAAAAGAAATTGAGCGAAAATATGATGTTGAAATTGAAGATACTCTGTTTAAAGAAAACGCAAAATATAGATTAATAGGTTTACCGTTTTATAACGAAAACACAAAAGTCGTGTTTATAGAGGAATTTAAAAAGAAACTAAATTTAGAGTAAATCTTATGATATGTGTGAAGTTAGAGTCTAGAATTTATTAGAATAAGTAGTTTTAAATATAATTTTATAATAATAATTTCAAAAAAAATTAAACCTGAATTTTTAAAATTGTGGAGGGAATATTGTGATTTTAATTGAAGAAATAAAGGAAATCCTGAAGGAAGATCCACGATTTGTGGATTCAGAAGGAAATCTTTTAAAAAATAAAATTGTAGAATTTGCACTTAAACTGGATGAAAATCTAATTAAGTTATTATTTAAGAATGACAGGATAAAACAACACTTTTTTAAAGATGTAGATGGAATACTAATTTTCGACAAAGAAAAATTTATGAATTTTATAGACAATAAAAAATTTTTACCTGATTCATATACAGTTTTTAAAAATAAAATAGGACTTGCTAATGAAGATAGAAAATACTTAGCAAATAGTAAAGAAGTTGTTTTAGTATGGCCTTATAAAGATTGTGTACTTGAGGGTGGCCAGAGAAAATCTGATGAGAAAAGAAAAGAAATTTTTCATAATGTGATTCTTGCACCAGACGAAATTGATAGATTGTTAGAACCAAAAGTATTTACAAATTTTAAAAAAATAGATAAAGCAGGTGAACATCCTCTTGATGGATTTAGAAGAGATGCTGAAATAAACAGAAAAAGAGAACTACCTGAAGATACTATAACTGATAACTTGATTATAAAAGGGAATAATCTTTTAGTTTTACACTCGCTTTTAAAAGAATTTAAAGGTAAAATTAAATTAATTTATATAGATCCTCCATACAATACCGGAAATGATGACTTTAAGTATAACGATAATTTTAGACACTCTACTTGGCTTACTTTTATGAAGAATAGATTAGAAGTAGCTAAGGAATTATTAGGCGATGATGGAAGTATTTGGATTAATATCGATGACAATGAATTATCTTATTTGCAAATTCTTTTAGATGAAATTTTTGGACATGAAAATTATATTTCTCTAGTAACAGTTAAAAGAAGTGCTTCAACGGGACATAAATCAATTAATCCAGGACCAATAAATGTTTCTGATTTTATAATTAGTTTTGCAAAAGATAAAAAATTGTGGAAGTACAATGTTCAGTATGTTCCCAGAGATTATGATAAAGCATATTCTTTATTTATAGAAAACTATGAGGAAGGAGTTGATAATTGGAAGTTTATACCTATTAAAAAAGCTTTGGATAATTATGGGTTAAATATTTATGATCTTATTGAAAAATTCCCTGAAAGAATTGTTAGGTTTGCTGTACCAAATTATTCTGGAGTTGGAAAAGAAACTAAAAGGTTGATAGATTTGTCAAAGAAAAATCCTGATAAAATTTTTATTCAAAAAAGAGAAGGATATCCAGATATATATTTGAAAAACGGACAAAGGATTTTGTTTTACAAAGATAAAGTTCGAAGAATTAATGGTAAAATCACTACAGTAGAACAGTTAACAAACATATGGACTGATATTCCGTTTCAAGGTATAGCTAATGAAGGTGGAGTAATCTTAAAAAAAGGAAAAAAGCCTGAGAAGCTTTTAAAAAGGATAATAGAAATGAATACTAATACTGGGGATATAGTGTTAGACTTTTTTATGGGAACAGGCACTACATGTGCGGTAGCACACAAGATTGGACGTCAATATATTGGAGTTGAACAACTTGATTATGGGAAAAATAGTGCTTTATCGAGACTTAAAAATGTTATTAATGGAGATCAGACAGGTATATCGAAAGAAGTAAATTGGGAGGGTGGAGGTAATTTTGTATACATGGAATTAATGGAGTTAAATGAATATTATGTAAAAAAAATAAGAAACGCGATGACAACAAAAGAACTCTTAAAAATTTTTGAAAAAGTGAAACATAAAGGTTTTTTAAGTTACAGGATTAATCTTAGAATTTTTGATGAAAACATCGATGAATTCCAATCTCTAAGCCTGTTCGAACAAAAGAAGATTCTCCTTGAAATTCTTGAATACAATGACCTTTATGTAAACTATAGCGAAATTGAAGATAATATTTACAAAATTTCTGAAAAAGATAAAAAACTGAACAAAGAATTTTATGGGAGGTAGTAATTATGGAATATTATACTACTAATAAATTATATGAGCTTTTCCATAATAGTGAAAAGTTTAAATTTTCAACTTCAAATATTTGGGAATTGGTTTATGGGAACGAAAATTCTGATCCATTATTACTTGCATTGCTTATTGGAATTGATGATGAAAATGAGCTTAAAAATATATTTCAAAAAGAAGCATATAGTCATTTAGAATATTTATCAAAAAAAGCCAATTTGCCTTTAATTTGCGTAGCATTTAAAGTTGAAGATGAAATTAATGAAGTTTATTTTTCAAATCATAATCAAAAGTGTTTTTCAACTTTGAAATTAGATGATCTAGCAGGAAAATTCAAAAAATATGGTTTGCAGATTAAAAATTCAAATACTAATAAATATCTTAATGATAAAACATCTAGTGCGTATCATAAATGGCAAAGAGATAATTTAGGAAATAAAATTACAGTATCAGATATAGATCTTTGGGTTGTGGATATTAAGACTAAAATTCCAATTGCAATACTCGAGATTAAAAGATCAAAAATTCTTCTACAAAATTGGGTACCGTTCAAAAGAGATTATCCGAATTTTAAATTGTTATCAAATTTGTGTAATAAAGCTGGTTTAAAATTTAAAATTGTGTACTATTATATGAAGGAATCTTCTTCTTCTTCAAAGAGATTAGAAGATATTTCACAAATTAAAGTGTTTGATGTTGATTTTGGAAGAAGTTCTTCTATTTCAGAAGGTAAAGTTTATTCACTTGCAGATTTTATTATATATGATGAATGGTTAACAAATAAATGACAATCAAGATATAAAAGAAATTCGAATTTTAATAATGTTACATGTGTTTTTAATTATATTCCTATTCAACGTTTTTTGAATAAATATAAAGCATAAAAATAAGAATTTATTAGAATTAATTTATCCTGTAAAATTCTAAATTAATGTAGGTAACATTCATATAATAGTACACAATTTTTTATTTTTAAAAATACAAAATCAAAAATATGAACTCATAAATTGTTGAAAGATGTCTGAAGTAGCAAAAAATTAAAATAATCAAACAAAAAAAGGAATATAAAAATAAATCTTTCGGAAGTAAAAAAAGATTAATACAATAGATAATTTGAAAATATATGTATATATTTAGGCATATAGACAAAAAAAGCTTACTATAAGTTATTTTGTAATTATCAATTATTTTTGTAGTACCTTTTACAATCTACTGTATAAAATCATTTTTTTCAGAAAATATCCATATATTATTACTCATATTAAATTTATAAGTTTAGAAATTTAATCTAGTTTGCAATATAACAAACATTATATTGCACAAGGAAAATTAAAGAATTTTTTGGTGTTTTATTATACAAAAGCCCGTTATAAACTGGGCTTTTTGTTGTTTTGTAAATTTTGATTATAATTTTTTTATATTTGCATTGATATTTATATACTTCGTATTATATTTTGTTTTTTATATTATATACTGTATAATTAGTGTAAGCTTCAGGAGGTGAAAATATGAGAAAAAATCTTTACCGTTCTAATGATGATAAAATTTTAGGCGGAGTTTGTGGAGGATTAGCGGAATATTTTGAAGTTAGTTCTACTTTAGTTAGACTGTTATGGGTTTTGCTTATATTCATTGATGGTATTGGATTGTTATTATATATTGTTGCATGGATTATAATGCCTAAAAAACCTGTTGATAATAATAAGGAAAATTTAGATACAAATAATTTAGCAAAAAAGGAACTTAGTGAAAGAAATAATTTCATCATTGGTTTGATATTTGTATTAATTGGGATGATTTTATTACTAAAAAATTTCATTCCGAACATAATGTCTTATTTTAACATTATTGTTGGGATATTATTTTTAGTTTTAGGTATTTATTTGGTGATTAAGAGGAGATGAGTGATGTGAAATATATTGTGGGTTTATTTCTGATTATTATAGGTATTATATTTATTGTACAGGGTTTTAATTTTGAAATTTTGTTTAGAATTGGACTAAATTTTGTTAAATTTTGGCCACTTATATTAATTATGATAGGTTTATCCATTTTATCTAAGGATGTTAAATGGTTGAAATTTCTTAATATGGCTGTGTGTGTAATATTTTTACTTTTGTTGTTTTTCTGGAACTATAATACAACTTTTGTAAATTTTTCAGAAAATTCTACAGATTATGAAAAAATAAATATTGATATATTACCAGATAAAAATGTTATGGATTTGTATTTTGATATTTCTGCGATATCTTTAGATATATCTGTTGATGAAAATTCTGAAGTAGTATCCTGTTATTATTATGGTCCTCAGGAATTAAATGTATCTCAAAAAAACGGATATGTAAGATTTGAAATGATTAATAAGAAAAAATTTCCCATAGATATTAATAATGGTTATAAGGTTTATTTAATATTACCAATGGATTATGTGTTTAATATTTTTGTATCAAGCGACTTGGCAAATATAGTATTAAATGAAAAAGTGAATATTATAAGAAATTTTGAAGTGAATTCTGGGGTAATTAATTTAAATGGTGAAATTAATGATTTTAAAGAAAATTTATATTTTAACATTGATGGAGGGATATCAAATATCAAATTTTTACTTCCTAAAAATGTTACATATTATCTCGATTATGATGGTGGAATCAAAAAGATAAGTGTTGATAATGATTTAATTGAAGACTTGAATAGTGTTTTTCATTTAATTGTTGATTCTGGAATATTGTCTATAAATTTAAAAACAGAATAGAGGGATAATCATGAAGGGGAATTTTTTGGGAGGAATTATATTTCTTTTGTTAGGAGCATTTTTAATTATTTCAAATTTTTTCAATATAGAATTTTCGTGGAATTATATTTGGCCAATTTTTATATTATTACCTGGTTTGAATTTTGAATTGGATTATTATTTTAAGAGAAAGAATGCAGGAGTATTGGTACCAGGCGGATTATTAACTACAATTGGTATATTATTCTATTTATGTGCTTTTTTTGGATATAACATATTGGATTTTTTGTGGCCAACATTTATTTTAGCTCCGGCAATTGGTATATTTCAACTGTTTTTGGCTACTAAAAAGAGAAGTTTAATTGTACCTGTTTTCATATTGGGAGGACTATCATTAATATTTTATATTGAAGAACTAATAGAAATTAATGTATGGAGTTACATTTTTGGTTTTGGATTAATCATTTTGGGATTTATTACAATTTTACTGGGGAGAAAGAGCAAATGATATCATAAAGAAAGGAATATTAGAAAACATTTTAGGAAAAAAGATTTTATATTATACCTTTATACTATTCTTCTCCTTGAAAGTATTTCTTTACCAGATAATCCATAAGGATATCCACTATAATCGGTTTATTAAACATGGAAATTAAAGAATTTTTAGATGCTTTATCAACTAAAATCCCATTATATAGTTGGGGTTTTTTGTTGTTTTATTAATTTTTCGGATTGAATTATTTATGTAGATATATTTATATGAGAACTATAAATCATTATCTTCAAAAAGTTTTAACTGGTCTTTTAGTGCTTTTTCTTTTCTTGACTTAAATCGTTTAATTACAGAAACAAACAATTTAGAGTCTTCATCCATTATTAGTGAATCAAAAATGTCAGATTCATCTGCATCAATAAAAACAAACTCTCCATTTACAAATTTAGGTACATTCACTAGATATTTTTGACCATAACCCTTTCGGTTTTTTCTAGCGACTGGAACGATAGCATTTATCTGCATTAATGCTTTAGCAGAAAGTTCAATGGTTCCGTATTTAACTTGAAAATATTCTGCTAATTCCCTAAAGGAAACCCAAGGTGTAATTTTTCTCCCAACTGCAAGAGACATACTATAAAGATATAAATATAATCTTCCGGCATTAGCCGGTCTAGCTTTCATTGCAAATTGTAATATTGGCATAGGAAAGATAACAAATCGAGATTTAACTACCATAAAACCACCTCTTATATGTTTGTTCAACAATTATTATATCATACAAAAAAACAAAAACAAAACCATTAGTAAAATAACCATTAAAAAATTGCCTTTTTTTAGTTTAATATAGTATAATTTTACTTGGAGGTGTTATATTTGGTTTACTATGCTTTTTTAATTTTTTCTTATTTTTTAGGCTGGTTTTTTTATATTAATTATAAATTTGTGAAACCATCTAAAACAAATAAAAATTTTAGGGTTTCTATAATCATTCCTGCCAGGAATGAAGAAAAAAATTTGCCAAAATTACTTAAAACCTTATCAATTCAAACATATCCTTTACATGAAATTATTGTAGTTAATGATAATAGTACTGATGGAACTGCTAAAATTGTACGTTCCTTCAAGAATGTTAAATTGGTTAATTTAAACAAAGAGCCACCAGAAGGTTGGCTTGGTAAACCTTGGGCTTGCTGGAATGGTTTTAAAAATTCATCTGGTGATCTTTTGGTTTTTATTGATGCTGATGTTGAACTTTCTGAGCATGCTATTGAATCTCTTGTTTCAGCATATGAAAAATACAATGGTTTAATTTCTATTTGGCCATATCAAAGATTTGAAAAAAGATACGAACATTTTAATTATTTCTTTAATATCGGTGCTGTATCATCTACAACTATTTTAAAAATTTTTGGAAAGTCTAAACCCATTGGTGCTTTTGGACCTATAGTTATGACTTCTAGAAAAGATTACATCAAAACTGGGGGTCATTCATCTGTTAATTCTGAGATTGTTGAAGATTTAAAATTGGGAAAAGTTTATTTGGAAAATGGTATTCCAGTAAATAATTTTCTTGGAAATTTTTTGATTAAGTTTCGAATGTATCCGAATGGATTTAAAGAATTATTTGAAGGTATAACAAAAAACATGGCTTCTGGACTTAATAGAAGTAATTTTACAAATACATTTCTTATACTAATTTGGTATTTAGGCATTTTATATTCATTCCCAATTAAACTTACAACATTCAATATTTTGAATTATTTAAGTTATGTAGTTCAATTTAGATATTTGACAAAAAAGACTGGTGATTATGATTTATTTGATGCTTTGATATATCCAATTTATTTTATGTTTTTTATTTTCTCGCTTTTAATTTCAGTATATAAAACTATTTTTTTGCATAAAGTTTCATGGAAGGGAAGAGAAATTGAAGTAAAAACAACAAATAATGAAAAATAACTTTAAACATGAGAATATTTTTTTACTTATATTTTTTCACCATATTTTCAATTTTATGCTTTACACTTACTTTCTTTTTTATTAACTTCTAATGAATTATTAGATCGTAATACAATAAATTTTGAGGTGGTGTTTATGTTGAATAAAAAAATAGAAGAACAAATTGATGAATTGGTTGATCAATATTTTGAAAAAACTTTAGAATCTCTGGAAAAAATAATTAAAATTAGGTCAGTTATGGACAAACCAAAGAAAAATATGCCATTTGGTGAAGGTCCAAAAAAAGCATTAATAGAAACACTAAATATCGCAAAATCATTAGGTTTTAAAGTCGCGAACATAGATAACTATGCGGGTCATGTAGAATATGGTAATACTGGAAAGTTATATGCAATATTGGGTCATTTAGATGTAGTACCTGAAGGAGATATAGAAAAATGGGATACAAATCCATATGAGTTGACTATTAAAGAAGGAAAAATGTTTGGGCGAGGTGTTTCTGATGATAAAGGTCCAAGTATAGGCGCATTATATGCTTTAAAAATTGCTTCAGAACTAGTGGATAATCCAAAGAATACCATTAGAGTTATATTTGGAACAAATGAAGAAAACGGTTCAAGATGTATGAAATACTATTTTACTAAGGAACCATATCCTTATGCAGCAGTTACCCCTGACGGTACGTTCCCTCTTGTTTTTGCTGAAAAGGGTAATGTTAGTTATTTGATATCTATTTCGTTGGAATCTAATTATCATACAAGGCTTGTTGATATTAAAGCTGGAACAGCAGTAAATGTTGTCCCTGAAAAATGTACTGCAATTATTGAAACTAGTAAAATAAATGAAATTACCTATTTATTAGATAATTTTAAGAATAATTGCAAATTAGAATATAGGGTGAATGGTAATAATATTGAAATTATTACTATTGGAAAATCAGCTCATGCATCTACTCCTCATTTAGGTGTTAATGCTGTATCATGTATGTTGGATCTGCTTACAAAAATAGATTTTGGATCTATCAATTGGATTTTTGATATTCTTTTTGAAAAACTAGGTAAAGACGTTAACGGTAAAGGATTAGATATTTACGGGGAAGATAAAGTGAGTGGAAATTTAACTTGTAATTTGGGAATTGTTGATTTAAAAGATATGAATTTATCATTTGTAATAAATATTAGATATCCAATATTTATGAATGTAGATATGATAACAACACAAATAAAAGAAGCTCTTAAAGGATTTAAAGTAGAACAAGTTTCTCATAGTAAACCCCTTTATGTATCTAGAGATAGCGAACTTGTAAAAACTCTTTTGAGAGTATATAGGAGTGTAACTAACGATGAAACACCACCTATTGCGATGGGTGGTGGTACATATGCAAGAACAATTCCGTATGGAGTTGCATTTGGCGCAACTTTTCCAGGTGAGGAAACTGGGATGCATCAACCAAATGAAAATTGGTCTCTTGATTCCTTTAAAAAATTTATAAAAATTTATACACGATTAATTTATGTATGGCTAACAGAAAAATAAGTCATTAATCAGAAAAATTTCATTTTTAAAAATTTTTGTATATATTTCTTAAAACTAACCACCCTTTTAAATCAAAAATAAGGGTGGTTTTTTATAGTAATTATATTTTCGTATAGCAGCCTAGCTTAAAGGGTTTTAAATTTTAAAATAGAAAGCTAAAGTTCACGGATACCTATAAATAAACGTTTTTTGAAAGCTAACTAAAGAAAAATTTATAATATTTCCCATTATTCATTCTTTTCAATAGGAGTTACTAGTATAAAAAACATAGATAAGATTTTAAAAAATAATTTACGGACAACTTGTAAAGTTTTATAATAAAAAGCATGGAAAATAATAAAAACAGGCTATTTATTTTTTAATGATATTGCTTCAACTGGGCATACATTTTGACATTTGAAGCATAACAAGCATTCCTTAGATATGATTTTTCTTTTATTATTATCTATTGTGATTATTGTATTTGTAGGGCATACATTTTGACATAATCCACAGCCTATACATTTATTTTCATCTATTTTTAATTTCAATGGTGATAATCTACCTCCAAAATTTAACAGCGTACCATAAGGACATAGCTTTTTATGCCAAAATTCTTCATTAAAAAAGAGAGTGATTAACGTTGCAATTCCAATAACGTATAATAATACATTTAATTTAATTCTAAATAGTTTAGTTATTACAAACAAAGCTATAAAAGCAAAAAGAAGAATATATCTAACAATTTCTGAACTTAAAAATTTGGGAGTTTTAAATCTTTTAATACCCAATTTTTTGTATATGAAGTTTATAAGTTTAAATATAGTATTAATAGGACAGATCCAACCACAATAAAATCTACCAATTATTGGTGATAGTAGAAATCCAGCTATAAATACAAAGATCCATTTCATAAGAATTTGATTTTTTAAAAGCAAGAAAAATAGTATAAAAAATAATATTTTTGTAAGATAAATAAATATCATTTTTAAATCTACTTTTTTCTTCATAAAACTCCTCCTCAATCTATTTTCTTGCTAATTATATCATAAAGAAAAATTCATTTATAATGGGAATTTGAAAACTTAAACTTATGGAAATATAATTACTGCCATATGAAAGTTATAATTATGATTTTTCCTTTAAATTTTAATCTTGACAAAATAAGTATGTATTATATAATCACAGTGAATATATATGTATGAAACATATAGATGTTAAAAATAAGAAAAGGAGCGATTAAATGCGTTATAAAGATTTTGAAACCAAAAACTATTTTTTTATGGCTCCAATCAAGACAGCATTAGCTACGAAAGAAACAGGATTTATAACAGAGCAATTGATAAGCTATTATGAAAGAAGAGCTAGAGGTGGAGTTGGAACTATCATATTTGAGCCAATTGCAGTTATGCCATCTGGGAAAGAACATCCAAGGCAAGTGATGTTAAATACAGATGAACACATGAAAAGCTTGAAAAATTTAATTAATATAGTACATAAATATGGAACAAAGTTAGTAGTACATTTAAATCATGCTGGAAGAGCAGCTAATCCTAAAATTGTAAGTGAAGTAATTGCACCTTCACAAGTTAAATGTCCTGCAACTGGTCAAATTCCAAGAGAATTAACAAAAAATGAAATCCAAAATATCATAAATGAGTTTAGAAAAAACGCTCTAAGAGCTCAAAAGGCAGGTGCTGATGCTTTAGAAATTCAGTTTGGGCATGGATATCTTGTTCATCAATTTATCTCGAAAAGGTTGAATAAAAGAAATGATGAATATGGTAAAGATAGGTTTTTGTTTGCCAAAGAATTACTCATGAATCTTAAAGAGGTAATAGAAATTCCCATCTTTCTTAGAATCTCTGGTAGCGAGTTTATTTCAGACGGAATAGATAATAAGGATTTAGAAGAAATATTTTCAATAGCTGAGGAATACGGAATTTCTGCGATTCATGTAGGTTGGGGAAATGCATGTGACTCGGTCCCTTGGTACTATAATCATATGTCACTGTCAATTGAATGTATGAACAATAAGTTGAGAGAAATAAGGAAAATGACTAAACTTCCTATTATTGTTGTTGGAAGAATGCAAAAGGATCTAAGATTCAAAAAATTATTAAAAGAGAGGATAATTGATGGTGTGGTATTTGGTAGACAACTCATAATTGATCCAGATTTTCCAAATAAAGTTTTAAATAACTCAGAAGATTATATTAGATGTGGAAGTTGCTTACAGGGATGCCTTGGTAATGTGAAAACTGGGAAATCTTTAGGATGTATTGCTAATCCCGAAATTCATGAGAATTTTGTTGTAGAAAAATCATCAAAAAAGAAGGTTGCAATAGTTGGTGGAGGACCAGCAGGTTTGTTTGCAGGTTTGTATTTAAGAAAAAAAGGTTATGATGTAACAGTATTTGAAAAAAATAATTATTTAGGTGGTCAATGGGTGTTGGCTTATAAATCTCCAGGGAAATTATCTATGAAAGACACACTAGATGATTTAATAAAAAAAGCAATAAAAGAGTTAGAAATAAAGCTGAATACGGAGGTAACGAAAGATACATTTAAAAAAGAAAAATTTGATGTTATCATTGTTGCAACGGGAGCAAAACCTTTTATCCCACAGATAAAAGGATTAAAAAATTATATAACAGGTTTTGATTTCTTTAATGGTAAGGAAGACAAAGGAACGAAAGTATTAATTATTGGTGGAGGATTAATTGGTTTAGAAGTTGCTGAAGCATTATTAAAAGAAGGTAAAGACGTAACAGTTGTTGAAGCTCTAGATGAAATTGGAAGAGGAATGGAAATAGTTGCAAGAAAACTGTTTAATAAAAATTATGCATCTAAAATTAAAATCTACACAAAAAGTTTTGTAAAAAAAGTAAAAGATGAAGAAGTAATTGTTCAAACTAATGAAAGTGAAATTTCTTTGGGTAAGTTTGATGATATTGTTATTACAGCTGGAACAAAGCCAGAAAACGAATTGTATGAAGAACTAAAAGAAGAAATTAGTAAGGTATACATAATCGGTGATGCAATGAGAGTAGGACAAATAATGGATGCAGTTCAAGGAGCATTGGAAGTAGCATCAAAAATATGAAACAAAAACTCCCGGTATTCCGGGAGTTTTAATTATTAAAACATTAATTACATTTTAGATAAGGCTTGTTCGGCAGCAACCGCAAGAGGATATACAGTTGGAGCGGACGTCAATAATGGGTGAGTTCCAATTTGCATAGTAAGTAAATCTTTTATGTTCAATCCTTTTTGTATAGCTAAACTGATAATATTAATCATTTCTCCTACGCTTTTTCCACCAACTATTTGTGCTCCTAATAATGTACCACACTCTTTAGAGAAAATTAATTTCAAAATAATTTTTGAAGCATCGGCAAATTTACCAGGGTGTCTATCAACAACTTCGGCTTTTCCAACAATAATATCAAAGCCTTCAGCCTTTGCAACTGCTTCGGTGATACCAGCAGCAGCAAATGCCTTTCCACCAATCATAGTTGAGTAAGCATTCAGTGATCCTTTATTTGTTCTTAATAATCTTAGTTTATATAGATTAAAAGCAGCTATTCTTGCATCAAACACAGCTGCAGAAGCCAACATAAGTTTTGATGGTTTTCCTGTGAAATAATCCTTGTGTTGCACACAATCACCTGCTGCAAACACATCTTTTACAGAGGTTCTCATGTAATCATCTGTTTCAATATAACCCCAATCAGTGGTTTTTATTCCCATTTTTTTAGCCAAATCGGAATTTGGTTTGTATCCTGTGGCCATGATAACTAAATCTGCTGATATTTCTTCTCCATTTTCTAAGATAACTTTTTCGACTTTACCATTACCGGATATTTCTTTTGCCTTTGTATTTACTAATACTCTCACATTGTCACTTTCAATTTCTTCTTTTGCAATATTTCCAAAATCACTGTCAAATGAAGCTGGTAACAAATGTTTCATCGCTTCAATTAAAGTTACGTTCTTCCCAGCTTTTTTAATTTCATCAGCTACTTCGATACCGATAAATCCACCACCGATAATTACAACATTTTTTGCCTCTTTTAGTTTTTCCTGAACTTTAGTAAGGTATTTAAAGTTTTTCGGAATTGTCACAACATTTTCGAGTTCATGACCTGGTATTGGTATTACATATGGAGTTGAACCAGTTGCTATAACTAATTTATCATATTCAAATTCTTTTCCTTCTTTTGTTATTATTTTCTTTTCCTCAGTATTACCATCGATTACTTCGTCAATTATCAAATCAATGTTATTTGCTTTGAATTTTTCTTCAATACCCATAAAATCATTTTCAACAGAACCGAGGGTATGAAATATATATGGTATACCACATGGAACAAGCTCTTTTTCAAGTTTTTTAATAACAAGAATTTTCTTATCTTTATAAAGTTTTCTTGAAGTCATTGCAACAATTACTCCAGCTGCGCTTCCTCCAATTACAATAATGTCATATTTCATAATAGTATCCCTCCTTTTAGAATTATTATGTTATATTATTCACATAATACGTACAAAAATACTCGGTTTTATTATATCACACAAATATGGAATCGTATATGCTATTTTTTGATGCTAATATATTTCATATTTGTTAAGGTTTTTTTCGAAGTTGCTGCTACAAACGATGGGGAAATTTTATCACAATTCATAAATATTTCTTTTTAAAATAACGTTACATTTTATAATTAAATTATTCACATAATGATAAGAAAGTACCGGAACATACCCTATAAAATTAGTTTCAAGAGTAAAAATATACATAGAAAATTTACGAATCTAATTTTATTTTTTTCAAAAATATAAGACTGCTAATTATTGCGATGCTTACTAATCACGAGACAACTGTAAATCCGATGTTTTTAGTAATAGCTCCGATAATTAATGGTTTTTTTTAGTGACAAGGAAACTAGCAAATACTAACATTGGGATTTCAACAGTTATTGCAGTAACACTAAAAGTAAATGAAATTACTTATTTATTTGAAAATTACAAAGGAAATTGCAAAGTAGAATAAAAATAGAATATAAGATAGATGGAAATAAAATGGAAATTACGACTATAAGAAGAGCAGCACATGTTTTTACACCATTTTTAGGTATTAATTGCTATATTGTATTTGCTAGATTTACTGTCAAGAATAGATTTTGGACTGGATAACGGATTTTTGTACATTGTACAATAAATTTGGAAAAAATGTTTTTGGTAAAGGTTTGGATATATAGGGCTTGGAGTTGCAGTTGGAGCAACTTTTCCTGGGGAGAATACCGGAATGCATCAACCGAATGAAAATTGGACACTTGAATCATTTATAAAAATATATGCAAAATTGATCTATAAGTGGTTAACTGAATCTGGAAACTAGTTTAGAATATATAAACTGTAAATTTATTAATTTTTTCAATAAATGGTGTGCAATTTTAGCACACCATTTATTTAGTAAAATTTGATTTATAAATGAGAAAGAGCATCTTATTTTACTGCAGTTATCATAGGATCTGATTCTATTGGTGCTGTAAGCTGGACTGCAATTTTGACAACTGGTTTAATTATTTCATCAATTATATCCAATTTTGTAGGTAGATCTTTTTCAGAATATTGTTCAAAAATTTTAACTGCTACATCAGCACCACTATGCGTTGGCAGTATTTCTTTAAATCCGACTTCTTTCAACCATTGCGAATAAGTTGTTCCTGAGGGATGTTTCAATTTGGATGATTGAGCATTGAGAATTAAAGGTTTTATTGATTCTAGGAAATCAATTGTTATACGTTCAAAAGACACTTTATTAAGTAATTTCACTAACTTTTCTTTTGATAGTGAAATTGTTAAAGCATATTGAATTGTATATTCTTTTTCAATGTTTCTAAAGTAAAGAATTAATTTACAAGTTTGTTGATTTATTTCTGCAAGCCATAAATCGTTTTCTCTACCATTTTTATACATATTAAGAGCCTCGTATTTAATTCTTATTTTTCCTCCGGGTTTAAGTACTCTATAGAGTTCTTTTAGTATCTCTTTAGGATTTGGAGTTTGTTCAATTGAAGAAGCTGCCATAATACCATCAAAAAAATTATCCGGGAAAGGTAATTTGTCCCCGGAGAAATAATAAAAAAATTTAGTATTTGTTATTCCTAATCTTTTCGCATTTTGTTTGCAAACTTCTACGCGTTTTATAGAAGCATCAATTCCAAAAACTTGTTTAACATAAGGAGCTACAATAAGTGAAGGCCAACCATCGCCTGGACCAAAGTCTAATAAAATTTTATTTTGACCACCAACGGAGTAAAGATAATCAAAAAGAGAACCTCGATCAGCCCAATGGGCTTTATTTTTATAATCAAATGGTTGATAAATAATCGGTAATGAATAATTTGATTGAGATTCAAGATCATTGTAAATAAAATCTTCTGTTGAACATGGAATAGGATTTAATTTATTTTCTATCCATTCAATAATATTCATAATTTTAGCCTCCTGTGAATTATTTAGTTTACAATTAAAAATGATGTTTTGTCAATTAATTTAAATCCAATTTTTTCATAAAGTTGCTTTGCTGGATTTGTATCCGTTACTGCTAGAAAAGCTTTTTCATAACCTAACTTATAAGCTGTATTTAATACTTTTTTTATCAACTTTGTTCCTAAACCTTGATTTCTATATTTTGGTAAAATAACTATATCACCAACAAGAATAGAAGTACTTGATTCTTCTAAAGTAAGAATATATCCCCTAAATGGATTTTCAATTTGAAAAGATAAGCTGTGTAATACACGGCCAAATTCTTCTTTATTTATCATAATTTCAAAAAATTCATTTAAATCTTCTGGTGTATTTACACCCATCAATAAATTATCATACCAAGGTTTCGCTTCATATATCTCTTTCAAGTAATTTTTCAAACTCTTGAAATTTAATTGCAGAATATCATCATCATAAAAATTTTCATCTATCTTTTTAAGTTTAAATTCCATAAAATTTCTACCTAAAATTTTATATTTGCTTGAATCAAGTTTATTTCCTATAAATCTTCCCAGATTCAAAACAAGGAAATATTCTGGGAAAAGTTTTTTGTATTCACTAGAAAATTCTTCTAAGAATTCTGGAAAATTACTAACTTTAATATCAGCAATTTTACCACCGTAGAATTTTTTATAATTTTTCCATTTTTCTATACGCATTGCTATTTTACCATTTTCAATTATAAAAAGCTTATCATTATCCATTTTAAAAATCATAAATTTTTCCTCCTTTATTTTAATTTAATAAGCAAAGGGACGCCTATAACGTCCCTTTGGGGTTAATTTCATACTTTTGATGAGATCATATTTTTCCATTCATTCTTTAAAATTCC
>JACDOA010000014.1 GCA_017656335.1 Thermosipho sp. (in: thermotogales)
GAGCTTACACAAAATTGCTTGATTTTTTGTCCAGTTTTTCGGGGTGCATTACAACAAATAGTAAAATTACATGAAATAGGTAAAAAAGTGTATGATTTAAGCGGCGAATATGGCATGAGTAAAGAAACTATATAATAATAGGATATTCAAACTCTAAAAAGATGGATAAAGAATTTAATAAAAACAATGAAAAAGGAATGTATAAATGTAAAAGACACCAAAGAAATAATATTTCACAGTGATTTAGGGGCACAATATATAAGCAAAGAATTTAGTGAATTACTCAAACAAAAAGGAATACAACATTCATACAGTAAAAAAGACACACCATACGACAATGCCAAAATAGAATCATTTCATTCAATAATCAAAAAAGAAGAAATATATGTAAATAAATATAAAAATTTTGAAGAAGCAAAAATAAAAATTTTTGAATCCGCACAAAGTTGTTTGATTTTTTTGTTCATTTTCTATGGCGTTATAAATGTTATTCTTAGTGGTTTAAGCCAAACATTATAGGGGGGATTAAAGAGTGCTCATTAATGAAAAGATTGTTCGGTTTGTAAAATCATTAATAGGAAACTTTGAAATTATAAAAGATCATAGAAGTAACAGTAACAGAACAGGTGTTTTGGAAATTATTGCTAACGATAAGAGAATGTTTCTCAAGATTCATAATAGGTTGAATCGATGGAGTCCTGAAGTTTATGCATACAAAAATTGGACTTATATACTTGGAGATTATGTTCCCAAACTTGTACATTTTTTTAACAATGAAAGTTTTTATGGAATAATTACTACATCAATTCGTGGGAAAACAGTAAATGAATTTCAAATAAATGATGAGGATATTTTAAAACAAGTATACTATAAAGCCGGAGAATTACTTAGGCAATTACATAATAGTTTTGAAGGAACGTATTACGGTATCCCATCGATTGACGGTTCACCCCTTGAAAGTAATGTAAAAACAGATCCAGTAGATTACATTAATTCTGCATTAGAAAATATTTTAAAATCAGGATATGATAAGGGATTATTTAATGATAGTGACAAAGAATTAGTTAAATGGTGTATGAAACATAGCGATGTCTTTGCAAATAACAAGCCAGTTCCTACAAACTGGGACTTTTCACAAAATAACTGGATGATTGATAAGAATGGGAAGTTTACTGGTTTTATAGATTTTGAGAATATGTTCTGGGGAATTGATGTTGACAGTTTTGGAATAGTAATTGAAAGATACACTCCAAATAGACCCAGGTTGAGAGAAGCTTTATTTGAAGGCTATGGACTTGAAAGAAACGAAGAAAAACAATTACAACTCAAAATTGTAAGTGTAAAAATAGCTATAGCAGATATAACATATGGAGCAAGTATTGGAAATAGTAGGATTTTTTCATTAGCAAGGAACTTGATGGAAAACTTAAAAAAACCAGGGTTCAGGCTATTTTAAGAACAATTATATAAAATTAATTCTATAAAGCAAGAAAATTTCATGGTCTAGAGTAATTCAAAGATATAAGCTATGCAAAAAAGTTGATACCAGACTTATAATCATAATATACATTTAATTGAAGGAGATAAAACTTTTTTAATTGTAAAGTCTTTAATCACAGGAATTTTAAATGATCAGACTTTAGAATAAACAGTAGAATCCATTAAAAAATACATCGGAAAAATTTACTTGTTACCTTTTAGATATTATTTTTATAAGTTTTTCCATCTGTGGATCTTTCTCATTTAATATGTCTTCTATAGTTGTATAAATTTCAACATCAGGATATAATGAATTTTCTGGATCATTGTCTGTGTTTGGTCTTACCCATTTTTTATGCGATACATAAAATTTGAACCCCGAAACTGGCAATTGAAATCTTAGAATATCTCCATAACTGGATGGCTGATTACCCGTAGGTTCACCTATTATTATCCCTAAGTTATTATCTCTTATAACAACTGCAAACCAGTTTGCTGAACTAAATGTATAAGATGAAGTTAAAACATATAATTTCCCATTGTAAATTAAATCCTTATTAGAAACTTTTTTATTAACAATCGTTCTATTTGAATAAGACTTGTATCTGCTTTTTCTTATATACCTTCTTTGCTCACTTGCCTGCTTTGAAAATCTTATATCCTCTGTGTAAAATAAATATTCATCTATATCAACGTATCTCATAAATTCATTTATAATCTGAGAATTGCCACCTGTGTTTTTTCTTAATTCTATAGCTATATTTCTTATATTATTTTTTGCAACTTCTTTGAAAAAGTTTTCCAATGTTTTTTTATATACATCATTGTAAATACATTTATCAAGACGAAAAACTCCAAGTGAGTTTTTTGTATCTATTGTATAACTTACCCACAATTTGTTGCTCTGTTTCACAGATTCAGTTTGATTTATTAATGGAAGTTTTACAGTTATCTTTTTATTATTTCTTTGCACTACAATATCTACATGTTCATTATCTATTAGCTTAAGGTAATTTAAGAAAGGTTCTTTAGTAATATTAATTTTCTCCATTACTTTAACCCATTGAAAGTTTTCAGCCGGGATTATTTTTTTAAGGTCTAATAATAACTCACTCTCTGTTTTTCCTCCTATTGAAACAACTTTATCTCCTTTTTTTAATATATCTGTGTTTTCAGTGACATATATCCCATTTTTTAAGCCACACTATTGGTAAATCAATAATTTTATCTTCTTTAGTCGTATTAATCCATATCATAGTGTGAGCATCTTTTAAAGAACATATTATTTCATTAAGTACGAAATAAAATTCTCCAGCTGTCATTGGTTCTTGAATTTTTTCATAAGCTTTTTTTATTATTTTACTTTGTTCTTCATTAAAACCATTAACTGTTTTTGGATGAAAGTCTCTTAAAGTATCTATCAAATAATCTAAATCAATTTTCATTTCTTCTTTTGTCATTACCGTGTCTGCTGATATTTGTTCTTTAAATTCATAGGTAGTTTGTTTTGCAAAATGAGAATATGCTGCAGCTGAAATTATCACAATTGGAATTATTAAAAATAAAAAGTATCGAATAAATTTTTCCATATTAATTTTTCCCCCTTGTGTTAATTATTAGAATATATAACTATATTTTATATATCCTTATGTAAAGTCCAATTTTCAAAATCTTTTTGCTAATATACTTAGTTTTATTTTCTGAAATCAGATTTAAATACAATTTTTATAAAGTAATATAATTTTGATATAATTTGTTTTGTTGTAATTCGTTTTTCATCATCTGTAAATTGTTATCAATTTTAGGAGGTTTTTGTATGCTAACAATTAAAGAGATCGAAGAATTTGTTGAACCTTTTTATAAAAACAAAGATATAATGCATAATTTATCACATATAAAAAGAATTCTTAAAACAGCAAAAATATTGATGAAGTACTATGATAACGAAATAGATAAAGATTTAATTATTTATGGGGCTTATTTTCATGGCATTATTTATGAAAATGAAAACCAGATATACAAATTTCTGAAGTCTAAAGATTTATCAAATGAGAAAATTAACAAGATACTTCAGGTTTCCTGGGAATCGCAAAAAGAAAAAGCTCCTGAAACCCTTGAAGGAAAAATTCTTCATGATGCACATTTGATTGAAGGTGGCACAACTTTTTTGATTGTAAAATCTCTAATTACTGGAACTTTAAGAGGCCAAACACTTGAAGAAACAATAGAATACATTGAAAAGAAAATACTGGGTAAATTTACCTGTTATCTTCCAGAAGCTCAAAATATTTACAATGAAAAAGAAAAGTTTGCAAGAAAGTTTTTGAAAGATTTAAAAGAAAATTTATAACATACATACCAGCGCCAGGACATGAAGATGCTGGTATTAAGTATATTTATTCACTAGTATAAGGAGGGAACTACTGTGGAAAAACCAGGAATGGTAGTAGGGGTTTGTGGGTGTATTTGCAGTGATTGTAGGATCTTTGGAAAAAGTTGCGAAGGGTGTTTTGCTATAAAAGGCAAGCCTTGCTGGTTGCATGAAGTAAATCTTGAGATTTGTGACTTTTACGAGTGTAGTGTAATTAATAAAGGGTTAAACCATTGTGGAGAATGTCCTGAAATTCCATGTGATAAGTTCTGGAAAAACAAAAATCCCGCATGGACAGAAGAACAGCACAAAAAAATTGTAGAAGAAAGAGTTATTCTACTTAAAAAGTTAGCTCGAAATTGATTTGAAAAATTTCAGGGGAATTTCTTATGATTATCGATTTGCATAACCATTGCGAATTATCAAAAAATACAAGTTTGAAATTAACAGACTACATTAGAAAGGCTAAAGTGTTAGGTGTTTCTGTTGCAATTACTGAACACAATCGTTTATACAATGTACAAGGAAAAGTTGATGGAGTATCTGTATTTGCAGGAATAGAGATACTCAATAATTATGGTGATTTTATAGTATTCGGTGCACCTGAAGATTGTATTGAGCTTAGAAATGATATGTTTGAGTTTATTGACTATGTTCATAAACTTGGAGGAGTTGTTATAGCAGCTCATCCATTTTCAGGGCACGGAGTATGTAAAGTAAATAAAAAGGAAGTAGCAAATGAAATAATTAAATTAGTGGATGCAATAGAAGTATATAATGGAAAATCAGAACGTAAGTTTTGGAAGCAGGCAATAAAACTAGCAAAAACCTATAAAAAACCATGTGTTGGTGGAAGTGACGCTCATAATGCTGGTGATCTATTTAAAGTAGGCACACGCTTTTTTGAAAAGATTGAAAATATTTATGATTTAGTAAACGCTATAAAAAATGGCCGATGTGAACCAGTAATAATAAATAACAGAGAATAATAATTTAAAGAGGAAGAAATAATGAACGCAATTTTAAACAACTGTTTCTTATTACTAATTCCAATATCTATCTGAAACTTAATTTTTGCACATAAGTTAATAGAAATTAAGTGTCCAATTTCCGTAATAAAACTTGGAAAGTTAGAGTGGTTTGAAAATACTTTGAGAGCTATAATTTTTGTAATTCCAATATTTATGAATTTTGATGCCTCTAATATAAATTTTCTTAAATATTTCATCATATATATTATCGGAGTTGTAATCTATTTCACGTCATGGTTGATTATCATATATATTCCAGATAATTATTGGAGCACAAATAAAATATGGATTTTTACACCAGCTTACACTCCAATTATCTAATTAACATAAAGGTGGTGAAGAAATGAAAGAGTTTTTAGGAAAGAAAGTAACAGTAATAGTTGACAGACCTATTGGTTCTAAACATTCAGAGTATGGATTTTATTACCCAGTAAACTGCGGATATATACCAGGTAATCTTGCTAGTAATGGTAATGAAATAGATGCTTATATATTAGGAATTTATGAACCAATTACCG
This sequence comes from Thermosipho sp. (in: thermotogales), assembly GCA_017656335.1. Classification (GTDB taxonomy): domain Bacteria; phylum Thermotogota; class Thermotogae; order Thermotogales; family Fervidobacteriaceae; genus Thermosipho_A. Next base: position 5,400 of record JACDOA010000014.1, read on the forward strand.
AATTTGAAGGCAAAGTGATAGGAATAATTCACAGAAAAAATAACGCTGAGGATAAACTAGTTGTAGCAAAGGAACATCATCTTTATAGTAAGGAAGAAATACGGGTATTAACTGAATTTCAAGAAAGGTTCTTTGATATAGAAATTACTGCTCTTGATTATTTAAAACAGTCTATAAGAAATACAGTGAGAGCTATTATTAGGCGCGGTGAAGAAATTCTTGCAATAGAAGAAAAAGATGAGAAAAAAGGGAAGTATTATTATTTACCTGGTGGAGGAATTGAGTTTTTAGAAAAAAGCAATGTCGCCATCTATCGTGAAATAAAAGAAGAATTAGAGTGCGAAATTTATGATATAAAGTATAAAACTACAGTTGAAAATCTTTTTGAAATTAATGGAATTAAATGCCACGAAATGTGTAGAATTTATGAGTTAAAAGTAGATGATGAAATATATCAAAAAGAAAAAATTAAAATTACAGCTGATATTTTTCCAAGTGTTGCAAAATGGATTAATATAAAAGAATTTAAAGAAGGAAAAAAGTTGTTTTATCCAAAAAGACTAATTGATATGTTATAATGTTGAACCATTAGTAACTTAAAAATGTTCGCAGAGACAATTTAAAAAGTCATGAAAAAGGTAGGTAACTAAGCAAGAAAATATGTTACTTAATTTGGGAGGAATAGGGTGTATACAAAAAAATTTATTGAAGCACTTGAAAGTAAAGATTTAAAAAAGTTAAGAAGTATTCCAAAAAGTGATTTACATAATCATGCAATTTTAGGTGGGAATCTTAAATATATAGAAAAATGGCTCGGAAAAAAGCTTCCAAGATTAACAAAGAGAATTACAAGTATTGAAGAGATGGAAGAATGGGTTAACAAATATTATTTGCCTTATATCAAGGGAAGATCAGGCTTTGAAAAGGCAATAGAAGCAGCTTTTATGCAAGCAAAAACTGATGGTGTAATTAAATTGGAAATGAGCATAGATGTCTATTTTAGATATCTTTATAATGGTTCAGCTGAAGAATTGATTAAAGTATTGAAAAAGCTTCATCAAAAATATGCTCCTGAGGTAAACTTTATTCCTGAACTCGGGTTTAATCGTAGTGTTTCTCAAGAACTGTTAATTGAATGGTTTGAACCTTATCTTGATTATAACTATTTTAAATCTGTAGATTTGTATGGAGATGAATTTGCTCAACCAGCAAATAATTTCAAACGATTGTATCGAATAGCAAAATCCAAAGGCTTAAAATTAAAAGCACACGTTGGAGAATTTGGAGATGCTGATAACATTCAGGAAACAGTCGAAATTCTTGAGTTGGACGAGGTTCAACATGGAATTAGTGCAGTTAAATCAAAATCAGTTATGAATTTTTTGCAGAGAAATAATATCCAGTTAAATATTTGTCCAACAAGTAATTATATGTTAAGTAGAGTAGAAAAGATAAAGAATCATCCAATAAGAAAACTGTTTGATAATGGTATTAAAGTAACCGTAAATACTGATGATGTAATAGTGTTTCAAAACGGTGTATCGGAAGAATTTTTATTGTTATATGAGCACAAAATCTTTTCAGCAGAAGAATTGGATATAATAAGAATGAATGGATTACAGTAAGCTATTTTATACAATGCATTAAATAAATGAGAAAAACATTGGGTAGGAAATTTGCAGGCATAGAATTTTGTTTTACAGCAGTAATTTTTGAAACAGAATTTGTTAGCAGGCAAATTTAATAAAATAAATATCTTGGGGGGATTAAGTGTTAGAAATTATTGATACATTTAAAGATTTTAAAAAGGTTTTTGAGAACAATTTAGATTTATCAACAAATGAAAAAATTGATTTGTGGAATAAAGCATATATATGCAAATTTCCAGAACTTGAAAAGAAAATAAAAGAAGATTATGAATTGAATGGTTATAATTGGCGGGAAATAGCAAAAAATAAGGTTTTTAATAACACTAAGAATGATTTTGAAAAAATGATTCAAGCATATCATAACTTATTGCAAATTATTAATGATATAAACAAAAGAGTTTTAAGCATATTCAACTTAGATTTAGAGCTGAACATCGTGTTGTATTGTGGGCTTTGTAATAGTGCTGGGTGGGTAGATAGATATAATGGAAAGAGGACAATACTTTTTGGAATCGAAAAGATTACTGAACTTCAATGGCATACAATGGAAAAATTAGAACCACTTGTAGCTCATGAACTATGCCACGTAATTCATTTTGAGTTAAGAGGTGAAGATGATTTACCAAAAGGAATAGAAAAAAATAAATACAATATAGGAATATGGAGAATATATGAAGAGGGCTTTGCTCAATTTTATCAAAATAAATTACTGGAAAAAGACGCAGATTCTAGAGGGAAAGAGTGGCTTAAAAAGTGTAGTGAAAAGAAAAATGATTTAAAGAAACTATATGAAAAAGATTTGAGAAAAGAAGGTGTAGAAAAATTCTTTGGCGATTGGTTTGAAGTTCTGGGTATCAGTGATGCAGGTTATTATTTAGGAGCTGAATTAATAAAAAAATTAGAACAAAAATACAATATGAAAGAGATAGCACAATTAAGTTTCAGCACAATTGAAAAAGAAGTATTAGCTTACTTACATGATTGTGATTAAATATCATAATTACACATATATGTACTAAACATACAACATTATAACTGAAATATTTTTTGTTTTTGATAAAAAATTGAAAGAAGAATTATCTGTGAGCTATATTAGCTACGAAGATTATGAAATATATTATGAAGTGTTTGGTGAAGGAGAACCACTCCTGATGATTCACGGAAATACTGCTTCTTCTAAAATGCTAAAGGAAGAAGCAATATATTACTCAAACTATTATAAAATAATTCTGGTTGATATGATAGGCCATGGTAAATCTAAAAAAATAGATGTTTTCCCCAAAGATTATTGGATAGCAAATACTAAAGTATTATCGAAATTATGTAACAAGTTAAAATTAAACAAAATAAATATTCTGGGTACTAGTGGAGGAGCTATTTTAGCACTTAATTTTGCAATTAATAGACCTGAAATTGTTAATAAAGTTATTGCAGATAGTTTTATTGGTGAAAAACTCACAATACAAGAAGCACAAAAAATAAAGGAAGAAAGGCAAATTGCAAAAAGAAATGGTGCTGATAAATTTTGGAAATATATGCATGGAGAAGACTGGGAAAAAGTAGTTGATACTGATAGTGAAATGCTAATTAATTACGCCAGAGAATTTGAAAATAATTTCAAAAATAAGTTATATAAAATCTCCTGTCCAGTACTTATTACTGGAAGTTTAAAAGACAATTTAATAAGAGATATTGATAAAAGACTAACTAGTGTTGCAAAACAAATAAAAACGTCATTTACGATATTTACATCTGAAGGTGATCATCCGTTAATGTTAAGTAAAAAAGAATTTTACAGAAATTTAGTTAACAAATTTTTAAAGGTTACACTAAATAGATAAACACAAAAAGTTTAACAAAATTATTTTGTGAATTTATATTTTTTCAACTTTTTCTCTCAATGCCTCTTCTTCTTTTTCCTGCTGTGTTATGTAATTCAATCTACAATGTCTTGTTTTCCACGTTCACATTTCACTTAATTTCAAAAAGAAAAATTTAAAAAATCACATTAACTTTCTCATTTCTTATACCAACATTATTTCCATTAACACCCATTCTGCTCTACATATCCAGGATGGTTTAAAAAGAATACATGCATATGTTTCAATAACTTGAATAATTTCAATTTACGTACATTATAAATTGAATAATACCTTTTTGAATACATTAAAGCTTCTATCTTTTCCACCATAACAAAACCTTCTTTTTATTTTTTAATTTGCATAACTATTAATCAGTCACTCAACCTGGCAAACGTTTTAATTCTTCAACATCTTTTCAATAACTTTTTGTAGTCATAGCGATTACAATTGCTTACACTACAAACTCATCCAGTAATTAACAATTTTACATATTTTTTAGCTATCCACCATTTTTTTCCTTTTTTGGTAGCTATTAATTTCCCGCGTTTTATCATTTTTAGAACACTGTCTGGCTTTATTCCCAGTACTTTAGAAGCTTCGTTAACATCTATCGTTTCTTCGGTTGAGCAAATATAATTATCTATTGCTCTGATAAGTTGTTCAAATATTAAGCTAGATAGTTCTTTAGTTTGTTCTTTTGTAAACTTCTTATCCAAATGTTCTGGTGTAAAATCTTCAGGAGAATGTTTGAAAATACTTCTAATTCCTTCTTCAGCTTTCTCAAGTGCAGTAATATATTTGGTTCTCTCAGTCTGGTCAACACCTTTTATCGTTATGTTTATATACCCATTTTTAAGAAGGTAAAAATTGAGAAGGATTCTTCCAATTCTACCATTGCCATCTTCAAAAGGATGAATTGATTCAAATAATACATGTGACCTTGCAGTCGCCTCATAAATTGGATGATGAAAATAAACATACTCTGTATAGGCACACCACAATCTGATCCAGTCATCTATATCGTACTCTGGTGGTTCAATTTTTGCCCCGGTTATTTTTATTCTTCCTACACGGAACATTCCAAGTTTTTGTGGTTTAATAATTCCATCAAATAACATTTTGTGAGTTGTTTTCACTACTGCAACACATGGGTAATTCTCATTTGATTTATACAACTCAATCGCCAAATTATAAAAAAATTTAGCAGTTCGAAAATAATTCACAACATGAGATGCCGAACGATATTTTCCAACAAGTGCATCGGAAAGCTCATCTTCATCCACAAAGATACCCTCTATCATTATAGAGTTCCTTGTTTCCTCTCCAAGCATGTAAAGCCACTCTTTATTAGAAATGTCTACGAAGTTTAGTTGAAGTATTTCTCGTCGTTTTTGTAAAAGTTCAATTTTTTCTTGTAACATATTATCCTCACCTTTATGTCCGATTTCCAAATTGACCTTACCCCAATAAAAGTTCATTCATACATATTATATCATAATTTATTCGTTTGTCCGGAATCACAACATAAAAATGAAATCGGACATGTATTTACATAATTTTAACACAATAGTTGCATTAATTTGCATTTTTATAGTTTTAGGCATATCACAAACAAAATTATTCAACAAATACTAAATCTCCATCCTGAGTGTTCATCCAATGCTCATCTTTATGAGTTAGTTCTATTAATTCTTCAGTTGATAAATCTCCATATTTTGCAACAACATTCTTGATTATATTGAGCTCTTCTTCGGTTAAAATATTTATATATTTATATTACTGTCATTTTTCAAATAAATTTTTATGATTTCAGAATCTTCTCTAAGAAGTTTAACGTATTACCATTTCTTCTAAAAATATTGGTTTTTAGTTTTGTTGTTCCTTCATCCCCTCAAATAAAGAATTAGTTAAGATGTTTAATAAATATCCAAAATTTTGTTTTTTGAAAATATACTAGAAATTTTGATATTTTTCCCAGACACTTTTAAGAAAATCACAACCATGTTCTGCATATATATTACAAATTTTATCAGCTACATTTTTTGCTTTCATGGTATACAGATACTCTACAGTTGATTTGATTTCATTTTCTGGATAAACTGGAAGAAAATTTTCTAATATTGTTAAAAAAATTTCACCTATTGCTTCAGCTGCTTCAGTTTTGTTATTGGTGTCTTTAAATTTTTCGAGATATTCAAGAAGAAAAGAAAATGTTATTTCATCATTTAAATATCGAGCAAAGGCTTTAATCCATTCTACATATGGTTTGCCTAAAGACGGCAAAAATACAGTAAGCAATACCATATTTGATAAAACTTTCTCCATATTACTAGATAATACTTTTTCTTTTATATTTTTATCGTTTTTCATATTTTCGCATTTATTGTAAAGACATTTCCAAAAATCCAGGATTCTATGTCTCATTTTCTTATTTCGCTCACTATTATTTTTTAAGGACTCTCTTTGTGACCAAAAGTATCGGATGATTATTTCGAAATCTTTTGAATCAAATTTTTCTATAAGTTTGTAAAACAAGCCCGGTGATTTAATAGAATCCACACCAATTAAATATAAAAAGGAAACATGTTTAACTAATTTTTCTCTGGCTGTTTGAACATTAAAATCATAATTTATACTAAATTCGTAATGGCTTTTCATTAAAACATAGAGCTCATTACTAAGAGAAGTAGTATAAAAAAGATAATTTTGCATAAATGCTTCCCAAATTTGTTTTCCTTGTTCATTTTCAAGAAGTTTTATAACACCCTCCGTAAAAGATTTATCTAAATGATAGTAAAGTCTAAAAAGATGTTTTCCAAATAATGAGTAAGCTTCAATAATTTCTTCTTCTAAAAACTTGTTAAATTCACTTATAAAATTTCTTTTGAAGAAATCATAAGTATTTTGCTTTATTATATTGTTTTTTAACAATTCAGACATTTTCAAAATAAAATTTATATATGTTTCAATAACATGCCCACATGTAGTATTCAAAGAATAAAAAACATAATCAAATGTTTCCGAATTATTTACTTTACAATTTATCTTATTTATCATTTTTCGAATTATTAACTCTACTTTATTAAATAATTTTTCTGAAATATTACTAGAATAATTATTCAAAAACTCAACTATAAAGGTAGAGATAGAACTCAAAATCCATTCATAATTTACTTTTATTATAGTTTTTTCTTCGCTTTCTTTTGATACGTCTGGAAATTTTTTTTGGTTAATATAATCTTCAATAAAATCAAGTATTTTGAAATAATCAATGTTTTTGTTCATTTTCATAGCTTCCTTAAATCCTTCCAAAATACCATCTATATAGAAATCGTTTACTGTAACAAATTGTTCTAAATTCCTCAAAAATTTCTCAGGTTTTTCTTTTATCGCTAGCTTTAAGGCCTCTACAAGACCTTCCATTGTATATTCGTCAGAACTTTTATTCTTTTCAAATTCAGAAAGATATATTACAAGTTTCTCATTGTCCATTTTTATGACCTCTTCCACACTCAACGGTGACTTTCCCCAGCCCCACACAAATTTGGTTTTTCCTATAGCTGAAGTAAGTTCTACATCTTGTTGTGTTATTCGTTTCATCTTTTCATAAAATTCCTTAAAGTATTTATCATGCGACAATGCTCTATAAATCCTTTGCTTACAAGCAGCTTCTAATTTTTTTCTTTCCGTTTCGTTCTTATCCTTAAACTTACTTATTTTTTCTTTACACGCTTTTTTAATTTTTTCATCTAAAATAGTTCTTTCATAATCACTAAGTTTTCCAAGCTTTTCCAGAGTTTTTCTTAGTTCATCCCCCCAATGAAGAGTCTCTTTAAAAATTCTTGTCCCATTATCACTTTCAATACTTTTAAAAAAGATATCTCTGAATTCATCGACATTCTGACCTATAATAAATAACGCTATTTTAGGAAAAATATATTGAGATTCTTTTAAAAAACTTTCCAGGTATTGTCTCAATTTTTCAGGTTCATTCTTAGCTTTAACAAGCATTACCTTTCTTAAGAAAAAAGATAATAACCCAATTACATCTGAGGTTGAAAAATCATTTGTATCATAAAATGAATAAAGGGTTCCGTCAATCTTACTTGAAATTACTTTCTTAATCGTGCAAGATAAAATATCAATAATATTAATCGTACATTTTTCACCAATATCTTTTATGTAATTTTCAACTAGTTTTTTGACGTAATAAAAATCACCCAATAACTTTCTCTCATTATTATCAAAATTCCTAACTTCAAAAAGAATTTCTATTATTCTTTGAGCTTTTACAATATCTTCTTTTCCATTGGTTAAAAATTTTGGCAAAAGTTTCTCTACAATCTCCATTGTTTGAAGGGTATTATTGAATTTTGAATCAAGCCACACTTTAATTAATTCAATAACATCAGAAGAAATTTTATTATTTGGAATGTTTGATAAAATTCTTACAAAAGAGCTCCAAATATGAAAATTATCTAATTTTATATCATTATTTAAATGATATTCAGAAACATCTCTTATTATCTCTATCAAACCATCTATATACTTTTCATTATCTGGATTATTAACTTGTTGAGAAACTTTCTCTAAATAAGTCAGAACATTCCAGTAAGGAACTTTGTAATAACCTTCTTCATCTGCAGGTTCAGGACTAGGGGCTTTTTCTGGTCGGAAAAAACCTTCTAATTTTAGAACGTCAAACCATTTGATAGATTGAAGTTTGTTAAAAAAGTACTTCTCATAAGCTGGGGAGTGCTTTATTAAATCTAAAGCAAACTTAACTTCTTCCCTAGTAGGTTCTTTTTCTCCAAGAATCATATCTAAATGTTGCATGTTTCTTAAAACATTTTCTTGAAACTCTAGTAAAGACTTTGCTTTTTTATGATCCAATATAGGCTTTATTAATTTTTTATATTCTGTTTCATCAATAATAGTTCTGCTTTTAAAGACTGCTGCTTTTAATGGTAGTAAAATTGGAGGTACTTCATCTTCCGAAATTTCTAACCAAACAGGTAGTATTTTGGTTTTTCCTTGAATAAGCTTACTTAAAGCAACACTCATTTCTGCTTTTACCCATTCTTTATTGATTGAATGCTTCGATAATACAATAACAAAGAAATTTGCATTTTCTGCAGCTTTATTTATTTCTTCGATTATAGAATCCCCAACTTTAATTTCCCAATCATCAACAAAAATTTCTGCAACAAGACTTAAGTCATTTCTCATTTTCTTTGCGAGCTTCCAAACAAAACCGTGATCTTCTGAAGCATGAGAAATAAAAATTTTTATTTTCCCCATATCCATTTAAACCTCCTTAATATTTAAGTCATAAGCAGAGTTATAAATATATTCAAGCAAACTTACTAAACTTTTACTTTCTTTGTAAGGGATCGGCTTAATATTTAAATTTAAATTATCATTAAAATATATAATTTGATTCTCAAATTCTTTTTGGTTGTTCTCAAGGAGCTGTAGCCAAAAAATTTCTGGTTTATTTTTAAATCTTAAAAATTTTCTATATATCTCCTGTTCACTCAAACTATATCCCATAATCACCAGTACTTTACATTGACTCAAAAAATTCTCTAAAAATCTGCCACAATGTCTAGGTTCATTATCATATACACTTGCATATTCAGTCTCCGTCATAACCCAAGAATTAGGGTAATCTATTCTACCATGCAAATAAATAATTTTATGCAATTGTCGAATTTCGTTAATAGGAATTATACTGATATATTGGTCATTTATATTCAAAAATCTTTGTAATTCCATATCGATATTTGTTGTAATTACTATGATTCCGTTTTTTATAAATTCTCTCACAATAGGAAAAATTCCGATATTTTTTTCTGAATTTCGTTCAGCAGATGCAAAATTTTTTTGAATTTCTTTTTCATATAAATTTTCATCAATATTCTTTAATATTTCCAAAACTGCTGAAAATTTCTTTTTCTCTTTGTATTCTGATATAATCTCTAAAGTTTTTAAGAATTCAAAATTTTGTGATTTTTCAATATTAAAACGCTCAATCAATTGATTTATAAGATCTTCCCATAAAGGATATCCCAAAAGTTTAGATATACCAGCTCCTAACCAAAAGGCAATTTTTCCATTTTTGGCTCTATATAGATTTAAATAATATACTAATTCTTTCAAATATCTTTTCTCTATAAGTGGGCATAATACACTGTCAATCATACATTTCCCGCCTTCTCTAATCTATCTTTCACTAGTTCAGCTATAGCCCAATAGACTTCTTTGCGTTCTTTTTCAGTAAGACCAAGGGCATTAAATATGATATTATCAAGAGCTTTGCGGTCAGGCAAAGGATTTGGCTCTTGCTCACGAATAGGCTTATTCAGGTCAAAACCAAGCTCATCAAAAATTGATTTAGGTTTTCTTTCAGACAATAAATTAAACAAATTTTCAACAATTTTTTTCTGAGCATTACTGAACTTAAAAACAGGTATTTGCAATATTTCTGGGCCATAAATTAAAAGAACACCTTCACCCATATTTTTTCTGCCATAAATTTCAGTAAAAAATATACCACATGTAGAGTTCAAAAATGCGGATATAACTTTCCAATCAAAACATGAAACAACAAAAAAAGTATCTCCAGTAAAATAATTCTTTGGATTAATAAAATAAGCAAAATTAGAATCAATAAATCTTTTTGACAAAACCATTGAAGATATTTTTCCCAAATTCCACCATCTTTCTCTACTTTTACATGTTTGTCTTTCATGATATCCTTGCTTTTCACCATATTCTATATACTCTAAAGCCTTTGTCCCTTCCAAATCCTGTTTTGATTTATGACACATAAAAACTAAATAATTTAAATCTTCAATTTTCACAATTATTGTTTTCAATTCTTTCGGACTTTTTATCACTGGCCTCAAAAACTTAGCTTCTATTTCTCCTTCCCAGCCATTATCATTTTTCACTCTAATTAAAGCATTTGGATTTTTCTCAGCAATTTTTGCAACTTCTTTAACCGTTATTCCAATAGGTTTTAGATAGAAAAATTTATTTGCACCCGTTGTAAATCCACGCTTTACCTCTGCAATATCACCTAATCTTATCAGTTTATCTTTTCCTCTTTCTAAAATCTTAAAATAAATTTCTGGTGCCCTTAAATATTTTCCTCCCCATTTATTACCTATGTAAGGTAAATATTCCGGTTTTTTTTCTATTAATCCTCCTTTTTTTGATATTTCTACACCCTCCAACAACAGTTCATTCTTTGTTTTAGGATAAAGTCTGAAATCCTCATCGTCAAAAAGTGGCTTATCAGTCATTTCAATTTTTCTTATAACTTCTGCTTTCAAAACATTTTCAAAGGGTTTCTTAAAGGCGACAAACTTCAATGTGAAATCATCAAGTTTTTCAACTGGCTTTTTAATTAAAACAATTACAGTATTTATATCTGCATATTTAAAAGAACGTTTTTTTAGGTTATCTATAATTAAAAGTGGTTGCATATTTTTGAGTAAGAATTCTTGTAATCCCACACCATAACCTACATCAAGCCAAGAATTAGAATTTATAAAACAGAATATTCCACCAGGACGTAGAAGTGATAGCCCTTGATAATAAAAATAAACATAAAGATCACTCTTCTTATCGACTTTTTCAACGCTGTTCCAGATATTTTTTACAGATTGAATAAGTTTTTCCTTATAACGTTTTTTTATCTTTCTCCATTGGTCATCTGTGTAGTTATTTTGATTTTCAAGAGGTGGAGCAATAAGCTCCTGCCTGACATACGGAGGATTTCCAATTACAATATCAAAACCGCCTTTTTGAGAAAAAACTTCAATAAAATCCAACTCCCAAAGGAAATAATCTTTTTGTGTTTTATTCCCAAGATTATTCAAAATTTTATAGTATTTCTCCAAGTTTATTTCTAAATTTTCAATTTCTTTTTTCAATTTACTAATCTGCCTTACATCCTTTGGATTCTTTTGATCATGAATAGTTACTTGTGAATCTATTCTTTTTATTTTCTCTTCTAATTCTTTAATTTCATTATTTGTTTCACTAATTTTAAATTGAATAATCTCTTTAAAAATATTCTGCTCAAACTTTTCAATATTCTTTGTTTCATTTAAATCTGAACTCTGTTTTCCAGAGAAGAAACTTACTTTTTTGTCTATCAATTCGTCCATTTTATTTTTTATTTCAGAAGGTATATTTAACATTTCATTTTTTAAATTGATATAAACATCGGCAATTTCTTGAATAAGGGAATCTCCTTGACGAATTTTGAAAGAAAGATTTGGCAAAAGTGGCTTATTATAAATATCCATATATTTTTCTTCTGTTTCAATAATCAATGAAAGCCAAAGTCTTAATTCTCCAACCATTACAGCCCAATCTTTTACGTCAACACCATAGAGATTTTCAAGGATAATTTTTTCTTTCAGTGCAAATAAATTTTCTTCTTTCCCTTCAATAAGTTCAGTCAATTCTGAATGAAGTTCAACTAGGATATTCATCATACCGACAAGAAATGAAGCAGAACCAACAGCAGGATCAACTATTTTGACTTTATTAAGTTTATCCTTTATGATTCGCAATTCCTCAATGGATAGCTCTTTACTTTTGTTATGAGGTTCAAACACAAAACCAATGAGTTTTTCTTTTGGAATGTTTGTTCCAGACTTCAAATAATTAGCAAGAGACAATCTACACATAAAATCAATCTCAACTTTTGGAGTATAAAAAATCCCAGTAGTTCCCCGCTCTTCTTCTGCAATAAGAGATTCATAAACATGCCCAAGCATTTCAGGATCAATTGCCACATCGGAATCATCTACTTTTGACTCATCTATTGTAAAATTGAAAATTTCTAAAAAACCTTTATACTTATTATCACTATTTTCATCAGGTTCGAATAGCCATTCAAAAACATTATCAGGTAAATCGAATCCTAATTCATCTAATTCATTTGGTAAAAATAATCCTCCATTTAAATAAGGCATAAGCTTATAAGATTCTTTAATATCCTCGGGTAAATCATTATGTATCAAGTGTAATTGTTTATTAAATGCTCCGAAAAATAAACTTGATAACCAAACGGAATAAAATTTATCTTTTTCTGTGTTATTTTCTTTTTTCCACTTTTTATAATAAAGCCAAAGATTCTTTATGTAGTTAATATCTACTTCGTAATTTCTCCACTTGAACCAACCTTTCCTTTGTAAAAAGTATATAAACAAAATTCGCGAAAGCAACTGTTGTGCAAAGGAATGCTTTTTTTGATGAGATGCTTCATAGTCTGAAAGACTAGGAATAATAACTTTATTAAGAGCATATTTATAAGCTTCGAAAAATTCTTCTGTAACCTTTTCAACACTAAAAGCCTCTTTTATTGATTCTAAACTTTTGAAATTACTTCCACCAATCTGTTTCAAAAAGGTATGATAAGGTTGACCTTTACTTACAAAAAAGGTAAATCTTTTAAAATGATTAAATGTTCTTTTTTTACCTTGAGGAATTTCATACACTAAACTTATTCTAAAGTTTCCAAGTTTATCATAAAAAATGAAAAGTCCCGCATCGTATTTGAGCTCGTTTTTCAAGGTTTTTTTTGCAATTTCATATTGTTTTCTTTTACTTGATTTTTCAGATAGTTCCAAATCAGACTCAAAAGCACAAATAATAATATTATGATCATCTTCAAGTTCTATTTCTCCAAGTTTCATGCCTTTCTTAAAACTTTCATCAAAGGATTGAATATTAGAATTATCTGGTTTAAACTTTGAAGATTTTTTTCTAAAAAATCTTTTAAACTTATCTAAAGAAAAATCATTAACAATGCTTATAAGGAGCTCAATTGTTTCATTCATTAACTCCTTCCCCCTTTTTCTTCTTTTTTATTAAAAATTGCCACAATTATTTCTTTATCTCCTGTTTTTATTTTTGTTTTTTCTTTTTCAAGATAATTTTCACCTAAGTCCTTCTTTAAACTTTCTATATCTTCCAAACATTTTTTAATGGATTCTATATTAATATTAGAAATTCTTCTTAAAGTATAATCTGCAAGCGTTCCATAATCAATAATATCTTCTCTCAACATTCTTAAAAATTTTACATATTTTTCCGGTAGCTCGTTTTTTCTTAATAATAATGTTTTAATCACATTCAAAGCTTGAAATTCTAAACTTTTTTCTGTAGGAATGCGTCTTATGTCTTTGTAATTTATAATTTCTTCATATGCTTTCCAAAAATTTTCATTATTCCAATCCAATCCTAATTTATCAGGCTGACATTTAATGTTTTCAATAGCCTCCTCCATCTCAATTACATTGACTTTGTGCCGCAGTTTAGAATCTAGTTTTAGTGAACATCTCATAGCATAAAGGTTATCAAATTTTTTAAAAAACACTATTAATTCATTTTTGTTGAACGCTTTGGCTACTTTAACTCTTGGAGGTAGATTTTCTAAATTTTTTACAATCTCAGGATAATTTCTTTTTATTTTTTCGTATTCATTTAAAACTTTTGTATAAAAACTTTCTTCTTCAAATTCCTCAGGATTTTGAGTAAATTTTTGATATAGATCTGAGGGAGTGGGCTCTTCATCTACATCAAATATTTTTGCATCTTCACCTAAAACATTATGTATCATAAACATTTTTTGAGTAGCTATTTCTCTTGATTTAACTATATCTGCCCCTTTTTCTGAAGGAAAAAAGTTTACAATATATAATTCGTCAAATACCTTTTTACTTATTCTATTAATTCTACCCAATCTTTGTATCACTCTTACTGGATTCCATGGTACATCATAATTTATGACCATCCCAGCACGATTAAGATTAAAACCTTCAGAAAGTTTATCTGTAGTAAGCAAAATATCAAAATCATCTTTTTGCTTATTTAATGGTATAGAAGCATCAAAATTTTCAATAATTTGTTTTAAAATTCTATTTGTAAGACTACCATGAACAACTAATAAATTATTTCTAAAAATATTTCTCAACCTTTTTTCCAAATATTTTATGGTATCAGTATATTCTGAAAAAATAACTATTTTTCTTTTTGGTTCACCTTTCGTTTTTTGGTTTAAAACCTTTTGGACATTTCTTATTAAACATTTCAGTTTTGGATCTTGTTCTACAAGTTTTAGTTCATTAAGATTTGCAAGAATGTTTTCAAATAATTTCAGATCGGTTTCAAGGTCTGACAAAAATTTTTCTTTTAGCTGAAAATCTTCTAATTTATAAACTTTATAATGTTTAGGATAATTATTTTTTTTGGTTTCTTCCTCATATCTTTTCAAATGTTCCTCTATTTCATCTAACTCAAGTTCATGAATTTTCTCAATCAAATCACGATCAAGAACATATTTTCCTGTTTTCTTTACAAATTTTAAGACGATTTCAGTCAAATTCTTAAAATTTATTATACTTTGTTTGAACGCTCCAAACGAACTTTCAAACCTTTTTACTAAAAGTCGCCGCATTATATCGTACAAGTTTCTTTGACTATGATATTCAAAAGATTCTTTTGAAGATAATTTCCCTACATCTTTTACTTTCTTCTCATACTCAAAAGGTCTATACATTGCTCCTTTGAACTTCCCACCGTTTTCAGGTTCGGAAAAAATCGTCAGAATTTCATCAAAGAATCTTGATTGTTCAGAAGTCAGTTCAAAAAACCATTCTCGTGGTTCTGCTACTCTTGATAAATTCTTTACTTCATCTTTATAATATGGATTTTTTTGTAAATCTAACCTGTTTCTCCTTATAGTTACAGGTTCAATAACATTTCTAATTTCTTTTGCAAGAGAAGATGATCTTCTCTTCACCCTATTAAGATTTATAACTTCTTCCTCAAAAAAATCTTTATAATACCTAATGGCTTTGTTTCTTTTTTTATAATCTGAAGAATTATGATATTTTAAAATAAATCCAAGTTTGTCAAAAACAGTTTTGAAATGTGAAAAACGTTTAAGAAGATCGTCTTCAAGGGTTATAGAAGATTTTTTGGGTATTATAAATAGCTTTAAAAGTGCCAAGATATCCGACGGACGGTTGTTAAAAGGCGTTGCTGTTAGCAAAATTACCTTCTTATTTCTACATATATTTTTTAATAATTCATAGCTTCTGGTATCTTCATTTCTGAATCTATGAGCTTCATCAACTATTATAATTTCAATATCGTTATTTTTTTTAACAAACTCATTGAGCTTTTCTAGATCACCCAGAGACCATACTTCCCATCCAATATTTCTTAGACCAAACTCTTCAATATATCTATTCCAACCTGAATCTTTAACTTTAGGATCTCCCATAATTCCTGGAGGGCATATTACTACTCCTCTTTTTCCTAATTTTCTTGCTACTATAGATGCAATAATACTCTTGCCGAGCCCTACCACATCAGCAATTATAACTCCATTATGTTTTTCAATAATTGATAAAGCTTGATATACTGCATCAATTTGGTATCTATACGGAGTATATCCGGCGTTCAACAATAGATTCTCTACTGCTTTATCCTCATAAAATTTTTGAAAAGTTTCAATATAATTTTTTAAAACCCAGACATAAGCTTCAAACGGTGTGATTTCTCTAATTAAAGTTTCTTTTTGAATTATCTCTACAATTTTCTTTCTTACAATTTCACTTTCAGTAATTTCTACTGAATTTTCCCAAAGTTCATCAAAAAATTTTTCCGCTTCGTCTACTCCATAATCGCTTATTTCAACATTAAACTCTTTCTGAAGGTCAAGGCCTGATTTTGTTAGATTACTACTGCCAGTGATAAACAATTTTTGCCTTCCAATTTGATCGTCCCTTAGCTTGAATATGTAAAGTTTTCCGTGATTTGGCTCAAAAGTTTTTCTAATTATCAGACGGCCACTATCTATTAACTTTATAAAAAATTTTACCTGTTCATAAAATTCTTTATTATCAAAATTCTTTGTATTAAAAGCATTTTTTAGAGATTCAAAAAATCTTATTCGAATTTCTTCTTCTGAAAGATTCAATTGTTCTCTTGAAAATTCTATAATTTCATGCTGTAGTTTATCTACGTTAAGTCCCACAAGAATTTTTATTATTACTTCTTCGTTTGCTTTAAGCGATTCATATAACTCTTTTATGCCTGAAAAATAGAAAAATCCCACAAGAAATTTTAGCTCTTTACTTGCCAAAATAAGTCTAGAAAACCTTTTCTTTAAATCTTTTTCCCCGGAATTAGTTATAAAATTGCTCATATTTCGCCTCCTAACTAATTAACTCTGAAATTAATCAATCATTACTTTTTCTTTAATCAAAAAATAATCGATACTCATTAAGCATCCATTTTTACCACTTTAATAGTATATGTTCTTATCTCATTCTCTCATCTTAGCTCCTTATTATTTTTATACCAATCACATTTTCATCTCGAGCAAGAAACAATTCATATTATTTCTTAAATAAAATCTACAAACTTTCAAAATATTTTCTTATTCTCTGAGCCATTAATTGCCTTCTTTCTTTTAAAAAGCTTTCATAATCTAACATCCAAAAGTTTTTGGGCAAATCATACTCTTTACATATTTTTTCTTTCTCTTCATCAGACAAATCTTTCGTAAACAAATTCCAGTATTCCTCAGGTGATTTATCACCTATTTCAATATTATCTTTATATTCTAAAAATATGAGATTTGCTATTTGATTTATCAAACTCTTATTTCTTATTCCAATCTTTTTAAGATAGTTTACTGGAAATATATGATGTTTATCAATTGTTTTCTTTTTCTCTTTTATAAAAGGATTCATAATATCCCTGAGTTTTGTATCTGAAAATAGTACCTTCTTATCCTCAAAAATCAAAGCTGCATTGTAAATTGAAAAAGCAAAACTTAAAGCATAAGATGTAATCAAAACAGAATTTGGAAGAGTAATATGCCAAAAGCTTTCGGTTAGTTCATTGCTCATAATTTCATGTAGAGTATTCACAAAATCAGAGTTTTTAATCCTCAATAAATCCTGTTCTATTGTACTTTCCGGTGAACCGGTATATCTTTGAGTTAAAAGAGAAAATACAAGCCACTTTCTTATTATTTTTTCAAGTGTTTTATAATCTACTTTTTCCTTTCCTATAAGATAAAACATATAAGTTGCAAAAAAAGCTATTTTAGAACTTATAAGAGTTTCATTTACAAATCCAGCGTTGTAAGCAATTTTTATATAATCATGCCAATTAACTAAATCTAAAACTTTTTCTTGACCTTTTTTGAACAAGTCAAAATTTTTTTCTCTAAGTTCTTCTGAAAATTCTCTGTTTTCAAAATCTCTTCCCTTTAAAACTAAATATGCATCCTTTAACCTTCCTCTGAAAAAGGAATATCCAACAATTGTTCTAACTATATGTTCTGGATTTGGCTTCAAATTTATTAGATTAAACGACGAACTATGATCTTCCGAAATTTTTCTTGATTTTTCGCAAAATTCTTCGATTTGTTTTCGCCCTTCATTCCAGTATACTGACATTAGAGTTAAAATAAAATCAGATTGATTTAAATTTTTTCCCTTACTATTTATTCTCACAAAAATTTCTGCTACTTCTTCAGGATCAAGTTCAGAAGAAAGCTCAAGAACTGAAAAAGGATAGTTTTTAATATTGTTTAATCTTTCAATTCTCTTAGCTACAATATCTTCCAGTTCTGAATCAATTGTATATTTTGTAGATAATCTTTCGAAATAATTTTTCAGGAAAAAATGAGACGATGAAGAATTAAAAATTTCGCTGATGTCAGCTATCCATTCTGGATCTTTCTCAAGTGCAGCATTACTTACCTCAAATTTCTCACTTACTGGATTAAAAGCAATTTTTAGTTTGACTTTCTTGAAATTTTTATTAATTATTTCCTTATTACTAATGATTGAAAATAAAGAAGTTAGACGTTGTTGACCATCAATTACTAAAAATCTTGGTTCTCTTTTTCCATTTGGATTTATTCTTCTATATTTCATTGGGCTTAATATTTCCCACAAAATAATTACTCCTGCAGGAAGGCCTTTGTATAAAGAGTCTATCAAGTCTCTTACTTTGACCTGATCCCAAACAAACGGTCTTTGCAAATCAGGAAGAGCTATATCGCCATTTTCAATATTAGATATCAAATTTATCAATGGAAATTCTCTAGAACTAAAAACAACGTGATTTTGCCTCAAAAAATCATCTCCTTTTAGATATTCTATGTTAGAATTTTCACTAATATTGAAATCCAATCAACCACAATGGTATAGAATTTTTCACAGGAACTTCTATATCATCTCTTAAAACAAAATCTGCATTTTTTCTTTTTTTGTTTTTGCCACCAACTTCTATAAGAATGTTATCAATAACAAAATCTCCATGTTCTTCAGTTTTTGAAGCGTAAACATCTTTTCCTGCTTCTGAAAACAAAGCAGCCACATATGCTTCTCTTACATTACCAATCTCACCATTAAATATTTTATATGTTCCTGGATCATACAAAAATATTTTTGAACCTATAGAATTTAGTTTAAAATCTTTTTCTTTTCTAATAATTCTAATTACATTAACAGCTTCAAGTGCATTTATCAACTGATATAGTTTATCTTTTCCAATGCCAAACTCCCTACAAAGAGAATTTATTACAAGTCTTGGGATTTTTGATATTGCTAAATATCCAACAATTGTATTTAAAATTCTCAAATGATTTTCACGTAGTTGCGGAATTAAGAAAAGAACATCTGCTTGTATAGATTTTTCAATTATCTTAAGCAACTTGTTCTCATACATATTTATATCTTCCAAAAAAATAGGCCTAAATCCATAATCTAAGTATTTGTAATAGTGTTTTAAAACATTTATCTCAGAAACAATTGTTTTTACATCCTTAAAATCATATTCAAAAGGATTTATCACAGGAAATAATCTACCTGTAGTTAAATATATATATTCTCTTAAAGACAATAAAGGCATGTGTATAATTGGGAAACGCCTTGAAAGATCCGATACCCCTCTTTGAAGTATCACACTACTACTATCACTTACCCATATAGTTTTGTCAGGAAAAACATCGTAAATACCTTTTAAATGCACACTCCAATTATTAGCAAAATGTATTTCATCAATAAAAACACCATCATATCCCTTTAAAAACACAGCTTCAACTAGATCAAACAGTGGAACAGTTGAAACAATTGGATTATCAACAGAAATATAAAGAGCATTTCTCTCTTTTAAATTTTTCAACAAAAAAGTAGTTTTACCAGTACCACGTGGCCCTACAATCATCATATTTTTTGTATCTGGTATAGTACTAAAAAATGGCCTGTAATTTTTGGGTAATAAAAATAATAGCCTTTCTTGAAACTTCTCAAGTCTTACAATTATTTCATCCAAAATCATTTCTTTCTCCTCCTATCGGTTCTATTACAGGACTATTATGCATCAAATCGGTTCTGCCACAGGACTATTATATCATAAATTTTCATACTTTATTTTTTATCTCAATAAGGCTTAAAGATCTTTGAAAAGACCATTTTCTTAATATCAAATAATTTTATTGATATTTCGTTGATATAATTATAACTAAAAATTACAATATTTTAAAAAATTAAATTTTTAAAAACAAGTTTTAAAAACTACTAATAATCTGCTCTAAAATTCGATAAACGTATATTTTATATAAAAACGAAAAAAGTTAACCTGTTAATTTTCTGTCTCACCTATACAAAATAAAAAAACACCCCTGAAAGATAGAAAACAATAAAACAATCAGGGTGTTTTATGTTATAAAAAACTCGAAAGGTTATATATAGGTTTCAGCTTTCTTTTTATAAACATATAAAAATACAATCAATCTAAGTGTAATGCACCCCAAAAAACTGGACAAAAAATCAAGCAATTTTGTGTAAGCTCAAGTTTTCTTCAAATACCTCTTTTGGACTCTTGTATCCTAACGCACTATGTGGATATTCTTCCTTGTAAAATCTCTCAAACATCTTCGCTTTTTCAATTAGCTCTTCATATCCTGGATTATCCATTACCCATGCAACTTCTTCT
>JACDOA010000015.1 GCA_017656335.1 Thermosipho sp. (in: thermotogales)
TAATTATCGTATATTCCAACTTTTAACGTAATGTTTCCAAAGGCTGATAAAACAAAAAGCGATAACAAAAAAAGAAGGGTTTTCCTCAAATTATCACCTTCTTTAGAGTAAAAAAAATGCAACACAATTATATCATAAAATGTAAAAAATAAGAAGCTTGGGAAATAAACTGAAGTTACAAAGGTTTTATAGAATAACGATTATGTGACTTTTAAAAAAACGAAAAAATAAGCGGACATAAAGCCTACTTATTTATTATCTTCCAGAACAATTTCAGGATGATTAGTTATCATTTCGACAAAGATCTTTGCTAATTCTGGATCAAATTGTTTTCCTGCATTTTTGATAATTTCATTTATAGCCTCTTCGATAGTTAGTTTTTTTCTATATGGTCTGTCAGAAGTCATAGCATCAAAAACATCAGCTAAAGCCAGGATTCTTGCTTCAAAAGGAATTTCTTCTCCTTTTAATCCATCAGGATATCCTTTTCCATCCCATCTTTCGTGATGATGTTTAATTATTTGTGGGATATCTTCAAAATATTCTAAATCTTTTACTATATCATATGCAATAAGTGGGTGTTTTTTAACAATTTCAAACTCATCACTTGTTAATCTTACGGGTTTAATTAAAATATTAGGTGGGATTGCTATTTTTCCAATGTCATGTAATAACGCTGACCAGTAGAGTTTTGAGATTGTATTCTTATCAAGTCCCAATTTTTCTGCAAACTTGCTTGCATAATAAGCTACTCTTTCAGAATGACCTTTAGTATAGTAATCATGTGTTTCAAGTGATTTAATAAGAGCAAGTGAAACATTTTTAAGAAAATTTTCTTGAAGTTCTGAATACTTTTGAAGAGTATAAAAAATTGAAATAATTTTTGAAAAACTATCAAGAATTATCTTATCATTTTCAGAAAAAACTTCCGAATTGTCAGAATATATTTCCAAAGAAAAAGCTCCTATTGTTTCGTTAGAAAGTTTTATTGGTACAAACATAATTTGTTTAATAGATTTTGGGAAAAGAATTTTAATTTCTTCTTTTGAAAAACTTTTTTGATCCATTTTAATAATTTCTTCACCTGATAATATTTCAATTTCTTCAGGAATAAAGAATTGTTCACGTTTTATGTTTAGTTTTTGAAGCTTTTCTAAATCGTATCCTTTTGTAGCAATAAATTTTATTTTACCCTTCTCAATTAAAAATATTGAGCCAGTATCAGCTTTTGGTATTAATTT
The DNA here is from genome assembly GCA_017656335.1 of Thermosipho sp. (in: thermotogales). Classification (GTDB taxonomy): domain Bacteria; phylum Thermotogota; class Thermotogae; order Thermotogales; family Fervidobacteriaceae; genus Thermosipho_A. Next base: position 1,242 of record JACDOA010000015.1, read on the forward strand.
AAAGATATGTTTGAAAATATCTTTTAAAAATTGCTCAGGTTTTGATTTTAAAGTAATTAACTTTGATAGAAGTGTTAAGATATCAATTAAATTATTCTGATATTTAATAAGCTCATTGGAATATTTTTCAAGTTCTTTATTTAATGTGGTTAATTTTTCATATGCTTTTTTTCTCGCTATTGTTGCAAATTGAAATATTATTAAGATTACAACAAGAAGAATAGTAATAATCATAAACAAAGTGATCTTCTCACGGTGTGATAAAATTCTTGGGTTGAAATATTTTTCATATATATTCCAATAATAAGAATTTGTATTAATTTTAAGAGTATTTAAATATGTATCGATTTTTGGAATTATTGTTTTTCTAATTTGGTTATCTTTTTTGAAAGCAAACATCATTGGCGTAAATCCACAAATTAGATTTTCGTTTATAACAAAGTCATATTTTTTCAAAAAGTTTTGTGCAGCAATTCTTCCTACTACTCCGGCTTCAATTTTCTGTTCTTCTAATAAGTCTAGAATTTCTTGAGATGAGTTAACCCATATAATATCAAGAATATTAATATTATTATCTTTCATTTTTTCAAGAAATTGTTCCGAAAAGAAATCTTTTTTTATTAATCCAATTTTTAAGTTAGCAAGATCTTGAAAGCTTTGAAGTGGCTTTTTGGAAACAACAATACCCCAAGAAAGATAGGCGGGTATCTTGTTAAAATAAAATAATTGTTCTCTTTCGGGAGTTTGAACTACAGAAAGAAGAACATCAATTTTACCGTTTGCAAGTTTATCCAAAAGATTAGCCCATGCGTCATATTCATATTGAATTTTCCAGTTTTCCTTAGAAGCGATGTAATTAAGTAAGTCAACCATAAAACCAGTAGGTTTATTGTTTTCAAGATAACAAGCAGGATAATCATCATATATTCCAACTTTTAAGGTAATATTTCCAAAGATTGACAAAGCAATAAATAATATTAGAAGAAATAATATTTTTCTCATGATATCACCCGAAAAATTATAACATATATTAAGTAAACTTGAAATTTGTTTTAGATAAAATTTATAAAAAGAAACTATTAAAAAATTAATTCATTAGAAACTTCCCCATGGTATAATTTTTAGAGAGGAAAGGTAAAGGTGAAAAAAATGGATTTTAGAGTATTTAAAACTTCTGGATTTATATCGACAAATACCTACTTTTTTAAAATAAAAAATGAGACATATATAATTGATCCAGGATATGGGGTCAAAAAATATGTGGGAGAAGTTCCGGTGCATGTATTATTAACTCATGGACATTTTGATCATATAGCTGGTCTTGAGGAATTAAATGTTATTGATGTTTTTATCTCCAATGAAGACAAAGAAATGTTAACAGACCCTAATAAGAATTTTTCATACCTTTTCGGGGAAAAATTCACATTTTATGGTAATACAAAAAACATTGACGAATATTTTTCTACAATTAAAGTTCCTGGTCATACATTTGGATCAAGATTAATCGTTATTGAAAATCTAATTTTTACTGGTGATACTGTCTTTTGTAATTCTATTGGTAGAAGTGATTTAGGTGGTTCTAGAGAGTATATGAAAGAAACGATTAAAAAGTTAAAAGATTTCTTTTTTAATATTAATGAAAATTCTTTAATATTACCGGGGCATGGGGATATTTGCAGTGTAAGAGATTTAATAAGAATAAATCCATTTTTTAAGAGAGGTTTGGTATGAAAAAGTTAATAGTATTTATAGTGGGATTTGTATTGTCTTTTTTAACGTTATTTTATTTTTATACGTCGATTACAAAGGGTCTTCCTGAACCAGAAACACTCATTCCATCAAGTTTGGTAATAGAATATTCTGATGGAAGTCCTTTCTATTTCCCAAAAGCCCTCTGGTTTAACTTAGAAGATTATCCAGAAAAATTAATAACTTCATTAATAATTTCTGAAGATGAAGATTTTTTTAATCATATGGGAATAGATGTTTTAGGTCTTTTTAGAGGTCTTTATAAGACTTTGATAGAGAAGGATGTTCAGGGTGGAAGTACTTTAACTCAGCAACTTGCCAGAAGTTTATATCTTACTCAGGAAAGAACTATCCAAAGAAAAATAAAAGAAATATTTATTTCTTTTTATCTTGAAAAAATTCGCACTAAAGAGGAAATTTTAGAACTCTATTTAAATTCCGTATATATGGGAAATGGTATATATGGATTTGGTACAGCAGCAAAATATTATTTTGGAAAAGAACCAAAAGATTTAACTCTTCCAGAGATTGCTTTACTGGTTAATACTGTTAAATCTCCAGAAAATTTTAATCCGCAGAATTTGAGCGGAAATTATGAGAAAGCTTCTATAGTACTTAAAAGGTTACTCAATGAAGGTGTTTTAACTAATGATGAATACGAGGAATTTTCACAGGAGCTGTTAAAAGTTAAAGCAAACAAAATTGTAGAAAAAAAGTATAATGAAGAAATTTTCTGGAGAGTTATCGAGGAATTGAAGAATTTAGGTTTTAATCTTGATATACTAAGGAAAGGTTTTAGAGTAAAAACTACTTTAAGGAAAGATTATAATGAAATTTTAAGTGGAGTTCTTTCAGAAAAAAATGCTGCATTAATTTTTGATTATACTACGGGAGAAATTTTGGGATATTTTGGAAAAGGTGTCAATCAGGGTCGAAGACAAACGGGTTCTCTAATTAAACCATTTTATTATTACAAAGCACTTTTGGATGGTTATAACCTTGATTCAAAGTTATTTGATTTACCCATTAAGATTGGTAATTGGACACCAAAAAATTTTGAAAAAAATTATTTTGGACAAACTACTCTGGAAGAAGCTTTAGTTCACTCAAGAAATATTCCTTCTTTGAATTTGTATCTAATGCTTGGTGATAATAATGTAAGAGTTTTTTTAAAAAATCAATTAAAAATCGGAGGTTTTTATCCAGATGATTTGACACTTTCTCTTGGTACACTTGAAACTTCTCATGAGGAACTTGCAAGAGGTTTTTCAGCTCTTTTAAATGGAGGAGTTGTTATAACTCCTCACATAGTTGATGAAGTTATAAGTTATGATGGTGTATTGTATTATAAGGCTAAAACTAATGTTGGCAATGTAATCAAAGGTTCTAAAAGAACTCCTCTTGAAGCAAGTTATCTTTTAATTAATTTGCTTAGAGAAGTGGTTGAAAGAGGAACGGGTGTAAAAGCCAATATACCAGGGAGGTATATAGTTGGGAAAACTGGTACTGCAGAGCAATATGCTTGGTTTATGGGAGCAGACGGGAAAACTTTGATGGTTATCTCTCAAGATGGGAAAGATTTATTAGGTGGAAGGGATGTAGCACCTCTTTGGAAATCAATTGCACTTAAAATAAATATGGGAAAGGTTCCTTTCAATATTTCTTCTGTTTACAAAAAACTAGATGTTATAAAAATCAATCCTTTAAAATACATTGATTATCAATATATTTACAAAATGATTCAAAATGAAAAACTATCAATTTATGAACTTGCAAAAATATTAAAAACTTTTGATGAAGAATCTTTGTTGGAATTTTTGTCATATATGAATACTATTTCTCAAGATTTAACGATTCAACTCTGGAATATTCTTGGAGGTGAGAATTAATGAAATTTTTTTATAACTTAAAAAGATCAGATTTTGGTGAATATGTGGTTATTGAGATAACAGAGGGTTTAAATTCTGGAATTGGTGCAATTTTTCCTGAAAGAAAAAGGGGTGAAAATTACAAAACCATAATGGGAGTTATTGAAGAATACAGGCATATAGTTGAATCCTCGACAATTGAAGATACTTTTTGTATTGCAGAAAAGTTGGAAAGAGATTTTCCTGGACATCCGAAGGTAATTTTTGCTATAGATGCTGCATTTAAAGAATTATATTCTAAAACTACCAAAATACCCCTGACAAAGTTGATTGGAAGAAATATTCAAAATGAATGTATTGAAAATAAAGATGGTAAAAAATTGTTTCCTGAATATATTGGACAAATAGATGTTATAAAATCATTACCTAAAATTTTTGAAGAAGATTTTACTTTTGTTTTAACAAAATATCCCGAAAATGAAATGTGGGAAGTTTTAAAAGCCCTTTCAACTAATTTTGAATATGTGGAGGTTATGACATGGAAAGAACGTTTGTTTATTTAAAACCAAATGCTGTAAGAAGAGGTCTTGTTGGAGAAATAATTAAAAGATTTGAACAAAGAGGTATTAAAATAGTAGCTTTAAAGTTGTTTTGGATGACTGAAGAACAGGCAAAAGAGTTATATAAAATGCATGAAGGCAAGCATTTCTTTAGAGAGTTAATTGAGTTTGTTACTGGGGGACCAGTTGTTGCAATGATAGTAGAAGCTCCACGTGTAATAGAAATGGTCAGACACATTATAGGTGGCACAGATCCTTTGAAAGCTGGAACAGGGACTATTAGAGGAGAATTTGCATTGACAATCACAAAAAATCTTATACATGCAAGTGATTCAAAAGAAAGTTTTGAAAGAGAATACAGGATTTTCTTTAATGAGAATGAAATAGTTAACTATTATCTTGATGTTCAAGATGACATATGATGTTGTTTACAACTAGTTTTTTAAATTTGGCTATTCGATACGTTGTTTAATTTCTTAAATGCATTATATTTTGAAATGTAATTTTTATGTATTTTTATTGATGCGGTTTTTATGATTAAAATCTTATCTACCGCCCGCCGTTGTAATTCTTCACGCCGCTTTGATTCCATGAGATAGTTTTTTCTTTTGTATTTTTTTTTGCAATTTAATCGAATAGAGATTATTATTAAATCATGATTTTATGTCAATTTATTAGTTAATTTGAATTTTTTAAAAATGAGTTAAACCAAGAAAAATGCCTATAATCAAAATTAATGATTTGTAACTACAGATAATGACAGGAAAATACTATTGTTGACAATATATGTAAAATGGTACAATTTGAGTACAAACGTTTGCAAAAAATATGCAAAAAACAAAAGGGGGAAAGTTATGTCAAAAGAATATTTTTTTGAAGGACACGAAATAACGAAAATGTATGGAGCAGTGGTCGCAAATTATAAAATTACTTTTGGCGTAAAACCAAGAGAAATTATTGGTCTAGTAGGAGATAATGCTGCTGGAAAATCCACTCTGATAAAACAAATAATGGGTGTTGAACACCCTACTGAAGGAGATTTTTTTCTGGATGGTCAGCCTGTAAAAATTAATTCTCCAATGATTGCAAAAAAACTAGGTATAAATAGCGTTTATCAAGAGCTAGCGTTATTTCCTCATTTAAGTGTTGTTGAAAATATTTTTGCCGGGGAGCTTCAATGTAACAAATTACGTTTATTGGACTGGAAGGCCATGAAAAAAAAGACCATAGAACTCCTTGAAAGATTAAAAATAGAAATACCTGTAGAGAGATCAATTAAAAATCTTTCGGGAGGGAAAAGACAGGAAGTAGCAATTGCAAGAGCATTGTTACATAATGTGAGGTTACTACTAATGGATGAACCGACTGCTGCTTTATCAGTCAAAGAACGTGAAAAAATATTTTCATTAATACGAGATTTAAAAGAAAAACATGGTATTTCTATTATTTTAGTTGGACATAATATTGAAGAGGTTTTTGAAGTAGTGGATAGATTTATTGTTTTATCAAATGGTCGTAAAATTGCTGATATTGAAAAATCGCAGACTTCAGTAAAAGAAATAGTTTCTATAATTGTTCATGGCTCACCAGTGGGTGAGTCTTTCAATTGAAAAGCAAGTTTTTATTTCATCTAGGAGGTGAGGGTATGGTTAAAAAGTTTTTATTTTTTTTGATTGTATTACTGTTAGTGGTTAATGTATTGGGAACACAGAATCCTTTTCAAGGAACAAAGGATGAAACATACTACATGGTAACTTTTTTGTCAGGTATTAGTTTTTGGAAAGCATGTTTCTCGGGTTTTGAAGCTGCTGCAGATATGTTGGGAGTTACAGCTGTTTATACTGGACATCCAACATTTGATATTAACGGGGAAGTAACAGTATTCAATCAAGTAGCCGCTAAAAATCCTGCGGGTATTGCAGTAACTGCTGTTAATCCGGATGCTTTTGTAAAGCCGATAAATGAAGCGGTTAATAACGGAATACCAGTTGTTACTTTTGACAGTGATTCACCAAGCAGTAAAAGATATTCATTTATAGGAGTAGGAAACAAAAATGCTGGTGCAGCTGCTGCACACTTTGTAGCTGAAGTTTTGAACGGAAAAGGAGAAGTTGCTTTATTATATTCAATTGGGCAAGGCAACGTTGAACAAAGAGTACAGGGATTCTTAGAAACTATTGAAAGTAGTTATCCAGATATAAAAGTAGTAGCAAAAGTAAATGACGGAGGAGATCAATTGACTGCAACTAAGAATATGTCGGCAACTCTTCAAGCACATCCAGAAATTGATATGATTTTCTGTGTTGATGGTGTAGCAGGTGTTGGTGGAGCACAAGCGGTTAAAGAAACAAACAATGTTGGAAAAGTAAAAATATTAGCCTTCGATGTTGATCCTGCGGTTATTTCCTATGTAAAGTCTGGGATTATCGAAGGAACAGTTGTTCAAGGTATGTCTGCAATGGGTTTTTGGTCTATGATGACTCTTTATCTTTTGCATCATAATCTAGTTCCCGAAGCTTATATTCCCAGTTTTATAGATAGTGGAGTTATTATTGCTACAAAAGAAAATATTGACGAAATATTGGATTCTCAAGGATTAACTCCAATGGGTTTACCAAAAAAGAAGTAAATAAGAATATAAGGGGTGAGAAAAGTGCAGAAAATAGCTGAAAAAAAACAAAATGTTGAAAAAACAGTTGATAATCGTAAGATTAAGTTATCAAAATTTAAGAGGGAGTTTTTTTTAGTTTTAACAATAATAATAGTAGGGGTTATATTATCACTTCTCACCCCTTATTTCTTAACGAAAGGTAACTTGTCAGCTCTTCTAATTGGTCTTTCTGCGGAAGGATTTGTAGCGATTGGGATAGTAATGGTTATGATTACTGGTGAGATTGATTTATCTGTTGGAGGAATAATGGCTCTTTCAAGTGTTGTAGCTGGTTCTTTAATTCTATCTGGAAAAAATGTTTGGGTTTCTGTTTTATTGGGATTTATTTTAGGTAGTATAATGGGAGTAATCAATGGATGGTTAATTGGTTATAGGAAAATAAATTCGTTTATTATAACATTAGCAATGATGGGTATGACTCGAGGAGTTGCATATATATTAACACAAGGTTCACCTTTGGCTATAGGAGGTGTACCTCAGTCGTTTGAAAGTTTAGGAGGAGGGAATCTCTTTGGATTACCTACTTTTACGGTTGTGTTTATACTATTAGCAAGTATTAGTGGTTTCGGATTAAAAAAAATCAAAGCTTTTAGAGAGTTTTATTTTGTGGGAAGTAGTGAGAATTCAGCAAAACTTACAGGATTGGATGTTCCTAAGATAAAAATGAGAGCTTTTGTACTTTCTGCTTCATTAGCAAGTTTGGCAGGCATCTTCACTCTATCGAGATTTCTAGTGGCAACACCTAATACAGGAAATGGAATTGAGCTTCGTGCTATTGCTGCTGCAGTTATAGGAGGCACAAGTTTTACTGGAGGGGAAGGTTCAATACTTGGGGCTGCCCTAGGAGTTTTGATAGTTAATTTGCTAAACAATGCTCTTATTTTGTTAAACATATCAGTATATTGGCAGAATTTTGTAAATGGTTTACTTCTTTTAAGTGTTGTTTTAATCGATAATTTGACTCAAAAAAAGAGTGATTAATAATTTAAAAAATGAATAAAACTTATTTATATATAGAAGTTATTCATTTCTACTAAGGTTGAGAATTTAAAATGAACTTTGTAGATAAATGGATTTTCTTGGAAATAAAGGGATAAATTTTCCATAATTATCGATAGAATTTAGGAAAATATCTTTGTGATAATTTTCTGTGATAATTTTTAAAGAAAAGAGGAGAAAGCCTTTTATACCGTCAAAATCTACAAAAGACATAATAATGAATACAATCCTTACTAAGACTTACGTGCAAATACAATTGAATTACTACAGTTTTATAAGCTTTTGTGTTTGGATTGAAATAAAAATTTATCAACTACATAATATACGAGGAGGGGTGATTATGGTTTTTTCGTTTGAAGTGCCTACAAAGGTATTTTTTGGTTGGGGTGAAATAAAGAAAATTGGCAAATTGGTGAAAGGTTATGGCAAGAAATCTTTTGTTGTTATAGATCCTTTTTTAAAATCTTCAATTGGTGAAGAAATAAAAAAATATTTAGAAATTGAGGGTATTGAAGCTGTTTTTTTTGATAAAATTGTTTCTAATCCAACTTATGAATTAATAGATGAAGGAGCATTAATTGCAAAAAAAGAAAATTGTAGAGTGATTATAGGAATTGGAGGAGGAAGTACAATTGATACTGCTAAAGGTATATCTGTAGTTTTGGGAAATGGCGGAAGTTCTTGGAATTATGTATTTAGAACGGATCATGAAGTGAAAGAGCCAAAAAATGTTTTTCCAGTTATAGCTGTGCCGACAACAGCCGGAACCGGTTCTGAAGTAACTTTATATTCAGTGATAACTAACCCACATATAAAAGAAAAAAGTACAATAATACATTCATCAATTTATCCTAAAGTAGCACTAGTTGATCCAAGTTTAACATTGACTGTTCCTTCATATTTAACAGCTACTACAGGTTTTGATGCTTTCGCACACGCTATGGAAGCGTATATCAGTAAAAAATCGAATCCTTTTTCGGATATGATAGCATTAGAAGCGATAAGAAGAATTTTTAGGTATTTGCCTACAGCTGTAGTTAATGGTGATAACATAACTGCACGAGTTAATGTGGCTTATGGAGCGACTTTGGCAGGTATAGCAATTTCCCAAGCCGGTACAGCTTTACCACATGCAGTTGGTCAAGCAATTGGTGGGCGATATAATGCTCCCCATGGTGAAACACTTGCAATATGCTTTTTAGAAATCATGAAAAATAGTTATTTAGGCGCACCTGAAAAATTTGCAACGTTTTTAGATGTTGTAGATGAAAAGTATCCAGGCTTTTCAGTTAGGCAAAAAGCAGAAAAATCTGTGGAAGTAATTGAAAGATTTATTGAAGATATTGGATTGAAAAATATTAAACTTACTAAATATGGTGTTTCAAAACAAGATTTGCCAAAAATTGTAGAAAGTATTCTAAAAGGTTATAAACAGGATGTTGATGTACATCCACGAAGATTTACAAAAGATGATTTAATGACACTTTTGACACAATTAATTTAAGAAAAGCTTCAAAACAAATGAAGGGGATGGAAAAAATGAAGATGAAAGCAGTTTATTTAGAAAAAATAAAACATTTCGAAACAAAAGAAATTGAAATTCCTGAACCTGGGCCGGAGGAAGTTTTAATAAAGGTAAAAATGGTGGGAATATGTGGTTCCGATGTTCACTATTTTGAAAATGGTAGGATAGGTGAGTTTGTAGTAAATAAGCCACTTATATTAGGGCACGAAGCTGCTGGAGAAATAGTGAAGGTAGGGAAAAAAGTTAAGAATTTGAAACCTGGAGATAGGGTTGCGATGGAACCAGGAATTCCGTGTAGAAAGTGCAGATATTGTAAATCTGGAAGGTATAATCTTTGTCCTGAAGTTAAATTTTGGGCTACCCCTCCTATAGATGGGGTATTTACAGAATATACTGTGCATCCTGCAGATTTTTGTTTTAAAATACCTAAAAATGTTTCTTTTGAGGAAGGAGCTATGTTTGAACCTTTAAGTGTGGGTTTATGGGCAACAGAACAGGTTGATTTGAAACCCGAAAAGAAAATAGCTATATTGGGTGTAGGTACTATTGGAATGATGACTTTAATAAGTTCAATTGCAAATGGAGCTACTAATATAACTGTATTTGATATTTCTCCTTATAAATTAGAAAAATCAGAGGAAATAGGTGCAAAAGAAGCTGTTTTAGTTGATTCAAAAGAAAAATTTGAAAAATATTACGGACAATTTGATATAGTATTTGAAGCAGCCGGGAATGAAAGTACTATAAGTCAAATACCTTATCTTCTTACAAAAGGTGGAGAAGGTGTACTTATTGGATTGCCTTCTAAAGATGATGTATCTTTAAACATTAATATGCTTATTTCAAAAGAAGCAAAAATTAAAACTGTTTTTAGATATGCTAATATGTATCCTCGAGCAGTTGAACTAGCAGCTTCTGGAAAAATAAAACTGAAATCATTGATTACAAAATATTATAATCTAAATCAGTTGCAAGAAGCTTTTGAATATGTTATTAATAATAGAGAAAAAGTAATAAAAGTAATGATTAAAATTTGAATGAGGTTTTATAAAATTTTAGATTATTATAATTGGATTTATCAAACAAAGGAATTATCTTTCTCAGTGATTTGGATGCTCAATATGTAAGTAAAGAATTCAATAAATTACTAAAAAAATATACGTTCGTATAATAGTAAAGAGATACCATCAAAAATAAAATAATTTCATTCAATACACAAGAAAGAAGGAATTTATGTAATTAACTACAAAACATTTGAAGAGGAAAGAATAAAAATATTTGAAAACTTAGAATCATTTTACAATAGAAGGAGGATTCATAATATTTGAATTACATAATACCACTGGAAGAGGAAGATGAGGCAATGAGAAAGTCAGTTGAAAGAAGACGATTTAGAAAGTAATTTTGTTAAACTTTTTGTGTCTACCTTTTTGGATAAGTGCAACATGATTGTATATAATGAATGAAGAATACATAGAATTATAAAATTAATTTAGAATGAAGACATTTAATAACAAGGAGGTATTAGTATTAATAAAAAAATAACTATAAAAGATGTGGCAAAAGCCTTAAACATTGATCCCTCGACAGTTTCAAGAGCTCTTAATGACAAACCAGGAGTAAGACCAGAGCTTAGAAGAAAAATAAAAGAAAAAGCTGAAGAACTGGGCTATATAGTTTCTTTTCAAGCAAGGTCATTAAAAACTAAGAAAACAATGACCATTGGTATTATTTTATCAGATATTAAAAATCCATTTTTTTTGGATTTTTTGGATGGTGTAGAAAAAACCTTATTTCCAAGAAAATATAAGATTTTATTGGCTACTTCAAATGAAAATATTCAAAAAGAGAAGACATATTTAACTTGGTTTATGGAACATGGTGTGCAAGGAATAATTATTGCTCCTACATGTACAAAAAGTGGGAAAAATAATTTATCTTTTTTTAGGCAAATTAAAAAGAATGGTATACCAATTGTTTTTTATGATAGAAAATTAGAAAGTGGAAGTCTTGAGTTTGATTCTGTGACTATAAATAATTATGAAGCTATTGTTAGTGCTGTAAAATATTTAGTTGTAGAAATGGGTCATAAGAAACTTGGCTTATGTTTAACTGAACCGTTAGTTTATACTTTAAGAGAAAGATTTCGAGGTTTTATAGATGGATGTAAAATGTTTAATGCAAAATATGATAAAAAATGGATTATTACTTTAACAAAAGATGAGAAGGAAAATATGAAGAAATTAAAAGTATTATTCAAAGAATCAGGTCCAACAGCAGTAATTACTACTAATCATTTAATTACCCAGTATATTTTAAAAGCCACTAGAGAATTCAACAAAAAAATTCCTAAAGATATTTCTTTGATAGCTTTTGATGATAACATTGAAAATCAAATATATGACCCTCCTTTAACCACAATAAAGCAACCGGTTCTTTCGTTAGGCAAAAATGCTGCCACGATTATTATTGGAAGGTTGGATGGAGAAGATTATCCTCCACAAAATATAGTTTTAAATTCCGAATTAGTAATAAGAAATTCTGTAAAAAAATTAAAAAATAAAAAATAGATTAGGATGTGATAATGTGATTCTTTGTGCGGGAGAATCCTTGATAGACTTTATTGGAGAAGAAGGAAAAGGAATGGCGCATAGTGAATTTTTTAGACCAAGAGTAGGAGGTTCTCCTTTAAATACAGCAGTTGGCCTTTCACGCTTAGGTGTTAACGTTGCTTTTTTGACAAAGGTTGGGAATGATTATTTTGGAGAGAAAATAAGAAAATTTCTTAGAGAAGAAAAAGTTTTATCAAAATATATTTTCATTTCTCAAAAAAGAAAAACACCTATTGCTTTTATTGCTTTATCAAAAAATAAGGTTCCAGAATATGAGTTTTACAGAGTCAATACCTCTGATTTAGATATAAATGAGACAGATATAGGAAAAATTGATTATAAAGAAATAAAATTATTTCATTTTGGTTCTATATCTTTGATAAATGGCAATACAGCAGATTCTTTAGTAAAGATTTTTAAAGAATTTAAAAAAAGAAAGGTAATTACTTCATTGGATCCAAATGTGAGAGAAAATTTAATTGAGGACAAAAAAAAATATATACATAGGTTGATTGATATAATGAGAGATGTAGACATTTTAAAGTTAAGTATGGAGGATTTAAATTTTTTCTTTCAAGAAGGTGATTTTGAAAAATTTATAAAATTTTTAGGAAGAGAAAATAAATTAACATTTTTAACTCTAGGTGAAAAAGGTTCATTAGGATTCTATCAGAAGAAACTTTACAAAATGAATGCTAGAAAAATTGAGAAAATTGTTGATACTACTGGATGCGGAGATGCATATATGGTGGGAATTCTTTACAAAATTTATGAATATCGAACCCTTCAATTAAGTGAATCTCAAATTTATGAAATAATGGAATTTTCTTCCCTGCTTTCAAGCATTACGGCTTCGAATTACGGGGGTGCCACTTCAATGCCGTTTGTAAGTGATTGTTTGAAATATGGGTGTTTTATTAATAAATAAATATTTTGATTATAAATTATAAATTTTTATAGATATGGATTTATAAGTTAGTTAAAGAGCTATTATTACTTTTTTGCAAATTCTTTTTTGGATATTAGAATCATGAGAATAAAAAACACTGTAGATAAAAGCATCAAATATTTTAATTCTTCCATGATAGGTGAACCATTTAATTGGTAATTTCTAATAGCATAAGTTAATTTATATACGGGTGTGTAAGATGCCAATTTAAACATGAATTTTGGAAGAGTTGATACTGGAGTAATACTTCCGCTTGTAAAAAAGAAAAACATAGCAAATGAAATGCTTAAAATATTTGCAGCAGTTTTGTTTGGAGATAAACTAGATAAAATAAGTGCTAGTGAAGAATGAAAAATCACTCCAAGTGTTGCAAGAGGTAAAAATACACTCAAAGGTATTTTTATTCCAAAGAAATAACCTCCAATGTATACAACAAGTGATACAATAAGCCCAAGGATGAAAAGAACTAAAAACTTTATTGTAATGTATTTATACCATTTTTCGTTATTTACTTTAAAAATAGAAATTAATCCTAGTTCTCTGTCATTAACTATACTTAAAATACCGACTGATAATAAAAGAAAAACGACAGATAAAAATAAGATAGCCGGGGAAAATAAATCACCAAACTTTGTACTGAAATTTTTTGTTTTAGGTACAAAATCAGGAGCAGGAGAGCCTTCTCCCACAAAAAGATATTTTAAAACCTTTGGGTCAAAAAAAGGAGATCCACTTAAGTCGTTGAATATAGAGTTAAGAACATTGAATATTCCAACAGAAAGCTGTAAATCGACAGGACTAGGAATAAAATCAATGTGAACTTTTTGACCTTTGTACAAAGCATCAGTAAAATTAGGTGGTATAATCAAAACCGCATTAAATTCTCCTTTTTCAAGTTGTTCAGTAAAGTTTTTATCAACGTATGTTAATGTTCCTCCTTTAAAAAATGACATAACTAACTTTATTGTAAATTGTGAGAGCGGAGAATTATCCTGATTGTATACTCCAAGCTTTACATCAGTTATACCAAACCCATTGAAAAAAATTATACTTGCAATTGTAATAATTAAGGGAAGTAAAATAATCAAAACAATATTGATTGGCTTATTTAAAACTCTTTTAAGTTCAAGATAAAGTTGCATTTTATTCCCCTTTCTATTTTAATATTACAACTGAGTTTTTTCCGTATATTTTTACTGCATCTTCAATAAATTCAGGATTGTGTTTTGAAGAAAGAACAAATAACACTCTTCTTTTTACAACAGGAACATCAACATGTCCGTCAGTAAAAATTATTATTCCTTCAGCTCTGGTTTTACTTTGAGCAAGATCAACTGCTGGTTGAAGATTGGTTTCTCCTCCTCCGTATATTTCAAGATCCTTCCACTTTCCCGATTTATACTCTGTAATTAAAGTTACAGACTCATCCACTTGAATCAACGTAATTTCTGCGTCATATTTTGATATTTTCTCTATTTCAGAAATAAATTGATTGAGTTCCTCTTCAATTATACTTGCACTTGTGTCCATAATTACTGCAAGTTTGGATTTATACTCATATTTCCAGCCTGGTTGGTTATCATATCTTCTATTGGGTTTTAATGGTGTTAAATACTTTTCCCCTTTAATTGTTGCACCTGCGAATCTTCTAATTAGTGTTTGCCAGTCTATTGTAGATTTCTGAAGTGTTAGTGAAACCATTTGTTTTACTCCACTTTCCAGATTTTTCCCGAACATGTTAAAGGCTTTTCCTACCTTGTTTTGTGTGAGTTCTATTATCATTTCGACAGGCATATCTGAGTCAAACATATTGGAATGATCGTCAAGACTATCAGGTAGTGATTCAATATCAAAATCTCCTTTTTTTTCAAATTCCTTCATCATCCATTCAAAATATTCTTCTGCTGTAGCATTAATCATGAAAGGAGGTGGGCCGGCAAATATGGTTTCATTATCAACGCCATGTCCTTCTTCAATTAAAAGGTTTAAGGGAACACTTCTTGCATCTAGTTCTGGAATAAATTGGTTAATTGCTGCGTCCATTGCTAGATCCCAGATCTTTTTTTCCCTGTTATTTTTTGGTTTAATTCTAAAATGCTGATTTATAATATGCATAAGTTCATGCAGAATCAATGATTTTAAAAACCATATTGGTTTTTTATTTATTTTTTCATTGTAAAAGAAAAATATATCACCGTTTTTAGTAAATTTTAGCGATATGTTTCGAATGTTATTATCCTTTTTTAATTGAATACCCAGGAGAAGATAAGCATAGAATGGATTTTCTTTTGTAAGTATTTCTAATGCTTTTTCAATCATTTTTCCACCTTAATAATGTTGTTTTTCTAGAATATTATAACATTTATAGAAGACAAATTATAAATTAATTAAACTTGGAATTTTCCAAAAAAAGACATATAAGATAAACGCAAGAAAATATAATATAGGAAAAGGTACTTGATAAAAAGGAAAAATAAGACAAAAGATTTATTTAAGAAATTAAAGGACAATAAATTTTCTTAACATAACTCAAAAAAACCTCGGCAGCAGTTAATTCAAGTGTCTTTGGAAAGAACCTTTTTTATCTTGACTTTTACATACAATAAGTTGAATTACATGAGACCGTAGGAAAAAGAAGATGAAGCATTGAGAAAAAGAATTGAAAAAAATAAATTCACAAAATAATTTTATTAAACTTTTTGTACCTGTTTATTTGAGAAAGTGCAGTTTTTTACTTACAATGTATCTTTTGTTTTGGAAAACGTGAATTTTAATAGTTATTTTATAAAAAAAGTAGAGAGGGAAGGGATTTGAAGTGATAAAAATTGCATATTTTTCAGGCACAGGAAATACTGAATATGTAGCAAAGTTTTTAGCAAAGAAATTTGAAGAACAAGGGGAAAATATAGAAATTTCAAAAATAGAGCTTAAAAATGAAAAATTTTCACTTGAAAATGCAAACATGTTTTTAATTTTATCTCCAGTGCATTCCTTTGATATTCCATGGCCAGTTTATAAATGGATTAAGAATATTGAATCTAAGGAAATAAAAACCTCAATAATTTTAGTTTCTGCAGGAGGTTATATACCTGAAAACAGTGCAGCTATTAGAAAAATCAGAACTATACTAAAAAAGAAAGGTTGCAATATAGTATATGAAGATATGGTTAAAATGCCTTTAAATTGTTTTTCTGGAATGAAAAATGGTGAAACTAAATCAATTTTAAACGAAGTACCTAAAAAAATAGAAGAAGTAGTTGTAAATATTAAAAATAATGTAAAAAAGGAAATTAAACCATTAACTAAAGGAATAATTTTGTCAAAAATATCTATTTTTGAAAAGATATTTTCAAGATTATTTGCAAAAGGATATGTTATTAGTGAGAGCTGTAATCTTTGTAATTGGTGTGTTGAAAATTGCCCTACTGGGAATATAACGATAAAAAATGGAAAAATACATTTTGATTTAAAATGTACACTTTGTTTAAAATGTATTTATGGTTGTCCAAAAAAGGCAATATCTCAAAAAATATTTCCTTTTATGGTTATAAAAAATGGATATGATCTATATAGGTTTTTGGGTAAAAATGCGGATTAGTAAAGTGTAATAATGAGGTTTTATAACTATATAATCTATAGGTATTATAACTGTGTCGAAGAAATCTTCAAATTAAATTAAAAAATCCAAATGTTTACAGATATCTAGATAAACGTTATGATAAACATATCAGCAACCATTTAACAAGAATAGTAAAATAGAATTTGTCAAATGTAACTTAAAGCAAACAGCTAAACACATAGCTATTATCAAATTGAAAACACCCAAAATCCTTAACACCTCAAATAGCAAAGTTGTTAGTTGTAAGTCTACACCTGCGCATATATTTAAAACATATTTTGATTATATACTTATACTCATCTTATATGTAATATTATGACATTATTTTGTGTTGCTTAACGTCTAAATATTTAAATTTCAAATTATCTTTGTTGTATATAATAGAAAAATATGGACCATCTATTAAAAAGGAGTGAGAAAAATGAAAAAAATGTTTGTAATTTTGATATTAACTTTTTCGATTTTAACATTTTCAAGTAATTTTTCATATTCTGTTGGTATAGCTCTTTCAGGTGCATTATTTCCATATGTAGGTATTTATTATAACTTGGATAATTTTCAAATTGGAAGCTCATTGGGGTTTATTTGTGGACCTAATGATAAAAATCCTGATGAATGGAACTTTATGTTTTCACCAGAATTGAGTTTAGGGTATTTTATAACAAAGCAATTATTTGTAGGTGTAGATTTTAGAATGATCGTTGTTGTTCCGTATCAATATGAACAATTATATCTATCAGGAATAGAATTAAAATATGGTATTCCGGTGAAAGAAAATAAAATAAATCTATCGTTGTCAGGTAATTTAATTCTTCCTTTTAGTGCAGGTGAAAGAGCTTGGGAAAAAGATAGAGATATGAACCCATTAATCCCAATTCCATTTATAAAAGGAGAATTTGAGTTTTAATTTATCAAGTTTGCAAATATGTTTTTGTCGAATTTATTTCTAAGCTCTCTAATCTTAATCAATTTTTATAGATTCGCAATGAAATTATCAATTTTCTTGGGGAGTAAGTGTAAAAAAATGGAGTCTTAAAGACTCCATTTTTTAAACAGTTTATTCACCAAATAATTTATCCCACTAGCTCCGGTAGAGCGTAACCACATTAACCCCTAAATAGTGGTTTGGGAAATAAAAGTATAACATTTAAATGGATTATCTTTTTTATTTGAATTTCTACAGCAATTTGTTATCTAACCATTTTATTTCCTATACTAAAATGCTTCTTCTTCGCTTTCATTACTTTCATTAGTTCCATACGCTTTTTGAAATATTCTAGAATCCACATACATTACATTTATTATTCCTTTTGCACCTTCATCTAAAGAACCCTCAACTCTTAATCCTACTGCTTGTTGTGGATTAACTATGAAAGAAATAGTAATTTTTAAAGCTTGTATGAAAACATACATCATAGATTCTTCATCTTCTAAATCCTCGACAAGATTTTTTGCATATCCTTCTAATTCTAACTTTCCTTTTCCATATTTTTTACTTAAAATATCTTTTATGTTTTTGAATATTCTAGACATTTCATCGATTTCATTATACTGAAATTCAAATATATATCCACCTGTAAAAAGCAAATCATTATAGAATAAATATGCAACATAACACTCACGTTCGAATAGCCTATCTTGATATAATATACTTACCACTTTATTTTGTGTTTGCTTTACTAAAGGTATCCCTTCTTTTTCTAGAACATCATTTATTGTTGCTTTTTCTAAAGGAAAACCTCTGAATTTTAAAATTGAATTTTCTGTTTCTGATTTTTCTTTGTTCTTATTAATTAAATTTTCTATAGGCAATACGTATTTATCATCCCATTTATAATAATTGTTTAAAAAATAAATCCCAATTAATTTTTTTGGAGGCTCAGGAATAAAAAATCCTACTAGCATAAATTTTTTGGGAGGGTACGAATTATGAATAAACTGGATATCATACTTCAAAATATAAAAGGAGTATTGATCTAAAGGTGTATAAACTTTACTTTCATCGTAGGCTTCTCCTATTTGCCTACAACCTAAATAAACCTTAGAATCAGATGTATTGATTGCTTCAAAAACAACTAAATAACCTTTCGTTGAATCTTCCACTATCTTATAGCTACCTTTATAAGTGAATTCTACATTTTTTATTACAAAAGAGGCTTCATTAAGTGGAGTAGCATTCTCAATAATTGTTATTGAAGATTCTGGAGCTTCAAACCATAATGCATTACTAAGAGAAATCATAACTAAATTTAATAGTAAAATCAAAAATATCTTCCTCATATTCCTTCCCCTTTGAAAATTCAAAGTGATTAATAATTTCAGAGTTATAACAAAAGGTATTTTTTGAGGCAACTTGTGTTTAAATTTTATTGCAAATTAAGTTTTTATTACATAATTTTAAATCTCATTTTAATTATACTACTACTACTATTGAGAATTATGAACAAAATATATTTGTTCTATACAAAGATATTTATGAAAACATTAAGGCATGGGAATTCAGGGTTGACATAACACCAATATTAACTTATTCATTACAAAACTGCCTTAAATCACAAGTTAGAACGATTTATATTGGAACCTGAAAGAAAAATCGCCTTTTATTTTCCAAATAAAGTTCTACTTTTTTACCTTTCCTGATAATAACATATCATAAAAAACGGGCAATAGAATCGAAATTATATATCTCCATGCTTTGAACATGTCTTATTTTGGATTTAGATGGCACTTTTTATGACCTGAAAAAATCAACTTTTTAAATTGGTCATTTTATTTTTCATACTTAGCGAGTTTCATTTTTACTTTGTAATGTTTGTTTTTTAGTTTTTGCAATTTTCTTGGATTATCTACATACTGGAATTTCTGCTCAATTTTGATTAATTTTCTTTTAAACTTACTATACAAACGAGTTCTACCCCAGCGAATAAACATAAATCTGATAATGATTTCAATTAATCCAATTATTATTCCACCAACAGTGAATAGATAAAGGATTCCCTGAAGTATCATGATAACACCAAAAAATCTCGGAAAAATAAGTGCAAATATAAGTGTAATGAATGCAGCAAGTGCAATAGTTGTCAAAGAAAGAGCCCCCAAAGCTTCAACATATTCCTTATCTTTATGACCCCCTCTTAATGAATTGCTCAGTTATTCGAAATTTTTATAATTGAAGGAGTTTCTAACAATGTTTTGAGAATTTCAAAATACTTTGTTTGTTTATATATTTCTCGTAATTGTTTATCTTGAACATCACTCAAAGTTAAAATATCCTGCTTTTGATCACTATTCACAAGATGTGCCAAATAAAAATAATGAGTGGCACCAATATAATCTTTTTCTATAAGCTTAATACATGCTCTATTTATGTAAATATATGATTTTACTGCAAAGGCTGATACAGATTGATTTAAAAACTTCATATTTGCAAACAAAAAGTTATTAATATCAACATAATAATCATAAAGCCCTAAGGCATGTAAAAAGACCGATAAATTATTTAAATATAAAAAGTGTTTTGGAACAATTGTTTGTGAATCTTTAGGTTCAAATTCTGAAATAACTGATTCATAATACTGCAAATATAATTTTAAAGATGTTTCAGCATCGCTATGGTTGGCAAAATACATCTTCCACCCTGTACTAATAGCATTTATATAATCTTTGGCAAAATCTTTAACTATTAGGAAATAATCATATGTTTCCAATTGTTCTATATCGTTTTCAAGTATTACATTTTTCAAATATTGGTTGGTTTCACCGTAAAAGAATTCAGAAACTGGATAGTGTAAGTTTTCTTGATAACCTAAAATCGAACTTAATTCTTCAACTGAAATAGTAGATTCTGCTGTTATTATCAGTGAAAAGAAAATTAGAAATATTAAAAATATTTTTCTCATACTCATTCCCCCATTTTTGAGATTACTTATTTTAACTAATTTTCTTTAGATTATAATATATTTCAATTGCAAGATCCTCCAGATTTTAAAAATATATTCGAGTTTTCAGAAACATATACTTATTTTTCTATTAAATCCACGTCGTTTGCAAAAACATCTATTTGATGAACTAATTTTGGTTTTGATCGATCAGATATGTCTACTATTAATAGTCCGTTGTCTCCAGCTGCAACATAAGCGTAATTTCCTGAGACATCTACTTTCCGACCATCAGTGTACATCATCCAGCGCCTTACTAATATGGGTCTTGATGGATTTGATATATTTACTATTACTAACCCATATCTATAATCTGCGACATAAGCATAATTTCCTGAGATATATACGCCACGTGTATCCCCCGTATTCAAGTATTCTACTATTTTCGGATTTGATGGATCGGATATATCTATTATTAACAATCCATGTCTACCGTGAGCAACATAAACATAATTTCCCGAGATATCTATGTCATATATGTCATCAGAGAAATTATGCCCTTGCATAAGGAAGAAAAAATATGTATTCAAACTTCCTACTAATTTCGGATTTGATGGAACAAATACATCTACTATTATTAGGTTGCCATCAACACCAACATAAGCATAATTTTCTGATACATATATATCATTTGCCCAACCTTTAATATAAAAATGCCCAACTTTCCTTGGATCTTTTGGATTTAAAATATCTATTATTACTAAACCATTATAGAGATCAATAGCATATACATAATGACCTGATATACATACTCTATCTACACCACCGATATTTAAACTCCCTAACAATAAAGGTTTTTCGGGTTCTGTTACGTCAAATATAAAAATGTTTTCTGAACCACCAATAACAACAATATCCCCTTTTTCTAGTGGGTTGAGGCCTGTTGTAAAACTCCAAATGGATCCTTCTGTTTTTCCTCCTTTTTCGTCCTTTGCAACTATCTTCCAGTAATATGTTGTTTTTGAATTCAATATCCCAGGATTAAATGTATTTGTTGATAAATTACTTTTAAGCAATGGTGGATTAGAATCAGTACCAAAGTATATATCAAAGGTTAGTGTATCACCATCAGGGTCAAATGACTTCCAGGAAAGTGTTGGTTTTAAAAAAACATCAATTTCCCGGTCACTTGGAGATGGATTTGAAGGTTGTTTTGGAGCGTTATTTTCCGTTTTAAACCTCCACACTGGTCCTTCTGATTTCCCACCTTTTCCGTCCTTTGCAACAATTTTCCAATAATAGGTTGTTTTAGAATCTAACATTCCAGGGTTATATGTGTTAATTGATAAATCACTTTCTACTAAAGGTGGATTAGAGTTAGTGCCAAAGTATATGTCAAAAGTTAGTGTGTCTCCGTCGGGATCAGATGCTACTCACGAGAGCGTAGGTGCCAAAGAAACATCTGTCTGTCCATCAGATGGATGAGGATTTGAGGGCTTTGTGGGTGAATTGTTTAGTGTTGTAAAGCTCCAAACAGGGGAAGAAGTTTCTTTACCATTTCTATCTTTTGCGACCACTTTCCAGTAATATTTTGTATTTGAATCTAAAGAACCAGGAATATAAGTATTTGTTGATAAATCACTCTCAACCAGTGTTGGATTAGAGTCAGTGCCAAAGTATATGTCAAAAGTTAGTGTGTCTCCATCTGGATCGCTTGCTTCCCATGATAGGGTTGGCATCAATTTAACATTGATTTTTCCATTACTTGGCAATGGATTTGACGGTTGGATTGGTGGTTTATTTCTTGTAAAAGTCCAAATAATTATAAACATTACAATTAAAGAAATTGAAATTACAAATACTTTCTTTTTCATATTCCACCCCCCTTAAACTTCACAATTACTACAAACTAGAGAATACTGGTACTGTAACTTAAGTTAATGTTACATAATTTGAAAATTCATTTTAATTATACCACTCTAGAGAATCACGAGCCAAATGTAATTGTTCAATACAAAGATAAGTACGGAAATATTAAGAACGGGATTTTACGTGTGAAATATTCACTTACAGTAATCCATCATTATAAATTGAGAAATTTACATATGCTTAAAATGCGTTATGTTAAACACATGATTATCTAGTACAATATTATTAACTGATCTTATAGACTTAGAGGCCGTTATGAAACATAAAGCTGAATTTACATTAGGATTGTTAGGTGAAGTTTTAGGAATATTATCTGGGATCTTGATCATGAAAACCGACCTATTTAAAGTGGTGGCAGACGATAAAGAAGGAGCATTATTAACAGGAATGTTTGTAATTCTATGTAGCGTATTTGCTGTAATAGCAAGCTTGTTTATAGAACGTAAACCGAGAGAAGCCGGCTTAATGTTTCTTGTTTTGGAGCATTGGGATTGCTCACTTCTTCGTTCCTTTATGCTGTTCAATTCGTTTTATTACTCATTGCAGGGATCTTGGCTCTTACTAAAACTAAGAATGAATAACATACTTAGTTAACACACAACATTCAATCAAAAAAGGATCATATAGATCAAGAAGCCTGGATTTTCATAAATTTGTATATTGTAGCTAACATTAAGTTTAGAGTTATAACCGATAGAAGGTGTAAAATAATTATGTATCTTTTAGGGGATGATATATGAAAAAATAAATTCTGGCGGTGTAATGCAGCTGACCTACCTTTGCAATCTCAACCTAATACATTGTCGTCGATATACCCTATTGTATGAAGAAACCGTCGATACACTTTATTATATGGAAGAAAAGTTGTCGAAAACAACACGCTACTCGTTATGAATTATGTATTGTATCTACAACGCATATAACCAATATCGTAAAACCAGAAGAAATAACCTTGAATGCCGCCAGATGCCGCGATGTATTCCTATAACCTTAGGAATTACACCAAACTTTCAGTTCCCACGTAAGTGGGAAGTATTTAAAAAACAATTAACGCAGGGAACATGCGTCGCGCACCATTCCTTCCACAAAAAGAGGAGTTTTTTGCTTCCGTGTATAGTGCAAAAAAGTTAATAAATGTTTAGATGGCATATAGAATTTATATGTTAGGTTTTTTATTTAAATATTTATTCATAATAAAACTAATTAACTTCAATCCATAAAAAACAACGCCTAATAGAAAAGCAAACACAGACTCCATTTTATAAACTCTTATAAATAAAGAACTTACTCCGTTTTATTCTCGCATTATGAGAATAAACGTGATGGATTGAATAAAAACCTGGAACAAGCAATATTGTTTATTAACAACAACTGAACCTGTCAAAGATGAGGGTTTCGTGGTGGAATCCAGTGGTATATGGACATATCCTACAATATTGTTACTTATGATCTTGTTCAAAGATGAAATTCATTATATAGAGTCAAATATGTTTTTATAAAACAACTTGAAGCGATTTTTAGATAATAAAATAAAACACTCCCTTTATTACTAATTTGGGGGTGTTTTTTGTGAGTTTAGCACATGAAAAATTGTAAAATATGTTAATTTGTTAAATGATGATAATGTGGATTAATAACTTTAGTATTAGTTTTTATCTAAAGTTTCTATTAAGTGTGAAAATTG
>JACDOA010000016.1 GCA_017656335.1 Thermosipho sp. (in: thermotogales)
GTGTAGTAATTGTATTTTTCATAATTGCACCGCATGAGGTTTATGAACCAAAATTATCAAAGGGAGTGGAAGCGGATGGGAGCATTGGAAGTTGAGAATTTAAAAAAGACATATATTTCTAAAGGCAAGAAAGTTGAAGCTGTTAAAGGAATTAGCTTTGAAGTTAATGAAGGGGAAATATTTGCAATTTTAGGACCTAATGGAGCTGGAAAAACTACGACAATAAAATCAATTTTAAGACTTGTCATACCTGATGAAGGCAAAATATATGTTAAAGGATTTGATATCTCAACACATAAAGCAAAAGCACTAGAAAATTTATCTGCTGTATTAGAGGGAAATAGAAATATACATTGGAAATTGACTGTGTACGAGAATCTGAGATATTTTGGATATATTAGAGGTTTTAGTGACAAATTTTTAAAAGATAAAATTCCAGAGATTTTGGAGTTTATCGAATTAAAAGATAAGAAAAATGAACTTGCCGGGAAACTTTCAAGAGGTATGCAACAAAAGCTAGCAATAGGAATTGCTTTGCTTCCTGAGACACCAATAATTCTTTTAGATGAACCTACATTAGGTCTTGATGTGGAATCATCCTTGAAGATAAGAGAAATGTTATTTGAACTAAAAAATAAGGGTAAGACTATACTTTTATCCACTCATGATATGAATCTTGTGGAGAAAGTTGCAGATAGGGTATTGATTATAAACAAGGGTAAAATAATTGTGTGTGATAGGAAAGAAAATTTACTAAATGCATTTAGAAAAAAAGCATATAAAATTGTTTTTGAAGGTGAAAATGGAAAAATAGATTTAAGAAAGTACGGAAAATTTTACGAAGAATATGGAGAAAAAATACTGGAGATTCAGTTAGATGATATATCACAATTATATGAAATAATGGAAATATTTAAAAAAGAACATATAGAAATTAGACATCTTGAAAATGTTATGGTTAACTTTGAAGAAGTATTTGTTAATATTGTAAGAGGTGATGAAAATTGAAATACTTAAATACTTTTAAAGGTACATTTTTAAGGGTTTTTGCTGAAATAAAAAGATACTATTTGAATACTTTATCATCTTTCACAATAATGACAATAATATTTTATTTTATAGTTATGGGTATCAATAAGTTTGGAAATCCGGCAACTTTAGGAGATAGCATTCAGGGACTTGCAGTTGGATATATAGTTTGGATGGCTTTGGTAGGTACAATGACTGATTTATCATGGACGATAATTAATGATATGAGTATAGGTTTAATTGAACAATCGTTTATATCACCAATTGGTCCGACTTTAATTTATCTGTTTTATCAATTTAGTAATTTTGTCTTTGTGATTCCTCTTGAGTTTCTTATAATGATAATAGTATTTAAAATAGCAGGGTTATCAATAATTGTTCCACCGATATTTTTAATTTCTCTTTTGCTTTTGATGATTCAGGGATATGGAATAGGATTAATTCTTGCAGGTATTACTTTAAGATTTAAGAGGACACAGTCAATACTTAGCTTAATTCAATTTGCTATTGTAGGAGTTTTAATGGGAAATTTTGATGGAATTTGGAAATTTCTTGTGCCTGCTAATGGATTCATCGATATACTTGGTAAAATAATTAATGGAATTGGTACTTCAGTTTATGATTGGTTTTATATGTTAACTTCAGCAGCTATTTATATGATTGTAGGTGTGATAGTATTTGATTATTTTGCAAATGTTGTTAGAAAAAGAGGAGAAATTGCTCAGTATTGATTAATTAGATTTTTGAAAGTGGAAAAATTAAATATAATTATGTTTAAAAAGCTCTCAATTATTGAGAGCTTTTTTCATATGTGTTTCAAAATAAAGTGGAATTTTATTTAAAATGCGACTCTTAAATTAAAAAAAATATAAAAATATTGAAACCAAATTAAAATATTCAAAATGTAAATGTTCCAAAAAATTTAGATTATTAACAAAATAAAAATATTATGATATAATATTCTGATAAATCATTTTGATTATTTTTTTGATTATTCTGAGGAAAAAGCGATAATCTTTAATATATAAATAGATATGAAAGGGGGATAAATTTGAAAAACAGAAGTTCAAAAACAGTTTTATTTGAAAGAAATTTTATACTGTATTTACTAGGTCGACTTGTCTCATTGGTTGGCTCAGGCATTCAAATTGTTGCAATCCCTCTTTATATATTAGATTTAACAGGTTCTGGTACAGCGATGGGAATTTTCACTTTGCTTGGAATGGTTCCAAGACTTGCTGCAGCACCATTTGCTGGAGTGATTGGAGACAGATGGAATAGAAAAAATATAATGGTATGGACGGATTTTTTAAGAGGATTTTTAATTCTTTATTTAGCAATTCTTGCTTTTAATAACTCTTTAACTATATTGACTTTGTTTATTGTTCAGGCATTTGTCTCAATTTTTGATGGCTTTTTTGGTGCAGCAACAGGGGCTATGCTTCCAGATATAGTTGATAAAGATAATTTAATTAAAGCAAATTCTTATTTGGGATCTGTAAATTCATTTTCTATGATAATTGGGCCAGTGCTAGGAGGTTTGATTTACGGTGTTTATGGAATTTCATTAGTATTTTTACTTAATGGTATTTCTTTTATTGCATCAGCAATAAGTGAACTTTTTATTATTTATAAAGTAAGGTTCAATAAAGAAACAAAATTAAATATAAAGGTTTTCTTTAAAGAATTCAAAGATGGTCTGGTTTTTATTTTTAGAAAAAATGAATTAAGATATTTAGTATCATTTGCAATTATTATTAATTTTCTTCTATATCCTTTATATGAGGTAGTAGAACCATATGTTTTAAGGCAAGTTGTTAAATTTAGTGCTCAACAATATGGATTTATTCAAACCTTTTTTACAGTTGGGACGTTAATTAGTAATCTCTTGATAGCTGTTATGCTATCAAAAATGAGGAAAAAGGTTTTAATAATAATTGGGATGTTTTCACAAACAGTAATGCTTATATTTTTTGGCATACTAATATTTCCGAATGTTTTGTCTTTGTTTGGTATTTGGCAATTCTTCATTATTACCGGGATAATTTATTTTATAATTGGATTTTTCAATACCTTTGTTAATGTTCCAGTTTCTACTAATTTGCAATTAATGACACCAACGGATATAAGATCACGTGTTTTTGCATCACTTGAAGTGCTTTTTCAACTCATGATTCCAGGAGGTTCTGTATTATATGGATTTTTACTTGATCGTGTTCCATCCCATATTATATTTCTTTCAATTTCACTTTTAACGTTGCTAGCTTCTTTGATTTTTGTATTTATTTCACCAATTGAAATGTTTGAACCTAAAATTGAAGAATAACAAAAAATTTAATTTTTGCTTTTGTAATAATCAGAGATAACATCAAATGCTTCATCTAATTCTTTGATCTTTTTCTCTTTTTCAATTAATGATAATTTAGGATCAGCGTTAATTTTTTTGACCTTTTCATATAAAAGTTCATTGATTTTCGAATAAGACATGCTTGGAGAAGCCTCCAATTTTTTAAATGCTTCAATTGTTTTTGATTCCAGATTTGATTTTTTTAGTTCATTTTCAACGGTATTTTGAGTTTTAGAAAAAATATTTTTTAAGATAGCAAAATTAATACTTACGATAGCTAAAGTAAAGATAATTAAAATAAATATTTTAATTAAAATCTCAAGTCCCATAATTGGTGGGAAAAATTCGAATATAAATGAGTTAAATAAAAAGATCGAAAAAAAGATGAAGAAAAATATAAAGCTAATAATTATAGATATCGTTGTAAAAATAATTTTCTTAGCGTTTGTTTTTTTTACGAATATTTTTTTAAGGATTGAATATACAAAAAAAACTAAAAAAAGAATGGTAATTAAAGTTTCAACGTTAACACTGGTCATTAAATCCCCCCTATCATATAAATGAGAAGTTAAATATAAATATCTGGCAAATCATTTTCAAATAATACGACATCTCCAGGTTTTAAAAATTTTTTAAATATTTCGGATACAACATCTAAAGATTCAACTACAAATATTTTTTCTTTTGGAAATCCCCCGTCCAACAATCCTTTCTTGATGGCTTTGGTCCTGTCTTTCCCAACTAAAAAGATAAAATCAACATGTTTTGAAAGTAATTTTCCAATTTTGTAATGTTCTTCTTCTTCTTTTTCTCCGAGTTCCACAAAACCAGGAGTAACTACGATTTTTCTCCTTCCGTTGAATAAATCAAGGTATTCAAGAGCCATTTTAAAACCTTTTGGATTTGAATTAAAGGTATCATCAATAACTGTAATTGAATCATTTCTAATAATTTCAAGTCGATGTTTGGGTTTTTGTATATTTTTAACTCTTTCTAGCACTTCTTCCACAGGTACTTTAATTTCAAAAGCCGTTACAATTGCAATTAAAAGATTTCTAATATTTTCAATTCCAAAAACATTTGTTTCGATTTCAAATGATATTTTATTAGGCGTGAATAAAGTAAATTTAGTTCCTTCTAAATTCATATTTATATTTTTTGCAATGTAATCTGCCTCTTCATTTTCAATTCCGCATGTTACGACTTCTTTGTTTTTAATTTCTTTGATTACATTTTTGATATTTTCATCATCAAAATTAACAATTAATAATTTTCCAGATCTTTCGTCTTCAAGATAGTTTTTGAAGTTTTCAATAATTTTATCCATCTCATTAAATTCTTCGAAATGTTGAATGCCGATTGAAGTAAGAACTGAAACTTCAGGTTGAACAAGATTTAAAAGTTTATCAAAACCATATGAGTCATTTTCAGCTAATTCTACCACAAAAACATCATGTGATTTATCTAATTTTTCTCTTATACTTCGTGTTATTCCCATTGTTGTGTTATAGCTTTCTGGGGTCATTAGTGTGTTAAAATGCTCAGATATCAAATGATAAATATAGTATTTGGTACTTGTTTTCCCATAGCTTCCTGTTACTGCTATTGTTAATGGTTTAAGGCTTCTATATTTTCTAACCGCATCTTTGTAATAGTAATTATTTATCAATTTTTCCAAAGGTATTAGTAAACCATTGATAAGCCAGAAATAAAGGGAATTGAAAAGAACAAGAGAGAAAGTAGCAATGTCAAGAAAAACAGTGTTATATATGAATACTTCAGTTAAAAAAATTATAAAGATCACATAAGAAGATATTAATAATCTTTTAAGTCTTTTGGTATAAACAAGTGGTTTTTTCTTTTTTCTTAAAATAAATTTCCTTATATCTAGGTACAAAGAAAACAAACCAAAGGGTATAGCATATATAGGATTTAAAAAATAAAAGACAATGGAAATCAAAAAGAAAATATTTGAAAAATACCTGTCAAGATGTGAAAAAATCCACTTCAAGAATTTTTTTTCAGAGTACTCCTCAAGTTGCAACATATGAAGAGAATAAAATGAACGAACCACAAAACTTGCAGCAACTATACTAAGAAAAATAATCCTACTCATGTTTAAAAACCTCGCTTAAAAAATTATTTAAATCATTCAAAAAGGTGTCAAAATTTTCAAGATAAGGAAAATGCGCAGCATTTTCATATACAATAAGTTTTGAATTTTTGATTAGTTCGTTAAATTTTATCCCAACTTTTAGTGGAACATCTCTATCCTTCTTTCCCCAAATAAGAAGTGTTTTGGATTCAATTTCCCTCAAAATATTTGAAATATCTTCATTAACCACTATCTTAAGTGTTTCTCTCATAATTCCTTTAGAATTTTTAAAATCTTCAGAACCAAATAGATTTCTAAGCTTTTCTAGTATTTTTTCATTATTTGGAAAGATGGAAATTATTTTTTTGAGTGCTTTGTATGTGTATTTTTTCAACTGAACAAATAATGATTTTTTCAATTTAACCCCGGGAGATGAAATTAAAACTAAACCTTTCAGCCATTCAGGATTTTTGCTGGCAATTATAGCAGCAATTTTTCCTCCAAAAGAATGACCAATTAAGACTGCCTTATTAATACCACGGCTTTCTATTAGTTTTTGAATAATGGAAGCATATTCAAAACTACTAATTGGAGAGTTTGGTAAATCACTTTGACCAAATCCTGGAAGATCAATTAAAACTGTTTTGTAATTTAATTGTCTTGCAACAGGGAACAGAGAGTGTAAATTTCCTCCCCAACCATGAAGAAATATTACTATTTTACCTTTTCCGTGAGTTTCAAGATTAATAGTTAAGCCATTGATTTTTATTTTCATTTTTCCACCTTGAGTGATAGAATATTTACATCAATAGAGTAAGTTTTATTTTTTTTATCTTTGTATACTTCTTCTGCAATATTTATTAGGTTATCGATTAAATGAGTAAATGTAATTCCTGTTGCTTCCCAGAGATAGAAAGCAAGTGCTCCTGGTATTGTGTTAACCTCGTTTACATATATCTTATCGTTGAATAAAAAATCTATTCTAATATTTCCACAGCAATCAAGAGCTTTGAATGTTTTTTTAGCAAGTTTTATTATTTCTTGCTTTGTAATTTCATCTACATTCGCTGGAATTTTATGATTTGAAAATTTTTTTCCATTGTTAATATATTTTTCAGTGTAATCAAAAAAGTGACTTTTTTTAATTATTTCTTCAACTTCAGACACTAATATATTTTTATACCCCATTACAGCACAATTAAATTCTCTCGCGTTTTCGATGGATTTTTCAACTAAAATTTTATTATCAAAAGAAAATGCAAGTTCAGCAGCATTGATAAATTCATCTTTGGAGTTCACTTTTGTAATACCAATGCTCGATCCAAGTTTAGAAGGTTTAATAAACATAGGATATCCAAACTGATTTTCACAGGATTTAATGAATTTTTCGTATGAAGAATCCCATTCGTGTTTTGTAATGAAATTAAAATCAACTACCGGGATATTATTTTCTTTAAGTAATTGTTTTGTGATAACTTTATCATTAGAAACAGCAGAAGATAAAACACCAGCACCTGTATATGGGATATCCATCATCTCACAAAAACCTTGAAGGCTCCCATCTTCTCCATATGTTCCGTGAGTTGCTAATAGACAAATGTCAATTTCGTATGTTTTAAGGTTGCTTTTTATCAATAGCTGTGAATTCTTTTTCTCTAAAAACCTAATTTTTTTGGCTTTTTTTAGAACAGATTGAACGTCTTTAAAATTCTCCAGATTTTCCAGTATTGAACCAGTATACCATATTCCGTTTTTACTGATATAAATTGGAATTACGTTGTATTTGTTCCTATCAATTGCATTTAAAATTTGATTGGCGGTTATAATTGAAATTTCATGCTCAACTGATTTTGAACCAAAAATTACAGCAACGTTTTTTTTCATATAATACCTCCTATTACAAACTCTAAAATACATTATATCATTTATTTTAAATATTTAAACCTCTTAAATTTTATTATTAATTCAATTGTGAAGATTGAGCGCTTTGTATTTTTGTAATATTTGATTAACATATTAGTTACATGATTATGATATAATTAAACCATAGAAAGGGTTGAAGTCCACCTCCCTCTGAGAAATAAAGGTATCATTATAAACTAAAACGGGTGATAAAGAATCACCCGTTTTTTATTTAATAATTTATATATTTTACAAAAGATGTTTTTCAAGCATTTCTGCAACTATAGCTGATGGAAATGGTGATAATTTTTTGATATTATTTTGATATTCTAGCCGTGTATTTTCTTGACTTGTATCAATTATGATTTTAATAGCACAGAATTCTACATCGTTTTCATAACATACCTTTGCAATTGCAGCACTATCCATATCAACAACTTCAGCGTGAGTTTTTTCGAAAATTGTTTTTTTATCTTTTTCCGATTCCACAAATAAATCCCCACTGGCAATAGGACCAAGTACTATATTGTTGTATACATCATAAATTCTTTCAATTAAAGTTTTTGAAGCTTTAATCTTTATAAATTCCTTATTTCTTGTATGTATATCATGTTCAATATATTCAGTACCACAAACAATTTCACCGATCTTTCTTTCTGGATTTAATGCTCCAGCTGAACCACAATGAATGAAATATTTGGGATGAAATTTATCTATAAGTGCTTGTGCGAACATAGCTGCTTCGACTTTTCCAATAAAACCATATGAAAGGATAACTTCGTTTGTCCCCAATAATCCTCTTGTAAAAGGTCTTTTTAAAATTTCTCCATTTTCCAATATAGGAAGTATTTCACGAAAAGCACCAGTAATTTCGTCTTTTAGAACACTTGTAATTACAATCATGCCTCATTCCCCCATTTCATTTTAATTTAATATCCATTTAGAAAAATCTTTGTCATATGAATATTTTCCTAATTTTCCTTCTGAAATTAATTTGAATAATGTATTTTTTGATCTTTCAAAATCACATATTCCACCTTTAAGTAAAAATCCTCTTGATTTTCCAAAGTTTTCAACGTATGTTTCAAAATCCTCTTCTATATCCGCTTCGGTTCTAAATATTTCAAAAGCTCTGGTGATAATTTCATAGTTGTTAATTGTTTCAATAGGAATTGAACCAACTAGTAATAATTTTGCCGCAATGTCTTTATTAAAAAGCTTTGCGAAAAGAATTCCAGGAGTATCTAAAAGTTTTATTTTACCCAAGTTTATCCATTGAAGGCCTCTTGTTATTCCGGGATTTGCACCGGTTTTAGCACTTTTTCTTCCGGATATTTTATTTATTAACGAAGATTTACCAACGTTTGGAACACCTGCTATCAATAGACGTGTTTCATTTAATTTTGTTTTTGAATTTTTCAACAAAAAATTTTTGATTTTATTTATAGATTCATTTTTGTTAAATGATATTACTGGTGAAGTGCGTCCAATTGTTTGAATCCATTTATCAGTTATTTCTTTATTTGCAATGTCGGATTTATTTAAAACAAATAAAATATTCTTGCCTTTGAAAATCTCTAATTCAAAAGCAGTAGTGGCAAGTGGTGCACGGGCATCAAGAACAATCAGAATCGAATCAACTGCTTTAATGTAGCCTTTAATTTTTCTTTTGGCTTTGCTAATATGTCCAGGATACCAAACGTTACTCACCTGGAATCACCAGAGTTCCTACGTTTTCCCCTCTGATTGCCTTTAAAAGATTTCCTTTTTTAAAGAAATCCAAAACCATTATTTTCATATTATAACGTTTACATATTGAAAAGGCTTCGGTATCCATTATTTTTAATCTTTTTTCAATTGCTTCATCAAATGTGATTTTTTCAAATTTTTTGGCATCAGAATGTATTTTTGGATCTTTATCATATACGCCAGATACTTTTGTACCTTTAATTAAGATTTCAGCTTTCATTTCAACGGCTCGCAATGCTGCAGCTGTATCTGTGGTAAAGAAGGGGTTACTTGTCCCACCAGCAAAAATCACAAGATATCCTGCATCAAAATATAAATTTATATCATCGTAATGAATAGGGCGAATGGAAGGGAGATTAGAAACTTGTGACACAACAACCGTTCTTATTTTGCTTTTTTCAAAAATATCCTTTAAGTAAAGTGCATTAATTACTGTACCAAGCATACCAATTTGATCTGCGATTGTAGGTGAAAGCTCTTGCATTTCTCGACCTCTAAAAAGATTTCCAGCACCAATGACAATACCAATATTTGTTCCATACTCTAAGATTTCGTTTAGTTCTTGTACAAGGTATGAAATATTTTTTAAATTAAATCCTTTTTCGCCTTCGCCACTTAATGCTTCTCCACTAAGCTTTAATAATACTCTTTTATACATATAATCCCTCCATTTTATAACAATTTTGCTGCTTCAGTTGCAAGTGGTGATCTTTCTCCTTTTGTAAGAACAACATGTGCTGAAAGCGTGCTGTTTAAAAATTTTGATGCAGCATATACCAAACCGTTACTGTCTTTGTCCAAATATGGAGTATCAATTTGATATGGGTCACCAAGTAGTACGATTTTTGTGTTTTCTCCAGCTCTTGTAAGAATAGTTTTAATCTCATGTGGTGTTAGGTTTTGTGCTTCGTCTATTATTATAAATTGATTTGGAATAGATCTACCACGTATGTAGGTTAAAGCCTCTATTTCAATAATATCTTTTCTCATAAATTCTTTCATGTTTATATTGGAAAGTTTAAATAAGTATTCGAGGTTATCATATATTGGAGACATCCAAGGTCTCATTTTTTCTTCAAAACTTCCAGGTAGATATCCTATATCTTTTCCACCAAGTGGTACTAAGGGTTTTGCAACAATAATTTTTTCGTATTTTTGTTCGTTTACAGTTTTTTCTAGTGCACAGGCTAAAGAAATGAAGGTTTTACCTGTTCCTGCTATTCCGATTAGAGAAACTAGATTAATGTTATCATTTAAAAGGGCATCCATTGCGAAAAATTGTTCTTGATTTCTTGGTTTAACATTCCAAGCTTCAATTTTTTTTCTAATTTCAATAATATTTTCACCATCAAATCTGTAAAATCTATTGTTTTTGTCTATTAAATATACATTTGGAAATAAAGATTTTTTGTCGATATGCTCTATGCTGTTTGTTTCAAAATAACCGGGATTCAATGTGGCAAGTTCAGATCTATCTGTTAAATAGTCCTGAGAAGGTATTCCTAGGGCATCTGCTTTTACTCTTAAGTTGATATCTTTTGAAACGAGAAAGGTGGGGATTTTGGAAGTTTTTATTATGTGGAGAGTATAAACTAAAATCCAATTATCAACGTATTTTTCAAAAAGAAAATCAATTTTTTCCGGAACATTTCTTTCAAGAGTCATAACCTTCAAAGTACCACCGTTTTCCAACTTTATTCCTTCTGAGAGCTTTCCTTTATTTCGAAGATTATCTAGTTCTCTAATAACTTCTCTTGCAAATTTTCCCAAACCACCCGAATGCTTTTTTAAATTGTCAAGTTCTTCTAGAACTGGTAATGGAATAATTACATTATTATCCTGAAAGGCATATATTGACTTGGGATCATGTATTAAAACATTGGTGTCAAGAATAAAGTTTTTTACCATTTCAACCCCCCCATTTTTTAACGAATTCGGGTAAATTTGAACTTCCAATAATTTCAGTAAGTTTGATAAATACTTTAGCAGTAAGTAGAGCATCTTGGAGAGCTCTGTGAGGAACTTTAGTGCCGAGTTTGAATTCGGAAATGAGACTTTCCAATGATCTTTTTTTACCATAAATTACCTGACACATTTCCAGAGTGTCAATGTATCTAAAATCAATTGGGAATTTACCTATTTCCTTTGTTGCAAAATCAATAAAGGAAAGATCAAAATTTGCGTTATGCATTACGAAAATAGTATTTTTCGCATATGCCCTAATTGTTGAAATAACATTTTCAATACAAGGGGCGTCTTCAATTTCTGAATTAGATATCCCATGAATTTTTTGTGTAAGAGCTGGGATTTTTACATTGGGATTTACTAAAGAATGGTAAATCCATTTTTCAACAATTTTATTTTTATATACCGGAACAATTGCAACTTCAACAATTCTATCTCCAAAGAAAGGATTCAAACCTGTAGTTTCTGTATCCATGACACAGTATACATTTTCATCTTGAAACACAAAAAATCCTCCCATAAATTTAAAATTTTACTTCAATAAAAAAGTTTTTAAAATCAGAATCAAAGCCAAGACCTATTCTCCAGTCCTTAAGTCCATATCCTGCTTTGAACGTGAAATTTTTGATATCAAGTGGTTGAGAAAAATCGTAATAAAGTTCAAGAGAATATCCAATAGGTTCAAAATATGAATATCCAACAATAGGTCCTTTGTATATACCTTCATTATTATACTCTAAATTGTATCCAAATACAATTGAATTGAAATGATCCATTTTAATATAAGTTTTTCCGGAAAGGTTGAACTTAAAGCTGGTTTCAGTGGATATATTAGTTGTTAGTTTAGGAGAAATGTCAAAATAAAACTGTCCAAATACATCAAAGATTGTACCAATTTCTAAAACAATATTCGTGCTATCTGGCTCGAAAAACAATCCACCTTGAAAGTAATATACACTTCTATCCAGAAGCATTGTATCTTTGCTTATCTTTTTAGATGATTCCATTACTTTTTCCGCATATTTTAAACCGGCACTTTTCATTTCTTTGTTATTTTTAAAATTATTTTCCCCAACATTGTAAATGGCAAGAGCAGTTGTAATGTCACCGTATTTTTCATAATAGAACCTTAACATTCTATCGGCACCTAGTAGGGCTTGATAAGGATTCCAGGCGTT
This sequence comes from Thermosipho sp. (in: thermotogales), assembly GCA_017656335.1. Classification (GTDB taxonomy): domain Bacteria; phylum Thermotogota; class Thermotogae; order Thermotogales; family Fervidobacteriaceae; genus Thermosipho_A. The sequence continues at coordinate 12,266 of JACDOA010000016.1, forward strand.
TACAACTCCAAAGTCTTTGGCGGCATCAGGTTTAAACTGGGCAATTCCCATTGCTCCAACATATGACAGTGCATGAATATTAAAACCAGATTCAATATATGCAAGACCTTTTACTATATCTGGAAATCGCATTGTTTCAGTAAATGTATCGAATGAAACAATTTTGTAAATAATTGGGTAATATATGGAAATTTTTCCTCCGTTGGTATAAAATTGAATTTGCATACCGAATTTTGATTCGGTAAGAAAGTTTATAGGATCATTAAGAAGTGCTAAAAGAAGGCTTGGGATCAAAATAAAAAGAAAAATTAATTTTTTCATATTTTTCCCCCTTACAATATATTACCACAAAAATTGATTTAAGTGATAGAAGGTGTAATAATGAATTGGAAAATTAAAATTAAGGATATAATAACAAATAAAAAAATGAAAATAGAAGGATTCTATGAAAAAGAATATATGGATTTTCACACGGGAACGTATAAGGTTATAGATCAAAAATTTTATGTTAAAATTTCAATAGTATACAATGATGGAACAATAATAGTTGGAGGATTGGTTAAAGGAAAAGTAGAAAGACCATGCGATAGATGCCTTGAAATGTCCATACTCGAATTAAATGGAACAATAGAAGGAATTTACGACTTAAAAAGTGAACCAAATTTTAAAGATTCTGAAATAGATAATCTTAAAAATGTGATATACTACAAAGGTGAAGAAATAGATCTAGAAGAAAGAATAGTGGAAGCACTAGTAGTAAGTGCTCCCGATGTTTTTTATTGTAAAGAAGATTGTAAAGGCTTATGTCCGTTTTGTGGAGAAAATTTAAATAAAAATCCCAATCACAGTTGTGCTGAAAAAGAAAAATATGAAAAGGAACTTTTAGATTCTAAATTTGGTAAGCTACTAGCTTTGAAGAAAAAACTTAATGGTAATAGTTAAAAGATAAAAGGAGGGATATTATATGGCTGTTCCAAAGCAGAAAAGATCAAGAAGTAGAACTCATCACAAAAGAGCGAAAATTTATAAAGCATTCTCAGTTCCAGTATCCGTTTGTCCAAATTGTGGTGCTCCAAAACTTCCCCATAGAGTATGCTTGAATTGTGGATATTATGGTAAAAAACAGGTGTTTGAAGTAGCAGAACAATGATGAAGAAAATAGCTATTGATATAATGGGTGGAGATAAGGCGCCGGCCGAAATTTTAGCTGGCGCTCTTTCTTTTGCCAAAGAAAATCCAGATGTTAAATTGTACTTGGTAGGTTTAGAGGAAAATTTTGAAGAAGTTAATTTACCGGAAAACTGTGAAAAAATTATAACTGATGATTACTTACCTATGGATATTAAACCAACCGAAGCAGTTAGAAGAAAAAAAAGTACAATGTACTTGAGTTGCAAATTAGTTAAAGATGGAGTTGCTGATGGGATTGTAAGTGCAGGAAATACAGGTGCTTTACTTGCTTGTGCAACATTTGTTGTTGGGAGGATAAAAGGTATTGATAGACCAACTCTTGCAGTTCCAATCCCTTCATCGAATGATTTTTGTGTACTTGCTGATGCAGGCGCAAATATAGATGTTAAACCATCTAATTTACTTCAATTTGCAATAATGGCCGTGGAATACGCAAAATTGCTAGGTAAAAATAATCCAAAGATTGGACTTTTGAATGTAGGAACGGAAGATAATAAAGGAACCGATAGAGAAAAAGAAGCTTTTGAAAAATTGAAAGAAGTTTTTAAAGATAAATTTATTGGAAATGTTGAAGGTAATGATTTAAATACTGGAAAAGCAGATGTTGTAGTAGCAGATGGTTTTGCGGGAAATGTTGCTATGAAAACGATGGAAGGAGTTGCTAGACTTATTACTGACCTTTTAAAAGAAGAAGCAAAGAAAAACGTATTGAGTATTTTAGGAGCTCTTTTAATGAAACCAGTATTTAAAAAGCTTAAAGAGAAAGTGGATCCAAGAAAGTATGGTGGAACGTTCTTTATTGGAGTTAAAGGTGTTGTAGTTAAAGCACATGGCAATTCTGATAGAATAGCAATTTACAATGCCTTGAAAGTAGCAAAAAAGGGTGTAGATGAAGAACTTCCTGAAAAAATAAGGAGGTCAATTGAAAATGTGTGGAATAGTAGGGATAGTGGGGACAGAGTTTAAAATAGATGAACTTGTTGATGATCTCCAAAAATTGGAATATCGTGGTTATGATTCAGCAGGTATTGCATATGTACAAAATGGGATAATACATATAACAAAAACCCTAGGAAGGATTAAAAATTTAAAAGAAAAAATAAAACCTGTAAATTCATATGTAGGAATAGCTCATACAAGGTGGGCTACTCATGGAGCACCAAATGATATAAATGCACACCCACATACTGATTGTACTGGAAAAATTGCAATAGTTCATAACGGAATAATAGAAAATTATGTAGAATTAAAAGAGTTTTTGAAGGAAAATGGGCATAAATTTAAATCTGATACTGACACTGAGGTTATTGCACACCTAATTGAAGAATATTTTGAAGGTGATTTATATAAAGCAGTTTTAAAAGCAGTTAATGAATTAAAAGGTGCATATGCTATAGCGGTAATGCATGCTGATTTTCCAGATTTACTTGTTGCTGCAAGAAAAGGAAGTCCTCTTGTTTTGGGTAAAGCAAAAGATAGACTCATATTAGCTTCTGATGTTACTCCTATTATTAAATATACTAAAGATGTTGTGTTTTTGGAAGAGGGAGATATAGCCGTTTTAAAAGACGGAGAGTATAAAATTACCGACTCAAATGGGAACATTTTAATTAGAAAAGTATACCATATTGAATGGGATGAAGCAGCAGCTGAAAAATCTGGGTACAAACATTTTATGATTAAAGAAATTTTTGAAGAACCTGAAGCAATCGAAAGTGCATTGGTTGGAAGAATTACAAAAGAAGGTCCTTCACTAAACGAACTTAAAGAAATTGATTTGGAAAATATTGAAAAAATAAAATTGGTAGCTTGTGGTACAAGTTATCATGCAGCACTTGTTTTTAAGTATTTTGTTGAAAAATATGCAGATATAGATATAGAAGTAGACGTTGCTTCAGAGTTTAGATACAGAAATATAAATATTGATGATAGAACTTTAGTTATTGCAATATCTCAATCAGGAGAAACTGCTGATACTTTGGAATCTGTAAGAATTGTAAAGAAAAAAGGAGCAAAAGTTGTAGCAATCTCTAACGTTGTAGGTTCAACAATTACTAGAGAAAGTGATATCACAGTTTATATGAATGCAGGTCCTGAAATTGGAGTTGCAGCAACAAAAACCTATGTAAACCAATTGGTTGTTTTATACCTTCTTGGGATGAATATTTTGAGAATAAAAGGAATTTGGAATAATGAATTAAATAGGGATTTTGAGTTTTTAAAAAGTTCTCCAGGATTTTTTAGAGAAGTGCTGCAAAATTTAAATATAGAAGATTTTGCGTCATACTATAAAAATTATAATCATTTTATGTATATTGGAAGAGGAATAAATTATCCAACTGCACTTGAAGGTGCATTGAAATTAAAAGAAATAAGCTACATAAATGCTACAGCGTATCCTGCTGGAGAATTAAAACACGGTCCTATAGCATTACTTGATCCAACATTTCCAGTATTTGCAATAGCACCACAGGGTTATTTATATGAAAAGATAAAAAGTAACATTGAAGAATCTAAAGCAAGGAGAGCAAGAATCGTTGCTGTAACAAATGAAGGAAATAAGGATTTATTAAAAATTGTAGATGATTTAATCTATGTTCCAAAAGCCCCAGATGATATGTATCCGTTGATTATGTCTCCTGTAATTCAAATGTTTGCTTATCTTATTGCCGATATGAGGGGATATGATCCCGATAAACCTCGAAATCTTGCAAAAAGCGTTACTGTTGAATAAAAATCAATAATTAATTCTTAAAGAGCCGTTTTTACGGCTCTTTAATTTTTTATATTTAATATGATAGAATCAAAATGTTCGAAAATTCCATAAGTTATATTTTATCTTTTCAAGGGAGGGGTAAACATGAAAAAATGGGTTGCTTTGTTTGTTGTAATTTTAATAATTGGTACAATTTTTTCCGGCACACTTGCCGAGATTAAAGCAAGAGGAAAGCTAATTATAGGAACTGAACCTACATTTCCTCCGTTCGAATATGTGAGCGAGAACAATGAAATAGTTGGTTTTGACATTGATATTGCCCAGAGGATAGCAGATGAGCTTGGCGTTAAATTAGAAATTCAAAATTTACCATTTGATTCATTAATTCCGGCATTGATGTCAGACAAAATCGATTTAATTGTTGCAGGTATGACGATAACTGAGAAAAGAGCGAAAGTTATTGATTTTTCAATACCATATTTTAATGCCAATCAGGCAATTGTTGTAAGAGGAGATGAGGATTTTAAGCCAGTAAAATTAGATGATTTAAAAGGGAAAAAAGTAGCTGTACAACTTGGTACAACAGGTGATTTAGTAGTATCGGATATAAAAGAAATAAAAGTTACAAGATTTCAAAAATTTACCGATGCGTTTTTAGAATTAGAGAATAAGCGTGTAGATGCTGTTGTTTTAGACGAAGCTGTAGCAAATGCTTATGTAAAGACTTTTCCAAAATTTATTATTTCAGCTGTAATTGATACTGGTGAAAAATATGGTATAGGTGTGAAAAAGGGAAATAAGGAGTTACTTGATTTTGTAAATTCCGTTTTATCCAATATGTTCAAGAGTCCGTACGATCTTTTGGTTGAAAAATGGTTTGAAGAAACTAAATAAATACAGGCAGCTTTGCTGCCTGTTTTTTTATAGAAAGGAGATGTAATATATGGAGGCAATATCAGTTGTTATCACAAACCTTCCTTTTCTATTATTAGGAGCTTGGGACACGTTAAAATTAACGTTTTTCTCAGTTTTAATCGGACTTGTTTTGGGAACATTTATTGGTATGGGTAGGTTATCAAAAATAAAAGTTATAAATATTCCTTCTACAGTTTATGTTGAATTTTTAAGAGGAACACCGCTTTTGGTTCAGATTTCTATAGTTTACTTTGGACTTCCACAGCTTGGAATTCAACTTCAGGCTTATCCGGCAGCAATTGTTGCGCTTGGGTTAAATAGTGGTGCTTACATTGCAGAAATTGTTCGGGCGGGAATTCAATCCATTCCTAAGGGTCAATATGAAGCTGCAAGATCATTGGGTTTAACTCACTGGCAAGCTATGAGATATATTATATTACCTCAAGCTTTTAAAAACATTTTACCGGCACTGGGTAATGAATTTATCACTTTGACAAAAGATAGTTCACTTGCTTCTGTTATAGGAGTTACCGAATTGATGAGAAGAGGGCAATTTGTTATAACAAGGACATTTCAAACCTTTTCCATATATTTTGGTATAGCTCTTATTTATTTTGTTATGACATTTACAATATCTAGAATAGTAAGATATGTGGAAAAAAGGATGGCGGTAGCATGAATAAAATTTTAGAAGTGAAAAATTTACACAAGAGTTTTGGACGCTTGGAAGTTCTAAAAGGAATAAATTTAGAAATTTTTCAGGGAGAAACAATAGTTATTATTGGGCCTAGTGGAGGTGGAAAAAGTACATTTTTAAGATGTATAAACCACCTTGAAGATTATCAAAGTGGGGAAATAATATTTTTAGGTAAAAAAATAGATAAGCATACATCTAATTTAAATGAAATAAGAACGAAAATAGGAATGGTATTTCAACATTTTAATCTTTTTCCACACATGTCAGTTTTAGAGAATCTAATTCTTGCACCAACTAAGGTGAAAAAAATTTCAAAAGAAGAAGCTGTACAAAAAGCCAAAGTTATTTTGGAAAGGGTCGGATTAATTGAAAAAATAAACGCCTATCCAGATAATCTTTCTGGAGGTCAAAAGCAAAGAGTAGCTATAGCAAGGGCTTTAATGATGGAACCTGTATTGATGCTTTTTGATGAACCTACATCTGCCCTTGATCCTGAACTTGTTGGGGAAGTTTTAGAAGTAATGAAAGATTTAGCAAAATCTGGTATGACAATGATCGTAGTAACTCATGAAATGGGATTTGCTAAGGAAGTTGCGGATAGGATTATTTTCATAGATAAAGGGGTTGTAGCGGAAGAAGGCTCTCCCGAAGAAATAATGAAAAATCCAAAAAATGAAAGAACCAAAAGTTTCCTGAGGCATATATTGTAAATAATAATTTTTTAATTTCTTCCAAAGAATTTTCCTTTCCTTAGAAAGAATTTAAGATTTTAAATGTTATAATATGATTAAAGAAATAAATAAAAATAGTAAAAGGTGATAATGTGAAAAAAGTAAAGCTAGCTTTAATAATAGTATTTTCTATTACAATTTTAATTTTATTATTTGTTTTCCTTCCTAAATTATTAAATAAACCTCCTAATGTTCCAACTAATCCAACTCCCGGAAATAACGAAAAAGGTGTTTCTATTTTTCCGGTATTGAGCTGGAGCGCCAGTGACCCAGATGATGATAAATTATTGTATGATTTGTATTTTGGTAAAGATGAAGAATTAGAATTACTTGTAAGTAATTTGGCAACTAATAGTTATACCACAAAAAAATTAGAATATGGAACAACATATAACTGGAGGGTAGTAGTAAAAGATGAAAGAGGTAATATTACAGAAGGACCTGTATGGAAATTTATAACAAATTATTTACCTAATATTCCGAGTAATCCCTCTCCCGAAGATGGGGCTATTGATGTTTCAACAAAACCAGTATTAAGTTGGGATGCTAGTGATCCAGATGGTGATAAATTATTGTATGATTTGTATTTTGGAAAGAATCCACATTTTGAAATACCCGTTATTTCAAATTACGAAAAAAATCAATTTGAAACTGAAAATTTAGATTTTAAAACAACTTATTATTGGAAGATTGTTGCAAAAGATGAAAAAGGTGGGGTTAGGGAAGGCCCAATTTGGAAATTCACAACAATTAAGCAAAATGATCCACCCTATATTCCAAATAATCCTTCTCCAGTTGATGGTGTGACCGGTCAACCAATAAATCTTGAGTTAACTTGGAAATCAGGAGATCCTGATAACGATGAGGTTTCATATG
>JACDOA010000017.1 GCA_017656335.1 Thermosipho sp. (in: thermotogales)
GCTCATACTTTTATTTTTCTTTTTTTGTGATACAATTTAAATAGTTTAATTTTTATATTACTTTTTTTAAGGAGTGTTTTTATGCTTGAATTAAAGAATGTATCTTACATAGTATCGGATAAAAAGATTTTAGATAATTTGAATTTAAAGTTTATACCCGGCAAAAAATATGCTATCCTAGGAACTAATGGTGCTGGTAAAAGTACAATTGGTTATTTAATTATGGGTTTAGAAGATTACAAACCCACTTCTGGAAAGATTTTTTTAAATAATATTGATATAACTGATAAATCGGTATATGAAAGGGCAAAAATGGGTATAACTTTAATGTGGCAAGAACCTGCCAGATATGAAGGTTTGACTGTTTATGTTTATTTAACTCTTGGTGGACGTTTATCTGTAGATAAGAAATCTCTTTTTGATGTTATGGAAAAAGTGGGGTTAGATCCTAATTTGTATTTAAATAGATTCATTGATAAAAGTTTAAGCGGAGGAGAAAGAAAAAGAATTGAACTTGCATCAATTTTACTTTTAAAACCAAAGTTTGTCATACTTGATGAACCTGATTCTGGAATAGACATAATGAGTCTTGATATGATAAACAATATTATTGATTACATATCTTCATATGGTGGCACTCCAATTGTCATAACTCATAGAGAAGAAATGGCGTTTAATACCGATGAAGCATATTTAATTTGTGCAGGAAAAATCTTAACACATGGTCCGACAGATAAAGTTGTTAAGGTGTTTAAAAATATTTGTAATTCTTGTGATCACCCTAATATTCCAGTAACTAAGGAGTTGAAGTTAGATGGACGTTAAAAGAGAATTTGAAACAATAGTTAAAACTGTTGAAAAACTTGGAACAGATGCTTCAAAGTTTTTAGATAAAAGAATTGCTTCGATTATAATTAGTGGTGATAAGGTTATTGGTTTGAATAACGTTGAAGGGATTAGACTTGTTCCTAAACAAATAGAAAATGGGGTACAGGTAGATATGGAAATTCTGGAAAATGTTCATATTCCTATGCCTGTTCATGTATGTACTGGTTATGTTGAAAAGAGAGGATTACAGAAAGTTATTTTTAATATTATTGTTAGAAAAGGAGCAAGAGTTAAATTCTTGGCACACTGTGTTTTTCCACAAGCCGAAGAATTTACCCACAATGCTATTTCTAATGTAATTGTTGAAGAAGAAGCATATATGGAATATGCCGATGAGCATTACCACAGTGATTTGGGTACTATTAATCTTTCAACAAAGACAATTGCTCATGTTAAAGAAGGTGGGGTATATAAAAATTCATTTTCATTAACAAAAACCAGAGTTGGAAAACTTAATGTTTTGATGGACTTAACTTTAGAAAAAGATGCTGTTGGAGAACTTGTTTCCAAGGTTAAAGCTTCTAAAAAAGATGAGGTAAAAATAAATGAAATTTTAAAACTTGAAGGCTCACACTCAAAAGGTCTTGCAAAAACCATAGTAGTTGCTTTAGATGAATCAAGAGCTAAAGTTTTAAACGAAGCATATGGTAATGCTCCTTATTCAAGAGCTCACATTTCATGTGAAGAAATAACTAAAGGAGATAAAGTTAATGTTTCCACGGTTCCCATTTTGAAAATAACCAACGATTTATCAGAGTTAACTCATGAAGCATCTATTGGAAGAGTAAATCAAAAACAACTAGAAATGCTTATGGCAAAAGGTTTAAACGAAGATGAAGCAACTGAATTGATAATCAAAGGTCTTTTACATGATTAGGGATACCAAAAAATCAAAAAACTAAAACCCCCAAAGTTAACATTAAAATAACTAAGGGGGTTTTCTTATTATTTTTTAAGACAAGTTCAATATCAATTTTTAATGTTCATGAAATTTTTCCTTTACTTCATATTCTGTGTCTTTAAGTTCGTTTTCAAGATATTTATTGATAATTTTGTTAACGGTACCATTTGCTCCACGGATGACTTTAATGCCAAATTGATCGAAAAACACTAAAGCTCTTTGACCTATACCACGAACAATTAATAAATCAACTCCTTTGTTCTTTAAATATTCGGGTATATCTCCAGGGCCATGATTTTCAAGAGGATTTTTTTCTACTTCAACTGTGAAACTTTTTTCATTTAAATTTACAAAAGCAAAAAATGGTGAATGCCCAAAATGTTCGGAAATTATAGAATTTTCACCTTTGTCTTCTAACACAGGTATTGCTATCTTCATTTTTTCACCTCCATAATAATTATAATACACTATTGATTAAAATTCAATAGATTTTTTAACAGTTGAAAATGTTATTCCATCAATAATGTTATGTATAATAATAGGGTATATTAAACTATTTGAAATTTGAAATGAATAACCGAGTAAAATCGAAATTAAAAATCTTGTGGGAAGAAGTTGAATAAACGCTTTTATCGTTTCGCTTCTATTTTTAACGTTTAGAATATGAAATAATGAGAAAATTAGACTTGTTAATATGACAGAATAAGAAATTGTAAATATGCTACCATTAATATTTTTATTCAAATAAGTTTGGATCAACCCTCTAAAAAAAGTTTCTTCAGTTAATCCAACAAGAATCCATACATATAATATCTGCCATTTAGATTTTATCTTAATGAATTTAAATTCATTGATTTCCTCTTTTTTTGCACTTTTTGCAAAAATATAGGTTAGAACAAAAATAGGTAGTCCAAAAACAAGAATAGCAATAAGTCCATTTTTGTAATTTCCCAATTGAAAACCCATTTCTTTAAGATTTATTTTAAAAAGACCTGCAAATATTATGGAGTATAATATTGTAATGGGAGAAAGAATTGTTTGGATCTTGAAGACATCAGTAGTTATTTTTCTATAAATTTTGTTAGTAACTTTTTTTATTAAAACAAAGTAAAGTACAATTATTATGGATATATTTATTAAAGAAATAAAAATTTTCATATTCTCCCCTTTCTTGTTTGGTTTTATAAAATTTTTGGCAGTATTTTTAATTTATGTTCTATCTACTTAATTATATCAGTAAAGGAGGAAAATAAAATGATTAAAGTTTTAAAAAATGCCAAAATATTTTCTCCGAAATATCTTGGAAAGAAAGATATATTGATTTTAAAAGATAAAATAGCATTGATCGATGAAGAAGTAGATTTTAAAACATCCTCAATGGAAATTAAAGTTTTTGATGTTACTGGAAAAATAATCTTGCCTGGATTTATTGATTCACATGTTCACATTTCTGGAGGTGGAGGTGAGGGTGGATTTTCTTCAAGAACTCCTGAAATTAATTTGAGTCAATTAATAAGGGCGGGAATTACAACAGTAGTAGGTTGCCTTGGTACTGATGGGATAACAAGAAGTCTTGAGAATTTGTTTGCAAAAGCAAAAGCTTTGGAAGAAGAGGGACTAACTACTTTTATGTTTACTGGTTCGTATGCAGTTCCTCCTTTAACCATTACAGGAAGTATTGTTAAAGATTTGGTTTTAATAGATAAAGTTATTGGAGTTGGTGAAATTGCTATTTCTGATCATAGGTCGACACAACCGACTTTGGATGAAATAAAAAAAGTAGTTTCAAGTGCAAGACTTGGAGGATTACTCTCAAATAAAGCAGGAGTTGTTAATTTTCATGTTGGTTCTGGAGAGGCTGGGATCAATTATTTATTTGAAATAGCTAAGAACACAGAAATACCTATTGTAAATTTGTATCCTACTCATATGAATAGAAATAGAAACCTTTTGTTTCAAGGTATAGAGTTTGCAAAAATGGGCGGTTTTTTTGATTTAACTACTAGTTATTCAACTAAGGAAGGTAAAGATAGAACTGTTGGATTTTTAAGGGAATGTTTTGAAAACAAAGTGATAGATAATGTGACCTTAACTTCAGATGGTCAGGGAAGCCTTCCAAAATTTGGTTCAAGTGGTAGCTTTATGGGATTAAAAATAGGAGAAGTTTCTTCATTGTATGAAATTGTTAGAGAAGTTGTTAATAATGGATATATACCACTTGAAGAGGCAATAAAAACTATAACTTTAAATCCTTCAAAGGTATTAAAATTAAAGTCTAAGGGACAAATAAAGAAAAATTTTGATGCAGATCTAGTTATTATAAATGAGGATTTGGAAATTGAAAGTGTTATGAGTCGAGGGGAATTTTTGATGTTTGAAAAAAGTCTTGTAAAAAGTGGAACATTTGAACAATAAGAGAAGGAGGTGCTAAAGTGTTCGATTTAAATGAGTACACAGAAAATGGTCAAAGAATATTAATGGCTGTTTCTGATATTTTAAATAGGTACAAGCAAAATCAGATGTCATCTGAACATATTTTACTTTCTATTTTGGAAGATGATGAAAATGCAGCAAAAGAAATCTTAAAACAACTCAAAGTAGATCTAAATGAATTAAAAGCAGAAATTGAAACTTTTGTTTCAAGATATGGCGTAAAAACCAATTCTCCAGCAGGGCAGATTTATATTACTCCCGATGCAAGGCATGTTATAGAAGAGGCAAAAAAAGAGGCAAAAAGAATGGGTGATGAAAAAATAGGAACTGATCACCTACTTTTAGCAATGACTCTTCTTCCAGAAAGTATGACTTACAGGATTTTATCAAGATATGGAGTAACACAAGATAAAGTTTATCAAGCAATTAAGGAATTAAGAACTTCCGGAAAAACTTCAGAAGATGAAAATATAGACGTTTTAACAAAATTTACTGAAGATTTAACCGATCTTGCCAGAAAAAATAAATTACTCCCTGTAATTGGTAGGGAAAAAGAAATTTTTAGAATAATGGAAATTTTAGGTCGAAAATTGAAAAATAATCCAGTTGTTATTGGTGATCCGGGTGTTGGTAAAACGGCTATTGTAGAAGGATTAGCACAAAAAATTGTAAGAGGTGAGGTACCTGAGTTTTTAAGAAATAAGAAAATATTAAAACTTGATCTTGCAAGAGTAATTGCTGGCACCAAATTTAGGGGCGAATTTGAAGAAAGGTTGAAAAAAATAATTGATGTGATTAAAAAATCTCCAGATATCATTCTTTTTATTGATGAAATTCACATGGTTGTGGGTGCAGGTGCAACAGGAGGATCTGTTGATGCTGCAAATATTTTGAAACCTGAACTTGCAAGAGGAGAATTAAGGTGTATAGGAGCAACAACTGTTGAAGAATATAGAAAATATATTGAAAAAGACAAAGCACTTGAAAGAAGATTTCAGCCTGTGTACATAAACGAACCTAGTGTTGAAGAAACCATAGAAATTTTAAAAGGTTTGAGGAAATCGTTTGAAGAATTTCATAAGGTGAAAATAGAAGATAAAACATTAGAGTCAGCTGCAAAATTGGCAGCAAGATACTTAACAGAAAGATTTTTGCCTGATAAAGCAGTAGATCTGGTAGATGAATCAGCTTCAAGAGTAAAGATTTTAGGTGGAAATAATGTAACCGAAGAAGATATTGCCAAAACTGTTGAAATGTGGACGGGAATTTCAACAGGAAAAATTTTAGAAACAGAAAAGGAAAAATTAAAGAATCTTGAAAAATTAATTCATGAGAAATTTGTTGATCAAGAAGAGGCAGTTAATGTTGTTGCAAGTGCAATTAGAATGTCTAGAACAGGAATAAAGAATGCGAAAAAACCTACAGGTGTATTTTTGTTCTTGGGACCAACAGGTGTTGGAAAAACGGAACTTGCAAAAAGGCTAGCTGACATCTTGTTTGGTTCAGAAAGTTCTTTAATAAGAATTGATATGAGTGAATATATGGAAAAACATTCTATTTCAAGGTTAATTGGTGCACCACCGGGATATGTTGGCTACGAAGAAGGTGGACAGTTAACAGAAGCGGTAAGAAGAAGACCATATAGTGTTGTTTTACTTGATGAGATTGAAAAGGCAAATACTGAGATTTTTAATGTTTTACTTCAGGTTTTTGATGAGGGCAGGCTTACCGATGGAAAAGGAAATACAGTTGATTTTAGGAATACGATAATTATAATGACAAGTAATTTAGGAAGTGAAATTATAACAAAAGCTTTGGAAAATAAAGCACTATCAGAGATTCCAGCTTTAATTGAAAATGTTGTAAAAGAAAAATTGAAACCTGAATTTTTAAACAGATTAGATGCAATAGTAATTTTTAAACCCCTTAATAAAGAACATATCGAAAAAATTGTGGAGATTTATACAAGAGAATTGAATGAAAAATTGAAAGAACAGGAAATAACTGTGATAATTGAAGATTCGGCGAAAAAATACCTTGCAGAAACTGGTTATATTCCCAGTATGGGGGCAAGACCTTTAAGAAGATTATTTGAAAATACCATTGAATTTACCATTTCAAATTTGATTATCGACGAAAAAATTGGAAAAGGAAATAAAGTTATTTTTAAATTTGACAATAACGGAATAATTTATGATATAATTTAATTGGAAACTGTTCCATTTTTTCAAAAAAGTTAAATTTCTGTAGTATAATTTATATGCAAATTATTTTTTACAAAGGAGGGGAAGTATTATGAAAAAATGGCTTATAGCCATCCTTATGGTTGTTATGGTTTTCAGTGCTTTTGCTGTAAAAATTACTATTTGGACTTCAGAAGCTCAAGCACCTATTTTAACAAAACTTGCTGATGAATTTAAGTCTATTTATGGTATCGAGGTAGAGGTTGTACAGGTGAACTTTGGTGATATAAAATCGAAATTTTTAACAGCTGCTCCAGCAGGTGAAGGTGCAGATATTATTGTTGGTGCACATGACTGGGTAGGGGAACTTGCAGCAAATGGTCTTCTTGAACCAATACCATTTTTACCTGAAAAAGAACAATACTTACCAACACCATTAGAAGCATTTACATATAATGGTAAATTATATGGTATTCCATATGCATTTGATGGACCAGCATTGGTTTACAATAAAGACTATGTCGAAGAGCCACCAAAAACTTTTGATGAACTTATAGAGCTTGCAAAACAAATTCAAGATGAATACGAAGGTGAAGTTAGAGGTTTAGTTTACGATTTTAAAAACTTCTATTTCAGTAGTTTTGCTATTTTTGGTTATGGAGGATATGTTTTTGGCGAAAAAGATGGAAAAATTAATGTAAAAGATATTGGACTTGCAAATGAAGGAGCAATCAAAGGTTTATCATTAATTAAAAGACTTGTTGATGAAGGAATACTTGAATCAGGAGATAATTATAATGTAATGGATGGTCTTTTCAAAGATGGACAAGCTGCTATGATTATCAATGGACCGTGGGCAGTACCTGGTTGGAGAGAAGCTGGAATTGATTTTGGAGTAGCTCCTATTCCTGATCTTGAACCTGGTGTTCACCCAAAACCATTCTTTGGTGCACAGGGCTTTATGGTTAATGCAAAGAGCCCAAATAAACTTTATGCAATTGAATTCTTAACCAAATTTATTGCTACAAAAGATATAATGTACAGAATTTATTTAGCTGACCCAAGGGTACCATCAAGAAAAGATTTATTACCAATGGTTGATGATGTGACAAGAGCGTTTGCTGAATTTCTTGGTAATTATGGTCTTCCAATGCCAAATGTTCCAGAAATGGCTGGAGTTTGGGGTGCAATGGGAGATGCAATATCTAAAGCACTTGACCAAGGAATCCCAGTTGAACAAGCTTTGAAAGAAGCTGTCGATACCATTTTAGCTGGTATAAAATAATTGTGTTGTTTGTTTAAATAGAGGGGGGATTGATTCTGATTCCCCCTTTTTTAAAATATGCGGGAGGAGATGCAATGACAAGAGTTTGGAAATTTATTGGATGGATACTTCTTGCTTTATTTAATGCTTTTTCTATTTGGGGAGCATTATTTTTATTTCAAAAAGGTTTTTATGAGTTATCGATTACTTTTTTTGTGTTAATTGTATTGATTGATTTTTTTATTTTTAACAGAAAATCTTATCCTTTTAGATATATGATTCCTGCTATTATTTTGTTATTTATATTGGTTTTGTATCCGATTGCATTTACTATAAAAACTGCATTTACCAATTACGGAACTGGACATATTATGACGCGACAGGAAGTTGTTGATAGACTTTTGACTGATCCGGTATATACTTATGTACCTAATGATGCTAAAGAATATAATTATGAAGTTTTTGTGGAATTTAATGGGATTGAGCCAACTGATGATTTTAAGTTGATAGTAATAACCCCAAATGGGGATAAATATATTATGGGAGAAATTAAAAGTATCAGAGTTCAAGCAGGAAAAATGCTTCTTGGAGAAGCAAATTTAAAGGAAATTGATGATTATAATTTAATTAAAGAGGGAGATAAAATAATTGCTATAGTTGATGAAGATAAAACTTACAGATATTTTTATTCTCCAGATGATATAGACACAGCAATTAATGAGGTGTTTTTTAAATCAAAAATTGGATTTCCTCTTTTAAGTAAAGTTGAAATAGTCGATTTTCAGGGAAATAGACTTTCAATGAGATTTAGTGAAGATGGAACTTTAAGATTGAAATCAATTCGACATCTTTATAGATTATCGCTTTCCGAAGTTGTTGAAAATGGAAAGAATGTGGTTAAGACAGTTCTAGTTAATGATATAACCAACAAACCTTTGTTGGAAGAAAATGGTACATTTTATGACTTTGATGAAAATGGTGAGAAAAAGCCTGTAATGGGTTATATTTCTTATGTTGGTACTAAAAACTTTTCTCAAATCTTTACAGATCCTACTATTTCTGGACCTTTTATGAAAATATTTTTATGGAATTTCACCTATGCAGCTTTAAGTGTGTTGTTTACCTTTGTAATTGGCTTATCTTTTGCTCTTGTGCTGAATAATAATTCATTGAAAGGCCGTTCTCTTTACAGAACTCTTTTAATAATCCCTTGGGCAATACCTGCGTTTATATCAGTTTTGATTTGGAAAAATGGTTTTTTTAATGAAACGTATGGTATCATCAATAAATTTATTGTTAGTGGTTTATTCAATAAAGAATCTATCCAATGGATGACAAATCCATTTTGGGCAAAAGTTGCAGTTTTGATAGTCAATACATGGCTTGGATTTCCATATATGATGACAGTAAGTTTAGGAGCTCTGCAGAGCATTCCAGATGAACTATACGAAGCAGCTTCCATAGATGGGGCGTCGAAAGGTCAGAGATTTTGGAAAATAACGTTTCCTCTTTTAATGACTACTGTTGCACCATTACTGATTGGAAGTTTTGCGTTTAATTTTAATAACTTTGTAAATATCTACTTGTTAACAAGTGGAGGCCCTGCTATACCTAACACTTCAACTCCTGCAGGGGCAACTGATATCCTAATTTCATATACATATAAATTGGCTTTTGAAGCTGGTAGAGGACAAGACTTTGGTTTTGCAAGCGCAATTTCGATACTTATATTCTTTATTGTAGCTGGAATCAGCTTTGTAAACTTTAGAATTTCTGGTTCTTTTGAAGAGGTGAATAGATAATGGTTGTAAAAAGAAGAAATTGGATTACACACATAATTTTAATAGTTCTAGCTATTGTTATATTATTTCCCATTGTCTGGGTTGTTTCTACTTCGTTAAGAAGAGATAATGCTGCATTTTCAACAAAGTTATTTTCTTCCAGGTTAAGTCTACAAAATTATAAAGATCTTTTATTTCCTGAACAAAATGTCTTAAGACTTTTAAAAGATATTGAATCAATCACCACAAATTCCTTGCCTTATACAGATAAACCATACGATGATTTGATATCAAAGTTTAATAGTGATATAGAAGGTTTGAAAAAATATTCTGTTGAAACAAAAAGCTTACTTGCAACAACAGATAAAGAATATGAAAATATTCAAAAATTTATTACTGATAACTCAAAAGAATTAATTGCAAGTTTAGTTGAAAATGCTAATTTAATAAAGGAAAAATCAAAGGAAAATAAACCTGATGAAGAAAAATTATATGTTGCTCTTAATGTTCTTTTGAAAGAAGGAAATTTGAAAGAAAGGGATATAGATGATTATTTTGATTTAAACAAAGTAAAAGAATTTGAAAAAAAGTGGGAAGATTTATTCTTGAATTTATCGGATAATATCAACAAAAAGGAAAATGAAATTAAAACAGTTGAAAATCAAATTAATTTATTGAAAAAGGATCTTGATTTCTATCAAAAGGAATATACACGAATGTTAAATGTAATCCGGGAATCCATTTATCCGCAGTTTTTGAGTTTTAAGGATACATTAGTTGTTGCTTTGGATATTTTAAAGAATTCCGATAGCTCAGTTAAAGTTTTTGTTTCTGAAAGTAATGAAATGGAAGAATTTGAAAAAACAAGAAATTATTTAAAAAAATTATCAAATGCAAAATTTACAGATGAATTTTCAGATCTTTTTGAGGTTATACAAAGATTAAATAACCTAGCTGATGAAGTTCTATCAGTTTGGAAAAGTTTTCCCGATAAATCTTCCAGTAAATATGCCGATTTCTTGTCAACAATTAGATTGTTTAATTTAAAAGCTTCAAAACAATTAAAAGAAAGTGTTGATATAATTAATAACTTTTCTGACATTGTTGATAACTATCTTGAAAAATCGAATTTGTTAAGTGCTTTATCAAAAAAACTTGAAGAAGACAAATCAGAATTCGAAAAATTAAAATCAGAGTACGAAAACAAGAAACTTGAGATTAATGATGCTGAGAAATTTGTTTACAGCGTAATTTTGGAAAACAAAGTTAAATCCTTTGTTTCCAAAATAGAAAAATATAGTTTACCAAAAGATATTCGAAAAACATATTTTGCCATAAAATCATTGAGAACAAGTTTAAATAACTATCTTTCATATATTGATGACGATGTCAAAAGGAAGGAATTGAGAGTATATTTTAGAAATATGGATTGGGTCGAAACTTATATGAATTTGGAAAAAAGATATGAAACCTTTTCCAAAAATATGAAAGCATTTTTGGAAGAATTTGATAAATATGTAGATAGTATTGAAGGAATAGGTCCTAATGCAATAAGATCAGCAAAAAATGGAATAAAAATTCGAATTTCGGCATTATCTCAGTTATTTCCCAAGATACAATCTGATTATCCTGTAAAAATTGCATCTAATCTAAGCCTTGCATCAAAATTAGCAGTGAATTTAATTGATTATCTCCCATTAAAAGGAGCAAATCCAAGTTTAAAAGTGATTGATAAAAAATTATTTAGAATAGATCAAATCTGGAAAGAAAAAACTGATCATCATCTTATAAGGTGGATTTTGAATAGTGTTATTGTTGCAGGACTGGTTGCAATAATTACCACACTTGTAAATGCTCTTGCTGCTTATCCGTTTAGTAGAATGAGATTTAGAGGAAGAAAATATGGTATAATGTCGTTACTTTTGATCCAGATGTTCCCAGCAATTATGTACATGGTTGCATTGTATGGATTTTTGAGTTTTTTGGGTAGATATATACCATTTTTAGGGTTGAATACTTTAGGTGGATTGATTTTTGTATATTTAGGTGGAATTGCATTTAATATGTATTTGATAAAAGGTTTTTATGATACTATTCCGAGCTCTTTGGAAGAGGCTGCAATGATTGATGGTGCAACACGTTGGCAAACTTTCTGGAGAATAGTACTTCCGTTAGCTTCTCCAATTTTAGCAGTTGTAATTATTTTGAGTTTTATGGGTACTTTTAATGAATTTGTTTTAGCTAGAATAATTTTGCAAGATGTTGAAAAATATACCTATGCTGTTGGTCTTTGGACATTTTCCACAGGGCCATTTGAAACTGAATGGGGGTTGTTCTCTGCGGCAGCTTTGATTGGAATGGCGCCAATGGTTATTTTGTTCCTTTCAATGCAGAAATATCTTGTTGGAGGTTTAACAAAAGGTTCAGTGAAAGGTTAAAAATCAAAGGCCGCGTTGTGCGGCCTTATTTTTGGGTGATAAATATGCAAAAGCCTGATTATGAAATTGGAATTGTATCTTTTGTAAACGTATTGCTTAAAAAATTTGGTTCTGGATTATTGCATGAAAATTATAAAACTATGCATGAAATACTTGCTCCTGAAATTGATGAAGCAGATAAAGTAATTGTAATAATAATTGATAGTCTAGGATACAACAAGTTTTTAAAATTAAACAAAAAAATTAATTTTGAAAAATTTTTAAAGTTAAGTAGTGTTTTTCCTACTACAACAGTTTCGGCTATAACAAGTTATATGACAGGTCTAACTCCTCAGGAGCATGGATTACTTGGTTACATTCAGTTTTTGCAAGAAATTGGAACCATTTTGAATATGATAGATTTCAGTTATCCTGGAATGTCGAATGTAAGTTATGATACTTTGATAAAAAGAAAAATAAAAAGGCTTCCAAATGTATTTCAAAACATCAAGAAAGAAGGAAATTATGCAGGAATTCTTACAGGTTCAAATATTGCAAATTCTGGTCTTTCTTTCTTAATTCAGAAAGATGCAAATGTACTAACGTATTATACTTTGGGAGATATGTTTGCATTAATTGAAAAAAATTTACAGAGAGAGTTTAAAGGAGTTTTATTTGTTTACTACGGTATGTTAGATGGGTTAGGACACAAAAAAGGGCCCGATAGTCATTCATATGAAAAGGAAGCAGAATATCTTTTAAAAGAACTTAAAGAGCTAATTGGAAGATATAAAAATAAAAATACAAAAGTGTTTATTACAGCAGATCATGGTATGGTGCAGATCCCTAGGGAGAATAATGTTTATATAGGTGATGAAGTTAGAAAGTTTTTGAGACTCCCTCCTACGGGTGAGATGAGAATGATGTATTTATATCTAAAATCAAATAAGAAAAAACAATTAAAAGAATTTTTCACTGAAAAATTTGAAGGTAGATTTGATCTTATTGATTCCAGAGAAGCACTTTCTGAAGGATATTTTGGCATAGGAAAATTACATCCTGAAACTATAAATAGAATAGGTGATTTAGTTTTAGTTTCAAAACAAGATTATGCTTTTACTTATCTTTATACTGGAGGTGAAGATAAACTTCAGGGGATGCATGGTTCGTTAACCGATGATGAGTTATATGTCCCTTTAATTATTATTTAAAAATTCTTAGATATATTAAGTTAATTTTTTAATTTGTATTGACATTTAAATTGCGTTTGATAAAATAAAACTAGGTGATTTGGTATCTGTGCCAACGTAGCTCAAACGGTAGAGCGGCGCATTCGTAATGCGTAGGTTGAGGGTTCGAGTCCCTCCGTTGGCTCCATGCCCCCTATTAGGGGGATTTTTTGTTTTGGTAAAATAATATATAGAGGTGATAAATATGAATAAAGCAGATTTTATTGATCGAGTAATTATTTATGTAAAAGGTGGTAAGGGTGGAGATGGCTCTGCAAGTTTCAGACATGAGAAATACGTTCCAAAAGGAGGGCCCGATGGAGGCGATGGGGGCGATGGAGGTTTTATTTTTTTAAGAGCAAATCCTGAGCTCTCAACTCTTCTTACAGTGTCTGAAAAAAAGAAATATATTGCTCAAAATGGTGAAAACGGGAAAGGTGCAAAAAAACACGGAAAAAACGGAGAAGATATTGTAATAGATGTTCCAGTGGGAACAGTTGTAAAAGATTTAGAAACAGATGAAATAATAGCGGATTTAGATAAACCAGGGATGATAGTATGCGTAGCTCGTGGAGGAAGAGGTGGAAGAGGAAATGTTCACTTTAAATCTCCTACTATGCGAGCACCTAAAATAGCTGAAAGAGGATCGGAAGGAGAAGAAAGAAAATTAATTTTAGAATTAAAGTTACTTGCTGATGTTGCATTGGTTGGATATCCAAATGTTGGAAAAAGTTCATTTATTTCCAAAGTAAGTAATGCTAAACCAAAAATTGCAAGTTATCCATTTACAACTTTAATACCAAATCTGGGTGTTGTTGAAGTTGAAAACACACAATTTGTGATCGCCGATGTGCCAGGCCTCATTAAAGGAGCGCATGAAGGTGCTGGTTTAGGAAACATTTTTTTAAGACATGTTGAGCGATGTAGTGTAATTATACATGTTATTGATATTTCAGGTATGGAAGGAAGAGATCCAGTAAAAGATTATTATGATATAAGAAAAGAACTGGAATTTTTCAGTGAAGATTTAGCAAAAAAAGAAGAAATAATTATTGCCAATAAGATCGATTTATTAAATGAAGAAGAGGTAGCAAAAAGAGTTGAAAAACTTCGAAAAACTACTGGAAAGGAAGTTTTTCCAACTAGTACTTTAACTGGACAAGGTTTAAAAGAAGTAATTTATAAATTGTATGAAATAGTTAAGAAAAGTAAAAAATTGGTTGAAACTTCAGAAATAATTAATGAAAGAATTAAAAGACCAAAACCTATTTGGAAAAAACTACCTGAAAGATTTATGATAGAGATAGTTAGAGATGAAGATGGTGATTATGTGGTTTCTGGAACCTATGTAGAAGAATGGGCAAAAAGATTAAATTTAAATCAAAAGGATGGATTCAGGAAGTTTATGGAACTTTTGAATAAAAATGGATTGGAGGAAAAACTTAGAAAGGCTGGTGTAAAAGATGGGGATACAGTTTGGGTTGCCGGCAGAGCTTTTGAATATAAAGAATAGTTTGGTTATTTTTGGTGGTTCTTTTAATCCTCCTCATAACGGTCATATAATAATAGCGCAAATGGTAAGAGAATTGTTTAAAAATTCTGATTTTCATATTGTTATTAGCTCTACTCCTCCTCATAAAGAGGTTGAAGTTCCGTTTGGAATAAGATATGAATTAGCTAAAATTGCTTTCAAAAAAACAAGACTCTTTGTTAGTGATATTGAAAATAAACTTGGAGGAATAAGTTACGCAATTAATACAGTGAATTATTATTTGAAGACATATGAGAATATTTTTTTCTTAGTTGGAGAAGACGCTTTGAAAACTATAGAGAAGTGGTATAAATATGATGAGTTATTAAAAAAAGCAAAAATGATTGTATATCCAAGATACAATAATCCAGATTTGATAAAAAGAGCAGAAAAAGCTTTGGGAAATCTATCAAATTCAATTTTTATGCTTGATCTTCCTTTAATTCAGATTTCTTCAACGATGATTAGAGAAAGGCTTAAGAAAAAATTGAGTGTTTATGGATTTGTCCCTGATGAACTGATCCCGTATTTAGAGGAGGTTTATGGTGAAAGGTAAGGTTGGTTTGGCTCCTATGGCTGGAGTAACAAATTATAGCTTTAGAAAAATTTGTTTTAATTTTGGAGCTGAATTTGCTTATACTGAAATGATTAGTTCTGAAAGTGTTGTTAGAAACATATCGATAAATGAAAAGTATTTTCCTAAAGACGGTGAAAAGAAAAAGGTAGGAATTCAGATATTTGGTTCAGATCCATTTGTAATGGCCGAGGCAGCAAAAAAATTAGAAAATTATGGTTCTTGGATTGATATTAATGCTGGTTGTCCTGTACGAAAAGTAATAAAAAAAGGTGCTGGTAGCGCTCTTTTAAAAGATCTTAAAAAGCTTAAAAATATTATCGAAAGTGTGAAACAGGCTGTTAGTTGTAGTGTTTCAGTAAAAGTACGTTTAGGTTTTGAAAAGGACGATTTTGAAAGAATTTACGATACAGTTGTTGAATCTGGAGCAGATATGATAGCTGTTCATGGAAGAACTGCAAAGCAGATGTATTCTGGTAAAGTTATCTGGAAAATAAAAAACAAAGGATATATTCCTTTATATATAAATGGCGATATAAATTCATTAGAAGAAGCGAAAGTTGCAATGGACCTTTCAGGAGCTACTGGAGTTTTAATTGGGAGAGCTTCAATTGGAAATCCTTGGGTTTTTTCAAATAAAATCCCAAGTCTTAAAGAAAAGTTAAGAGTAATTCTGGAACATTTTGATTTATTAGAAAAAGAAGTTGGAAACAGAGCAGTTGTAGAGTTTAGAAAATTTATAGCTGGTTATACTAAAGGATTAAAAGGTGCAAGGGAATTTAGATCTAAAATAATGAAAATTGAAGACTCAGAAAAATTAAAGCATTACTTCCTTGATTATTTTTTATCTCTTTATAGCTCTTGAAAGCTTGTTTTTATAAACTCTTGCTTCATAATTTGATTGTAGAAAAATTTTTTAGAATATTTAGAATATTAGTAGAGGTGAAATATGAAAAAAATAACAATATTATTGATGATTTTTGTTTATTATATTTTAAGTTTTTCAAGTATTGTGGTTTTTGTTTATCACCGATTTGATGATGAAAGATATCCAACTACAAACACTTGGACTGAAGAGCTCGAGAAGCACATTAAGTTAGTAAAAGAACTTGGTTATAAAGTGTGGAGTTTGAAAGATTTAGAAGATTATATTTATGGAAATAAAGAAGAAGAAAAAGCAGTTGTATTTACAATTGATGACGGTTACAGAACAGTTTATACCAAAGCTTTTCCAATTTTTAAAAAATACAACGTACCATTTTCCGTGTTTTTGTATTTTAAAGGTATTGATTCAAGCGAATACTTGACTTGGAATATGATTAGGGAAATGGCCGATTATGGTGTTGAATTTGGGCATCATTCCTTTTCTCATAATAAATTTCCAAGTCTTCTTAAAAAATTGGGAAAAGAGGAGTTTGTGAAATATTTTGAAGAAGATTTAAAAAAAGGGCTTGAAATTTGGGAAGATCATATGCATTCTAAAATGAAATATTATGCTTATCCGTATGGATATTATAACAAAGAAATGATTGAAGTATTAAAGAAAAATGGTTTTAAAATGGCTTTTATTCAACTATCAGGACCATATTCAAAAGAAATCTCACCTTTTGAAATACCTAGAGAAGCCTTAGTTGAAGATTGGGCAAATGAATCTCACGTTAGATATGTTTTGTCGAGAAAAGCACTTATAACGGAGAATACTCCTTTTTACTGGAAAGATGGAAAATTATGTATAAAAGCAAAAATAAAAGTACCAGAAACATTTGCAAATCCTGTTGTTTATATTAGAGAGAAGGGAATTGTGAAAAGTTTTGAAGAAAATGGAGTAATATATGCTGGGCCATTTAATATTGAAAATGAATACAATAGTTTAATGATTAGTGTAAGAGGGGAAGATAAAAAAGAATATGTACGGTATTTTTTGATTATAAAATGAGGAGGAATTTTCATGGAGATTATTGACCAAATACCTGTTTCAAAAACTTTGGAAATTAATGCAGTAGCTACGAAACTAAAAAATAAAGGAAAAGATGTTATAAATTTAACTGCAGGTGAACCTGATTTTCCTACTCCTGAGAAGATAAAAGAAAAAGCAAAAGAAGCTCTGGAAAAAGATTTTACAAAATATACAAATAGCAAGGGAATTGTACAATTAAGAGAGACAATTTCAAAATTACTTGAGAAAAAGAATATTTTTTTTGATTCCAATGAAATACTTGTAACAAATGGTGGAAAACAAGCTTTATTTAATGCCCTCCTCTCTGTTTTAGATAAAGATGATGAAATTATTTTATTTTCCCCTTTTTGGGTAAGTTATATTCCCATGGTTTTGTTAACTGGAGCAAAGCCGGTAGTTTTAGAAACAAAATTTGAAAATTCTTTTTTACCCGATTTAGATGAATTAATTAAACTGGTAAATCCGAAAACAAAAGCCATCCTTGTAAATTCTCCAAACAATCCCACAGGTATTGTATATCCAGAAGAAATTGTTAGGAAAATTTCTGAAATTGCAAATGAAAATGAAATTTTTGTTTTAACCGATGAAGTTTATGATTCCTTAGTGTACGATGGTAATTTTGTTTCTTTTGCAAATTTTGTAAAAGATGAATTATTAATCTATATTAATGCTTTTTCAAAAAGTTATTCAATGACTGGGTGGAGATTGGGATTTGCAGCTTTAAAAAATAAATTAATTTACAATAGAATGACTAAATTACAAGGCCATACTACTTCTTCGGTAAATTCAATAGCACAATATGCTGCAACTGTGAGTATTCTGGTGGACAATTCGTATATGATTAGAGAGTTCAAAAAAAGAAGGGATTTTACTGTAAAAAAAGCAAAGGAAATTGGGCTTGATTTTGTATATCCAAAAGGAACGTTCTATTTATTTTTTAAATCTCCTATCGAAGATGATGAACTTTTCTGCAAAAATCTTCTTGAAGAAAAGTTGGTAGCTTTAGTTCCTGGGAGTGCTTTTAATGCAAAAGGTTTTGTACGATTATCATTTGCAAATTCAATGGAAAAATTGGATAAAGGTTTTAAAAGAATAAAAGAATTTATTCTAAAAAAACTAGCAGGCTTTTAGCCTGCTTCATCATTTTTCCAAGAAATTTCACGATATTTAGTTATCATTTCGACAAAGATCTTTGCTAATTCTGGATCAAATTGTTTTCCTGCATTTTTGATAATTTCATTTATAGCCTCTTCGATAGTTAGTTTTTTTCTATATGGTCTGTCAGAAGTCATAGCATCAAAAACATCAGCTAAAGCCAGGATTCTTGCTTCAAAAGGAATTTCTTCTCCTTTTAATCCATCAGGATATCCTTTTCCATCCCATCTTTCGTGATGATGTTTAATTATTTGTGGGATATCTTCAAAATATTCTAAATCTTTTACTATATCATATGCAATAAGTGGGTGCTGTTTAATTTTTCCGTATTCATCATTTGTTAACTTACCGGGTTTATTCAAAATATCAGAAGAAATTATTAATTTTCCAATATCGTGCAATATTCCTGCCCAGTATATTTTTGAAATGGTATTCTTGTCAAGACCTAATTTTTCAGCGAGTTTACTTGCATAGTATGCTACTCTTTCAGAATGACCTTTAGTATAGTAATCATGTGTTTCAAGTGATTTAA
>JACDOA010000018.1 GCA_017656335.1 Thermosipho sp. (in: thermotogales)
GAAAATAAGAAAATGTTTCAATTAACATCTTTTGGAATGGAAAAAAGCTTTATATGGCTTGATAATGAAAATATTTTATTTTCTGAGATAAGAGGTGAAAAAGATAAAAAAAGAAAAGAAAATGGAGAAATTTTTACTTCTTACTACAAAATAAATGTAAATGGTGGAGAAGCTGAAAAATATTTTGAAGTACCTTATTTTGTTAGAAAAATTGAAAAATTAGATAATGAAACTTTTGTTTTGGTTTTAATATACGATAAAAATGTGCCTGATTTTTCGAAAATGGATGAAAAAGAAAAACAAGAAGCACTGAAAAAATTAAAAGAAGAAAGAGACTATGAAGTTTTGGATGAAATACCATTTTGGCAAAATGGTACTGGTTTTACAAACAAAAAAAGAGCAAGATTGTATTTATTTAATCTTAAAAATAACAAACTTGAACCAATAACTGATGAACTTACCAATGTAAGTCATTTTGATGTTGATAAAGACAAAAAGAAAATTGTCTTTATATCTAATAGATATAAAAACAAAATGGAAATAAGGTCAGATTTATTTATATATGACGTTGAAAATAAAAGATTGGAAAAATTAACTCATGAGGAACCTTTTAGATATATGTATGCGTATTTCTTGGATAATTCAATAATTTTTGCAGGAAGTAATATGAAAAATTTTGGTATTAATGAAAATCCAAAGTTTTATCTTTTAGAACTTGACACAAAAAATGTAAAACTTTTAACTCCAGATTTTGACTTAAGTATATGGAATAGTGTTGGGTCTGATGTTAGATTTGGCTCAAATAAAAATGCAACTGTTGATGGAAAATATCTATATTTTGTTTCAACAGAATGGAGTAGTTCCTATTTAAATAAGATTGACAAAAATGGAAAAATTGAAAAACTAACAAAAAAGAGTGGTTCAATTGACGGTTTTGATGTGAAAAATGGAAAAATTTATTTTGTTGGTCTTAGGGATTATAAGCTACAGGAAATATATGAACTTGAAGAAACTGAAAAACAAATAACAATATTTAACGAATGGGTTATAAAAGAAAAGAAAATTTCAAAACCTGAAAGATTTACTTTTTTATCTGATGATGGAGTTGAACTTGAAGGTTGGATTATTAAGCCTGTTGATTTTGATGAAACTAAAAAATATCCTGCAATCCTTGATATTCATGGTGGTCCAAAGACAGTATATGGCGAAGTATTCTTCCATGAAATGCAGGTTTGGGCAAACGAAGGATATGTTGTTATGTTCACAAATCCTCGTGGTAGTGACGGAAGAGGTAATAAATTTGCTGATATTAGGGGAAAATATGGAACAGTTGACTATGAAGATTTGATGAAATTTGTAGGCGAAGCACTTAAAAGATTTCCGTTTATTGATAAAGAAAGGCTTGGCGTGACAGGTGGTTCGTACGGTGGATATATGACTAACTGGATTATTGGTCATACAGATAGATTTAAAGCTGCTGCATCACAAAGAAGTATTGCAAATTGGGTTTCAAAATTTGGTACAACTGATATTGGATATTACTTTGTTGAAGACCAGCAGGCTGCGAATCCATGGGATAATTTTGAAAAACTTTGGTGGCATTCTCCAATGAAATATGCTGATAAAGTGAAAACTCCAACACTTTTTATCCATTCAGATGAAGATTATAGATGCTGGCTTCCAGAAGGAATTCAAATGTTTACATCTTTAAAATATTTTGGTGTTGATGCACGCCTTGTAATATTTAAAGGAGAAAATCATGAATTGAGTAGAAGTGGAAAGCCAAAGCATAGAATTAGAAGGTTAAAGGAAATTACTGATTGGTTTAATAAATATCTAAAATAAAATTGAGTATTAATAATAAAACACCCCCAACAAAATTTTAGGTTGGGGGTGTTTTTCTGTAAACTTACAAAAACTCATTTAATTAGAACTTTTTCGAGGTAAGATTTCAAACTCATCTAGAATTTTTTCTGTTCTAACAAGTTTATAATTTTCTTCTTTTCCAACAGCTTTGACAACGAAATGAATACGATTATTACTTACGTTTCCAATGATGTAATGTAAATAACCTGCAGCTGCAGCTTTTGAAAATGGAAGGTATGAAGCATCTTCAGAGTATAGTCCATATCCAAAAGGTGCGCCGCCACCACCTGTTGTTATGTACATTACACCATCTTTTAAAAATCTTTCGTAATGGTGAATATGACCATTGAATACAGCAGAAACCTTATATTTAACAAAAAGATTGTGCCATTTTTCTCTAAATTGTTGACCTCTATCTTTTACATTTGAAAAGAACGGATGATGAAATGAAACAATTATATAAGGTTTATCAGTATTTTTTAAATCATTTTCCAACCATTCTGTTTGAATTTCATCTAAACCTGTACCTTCTTGGATATCACTATCAAGAGCAATAAAATGCACAGGCCCAATATCATATGAATACCACTGTTTGAAAAAGTCTCCTCCACCTTTTTTGGGGCACATAAAAGCTTGATAATAATATTCTGTGTTGTGTTCGTGATTACCTAAAACAGGTAAAAGAGCGGTAGTTGAAAACAAAAGATGTCCTGTCTCAAAGAATAAATTCCATTCAAACAGTTGTGGCCCACTTTCAACAAGATCTCCGGTGTTGATAACAAGAAGTGCTTTTTCCTTTGACATTTCGTCACATATAATTTTGTGTCTATCTGTATTTGTTCGAGTATCTCCATATACAAGAAATTTATATTCTTTATCTTCAACTGTTTTAAATGACAGTTGCTCTTTTAGTGTTTTTCCAACTAGGATTGTAGCGTTGTAGTTACTGAAAGGTTTTAAATTATCTATTTTTATTATATGAAAAGTATCATAAAGATTGTCTACTATTTCTTTACCGTCAACATTTATAACAACCGAAGCAGGTTTATTAATCTTTAAACCTATGTATATACTATTTGTAGAAAGGCCTGTTAGATAGGGTTCCCAGAGAAATTCAAATTTTTCAGGAATATTTAATATGATTTTATTTTCGACGGTACTTTCTATATTCAAATCTTCGTTTAATACTTGATAGGTACAGTTTTCATTAAGGTTAGAAAAATAGATTTCTCCATTTTTGTTGCTTGTTGATACATCAACAAAGGTATTTCCGTTTAGCTGTACAATTTTAATATTATTTAATGGGTTTCCTTTTCTATCAACTACTAAAAGTTTCTTTTGAGCTTCAACAAGATTTAATTTTACTTTAAGAGAATGAACATCCTTTCCTACAATAATATCAAAATCAAATTTTGAATAATTTTCTGTTGTAGTTGGCTTTCTTGACAAAGACATAAGAGCCCCTATTCTGTACATTGATAAAGAGTTCGGGAAGATAATCGCATATGCGATGTGTCTACATTGGATAAAATTGTAATTTTTTTCTTTTATAAATATAGGATTTACATCGCTTTCTTTAAAAAAGACTCTTAATTCTTTTGCATCTTTAGAAATGACACTTATATGTACTCCGTCTTGTGTTAAAGTATATTCAACATTTACATCTTTATCACCATTTGTTCCATATGAGATTATTTTTTCTTCGTTTACTTTTTCAACTTTTGTAAATGTTACCTTTCTTTTGTCAAGGGTAAAGTACATGTTATAAAGAGCGTCAAACATTGTATCTTTTGTGGCCAGATTTTCAAGAAAGCCTTCATTACTAATAGATGCAACAATATTATTATTTGACATTATGAATTTTTCATTGTCTAAAAAAGGAGTCATACCTTTGAATGTTATGGTAGAAAATGAAAATATGGAAAATATTAACAGTAATAACGTTAAAAATTTCAAATAAAATGAATATTTTTTCATTTTAAAAGCCTCCTTGAAATATAGTTTAGTCTATCAGATAATTATAACATCAGAAAAAATTGTTTTGCAAAAATAGAAAAATTGGCGAATAAAGGTAAGATTATGTTATGATATATGTGAAATTACATTTTTCTATTTGATAAAATGAGTTAGGGGGTAAATAGTGAAAAGAGTGTTTAAGTGGACCTTAATAATATTAATCCTTGTTGTTGTTTCATTTATTATACAATCATTCCTTGGAAATCATTATTTTCAATGGTTCTTTATGGGTAAGTATGAAATTATAAAGGCAAATATTGAACAAAAGATGGACAATAATGGAATTATGCATGTTCATGAAGTGATTACCTACAAGATGAGAAAGCCTTTTAGAGGTGTATATAGATATATACCAGCTTCAAGAGCGGTTGAGATAAGTAATGTGCGTGTATGGCTTGAAAACATAAAAATGCAAAGAGTAGAATATCTTAAAAACAACTCAAAAGAGTTTGAAGCAAGAATATGGATTTCAAAAAATTATAACGAAACAATTTCGCCAACAGATGTACCTACTGTTATTTTGCATGTTGAGTACGATGCAAAATATACTTTTGAAAAAGGAGTTGATGTTTCACAGGTATTTAGACAGTTCTGGGGAACTGGCTGGGATGCACCCGCCAAAAATATAACCGCAACTTTTGAATTTCCAAGCACATTAAAAATTTTAAGTGTGTACTCTCATCCAAAAATACAATTTGAAAAATACGGAAATAAATTTACTTTTAATGTTAAAAGCCTTCCTCCATTTACATACGCTGAAGCTCGTTTTGTATTTAATAATAAAATCTTGCCAAATATATTTTATAATAATCCTACTCTTACAAAAACAGGAATTGAAAATGAAGAAGCAAAATATAAAAGTTTGGTTTTAAAAGCAAAAATTTATCCTGTAATTGGGCTTTTAATAATTATAGCTTTTTTGATTTTAATTTTTTACTTTTTTGGAAGAGAAAAAGAAATACAGTATCAGGGAATTTATGAAAGAGAAATACCTTTCAAAGATCCTCCAGATATTGTTAATGCAATTGTAGTAAACCAGCTTTCAAAAGTTGATTCTAATGGAATTTCTTCAGTGATAATGGATCTTTATAGAAAAGATTATGTAAAATTAGATAAAGATGGGAAATATATTGAAATTTTAGAAAAAGACACAAAAGAGCTTCCTGGAAGTGAAAAGTATTTCTATGAAATTTTAAAGAAATACTCTTTTGATAATAACAAATTTTCATTTGATGAATTAAAAAAGGTTTTATCAAAAGACAAAAAGCTCGCAAAAGAATTCCTTGCTGATTTTAAAGCATACAAATCACTTGTTTTAATGCATGCAAAATCAAGAAGATATCTTTCAATAAAGGGAACCGTCTTATCTTATTTTGTAGGAATAGCGTCAATACTTTTGGCTCTTTACTTTTTTGCAAAATTCTGGAGTGTTTCTTTAATATATGAAAGTGTATTTTCAAGTATTTTATTTGTGACAGGTGGCATTTTGTTTTTCCTTCCAAGGGATGTGTTTGGAAACTGGACAAGACTTGGAAGGGAGTATTATCTGAAATGGAAGAATTTTGAAAAGTTTTTACTTGATTTTTCAGCACTTTCTCAGTATCCACCTGAATCAATAATAATTTGGGAGGATTATTTGGTATATGCAACTGCTTTAGGAATAGCTGATAAAGTGGAAAAACATCTTAAAAAACTTGCACCAAAAGAAATTGAAGAATCATCCCATCCATATTATGGTTATCGCACGTATAGAAGATATGGAATGGGATTTTTTGTTGTATCAAGTGTTGCTACCTCCACTGTTTCTAGGGGTTCAGGCAGTGGATTTGGTGGAGGTGTTGGAGGAGCTGGCGGCGGTTCTGGCGGAGGCGGTGGTGGAGCATTTTAAGATAGGAAAGGGGTGGAAGAATGATAGGTTGGATAATTTTTATTGTAATTCTTGCTATTATTGTCTGGTTAATATCAACATATAATTCACTTGTTACTCTGAAAAGAAGAGTTGAAAATGCCTGGAGTCAGATTGATGTACAACTTAAGAGAAGGCATGATTTGATTCCAAATCTTGTAAATTCAGTTAAGGGTTATATGAAATTTGAGCAAGAGACACTTGAAAAAGTTATGAAAGCAAGAGCAAGTGCAATTTCAAGTAAAGATATAAATAAAAGAATGGAAAGTGAAAATGAACTTTCAGGAATGCTATCAAGACTTCTTGCTATTGTTGAAAATTATCCTGAATTAAAGGCAAATGAAAATGTAAACAAATTGATGGAAGAACTTAGAAAAACAGAAGATAAAATAGCATATTCAAGACAGTTTTATAACGATATTGTAATGAAATATAACACAAAATTGTCTGTCTTTCCAACTAATATAATTGCTAATATGTTTTCATTTAAAAAAGAGCCATATTTCAAAGCACCAGAAGAGGAAAAAGGCACACCAAATGTTGATTTATCAATTTAGTTTATCATCTCTCAATTTGTGGGGGTGTTAATATGAAAAAATTACTTTTATTGATTCTCCTATTTTCAACATCATTTTTATTTGCAGGAAAGCTAATTTATATTGAAGGTGATAAAGAATTTTCTGACGGAAATTTACTTTGTAAAATTGATACAATAGTAAGATTTGGAGAAAATTATTATTATCTTACTGTAAAAAATATTTCGCAGGAAGAGATAAAAATTTACTGGAACAAATCTATGATTGTTGATAACTTTCGAAGGCCTGTACCGATAGTTCCAGAATCTCTAGTTGAATTTTTACTTGAAAAACCTG
This sequence comes from Thermosipho sp. (in: thermotogales), assembly GCA_017656335.1. Taxonomy (GTDB): domain Bacteria; phylum Thermotogota; class Thermotogae; order Thermotogales; family Fervidobacteriaceae; genus Thermosipho_A. The sequence continues at coordinate 6,661 of JACDOA010000018.1, forward strand.
AATTAATTACCATTATTAAACCAGGTGAAACAATTAGCTTTGTAATTCATCCTTTTTCACATGTCTTATCTAAAAAAGCATTTTCAGGCTATAAATTTAAATTTACCCCATTAAATGTAGGAAAGTATTTTAATTCCAAAATTTCATTAACATATGAATATAATGGTAAAATTTTAAATGTTTATAAAGAATTTAATTTAAAAGTTAAAACAACTATTTCAATCAAAGACGTATTATTTGTTGGTTTGTTTTTTGCAATACTTGGGGGGATACTTTACATAGGACTTGGGGGTTAAAAAAGAGCGCTTTTCAAGCGCTCTTTTTACGTTATTTCCACCCTTTTTGAGGGGTAGGGGGATTATAGGGCATTTGTTGTTGACCACCCATTGGTGGATAGCCATAAGGATTTCCATAATAGGGCATCATTGGGCCGTATTGATACATGGGTGCTTTTTTAAATTTCTGATTTTGATACAACCTTTTTTGATATTCAAGTTTTTTCATGTACGCTAGTTTTTCTCTTATAATTTTCCTATATGGAAATTCAACAGTTATACCATCACTTGTAAGCTTGAATGCAAGGTTAAATGATAGTTTTTCGTTTAATTTAATTTCAACAGCTTGAATCTCAATTTTCATTCCAGGTTTAAAATCGAAAAATTTCCACATTGGGCCTACGTAAACTTCAACTTCCGTTCCTTCATCAGTATCAAGAATAATTCTTGATTTTGAAAGTCCTTCGTCTAATTCGATATATACTTCCTTAATTGTGCCCGTAAAAGTTGCTGGATCACTTACTTCAATATTTTTGAATTTTTCAAATACTTCTCTGTAGTTTTCTGGTTTAACTTGCTCTTTAGAGTTAAATGGAAATGCAAACATAGCACCAATGAAAATCATCGAAAGAAGTAATACTGTAAGTTTTTTCATACCTTTCACCTCCTAAAAGAATTTGTTTGAATTTTTAATACCTTTCGTTTTAACGTTTACTCCGCTTTTCTCCAAATTTTCCATTTTAATTATATATATTAAACCTTAAAAAATCCTTAGAAATTTAAGAATGTTATAATGTATTGTGTGAGGTGATGAATTTGAACAAGTATATTGAAAGACTAATAAAACTTGTGCAATATGAAAGAGATGAAGAAATTAAAAAAATGGAATGGGAAATAAAACATCTGACTGGGGAGCAAAGAGAGAAAAAAGGAAGGGCAATTTTAAATTTAAGGCCCAAAGTAATTGGCGAAGAACTTGGTATGTATCTTGTTAAATTTGGAAGAAACAGGATAATTGAAACAGAGATTAATGTAGGAGATGAAGTATTAATAAACAAAGGAAAGAATGTAAAAACTGATTTTAAAGGAGTTGTAGTTAAAAAAGGTACAAGATATTTAGTGGTGGCAATTGACAAACTCCTTCCAAAGGATTTTAAAGAGGTCAGAATTGATCTGTATGCAAGTGACATAACCTATAAAAGACAGATTGAAAATTTACAAAACCTTTCGGAAAATGGCAAAAAAGTTCTTTCATACATTCTTGAATATAAAAAACTTGAAGATGAGAATGAAGAAATTTTTCAGCCCTTAGATGAAGGGCTTAATGAGGTCCAAAAAAAGGCAGTTTCCAAGTCACTTTCAAGTTCAACATTTTTTCTAATTCACGGACCATTTGGTACCGGAAAAACAAGGACACTTGTTGAATATATTTTGCAGGAAGTAAAAAAGGGTAAAAAATTATTAGTTACTGCCGACAGTAATATAGCAGTTGATAATCTTGTTGAAAGGCTAAGTGGAAAAGTATCTCATGTTAGAATTGGTCATCCTTCAAGGGTTTCTAAAAATCTAATAACTTCTACTCTTTCATATCAAATAGAAAAGCACGAAAGATATAAAGAACTTGAATTTTTAAATGAAAAATTTTCAGTTCTTGTTGAAGAAAGAGAAAAATTTCAAAAACCAATTCCTAAATGGAGGCGAGGACTTTCAGAAAAAGAAATTTTAAGGCTTTCAAAGGAAAATAAATCAACACGTGGAATACCAGCAAGAATAATTAAAGATATGGCAAAATGGATATTGTTAAACAGAAAAATTGATGAAATAAAGGCAGAAATGGAAAAAATAGAAGAGGAAATATCAAAAGAAATTATTAGAAACTCAAGTATTGTATTTTCAACTAACTCATCCTCCTTTTCTGAAGTTTTAAAAGATTTTACCTTTGATGTTGTGGTTGTAGATGAGGGAGCTCAATCTACAATTCCAAGTGTATTAATTCCACTTTCAAAAGGTAAAAAATTTGTAATTGCTGGAGACCACAAACAGCTTCCCCCAACAATTCTTTCAGAGAAAGCAAAAGAGTTATCAATAAGTCTTTTTGAAAAACTAATTAAAAAATATCCAAATAAAAGCGAGATTCTTAAGATTCAATATAGAATGAATGAAAAACTCATGGAATTTCCCAATAAAGAATTTTACGATGGAAAACTCGTATCTGGAATTGGAAATATAACGTTAAAAGATTTGGGGTTTGAAGGGAAAAGTGAAATTACATTATCTAATAATGTTCTTGTTTTTATAGATACAAGTAATAGAAATGATAGATTTGAGAAACAAAAAAAGGATTCGACTTCCTATTATAACCAGCTTGAAGCTGAAATTGTAAAAAAAATCGTTGAAGAATTCCTAGAATTCGGATTAATGAAGAAATTAATTGGTGTTATTACACCATACGATGATCAGGTTGATTTAATTAAATCCTTTAACCTTGGAATAGATGTAAAGACAGTTGATGGATTCCAGGGAAGAGAAAAGGAAGTGATAATAATTTCCTTTGTAAGGTCGAATACAAAAAAAGAATTAGGTTTTTTAAAAGATTTAAGAAGATTAAATGTTTCATTAACTCGCTCAAAAAGAAAATTAATTTGTGTTGGTGATAGCAAAACTTTGGAAAATCATGAAACATATTATAGGTTTATTAAACATGTTAAAGAAAAAGGAACGTACATTAGTACCTTTGAATAAAAAACAAATTATGTGTACCTTCTCGTGAGTAATTTTTTTATTTTTCCTATTCCTTTGTAGGGTGGATATTTAACGTTTAATTCAAATTTTCCTTTGATAAAAACAGGTTTGTAATGACTGAACGTGTCAAAACTATATTTACCATGATAACTACCAATTCCACTACTTTTTATTCCGCCAAAGGGAAGTGTTTCAGGGACAAAATGAGTAATTGTATCGTTAATTGTAATTCCACCAGCTTGTATTCTTGAAATTATCTTTTTGATAAATAATTTATCATTTGAAAATACATAAAGCGAAAGAGGATATGGATTTTTTGAAATAATCTCAAATATTTCGTTTTTTTCATTGAATGTAATAATTGGCAAAATGGGGCCAAATATTTCATCTTTCATTAAAACGTCATCTATGAATACATTATCAACTATTGTTGGTTCAAGTTTTTTTCCGTTGAATTTCCCGCCAAATAGAATTTTTCCTTCTGTGTTATCAAGTAAATTAGATAGTCTTTCTATATGTTTTTCATTTATAATATGTGCCATATTATTACTATATTCTTTTAGGTATGTTTTTAATAGTGGTAGAAACTTCTCCTTTATTTTATGATCAATTAAAAGGTAATCAGGAGAAATACAAGTCTGACCAGCGTTTAGAGTTTTACCCCAGGCAATTCTTTTAGCTGCTAATTTTAAATCACAGTTTGAATCAACAATAGTTGGATTTTTTCCTCCAAGTTCTAGTGTAACGGGGATTAATTTTTCTGATGCCTTTTTCATTACATGTTTTCCTACATTTTGACTTCCTGTGAAAAAGATATAATCAAAATCATTTTCAAGAAGTTTTTTTGAAACTTCAGCATCTCCAGTTACAACTTTTGTAAAATTTTCTGGAAAATACTTTGAGATCATTTCTTTTAATATTAATGAAACGTTTTCAGAATATTCTGAAGGTTTCAATACCACGCAATTTCCAGCAGCAATTGCACCAATGAGAGGCACCAATGAAAGATTAACAGGATAGTTCCATGGAGAAATTATCAAAGCTACTCCATATGGTTCTGGATAAATGTATGATTTCCCTGTTTGATTTTCCAAACCTATTCTTACTCTTTTGGGTTTTGAAAGTTTTTTTAGATTTTTCAGGAAAAATTTTATTTCTTTAAAAACTACAAAAAGTTCAGTTAAGAAGGTTTCCTCCCTTGATTTATGTAAATCAAGATAAAGCGCTTTATAAATTTTTTCTTCATATTCAATTAAAGCACTTTTTAAAATTTTTAGTTGGTGAATCCTAAAGTCAATATCCAAGGTGTTTCCAGAGTTAAAAAATTCTTTTAGATTTTCAATAATGTTATCACTCTTCTCTTTTAATTTTATTTTTATAAATTGTATCATATTTCTAAATGTATTTAAAAAAATTTTTTAAAGTGATGAAAAATTTTTTGTAATGATATATTTTAAATATGTTTGATAAAATTGTATAATGAATATACAAAACAATTTTTAAAAATTTTCAGATGTATTTCGTGGGGGGGATTAATATGAAACAACATCAGATAACTGAACCATCGGATTTATTAAACGAAGATGGAACTCTTAAACAGATAGGATGGGCTAAGGATTTTCTTTTAAAATATGATAGAAAAAAGATTAAAGCATCTAAATTTAGGATAAAGGAATGGGACTACTACTGTATTTTGCGAAAGTCATATGGTATTGCCTTTACTATTTCAGATCTCGGGTACTTGGGATTTGTATCAGTAACCTTTCTAGATTTTGAAAATCGCAAAGAAGTAACAAAAAGTACATTTGTTTTATTTCCACTTGGTTCCTTTAATATGCCACAGTCTTCAAAAAAAGGAGACGTAATTTTTCAAAGAAAAGGTTTTTCACTAAAATTTTTGAAACGAAAAGAGCAAAGAATGATTCAAGTTAATATAGCTTCTTTTGATAAAGGAAGGTCATTAAAGGGAAAAATTATTTTACATCAACCCTCATCATTGGAATCTATGACAATTACTATTCCGTTTCCAGAATCTGAATATGCTTTCTACTATAACCAAAAGATTAATTGTATGCCAGCAAAGGGTGAAATTTTATTTGGTAATCAAAAGTTTTTGTTTGATCCACATGATAGTTTTGGCGTGCTTGATTGGGGTAGGGGAGTATGGCCATATAAAAATACGTGGTACTGGGGTTCAGCTTCAGGCAAGATTGAAAATGAATTGTTTGGTTTTAATATTGGATATGGTTTTGGTGATAATTCGCGGGCAACTGAAAATATGATTTTTTACAAAGGTAAAGTTCATAAATTAGAAGAAGTGAGGTTTCATATACCGCCTGATAACTATCTAGAACCATGGATTTTTACTAGCAATGATTCCAGGTTTGAAATGGTATTCAAACCGATAATTGATCGTCATTCAAATGTAAATCTATTAATTTTTCAATCGAATCAGCATCAGGTGTTTGGCTACTTTTCTGGAAGAGTAATTCTTGATGATGGAAGAGAAATTATCATTAAAGATTTACTTGGTTTTGCTGAAAAAGTATACAATAGATGGTAATAAATATTGATTTTGGAGGGAAAACATGATAAAAAACATAGTATTTGATTTGGGAAGGGTTTTGCTTAACTGGGATCCATATAGTTATATGATAAAGCATTTTGAAAAAGAAGTAGCAGAATTTTTAAAAAAACATGTTTTTGAAACAGAAGATTGGCAAATGATGGACAAAGGAGAAATAACTGAAGAAGAGCTGTGGCAAGATAAATTAGACAAATATCCAGATTACAAAGATTATATTCTTCATATGAAAAACAAGGTTTTAGATCTTCTAGTTCCCATTGAGCAAAATGTTTCGTTAATTCCATTATTAAAAGAAAAGGGATATAAATTGTTTGTTCTTTCCAATTTTAGTAAAAATACTTTTCAAAAAGTGTTTGAAAAGTATGATTTTTTTAAATATTTTGATGGTATGGTTATTTCAAGTCACGTTAGAGAGATAAAACCATATGAAAAGATTTATCAAATTTTAATTAAAAAATATAAAGTTAAACCTGGTGAAAGTTTATATATTGACGATAAAATTGAAAACATAGAAACAGGTAAAAAACTTGGTTTTAAAACTATTCATCTTGAAATGCCACTTAAGCTAGAAGAAAAATTAAAAAAGTATATAGAAGTTTAATATAGGAGGGGTGCTAATGAATTGTGCTCTTATTATGGCAGGAGGCAGGGGAGAAAGATTCTGGCCATATTCGACTGATGAAAAACCAAAGCAATTTTTAAGTCTCTTTGGAGAAAAAACCATGATTCAATTGACAGTTGAGAGATTAAAGGGTCTTATTCCAGTAGAAAAAGTATTTGTTGTTACCGGAGAAATGTATGTTGGTTTAGTGAAAAAACAACTTCCAGAGCTACCTGATGAAAATATAATTATTGAACCTGTTGGAAGAAATACTGCTCCATGTATAGCACTTTCTGCTTTTTACATTGAAAAAAGATTTGGAAATGTAAATCTGGCAGTTCTTCCAGCTGATCATTTAGTTAGTGGTGTTGAGAAATTTCAAAAAGCATTGAATAATGCTTTTGAATTTGTAAGTAGAAATAAGAAAGCAATAGTTACCTTAGGAATAAATCCCAATAGACCTGAAACTGGATATGGATATATAAAATATCAAAAAGATAATGATGCAATAAACTTAAATGAAAGTATATTAAAAGTAGAAAGATTTGTTGAAAAACCAGAATTAGAAGTTGCTAAAAGATATTTAAAAGAAGGTTCCTATCTCTGGAATGCAGGAATATTTATTTGGAATACTGATACGATACTTGAAAATACAAAAACTTTTCTTCCAAATACTTTTGATATTTTGGAGGAAATAAATAAATATTCTGGCGAAAAATATTTTGAATTACTGAGAGAAATGTATCAAAGAGTAGATAAAATATCAGTTGATTATGGAATTATGGAACATGCAGAAAATATATATGTTATTCCATCGGAATTTGGTTGGGATGATGTTGGAAGCTGGAATTCTGTTGAGAGGCACAGTAATAGAGATGAAAATGGCAATGTAATTGGTGAAAATATACATTATTTTGATTCTAAAGGAAATATAGTAAAAAGTAAGAAAAAAACTGTGCTAATTGATGTAAAAGATTTGGTTGTTGTTGAAACGGATGAATATTTGATTATTTCAAAAAAAGAAAGTATTCAAAAAATAAAGGAAATAAAAAAAAGATTATTTTTTAAATGATGCTTTATTTACAAGTAGCAAGGGAGGAGGATGCTTGAAAAAAGTATTTCTAATCGCTTTCTTTTTGCTACTTTTTCAAATAAGTTCTTTTTCACAATCTGAATTTAATTCTCATCTTCCAATAGATTATATTTTAAATGAAGATGAGATGAGAAAAGATCTTGATTTTCTTGTTCAAATTTTAAAGGAAGTACATCCCGCAACATATTATGGTTTTTCCGAAAAACAGCGGAAAATTATTAATAAAGCTTATGAAAAAATAAAAACTCCTATGAGTGTAGATAATTTTTATTTTGTTTTAAATACTATACTCTGGAGTTTTAATGATGCTCATACTTCATTGTGGTATAAATTATCTGAGGATGATAAAATCCTTGATGTTCCGATAATCTGGTTGAAAGATGGTTTGTATATTTCTGAAGATAGAGAAATGTTTGAAAAAGGCGATAAAATAATTGAGATTTCTGGTAAAACTCCCGGGCAAATACTGATGATGCTTGAGCGAATTATACCATCAGAAAATATTTACTTTATTAAAGCACGAGCAGAAACTGAGCTTTTAAAGGAAGTGTATTTAAAAAAGCTTAATCTGGTTAACAATGGATTTGTAACTATAAAGATTAGAAGAAACTGGAACATTTTAACTTTCAAAGTTCCACTTGTGAAATATACAGTATCAGATAAGAAAAAAGACGAGCAATTTGTTAATTATTATATTGACAAGGACAGTAACATTGCTGTTTTTAAATTAGACAAATGTATTTACGATATTAAATATATTAAAGCAGTTAAGAATTTTTTTCAAGAAGTTTCAGAAAATAAAATAGATAAAATAATAGTTGATCTTAGTAAAAACCCTGGAGGAAATTCCAGGGTTGTCTATGAATTTTTAAGATTTATCGACGTTGATGATATTAAAACATATGGTTGGATAATTAGATATTCGAAACAATTAAGTGAAAAATTATTTCTTACAAAGAAAGAAGGGCTTGAAAGATTCGAAAGTACATTATATAAAAACAACAAATTTTATAAAAAATCAATACTTTTCAATGGAAAAATTTATGTTTTAATTTCAAAATATACATGTAGTTCTGCAATAATATTTGCAACAATTTTAAAAGATAACAATATTGCAAAGATAATTGGTGAACCATCAGGTAATAGCCCATCGCATTTTGGAGCTATAATTACTTTCAGATTACCAGTAACTAATTTTATTTTTTCAGTTTCAACTACAAAACTTTTAAGGCCGCAAAAAGATGAAAGAGATAAAAAAACCTTATTCCCGGATGTCGTAATTTATACAACCATAGATGATATTGTAAATGATGTTTCAATAATTGAAAAAGCAAAAAAAGTTGTAAATTTTTAAAAATTTAATTTTGTAGTGCTGCTTTCTTCAATTTTTGCAATTTTCTTATCTGATATAAAAGAAAAGTTCCGGAAAGAGTAATAAGTCCGACTGTGATATAAGCAGGAATTGTGCCTTTTGAATCAAGTACAATTCCAATAACTGGAGCAAGTAACGCAAAACTGAGATTTGATATTAAACCGGACATTGAAATAACAGTAGCTCTATATTTATCTTCAATTTGATGATTTATATAAAATCTTAAAGTTGTAGGATGAAGCCCTCTAACTATTTGTTGAAGAGCTATTATTACCAGAGCGATTTTTGAAACAAAAATTGCTGGTAAAATAAAGCTAATTACCATTAATAAACAGAGCCAAAGGAGTACTTTTCTTGGTCGTTCATCTTTAAATTTTTTGACCAGTACACGGGAGCTAAAAGCTGCAACAAGGTTAAATAAAAAGAAGATGGTCCCGAAATATACAACATCAATATTGACTTTCGAAAAATACGGTTGATATAACCAAAAACCTATTCTTATTGCAAATCCCATAAGAAATGAATAAAGCATGGCCCAGAATACCCTTGGACTTTTGATAACAATACCTGCACTTTTTAAAACATGCATAGCGTAGCTATGTTCGCTCTTTTCTCTTTCAGTTTCAACAAAGAAAGAAGCAATTAATGCTGCTGTAAAAGCATTAAAAGCACTGATCCAGAAAGGAATATCTGGATTTAATTTGTATAACAAACTACTTGCTATTGAACCAGCAGCCTGGCCGATAAAAATGTATGATAAAGCACTTCCTTCACGTTGCTGATATTCAGAAGATTTTCCCAATTTCTTTAAACTTTCATATAAAATAGCAGAATCTGCACCACTGCTGAAAGTAAATCCTAATCCGAAGATGATTTCTGCAATTGCGAATGGGAAGAAAGAATCGAATAAGATATAAATAATAGTACTTATGGATATAAGTAATCCAGAAAAAAACAGAGAAAGTTTCCTCGATATTTTATCAGCAATTGAGCCTGTAGGAATTTCAAAAAGAAATGTGGAAATTGCAGCAATAGATTGTAGGGTCATAATCTGAGTATAACTTAACCCCTTTAAGAGCATATATGGAACAAGTATTGGACCAATAATTAGCATGTTGATCATGAATCTGTACATAGGATAAATTGTAAGGTTTTTTCTGTAAGCTTCCATATATATCCCCCCTTGAAGTGTAAATAAAAAATAGGCTGGTTGTGAAAAATTAAGCATTACCTCAAAAACCAGAAATACTGAAAGTATAATTTATGCATATATGTTTTAATATATTTTCGACAGTTTACCATTATTATAAAATTTTGTCAAGGGTTTGAAATTTTCCGTTAATGAGAAACTTTCTAGGTATCGCAAAAACTTGTATAAGCTATGTTTTTTTACAGGAAAATTGGAGAATTAGACTTGACAAATTCGATTAAACATATATAATTAAGATGAAATGAAAAAAATCACAAACATTTATAGGGAGGTGAATAAAATGGCAGGTTATAAAGAAAAATTATCAGAAGTTAAAAAAACACTTGGCGAAGTATTGAACAAAGCACCGGAATTGGGGAAATTTGCAGAATATATTCATGCAGCAGAAGCTCCTGGAGCACTCGAAACTAAGCTCAAAGAACTTATTTCACTTGGAATAGCAGTTGCAGTTAGATGTGAACCATGTATCATGTGGCATACAGAAGCTGCTATAAATGCTGGAGCTACTGAAGAAGAAATTCTTGATGTAATTAAAGTTGCAGTTTGTATGGGTGGAGGTCCTGCCTTAATGTATGGATTAAAGGCATACGAAGTTGCACTTGAATTTTTAAGTAAAAAATAATTTAAATAAGTTTTTAATTGACAAAAGCCCCAGCATTTGCTGGGGCTTTGTGTTTAAGTACAAACTTCATTAATTTTTTACATTGGGAAATATCCTCTTTTTTTGACAGCTGATGCGACTCTTTCAATTGCAACAATATATGCAGCTGTTCTCATATCGGTATTGTATTTTTGTTTTGTTGCGAATACTTGGGTAAATGATCTTTTCATGATTTTTGTTAGTTCTTTTCTTATGTCTTCAATGTCCCAGAAATAGCTTTGAAGATCCTGTACCCATTCAAAGTAAGATACTGTGACACCACCAGCATTTGCAAGTATATCTGGAACTACAAGAATATCTTTTTCAATAAGTATTTTTTCAGCTTCTTCAGTTGTTGGACCATTTGCACCTTCAACTATGATTTTTGCTTTAACGTCTTTGGCAATTTTTTCGGTAATTGCATTTTCAAGAGCAGCAGGTACCAAAATATCAACATCAAGAGTTAATAATTCTTCATTGGTAATTGGTTTTCCTTTTGGATATCCTTTTATTACTCCTCCATTTTGATCTCTATATTCAATTAATTCATCTATGTCGAAACCATCTTCGTTGTAAATTCCTCCACTTATATCACTTATTGCAACAATTTTTGCGCCATATTCTTCTGATAAGATTTTTGCTGAATATGAACCAACATTACCAAAACCTTGAATTGCAACTCTTGCTTTTGAAATGTCAATTCCTTTTACATTACATGCTTCAGAGGCAGTAATAGAAACTCCACGGCCGGTTGCTTCTGGTCTTCCTTCTGAACCACCAAGGTCGAGGGGTTTTCCTGTAACAACACCCAATGTTGTTTGACCAACATTCATACTGTAAGTATCCATATACCATGCCATAATTTTTGCGTTAGTATTAACATCTGGAGCTGGGATATCTTTGGTAGGGCCAACTATCGTTTGAATTTCAGAGAAAAATCTTCTACTTAATTTCTCAAGTTCTTTTTCAGATAGTTTGCTTGGGTCGACTCTAATTCCACCTTTACCTCCACCATATGGGAGATTTACAACAGCACATTTCCATGTCATCCAGAATGCAAGAGAAGAAACTTCGTCAAGGTTAGTATCAGGATGATATCTTATTCCACCTTTTGCTGGGCCTCTTGCAGTATTGTGCTGTACTCTATATCCTTCAAAAATTTCTACTCTTCCGTCATCCATTACTACTGGAAAATGAACAACCAAAGTTTTCTGTGGCCAAAGGAGAAAGTTTCCAATGTTAGGATCAAGTTCCATAAGTCTTGCTGCTTTTAAAAACTGATTCTGTGCCATTTCATAAAGTGGGCCAGGAGCTTTAAGATTACCCATTTTGCTAATTTCCATTTTTAAATACCTCCCTGT
>JACDOA010000019.1 GCA_017656335.1 Thermosipho sp. (in: thermotogales)
TATTATACAACTTTAACAATTTAAAATCCAAATAGTTTGTTTGACTAACCAATTTTTTCCAAAATAAGCGAAACTTTAAAGGAGACTGGAAATATTAATTTCCATTCTGATGTTAAACATATATGTTATTATATTATATTAAAAAAAATGTACCAACCTTAGCAAAAAATGTTTAAGTTGACATATTTTCGGATATATATTACTAATAAATTTCTAAAAATAAATCACTATTTTAATCCATTAACTAAAATGTTAAGTTTAAAATCAATTTAAAACTTGACAAAAAAATAAAAAAGTTGTAAAATTTAATAAAAATTCACAAAGAGAAACAAAAAATAACTATTTCGAACATAGGGGATGATTTTATGTTACGTATAGAAAGGATTGAAAAAATCATTGATAAATTACAAAAAGAAGGAATTGTTCAGATTAAAAATCTCGCTGAAGAATTTGGAGTCTCACAAATGACAATTCGTAGAGATCTGGATATTTTGGAAAAGAGAGGATTAGCTTACAAAACTCATGGAGGAGCACTTCTTCAAAAATCGCAATTTAAAGAAATCCCATTTACATCAAAACAAAAACACAATCACGAAGAAAAGAAGAAAATCGCAAAAAAAGCCATCGATTTTGTTTATAAAGAAGCAACCATCTTTTTAGATGCAGGAACTACCACCTATGAATTAGCAAAATTACTAGCTAGTTATGAAAATTTAAATGTAATTACCACAGACCTTAATATCGCTAATTACCTGTGTAAAACTCGAAATAATGTCTATATTGTAGGTGGATTGATTCAAAAAGAAACATCGAGTGTTATTGGTGCAATGGGATTTGAATTTGTTTCATCTTTACATTTTGATATTTCATTTATTGGAACTTCAGGTGTAAATAGAGAATGGATGTTAGTTACGCCAACTCCAGAAAAAGGAATATTAAAGAAAAAAATTATTGAAAATTCTCACAAAGCAATACTGTTAGCTGATCATTCTAAGTTCTTTGTAAATTCTCTATACAGTATATGTTCTCTTGAAGAATTCTGTGCAGTAATTACAGGGAAAACCTTTGAAGAAAACGAACAAGAAGAATTAGAAAGTTTAGGAGTTTTAATTATTAAAATCTGATTGGAGTGATTTTATGATTAAATACGCCATTATTGCGGATGATCTTACTGGCGCTAATGCAAGTGGAATTCTTCTTACAAAATTAGGAGTTTCAATAATTTCTTTGAAACAACAAACTAATCTCGACAATGACTTTCTAGAAAAATACGATGCAATTACTTATTCAACTGAAAGTAGAGCTTTGGATGCAAATGAGGCATACCTAAGAGTTTTTGATATTACTTCAAAATTAAAGGATAAAAACTTAAAAGTTTTTAATAAAAGAATTGATAGCACACTCAGAGGTAATATTGGTGCTGAAATTGATGCAATGCTTGACGCATTATCAAATGATTTTGTTGCTTTCATGGTCCCCGCCTTTCCAAAATCCGGGAGGATTACTATTGGAGGAAGATTATTAGTCAACTGTGTTCCACTTCACAAAACTGATGCTGCCAAAGATCCTAAAGCTCCAGTCAAAACATCTTCGGTAATGGAAATAGTTACAAAACAAACTAAACGTAAGGCTGTTCATATACCTATTGAATTCTTACAACACTCTCTATCTGAATGCGTAGAGATTATTAAAAAATTTTTTGAAGAGGGCAACAAAATCTTTATATTTGATGCTACTAATGATAAGGATATTGAAAAAATAGGAAAAATTGCTTTAAATTCAGGTCTAAATTTTATCACAGTTGATCCTGGGCCTTTTACTGCCTCAGTTGTAGAACAAAATGAGCTAAGCAATAAAGTTAAAAATAAAATCCTCATGGTTATTGGAAGTGTAACTGATACAACTAAAAAACAATTAGATTACCTAAAATTAACAAAGCAAGACACAAAAATTATTAATATTTCTGCTGACAAATTATTAGATCTAAAACAAAGAAATTTTGAAATCGAGAAAGTTGTAAAAGAAGCAATTGAAGCAGCTAAATCATCTAATTTAATATGTTTAACCACTATAAATAATGGAAAGTTTAAATTAAATCTTTCTGAAATCTCCAAAAAAACTGGCAAAAATATTGAAAAACTTTCCCAAATGATTAACAGCGGAATGGCTGAAATTGCGTATCAAGTACTCAATATCAATCAAAAATTTGATGCAATATTTTCGAGTGGCGGAGATACAACAATTGCTTTAATCGAAAAAATAGAAGCTAAAGGTATTGAATTAATGGATGAAATCCTCCCACTTGCAGTGGCCGGAAAAATTATTGGTGGGGAGTTTAACGGCTTAAGAATTGCTACTAAGGGGGGAATGATTGGTAATGAATCAGGTATACTGCAATGTATTGATTATTTACAATCATCAAAATAGGAGGTGAACAAGTTGAATAAACCAATAGTAGCAGTAACTATGGGGGATCCAGCTGGGATTGGTCCTGAGATAATTGTAAAGTCTGTAATTGACAAAGAAGTTTTAGATGTATGTAGGCCATTGGTCATTGGCGAAAAAAATGTTCTAGAAAAAGCAATAAAAATTACTGGTTTAAATTTAAAAATTCAAGAAATTGAAAATCCTGATGATGGAAATTATAACTCTAATATTTTAGTTTTACTAAATTTAAATAACATTGATATTTCTAAATTCGAATATGGAAAAGTAAGTGCAACTTGCGGTAAAGCTTCTTTTGAATATATAAAAACCTCAATTGAACTTGCATTAGAAAAAAAAGTTGCGGCGGTTGCAACAGCTCCTATAAATAAAATAGCTCTTCAGTTAGCTGGAATAGATCTTATAGGCCATACAGAAATTTTTGGAAAATTAACTGGAACAAATGATCCTCTTACAATGTTTGAAATAGAAAATGAAATGCGTGTTTTCTTTTTGACTCGTCATGTTTCCCTTAAACAAGCATGTGAAATGGTTAAGAAAGAAAGAGTTTTGGATTACATTATTCGATGTAGTAATGCTTTAAAAAAAATTGGAATTAATTTAAATAAACCATTAGCAGTTGCAGGATTAAATCCTCATGCAGGTGATGGAGGTTTATTTGGTTTGGAAGAAATCGAAGAAATTATACCTGCAATTGAAGAAGCAAAAAAACTCGGATATAACGTTGTTGGGCCAATAGGCGCAGATTCAATTTTTTATTTAGCTAGAAAGGGGTTATATTCAGCAGTTCTTTCAATGTACCATGATCAAGGACATATTGCTACAAAAACACTGGATTTCAATCGAACTATAGCTATAACTTTAGGAATGCCTATACTAAGAACTTCGGTTGATCATGGAACAGCTTTCGACATTGCAGGAAAGGGAATTGCAGATCCGACAAGTATGATTGAAGCCATTAAATTAGCTGCTAAATACTCAATTTATTTCAACAACTAACTTTTTTTAGGGAGGTGTGTCAGATGGCACCAGTTAATGAGGGGCAACTTATTTTTGGTTTAATTGTGGGAATCTTTTTATTACTTATTATGATCTTAAAAACTAAAATCCACCCATTTCCAGCACTCATCATTTCTGCTGCTGCTATAGGAATCATAGGTGGGCTTCCACCAAGTTCTGTTATTAGTTCAATCACTAAAGGATTTGGAGGCACTCTTGGAAGTATAGGAATTATTATCGGTTTTGGAATCATGATGGGAAGAATTTTTGAAATTTCTGGTGCAGCTGAAACCATGGCAAGAACTTTTATTAAAATTCTTGGTAAAGGAAAAGAAGAATTAGCCTTGGCAATAACCGGTTTTGTTGTTTCAATTCCTATCTTTTGTGATTCTGGATTTGTTGTTCTTTTCCCTTTAGCAAAAGCTATTTCAAAAAATACTAAAAAATCTATAATTTCTTTAGGTGTCTCACTTGCTCTTGGTCTTGTAATAACTCATTCTCTTGTTCCACCAACACCTGGACCTGTCGGAGTTGCAGGTATTTTTGAAGTAAGTGTAGGTTCAATGATTTTATGGGGTATTGTTCTTGCTATTCCAATGCTTTTTGTAGGTCTAGCATATGCCAGATGGTTAGGGAAAAAATATTATCAAATACCTGATGAAACTGGTGAAGGTTGGATCAGAACTACTCCTTCAAAAGGAACTTATACCGATCTAGGAAAAGCGGACAAAAATCTTCCTTCTCCCTTTGTTTCGTTCGCTCCAATAATTGTACCTATTATTCTTATTCTTCTCCAAAATGTCTCAAAATTACTCAACATTACAGGTGCATTCAAAGAAGTAATTTCTTTCTTGGGTTCTCCAGTTATTGCTGTCGGTATAGGTCTTCTTATAGCTATTTATGGACTTGGTAGAAAAACAAATAGAAAAGAATTTTTGTCAGAACTTGAAAAAGGAATAAAATCTGCAGGAATTATTATTTTTGTTACAGGTGCTGGAGGAGCTTTAGGAATGGTACTAAGAGATAGCGGAATAGGTAATGTGATTGCTGAAAGTATTTCTAAAACATCTATACCCGCTATTTTACTTCCATTTATAATTGCTACTCTTGTTAGATTTGTTCAAGGAAGCGGAACTGTTGCAATGATAACTGCAGCTTCTATTAGTGCACCTATTATTGCAAATTTAGATGTAAATCCATTATTTGCTGCTCTTGCTGCTAGTATAGGATCTTTATTCTTCTCATATTTTAATGATAGTTATTTCTGGGTTGTAAACAGAATGATGGGAATTGAGGATACCAAAGAACAAATCAAATTCTGGTCTGTAACTACAACTTTAGTTTGGGCTACAGGTTTAGCCGAATTGTTAATAATCAGTGCTATTTTCTGATAAATTACATTTAATTAGTTTTGAAATATAAAAATGGGGCATATGCCCCATTTTTTTTGTATCTTCAATAGATTAATATAAGAACGTATTTATTGATTTTGTAAAAGTCAAGATAAAAAAGGTTCTTTCCAAAGATACTTGAAATAAAATATGAAGATGGTAAAATCAAGAAAAAAACGAAGGGAATGAATTATGTGGACGAAATTGTTAATTTACTCGATAAGAATTTAAAGTATATTAAGCATGAAATTACAAAAGATACTATCTATATCTATGTAGTTTCAAATAAAAAAAGGTTAGAGAAAGAAATAGCAAGAGTAGGAGAAAGGATGAGTTTAATAGAAGCATCAAAATATTTAAGGAAAAATACTGCTAATGTAGGAAAAAGTACTGTTAGCAATATTTTAAAAAAAAGAAAGTCAAAAAATACAAGAAATCAATAAAAATTCAATTACAAAAGTTGGTATCATGGAACAATAATGATAGATATAGAAATAAGAAAAATAGTAGATATGATAGAAACACGAGATATAAAAAAAGTTACCAGCTGTTTGGGTGATAGATTTCATATATTTATACTGCTCCCCTGAAAAATTGAAGAGGGGCGAGGTAGAGAGTTAAAATAAAAATAAGGGGGTGCAGTAAATGGCGAAGAAACTTTCAACAGAAGAAAAGATGGCAATAATTTTGGAAGGTCTTCGTCGAGAAAAGAGTGTATCTCAAATTTGCAGGGAACATGGTATCTCTCAAGCTCAGTATTACAAATGGCGTGACAAGTTCCTTGAAGGTGCAAAAGAAGGTTTGGAAAATGGAAAGAAATCCAGAGTTCAACAACTTGAAGAAAAAATTGAAGAACTTGAAGAGGTAATTGGTAAACAAACCATAGTTATTGAGACTTTAAAAAAAACTGTAATACATCCAGGAAACGGGAAATAGTATTGTTGCTTGTTAATAAAGGATTTAGTATCTCAGAAGCGTTGAAATATTTGAAAATCAGTCGAAGTACATATTACTACAAGCCTAGAGAATACAATAGAAGGACAAAAGATGAAAAAATACTCAAGGAAATAGAAGAGCTCAAAAGAGAACATCCATACTGGGGATATCGTCGAATCTGTGCTATGTTAAAGAAAAAAGGCAGTAATATCATCAATCACAAAAGGGTATATCGAATAATGAAAGAAAATGGATTACTTTTCAAAATTAAACACAAAAAAGCAAGTAGAACCATACAAAAGAAAATAAAGCCAAATAGAGCTAGAGAGGTACTTGGAATAGATATGACAAAGATACTCACAAGAGATGCAGGCTGGGTATATTATGTAGCAGTAATAGATTGGTATACAAGAGAAATACTTGGATCGGAAATAAGTCTAAGGTGTAGAACAGAAGAATGGTTAAAAGCTTTGAACAAAGCTTTAAATAATGGATATCCTAAAGGAGTACGAGGAAAAGAAGTAAAACTGGTAAGTGATAATGGAAGTCAACCGACAAGCAGGAAGTTTTTGGAAGAATGTAATGTGTTGGGGATAAAGCAGATATTCACAAGCTACAACAATCCAAAAGGAAATGCAAATACAGAAAGATATTTTAGAACATACAAAGAAGAAGTTGCATGGGTAATGGATAATCCAGGATATGAAGAGCTAATTGAAAAAACGAAGATGTTTGAGAGATTTTACAACGATGAATATCCGCACAGTGCGCTAGGATACAAGAGCCCCAAAGAGGTATTTGAAGAAAACATGAACTTACACAAAATTGCTTGAGTTTTTGTCCAATTTTCCGGGGAGCATTACATTTGGATTTGATAATTTTAGAAATAATCAGTGGGATGTTATATCAAAAATCTTAAAAGGCAAAAAGTTATTATTAATTGCAAAAACAAGATTTGGAAAATCAATATGCTATCAATTTCCTGCAACAATTTTTGGTGGAATAACACTGGTATTTTCATCGTTAATGACATAAATGAGGAATCAAGTTGCATTTTTAAATAAAAAAGGGATTAGAACGGCAACAATTAATAGTAATCACTCAAAAAATCCAACCGAAAATGAAAAAATTAATAGAAAAATTCTTGAAGAAGCTATGAAGAGGAAATATAAAGCTTTTTTCCATTCCAAAAGATGTTAATTGAAACATTTTCTTATTTTCAGTGTTGTAAACCCAGATTTTTGATTCATAACTGTTATCATCTTCATTCATCCTGTGAACCACAAAGCCTAGTAATTTCCCATCTGGTGAAAATGAAAGATTGGATATAAACTTAAATTTTAATAAATCAGATATAACAAGTTTTTCCATATACTTCCCCTCCTTGTTTTATTTACTTTTATTATACAACTTTAACAATTTAAAATCCAAATAGTTTGTTTGACTAACCAATTTATAAGAAAAATAAATTTATTTTAAAGCCAAATTCTTAATTTTATTTATTTTTTTGATATAATAGAAATGATATCATCCAAAGAGGGAGGGGTTTATATGCTTTCAAAGAAAAAAGTTTTCTTATTTACCATCGTTTCTTTTATTCTAGTTCTATCTTTATTTTCCTGTGTAAATCTTAAATCAATTTTTAAACCTGTTGTCTCTATTACTTCACCAGATGATGGCGAACATTTTACAAATCCTTACATCATTGTTGAAGGTAATATCTCTAACTTCAATGGAACTGAAGCTACTTTATATCTTAATGGAACTCCTACTAATATCTCTGTATCAAATGGCAATTTTAACCATAACCTTGTTTTAGAAGATGGAACAAATACCATTAAAGTTGAAGCTGTAAGTCCTGCTGGTGTTGGAGCTAATGAAATAACTGTATTCTATGATGCTACTTATAATCCAAGTGTTATAATTATTACCAACCCAACTAATGGTGAAATTTTTGACCATCCTTTTATTACCCTAGAAGGAACTATTTTAAACTTTAATGGCACCGAAACTACTCTATTTTTGAATGGAATTTCCAGAAAAATGTACGTTGATAACGATGGCTTTGAATATTATCCTACATTGGAAAGTGGAACAAACACAATCAGAGTACAAGCAGAAACTGATAATGGCTTATATTATAACGAGATAAGTGTTTTCAATGACGCTTCGCCTGATGTTCTTTGGATTGAACTTACCTGGGATAGTATTGCAGAAGTAGACTTGTATATTTACGAACCTGATGGGACTGTTGTATGGTACGATAACACTCAAGGAAACGGTATAATCTATAACGATACTTATGAATTTTTTGGACCCGAAACATATGTTTTGAATCCCGATAATCTTATTTCAGGAGAATATAATATAAGAGTCCATTTTTACGATCTTTACGGAGATTCCACTCCAATAACATGTAAAGTAATTGCTAAAAAATTTGGTGAAATAGTAATTAATAGAGAATTCATATTAAACGATTATGATGATGTTAACGACAACCCCAGTGCAACAGGAACAGATTGGTATGATGTTGGAATAATAGAATTGCCATAATATTTTCTAAACTATTCTATCCAAAGCACGCCATATGGCATGCTTTTATTATTTTTAGATTGGTGTGCTAAAAAATGGTGAGGTAAAAAGAATTAGAATAATTAATTGGAAATTAAGTACAATGGAAAGAGACATTGCAAAAAATCTTATTGAAAGCAAAAATATGAACTTGATGGGGTAATTGATTTAAATCCTAACCTTTTATGTAAAGATGTTGGAGAAGTATTAGAAAAAGATATCTCACCATAAATGGAATGCAAAAACATCCTTGTACTTTTTTTATTTGTAAAGTCAATACCATTTTACCAGAAAGGTATTTTTTTCTAAAACTTCAAAATCTTTTTTCTTCTTTTAATTTTTTCAGTTCTTTCTGTGAACTCTTTAATTTCTAAAAATAAAAAAAAACGCTCTGACCTGAGCCAGAGCGTTTTTCATTTTCTATTACATCCTATTGAGTGAACTTTGATATATTCTTCTTATGACTTCCCTCTCTGCCTTAATCGGTGCCTGACTAAGTAACAATCCAAGTGATGGTGTTGTCATAGCTAACTCTGTAAGTTTATCAACATGTGATTTGTTAAAACCAACGTTCTCAAGTTTTTCCGTAACACCCATGTTGATTAACCATTCTTCAATACCTCTGGCTATCTTTTCAGCTTCTCCAGGTTTGCCCTCAAGTCCCGGGACTATAGGTTCATACACTTCTGCTAAAACTTCTGCAACAGATGGGTATATCTCTTTCACAACAGCAGGAAGAAGCATTGCAAGTCCAAGACCATGTGCAAGGTCAGGTTTAACAGCACTTAGTGGGTGTTCGAGTGCATGTGTGAAGTGGAGCAGTCCATTGTCGAAAGAAATACCAGCAATTGCAGAAGCATACAATAACCAATAACGAGCGTTCAAATCATTTGGATTGCTGAGTGCCTGAGGTAAGTATGTAGCTATAAGTCTTACTGTTTCTTTTGCCAAAAGAATTGAATATGGATTTCTTGAAAGTGTTGTTGAAGCTTCTGTAATATGGTTCAATGCATCAATAGAAGTATAAAGTGTTTGCTTGTAAGGGAGTGTTACCATAAGCTGTGGATCATCAATTGCAAAGAGTGGATAAATACAATCATATGCAATAGCTGGTTTGTATTCTTTTTCCAAGATAGAGGCAACGGCGAATCTGTCTACTTCTGTGCCTGTGCCATGAGTAGTGTTAATAGCAATTATAGGTTTCGCATTTTCAGGAACGAATTTTCCTTCGTAAAGTTCTTCACCAGTTTTCTCTGTGTATTCAAGTAATATGGCAACGCTTTTCGCTGTATCGATTGGGCTACCACCACCTATTCCAATAACAACCTGGGCATCAAATTCCTTTCCTATCTTTGTCGCATCATCTATCTGTTCAACAGTTGGATTTGGAGTAACCTTGTCGTAGAGAATGTATTCTATTCCATATTCTTCAAAGTATTTTGTTACTACATCCCATGCTCCCGTTACCTTATAAGCAACCGGGTCCGTAACAATTATTACCTTTTTCATTTTGTGCTTTGAGAGATATTCAGAAATATCTTTCATTTTCTCAATAGCACCAACACCAAAATAACATGTTGTCTTGCATCTCAATTCAAAGATGTTGTAGATGTTTACCTTCTTTTCAAACATACAGACAGACCTCCTTTTTTCTCTTTTTTGGCCAACCAAAAATAAATTCTCTATGAATACCAAACATTAAAATTAAAATTTCTTAGTTTATAACTACTTGTGATTTTTTTCACTTTCTATTTTGATTATATATTAACGAAAAATGATTGTCAATGTTTTCTTTGTGAACAATTTCTCAAATTTAAATTACAGATTTTGAAAAAAATAGCAAATTAAACTTTAAAATAACTCAAGTATGTTTGTCGTTCTAAAGAATACATTAGTAATTCGCTAGAAAGATTTAAAAGATATTACCAGCTACAATAATCTCGCAGATATGTGGTTATATTAAATCAAGATTAATTTATCCTTTTCACACCATATTCGTACTTTTATTTTTATTTATATACGCATACTCATGCATGCTTTTGTATAAACGTGATTAATTGTATTTTTCACATTTTATTATTTTTACGCAAAATTAATTCAATTTAAACAAGATGGAAAACTTTTAAATTACATGATAACATTAATTTGAATAGTTTTAAAAACAAGGAGGTAAAAATATATGAGAATAGTTAGCTGGGGATTAGGTGCAATGGGAAAAGGCATTGCAAGAAATGTTATTGAAAGCAAAAATATGGAACTTGTCGGGGCAATTGATTTAAATCCTAACCTTTTAGGTAAAGATGTTGGGGAAGTGTTAGAAATTGGAAAAACAGGCATTGAAATTTCAAACACAAAAGAAATCATTGAAAAACTTAATCCTGATTTGGTAGTTATTGCAACATCTTCTTTTGTAAAAGATGTTCTTCCTCAAATAGAATATGCAGTTAAAAATCACTGCAATGTTGTAACAATTGCTGAAGAAATGGCATATCCATTTGAATCAAATAAAGAAGAATCAGAATATTTAGACAGCCTTGCAAAAAGATATGGTGTTACAATCCTTGGAACGGGAGTTAACCCCGGGTTTGTCTTAGATACACTAATAATAGCCCTTACTGGTGTTTGTAATAAAGTAAATAAAATTATTGCTCGAAGAATTAACGATTTATCACCATTTGGAAAAACCGTTATGGAAACCCAAGGTGTTGGAACAACTCCTGAAGAATTTGAAGAAGGCTTAAAAACTGGAAAAATAGTTGGCCATATTGGTTTCCCACAAAGCATTATGATGATTGCAAAGGCATTAAATTGGAATATAACAAAGATTGAACAGGAAAGAAAACCAATTATTTCAAATGTTCACAGAGAAACTCCTGTTGTGAAGGTTGAACCCGGAATGGTAGCAGGTTGCAACCATTCAGCAAAGGCTTATATTGGAGATGAAGTGGTTATTGAAATGCAACATCCTCAACAAATTCATCCACACCTTGAAGGTGTTGAAACTGGAGACTATATTGAAATATATGGAGACCCTGATATAAAGCTTGCAATAAAACCTGAAATTCCTGGTGGAAAGGCAACTATAGCAATTGCAACAAATATGATTCCAATTGTAATAAATGCAGAACCTGGATTAAAAACAATGGCAGATTTGCCAGTTCCAAGGTCAGTTTTATCAATTAAATAAGAAGGTGAGAAAATGCTTGCCAAAAAGGGCGATTGGGTTCAAATTCAAAAGACACTTTTAAAACCTGAGGAAAGAACAGCACCACTTCCAGAAGATACCAAAAAACTTCCGCTTCAAATGAGAGTTAAAGGATTTTTATTAAACGAATCAGCGGATATTGGTGATGAAGTAGAAATTGAAACATTAATAGGTAGAAGAGTTAAAGGAACACTTGTTGCAGTAAATCCAAAATATGAACATGATTTTGGAGAACCTGTTCCTGAATTAATTACAATAGGAATTGAGTTAAGAAAGATTTTAGAAGGTGATAAAAATGCGTGATTTATCATATGATGCAGTAATATCAAGAAAAAATGAAATAATGAAAAAAGCAGTTGGAATAGACTATGAAAAATTCATGATTTCAGACCTTGTCTTTGATTATGAAAAAATGATGGACGAAGTTGGGTATTCACTTGATAAGGTACGTGAAATTCAAGCTGAAACAGGTGTTGGAAACACAACACTTGTTGAATTAAAACAGATAAACCGCCTTATTAAAAAAATAGCTCCAAAGGGAAAAGGGGCAAGAATATTTATTAAAGATGAAGCAACAAATCCTTCTGGAAGTTATAAAGATAGAAGGGCTTCTGTTAGTGTATATCACGCTCAAAAACATGGTTATAAGGGAGTTATTGCAGCAACAAGTGGAAACTATGGAGCTGCTGTTGCATCACAAGCTGCAAAAAGAGGATTAAAATGTATAATCGCGCAAGAATGCTACGATAGCAAGTGGATAGGTCAACCTGAAATATTAGAAAAGGCTAGGTCTTGTGAAGCATATGGAGCTGAAGTTGTTCAATTAACGGTCGGTCCTGAACTTTTTTACTATACCCTCGTTCTTTTAGAAGAAACGGGATTTTTCAATGCCTCTTTATATACTCCATATGCAATAGCTGGTGTTGAAACACTTGGATATGAAATAGCAGAGCAAACAAAAGAAAAAGTTGGAAAATATCCTGATATTGTTGTAATTACACACGCTGGCGGTGGAATATTAACTGGAACAGCAAGAGGACTTAAAAAAGCTGGTGCAACTAATACAGAAATAGTTGCAGCAAGTGTGAATTTAAAGGGGCTTCACATGGCAAGGGACAACGATTTTAACAAAAAATACTTTACAACAGGACATACTGGATTTGGAATTCCATTTGCAACATTTCCAGATAGATCCGATGTTCCTAAAAATGCAGCTCGTGCATTGAGATATATGGATAGATACCTTCTTGTTTCACAGGGTGAAGTGTTTTACATAACTGAAATGCTTGCTCAACTTGAAGGAATGCAAAGAGGACCTGCTGGAAATACATCACTGGCTGCTGCATTTGCTCTTGCACTTGAAATGGACAACGACAAAGTAATTGTTGTTAACGAAACTGAATACACCGGTGCTGGTAAACTTCCATCAGCTC
Organism: Thermosipho sp. (in: thermotogales); assembly: GCA_017656335.1. Taxonomy (GTDB): domain Bacteria; phylum Thermotogota; class Thermotogae; order Thermotogales; family Fervidobacteriaceae; genus Thermosipho_A. The sequence continues at coordinate 12,981 of JACDOA010000019.1, forward strand.
AACTTACATTTGCAAGAAAAATGGGAATGGAAATTAAAAGAGGAGATCCAATTAAGGAAGATATTCCTGGAAAAAGTATTGTAATTCCAGAGCATCCATCTCAAATTGGATACATTGAGCTTGATATGGAAAATGTACGGAAAAGTTATGTAAAAGAAGTTATGAAAAGATACAACAAGAAGGAATTTAACATGGAAGAAGTTTCCTTTATGGCAGAAGATACGAATACAACAGAGGAAAAAATAAAACAATATATAAAAGAGCTTGGAGGTGAATTAATTGAAACCAAGAAAGGATGATTATTTAGAAAGAAGTAAACATCTTCAAAAAATGTCTGATGATGAATTAAATGAATATTTCTGGCACCTTGTTGAAAAGGTAGTTGACCCATTAATAAAACTTGCCGAAACACACACTTCACCATCCGTTGAAAGATCGGTCTTACTCAGAATGGGATTTAACAGTCTAGAAGCAAGAAAACTTGTTGATATGATTTTCCAAAGAGGTCTTCTTGGAAAAGGAGCGGGGCATATTGTTTTTAGAATAGCAAAGGAAAAAAATCTGGATGTTTTAGAAGCTGGACGCGCTTTAATTGAAGGTAAATACTGGGATGATGTAGATAGAATATTTAAGGGGGTGAAAAACAATGCTTGATCCAAAAAAACCCATTGATATAGATGAAATACTTAAAGATTTGGATAAATACAGACCAAAAAGAAAAGGCTGGACCTGGAGAAAAAGACTACCTGAAGGAACCAAAATAGGTGAATATGAGTACCATCAGGTAAGTGAAAATTTGAAAAATTCAATCCCACTTCCAGCAGCACATTATTTTGGTGGAATTGACCCTCAACCAGAGGTTGTAATTACATCTGAAATAGCTTCAGGCAGGTTCGAAGATGATATTAGAAGAATGAGAATGGCAGCCTGGCATGGTGCTGACCATATTATGGTAATAAGGACTTTGGGGCAATCTCATTATGACGGCCTTATTGAAGGAACTCCTGAAGGAGTTGGAGGAATTCCAATAACAAGAAAACAGCTTCGAGCAACAAGAAAAGCACTTGATTTAATTGAAGAAGAAGTAGGACGTCCAATTAATTTCCATAGTTATGTTTCAGGTGTTGCAGGTCCTGAGATAGCAGTTCTTTTTGCAGAAGAAGGAGTAAATGGTGCACACCAAGACCCACAATACAACGTATTATATAGAGGAATTAATCCCATAAGGTCGTTTGTTGATGCTGCAGTTGCTAAAAGGATAATGGCTTCTGTTAATATGCTCCAGATTGATGGAGCACATAATGCTAACGCTTCAGCAAAACTTGCTTGGACTGTTATGCCTGAGCTTTTAGTACAACATGGAATTAACTGTATGTATTCACTAAAAGCTGGAATGAAAAAAGAATATATAGCACTCTCTACAGTTCCCCCTGTTGTATCACCAACGCCAGAATTTAGATACAATCTTCCATATGCAGTTGCATTAAGAGAATTATTTGATGGTTTTAGATTTAGAGCTCAAATGAACACAAGATACATTGAATCAGATTTGTTTGATGCAACAAGAATACATGTTTTAGATACGCTTATTTCAAGACTTACATCAGCTGATTTACAATCTACCATAACCCCAGATGAAGGAAGAAATGTACCTTGGCACGTAAATTCAATTCGTGGGGTTGAAACAGCAAAACACACTCTTGTAGCACTTGATGGTATGAAAAAATATGTAAAGATTGATAAAAATAAAATAAGAGCAAAAGTAAGAGAATTAAAAATAAGAGCAATTCTTATGCTAGAAGAAATTTTAGAAATGGGAGGATATTTTGAAGCACTTGAACAGGGTATGTTTGTTGATAACGGATATTACCCTGAAAGACTGGGGGATGGAATTGCAAGGAAAAAAGATGGAGAAATAGCTGCTGGTACTGTTGTTCCAAGAGATGAAGATTATATGGCACCTGTGTGTGAACACTTTGGGTACAATAACTTACCTGAAGGCATTGAAAAACCATGTGATTTAATAGGTGGTTGTACTCTTCACAATCCTGATAAAATTCAATTTATTGATGAACTTGATGAAACAGATAATGTGAATATAAGGCTTGAAAGAATTAGAAATATGAAGAAAAGAAATGTAATAAAACCAGAAGTTGAATGGTATTCCGATGGCTGGATTCAACTTGATATGACATTTGCTCTTCCAGAAGAACTTGCCGAAGCAGCAGCAATAGCTCTCTGTGAAAAACTAGGCCTTGAGGAAGTAACTGTCATTCACAAAGGAGTTCTTCATCCAGCTGAAGGAACCTACATTGAAGTAAAAGCAAAGGTTCCATTTGAAATTGAAGTTGATAAACTTGAAATTCCAAAAAAACCTGAAACACTTCCTGAAGATGAAATATTTGAATTTGTAAAAAATAATCCAATTCACGTTGTAGCTGGTACAGTTGGAAATGATGAACACTCTGTTGGATTAAGAGAAATTCTTGATATTAAACACGGTGGCATTGAAAAATATGGTATAAAATATACATACCTTGGAACAAGTGTTCCACCTGAAAAACTAATAGATGCAGCAATTGAAACTGGAGCAAAAGCTATTCTTGCATCTATGATTATTACTCACAACGATGTTCATATCCAGAATATGAAAAAACTTCACGAACTTGCAATTGAAAAAGGAATTAGAGATAAAATTCTTATAATTGCAGGTGGAACACAAATTAACAATGATTTAGCTGTTGAAAATGGACTTGACGCTGGTTTTGGACGTGGAACAAAAGGAATTCACGTTGCTTCTTTTATAGTTAAAAAGTTAAAAGAAAAGCAGAAATAATTAAAAACGCTTATTTATTTTTCTCATCTGCAGGGAAAATTCTCTGCAGATGTATTTTTTATTATATAATTTTCATACAATACAGCCAAAGGGGGGATGCAATGGATGCGAGTAAAAAATATAACAAGATAGCCAAACTGTATGATTTCTTTGAAAGATATATTGAAAAAAAACTTTTTTCAAAATTTCGAAAAAAATTATTTGAACATATTG
>JACDOA010000020.1 GCA_017656335.1 Thermosipho sp. (in: thermotogales)
CTAAGTTCCTTATACTTTTCATTAATCCAATGTTCTAAAAGTTCTTTTGGAAATGTTTTTAAATATTCATTATCTTTTTCTAAAGCGAAAAGTGCGGCATCCAAACTTGGAGCAAGAGGTTTAATATTTTCCTTATATGCATCACCTTCAAATGGGCCAAAACCTTCTTTTGTTGGATCTAAATTTTTTCTAATTCCATCTATACCTGCAAGAATCATTGCAGAAAAAGCAAGATATGGATTGCAAGATGCATCAATTGTTCTAAATTCAATCCTTCTCTTTTTTGAATCCTTAACATACGCAGGTATCCGGATCGCAGCGGTTCTATTTGCAAGTGCAAATACAGCATTAGTTGGTGCTTCAAATCCTGGTACAAGTCTCCTATAAGAATTTGTAGAAGGATTTGTAAAAGCCATAACTGAATTGGCATGTTTCAACAAACCTGCAATGTAAGATAAGGCAGTATCTGATAAATTGTAAATCTTTTCACCATTAAATATATTTTCTCCATTTTTAGTTAAAAACTGGTGTACATGCATCCCATTACCTGCTTCATCATATAGTGGTTTAGGCATAAAAGTAACTACAAATCCATAATCTTTTGCAACTTGTCTTGCAACATATTTCACTAAAAGAGTATAATCAGCTGCTTTTAAAGCATCAACAAAGTTAAGCTCAATTTCTACTTGACAACTTCCAACTTCATGATGATGATATTTTACAGGAACTCCATATTCTAATAGCTTATTAACTATTTTATTTCTTACTTCCATCAAAGTATCAAAGGGTGGAATTCTATGATAACCTCTTTTTTTACCAATAAAATATTCTCCTCTTTTTTCAGCGTTCCAAAATCCTTCTGAACTATCTATTTTTACACTTATATCATTATTGGTAATACTGTATTTTACATCTTCAAAAATATGAAATTCATATTCTGGACCAAAATAAACATTATCAGCAATTTCTTTAATTGATTTTAATGTTTGTTTTAAAATGTTTCTTGGATCGTGCAGAGAGGGCTCTCCAGTAATAGCATCATGAACATCACAAATCATTGATAAAACTTTTTCTTCACCAAATTCTTCAATAATTGCAGTTTGAGGGTCTGGTAACAAAATCATATCGCTATTTGAAACTCTTGCATAACCGAGATTTGATGCATCAAAACCAATACCTTCTACGAAGGTTTTTTCTGAAAAATTAGTTCTTGCAAGTGTTACATGTCTCCATCTGCCCCAAAGGTCAACAACTTTTAAATCAATAAAATTTATTTTTTCTCTCTCAACAAGCTCTAAAATTTGCTTTATTTCCATCGCGCACCTCCAACTTTTTTAAAGTTATTCAATTAAAGTCTAACATTAAAAACTAAATATTTCAAATTCACTAAAACTTATTAAAATCCAATAAAATTAAATTTATTTTCAAATCCTTAAAATATCTATTTAGAACTTTTTTATGCTATATTTTATATTGGAGGGAAAATATGAAATGTCTTATTATTTCTTTACTGTTCTTTCAATTATTAATATTTTCATTCAATTTTTCACTTTTCGGCCATCATGGAGCTATCTGGCAATTAAAAATTTCAGAAGATATGCTTTATTCATCTGGTTCAGATGGAACAATTAATATTTGGAATATAAATACTGGAAATCTAATTTCTTCAATTTATTCTCATAATTCCTGGGCTAGAAGTTTATTTATAGATGAAAAGTTTATCATCTCTGGAGGATACAAACCTGACTCAACATTAAAAATTTTTGATAAAAACTCTGGAAAACTTATTAAAATTTTTCAATCAGACGGTTCTATATTTACTATTTTTTCTAATAAAAATTATATTGTTTATGGTGGTTCCGACAATAAAGTCCACGTAATAGATAAAAATACATTAAATTATCTTTTTCATCATACATTCCATGAAAGATGGATAAGAGACCTTCTTATTGTTGGTAATACTTTAATAAGTTGTGGTGATGACGGTAAAATAATTTTCTTTGATTTACAAAAATTCAATATAGTTAAAGAAAAAAAATACAATGAAAGAATTATCAAAATTTTATCAATTAATGATAATATATATGGTATGAGTTCTAATGGAAATATTTATGATTCATCAACTGACAAAATAGTATTTAAAATTGACGCAACTATTAGTTCCTCATATTCAAATGAAAATTTTATTTATATCGGAGACAATAAAGGAACTTTATACATTCTGGATAACAAATTTCATTTATTAAACTACGTTAAATTAACTATTGATCCTATAATTAGCATTTACTCATACAAACAATTAATTTTTGTTGGCACTTCTAGTGGAAAAATTCTAAGATATAATATCAAAGATAACTCTATATTTTCATTTTTAAACAATTTCTCAATTATAAAAAAGACAATCCTTTACAACAATAAACTTTATGTTCTAAAAACAAATGGTTCGTTAATTTCTTATGACATTCATACTGGAGAACCTAATTTAGAGAATTTAAAAGACATACTTACGAACTTTTTTATCATTAACAATGGAGAAATTTATCATTCAAACAATAAAAATGAAGTTATTGGTCCTGAAAAAAATATTCTTTTTAATTCTGAAAATGATATATCTTTACTTTGTAAAATTCAAGATTATATATTTATTGGAACATACAATTTTATCTATATTATCAAAAACAATTTACTTATAGACTATATTCAACTTGATAATGAATGGCCAATTTCTTATTTTTACGAAAATAATACCGTAAAAATTGGTACTAATAACGGAAAAATATATGTTTATGATATTAAAAACAAAATTTTTAAAATTTTCCAAATCTCAAAAAACCCTATTATCAAAATTATTGGAAACTATTATATCACTTTTAAAGGAGAAATACATCAAAATAAAAATGTAATTACAAATTTGAAAACAAACATTTTTGATTGTATTTTAATAAATGAAAAATTCATACTTTCTTCTACAGATGGCTTAATAGTATTTGATAAAGGCTCTAGTAAAACCGTAAAAATTGAAACCGAATATCCAGTTATTTCACTTCAAGCAAATGAAAATATCTATACTGCTTTGTCCAATGGAGATATCTTGATTTTTGATAAAGAATTTAACGAAGTAGGAAAACTTGCAGAAAATGAATCAAAAATCATAGCGGTAGATTTAAGCAAAGATGGCCAGTATGTAGCAACGGGTGGTGCTGATAAAAAAATAAAACTATGGAAAATTGAGAATGGAAATTTAATTTTGCTAAAAACATATGTCGGGCATAATGATTGGATAAGAACTATTAAATTCATTGACAATAACTTTATAATCTCTGGTTCAAGTGACAATACTATTAAAATCTGGGATTTCAATGGAAAGCTTATAAAAACTCTCTCGTATCATTCTGGATATGTATGGAGCTTAGAATACAAAGATGGATTATTATTCAGTGGAGGATGGGATAATAATTTATTCATATACGATTTAAACACAAATAAAATCATATTTCAGAAAAATTTTGAATATTCAATTTCTCATTTAAAAATATATAATAACAGTCTCTATATTTCATTGATAGATGGTGAAATTAAAAAACTTAACTTGAGTAACTTAAAAATTGAAGATATATTTTCTATCAACAGTACCGTTTGGAATTTCGATATTTTTGACGGAAATTTGGCTTTAGGTGATGAAAACGGATATTGTTATCTAATTAATTTAAATCAAAAAAAATTAATACAAAAGTTTCAAGCTCACAGAACAACAATATTTAATATTAAATTATCAACAAACAAAATCATAACAGCTAGTAGCGATAATACAATCAAGATTTTTGATTTTAAAGGAAATTTGAAGGGGCAAATAAAAGATTTTTCATTATCTGTTCTTGCAATTGCTATAGATCCCATAAGAAACATTATAGTAACTTCTTCTGGAAAAAATCCTATAATTTTGCAAATTCCCTGAACTTTTCAATATCTTCTTGTAAACCCAGAACTATCAGTTTATCACCCAAATTAATCAATGTTTCTCCGGTTGGAGCAAAAAGCATTTCATTATTTCTATTTATTCCCAATACCATTATCTTAAAATTCTTTGCTAAATTTAATTCTGCTATTGTTTTGTTGGTTAATGGACTTTCTTTATTCACTTGAATTTCCTCAATTCTATACGATTGCTTTCCAAATGCTACAATATCAAGAAAATTAATTGCATGAGGCCTTGTGGTTAATCTAGCCATTCTTGTTCCTGCAATTTCATCTGCTGCAACTATAGAACTTGCACCAGCGTATTTCAATTTTGGAATTGAAGAAACATCATTTACCTTAGAAATTATTGTTAAAGAAGGATTTAATGTTTTTGCGCTGAGTACAACAAAAACATTTAATGAATCTTCTGGTAAAGTAGTGATTAAAGCTTTCGCTTGCTTTATTCCTGCATTAATTAAGGTTTCTTCATCTGAAGCATCACCAATAACATAAGGGATCTGTTTCTTTTTGTTCTGATATAGGCTCAATACCTTTTCGATTTTTTCCTCATCATTATCTATAACAACAAAATCAGCATTTTCTTTTATCAATTCTTTTATAACATATTCACCTGTTTTACCAAGACCTACTACTATTATATGATTTTTTAACTTGTCAATCATTTTTTCAATTTTCCTCCTTTTAAGGATATCACGTAACTTTCCTTCAACAACAACAGCAGTTATAGTTGTAACTCCGTATAAAACCACGCTTATACCAATTATAATCAAAACTATAGTAAAAATCTTTCCGGTTAACGTTATGTTTGATGGTAAACCATAACCAACAGTTGATATTGTAATAATAGTAAAAAAGAAGGCATCAATTAATGGCATGCCCTCAAAAAGACTAAAATAAAAAATACCTATTAAAATAGTAGCTATCATTAATATTGATAAAATTATTACTTGCTTAATAATGATTCTGCTTATATTACTAGTATCATTCATTTCCAGGAATAAACGGAATTAAACAAAGAAACTCTGCATCTTGATCACTAATATTAACAAACTGATGTTTTTCATTTGCTGGGACAAAAATAAATGATCCTTCTTCAACTTCATAATCCCCTTTCTCAGATTTTGCTATTATTTTGCCTTTTAAAACAAAAATTTCATGTTCCCAATCATGTGAATGATGCGGAGTACTTGCGCCAGGTTTTAACTTAAAAAGTCTCATTACAAAATTTTTAGCCCCATCTTTTGATCCAATTAGTATTCTTTTTTCAATTTTTCCACCATCAATTATTATAGGCTCTATTTTTTCTGGGATTGACACTTTCATTCTTATCCCTCCTTTCGATAACCACATATCTATATGGCTCGATACCTACAGAATAAGAAAATACCCATTTGTGTTTTTTTAAAATTTCATGTACTAATCTTCTTTCAAAGGAAAACATGGGATCAAGTTCTACTTTTTTTGTTCCATTTTCTTTTAATTTTTCCAGAGCACTTTTTACAATTTTTTCTATTGATTCCTTTCTTTTCTCTCTGTAATCACCTGCATCTATTATTACTGAAACTTTGGTATCAGATAATCTATTTAGAAATATCGTTGCAAGATGCTGAAGAGCCCCCAACCCTTTTCCGTGTTTTCCAATGATTTTTCCTATTCCGCCTCCTTCGATTTTTGCAACAAAATTTCTTGGATTTCTTGCTTTTACTTTTACAACAATTTGAGGATCAAAATAAGAAACAATATTTTCAACAAATTCCTGTAATTTTCTCTCATAGTATTCTTTTTTAATTCTTACTTCAACCACAGCATCTCTAGCGAAAATCCCCAAAAAACCTGCTGAACCTTTATCGATAATTTGATAACTATATTCATCTTTTTCTATATCATAATCTTCTTCAAAAACGGTTAAAATTTCCTCAACTGATTTTCCAGTAATTGTTATCTTTCTCAAATGTGTCACCCCTTATTTGGTAATCCCCAAAGTTCCCTATGTGTAATACCTTTGATTTTATATTTTTTGTAAATATAGTACGTTGTCCCCAATTGAATCAAAGTATTTGCAGTATAGTACAAAAATACACCACTGGGGAGACCTATAAACAAAAATGGAAATACAAAAGACATAATTATACTTTGCCATGCAGTTTTGGTATCTTGACTAGTAATTATTGCAAGATAGTAACCTGCAATAATTTGAATTATCAAAAAAGACCAATTTGCAGAAAATCCACCAGAAGCCAGATCTTTCCAAATCAAAAATGAAGCATTAAAAGCAAATTCTTCTTGATAATATCTAATAACTTGGTACAGAACTATAAAAACTGGTAATTGAATCAAAGCCATTAAACATCCACTTGCAGGATTAATTTTATTTTCCTTATAAATCTTTAATAACTCCTGTTGTTGTTTTTGAGGATCTTTATATTTCTTTTTCACCTGTTCAACCAATGGTTGAATTTTTCTCATTTTTATCATTGATTTTGTTTGAGCATGATACAATGGATAAAAAATAAACCTTACAATTATTGTAAAGATAATTATTGTCAATCCAAAATTGTGAGTAAAATCATTAATCCAACCAAAAAAGTTCACAAGTGGATATTTTATATAATCAAACCAACTATTAAGCCCAGAAATTGAAGAAATCATTTCTATTATAGTATCATAATCCTCGGGAAATGCGTCTTTTATTAAAGTTTTTTTATAAGGACCAATATAAACCAAAAATCTCAATTGAGAACCAGAAACCTTGTTTCCGCCCAAAGACTTATCATTAAATTTAACTATTGAAACAGTCTTAGTTTTTGCATACCCGGACACGAAAATATTTCCACGAATTCTGTCATCGGTTTCAAAACCCACACGAGGTAAACTGACAATCACATCATTTGAAGAATTAATAAGCACATTAAATGTGTAATTAGGCCCTTCTTTAAAATTAAATATTTTTTCTACTTCTCCATAATCAAATTTCAAGTTAACTTCCGAATATTTATCACCATCTTTTAAGCCTTGCCAAGAATACGTCGGAGTTCCCAATCCGGTTATGTCAAAACCATCATTATAGTACAAAAATATTCTTGTCCTTCGTTCTAATGTACTGTAGATTTCCTGAATATTACCCATGTAATCGATGCGATATTCAATAAATCTTGTCAACACATAAATTCCGTCTGTTCTTTCTTCAACGGTAATTGTTCCGGCATTTAGTATTGAAAAAATTGCAAAAACAAAAATTATGACGGTTAGTATTTTTTTCAATGAGACCGCCTCCTTGTAAAAATATAAAATTCATCGGGTACAGGATCTTCCCCACCCTCATTCATTGGATTACATCTTAAAATGCGCTTGAAGCCCAGGAACAAACCCTTAATCACACCAAATTTCTTTACGGATCGCAAAGTATATTCCGAACACGTCGGAGTATAAATACACGTTGGAGGTTTTAAAGGTGAAATAAATTTCTGATAAAATCTAATAATTCCTATTATTATTTTCCTCATCATTTACCCTCTCAAACAAAGAAAGAAAAACTTCTGAAAATTCTCGATACGATAAAATATCAAAATTAAGAGATAATTTTTTCCGAACAATTATTAAATAATCGTATCCTTTTGGAATAAAATCCTTGTTATTTCTTATACTTTCCCGCATCCATCTTTTAACTTTATTTCTCTTTACAGCTTTTCCAAATTTCTTTTTAACTGAAAAAGCAAATCTACTGTAATCTAGTCCATTTTTAAAAAATAAAACTACAAACCAATCATTTTGTATACCTTTACCTTTGTTAAAAACTTCTAAAATATCTTTCCTGAGCTTCAAGCGTTCATGTTTTCTAAAAGTATACCTCTTTAAACTGCTAGTCTCCATCTTCTTTTTCTTCTTCTGTTTTTCAATATCTTCCTACCAGATGCTGTTCTTTTTCTCGCTAAAAAACCATGAGTTCTTTTCCTTTTAATCCTTGAAGGCTGATATGTTCTCTTCATAGTCTTATCCTCCTTTTTTAAGTTTATTCCTTAATTATATTATCATAAAAGTTCATTTTTATCAACAGCATTTAAATGCCTATCTAATGCTTTTAAAAACGCCTCAAAAATTCTTTTAGAAAATTTCGTCCCTACCATCCCTTTTATTATTTTTAACGCTTCATCAACGCTTAATGCCTTTCTATATGGTCTATCTTCCGTTAAAGCAGTAAAAACATCTGCAATTGAAACAACCTGTGTTCTTAAAGAAATTTCTTCTCCCAATAGTCCATCAGGATAACCACTTCCATCATAATTTTCATGGTGATGTCTGACGATATCAGCAACTAGATCCCACCCAGGTATAGATTTTATTATTTTTTCTCCAAAAATTGTATGCTTTTTCATAATTTCAAATTCTTCAGGCGTTAGTTTAGAAGGTTTATTTAGAATTGCTTCAGGAATCCCAATTTTTCCTATATCATGCAAAATAGCACCATATTTAATAGTTTCAATTTCATCTTCATCATTAATACCTAAAATTTTAGCTATTTCTAATGAAAGTTCAACAACTTTTTTTGAATGATTTCCTGTAACAGAATCTTTGATTTCAACTGCCTCGGCTAATGCTGAAATCAATTGTATGTTTCTATTTAAAAGTATTTCATGTGTAATTTCTAATTCCTCTAATGTTTTCTCGTATTCTTTTGAGATAATCTTTTGCTTTTCAAGAATATCCGAAAAATTGTGAACCATTTTTTGCAATTCTTTTTGCAATAATTTCAATTCTGGAGAGTTTATCTCGCAATTATAGTACTCGACAATTCTTTTTTTATTTATTAACTCATTTGTCTTTTCAAGACTTTCAACAAGATTGCTAATAGAGTTGGTAATTTTTTTATATTTAGAAGAATAATAGTAAAAAGTAAAATAGTAAAAAAAGGCAAATAATAAAACCAGCGGCAAAGAAATCAAAAAATCATACAAAACAATACTTCCGATTGTATAACCAACAACTACTTTAAATCCGTGTTTGGTTTCAGATATAACTGAAAAAAGCTTGATTTTTGAAGGATTATTACCTATTAACAAATTATTATTTGAAAAAACAACTTCTTCACCAACCACGATCAAATAAATTTTATCTGTATTCTTAGGCGTTTTAACGAGATCCTCAGGTATCTCATAAAGGAGATACCCATCTGAAACTTTTTTTACATATTTTAAAGTTTTCCCAGGATAGTATATCCCTTGAATATAATCATTTGGGCCTTCTTTTAAAATATCGGAAAAATTCTGATTTAATTGAAAATCATTAAATTTATTATCAAGTTTTGCAACAACAAAATTATCATAATCAAATAAATTATTCAAAAAAGAAGTGAATGCTCCTCCACTTACTCTTAAATCGTTGCGAACAATTAGATTGAAAAATAATATTTGTATTGAAACTAAAATTAAAAGTAAAATAATAAAATGATAACTTTTAAGTTTTTTCATGTCTTCTCTCCTCAAAAATCAGATAATTTAACAATCTTTATTTCTCGATTTAGGGTTCTTTTCTGATTAAATATAAATTTGTTGTTTGTAAAAAATCTAATTGCTTGTTGAGCACTTAAGAATTTATGAGAAGATATTAAATTCAAAGTTTCATATATCAGATCCAAAGTTTCATTAAAAGGGTTATTTGTAAATGATACTAAATATACTTTACTTTTATTCCCTTTAAATTTTGTTAAACCAACATCTAGAGCACTATCTGTTAAAATAAAAATTCCATTGTAATTCTGTTCCAGAAATGACAATAAGCCAACAGCTGCATCACTAGCTGTTGTTATTAAAATAGCATCATATTTATTATAATCAAAATTGGTTTTTATAATTGAATTCAAGCCATAGTAATAGATATAACTACCATTTATTTGATCCAATATTCTTAAATACTCTTTAGAATATGTTTGGTTAAAAGGATCAATTACAATTAATACATTTGATATATTTCTTTTCTTTAAAAAATTTAAAATTGCATCAATTTGCATCTCATTTGAAGGTGTTAAAGTGAAAATTCTCTCTGTACTTTTAAGGAGACTATCTGAAGATATTGTAGGTGAAAAAGACAAAAAGTCATACTTTTCAAGAAAAGGAAATATTTTGTATCCATTTTCACTATAGATAGGACCAGCTATAAAGTTGATTCCCTTACTTTTCATGTATTTAAATTCTTTTTCAGAAATTGAATTTTCATTAAAAGTAAATGTTTTTAAATTATAATTATTTGTTTCTAATTTATATGATGAATCTAGTGTTGAATACAAAACACCAACTCTGTTACTAACTTCTTTATACCAATATAAAAAAGAAAAACCTGAAACTATTATTAATATTATAAAAATAAAATAATCAATTTTCTTTTTCACAAAATCACCTCAAAGATATTTTAACATAAAACCAAACAATCAAACATTTTAAAAAAGCTCTTAAAGAAAAAGCTAATTATTTTGAGCTCTACACAAAGCATTTTACTATTGTTTTTAATTTTTTTATTATTTGATATTGAATTGAATTTAACTTAATTCGCTATATCAATAAATACTCTCTTTTTTTTTTAAAATTAATTCTAATCCACTCTCTTCTAACAAACAAGAAATTTTTTCATCCACATTGAAAATCACATCAATTTTATCTCTGCAACAAAAATCCCAAAGCTAAATAGCTTTGGGATTGATAATTTTAATTAAAAATTAAAAATTATTCATATCTTAACGCATCAACTGGATTAAGCTTTGATGCTTTAATTGCAGGATAAATTCCAAAGAAAAGACCTATAAATCCCGCTGTTATGAAAGATAATACAACTTGATCGATTCTAAAATAAGGTGTTACATCAATAAATCTTCCAATAAAATTCGAAAATAATATTCCAAATACTATTCCAATAATCCCGGCACTAAATGTTAAAATTAAAGATTCAGTTAAAAATTGTAGCATTATATTAGAATTTGTAGCACCAATTGCCTTTTTTATACCAATTTCCCTAGTACGTTCAGTAACTGAAACAAGCATTATGTTCATAATTCCAATGCCACCTACAAGAAGTGAAATAGCTGCTATAGCACCTAACGTAATATTGAGCATTCCAGTAATTTGGTTAATTGTATCTAACATTTCATCCTGGCTCAATATATAATATGCATTTTCATCCTTAAGTTTTGAAAATAAAAACATTTCAAGTTCATTTTTTGCATTTTCTACCTCATCACTTGATTTTGCTTTTGCAAGAAACTGATTTACAACATCCAGTTTCAAAAGTCTTTGCTCAACTGTTGAATAGGGAATAAAAACAGTATTGTCAACATTTAAAAAGAGTTTTGATCCCGTTTCTTCTAATATTCCAATTATTTTTAAAGGTAAAAAACGATTATTTATGTATAATTTTATTTCCTTACCAATTGGATCTTCACTTCCAAATAACTGCTCCGCAACGTAGCTTCCAATAACTGCGACTTTTAGACCTCCATCAAAATCCAAATCATTTATAAGTCTCCCATTTTTTGTCTTTAATCCAAATATATTAATAAAATCTGGATTTGCAGCATAAAATTGTGTTGAAATTTCATTTTTGTTATATTTAAAATTACCATTTCCTGAAAAACTTGGAGTGATATCAACCAGGTAATTTGCTTCCAATTTAATTTTTTCAAGATCATTTACCGTAAGATTTCCATATTTTGATCTTTTAACCATCACAAAAAAAACATTTGAACCAATTGACTCAATTTGATTTTTCACAGAATAAGTTGCCCCATTTCCCAAAGATAAAACAATTATAACTGCCATAACTCCTATTACAATACCAAGCATTGAAAGAAAAGATCTCATTTTGTTGTGCAATAAACTTCTCATTGCTTCTTTAAACATTTCATAAATCATAAAAATCTCTCCTCTTGAATTTTGCCATCTCTTAAATATATTAAATGATTACCCAAAAGTTCAAGTTCTGGATCATGAGTAACAATAACCACAGTCATACCTTCTTTATTTAATTTTTCAAATATCTCAAGAATACCTTTACCGCTTTTTGAATCTAAATTTCCGGTTGGTTCATCAGCTAAAATATAGCTTGGTTCATTTGCTAGTGCTCTTGCAATTGCAACTCTTTGCATTTGACCTCCAGAAAGTTGTGTAGGTTTATGATTAATTCTATCACCAAGCCCAACAAGCTCAAGTAATTCTTTTGCTCTTTTTTTTCTTTTTTGATGAGGAATTCCTCTATATATCATTGGAAGTTCCACATTTTCAATTGCTGTAAGTCGTGGTAAAAGATTAAATTGTTGAAAAACAAAACCTATCTTTTCACCTCTTATTTTTGCAAGTTCTTTATCTTTTAAATTACTTACGTCAACACCATCTATGTAAACACTTCCATCTGTCGGCTTATCAAGACACCCCATTATATGAAGAGTTGTAGACTTTCCAGAGCCAGATGGTCCCATAATTATTACAAATTCACCTGAATTAATCTTAAAAGACACATCATCCAAGG
>JACDOA010000021.1 GCA_017656335.1 Thermosipho sp. (in: thermotogales)
CTCGCGCGATATCTAATTTACCACGTTTATCTCACTCGGTCAAGTTACGAGAAAGAATATTGTAATATACAATAATGTTAACAATTCCACCTATTCAGGTGTTTTAAAATACATTTTTATTATTTTACTCAAATTCTTTTTCATTATCCTCGTTTTTAAAAAATTTTTTCCCAATTCTTTAGAACTTTTACAAACTATATATTGTATTGTTAAATATTGCTTATACCATATATGGTATAATGGTCAGTGCTGAAATGAAATGATACATCATAAGGAGGTATATGCTATGTATGAAGATGTAATAAAAAGATGGATTGATGTTGAACCTTCTAAAAACGCTAATAAAATTCTCTCTGAAAGATATTTAGTTAAAAATATGGAAGGGGAGTTTCTTGAAACAAAATGGGAAGATATATGTAGAAGAGTTGCAAGGGTAGTTGCAACCTCAGAACTCGTTAATAATCCAGAATTAAAAAATCTTTCTGACTTAGAAAAATTAGACAAAATTAAAGAAACAGAAGAAAAGTTTTTTAAACTTCTAAAATCAAGAATTTTTATCCCAAATAGCCCTACTTTATTTAATGCTGGAATGGGAGTAAAACACGAACTTCTTTGGAAACCTATTGAAAATATGACACTTTCTAATTATCAGGAAATTTTTAATTCTAGAAATCATTTACACATGTTATCAGCATGTTTTGTAGTTCCTGTTGAAGATAGCATCGAAAAAATCTTTGATGCTGTAAAAGAGTATGCTCTTATAACTAAGGCCGGTGGAGGTGTTGGTTCAAATTTTTCAAATCTAAGACCTCGTGGTAGTTTTGTAGCTGGAACTCACGGACAGGCATCTGGACCTGTTTCTTTTATGCACGTTTTTAATTCTGCTATTGCTGTTGTCGAACAAGGATACAAAAGGCGAGGAGCATTAATGGGAATACTTAATATAAATCATCCTGATATTGAGGAATTTATTACTGCTAAAGAAAATAATGATGGTGAAAAAGTTTTAAGATACTTTAATATATCTGTTGGTATTCCATTTGAAAAAGATTTATTCCTGAAACTCTATGAAGAAGATGGTGAATTAACTCTTACTCATCCAAAATGCCATACTGAAAAGAAAGTTAAAGTCAGAGAATTAATAAACAGAATTGCTAAAAATGCCTGGAAATCTGGAGATCCTGGCCTGGCATTTTTGTATGAAATGAACAAGTATTATGCAATGTATCCTGAAATGGAAATAGTATCCACTAACCCTTGTGGTGAAATTGGACTTGCTCCATATGAAGCATGTAATTTAGGTTCCATTGATGTTGCAAAATTTGTTGATGAAAACGGAAATTATGACTGGGAAGCACTTGAAAAAGCCTCCAGGCTTGCCGTTAGATTTCTTGACGATGTAATTGATGTAAATGTCTTTCCACTTGAAAAAATTACAAAAGCTGTAAAAGATAGCAGAAGATTAGGACTCGGAATAATGGGATTTGCAGATTTATTGTACAAACTTGAAATTCCGTATAATTCAGAAGAGGGGAGGAAAATAGCTGCTGATCTTATGGGTTTTATTGCTGTTCACGCACACGATGAGTCAAATAAATTGGGACGTGAAAAAGGAAGTTTCCCATTGTTTGAAAAAAGTAGATATTTTAAAGAAGACGATTTTATTCCTTTTGCGATGGGAATGAGCAAATACGATGATGATATAAAAGAAGTTATGAAAGAATCAAAAAATGGGAAAAGAAATGTTGCCGTTTTAACAATCGCTCCAACTGGTTCTATTTCAAATATTGCAGATACAAGTAGCGGACTCGAACCAAACTTCCTTTTAGCATATATAAGGTATATGAACAAACATGATGGAACAAAGGAAGCTTTATTCTACGCAAATAAAGTTCTTAAAGAAAAATTAGGGAAAGAAAAACTTGAAGAAATAAAAGATGAATTAATTGAAAAAGGTTCTCTTCAAAACATTGAAAGTATTCCTGAACATTTTAAAAGAGTTTTTGTAACGGCTATGGACATTTCTCCAATGGATCATCTATTAATGCAAGATGCATTTCAGAGATATACAGATAACAATATATCAAAAACAATTAATATGCCTTCAACAGCAACAGAAGAAGATGTACTAAACATCTATCTAGAAGCTTTTAAATTAAATGTTAGGGGATTAACCATTTATAGAGATGGTTCACTCCAAACTCAAGTGTTAACGGCCGCTAAACAGGTTAAAACTAAAGATGCTCCAAAGGTTCAATTCTTTGTTCTTGATGAAAAGCACAAACTAAGACCTAAACCTAGAAAAAATACACTTAGAAGTGTAACAAGAAAGTACAAATCAAAAGATAGCACCACATATATTACAGTTTCATTCGATGATAACGGCGAAGCTGTTGAAATATTCCTTTCAAATGGTACTGAACTTGCTGAATCAATTGGTAGACTTTCATCCATTGCCCTAAGAGCTGGTGTTTCAGCAGAAGAAATTCTTGAACAACTTAAAAAAGTAAATGGAGAATATACCAAAGGATTAGCTGAAGAAATTCAGAGAGCAATTGGAGATTTTGTGGAACTCTGGGGAAATAGTGAAATTGAAAGTAATGAAGCTTTTGTTATTGATGGAACTATTAAAACTGCTGAAGAAGTCGAAAAATTTGTAATGGCAAATGGTCTTGAATGGAGTGAAGGTTTCTATATTGATGCAGACGGAAACACCTATTGCCCATCATGTTTATCAAAAAACAGCATCATTAAACAAGAAGGATGTATGAGTTGTAAAAAATGTGGCTGGAGTAAATGTAGTTAAAATTGACAATATTCTCTAATTAAAAGGCGCATTAATTTGCGCCTTTTATTTTCTTCTATCTCATTAAAAATTCTTCTACTTCTTTCCTCGAGGGAATAGAACTTTGAGCACCTTTTTTTGTAACTGACAGTGCAGCTGCTGCAGAAGCAAACTTTAATGCTAATTTTATATCAAAATTTTCATTTAAAGCAACAGAAAATGCCCCATTAAAAACATCTCCTGCTGCTGTAGTATCGATTGCTTTAACTTTAAAGGAAGGTAATTCTATTACATTATTTTCATCAAAATAAACAAGTCCCTTATCTCCAAGCTTTACAACAAGTTGTTTAATTCCTAATCTTTTAAATTTATAATAGCTATCTTCGTAAGATACAAAATTTCCAAAAAATTTCTCTGTTAAAAGTTTCATTTCTTTTTCATTTGGCGTGAGAAAATCAACAAATTGGAAGATTTCTTTTTTTATTCCCTTAACAGGGGCTGGATCAAAAATAACCGTTTTTCCGTTTTCTTTAAAAAGTTTTGCAACATACAAAGTGGATTCAAAGGGTATCTCATTCTGAAGTAAGACATATTTCGTTTCAAGAAGTTTATTGATGTTTTCTTCAATTAAATCTGGAATTAAATAATCATTTGCTCCAGGAAAAATAACTATTCTATTTTCTCCTTTGTCTGTAACTTCAATAAAAGCTAAACCATTACTTTTTTCAACAACTTTATAACCTTTTATATTTAATTTATCATATTGTTCTTTCAAAATCTTTCCATATGAATCATTACCGATACATGTTAAAAAATAAACTCTCGAATTTGATTTGGAAAGTTTAGCTACGGTGACAGCTTGATTTGAACCTTTTCCTCCCGGAAAAAATTCTAGCTTTTTTGCTTTTTGAGTTTGCCCAGGTTTTGTAAATTTATCTACAGTCATAACTATATCCATATTACTGCTTCCAACAACTGCAATCACCTTCAAACCTCCATTTCGATTTTTTTTGTGGATTCTCTAATTACAAGTTCCGGATTTAAAACAATGCCTTTTGGTTTATATTTTTCAAGTTCTATCATCTTAAATAATAATTCTGCAGCTTTTTTACCAATTTGATACATTGGTTGTCTTACAGTAGTCAAAGATGGCTTGTAATGTTTACTAAACGCTATATCATCAAATCCTGTTACCCCAACATCATCTGGTATGGATAAGCCTAGTTTCTCAATTTTATTTATTACACCATATGCTATAAGATCATTACCACAAACTAAAACTTCTGGTATTTTTGATAGTTTCTCCACCATTTCATAACCACTCTCATATGTAAATCTGCCAAAAACAACTTCATAATTCTTTATGTTGTATTTTTTTACTGCTTTCAAAAACCCTTCGTATCTAGCTTTAGCACTAAAAGTTTCTTTGTACCCATTCAGTAAAGCAAAACTCTTATACCCACATTTCACGAGATAAGTCATTAATTTGAACATTCCATCTACATTATCAACTATTACATAAGAAGATGACTCCTTTTTGTATATTCTATCAAGAAATACTAGTGGAATATTCCTGCTTGTAAATATTTCTATTTCTGGATTGTATTCCCCACTTCCAGTAAATATTACACCATCTACATTTTTCGAATATAAGAATTTTAATAGTTTTTTTTCTTCTTCCATATCTTGATCAGAATTACATAGAACTAGAGAATACCCTTTTTTCCTTAAAAAATCTTCTATTCCCCTTACAATAGCAGGAAAAAAGGGGTTTGTAATGTCCGGTATAACAACTCCAATAACCTTCATAGAACCCTTTCTTAATCCTTGAGCTACCGAATTTGGGGTGTAATTTAGTTCTTTTATTATTTTCATAACTTTTTTTCGTAATCCTTCACTAACTTCACTGGGTTTATTTATAACTCTCGAAACAGTGGATGGAGACACACCAGCGATCTTAGCAATATCTTTCATACTCACTTTCCGAGACATTTTACACCTCTTTCATAAACTTAAATTTATGAACAAATTCTTTCCATTAAAAATTCTACGAACTTTTCATTATCAACATCATATGCAACTTTAACATTTGAATTTTTATCAGGAATTACAATTGTTTGACCATCTGTGTACTTACCATGTGTTTCAACAATAACTTTGCAATTAACAGTTTTCAAAAATTCTGGGTGTATACAATACGATAATGCAAGTGGATCATGCATACAACTTGAATCCGATTTTAAAAAACCCCACCATATTTCTATTAATCTTACTAAAGTATCAGTTAAATTTGTCCCTACATTTTTTATTCTCTGAAGATGTGTGCGATTTATTGGCACCTTAAGTGTTACATCTAAACCAACCATAGTTATTGGAATATTAGAGTTAAAAACCACTAAAGCAGCTTCTGAATCACAATGTATATTATGCTCTATATATCGTATCTCAGGTGCGTTATCAAATATTCTTGCAACACCTCCCATCATGACTATTTCTTTTACATTTTCTATTATTTTAGGTTCTTTTATTATTGCGGCAGCTATATTTGTAAGTGGTCCAATTGTTACAAGGGTTATTTCTCCAGGATTTTCCATAATTTTCTCAATTAAAAAATCTACTGCATGTTTATCTATAGGTTTTAAATTCTTGTCTTCATCAGTCAGAATACCTTTACCTTCATGCCCGGTCCACCAAATTTCTCTTTCTCTGAGTAACGGCTTATCTATTCCGGCTGCCACAGGAATGTTATCAATATCCATAAGTTCTAAAAGTTTTAATACAATCTGAGCTCTCAACATTGAATCACCATATACTGTTGTTATCCCTTCAACCTTCAATTCTGGTGATTTTAATGCTAAAACTAATGCAATTGCATCATCAACATCAGAGCCTATATCTGTGTCTATAATAATTTTCTTCTTCATCAAAAAAACACCTCCATTACATTATTAATATAATACTTTTTTTGCAAATATTCAAACGTTTACCTCTTAACCCTTCATTCCAGAAGTCACAAAACCTTTAATGTAATATCTTTGTAATGGGAATATTAACAATAAAGGTATAATTGACGACATCACTGCCGCAGCAAGAAGGACATGCAACAAAGTAGTACGTTCGTTAATTGTTAGAAAAGCAATAGCAACTTGTACCATTCTCATCTTTGAACTCTGAACTGACACCAAGGGCCATAAGAACGATTGCCATTGAGATAAAAACAACAATAAACTTGCTGAAACAATCGCAGGCTTTGATAAGGGAAGGAAAATCTGCCAATATATCCTCCACCAACTAGCTCCATCAATTATAGCAGCTTCCATAAGATCTGTTGGTATGCCTTTAAAAAATTGATAAAATAAGAAAACACATAAACCATTTGCTATCATAGGCAATACAAGGGCACCCATGGTATTCAATAAATGCATCCATCTAACAATTATAAAAAGAGGAACTGCTATTGCTTCAAATGGAACTAAAGAAGAAATTAATACAGTTAAAAAGACAGCTTTTTTACCAGGAAATTTAAATTTAGCAAATGCAAAACCTGCAGTCGAATTTATTAAAATTCCAGCAACAACAGTTAAAATGCCAACTAAAATTGAAAAAAGTATCGATTGCATAAATCCACCATTAAAAAGTTCTTTATACGAATCTAATGTAAATGGAACAGGTATAAATGTTTTTATTGAAAACGGAGCAATATCTTTTAAAATTGCATTCATTGGTTTAAAAGATGAAACAAGTGTCCAAAGAAATGGTACTATAACAAATACACCAAAAATAACTAACACAAAGTACTTTATTATTCTTATAAAAACTTTGTTCATTACAAACTTTCCTCCTTCTGAAGTGCCCTTATTTCTAACAATACTATCGCAAACACCATCACCAACAACAACGATGTTAATGTTAAAGCTCTGGGATAATCTGAGAAAACAAATGCATTGCTATAGGTTTCATACATGAGTAAATTTGTCGACCACTGAGGCCCTCCACGTGTAATAACATATATGGGTGCAAACAAAAGAAAATTAGCAATCGTATCTGCAACAATAACAAACGTCAAAGTTCTCTTAAGAAGAGGCAAAGTAACATGCCAGAAAGTTTGCCAATTTGTTGCACCGTCAATTTTTGCTGCTTCATAATATTCTGAGGGTATATCTTGCAATCCGGCTAATAAAAACATCATCCAATAAGAAATTCCACACCAAGAAGCAATTAATACTATACACCACAAAGCTTGCGATGGGCTAGTTAAAAAAGGTTGAGATGGAATGCCCAAGAATTTTAAGAAACTATTTACTAACCCTTCATTTGGATTTAGAAGTATATTCCAAATTGTTGAAGCAATTGTTACTGAAACACCTAGAGGTAATAAGAATAATGTTCTAACAAATCTTGTGGTTCTAGCTGTTCCATTCAATAAAACAGCCAAAATCAGAGCAATTGTAATTTGCAAAGGATTTACGACAACATTAAAAATCAAAGTTGTTTTAACTGAATTCCAAAAAATAGGATCTTTCAAAACATCTAAGTAATTTTCAAATCCAACAAAAGTTGTTCCACCTCTACCGTAATCAACATTAAACAAACTTCCAATAAATGTATATATAATAGGCAAAACTCTAAAAATTGCTAATCCAATCAGTGAAGGAATTAAAAATAAATATGCTACTAAAGAACGCCTAGAGAGACCTTGCGGGCCTCTCAAGGCATTGTTGTTTTTCTTTTTAAGCAATTATTATTTCCCCCCTTGATATTTTTTCGCTAATCTTTCAATAATTTGCATATAATGTTCTAAGCTTTGTATAGGATCAGCACCATTTCGAACATCTTCAAAACATTTATATACTAAATCTTCCCATTCCAAATAAAATGGTGTTTTAGGTCTTGGCATTGCTGTGTTTTGAAGTTCGTATAGAACAATTTCTTTATAGCTGTTCCATGGAAAATCATTATACTTTGGATCTGTTTCTATGACTTTAGCCATTGCTTCTCTATTAGCCACAAGTTGTCCTACAGATTTAAACCAATCAGCTATAATATCATCCCTTGACATAAACTTCAAAAATTCTATACTTGCTTCAATTTTTTTGGAATTTGGATTAACTGCCAAATGCCAACTGTTAGTAGGTGTAACTGGTTCTCCATCCTTATAATATGGATGAGGTGCTATTCCCCATTCAAAACCTAATTCCCCTTGTTTTTCAGCTTGTAAGATTGTTGGTATATCCCATGTACCTTGTACAAACATTGCTACTTTTCCTGAAAGGAATAAATAAGTAGTTTCTTCAGGAGCAACACCTTTTGGAGATATCTTATAGGTATTATTAACATCATACCACCATTTCATCGCTTTTTTCCAACCTTCATTATTTAAGTATCCTTCCACATGATATCCATCGGGACTTACTCCTGATCCTCCACCTAATGATTGAGGAAGAACTAACATTTGATAAGGACGTGAAACCTGTCCAAACAACAGACCCCATACTTCTTTTCCTTCTTTTTTCATAGTTTCTTTTATCTTTATTGCTGCTTCAACAACCTGTTCCCATGTCCATCGGCCATTAACATCCATTTTTGGTGGTTCAATACCTGCTTTTTCAAATAAATCCTTATTAATGTACATTACCTGTGAAGAATTCTCAAAAGGAAGATTCAAAAGCTTTCCGTTCCATTCTGCTATTTTTATTGTTGCAGGAAACATTTTTTCCTTCAGGCTATTAAGTTCTTCCTCTGTTAAATATTCATTTAATGGTTCTGTATAACCTCTGATATAATAAGAAAGGGAAAGAGGGGAATCCACTTCAAAAACATCAGGTGATACAGATTTTGCCTGCATTCTAGTTTCTATAGCTTGTATTAACTCTCTAAAAGGATAAAATATAGGCTCTACTTGAATACCTGTTTCTTCCGTAAATCTTTCTAATAAATCATACCCATTGACTTCTTTGAATGTCTCAAAATTTCCCTCCATCCATGATCCAAAGAAAACAGTTATTTTTTCACTAGAGAAAGCAAAAACAGAAATGACTAAAATCATCGAGAAAATAAACCACTTTTTCATACATATCCCTCCTCTTTAAGTTTTGAAATGCCCAAACCAAAAATAGGTTTGACATTTTCCATAATAAATATATTCTTTCATTATTTAATTTCCAAATTACAAATAAATTATTCCTCACAAACATAACAAGCTTTTCGAGTAATCAAGCATAAAAATCGGAAAACTTTTTACTTTACACAAGAATTAATTATTTATTGTATCCTTCAAGTGGTGCTCTTGTCATATAATCTTCTACGATATCTCCCATATAGTTTGCAGGCATCTCAATACCAAATCTAAAGTGATTAGATTTGTTTTCATTTAAATTCCATCTTGTTTGACCTGATGAGTTATACTCAAGCTTTCCAAATTTTTCTATTTTAAACCAATCATTATCTCCAAAAGCCGCAAATAAAACTACCAATTGATCCCAGCTTGGCCTTTCAGGTGTATTACCTAAAATAATGTCATAAGCTCTTTTCACAGGATTATCAACAGTATACTTCGAACGTAATTTGTAACCCGTGTAAACTAAGTGACTACCGTGACATCCAAAGTAAGCATCTACTTTCAAGTTATCTAAAACAAATTTTGTATATGGAAAAGTATTATGAAAACCAAAATTATAATCCTTTTCCCAAGTTGAACCAGTATAAGTCATAAAACAAACTTTTTTGACCTTCTTATGAAATAGTTCTCTATCATTAGAATCTTTAAGTATAGAATACAAGCCTCCAGTATGACCTAACACAACAACTGTTACACTATGATCAGGTTGAGATTTAAGTATAGAATAATACTTATCCCTCATCGATGCTACTCCACTCTTAGTAATAATACTATTACGGTATCGATTTATATCTTTTGCAAGTTCATCAGAAAAACCATTTCTTCCATCATATCTTAGACCATCACCACAACCCACATCAATAGTCTGATTCGCACCATATAATGAATCTGCTCCACGTCCATAAAATGTAGCAATTGCATCGACAGCGCCAATTGAATATTTATCTTTAGAACTAGCTATAATACCCAATATTTCAATTTTTCCTTCTCTTTCAAGTTCAAATGCTACCGCCAAAGCTCCTGCATCATCGCAGTCTGCTCCTAAATCTGTATCAATAATAATCTTCTCTATGCCAAAAATTTGTATAGTCGAGACAAAAAAAATTAATAAGAAGATAAGAATATAAAATTTACTTTCCTTTAAAAAATGAAAACCCTTAAACATTTTCAAACCCCCTGTTATATCAATTTTCCATATGTTTTCACATCATTTTGCTTTCAAAAATAAAAATCACACATTTTCTGAAAACGATTTCGAAAACGTTTTCATATATCTTTTATCAAAAACTGATGATAAAAGTCAAATTAGCAATTTGAAGAATAGTTTTGAAATGAAATGAATTTTTATGCTCATAAAATATATTCGAATAAATCGAATTGTTTTACTAAAATTTCAAATAAAAAGCCACCCATTAGTAAAGGGTGGCTTTTAGAATAGAAATAACAATAAAGATTTAAAAATTTACACTTCCAAAGATGTCAAAATAAATATTCGACATCTCGTTTTTTACTTTTAAACCCAAACTATAATCAATTTCATACAGACCAATTCCTATATAGCTTTTATCAATTAAGGAAGTATGACTGTAACCACCAAAAACTGAATATTTCTCTAACAAAGGAATACTGATAGATAAATCATAGTTGGCACTTAATAAAGAATAATTACCTGAAATTTTCCATGAATTAATATTTAAAGTTGCAGAAATTAAACTTTTGACATACGAAAAGTTCAAATTCCATTTTTCAGATAAGGCATCTAAAATAACTGCAAAATCAGTAGAATCAATATAATATCCTCCGAAAAGACTAAAAGTAAGATTAAGAGCATTAAAATTATAACCTGCTAATATCGCACTTTCTTCTTCAAAATACTTGTTTCCATAATTTAAAGAAAATCTTTCAAATTGAACACCAATCAACCATGATAAAGAATTATTAACTACACCTAAATCAATGTAATATCTCGAATCATATGTAAAACAAATTCCACTTTGAATCCCAGTTATAGGAAGCTCAATTGGTGAGTTATAGTGAGCTAAAAAATCAAATTTATCAATTGAAAAATTGATTTTTGCATATTGTATATTAGCACCAGAATATTCTAAAGAAAGTTCAATTTC
>JACDOA010000022.1 GCA_017656335.1 Thermosipho sp. (in: thermotogales)
GATATGAGACTTGACATTTTTTGCTCAAAGCTTTAACTGTTCTGAAAACTCTTTTGTCTTTTTTTGAGTGATAATAACCAATAATTAAGATTTTTTTCAAATTTTCACCTCTAAATATTGTTATTTTATTTTATGTTTTTTGATAAAGGATTTTGTGATTTTAGAGATGTTTGTTATAAACCTAAAGTTTGAGTAAATGAATATGATAATAGCGATCAATTGAATAAATATTCCAAAATCATTAATATAATTAGCAAAGAGACTAATTGTAACTAACAATATATTTAAAAACAATATCTTACCTTTCACTTTTATTGTAAAATACTTTTTTGTTTGTTTTACTCTCAATAGCCACATTGTCAAAAAAGCTACCATTGTTGATATTGCCGCTGCTTGTATGCCTATCAATGGTATAAATAAAATGTTTATTCCCAGGTTTGTCAATGCTCCATATATTGATGTCGTAAATGCTCCTTTTGACTCTTTAGATGCTATATACCCTATTCCATAAAACGAGGAAAACGCTGAAAATAATGCTCCAAGCAATAAAAATGGCAAATATACCCAAGCTTTCTCAAACTCACTTCCTACCATTACACTAACAAATGGCTTCATTATAACTGAAAAAACAAGTAATACAGCTATTAGTGTTGTACTTAAATGATAAAATACATTTGAGTAAAATTGGTCTCTATCTTCTTTCTCATATTGTTTTACTGCTGATACTTGCCATGCTTGATAAAAAACGCCATTTAAAACGCTTATTAATGCCATAAACTTATATGATACAGCATAAATACCTGATGCAGCAAATCCCAGAAAATATATTAATAAGTATCTGTCTGATACATTCATTATCCACCAAGATAAATCATTTGGTACAAGTGGTGCTGAATATTTTATCATCACTTTTAAAGTTTTAAAAGAAATTTCTTTAAAAGAAATTTCTCTATATAATTTCCCTGCAGTAAAAAGATAAATATTCGTTATTAACTGAGCAATTAAATAAGCCTGTAAATATCCTTTTACTCCATTTTTCAATATAGCTACTAATATTATCCCAAGGCTTGCAAAACTAAATGTGTTTATTATATCACTTGTTGCAAAAATTATCATTTTTTCTTTTGCTCTTAAATAATTTTTATTAATTGCCGTAGTAATCCCAAGAATTATAGAAAATAACAGATAATACTTTATCTCTGAAAAGAATGTACTTAATTTGCTAAATAAGGGAAAGAATATCAACAGTAAAATCGTGCTAAATGCTATTATTAAATAAGAAGAAGATAAAATCTTTCTGTTTTCTTCCTTTCCATCTGCTGAAAATCTAAACACGGCGGCTGCTATTTCTATAGAAAGAAATATTGCTAAAAGACTAACAGTAGTTGAAAAAAAATCTATTTTTCCGTAATCATCTTTTGTTAAAACCCTGGTAAATAATGGAAGTAAGAAGAAAGATATTGTTCTGGATCCAAATGTTCCAAGAGATATCCAAATTGTGTTTTTAGCTAAATGTTTGTATTTGTTTTCCATCTAATCACCTAGCAAATATTCTATAATCTGCTTTGGCGGTGTTTCAGGAATTTTGAAAACTCCTGAGCTATTACCCCATGCTTTATATAAGCCAAGATTTTTTATTTTATAATATTCGTCAGAATACACAGCCGCAGCTCGTTTATTAAGAGATAAAGAAAACACATTAAAATGATATGACATTCCAATAGTAAATTTACATTTTTTTATAACACCTTTAATTATTTCTGGAGTAGCTTCTTTCAAATTTATATAATTTTCAAGAAAGTATCCATCAACATTCCCCTTTAAAAAACTATTATCAATATACTTCTTACTTCCTCCATAAGCAATTGGTATAAAAAGGATGTTATATCCAAACGATTTAATAATTTTTTCAAGTTCTTTAAAATACTTTATCATCTCTCTACTATCTTTATTCCTCCATGGCCTTATTGAAATACCAACACAATCACCAAAATTTAAATTTATCTCTTCTGCATCAATATTCCATGCGTCATCTTTCTTCAATACAACATTAAATCCTTTGCTTTTTAAATAATCATATGAAATTTTTTCTCTAACAAAAAATTTATCAGATAGTCTAACAATATCATTGACCATTTTTCTTGTTATACCTTTCGTTTTACCAAAAAATGGCCCAACACTTTGTGGTCTAAATTCAACATATTTTCCATTTTTCCTAAATTTTTTAGTAAGATTCCATAACAAAAATACATGAGGAAAATACATACTATTTAATGCTCCAGCTCCTGATACATATAAAGCATCATATAATATAATATCAACAAAAGTTTTTCCAAATATGCCTTTTATAATATCTTTCCTGCTTAATTTTGGTAACTCCAAAAAATCTACATTTGGAAATCTTTCCTTTGCTTTTTTAACATTATACGTTCCAACAGTTATTTGATAATTCTTACTTTTCAATTTATTATAAATATATTTGAACATTGCTTCATCTCCAAAATTATCAGTTCCCACAACTGCAATAAGCAGTATTTTCATTTTTTCAACTCCTCAATTATTGCCTCATTTAATCTTTGTAAATTACCTGAATCTATTTCATCTGTGTAGTAATCTACTATCTTTAAAATTTCATTAATTGATTTTTCTATATTTTTGAATTTCTCTGGTGCTCTTATCTTCAGAATTTTTAATCGAGATTTATAATTCTCAATATATTGATTAAATAGAAAATTCACTTTTTCCTTTTCTCTATATTGTGATATCATAAACCTTCGATAGCCAAATCTCATTAACAATTTTGCTTTTGAAGGTAGTCTAGCTACCTTTGAAACTCTATGTATCAATAATGCAGAAGAATTTAATAATAACCTATTTCCTTTCAAGTATAATCTATATGAAAATTCTAAATCTTCACCAAGACCATACAAAATAAACTGCTCTTCAAATCTTTCAGATTTTATATCACTTATACGATAACTCATATTACATCCACTTAACCATTCACTCTTCATCACTTTATTTCTTTTAACAATTAAAGGATATGTATTTTCAAAACATTCTAATACTTTTGGGGATTCAGTTATATGTTTAAAATTCAACTTCAAAATTTTTTTTAATATATCTTTTTTAGATTGAATCGTAAATCCTTGAACCCCCACTACATCTTTATATTTTTTAAAAGTGTATTGAATATTTTCAATATAAGATTTATTTAAAGTAACATCATCATCTAAAAAAGTAATTATATCTTCTTCATTCAAACTAGCAAGAATAGCATTTCTTGCTTTAGTTAAACCTTTCTCGCTTAATCTTAAATACCAAAAAATAACTTTTGATTCATTTTTATAATCTTTGATTAATTTATAAGTTTCATCGTTATCACTCTGATCTACAATAATTATTTTGGAAGGTAAAACTGTATTATTAAGAATACTTCTAATTGTTACATCTAATTCATCAACTCTATTAAGAGTTGGAATTCCTATTACATGATTTATTCTTTTCATATCAATTATCCTCCATAATTTTAATGTAAATTTCAATTTCATTTTCTACTATCCTATTCCATGTAAATTCCCTTGTATTTTCAATTAAATTTTTTGAATCAGACCCATTTTTCAATATTTCAACAACCTTATTTGCAAACCTTTCTTCAAAATTTTCTCCTTCTTCTACAATATACTCTTTATATCCTATTGCTTCAGGTATTCCACCATTACTACTTCCTACAACACATGTTCCACATGCTTGTGCTTCTTTTACTACGCACGGCCAGCCTTCATTCCGACTTGGAAGCACCATTATATCCATTGCATTCATCCATTTTGCAACACTTCCTTGTGATACTCTTCCTGTGAAAATATATTCCAAACTTTTTTCTTTCATCTCTTTTTCTATTTTTTCTTTTAAATATCCATCGCCAACTATTAAAAACATTACTTTATCGTAGTTTTTAGAAATATTTTCGAATATTTCAGGTAATTTATCTGCTCTTTTTACAGGAATTAAGTTCCCTACAAATCCAACATATTTGTATTCTTTTTTATAAATCCCCAATTCTTTTCTAACTTGTTTCTTATCCATTGGTTTAAATATTTCTGGATCATATCCATTAGGAATAACAATTGCATTTTTCCCTGAATACCCAAGTGATTTAGCTTTTTCTAGTAATGCATTACTGACAAAAATAACTTTTGAGGTATTTTCAAATGTTTCAATATATATTGTTCTGTTTTTCTTATTTTTAGCCATGTTATAATTAACATCGCCGCCGTGTAAGGTTACAAAAAAAGGGATATCATACTTTTCAGATATTAATTTTGCAATATATCCTGCAGGAAGATTAAGAGACATTCCGTGTGCATGAATAATATCATATGATTTTAAATTAATTTGTTTTTCAAGTTGTTTGGAAAATTCTTTAGAAAAGTTCAAAAAACCTGTTTTTTCAAGGATTTTTTTTAATAAGTTTATCTTAACGTCTATTTTCCTGAATTTAATATTCTCAAATTTTTCTAAGGATTCTGTACTTTGAAGTTTTAAAATTTTTCTAAGCAATTTTAAAAAAAAGTCATCTTTCATATAAACAGGAATTGTATCGAAAGAAACATCAAATTTTTTGTACTCAACTAATCTTTTAACAACAAAAATTCCTGATGTAATATTGCCAATTTTAGGATAAAAGTTCGTTAGAATTAAAATTCTCATTTATCATCCTCCAGATTTAACAATATTTCCACTATTTTTTACCTGATTTTCCATTACCACATATATTTTCAGGACATTTATTATTATTATTTTCAAATACTTTTTCATTCAAATTATTTTCATTAGCAAGTTGGTTTCATCCAACTTCAATTAGTTTTCTCCATCCTGTATCTGGCATTACTACTATTGCCCTCTTTTTTGCAAAATATGCTTCTTTTTGTAAGCCTCCACTATCTGTTAATATTTTCCAACTCTTTTTTATTAATTCCGTTAAATTTAAATAATCTATTGGTTCTATTACCTTTACTTTTTCTAAATATTTTTCAAAGTTATATTCTTTCACCCTTTCTTTTTTATTTGCATTAAAATCTCTATGTAATGTCATAACTATATATTCATTCTCTTTAAGTTTTAATTCTCTGAATATATCATATTTAAACTTATCTTCCATTTCTAAATATAAGTCATACATTACCTCTCCTACAAAATATACTCCTTTTGTTATTCCTTCTTTTTCTAGATTTTTAACTGAAAGTTTTGAGGGACAAAATAAAAATGTTGATACATGGTCTGTAAGTGTCCTATTTATTTCTTCTGGCATATCTTTTGGCTCTTGTCTTATTCCAGGTTCAATATGTGCAACTGGTATCTTTAATTTTGCTCCAACAACTGCCCCTGCAAGTGTTGTATTTGTTTCTCCATAAACTAATATAATAACTGGTTTTTCTTTTAAAACAACTTTTTCAAATTCTATCATTATTTTTCCAGTCATTTCTCCATGTAATCCAGAACCTACATTGAGAAAATAATCAGGTTTTTGGATATTTAAAACCTTAAAAAATACATCAGACATATTAAAATCATAGTGTTGACCAGAATGTACAATTATTTCTTTTATATTTTCTTTTTCTTTTAATTCCTTATTAACTATTGCTTCTTTTATGAACTGTGGACGTGCTCCTATTAATGAGATGATTTTCATATCTTTCCTCCTGTTATTTATAAAAAATATATTTAGAGTAAATAGAAAATTTTTTCAAAAAAATTTTATTTATAAAAAAACTATACGAACTTTTTGTGAAAACTTTCAAAGTAACTGAGATTACGTAATAAAATATTTCAAACTAAAAATTTAAAAGTTCAATCTTGATTTGTTATTTTCGTTTATCATATCATTTCAACTTTTATTTATTCAACAATCCATAAATATTGTTATAAAAAGTTATCAAATTATTTATCACAGGGATCCAATCAAGTGCTGTTTTAAATGCATCAGCTGGAACATAAACAATATCTCCTGGTTCTACCTTTGGATTTTCTTCAATATTTCCACCTTTTATAGCACCACTCAAATTAACTTTTATTGCTTCTCCATTAATTCCACCTTTGTATAAAAATACTGAAGATGGAGCAGCTTTTGCACTGAAATATCCTGCTGAAATAATTGCTCCGAGTACAGTAGTTCCTTCATTGACTGAAATAATACCAGGATTGTTCACTTCTCCTAAAACATACGCAATATTCTGTGGTGCATCAACTACTTTAATAATATCTCCTGGTTTTACGTTAAATGATAATGCATTTTCAATATTTGAAATGTCAATAACTTTTTCCTCACCATTTCTAATAAGTTTTACAAATTTATAAGCTTTATCAATTTGTATCTTACTTATTATTTCATAAAGAGAGGTGTTTTCTTTATCAAGATAGAACATATCTGGTTTTCCTGTTTCATCTACCACAAAAACATAATTTTTAGTATCAATATCAAATAAAATTGTACTACCATTTTTCAAATTTATATTTGAATATTCATTCCAAGTAAAAGTTGTTTTTGAATCGCTATCTAAAATTGTAACCGTTTTACTAATTCCTTCTTGAATCCCACCAATTTTAGAAAGAAGTGTTTTAAAATCAAAGGATTCAGTATTTGTAAATTTGACAATGGTATTTGGCATGTTCTTACCAAATACATAAACATAATTTGGATCTTTTTCCGTTACAAATACAAAATCATTATTTTCAAGTATTTCATTTTCCTCACCTTTATATACTTTTTGAGCATATAAAGTTTTTATGACTTTTCCATTTCTGATTATATATACTTTATCAGAGGTGTAATACAAATCGGGGCCAATGATTAATCCTCCAAGTTTTCCAAATAAAGTTTTAAGGTCAGGTGTTTCATCATAGTTAAATTCAACTCTTCCAGTCTCCTTTATATAACCCATTGCAGTAACATAAATTGGTTTCTTAAGCGTTACATATAATATTGACCCTTTTGGTATTTCTGTATCTTTCTTAAAATCTAATTCTTTTCCATTAAGAGTAATTTTATCTATTTTTCTGTAGTCTGAAAGTCCAACTTTTGCAAGTATTCTTTGAAGTGTTATTTTTTCATTCAAGGAAAAACTTACATAAGCTGCAACATCACCGGTTAAATAAATAGCATTTTCTTGCGCACTTTTAATAACAACAGTATCATACTTTTCAAGTGGAATAGAGGTATCATGATAAATTAAAAGGTTAATATCATAGTCCTGAATCTTTCCATTTCTTACTATTTGGACTTTGTCAATTGATTCAGGGGTAGTAATTCCTATTTTTTTAATTAAGTAAGATAAAGTTCTTGGTTCATTATGTAAAAGCGTAACATTTCCTCCATTTAATCCAACCACATTTACAATAAATGGTTCATATATAACTTGAATAATATCACCATTCTTTAAGCTGTAATCCTCATTTCCAAATATTACATCTTTAACATTTATTTTCTTTTCGTTATTTATCACTATTATTCCTTCATTCTCAACTTCTTCATCTAAAAGTCCAGCTTTTGCAAGAAGTATTTTTAGTGTCTTTTTTTCTTCAGGTGAAAATTCTATTTTGCCCTCATTATTTACATATCCCTGAATATAGACATAAAATTCAGGAACTTTTTGGATGTTGACAATACTTCCAATTGGTAAAATTATTTCTTTTGAATTTTCAAGCACTTCTTTCGAATATTCTGTTTCATTTCCATCAGGAGTTGAAACAATAATTTTATCAATATATTTTTCTTGTTCACTTGATATTCCGCCTGCTTTTGCTATTAAAAGATTTAATGTGATATTTTCATCTACATCAAAAGTTTTAAGACCTGGATTTGGTACAAAACCAATAATGTATGCGTATTTTTCTTCTCTTTTTGGAATGTAAATTTTTGTCCCTGGTAGAAGCTCAAAATCATTTACATTTGAGATAACTTCTTTAAGATTTACTGTAATAATATCTCCGTTAACAAACAATTTGGCATCTTCAATATTTGCATATTTTTCATCAAGTGGTCCTAGTTTTAAAAGAATATCACCCAATGTAAGTCCCGGTTCATATAGCATAGAAAGTGTATATGCACCAGTTACCTTTATTGTTTCTTTATAAGTTAGAGGTGGAATATAAATAATATCTCCTTCTTTTAATACAATATCGTTATCAAATTTTCCTTGAT
>JACDOA010000023.1 GCA_017656335.1 Thermosipho sp. (in: thermotogales)
CAACTTCATGGGTTAAATCTGTGCTTTCCCAACTACATCCTGGAACATGTAAATCCAACCCTTGAACTGAAAAAGCAAATAACGATAATACAGAAATTAATGCTAATATAACATATTTTCTAATTTTCACCTCGACACCTCCTTCCCCTTCTTTTTTTATTTTGTTTTATTTATTCTTTTATTCATTACTTAAATATTGTATTCTTTTAATATTTAAATTATGCTGAATTTCAATCAAAATATTAATTAAAAAAATTAAAAGCAATATATTTACAATGTTTTTACTTCATTTTACTATAAAGGTGGTATAATAAACTATAAAAATTAAATAAAGGAGAAAAGATGTATATAAAAACATTTGGTAAATTTGAAATCGTGGAATTGAAAAATATGAATTTTTCACCCAAAGAGGTAGAAATAATAATTTTCATTATTTCTAAAAATGGATTTAGTGTATCAACTAACAAAATAATTGATGAAGTATGGAATCCAAACGAAAATTTACCTACTTTAAACAACCTTACTGTGTATTTTTCAAATATAAATAAAAAACTTAAAAATAAAGGAAAAATAAAAACAAAAAATTCAATTTCATATTTTGAAGCTAAAGATTTAAAAACCGATTTTAACAAATTTGTATTATCAACTAATAAATTTTTTTCTGATCCTTCAAACCAAAAAGCAGCTAATGAAGCATTTGAAGTTTATAGTGGGGAATTTTTACCTGGAATTTCATCAAATTGGGTTTTAACAACACGATATTATTACGAAGACCTTTATTTCGAACTAATTAAGTTGCTTGTCGAAAAGGAAAAAAGCAAAATAAAGAGGTTTGCTTATTTAAAAAAGATAATTGATGTAGGAAATAATTTTGAAAATATTCTTGAAATTTTAAAATTAATCCATGAGAATGAAAAAAATTATAAAAATTTCATCGATGAAAATATTTTTGAATTAATTCATTATAAAGATAAATTACTTAGAGAACCAAGATTTATTGCCCTTTTAATCATTTTTGAAAACCAATTTAAAATATTAAACTTTTTAAGAAAAGGAGATTTTGTGTCTAAAGTTTCGGAAAATAAATTTAAGCTTCTTTTGGAAAAAAACAAAACTAAAGATACTGAAAGTGAATTTAATTTTTTAATAAAAAGGTTAAAAAAGGAAGGTGCCAAAATTAAGAAGGTAGGGATAATAAATTAAAAAATGGAATCATTTTTTCACTTCTCTATGATTTTTTTAACAGACTCTCTTATTATCAATTGAGGTTGGAGGATTACATTTTTTGGAATATTTGAACCTTTGTTGAAAATCCTTTCAATTAACAATTGAGCAGCAGTTTGCCCCATTTCCCACCTTGGTTGTCTAATAGTGGTTAAAGGAGGAACAATATATCTCACATACGGTGCATCATCAAAACCCATAATAGATACTTCTTCCGGAACACTAATTCCATTCTCATAAAGAGCACGTAATGCCCCAGTTGCACACCAGTCATTAATTGCAAAAACCGCGGTAAAATTTTTACCAAACTTTTTTAAATGCCTATTCACTGCTTCATAACCATATTCAGGTTCATATCCTGCAATTTCACTGAAAAAAACCTTAACATCAGTATGTTTTCTTAAAAATTTTAACACACCTTTTTCTCTTTCAACACTCGCCGGTGATTCTTTGGGACCTCTAATATAAAGAATTTTTCTATGGCCACATTCATAAAGATAATTCATTGCAATCACAGAACCTTTCTTGTTATTTAAATTTACCGAATCACAAGAAATATCTTCAATATTGTAGTCTAAAGCCACTATAGGTATACCACTTTTTTGAAAGGGTTCAAGATACGTAACTCCGGTGTATAATTCACACAAGATTACACCGTCAATTTTTCTCTTAAAAAATTGGTCTAATACGTATCTTTCTGATTCTGGAAGCATCTTTGGAATTGAAACAATTAACTCAAAACCTCTCCTACTAACAAAATCCTCTATTGCCATTACTATTTCATTATAATGGTCTCCAACTAAATTTGGAATTAATACTCCTACGGTATAATTTAATTCCGCTGTTTTTCTAAGAGCAGGCATAGGTTTATAACCTAACCTTTTTATAACACGTAAAACCTTTAAACGTGTTTCTTCCTTAACTTTTGGCGAACCATTGATTACTCTCGAAACTGTTGCAATAGACACTCCTGCTTCTCTTGCTACATCTTTAATGTTAACCCCATAAAATCACCTCACTTAAAAATTTATAATGTTATACGGGTCAAAACTTATAAATTTTTCAGTACTTCTTTCTTTTATAATTTCTTTGTAAATATACATAGAAGGTTTTGGAATATATGCTTTTTTAGCAAAATCAGTATATGCCAGTCCAAATCTTTTCGAATACCCCTTTGCCCATTCGAAATTATCTATAATGGACCAGTGTAAATATCCGAATATTCTGATTCCTTTATTAATAGATTTTTCAACTGCATATAAATGAGAAATAAGATATTGTGGTCTTAATTTATCTTCCTCATCTGCAATTCCATTTTCAGTGACAATAATAGGTTTTTCGTATCTTTCAAATATTGCTTCTAAAATATTATACAAACCTACAGGATAAATTTCCCAACCAAAATCACTAGCGGGTCTACCATCTAAAGAAAATCCTCTTTCCGGACAACTATACCCATATCCTGGAAGTATTTGCCAAGAAATTTCTAAATCACCTAATTTAAAAGGATTAAATTCAGAAACTACTTTTCTAGTATAATAATTTACTCCAATAAAATCAAGTTTATCTTTCACCATATCCATAAAATACCAATTTTCAAAATACATTGCTTTTTCAAAAATTTCCTTATTTTCTTTTAAAACATCAATCCAAGAAAAAGAATAAATAATTCCAACAGGTTTATTAGTATGTTTTTTAATAACATCATAAGCCAAATTGTGTGCTTTTGCTTGATTTATTAAACTTTTATTAAACCAATCAATTAAAAAATAACTAGGAGGAAAACCAGCATTGATATTTAAATAACCCAATTGACTTACTATATTCGGCTCATTTAATGAAGACCAGTAATCTACAATATCATTAAATTTCCAAGCAATATATTCGGCAAATTTTGCAAATTCAATTGAAATATTTTCATTTGCCCAACCAATTTTTTCTGTTTCTCTTCCCTTATGAACCAAAATCGGATCATGAATCCATAAAGGGAGTGTGAAATGATTTAAATTAACAATTACTGTAAAACCTCTCATTTTTAAATCTAAAATAATATCTCTATACTTCTCAACTGCTTCCCTGTTAGCTATTTTATCTAATTTTTCAAGCATATCTTCTGAGCCAAATTGAATATTTTGAGTACTATCAGGAAAAACTCTAGACCATTCAATTCCAATTCTTAGCAAATTAAAGCAAAAATCTTGAGCTAGTTGATGAATTTGGGGATAATTACTCATATAACCTGCTCCATTTTCAGGTAAATCTCCACTCACATTTCCATTTATTAAATTTTCAAAATCTCTAACCCAAACAAACCAATCAGTATTTTCGTCTATATCTTTTTTATTCTCTCCCATCTCAAATTGAAATCCGGAAAGAGATGCTCCAAATAAGAATTCTTTTGAAAACATAATTACCACCTCATTTATTTTTATCTTTTTCTTCTTCGCGCTTTTTTTTCAATAACTCTAAATTTTTCTTTTCTTTTATAACAAAATAAATCAAAAATATTGATGTAAAAATCAATAAAAATAAATTTAAATAAAATTCAAACGGCTTCGCAGGAGAAGAAATATAATAAAACAAAGTAATAATTTCTAAAATAAAAGCCCATGAAAATAGGACAATTAGTGATTTTAAAAACATCAAATATCCTCCAATTTTCTATATAATTTAGGTATACTTCCAACTAAAATTTTTGTATACTCGTGTTGAGGATTCAAAACTACATCATCTGGATTTCCATCTTCTACAATTCTTCCCTCTTTCATAACAAGTATTCTATCTGAAACATAATATGCCAATCCAAGGTCATGAGTTATAAACATTATAGATGTTCCTTGTTCTTCTCTTAACTTAAGTAAAAGTTTTATTATTCCTCCACGAGAAGAAGCGTCAATCATTGAAGTTGGTTCATCTGCTATTATAAATTTAGGTTTTAAAAGCCAACATCTTGCAATCATTATCCTTTGTTTTTGCCCTCCAGAAATTTGATGAGGATATTTACCTAAAATATCTTTAGGATCCAAACCAACTTTAACAAGTGAATCTTTAATAAGTTCCAGTGCCTCATTCTTAGAATATTCCTTATCCATAAGTCTAAATGCCTGCCACATTGTTCTTTCAACAGGATAAAAAGGATTAAAACTTGCAAAAGGATCTTGGAAGACAGCATGAAGACTTCTTCTGAATTCTTTTAACTCCTGATTTGTTTTAATATCATTCCATATATCTTTACCCTCAAAAACAATTTTTCCAGAAGTTGGATGAATTAATCTTAAAAGCATTTTTGCAGTTGTACTTTTTCCTGAGCCACTCTCTCCAACCAATGATATAATTTCTTTTTCCTTTACTTCAAAACTTATATTCTTTACAGCTTCAACATTTCTCCTGGCTAAAAATCCTATTGAAAAAACCTTTGATAAATTCTTTACTACTAGTCTACTCATGCTCTCTCCTCCGAATAAAGAAAACAAGCTACTTTTCTTTGTGGCTCTATTTCAACTAATTTTGGTTCTTTTTCTTTACAAACTGACATAGCTTTTGGACATCTTGGATGAAATCTACAACCAGAAGGTGGTTCAATAAGATTAGGTGGTGTACCTGGGATTGTAGTAATTCCTCTTTTTTTAATCTCAGGCTCAGGTGTAAGAACGGAGTTCAACAAACCTTCTGTATAAGGATTCAATGGTTTTTCGACAATTTTATCAACTGGTGATATCTCCATTATTTTTCCTGCATACATTACTAGCATCCTATCAGCAATTTGTCTAATAGTGGCAATATCATGCGTTACAAAAATAATACTTTTGACTATACCCTGTCTTTTCATTTCAAGAAGAATTTTCAAAAACACTTTCTGATTTACAACATCTAATGCAGAAGTCGGTTCATCTGCAATCAAAAGTTGAGGGTTTAATAAAGTGGCTATTGCAATCACGGCTCTTTGCCTCATTCCGCCACTAAGTTCAAAAGGATATCTATTAAGCCATTGCGGATCTAAATCAACATCTTCAAATCTTTTTCGGGCCTTTTTTAACAATTCATTTTTAGGAATTCCATGTGATTGAGCCAGATGTTCAACATATTTTGATAATTTTATTGTAGGCATTAGAGCATTCATGGCTGATTGTGGGATTAAAGACATCTCCTTTCCCCAAAATCTTTCTCTTACTTCTTCCCTTGTCAAGGAAGAAATTTCTACATATTCACCGTTAGACTTGAATAAAACTCTACCACCTACAATAGTAAGAGGTTTTATAATATTATTCAATAAAACATTAGATAATGTAGATTTTCCACAACCAGATTCACCAACTACACCAATAATTTCATTTTCCATTATTTCAAAAGATACATTGTCAACAGCTTTAACCTCTCTATTTTTTAATTTATAGTAAGCTCTTATATTTTCTATTTTTACCAATGATTCTGACATATTATTCCTCCCTCAATATAGGATTAAACACCTCATCCATTGCGGTACTAATAATCAAAAGAGAAGCAGTTACAGCAACAATTGCTATACCAGGTGGTACAAACCACCACCATAAACCTCTTCGAATTGCATCCATCATCACGGACCATTGAAGAATAGTACCCAAAGAAATTCCTTCAGTTGGACCTAGCCCAATTAAACTCAAACTTGCCTCTCCCATTATTCCACCATTGATAAACAAAACAAATGACATGAAAGCATAAGTAGCAATAGTAGGAATTAAATCTTCAACAATTAATCTAAAATCTCCATAACCAGCCATTTTAGACAAATACACATATTCTCTAGACAAAACACTCATCAATTGAGCTCTAATAGCTCTAGCAAACCAAGGCCATTGAAACAACCCTAAAATTACAGCAATCATTTCTATACTTCTCACATCTAGATAACTTGCAATTAAAATCGCTATCAGAATTGATGGTGTTGTTAATACAATATTTGTAAATGACATTAATAAGTCATCAGTTATTCCTCTTCTAACAGCAGAAAAAGTACCAACAATTGTTCCAATTACAAGTGAAATCAAAGCAGCTAAAAAGCCAACATATAATGAAGATCTAATACCATATAAAAGCTGTGCAAGTATATCCCTTCCATATGTATCGGTTCCCAAGGGATGAGTTGAAGATGGAGCTTGTTCCATGTCCCACGTCATTTCAGTAGGATCTACTCTATATATCATAGGTCCAAATATTCCTAGCAAAATGAAAAATAAAACAATCGATAATCCAATAATAAACTTTTTACTTTTGAACAATGGTTTAAACATATTTTTAAACATGTCTCATTCCTCCTGACCTAATCTAATTCTCGGATCAATTACAGCATAAATGAAATCTACGATAAAGTTTGCTAAATAAATTGATGCAATCAAAATTACAAAGATACCTTGAATCAAAGGATAATCCAAAGATGTTAAAGCTCTAAATAATAAAAATCCTGTACCAGGATAATTAAAAATTATTTCTGTAATTAATGCTCCACCAAGCGCACCACCTAAACTTAAAGCAAGTCCTGTAATTTGAGGTAGTAAAGAATTTCTAAATACATATTTATAAATTCTTTTATCATTCATACCTAAAGCCTCAGAAAACCTTACATAATCATTTCCAAGTTCATATATGACCATTAATCGCATACCAATAGCCCATCCACCCATAGCAGAAACAACTATTGAAGCAAAAGGAAGAATATAGTGTTTTAATACATCAAGGACAAAACTCCAGCTCCAATTAGGAAAGCTTCCCTGTGAATATGCTCCACCAACTGGTAAAATTCCAAGTTTTACACCGAAAAAGAATATAAAAATCATACCAAGCCAATAATAAGGAATTTGAGAAACAATTAAAGAAGTTGTTAATACCCCCTTATCAATCCAACTATTTCTTCTGTAAGCAGCTAAAGCACCTAAGGAATTACCCAAAAACCATGCAACAATCGTTGCTGGTAGTAATAGCAGTAAAGTCCAAGGCAAAACAGGAATTACTAAATCTAAAACTTTCCTAGGATAATATGAAACTGAAGTACCTAAATCTCCTTTTAAGGCATTACCTAAAAAATCAAAATATTGAACATACCAAGGTTTATCAAACGCAAATTGTTCCATTAAAGTTTTTTCAGCTGCTCTAATTTGTTCTGGATTCGCCTGAGCAACTTGAGATAATCTTGATAATATCTGATTTAAAGGGTTTCCAGGAATAACTCTTGGTAAAATAAAAACAATTGTGGTTGCTACAATATAAGTAATAAGCAAGAAAATTAAACGTCTTCCAATGAATTTCAGCATTTGTTTAGAAATCATCTAATTACCACTCCTTGTCTAAAAATACCCCCGAGAAAAGATCCCGGGGGTTATGTATTATTCTGCAGAATTTTTGAGATCATCTAATATTACTTTTGTAGGTATTGAAATACCACCTTTTTCAATTGTATTAAACCAATTTGGAATTGATTTTGGTGAATTTTTAGGTGAAATTCCAAAGAGAGT
>JACDOA010000024.1 GCA_017656335.1 Thermosipho sp. (in: thermotogales)
GGAATTTTAAAGAATGAATGGAAAAATATGATCTCATCAAAAGTATGAAATTAACTCCAAAGGGACGTTATAGGCGTCCCTTTGCTTATTAAATTAAAATAATGCAGAGCAAATGCTCTGCTTTTTTTATAAAAAAATAAACATTTTAACCAAATATTTTGTTTTTGATATTAAAATATTTGGTATTGTGGTATAATATTTTTAGAAATACGGAGAATTTAGTATTAAGATTATGTTTTTTAATAATAAATGGCTTTTAAGCTAAATTTTAGTTGAAAACAAAAAAATTTAGTCTTTGACAAAAATATTTTAGTAATAT
Organism: Thermosipho sp. (in: thermotogales); assembly: GCA_017656335.1. GTDB lineage: Bacteria > Thermotogota > Thermotogae > Thermotogales > Fervidobacteriaceae > Thermosipho_A. The sequence continues at coordinate 320 of JACDOA010000024.1, forward strand.
ACAATATATTTTGTAGATAGAGCAAAATATTTTGGAAACAACTTTGAAATTTTTGAAATTATACTTTTTAAGACTTGAGGAGGGATATTATGTTTAGTTTTAGTTTAGATATGATTAGTTCAATTTGTAGGATGATATGTTTTTATTTTACTTCTTGAAGAATTAAGACTTGAGGAGGGATATTTATGTTAAGTTTAAGTTTAGATGTGATTTGCTCAATTTGTAGGATGTTATATTTTTACTTTACTTTTTGAAGAACAAATAATAAGGAGGTGTATAAAATGCTACCGGTTTGTCCAGTTTGTGGAAAACCAATGAAAGTAACTGAGTTAATGTGTACGTACGATAATGTAAAAGTTTCAGGGATGTTTAAAGTTTCTCCACTTGCGTTTTTAGAAGAGGATGATATGAAATTTATATTACTTTTCTTAAGAAGTAGGGGAAATTTGAAAGAAATTGAACGTGTAACTGGGATAGGATATTTCACATTACGAGGAAGGTTGGAAAAATTACTAGATAAAATGGGGTTAAGACCTATAGGTGATGAAGAATTTGAGGGCAATGAGGATGTATTTACAAAATTAAAGAAGGGAATTATAAGTGTTGAAGATGCCCTTAATATGTTAAAGAAGAAAGGAGGAGAAGAAAATGGATGAAATCAAAAAAATATTAGAAGCAGTTCAAAATGGAGAAATAACTGCTGAAGAAGCAGAAACTTTAATTCTTGCAATAAAGGAGAAAGAGAAGATTGAGCAAGAGAAAACTAAAAAATCAATTTTTGAAGAGGAACAAATTGAACGTGAGGAAAACGAGCCTTTGAGTGGAGAAAAAGTTATTATAAGAGAAGATGAAGAATTTGAAGGAGACATAAATTTGGTAAGCGGTGAAGCTATAATTAGAGGAACTGTTAAGGGAGATGTTTCAGTTGTAATGGGTAAATTAGAATTTTCAGGCGAGATAACTGGAGATTTAAATGTAGTTGGCTCAAAAGTTAAATGGAATGGTGGAACTATTTACGGTAGTTTAAATATAGTAGGATGTAAAGAATCAGGGAAAAGGCCTACAGTTAAAAAAGGTATAACAAGGGTAAACAATATATTTATGAGAGGTCTATTTGGAGCTTTTCTTAAACCAATTTTATCAGGAATAGAAGTAAAAAATGGAAATTTTGTACAAAAGAAATGGAATTTTGGGAAGAATAAAGTTCAAAAATACGAAAAATTAATAGTTAAAAAAGGAGAATTTCTAAATATAACTGATGATATTAAAGCTGAAGAAATTGTTGTTGATGGTAAATTAATATGTTCAAATATCTTTGCTGAGAGATTTGTAATCTCTGGAGAAGTTTCAGGAGGAAATATTTCCGTAGAAGAGTTAGTATTAACAGATGAAGGAATATTAAAATGTGGGAATATAAATGCAGAGGAAATTATAGTCGATGAAAATGCAAGTATTAAATGTGGAAATATTAGTGCTGAAGATATTTATTTAAATGGAACTATTTCTGCTGGGTTTGTGAATTGTGAACATTTAAGTGGTAAAGGGCAATTAAATTCAGGGGGGTTATCTTGTGAGGAGAATGAACTTAGAAGATAAGTTATTTAATAGAAATTTTGTTCTGTATATTTTAGGTCGACTTGTTTCTTTAATAGGGTCAGGAATTCAAATAATTGCTATACCTTTATATATTCTTGATCTTACAGGTTCAGGTGCTGCAATGGGAATTTTTACACTTCTTGGGATACTACCAAGGCTTCTAGCAGCACCTTTTGCTGGAGTTATTGGAGATAGATTTAATAGAAAAAATATAATGGTTTTGATGGATTTTTTAAGGGGTTTTTTAATTCTTTATTTAGCGTTTCTTTCTTTTGGAGGAACGCTTAATCTTTTGATTTTATTTATAATTCAGGCAGTTATTTCTGTTTTTGATGGATTTTTTGGAGCCGCGACGGGTGCTATGCTTCCAGATATCGTTGCTGAAGAAAAATTAAGAAAAGCAAATTCTATACTTGGCTCAGTTAATTCTTTTTCAATGATAATTGGACCTATTTTAGGTGGAATTATATATGGGATTTTGGGTATTTCTATGGTTTTTTTGATTAATGGAATTTCATTCGTAATTTCAGCAATAAGTGAAATGTTTATAGTTTATAAAGTGAAGTTCAATCAAAAAGAAAAATTGGGAGTAAAGGCTTTTTTTGTTGATTTTAAAGAAGGGGTATTATTTATATTTAAAAATAGAGGCTTAAAATTTCTTTTCACATTTGCAATGATAACAAATTTTTTACTTTCTCCACTACTTCAGGTTGTAGAACCTTATGTATTAAGACAAATAGTAAAGATGAGTTCTGAACAATATGGTTTTGTTCAAACATTCTTTACAATTGGAATGTTATTGGGAAATGTTTTTTTGGTTTCTTTTCTTAGTAAAGTAAAAAATAAAGTTTTAATGCTCACAGGTATTCTTTTAGAAACTTTTCTTTTAATTATGTTTAGTGTTTTGATATTTCCTAACATCTTATCTTTATTTAGTATTTGGCAATTTTTCTGGATTACGGGTTTAATTTATTTTTCAATAGGGGTATTCAATGTGCTTGTTAATGTTCCAATATCAACTAATTTGCAACTCATGACCCCCTCAAATATACGTTCGAGGGTATTTTCCACACTTGAAATTTTTGCTCAAATTATGGTTCCTTTAGGTGCGGTCATTTATGGATTTTTATTAGATCATATGGCCGCCCATTTACTTTTCTTAACAGTTACATTAATTTCACTTGGTGTAGTAATTGTATTTTTCATAATTGCACCGCATGAGGTTTATGAACCAAAATTGTCAAAGGGAGTGGAAGCGGATGGGAGCATTGGAAGTTGAGAATTTAAAAAAGACCTAAAGTTGATAGAAGAATATAACCTTTTATAGTGAAAAAAGATCCAAGATATATAAAACACTAAGGTAAATTGAATGAAGCCTTAAATTACAAAGTAGAAATTCGTTAAATGAAATATATTATAAACAATAAATGATTCAAAATTATTAATTTCAGTTTTTACTTGAAACGAGAAACATAAAATAAGAAAAACTTAAATTAAGATCAGAGGAAAGCTATATATGAAACTATTAAAGATTAATCAATATCATCTGACAGAGTGTTTCCGTTACTCCAAAAACTGGTCATCCAGCGGGGACGCTCTCTGACACAAAGTTTGCAATAGGAAGAGGTTGAAGTGGCAAAGCCATGCCTACGCTGACAGGGCGGCAACGTCTGAAATGCAAGGAATGTTATATGACATACTCTAGGAGGTGTTTTTGTGGAGCAATGGAACGCAATATATACATTAGTTCCAATTTTGAAAGAAGATAAAGCTGTAAGAGCTATTTTTTTAAAAGGATCATTAGCTAGGGGAGAAGGAGATAAATATTCTGATGTTGATTTATATTGTTTAGTTTATGAAGATGATTTGGAACATTTTTTAAATAGACGTTTAGATTATCTAAAGAAATACAAGGGCTTACTTTTTTGGACAGAAGTGAATTTCGTAGCTCCACAAATAGTTGCTGTTTTTAATAATGGTTTACATCTTGATTTATATACTGTAACAAAAGAGACATTAAAGCAAACTGATGCTGTCAAGATTTTGTATGACCCAGAAAAGCTTTTATCAGACTATCAAAAAGATTGGTTTGAGTTAAGCAAAGAAGAAATAGTAAAGATATTTGATCAGTTAACATTTAAATTGCTAGAATTTGAAGCTGCATATAAACGCAAAAATATGATATGGGCTTCCAGATTAGCAAGCCATATTAGCGGGGATATAGTATTATTAGTTCGATATATTTATGATCCAAAACATGCTCAGCTAGGTTTTAAAAAAATAAATAATGCTATACCAGAGGAAATATATCAGGAATTATGCAATGCTCTAGATAAAATTAATCCATCAAATCTACCTATGGGGTTATTTAAATTGTTAGAATTGACTGATGAAATAATTAGTAAACTTCCATCGGATATTAATGATGAACTTAATTTCAAATTTTATGATTTCATGTCTGAAAAGATTAAGAAGTTGTTGTGACAATCACGTCAGATAATACAAAGAAAACATCCCATGAAGTCTTGTTTTTACCATTATTTCGAGGCTGTTTTCTTTGCAGTTTATTTTTATAATTTCATTTTAGTTATGGAGGTGTTATTAATGAAAAAAAGAGTAATACTAATTATTACGTTTTTATTCATACTAACAACGTCTATATTAATAATAACAATGTCCTTAAAAAGAAATACACATATTGTAGTGGCTGGTAGTTTTGAAGGAATTTTTATAGTAGATGTAAAAGATCCATTAAATCCAAGGCAAGTAGGGCATTTGGATACTTATAATGCTTATGATGTACAAGTATCAGGGAAATATGCGTATATTGCAGATAGTAATAATGGTTTAGTGATAGTAGATGTATCAGATCCGACAAATCCAAGGCAAGTAGGGCATTTGGATACTTATAATGCTTATGATGTACAAGTATCAGGGAAATATGCGTATATTGCAGATAGTAATAATGGTTTAGTGATAGTAGATGTATCAGATCCGACAAATCCAAGGCAAGTAGGGTATTTGAATACTTATAATGCTTATGATGTACAAGTATCAGGAAAATATGCATGTATTGCAGATAGTAATAATGGTTTAGTGATAGTAGATGTAAAAGATCCATTAAATCCAAGGCAAGTAGGGCATTTGGATACTTATAATGCTTATGATGTACAAGTATCAGGGAAATATGCGTATATTGCAGATAGTAATAATGGTTTAGTGATAGTAGAAGTATCAGAACCTGCAAATCCAAGGCAAGTAGGGTATTTGGATACTGGTGGTGGAGCTAATGGAGTACAAGTATCAGGAAAATATGCATATGTTGCAGATAGTAATAATGGTTTAGTGATAGTAGATGTATCAGATCCAGCAAATCCAAAACAAGTAGGGTATTTGGATACTGATGGTGGGGCTATTGGAGTACACGTTTTAAACAACTATGCATATATAGCAGATGATAATAATGTTTTAGTCATAGTAGATGTATCAGATCCGACAAATCCTTTTTTAGTAAAAGATATTTCTTGGCTTACTTTGTACGGATTAAGTGGAATGTGATTGAAGTGAAAAAATATTAAGAATTTCTACATAAAAATTCACATTCATCTAAAAATAAATTAATAAAGCCCGCCCGTTGAGAACCTATAGAATCAGGCGGGTTTTATATTCCAACTAAACTTCTATTTCTATTTGTTTATATTATGAACGATAATTATCCTAACTTGCTACTATATATAAATGACCTAATTGCTATTGATCAAATCACCTCATCATTATAATACCCCCCATTTAAATTGAATTTAAGACTTTCTAAAATGTTATATATATCTTGCTATCGACAAAGGCATTTATTGGCAAAATACAAAACCACAACCTACAGCCAAAAATCTTTACCTTGAAGATCAGAAAGATATAAAACTAACCTTTCATAATCCACTCAATTACAAGGAAAAGTAGCAAGAATCTTGGCATCACTTCACCTGTGTATTTAATTCAACACATATAACTTATAATTTTCACATAAAGTTGACTAAACTCATTTTATTTACACAGTTTTCTGTGGGTCTTTTAAATTGCTGTATGTAAATGATAATATAGAAATGGACAAAAAGAGGAAAATAAAAACATAATTTTTAGAAGGGTTTTAAAATTTAAAAATGAAAAAAACAAGAATATGAAAACAGGCCGCATAATGCGGCCTCATTTTCATTCATATTCACCGTGTATTTCTTTGAAATGTTTTGTATTAGAATCATCAGCAGCGACAAAATCAAAGATTAAAGGTGTAAATGGACTATCCTGGCAATATGGTGGTTTTCTATTGTATTTGAGTATTGAAATCAGTT
>JACDOA010000025.1 GCA_017656335.1 Thermosipho sp. (in: thermotogales)
GCAGGGTTAATCGGAGAGAATTAAGAGTCTAAAATATCCCAAAAATGCTGGATTTAATCGTATAGGTCTCCATGCCATATCACCTATCATCATATTTTCATATTTTACATATCTAATTTCACCATCTGGACCAGTATGGTATACAAAGCCATTTCCAGTGTATATCATTACATGATATGGGAAGTCCGGGTCTTCTGGATGGAAAAAGAATATGATGTCTCCCGGTTTTGCAAATTCTTTTTCAAAGGAGATGAATTTTGTATTGAAGAGGAGAAGGTGGTGTGCATTAACATAGCTAACTAAGGATTTACCGTCGTAAAATATATTTACACCGAAAGGAGTTTCTGGGTAGTTATACTTTTTAACATCTTCAAAAATAGGTCCTTTATATTTAGTTTTTTCAAACCAGTTATTATCGTGTTTCTTAAGAGCTTCTTTTATAGCATAAAAAACAAAACCGGAACAATCTTCTGTTTTGAATGTTGGATGTTTATTATCTACATTATCAAGAGCAATGGATACAAACCAAAGTCTAAAATTAAGAGAATCGTATGTATCTAGAACAAGTTCAACTGGGAATTTGTTAATTGTTCCAGTGGCTAATAATAAACTTTGGTAAATTACCATTAAAATTACTAAGGAAAAAATCAACTTCTGTTCTTTCATAATCTCTCAACCACCAATATATTAATCCTTCCTAAAATTTTTCATCAAGTCCATATAAAACCCAGTGAAGAAGTTCATGTAATAATACTTTTTCATATATACCTTTGCTTTTAAGTATATATATTGGTTGTAGAATAATGAAAAAATCAGAATATATTCCACCAATATCATATGGTTTACCTGTCAAAATATGAAATTCATACAAATTTCTTGATTCGTAAATAAAAACAGGAGTGGGTGGCAAAGTTAAACTTGCTTCGTCTAAGAAGAAGTTTAACTCTTCCCACACCTGGTATGGAAATTCAAAATTTTCATTTAAAGGAATAATCTCACTACTATTTGATAATAATGGTATCAAGAGGGCCAAAAGCAAAAGTATCTTCATAGTACATATTGTAAACATATGTTGGTCTTTTAATAAACGTTCCATTAAACGTTGTCCTCCAATAATAGTCTAACTTTCCAGGTCTTAGATATCTGATGAAAAATGCAACTTTGTCTTTTCTAATATCTCTGTAGCTATACCATATTTCCTGATTGCTATACCATCTGTACGAAAATTTACCGTAGTAATCGGGATTTTTTTCATAATATGACTTAACTACTTGGGCACAGGAAGGTAAGTATTCTTCAACGATTAAATATTCACCTGTACCATCTATAGTAATAGAAGTTTTTAAAAAGTCTCCTTTTGAAATTGAAAAATCATTATTTGCTTTAAATTGAATTTTATAGTATGCATCCTCATCAAAATAGTAATCGTTTCCTATAAACTTAAAAGGTCCTTGAATTACAAGTTTATTATTTTCAAAAGATAATGGTGTTCCATCAACTAAAATATTTTGTATTTCATCCGGAATTTTAGTTGAATAAGTAGGTGTTGAATCCAAAATTGAGATATTTAAAGGTACATACTTTGTGTCTAAAGGTAAAAATACATCTATATATTTATCTTCAAATAAAGCTTCATGCCTTTTATAAGTATCACTTTTAAGTGTTATACCGTTAAATACATTTTGTTTGAATAATTTTTCAGTTGATTTTACCTCAATAAATCCATTTCCTTTTACAATTATTTCGTTTTCATTTTCTTCAATACTTATATTACTTTTGAAATCATTGAATTTATTACTTTCAAGTATTGCAAGTATTGCAAAAGCAGTATCTTTGGTAGAATACCAGAAAAATCCTCGACGGGAATTTATCAGGTAATTTACCATTTTATCAACTAATTCTGGATATTTATTGGCATTTACCAAGGTTCTTATAGCATTACTTGTAAGATAAGTAGAAGAATAAAAGCCTTTACCTGGGATATAAGCAGTATTTTCAGATTCAGCAGCTATTTCTTTGATTTTTTCAGGAGATGTAAATACATAATCAAGTATACTTTCCACTTCAAAATCTTTCTTTATTCCATACAAATTTAGAACAAAAGCTGCATAACCATTTATTTTTTGATTTTGAAGATACTTTATACCATTGTTAATTACTGATTCCGGGAAATAGTAACCATATTTTTTTGCATAATACAAGCCTTCTAAAACATATGAAGTCATAAATACATCGCTTTCATCCCAGGTCCACCAACCCCATCCTCCATCATTGTGTTGGAATTTTAATAGTCTATGGAGGCCTTTTAAAATAACATCATCAAGTTTTTCGTATTCAACGAGATTTCTTACAACAAGAGCAGGATAGAAAGAACTCATAGTTTGTTCAACACAGCCATAAGGATATTTTACAAGGGCTAAGATTGATGGTTTAAGAAAATCTTTTAAATTTTCAATAACTGTTATTTGAGTATCTTTACTAAATTTCTTTTCACCGTTTATTTTTACAATTTTACTTTCGTTTTTTCCAATATAGATGGGGTTTACAGGTATAGTAAGTTTAATTCCATCATATTCATCTTCCATGGAAGCTTCAGCTACAATTTCGATAGTACCTTCTTTAAAAACTTTTAAAACAAAAGGAATTTTTAAATCTCTTTCTATAATAAAAGTTCCCTTTTCAAAGCTGACTGTTCCATTATTTGTTTGGAGACTGACATCTACTTTCCCAACTTTTCCAGTATAATTTTTTATATAAAGTGTACCAAATACTTCATCATTTGCAGTTAAAAATTCTGGGACAAATATTTTCACTTCAAAAGGTTTAGTTACAACAAATGTTGCAGTTCCTTCGGCAATATAATCTTTTGAAATTTCATATGCAGATATTCTCCATTTTGTGATGCTATCTGGAGCTTTAAGAGAAATTTCATTTTCAAAAAGTGAAGGATTCCAATATGCAGTTTCTGGGAAATATTCTCTTATGTTTTTGTCTTCAGATTCTTTTGTAGAAGAAAAAACATGACTTTCTTTTAGGTTTTCAAACTGTGTTAAGTAGTCAAAGTAAATGTATTTTGAAGATTTGTATACTTTAAATTGGGGATAGTATATTTTTGGATATAGTTCATCAATAATTGAATTTCTTTTTGAAAGAAGGAATAATCCCTCATCAGCAACACTTACAACTTTTAGAGAGTTTGAATCTTCAAATTTAATATTTACACTTTCTCCAGGTTTGTATATTTCTTTATCTAATTCTATTTTCAATTTTCTAACTCTGTCATGGATAATATTTATCTTCACTTCATCTCTATTTTCAAAACCGTAGAAGGTTATAAAATAAGTACTTGATAAAGTATCTTCAGGAATTGTAAATGAAAAATTTTCTTTTCTATTTATAATCTTAAAGTCATTTATTTTTTCACTACCAAAAATTAAAACACCAAAATCTTCTTTTGGATCAACCTGTACATTTACTAATTCACCAATTTTTGCTTCTAATTTATCTACAATTATTATACCTTTTTCACTTCTTGAATAGCTTTTATATATTACTTTTTCTTCTTTTCCGAAGTTAACCTTCACATACCATAAATTTTTCGGAAGTTCAATCTCTGCTTTTCCATTTAATACTTCGACATAAGTTGTTTCTTCATTTAAAGTAATAAGCGCAATACCGTTTAGAGGTTTACCCTTTAAATCAGTAATAAACAATTTTAAAGTTGAGTTTTTGAGTGTTCCATTTATTACAACATTATCAGCCTTAACCTCAACATAGGCATTTTTTTCATATTGTCTTCCAGAATCATCCGATACAAGTGCCTGAATTCTATATATTCCTGCTTCTTCAAGATATACATCGTATATTGCTTCTCCATTTTCATCAGTTTTTGCTTTAATTTTATTAATTAAATTAGAATATCTAAATGAATAGAACAGAACAGAAGCATTTTTAACTGGATCTCCATTTAAATAAGTGGCTTTTAGTTTAACTCGGAGAGTATTTCCCGCTATTAACTGAGTTGCGGCTGGAGTGAGTGTAAGAGAATAGGTAGGCTTAGTGTAATCCTGAATTAGGAAATTGTACCAGGAAATTGTTTCATCATTTTCTAATATTATTAGGGTGTAATTTCCTGTTATTATTTCGTTTGTAGTTTTATAGTCAAATGAAAAACCACCGTATTCATCTGTATTAAAAGAGTTTGAATAAATAATATTATTAAACGGATCTTTTAATGATACAGTAGCAGAAGATTGATAGGGTATATATCTATCTTTTTCTTTTTTAAATAAATTTACCCTGAAATTAAGAGTATCACCAGGTTTGTATATTGGTTTATCTGTGAATACTATAGCTTTTCTTTCTGGGTACTTTGAATAACTACCATAGTTCGAAAGAAAAACGACATTGTTATCTAAAAAGAAAGCCTTTCCTTTATAGTATTCAATATCAAAACTAAAAATTGGTCCAGAAATTGTTTTTTTGACATACCCATCATAATAGTTTAATTTGTCTACGAATTTTTTGTTTTTTAAATCATATACTGAAAAAAACAGATTATTGCCGTCTGATGCTACAAAGGCTTCAAATTGAGTAATAAAGAAAATATTTCTAGCTGTTTTTTTATCTCCATTAATAACGACGTAGTATGCTCCGGGCATATCGGGAAGAGTAATGGAGTAGAGTTCATTTTTTTCATGAATTAGCGTAAAATCTGAAGAGTTTGAAATTGTTATATATCCATTTAATGTGCCTCTTGTAATATCTGAATAAAATACTTGAACATGGAAAGTTTCGTCAGTTGAAAAATAAACTTTTCTATTTGGATATAAAAGAACATCACTAGTTCTAAAATAAACATAAGAAAATGCAACAAAGGTGGTAAGAATAAAAAGGATTATAAAAAATTTTTTCATAAAAATCACCCCACAGCTTTATGCGGTATACAACCTTATTATAACTCAACTGTCTAAAAATTGGGTAAATAAAAAGATGCGAAATTTTTAATTAAAACTTTATTGGTTTCAAAATTCTTTTAATTACTTAGATTTTTGTATTTTTAGAAAAATTACTATAAAAATTAAATTAAAAAATTAACCTAATTTTTTATGAATTAT
>JACDOA010000026.1 GCA_017656335.1 Thermosipho sp. (in: thermotogales)
CTCGCGCGATATCTAATTTACCACGTTTATCTCACTCGGTCAAGTTACGAGAAAGTTAATTTTTATGGCTTTAGCTTTTAACATTTTGCCATTTTTTCGACCGAAAATTTATTAACTTCTTTTAATATTTTATCACTTTTCAAATTTTATTTCAAGTATTGATTAAAAATTGATATAATAGTAAAGGGGTGAAAAAATGGTGAAAATAATTACAGATAGTGCGTCTGATCTTCCAAAAGAATATATTAAAAAATACAATGTAGAAATTGTTCCATTAACTGTTGAATTAGAAGGAAAAATCTATAAAGATGGTGTAGATATAACCACTGAAAAATTTAACCAGTTAATGATTAAAAGTAATCAACTTCCTAAAACTGCCCACCCTTCTCCAGAAACATTTAAAAAAGTATTCTTAAAATACATAAATGATGGATATGATATTCTTTGTCTTACTATCTCATCTAAACTTAGTGGAACATATCAATCTGCAATGATTGCAAAAAACAATATAAAAACAAGCGAAAAAATATTTGTATTTGATACTCTTGCAGCTTCTTCTGGAGAAGCTCTTCAAGTAATAAAAGCTTCCAAATTGATTCAAAAAGGTGAAAAAATAAAAGAGGTATTAAGAAAATTAACTGAATATAGAAATAGAATTAATATACTTATTTTGCTTGACACACTTGAAAATATAGTCAAAGGCGGGAGATTAACAAAAATTCAGGGAGTAATTGCAAAGATTCTTAATTTTAAAATAATACTTCACAATAACGAAGGAGCTGTGGAAATGCTTGAAAAAATAAGAGGGAAAAAGAGGTTTTTCAAAAAAGTTTTGGAAATTATCGATGAAAGAATGAAAAAATTAAATTTATCAAATTTAAATGTAGGAATAACACATGTTGATAATATAGAAGAAGCAATGATGTTTAAAAAGATTATTGAAGAAAAATACAATCCAAAAGATATTTTTGTAAATCATATGGGGGCCACTATTGCTACATACGCAGGTAAAGGTGGAATAATAATTTCATTTTGATTTTAAATTAATAATTTATAAAATTTATGATATAATTTACTTGATATAAATATATTATGTAAAGTTAAAAAGAAGGTCGATAATATGAGAAAAGGTTCAGTTTTAATCATAACGCTTGGTGTAATTGTTGTGTTATTTTTAATATCAATTTTTATTTTAGCATTAGTTAATCACAAATTGCAAGTTTTAAAATTCGAACAGAAAAAATTGCAAGCAAATAATACTGCGAGAAGTATCGGATTGTTGGTTTATGATAATTTTTTAAAGCTATATAATAATGGATTTTCTAATATTGGAAGTGAAATAGAAATCCCAAACCCTAATTCAAATCTTGACACTGCTAGATGTATAATTAATGATATCGATCCTATTGAGCACATTTATACTGTTACCTGTTATTCAAAGGTTGGAAATATTAACGGACAAATTACATTTGATATTCAATTCGAATTAATAGATAATAACGATTATTTTGATTTTGCATTATCTTTATCTTCTGCCTTTCATAGTGATAATCAAAATAAAGAAATCCCACAAAATACAGAAATTTGGGGAGATGTTTTGACTACTAAGGAACTCAAAGAATACTTAAAAGAATACATTGAAATATTAGATGAAGACGATAAGGCCAATCCTAACAAAATAAATATTAGACTAGGAGATTTATTTTCAAATGAATCCTTACAATCTGATTTTTTTGTTATTCCATCTATAAGTGTTAGTGACCCTGTTTTGTATGTTAACAAAACAGGCCTTACCGTTAGTGATAGTTCAAAATCACCTTACAATTTAATAGATAATAATGACTTAATTTCTAATGATGCAACTTTTTCCTCAGTTTTGGTTAATGATAATAACTCAACCTTAGAATTACAAACTCCTCCTTTTCCAGATTCTTTATTTTTAGCAGTAGGAACTTTTGATATTCAAGAAAAAAACAATTTTACTATTAAAGTAAAAGGTCCTAAGGATGGTATGGGTATTGCAATATTATACATAAAGGAAGGATCTTCCACTAATGGGAAAAACAGTTTTACAATAGAAACTGATAAAAATGCATATCTATTTATTTATTCTGATAATAATGTTCAAATCGAACTAATGAATAGTGGAAAATTACAAAACACTTATATATATTTGCCAGAAGGAGATCTAATAGCTAAAAATGGATTAACTCTTGAAGGTTCCATTTTTGTAGAAAATTTAACAGTCGGTAATAATACGAAATTGAGACAAACTGATCCTCCTGATGAATTTCGTGAAATAATTGAAAAAATGGTTGATATTAAAATTCAATTTGACAATCCTATAAAAGATTTTAAATTATTGAGGTGGAGTAAATGAAAAATGGATTTACAATTGTAGAATTATTAATTTCATTAATTTTATTAACTCTTACCACTTTTATTGTTTTTGATATAATTACTAATTCATTATCCATGAGTAAAAAAATCGATAAGTCGTTGAATTTAACTTTTGATGCTCAAAATTATTTAAATCTTTATTTCATGGATTTAGATTTGAACATTTCTGAAGTTTCCTCTCAAGTAACCCCAGAAATTCAATTGCCTTCTACAATTTTGCTTGATAATAATTCTACACCTTTCATTTTCACAGTATCCAAAGTAGCCATTCAAAAGATAGGAGATGATGAGGTAAATGTTCCGTTGTTTATCTTTGTTCCTGAAGAAATATATATTTCGGAAAAATAAAAAATACGGGTATACTTTAACTGAAATTCTCGTTGCTTTATTAATATTTGCAATAATAATGTCAATAATAATGATTGTACTAGAAGTTCCTACAAGAACTTCAAATTATTTAGGAATAGAAATGAATGCTACAAGAGAGTTAAAAAGTGCTGCTGATAAAATTATTTCAATACTAGTTTTTTCTAAAGATGCAACAGCTCAAGAGTTTAATAGTAATATTTCTAATTATTACATTTATAATAATAATAACAATTTGTATTACAAAAGAGAAACAAATGATATATTACTGGCAGAAAATGTTAATATATCAGCAACTGTTAATTATATTAACTCTCCAAGTATACTCCCCAAAAAGTACGTCGAACTACAGTTAACATATATTCATCCAAAAATTCAAAAATCTTATAATTTAACAATTCCATTGATGAATAGTTTTACAGTAAATACATCCTCAATTTCAACAGGTACATATCTTTTTTTTGAATTGTCAAACTAAAAATTAAACTATTTAAATTGTATCACAAAAAAAGAAAAATAAAAGTATGAGC
>JACDOA010000027.1 GCA_017656335.1 Thermosipho sp. (in: thermotogales)
CGTTTTAAAAAACAATAAAAAAACTTTTTGGTTTGGCCCCATCCGGGGCCAATTTATATTGTAATTAATATCAAGAAATAATCGCATATTTTTTATTATAATTTTGATTTTTTGTTAGTTTTTATTTTAATTTTATTGGTTTAGAGTTTATGTGTCATGAAATAAAAGGGAAGGAGGGAATTATGTATAAAAAGAAAAGTCATTTAATTTTATTGCTTTTACTATTTTCAGTGTTAATATTTTCAAATATCCCTCCAAATCAACATGCAAGTGGTAATGGAATTGATTTAAAAGAAAATATGGTAATGAATATGCCAGGATGGATAGATGTTACTATTGAAGCAACTCCATATCATGTTTGTGGAAAAGTAAAAGAAGATTTTCATGGAAATTTTGTTAAAAACCCAGAATTACTTGAAATGAGTTATACATCGAATTGTCAGTTAATTGTTGAAATTTCATTCCCAAGTGATTTGTTTAATGATAGCATTAAATTGATGTCGTCGATTTACAGTAAAGGGCATAAAGTGGGGCAATTTCTATATGGGGATTTTAATAATAATTTTCGTGAAATTATAACGTTACCTCCCTCTGATTCAGGAATTGTTACATTTTATTTAGATCAAATTATTACATATCATGCTGGTTTAGAAACACCTGCTGGAGTTTACACGATTCCTGTTCAATTTACTTTTTATCCATTAGTTTCATGGTAATAAATTTATTGTATATAAAAAGGTCCATTAATATGGATCTTTTTATATTTTAAATGAAAGTTTTTTTATTTTTATATTTGATTTCTTCAATCTATTTATAAAACTTTTTATTTCAAATTCAGGATTTTTGGAATCTTTTTTTTCAAAAAGAATTACAAAGTGATTATATCCTTTTTTTGAAACAATATCACCTTTTCTTGTATATTTAAATAAATTAATAGGTTTTTCAAGTGTTAAATCGATAACTATGTATTTTGGATTTCTGAGCAATTTGTCTTTTTCCACTAAAAAATTCAAAATTTCATATGGAATGTATTCGTTATTCTCAAATTTATTAAAAAACACATCATTAAGAATTTCTGCTATATTTTCATATGTCCCTATATGTGCCAATTTTTCAAGATATAAAATTTTTTTAAATGGGTCATTTTCAATATCTAGAAGTAATTTAATATCATTAAGTAATAAATTTTCATAGAGAAATCTTAAATTTTCAATCCAATTGTTATCAAAACCTTCTAAAAATTTTCCCTTATACAATTCAAGAGCATTTTCACCTATCTTTGTGTCTTGTTCACTTAAAAACTCATTTGATAACTTTTCAAAAGTAATTGCATCAATAGTTATTTCGTTTGAATAAATATAAATTTTAGATTTTTTACAGCTTATTTTTGCAATATTTTTTAATTTTTTGTTTATTTTAGAAATATAAACTGAAATTTCATTTTTTGAAGGTATTTCATCACTGTAGAACCATATGTCATTAATCAAGTTGATTTTAAATATCCCTTTGTGATG
Source organism: Thermosipho sp. (in: thermotogales) (assembly GCA_017656335.1). Taxonomy (GTDB): domain Bacteria; phylum Thermotogota; class Thermotogae; order Thermotogales; family Fervidobacteriaceae; genus Thermosipho_A. The sequence goes on from JACDOA010000027.1 coordinate 1,515, forward strand.
ATTTAAGGAAATATATGTAATAATTTCGGTTTCTTTTTGAGAAAATTTTGTTGTTTTAAGTTCTTTTATCTCAAATTTTCCTAATGTGTATATTTCCATTTTTAAGACCCCCGTTGATTTTAAGTAAAATAAATGATATAATAAAATTGAAAAATTAATTTTTAATTGGTATTAATAATATTATACAATAAAAATATAAATAAAATTGTTACAAAAAATTTAAAAATTTTAAGGTGAAAAATATGAATATAAAAATGTTTGGTGAATATGGCATTTATGAGAAAAAGAAAAAAATAAATTTAAAAAGTAAAAAAGCAGAAAAAATTTTATACTATTTAATTTTGAACAATAAACGTGCCGTTTCTTTTAGAGAAATTGCTAAAGTTTTTTTTGATGGTTATGAAGAAATTTATGTAAAAAAGAATCTGAATACTTTGTTGTATATGATTAGAAAAGGGTTGAAAATAGATAAAAATGACTTAAAATTTGAGAATAATTTGATTTTTTTATCTACAAATAAAATATCTTGTGATTTTTTAAAGTTTCAAAAATATTTTGAAAATGTGTTAAATAATAAAGCATATTATAAAATATTGGAAATTTATAGCGGAGAACTTTTAGAAGGATTAAAAGATGAGTGGGTTGAGCCTTATAGAAAATTATGTGAGATGCAAGTATTATTTTTATTGAAGGGTTTTAATCATTCATTAGAAAGTATAGAAGGATTTTATTCAGATGAACAGATGCATGGTTTAAACGAAATTGATATTAAATTTGCATTAAAATTAATTTCTTTGAATAATTCAAGAAGAGTAATGATGTATTTTCCAATTATTATAAAAACTAGTCAAAAGATTAATGATAAAATTAGAAAAAGTGATTTGTTTGTTAGATTGTCCTTGGATACTTACTTAATCCTTTTTGAAGTAGGAAAAACAATTAAAAAGGTTTTGAAAGAAAGTTTACTTAAAAGATTCGAAAATGACATTTCTTTTATAAAAGTATTTTGACAATTATAAAGATTAGAAAAGCTGACTTTGAAGTCAGCTTTTTTTATGCCCAGTTTCATTTGAAAATTTTTTTATTTTGTTTTTGATGTTTTATTAGTCTTTTTTTTAATTTCTTATAAATAGAATTTAAGTAACATAAATAAATTTTATTAAAAATTTGTTTTGAGCTTTGAAAATGTTACTGATAAAAAATTGAAGAATAGAAATTTGAAAGGGGGTGCGGTATGATAAAAAAATTTTTTCTTTTTATTTTGATTTTACTTTTGTCTGTTTCCCTGTTTGGAATAGGAAATCACGTACAAGATAATGGAGATTTCGATTTACATGTTCCAGGATGTAGTTGGGAAAGCACAGATTTAACCCATGAAGTTG
>JACDOA010000028.1 GCA_017656335.1 Thermosipho sp. (in: thermotogales)
GACTTATTTCCGATCCAAGTATTTCTCTTGTATATCAATCTATTACTACTACTACTACTACATAATATGCAAAACCACCATCTCTTGTGTATACCTTTGTCATATCTATTCCAAGTATCTCTCTAGCTCTATTTGGCTTTATTTTCTTTTGAATGGTTCTACAAGCTTTTTTATGTTTTACTTTAATGAGTAATCCATTTTCTTTCATTATTCGATATACCTTCTTGTGGTTGATGATATTATTGCCTTTTTTTCCTCAACATTGCCCAGATTCAACGATATCCCCAGTATGGATGTTCTCTTTTGAGCTCTTCTATTTCCTTGAGTATCTTTTCATCATCTGTTTTTCTACTGTATTTTCTGGGCTTGTAGTAATATGTACTTCTGCTGATTTTCAAATATTTCAACGCTTCTGAGATACTAAATCCTTTATTAACAAGCAATAATACTATTTCCCGTTTCCTGGATGTATTACAGTTTTTTTTAATGTCTCAATGACTATAGTTTGTTTACCAATTACCTTTTCAAGTTCTTCAATTTTTTCTTCAAGTTGTTGAACTCTGGATTTCTTTCCGTTTTCCAATCCTTCTTTTGCACCTTCAAGAAACTTGTCTCTCCATTTGTAATATTGAGCTTGAGAAATTTCATGTTCCCTGCAGATTTGAGAAACACTCTTTTCTCGACGAAGACCTTCCAAAATTATTGCCATTTTTTCTTCTGTTGAAAGTTTCTTCGCCATTTACTGCACCCCCTTACCTTTATTTTAACTCTCTACTTTTTTCCTGTCCAATTCTTCAGGGGAGCAGTATAATTGGTGTATAATATTTTTAGGAAAATTGAGAAGTTCTTTCATGACCCTGTATCCCTCCTTTGGTAAAATGTATTTGACACTTCTTTTTATACCGGGATACAGGGCTTTTTCTTTTTTACAGCATTTATTGTACACTACCGGTTTTAAGCTGTTTTATGAAAATATTGAAAAACAAAGAATTTAGAGAATGAAAGAGTACGTTTTTTAATTTGGTTAATTTGTTGTATATTATTTTTGTATTTTTAGAAAAGCAAGTGGAATTAGTGGGGGTATATGAGTAAGTTTAAACAACTTTATAAGGATATAGTAGAGTCATTATGTAAAGCTTATATTATGAAATTCGTTTTTCTAGACCATCACAAGTACGATATCAGAGTTTATATAACTATTGTTGGTTTTGTTAATAAATATCAAAAACTCGCTGAAATATTTGGAATACAAGATTTCAGATTACCCGTGAACCTTGTTTCAATACATACCAAAGATGGAAATGTGATCAAAATCTTTGCACCATGTCCACTAATTGTAGATATTCATAATAGGATCAAAGAGATTGTCGTTTTTCATTCAGAAATTTTAGAATTTGTGAGGTATCACAAATAAACGATTGTAAGTTTTTAAAATATTATTAAATAGTTTATCCTCAATGAAAATATTGAAAGATTTTTCATCAATCAAAATAATTTCTAGTCCATAATTTGCTTGCCGCTCTTTTAAAAAAGAAACTTCTATTTTTAGATAGCTAGTTTTTTAATTTTTATAGGATTAAAAGCGATTTTAAATGAATCCTTCCGCCTTTTTTCCGTTTAATATCCCCTTTGATTAAGATGTTCGGCAATCTTTTTGAAGCTGGATCCTTCAGAGTATAATCTGAAAAATTCACGTATAATTTCTGCCTCTTCTTCGTTTATAAAATATCGTTTTCTAGTTTTTTCATATTCATCCTTTACTTTTTGCTATGCTTTTAAACCTTTCTTTTCCTGATTTGTAATCTTTGCATGCATGTATCTTTAACTCTTTACTATATCTTAATTGCTCAACTATAAATAATACCTCCTCGTAGCACAGTGTATTTTAATTAATTACACTGTCTACTCTGGAGGTATCATATCATCAATGATTTTGGATATTTTTTATAAATTGAATAAAATTTTTTAGCAACATAAAAATGTGTTTTTTATTTTAAATTTAAAAACACTAATTATATTTCCAAATAAAAATTTTTGATATTTTACCAATTTTTTAACATATAGTAAAAATTTTTTGGGGT
>JACDOA010000029.1 GCA_017656335.1 Thermosipho sp. (in: thermotogales)
ATATCCAATATTTATCTCATTCATTATGGAATCTTGTAAACAAAAAAGGAAAATGTAAAATGGAAGATTTAGAAGAAGCAATTAAACAAGTATTATTATCAGAAAAACCAATGTTTGAAACACTATGGGACTCTTTAACAGCAAATCAAAAGATGGTTTTAAAAAGTGTAGCTTTTGAAGTATCTCCATATGATTTGGAGATAAGTGCTGGAAGTGTAAAATCAGCACTTGATAAGCTTAGAAAAATAGATGTTATTGAAAAGGTAGATAAAAGATACAAGATTATTGACCCATTTTTTGCAAGATGGCTTAAAAATTTGTAAGGATATGTCGAATTTGAAAAAAAGATTGAAAATTTTATTTGGAAAATTTGATTACAAAAGCATAGATAGATTAATAGGTATTGAAACAAGTAAAAAATATTTTATATATTAATGATATTTAATAAAAAACAAAAATCTAATTTTAATTTAAGAATTTTTAGAAGAAAAAAAGATTTATTTCAATAATTTTGTTAAAAAGCAAATAAAAAGTAATAATTGGCTAATATCAAATTTTTTTTGTACCATGTATTTGTTTATACTATAGTTGATTACATACTGGAAGTAATTAATTTTCTAAGTAAAGATTACAAATAAGGAGGTTTAAAAATGTTTTTTAAAATTGAAAAAATAAAGTATGAAGGTCCTGATTCAAGTAATCCATTAAGCTTTAGATTTTACAATCCAGAAGAGGTTGTCGAAGGAAGAAAAATGAAAGATTGGTTCAGATTTGCGGTAGCATATTGGCATACGTTAAACAATACTGGTTCTGATCCTTTTGGTTCGCCAACAATGGTGCGCCCTTGGAATTATTCAGATCCAATGGATGCTTCTTTTGCTAAAGTTGATGCAATGTTTGAGTTTTGTGAAAAGTTAGGAGTAGAATATTTTACTTTTCATGACAGAGACATTGCTCCAGAAGGGGAAACACTTGCCGAGAGTAACAAGATTTTAGATAAAGTTGTAGAAAAAATAAAAGAAAATATGAAAACGAGTAATTTAAAATTATTGTGGGGAACTGCTAATTTATTTGCAAATCCAAGATATGCTCAAGGAGCTGCAACATCGCCAGATCCGCGTGTTTACGCATACGCTGCAGGACAGGTTAAAAAAGCTATTGAAATAACTAAAGAACTTGGTGGTTTAGGTTATGTTTTATGGGGTGGAAGAGAAGGTTATGACAATCTAATGCTTACTAACTATGAACTAGAAGAAAGAAATTTGGCAAACTTCTTAAGAATGGTTGCAGAATATGCTAAAAAAATAAATTTTAAAGGGACTTTGCTTATTGAACCTAAACCTAAAGAACCCACAAAACATCAATATGATTTTGATTCAGCTAGTGTTCTTGCTTTTTTGCGAAAATATGATCTTTTTGACTATTATAAATTAAACATAGAAGCAAACCATGCCACTCTTGCTGGCCATACATTTTCACACGAGTTGCGATATGCAAGATTAAATGGAAAACTTGGAAGTATAGATGCAAATAGAGGAGACCTCCTTCTTGGATGGGATACTGATCAATTTCCAACTAATGTTTACGATACGATTCTTGCGATGTACGAAGTAATTGAAAATGGAGGAGTTGATGTAGGGTTTAACTTTGATGCAAAAGTAAGGCGTGCATCAACTGATTTAGAAGACCTCTTTTATGGACATATTGGTGGAATGGATTCTTTTGCTCTTGGATTAAAAATAGCAAGTAGGTTAAGACCTGTATTAAATGAATTAATTGAAGAAAGGTATGAGGGATACAAAAGTAATTTAGGTGAAAAAATTATAAATGGTGAATGCACTTTGGAGGAATTATCAGAATACATATCAAATGAGAGAAATATAAAAATCAAATCCCTAAGGCAAGAACTTGTTGAAATTGTTTTAAATACCTATAT
>JACDOA010000030.1 GCA_017656335.1 Thermosipho sp. (in: thermotogales)
ATTAATAACTTTAGTATTAGTTTTTATCTAAAGTTTCTATTAAGTGTGAAAATTGCTCAATTGTTGGCATAGTAATTGTATATTTCCAAATAGCTTCTTCTGTTACAACTCCTGCTGGTGTTCTGTAGACAAGCGTGTTATTTGGTGAAACTAGCATTATTGTTTCAGGGTATAATAATCTTAATCTAATAGTTAATTCGTCAAGATCTTTATTATTTATTGGTATTATCGTTATATTTTCGTATTCATTTTCCAATTCTTCAATTTTAGGACATTTTTTGCTTGGAAAATATTCACAAGAAGATACTCCAAACAATGCATATATTTTCATTTCTTCTTTTGAGAAATTTGATAAAGTATTAAGCCAATTTTTTATCTGAGGTATTTCAGATGCGCTCAAAAAGTTAAAGTAAATAACTTTCCATTGTCCTATTGGTTTTGAGAGATCTACTTCTTTGTTATTTATGTCTTTTAGTAAAATATTTGGAAATTGTTCTCCCACAAACGGAACAAGAACAGAAGTTGCATTTTTCTCAAGAATTATCGATTCACCATTTCTTGTAATGCTTTTTATTGTATAGTATTCGCTTTCTATTTTTACATATTTTCTAAAAAATTCTGGCCCATCAAATTTTCCATTTTCATTCAAATCAATCATAAATAATATATTGCCTTTAGTGTACCATCCATCCGAATCTGTTTCTGCAACTGCTGCTTTATATTTTTTATCTCCAGAATAAAGCCAACCTTCTTTTCGTGTAATACCACAATAATACAATTCATCTTTTATACGCCACAAAGCAATGTAGTAATAGCTTCCGTCGTTGAATGTAAGTCTTGCAATATATATAGATGTGTCAGTTATAGGTGATGTTTGAGAGTAAATTATATCGTCAGAGAGATTTTTGTTTCTATTTCCATCAATTAATAATGTTTCTTTTCCGTTTTTTAATCCAATTACAACATCGAATGTTTCATTTTTAAATGTTATCTGCCCAAATTTTACATTGTACAAATTGGAGGGAATGTAAAGAGATGATACTGGAGAATCTTTTAATGTAACTGAGTGAGTTAGGGTTAGAAACATACCGGGTTTTGTGTCTGTAAATTGTCCTGTAACAGCAGTTGACTGAGCAAAATAGATTGTTGCCCAGAGTGCAAGCAATAATATAATTAAACCAAGACGTTTGCTTACTGTAAGTTGCATTTTTCTCCCCTCCTCTTTTTAAAGAATTTATTCATCTGTACAGCTACAAAATACTGTACAAAATGCTGCTTCACCAGCTGGAGTACAATAGCATGTAGCGTTTACTTTGCCCATTCCTGAAACAATTGCTTTATTGCGACATATTATTATACCTAAATAAGGACTTCTACAGATAATTTCAACTGTTAATGTTAAAGGTAATGGAGTGTTCTTAGAACTGTAATGTTCTGCTTTACCAAACGCTTGCCATCTTAAATCTCCAACATAAAACGATGAGCAATAAGTAACACTACATCCAGGATCCTCGATTAGAGGAATTATACTGGTTGAAAATGCTTGAAAAACCAAAATAATTAGCAAAATAATAATTAACCATCTTGCAATACCTGTCATAATCCCCTCCTTTTTTGATGATTTTATTGAAATACAGTAAACCCACTGATTCCTATCGTAAATATTCATACTAATTTTATTATAACAAAAATATAATTGATAAATCAAATTCCTATAATAAAGAAAATAATATCATATTCTTATTTGTCCCATTATCAAGTCATTACAAGATTTGATTATTGAAGTCCTCTTAAGCTTTTTTA
>JACDOA010000031.1 GCA_017656335.1 Thermosipho sp. (in: thermotogales)
GCAGGGTTAATCGGAGAGAATTAAGAGTCTAAAATATCCCAAAAATGCTGGATTTGGCCTATATATCTCAGGTTTTTTCAAAAGTTTAATTTTCTATTAAAGTAAATAGATAGTGTGTTTTAACATAGATAAAAAATGTTTTCCACAAAAATTTGTCCTTTATGTCTTGTCTATTTCAGCGCTTCTTTTGAGGCATAAAATCAAAGCCAGAGAAATCTTTTTTGAGAAGTTGTATTTTTCTATATTTTTAGTTATTACTTCTAATGTGTATTTTTTAAACCATGCGCTTCAAAAATTTGTTTTTGGAAAGTAAACTAAATTTTTATGTGTTAAAATACTTATATATTAGAGGAGGATGAATAAATATGTTTAAACTAATTTTTGTAGTTATAGTTTTACTTGAATCTATTTGGGAAATGGTTTTACTTTTATTAAATGTAAAGTATTCAACAAGTAAAGATGCAAAAGTTCCAGAAGTTTTAAAAGATAAAATTTCGGGAGAAGATTTTGAAAAATCTAAAACTTATTTAAAAGATAAAGCAAAGCTTGAAAGTGTATCTATACTGGTAAAACTTTTTTTAACCTTATTCTTTATTTTTGTTGGTTTTCCGTATTTTGAAAAATTTGCTATAACTATTTCAAACTCTACAATTATTCAAGGGTTAATATTCTTTGGTATATATGGACTTATTAGCTTTTTAGTAAATTTGCCATTTAAAATATATTCAACCTTTGTAATTGAGGAAAAATATGGTTTTAATACAATGAATGGGAAAACATTTTTAATTGATTCAATTAAAAATATTATTGTATCAATTATTTTATTTACCCCTTTAATTATCCTTCTTTTGTGGATATTAGGAATCGATCAAAATTGGTGGTGGAAGGTATCTTTGGGCTATATTGTTTTCCAAATTGTTTTAACTTTCATATATCCAATATTTATTGCTCCTATGTTTAATAAATTTACTCCACTTAAAGATGAAAAACTAAAAGATGAAATAAGTAAGTTATTAAAAAAGGCTGATTTTGATGTTTCAAATATTTATGTCATGGATGCTTCAAGACGAACCAAAAAACAAAATGCATATCTAACTGGTTTTGGAAAGTCAAAAAGGCTTGTTTTATACGATACAATTTTAAATTATTCAACAGAAGAAATTCTATCAATTGTTGCTCACGAACTTGGGCATAGCAGGAAAAAACATATTCCAAAACTTCTTGTAATTATTTCAGTTGTTTATACATTTATGTTTTACTTAATAAATTTAGTGTACAACTATATATTGAATAATAATGTATTTGAAATTAAAATGCCTTATTCAGCATTTATGTATTCATTTATATTTATCAGTTCAGTGATATTTTTTGCTATGCCAATTATTAACTTTCTTCAAAGAAAATTTGAATTTGAAGCAGATAATTATTCAGCTAAATTACTTGGAACGCCTGAATATATGATTTCAAGTCTAAAAAAACTTGTAAAAGAAAATCTTTCCAACGTAAATCCTTATCCGTTATACAAAATTTGGCATTACAACCATCCTTCACCTGAAGAAAGAATTAACTATCTACTTAAGATGAAAAAGTAAAAAAGTTGACTTTTATTACAAAAGATGGGGATATTATATCCCCATCTTTTGTTTTTAATGTTTTTGTGGTAAAATTACCTCGGGATTTACGAGCTTTATTTTTGCGAGGTG
>JACDOA010000032.1 GCA_017656335.1 Thermosipho sp. (in: thermotogales)
GGACTATCCTGGCAATATGGTGGTTTTCTATTGTATTTGAGTATTGAAATCAGTTTATATCTAATATATGAAAGTAGAAAATTTCTTAAATCTCCCCTTCCATCAAATTTTTCCATTCCAGCAAGAAGTATATACCATACTGTTTGTTCTAAGTCTTCATATGAATAAACTTTATGTTTGTATTTTTTAAAGTATCTTCCAGTAATATTTCTAACTTCTTTTTTGTATGTGTTATAAATATTCACTATTAACTCCCCCTATTTATATACATTAGTATAACATAAAAACAAAAAAAGAGAGGGAGAAATTATCCTCCCTCTCAAAAAATTAACCAAACATAATAGCAGAAAGATAATCAATAGCTGGTGATAGGATAATTTCTAAAATATCTCGTGGAATATCTATATTTAAATCATCTAATATTTCATCAACAAGTTCAATAACTTCCTTTTTCTTATTTTCACCTTCCCCAGGTCTTTCAACAAGCTCCATAAAGAGCCTAACAATATTCCAGAACATAATTTATCCCACCTTTAAGTTAGATTTTATTGAATCAAATCAAGAAGTACATTTGTGTTTGTTTCAATAACCTTTGCTTCATCAAAAACATATCCAGCGGGTATAAGACCGTTGTCAATTAAAAGCTGTGCATCAGATTGAAGAGCTGCTGAATCAATTGGATCGACTGGGTCATTAAGATTAATTCTTAATGAACTTCCTTCAGTTTGATTTCTAAACACTAAAGATAATCTTTTCATTTTTTACTCCCCCTTTGAAAGATTTTAGTTAAAAAAGATTAAATAACATCTTCGTAAGTAATTACTTGAGCAGAATCAATAGAATATGTAGTATATTTTTCAAGTGTTTGAGCTATAACAGTTGCTTTAGATACATCAACAGTATCTTCAACGTTTAAAGTTTGCCTTTTAAATACTGGGTCACCATTCTCATCAGTACCAACTAACCATTTAATAGCAAGTCTTTTCACGTAATTCACCTCCAAAAAAAAAATTATTTCATGCAGGCCGGCCTTGCATGCAATTATATATATCTACATGAAGATGCAGATTTAACACAACTGTATACAAGTGTATATAAACTGTAACAAAGGCAGGGTTAATCGGAGAGAATTAAGAGTCTAAAATATCCCAAAAATGCTGGATTT
>JACDOA010000033.1 GCA_017656335.1 Thermosipho sp. (in: thermotogales)
TGGATGAATAGAGACATTATCTTCTTTATCGCTTGGGTGGGGATCTGAGGGTTTACTTGGTAAAGAATTCATAGCTTTTGTTGTAAAGCTCCAGAAAAAGCTTTCACGCCTCCCACCTTTTTCGTCTTTTACAACAACTTTCCAGTAATATGTGGTATTTTCCTTAAGTTGCCCTGGATTAAATGAAGTCTTGTCATAATTTTCCAAAATTAATTCAATGTTATTATCAGTTCCAAAGTATACATCATATAATAATCTATCACCATCAGGGTCATTTGCTTGCCAGGTTAGAACTGGATTAACCGAAACATTTGTTTCGCCATCTTTTGGAGTCGGATTGAAAGGCCTGTTTGGTCGATAATTTGTTGTAAAATTCCAAACGGGTCCTTCTGTAACCCCTTCTTTATCATCTTTTGCTACAACCTTCCAATAATATGTCGTCCCTTCTTTAAGTTTTTCAGGAACTTCAAATTTATTTGATTCATAGTCTTTAGCTTTTAATAGTAAGTTATTATTTGTTCCAAAATATACATCATATAATAAAATATCTCCATCAGGATCACTTGCATGCCAATTTAAAGAAACTCTAACTTCAACACCTGTTGCATTATTTACAGGCAACGGATTAGAAGGTTTTTCGGGAGCACGGGTAGTAGTAAAACTCCAAATAGGTCCTTTAGCGTCTCCACCTCTTTCATCTTTTGCTACTATTTGCCAGTAATAGGTAGTATTAATTTCTAGTTTTTCAAGTTCTATTTTGCTGTATTCATAATTGTTTTTATACAGAGAAGGAGGATTTACTTTTCCAAAGTAAATGTCATAAATAATCCTGTCTCCATCTAAATCCTTAGAATTCCAACTTAAACTAGTTGATAGTGAAACATTTGTACTTTCATTCAGCGGAAATGGAGTATTCGAAATTTCCGGTAAATAATTTGTCGTAAACTTCCAAACTGGCCCTTCTACTACTCCTCCCTTTTCATCCTTTACTACTACCTTCCAGCTATATACCT